>NZ_JAFKOK010000029.1 GCF_017303295.1 Rhodobacter sp. NTK016B | reverse complement strand
CCCCACCCCTCTGCGCGAACGGTGCAAGCGATTGGAATACGAGGGTTCTTTCCTGGCGATCCGCGCGATCGAAACTCTGCCCGATCTCCACCAGCCCCGCCGAATCAAACCCCGCCAACGATGCCCGCCGCCCCGCCAAAGCGCCCCCCGCTATCCCATGACAGACGCCCGCCCCTTCATTCTGCCCGAAATACTCCCGAGGGGGCCCGGGGGAGCGGAGCCTCCCCCGGACGCGCACCGCCTGTGATTCGTCCGATTGACTCACCCCCGCCCCCGTCGCAGTCTCGGCGCGACCGACAGGAGCCCCCGATGCCGACAGATCTCGTTTCCCCGCAGGATATTGCCGCCTTCCAGCGCGACGGCGCCATCGTCATCCGGGGGCTGTGGACCGACTGGGTCGACACGATCTCGCGGGGGATCGAGCGCAACCTCGCCGAGCCCGGCCCCTACGCGGCCGAGAACCTCAATCCCGGCGAAGGCGGGCGGTTTTTCGACGATTACTGCAACTGGCAGCGCATCCCCGAATTCGAGGACGTGATCCGCAACTCGCCCGTCGCCCGGACTGCCGCTGCCCTGATGCAGTCGCGCAGCGTTCAGCTGTTCCACGATCACGTGCTGATCAAGGAGCCGGGCACGGCCAAGCCGACGCCCTGGCATCAGGACGGGCCCTATTACTTTGTCGACGGGGCGCAGACCGTCAGCTTCTGGTCGCCGATGGAGCCGGTCACCACCGCCACCCTGCGCTGCGTCGCGGGGTCTCATCTGTGGGACAAGCCGGTCCTGCCGACACGTTGGCTGGCCGAAACCGCGTTTTACCCCGACCCCGAGGCCTATCGCCCCGTCCCGGATCCCGATGCCGAGGGGATGCAGGTGCTGGAATGGGAGATGGAGCCGGGCGATGCGGTGGCGTTCGATTTCCGCACCCTGCACGGCGCGCGGGGGAACACGACGGACCGGCGGCGCCGGGCCTTTTCGCTGCGGCTTCTGGGCGACGATGCGCGCTATGTCGAGCGGCCGGGCCGGACCTCGCCCCCCTTCCCCGGCCACGAGATGCGCCCGGGTCAAAGGCTGCGCGAAGACTGGTTCCCGATGCTGCTTGAGGACGCATGAGCCGCCCCCAGAAGCACTCGCTCACCTTGAAGGGCCACCGCACGTCGGTTTCGCTGGAACCGGAATTCTGGGCCGCCTTCCGCGCCTATGCCAAGCGGCGCGGACAGGGGATCAACGAATGCGCAGCCGAGATCGATGCCGCGCGCGGCGATACCGGGCTGGCGGGCGCGATCCGGTTGGCGGTGCTGCGCGACCTGACGGCGCGGATCGACGGCTGACCCGTCAGAGCGCGCGCAGCCCGTCGCGGAAGCGGCGCATATTCGCCTGATAACCCGCGGCCGAGGCTTTCAGCCGGGTGATCGCCGCCGCGTCAAGCTCGCGCACCACCTTGCCCGGCGAGCCCATGACAAGGCTGCCATCGGGGATCTGCTTGCCCTCGGTGATCAGCGCGCCCGCGCCGATCAGGCAGTTCTTACCGATCACCGCACCGTTCAGGATCGTGGCGCCCATGCCGATCAGCGTCTCATCCCCGATGGTGCAGCCATGCAGGATGACATTGTGCCCGATCGTGCAGTCGCGCCCGATACTCAGCGGATAGCCCATATCGGTATGCAGCGTGCAGCCTTCCTGCACGTTCGACCCCGCGCCGATCTCGATCCATTCATTGTCGCCACGCAGCGTGGCCGTGAACCAGACCGACGACCCCGCCGCCATCCGCACCCGGCCGATCACATTGGCATCGGGCGCGACCCAGCTATCGGCGTCGATCTCGGGCGTGACGTCTTCAAGCGCGTAGATCATGAGACGGCTCCTTTGCTGCGGGTTTCGAATTCGGTGTTGAGCGCGCGGACGAAGTCGTTCAGCCCCGGCTGGCGGTCGCGGCGCATACGCTCGGCGCACAGGATCGTGCGCAGTTCTTCTTCGGCCTGATCGAGATCGTGATTGACCACGACGTAATCGTATTCCGCCCAATGGCTGATCTCGTCGCGGCTTTTCGCCATGCGTCCGGCGATCACCGCGTCGCTGTCCTGCGCGCGGGTGCGCAGGCGCGCTTCCAGATCGGCAATCGAGGGCGGCAGGATGAAGATCGACACCACGTCACGACCCAGAGACGAGTTGCGCACCTGTTGGCCGCCCTGCCAGTCGATATCGAACAGCGTATCGCGCCCCTCGGCGCTGGCGGCTTCGACCGGGCCCTTGGGCGTGCCGTAGAAATTGCCGAACACTTCAGCATGTTCCAGCATGCCGCCCGAAGCCACGAGGGCCGCGAATTCGTCTTTCGACTTGAAGAAATACTCGACCCCTTCGCTTTCGCCGGGACGCGGGGCACGGGTCGTGGCGCTGACCGAGAATTTCAACGACGGGTCCCAGGCCATCAGCCGCCGCGCCAGCGTCGATTTCCCCGCGCCCGAGGGCGAGGACAGGATGATCAGAAGACCGCGGCGCGACAGGTTGGGGGCCATGGGCTACTCCAGATTTTGCACTTGCTCGCGCATCTGGTCGATGACGGTCTTGAGGTCAAGTCCGATCCGCGTCAGCTCGGCGCTCTGGGCCTTGGCGCACAAGGTATTGGCCTCGCGATTGAATTCCTGCATCAGGAAATCCAGCTTGCGCCCGATGGGTCCGTCGGCGGCCAGCAGCGCGCGCGCAGCGGCGACATGCGCGTCGAGCCGGTCGAGCTCTTCTGTGATGTCGGTCTTGACCGCGATCAGCGCCAGTTCCTGTTCAAGCCGCCCCGCATCGACACCCGGCGCCGCGTCGCCCAACCGCGCCAGCGCGGCTTTCAGCGCCTCGGACTGGTCCGCGCGCCGCGCCGGGATCGCGCGCCTTGCCTCGGTGGCCAACGCGTCGATCGTGTCCACCTGCCCCGCGATGACCGCGCCGAGCGCCGCGCCCTCGCTTGAGCGGGCGGCCTCGAACGCGTCGATGAGTGGCGCGGCGCGCTCGAGCAACGCGGCGACCAGTGCCGCCTGTGCTTCGGGCTCGGGCGCGATGTCAGGGCCGGTATCGACCACACCCTTCAGCGCCAGAAGATCACCCGCATTCATCGGCGCCAGCCCCAAACCGCGCGTTTCGGCCTGCGTTTCGGCGGCGATGACCATCTCGACCGCTGCCGCCAGAGCCTGCGGGTTCAGCCGCAAGGCCGCGCCGGAATCGGCGCGCGCCAGTTTGAGAGCCAAGGTCACGTTGCCACGTTTCAGCCGTATTCCGAGCAATTTCCGCAGGCTCGACTCGAGCCCGTCGAGCCAGTCGGGCAGACGAAAGCGCAGGTCCAGCCCCCGCCCATTGACCGCGCGAAGATCCCACTGACATCCGTAAGTGACAGAATTGACTTGAATTTCTTCGCTCGCCGAGGCGTAGCCCGTCATCGACTTAACCATATCTTTAGAAATCGCCCCCACACGCAGAAATTACGGCTAGATTAAGGCATCAGTAAGAAATCACAATCAAAGGTAAACGCCTGGGTAACCTTGAACCGCCGCCGCCCTGAGGGGCCGGCGCTGGCCCTCTATATCCCGGCACCAAGGAGCAGAGCATGTCAGACTTTCTTTCCGGCACGGGTTCTGAACGCGCGACACCGTCCGGCGCCCCCGTCATCGCCCTGCCGCGCGGCGGGCGCAGCGAGTCGCCCGATTTCCCCGCCGCCCGGCATGTTCAGGCCCATTGGAACGCGCTGCGCGGCGCGCGGCTGTGCCCCGAGCGGGCCGAGATCGATCCCAAACCGCTGGCCCATTGTCTTGACGTGATGTTCGTCGCCGAACTGGTCGCGCCCCGCGTCGCGCGGCTGCGGCTGACGGGGCAGCAACTGGGCGACCTGTTGGGCATGGACCCGCGCGGGATGCCGCTGAGCGTGTTCCTGTCCGCCGAGGCCCGCGACGAGCTGGGCGAGGCGCTGGACCAAGTGGCGAAGGGCGCCCGCGCGGTGCTGCCGCTGCGCTCGGATCAGGGATTGCGCCAGCCCGCGCTGGACGGGGTGCTGGTGCTGCTGCCGCTGACCGATACCAAGGGGCAGATCACCCGCATTCTGGGCGTGCTGGAAACCCATGGTCCCGCCGGACGCGCCCCGCGCCGCTTCCGTCTCACGGCCCCGGCCCAGACGGCACGCGACACCGGCCCGGCCATCGCCGTCGAGCGGGCGCCGCACATCCCGGCCCGCCCGATGCCGGGGGGCCGCCCTGCCCGCCCGGTCTTGCGTGTCATTCAGGGCGGCAGGGTCTGAGCGCGCGGCGACAAGCGCGCCAGATCCCGCTGATCCCTCAGGCACCCGTCGAGCAATGAAAAAGGGCGGCGACCATATCCCGGTCGCCGCCCACTCTGTTCTAAACGCCAAAGCCGGATCAGACCGCCTTGCGCTGCATTTCCTTGCGGCGCTCGGACAGTTCCTCGGCCACGAGGAAGGCAAGCTCCAGCGATTGCGAGGCATTGAGACGCGGGTCGCAGGCCGTGTGATAGCGGCTCGACAGATCCTCGTCCGTCACCGCGCGCAGGCCGCCCGTGCATTCGGTCACGTCCTTGCCGGTCATCTCGAAATGAACGCCGCCGGGGATCGTGCCCTCGGATTTGTGCACGGCGAAGAAGTCGCGCACCTCTTGCAGCACACGCTCGAACGGACGGGTCTTGAAACCCGAATCCGACTTGATCGTGTTGCCGTGCATCGGATCGCAGGTCCAAAGCACATTGGCGCCTTCTTCGCGGACGGTGCGGATCAGACGCGGCAGATGTTCGGTCGATTTACCGGCCCCGAAACGCGCGATCAGCGTCAGGCGCCCGAATTCGTTCTCGGGGTTCAGCTTGGCCAGCAGCACCTTCAGATCTTCGGATTTCATCGAAGGACCGCATTTCAGACCGATCGGGTTCTGAACGCCGCGCGCGAATTCGACATGCGCGCCGTCCGGCTGACGGGTACGGTCGCCGATCCAGATCATGTGGCCCGACCCTGCCACCGGCAGCCCGGTGGTGGAATCGATGCGGCACAAAGCCTCTTCGTATTCCAGAAGCAGCGCTTCGTGCGAGGTGAAGAAATCAACCGTCGACATCGCGCCCATCGTGTCCTTGGTCACGCCTGCTGCGGTCATGAAGTCCAGCGCGTCCGAGATCCTGTCAGACAGCGCCTTGTACTTCTCAGCATCCTCGGACTTGGTGAAGCCCAGCGTCCAGCTATGCACGCGATGGATATCGGCGAAACCGCCCTTCGAGAACGCGCGCAGCAGGTTCAGCGACGCTGCCGCCTGCGTATAGGCCTGCAGCATACGCTGCGGATCGGGCAGGCGCGCGGCTTCGGTGAAATCGAAGCCGTTTATGATGTCGCCCCGGTAGCTGGGCAGTTCGACCCCGCCCATCGTCTCGGTCGGCGCCGAGCGCGGCTTGGCGAATTGGCCCGCCATACGGCCCACCTTCACCACCGGCACCTTCGCGCCATAGGTCAGCACGACCGCCATCTGCAGCAGCACCTTGAACGTGTCGCGGATGAGATCGGCGTTGAATTCCGAGAAGCTTTCGGCGCAATCGCCGCCCTGCAGCAGGAACGCCCGGCCCTGAGCGGCCTCGCCCAGCTTGCGCTTCAATTCGCGCGCCTCGCCGGCAAAAACCAGCGGGGGAAAGTTCGCCAGCTGTGCCTCGACCGCGTTCAGCGCGGCCGAGTCGGGATATTCGGGCATCTGGATGCGCTCTTTGGCGCGCCAGGCCGACTTGCTCCAGGCTTCGGTCATCGTGTCCTCCGTCGATGCACGCCAACGCCCCGAGAACCCCAAGGACTTCTCGTGTCAGCGGTAGCATCGGCTCTTATACTGCGTCCGCTGCCCTTGCAAACCCGCATCTCACAAAAACGCGCGTTCACGGGTTCTTGCGAAAGCTCAGGTTTCGTGTTGGACTCGTTCTAATTGGCCCTCGCTCCGCGACCCGGCCCTTTGACCCGGATAACGAGATGAGCGACTTTCCTGCCCCCGGACGCCCCCCTGCCCCAGTTTCCGGCAAATTGCCGGGCATCCGTACCGGCGTGGCCGGCAAATCCGTCCGGTCCCCGGCCACGGTAACCGCCCCGGCGGCAAAGCGCACGCAATCGGCGCCCGCCCGGCAACGGCATTTCGTCTTCGTGCTGCTTAACCAGTTCACCATGCTGTCCTTCGCGGCGGCGGTTGAACCCCTGCGCATCGCCAACCGGATGAGCGGACAGTCGCTCTATCGCTGGAGCCTTGTCAGCGTCGACGGCAAAGAGGTGCGCTGCTCGAACGGCGCGCGGGTGATGGTCGACGGCCCGCTTTGCGAAACCGGACGCGACGATATCGTCATTGTCTGCGGCGGGATCGATGTGCGCACCAATACCACGCCCCCGGTGGTCAACTGGCTGCGCAAGGTCGCACGCAAGGGGGCGGTGATCGGCGGGCTGTGCACCGGCGCCCATACGCTGGCCGAGGCCGGGCTTCTGGAAAACCGCCGCGCGACCATCCACTGGGAAAACCGCGACGGATTCCTTGAGGAATTCACCGATACCGAACTGACCAAATCGGTCTTTGTCATCGACGGCAACCGGCTGACAGCGGCGGGTGGCACGGCGGCCATAGATCTGGTGCTGACGATGATCGCCGACGATCACGGCAAGGATCTGGCCAATTCGGTGGCCGATCAGCTGATCTACACCACGATCCGCACCGACCGCGACATCCAGCGGCTGTCGATCCCGACGCGAATCGGCGTGCGCCATCCGCGTCTGTCGCGGGTGATCGAGCGGATGGAGCAATCGATCGAGGAACCCGTCTCGCCCGCCGATCTGGCCGAGGAAGTCGGCATGTCGACGCGGCAGCTCGAGCGGCTATTCCGGCGCTATCTGAACCGTTCGCCCAAGCGCTATTACATGGAATTACGTCTGGCGCGTGCGCGTAACCTGCTGATGCAGACCGAATTGTCGGTGATCAACGTGGCGCTGGCCTGCGGCTTTACCTCGCCGTCGCATTTCTCGAAATGCTACCGCGCGCAATACGGCACCACGCCCTATCGCGAACGCGGCGCGCATGGGCTCGATGACGAACTTGGCGCCGAACCCGGTGACGAGGATCCGCTCGGCGATCTCGACGATCTCGATTGACACCCCCGCCCTGCGCGCCCGGATCGTCCGGCCGCGTCGTGGCCGGCGGGAACCCACCGCCCGGATCCGGCGGCGCTGGTCAAGGGACGCGCCGCGCTCTAGCTTCGCCTCAAGAGCATTCCTGACCCCGAGGTTCCGCCCCGATGACACTGCGCCCTTTCGCTGCCTGTTGCGCCATTGCCTTCGCCTCCTGCGCCGGGGCGAATGAGGAATTGCGCATCGTCGATTGCAGCTACACCACCGAATGCAACCTGTCCTCGGCCGAATGCGTGTCGGGGCCTGACGAGATCCTGTCCTTCACGCTGGTGATGGAAACCGATGGCGACGAGGTCTGGTACGAGGGCGAGCGCGATCTGCCGCCGATGAAACAGACCTTCACCGAAGACGGCGTGATGGTCGTCCACGATGCGCGCCGCTCGACCCTGACCAGCATCGGCGCGAATGGTGTGTCGGTGCATTCCTCGAACCTGATCCTGCTCGCCAGCCAGATGCGCGCCTCGCAATGGGCGGGCACCTGCCGGACGCGGTAACGGCATGGCGGCGCTGGCCTGCGTCCTGCTGGCGGCCGGATCGTCCCGGCGGATGCGCGGCGCCGACAAGTTGCTGGAGCCGGTCGACGGGATGCCGCTGCTTCGCCGGCAAGCCCTGGCGCTGCTGGCGGCGGAATGCGGCCGGGTCGCGGTGACGCTGCCGCCGGACCGCCCCGCGCGCGAAGCCGCGCTTGAAGGTCTGACATTGGATCGGCTGAGCGTCCCTGACGCTCTAACCGGCATGAGCGCCTCGCTGCGGGCGGCAGCCCGCTGGGCCGGGAACCGCACGCTGATGGTGGTGCCGGCCGATATGCCCGAGCTCACGGCCGAGGATTTCGCCCGCGTCGCGCGCGCCTGTGACGGCAAGACACCGCTGCGCGCCACTGCCGAGGATGGAACACCGGGGCATCCGGTGGTGTTTCCTGCCACCCTGCTGGGGTCGTTGGCGGATCTTCACGGCGACGAAGGTGCGCGCTCGGTGCTCAAGGCCCATCCGCCCGCTTTGCTGGCGCTGCCGGGGCGCCACGCGGTGACGGATCTGGATACGCCCGAGGCATGGGCCGCGTGGCGGGCGCGCTAGGGCGGCCAGCCCCCGCACAAGTTTAGTTTCGGGGGCCAGCCCCCGCACAGGTTCAATTGTGGGGGCCAGCCCCCACACCCCCGGGATATTTAGAGAACAAAGATGGGGCGGCCGGGTTCAGGACCGGTCGGGGTCACGTTTGTGACCGTCCAGTTCACGCGCGGATTTCTCGCTTTGGGCCTTTGCCAGCTCTTTCTGCGCCTTGCTCAGCCCGTGCTGTGCGGCGCTGGCATCGGCCTTGGTCCGCGCGGTGTCCCGCGCGGCCTGTTTGCGCCGGGTGCGTAGGTTGATGATCTCGGCCATCGGGTATGTTCCTACAAATTGGCGGCGGAAAACGTGTCGCATTGGCGCGGATCGCCCGAGCGGTAACCGGTGAAGAACCATGTCTGCCGTTGCTGCGCGCTGCCATGGGTGAAGCTGTCGGGCACGACGCGCCCCCCCGCCGAGCGTTGCAGCGTATCGTCGCCGATGGCGGCGGCTGTATCGAGCGCCTCGCGGATATCGGCCTCGGTTACCTGCAGGCCCGTGGCGGCGCGGTTGGCCCAGACGCCCGCATAGCAATCGGCCTGCAATTCAAGCCGCACCGAGAGGGCATTCGCCTGAGCGTCGGGCGCGCGCTGGCGCTCGGCATTCACCTGTCCCAGCGTGCCGGTCAGGTTCTGGACGTGATGGGCCACTTCATGCGCGATGACATAGGCATTGGCGAAATCGCCGCCCGCACCCATGCGCTGTTCCAGCACCCGGAAGAACGAGGTGTCGAGATAAACGCGCTGGTCGCCCGGGCAATAGAACGGCCCCATCGCGGCTTGCGCCATGCCGCAGGCCGAACCGGTGCCGCCTGAATAGAGCACCAGTGTCGTGGGAGTATAACGTTCGCCCGAGGCGGCGAAAATGTCGGTCCAGACCTGTTCGGTCTGGCCCAGCATGGTCGCGACGAAGGCTTCTTCGTCATCGTCGATCGTGTTGGGGCCGGCAGGGGCAGACGTTTGCGTCGTGCCTTGTGTCGCATAGCCGCCCTGCGATCCGCCCAGAAGCCCGGTCATATCGACGCCAAAATAAGCGCCGATCAGCAGCACGACGATGGTGGCGAAGATCCCCATCGGGCTGCCACGCCCGCCACGCCCGCGACCAATGCGAATGCCTGGCAGGCCCGCGCGCCGGGTCCCGCCACTGCGGCGCCGGTCTTCGATATTGCTGCTGGTCCGTTTGCCGCGCCATTGCATGGCTTAGTCTCCTCAATGCCACGCATGTTCCTATGACAGCGCGAAAAGAGCAACGCTGCTTGTGTGGCTCGGGTTCCCGCGCAGGAAAAAGGGCGGCCCTTCCGGACCGCCCCTTCCCTGTCGTCTTCAGGCAGATCAGTCCCTGGGGCCGATCATGTCTTCGGGGCGGACGATGCGGTCGAAGGTCTCGCCATCGACATAGCCGAGCGCGATGGCTTCTTCGCGCAGCGTGGTGCCGTTCTTGTGCGCGGTCTTGGCGACCTTGGTGGCCGCGTCGTAGCCGATGGTCGGCGCCAGCGCGGTCACCAGCATCAGCGATTCCTTCATCAGCTTCTCAATCCGCGCGGTATTGGCCTGCGTGCCCACAACCATATTGTCGGTGAAGGCCGAGGCCGAATCGCCCAGAAGTTGCATGGATTGCAGCACGTTGTAGGACATCATCGGGTTGTAGACGTTGAGCTCGAAATGACCCTGCGAGCCCGCCATGCCGACGGCGGCGTCGTTGCCCATGACATGCGCGCAGACCATGGTCAGCGCTTCGGCCTGGGTCGGGTTCACCTTGCCGGGCATGATCGACGAGCCGGGCTCGTTTTCCGGCAGGATCAGCTCGCCCAGACCCGAGCGCGGGCCCGAGCCCAGCAGACGCATGTCGTTGGCAATCTTGAAGAGCGAGGCGGCGACAGTTTTCAGCGCGCCCGAGAACATGACCATCGCGTCATGCGCGGCCAGCGCTTCGAACTTGTTGGGCGCGGTGACGAAGGGCAGATCGGTGATCGCGGCGATTTCGGCGGCGACCTTCTCGGCAAAGCCTTTGCGGGTGTTCAGCCCGGTGCCCACGGCGGTGCCGCCCTGCGCCAGTTCGTAGATGTCGGGCAGGCACATTTCCACGCGCTTGATGCCCTGCGCCACCTGATGCGCGTAGCCGCCGAATTCCTGACCCAGTGTCAGAGGCGTCGCATCCTGTGTATGGGTGCGGCCGATCTTGATGATATCCTTGAACTCTTCCGACTTCGCGGCGAGCGCTGCGTGCAGCTTCTTCAGGCCCGGCAACAGCACGTCGCGCGCCTGCATGCCGATGGCGACATGCATCGCCGTCGGGAAGGTGTCGTTCGAGGACTGGCCCATATTGCAATGGTCATTCGGGTGGACAGGCTTTTTCGAGCCCTTCTCGCCGCCCAGCATCTCGATCGCGCGGTTCGAGATCACCTCGTTCGCGTTCATGTTCGATTGCGTGCCCGAGCCAGTCTGCCACACCACTAGCGGGAAGTTGTCGTCGAACTTACCCTCGATCACCTCGCTCGCGGCGGCCTTGATCGCGTCGGCCAGCGTCTTGTCCAGATCGCCGAAACCTTCGTTGACCGTCGCCGCCGCTTTCTTCACCACACCCAGCGCGCGGATGATCGGCACCGGCTGCTTTTCCCAGCCGATGGGGAAGTTCATGATCGAACGCTGGGTCTGGGCGCCCCAGTACTTGTCGGCGGGAACTTCCAGCGGGCCGAAGCTGTCGGTTTCGGTACGGGTCGCGGTCATGGGTCACTCCTCGGGTGATTTTGCGTCCTCATAGCCAGCGGCGGCCGAGAAATCAATTGGTATGCCATTGCATGCCGTGCCGAGCGGCCAAAGCCCTGTGCGCAGACCAAGTCCTGACTTTGAGCGTACATAAAGTTTCCGTGACAAGTTGCCGAAATTCAACACTTCCACACTGTTCTTATCCCTGACCCCGGCGTGATTTGCGCGCTGACCGGCTTTGTTGCAGGCTCGCCGCCGATGCGCTTGGCGGCGCTTCGCACGGGCTGTCTTGAGACCCGCGGCGACGACCCCGCCCCGGTGCCGCCGTGACAGTTTTTTCAGGAGTAAGACATTGATCATCCCCGGTTCCTTGGCCCCCAACCGCGCCCCCTTGCCCAAGGTGGCCCCGCTCTTGGCCCTGGTTGCCGGCTCTGCGATGATAGCCCCGGGACAGCCCGCCTCGGCGGACACGATGGCGCCGTGGTACATGCCCGCCGCCGACCGCGCCGCCCAGTTCGCCGAGTTTCGTGAAGATTTCCGTCGTAGCGTGATCGAATTCCAGCCCTTCCGCGCCGAGCTGAACGGCGTTGGCGCCGACGGCACGCCGCTGCGGCTGATTTCGCTCAACCCCTATGTGAATGCGTGGTTCGTGCTGGAAACCGGCGAGGGCCGCTCGCTGCGCCAGTGGCATCTTGAGAACGCGGCGCCCGAGCTGTTCACCGTCGCCCTGTCCGAAGACGGGCGCAGCCTGCAGATCGAGAGCGAGGCGGGCACCGTTACCTGCGCCCCGTGGGAGGGCGAGCTGGAAGAGGCCGCCGCCGCCAATATCCCCTATTCGCCGATCTGCGAACAACGCATGTTCCTGCGCAATCAGGGCTCGGGCAGCCGCACCACGCGCGAAGCGGTGACCGAGTTCCTGCGCGGCTACGTGCCGTTCGGCGAAAGCCTGATCAACCTGATCAAGGACACGCTCTACGAAGACGCCTATCTCACCTCGGCCCAGACCATGGACGAGACCGAGGCCGGCGCCACCGTCGCCCTTCTGGGCACCGCCGATCTGCGCAGCCATCCGGTGATGCGCTCGAACCTGCGGGTCGATCTGGTCGGCGCGGAATCGACCGCGATGGAGGCCGGAAGCTGGTACGCGGTGCAGAACGCGCCGGGCATCTATGCCTCGGTGGTGCAGCCCGGCATGGTCAGCCAAGAGGTGCTTTCGGTTTCCGGCGCCAACGGGCTCGACGGGGTCGAGAACCGTTCGGACGTGCATATGTGGGCCTTCGACATGTCGCGCTTCGACCTGCGCTACGAAATCGGCACCTCGCACCCGGAAGTCGACTGGTCGCCGCGCCCCTCAGGGGCGGGCCGAGACTATAACCTTCCCGGCCCCGACGGCTTCGGCACGGTCGATCCGCTCAACATGACCGGCATGCTCAACCCGATCTTCATGGACCGGCTGGCAGGCATCTTCGCCGGTGGCTTCAAGCGCGATCACGGCGCGTGGCGGCTGACGGATTTTGCCTATACCAATCACGGCCACCATTACGGCTTCGTCGTCAATGGCGTGGTCCTGTCGCGGCTGCAGCCAGGTTTGGCTACGGTCTATGTGCTGCAGGACGGCTCGGTGAACATGGAAACCTGGTCCGAGGATCTCGACTTCCTGCTGCCGCATATCCGCTTTGCCCGCCAGAACGGCACCGCGATCATCGAACCCAATGAAGACGGCGTTGGCGTGCCGGGCAGTCAGGTGCGCAGCTGGATGGGCGGCAACTGGTCAGGCTCGGCCGAGGCGCAATTGCGCACGATGCGTTCGGGTCTGTGCATGCGCCGGATCGAGGGCCGTCAGTTCCTGCAATACGCGGTCTTCATGTCGGTGACCCCCTCGGGCATGGCGCGCACCTTCCAGGCTTATCACTGCGATTACGCGATGCTTCTGGACATGAACTCGCTCGACCTGACCTATTCGGCCATCTACCCGCGTGAAGCGGGGTCCGAGGATTTCGACATCGTCCATCTCGACCGCCGGATGGCGGAATCGGATTCGCGCCACCGCGACGGCACGCCGATGGGCCGCTTCATCGAATTCTCGGATAACCGCGACTTCTTCTACCTGCTGCGCCGCTAAGGAGATCCGGCCATGAACCGACTGACCAAACTGGCGCTTGCGATCGGGCTGACGCTGTCCCCGATTGCCGCACAGGCGCAGACCCTTGCGCAGAACAACGAGACGATGTTCCGCCAGATGCAGGAATGGCGCGGTGTGTCGGACGCCGCCATGGCCCGCATCCGCGCGATCTTCGGCGAAAGCCCCTATATCGGACAGGGCAACCCCGCAGTGACGCGACACCCGATGACGCCCGAACAGGCCGCACAGCGGCAGGGCGGCTCGGTCGACAGCGTGCGCCGCGCCTATCGCAACGCCCGGTTCGAGCGGATCTGCGGCCACCCGTTCGAGGTCCCGCTCTACGATCCGCGAAGCCAGCAACCCGAAGACGCCACCGTCTGCGCCTTCATGTTCGAGTACCCCAATGTTCCACTCACCTATCCGGTGACCTGGGTCCGCGCCGATCAGGCGGCCCGCCTTTGCGCGGCCGAAGGCGCCCGCATCGGCGACGCGCATGAATGGGAAGGCGCGGCGGCAGGTCGGCTCACGCCGCCGGACTACAATTTCGCACTGGGCTCGGTGCAGGCCATGCGCGCATGGCACAACAACCGGTACGCGGGCGAACGCGGCGTCTATTCAATCGGCGAATGGCGCTCGGGCGTCTGCGCAACCGGGTCGTCCAAGACCCCGGGCTGCAATGGCGGCGACTGGCGCGGCTGCGGATCGAACACCTATCCCTCGGGCAGTTTCCCGCAATGCCATTCGCCGCTGGGTGTCTACGACATCGACGGCAACGCCGCCGAACACATGAACCTTCCGCTGAGTGAGGACCAGATGGCCTCGCGCGGCTCGACCACGCTTGGCGTGACCGAGATGAAAGGCTCGTGGTTCATCTGGGACCAGATCCGCGCGCACGAACACTGGGCTCGCTGGCGCGCGCCGTTCTGGCACGGCACCCGCGTCATGTCGACATCGAGCCATATGAACTATCACCTTGGCTTCCGCTGCTTCCGCGACGTGCGCTGACACAACGGTCGAAACCGGGGGATCCTCCCCCGGACCCCCTGGGATATTTAGGGATTAAAGATGCCGGATTAGTGCTTCGTTAACCCGGCATCTTTGTTCATAAAATATCCTCGGGGGTGAATTTGCCGACAGGCAAAGAGGGGGCAGACAGCCCCCTGCCCGCTTACCGCCCGTGCGAGCGGTCATAGCCATTGACCGGAGGCGGTGTCCAGTCGCCGAGAGCCGCGGCGGGCGTCTCGAAGACATCGACCTGAAGCGGATGGCAGGCGGCGCTGTCCGAGGAATGCTCGGCACCGCAATCGCCGCCCGGGCAGGCCGAAAGCACGCCCAGAAGGTCGATCTCGGCGAAGAATTCGACGTAATCGCCGGGGCGAACCGGGCTGGCCTTCATGAAATACTGCCCCGTCTCTTCGGTGAAGCCCGTGCACATGAAGACGTTGAGCACGTCGTGGACCAGCGTTTCGGCCTCGGACACGCTCCCGGCCACGCCTTCTGCAGCGAGCGCGCGGGTCAGGTTCGAGTGGCAGCAATGGTGGTACATCTCGCCCCCTGAGAGGTGCCAATGCGTATAGGGATCGCAGCGCGTTCCGATCACGTCATGCACGCGCCCGCCAAAGGCGTCGCGCCCGTACCAGCCCAGCGTATCGGCGACCATCGTGGCCATCGGGCGCAGAAAGGGAAAGCCCGACCACATCCGCTCGCCCAGCGACAGGTGCGATCCGTGCAGAGCGCGCGTCTTGCCCGAATAGAATCGCTCGACCGGGTTCGCCGCGTTGAAGAGGTTCAAATCCCCGACCTGCGGCCCCTCGACACAGGTGATGCGGAAGAAACCGCCCGCCGGGACCCGGAACGCGCCGCCCTCGCGCGCGGGCACAAGGTGGCGCGCAACCGGCGTCGCAGCATCGCGGAAGCGGGCGTAGCGCATCAGGTCGGCGGGCTGCAGGCTGTCGGTCGGGTAGCAGATTACCGGTGGCACGTCGCGCCGGGCTTGTGCATCCTCAGGCGGCGTTGGAACGGGACGGGGCATGGGGTCTCTCCTGTTGGCACGGGCGGCGCGTTCTGAACCTGCGGGCGGCACGGGCTGTTCATTCGCGCCCAGAGTGGCGCGCCCATGGACCGGCGACAAACAGGCAGCGAGGCCCCCCATGCGGCGTATTGTTTCCTATTTTGCAAGGGTTGCGCAAATCGCCACACTCTGTAGAGCAAAATTCAAGCTGGAAGCGTTTGTATAGAATGGTATGCTCGTCAAAGATGAGAACGCGAGGATTCCGGCATATGGACGACGGCCGTAACCTGGCAAGCCGCGACGACGACGCCGCGCGTGATGTCGGGGCCCACGACGTGGTGATCCGAGCGCTCGGTCAGTTGCTGCGTGCTGGCACGGATGAAGTGAACGAGGCGATCGACGCCGTGCTGGGACGCGTAGGGATCGCGCTGTCGGCAAGCGTGAGCTGCCTGTACCTTCCCGTCTGGCAGCAAAACGAGCCCCCGAATCAAGTCCGCGAAAATGGCAGCTGGCGGCTTGCCCATGCCGCCTTTGGCGAGGCCGCCCCCGGTGGCGGAATCTCCGTCCCGGCCGAGCCGGTCTTTTGCGACGCGCAGGCCGACTCGTTGAGCGATATGCCCGTCGTTGACGGGCGGCTCGAGGGGCGGATCATCGCCGATACCGCGCTTTTGCCCGACGGCGCGCTGAAACAGGGATTTCTTGCGCATGGTGTGCAGGCCGCGCTGATCGAACCGCTGATCGATGGTGAGGCGCTGGTGGGCATCCTGTCGGTGATGCGCCGGACACAAGGCAGCTTTACCGGCACCGAACACTGGGTTTTGCAAACCATTTCGGACGGGATCACTGCGGCTCTCATGCGCGCAGCGCGCGAACGGCGACGCCGTGACGCCTTTCTTGAAACCGTGCGGGACGCGGTGCGGATTCGGGACGTTCTGGCCGGCTTGCCCGAATTCCTTGTCGAGACCGATGCCGAGGGCCGCTGCATCGATTATCACCTGCCCGAGCATGGTCCGCGCCCGGAAAATGTCGAGCGCATGATCGGATCGCTGCCCGAGGATAACCTGCCCCCGCCGCAGGCCGCGCAACTGCGCCGCTGCATGGAGCGCGCGCGCGGGGGTCACGATTGCACGCTGCCGCGCTTCTGGCTCGAGACGCCGCGGGGGCCGCGCTGGTACGAGATGATCGTCGTTTACCGCCCGAAATTGCGCGGTCAGGAAGGGTTCGTCTTCCGCGTCCGCGATGTCACCGATGAATACCGGGAAGAGGGCGACAACAACCTGCCGGTCGAGGCCGCGCGGCAGATGAGCAACCTCGTCACCGTTCTGGATGCCGATCAGCGCATCGTCTGGGCCAATGCCGCCGTCGCGCAGTGTACCGGGCGCACGCTCGATACCCTGCGCGGTCGCCCCTATGCCGAGATCCTTGATCGCGATCTTGACCCGGAAACCCATGCGCGCGTGCTCGACGCGCTGGCGCGCCGCGAAAGTACGCAGGTCCAGATGCGCCGCGCGACCGAGGATGGCGGGGATTACTGGGCCGAGATCGGCATTCGTCCCCTCGCCAGTCATGATGGCAGCGCCGGCGAGATCCTTGTGATCGAAAACGAGATCACCGGCCTCAAGCGCCATGAAACCGAGCTTTCACGCCTCGCGCAGGAGGCAGAAACCGCGCATGGCCGGCTTCATGCGGCGATCGAAGCGCTGCAGGATGGCTTTGCCCTGTTCGACGCCGATGATCGGCTGATCATCTGCAACGAACGTTACCGCTCGTATTTCCCCAAGGCCCGCGACGTGGTGAAACCCGGCTCGACCTTCGAGGAGATCATTCGCGCGGGGACCCAGACCGGTGATCTGGCCCCGGCGCACGACGACACGGAAGCCTATGTCCGCAAGCGGCTGGAAATGCACCGCGAGGCGAATAGCCATCTGGACCTGTTCTTTGCCGATGGCCGCTGCGTGCGTGCCTACGAGGCCGCCACGCCGGATGGCGGACGCGTCGGGCTGCGCGTGGATATCACCGCGCTGAAACAGGCCGAACAGCGTCTGTCGGACATCATCGAGAGCGCGCAGATCGGCACGTGGGAATTCGACATCGGCTCGGGGACCACCGAGATCAATGAATATTGGTGGCAGATGCTGGGCTATCCCTCGACCGGGCCGAGCAAGCTGAACCGCGCCTTGTGGGAATCCCTGATCCACGCCGACGATAACGAAGCGATGAAAGCCATGCTGCGCGATGTGCGCAATGGCGTGGTCGATGCGGTGGCACTGGAAATCCGTCTCATGCATCACGATGGCCATTGGGTCAGCGTGCTGTGCCGGGGCCGCATCAGCCAGCGCAAGAGCGATGGCGAGCCGGTCTGCATCAGCGGGATCGGTCTGGACCTGACGCAGCGGCGCCGGGTCGAGGAACGGCTGCGCACGATCCTCGATGCCTCGTCGGTCGGCACGTGGGAGCTCGACTGCAAGACCGGGCGCGTCAGCATCGACGAGCAATACGCCGCGATGCTGGGCTACAAGCTGAACGATCTGCTGCCGTGGAACCGTGACAAGTTCGAGGCGATGGTCCATCCCGAAGACCTCGCCAAACTGCACGAGAGTGTCGCCAATCTGTACGGCACCGAAAGGATGTCCGCGCGCCATGAGTTCCGTATCCGCCACCGCGAGGGGCACTGGATCTGGGTCATGTCCGAGACCCGCGTGCAAAGCTGGGCCGCGCCGGGCGTGGCGGCCGAAGAAACCGGCGTTCATATCGACATCACCGAGCGCAAGCTGCGCGAGGCCGCGCTGAGCGAGGCCAAGCAGGCGCTGGAGACCGCGCTCGATGCGCAGCGCGTGAGCCAGCAGCGCTATACCGATATCGCCGACGCCAGCGACGAATGGTTCTGGGAAATCGCGCCGGGCGGTCTGATCACGCATCTGACATCGGGCTTCCAGCGCACAACGCAGATCCCGGCCAGCATGTTCATCGGCCGCACGCTCGAATCGCTGGGCCTGCTGCCCGGCTCGCCGAATGCGCGGGGCGACTGGGAACAGGTCATGCGCCATGCCGCCGCGCATGAGCGTTTCAGCGGCCTTCTGTTCTGTTTCCACCCGCCGCGCCGCGCAAGGCCGATCTGGCTACGCTGCTCTGGCGGCCCCTTTTATGATGCCGACGGCAATTATGCGGGGTATCGCGGCGTGGGCTCGAACGTCACCGAGCTTATCGCCACCGCTGAACGCGCCGAAGCGGCGAGCGAGGCGAAATCTCGCTTCCTCGCCAATATGAGCCATGAATTGCGCACGCCGCTGACCGGCGTTCTGGGCATGACCGACCTGCTGGGCGAGACCCCGCTGTCCTCGCAGCAGCGCGACATGATCTCGATCATACGCGACAGCGGCGAAGGGCTGCTGGCGATCCTCAACGACATCCTCGACCTCGCCAAGATCGAGGCCGGGAAAATGACGATCGAAAACCAGCCCTTCGTGCCCAAGTCGCTGGCAGACCGCGTGAAAGCGCTGTTCGGGCACCGGGCTTCGGGCGCGGGCCTCAGCCTGATTACCGATATCGGCGAGGGCTGTGAGGACACGCGCATCGGCGACGCCAACCGGATGCTGCAGATCCTGCACAACCTTGTGGGGAACGCCATCAAGTTCACGCGCTCGGGCTCGATCACATTGTCGATCAGGATCGATCCCGGCGATGCAAATACGCTCGATATCGTGGTAGAGGATACCGGAATCGGCATGTCGGAAAAGCAGGTCGCGAAGGTGTTCGACGAATTCGAACAGGCCGAGACCTCGACCGCACGCCGGTTCGGTGGCACCGGGCTTGGCCTGTCGATCACCCGGCGCCTGACGGAATTGATGGGCGGGGACATCCATCTGGAAAGCGAGGTCGACCGTGGGACCAAGATCTCGCTGCGCCTTCCCGCCCCTCTGGAAAGCGACGTGGTGCTCAATCAGGCGCCCTTGAATGGCCTTGAACAGGACACGATAGCGCCCCCGGTTCAAGGTGATGTCCCGAGCGAAGACAGAAAGGTCGTTGGCGTGCCCGTACCAGACACCAGACACCAAACCCGCAGCGAACCCGCCACACGCGAGACGATGGACCTGCTCATGCCCGTTACCGAGGACCGCGCCAACCTTCCGCTCACCGGCATGCGCCTGCTGGTGGCCGATGACAACGCGACCAACCGAACGATCCTCGAAGCGCTGCTGGCCATGCAGGGCGCAGAGATCACGCTGGCCGAGGACGGTCAGAATGCCTGCGAACTCTACAAACCCGGCGCGTTCCATGCCGTTCTGCTCGACATCTCGATGCCGGTCATCGACGGCATCGCGGCCTTGCAAAAGATCCGCGCCATCGAGGCCGAGACGAACGCCCCCCCGGTTCCGGCGCTGGCCGTTACCGCCAATGCGATGCAGCACCAGATCGACGAGTACTTCGCAGCAGGCTTCGTGGGTCACGTGCCCAAGCCCTTCCGCAAGGATGCGCTGACGGAAACGCTGGCCAAGATCCTGAACGATTCGCCTGACGCGTAAGCGCTTAGCATTCCGAACCCCTGTCGGGGCCGCACAAGGCCCCTTCCCTTTCGCATCGGCGCGATCTAGCAATTTGCAGATCTGCGCGGAGGCGGGCTATGGCAATTCTTCTGGGCCTCGACACGGGCGGGACCTTCACCGACGCGGTGCTGCTCGACGACCAGACGCAACGCATCGTCGCCAAGGCCAAATCCCTCACCACACGTCCCGACCTGTCGCTGGGCATCGGCGGCGCGATCGACGCGGTGCTGGCGCAGGCCCCCGATATCGCCCCGGCCGAGATCGCGCTGGTTTCCGTTTCGACCACGCTTGCCACCAACGCGCTGGTCGAAGGTCAGGGCGACCGCGCCGCGCTGGTGCTGATCGGTTTCGATGCTGCCGTTTCCCGCCGCGACAATCTGGCCGAAGCGCTGGGCGACGCGCCACTGATCGAGCTGGCGGGCGGCCACAGCCATTCCGGCGCCGAAGCCGCCCCTTTCGACCCCGATGCGCTGAAAAGCGCGCTCGATGGCCTGCCGCCGGATATCGCGGCACTCGCCGTGGGCGCGCAATTCGCCACGCGCAACCCGGCCCATGAAATCGCCGCGCGCGAGACGATCCGCGCCCATCGCGGCCTGCCGGTCACCTGCTCGCACGAACTCAGCGCCGGGTTGAACGGCCCCCGCCGCGCCCTGACCGCATTGTTGAACGCACGCCTCGTGTCGATGATCGACCGGCTCATCACCGCCTGCGAGAGCCATCTTGCCGCCCGCGCCATCACTGCGCCGCTCATGGTCGTGCGCGGCGATGGCGCGCTTGTGTCATCGGCCCTCGTGCGCGAACGCCCGATCGAGACGATCCTGTCGGGGCCCGCCGCTTCGGCGGCGGGGGCGGCGTGGTTGACCGGCCTCGATACCGCGTTGGTTTCGGATATCGGCGGCACCACCACCGATATCTGCCTGCTGCGCGACGGCAAACCCGCCATCGACCCTGACGGCGCCCGTGTCGGCGGCTGGCGCACGATGGTCGAGGCGGTGGCGATGCGCACCACGGGCCTTGGCGGCGACAGCGAGGTGCAGGTAGGCGACGGTCTCGACGGGGCGATCACGCTGGGTCCGCGCCGCGTGCTGCCGCTGGCACTGGCCGCGACGCATTTCCCGACGATTGTTCACGCGATGCTGGACGATGCCCTCTCCCGTATCCCCGCGCCCGATGAAGCGTGGCAGCTCGCGGTTCCGCTCTTCGCCACGCTTCCCGCCGATCTTGCGCCCGACAGCCGCGATGCGCAGCTTGCCCGCCGTCTAATCGACGGGCCAGAGCGCGTCTCAGCCCTGTTGCGCAGCCGCATCGACGCACCCGCCCTCACCCGGCTGGTGCGGCGCGGGCTGGTACAGGTCACAGGCCCCACGCCGTCGGATGCCTCGCATGTGCTGGGCTTGCAGAGCGGCTGGGATGCCTCGGCCTCGGACAAGGCGCTGACCCTGCTTGCCCGGCGCCGCACGGGCAGCGGCCAGCCGCTGGCTCGCAACGCGCGCGCGATGGCGCAGCGCATCGTCGATCAGTTGACCGCACAAAGCGCCACATGCCTGCTGGAAGCGGCCTTTGCCGATGATGCCCGCGACTGGCCGCTCGCCCCCGACACGCTCGCCCGCCATCCACTGATGCAGGCCGGTCTCGACCGCGCGCCGGGCCTCGTACGGATCGAGGCCCGGCTTGGCGTGCCGGTCATCGCGCTGGGGGCTTCGGCCGGGTGCTATTATCCCGCCGTGGGCCGGCGGCTCGATTGCGAGGCGGTCGTGCCCGAACATGCGGGCGTCGCCAATGCTGTGGGCGCGGTGGTCGGACAGGTCTCGATGAGCGTCGAAGGCGTCATCACCTTCCCCGCCCCGGGCGAGATCATCGCCCATCTCGAAGCCGGTCCCGCCCGCTGTACCGAGCCCGACGCGGCGCTCTTTCTGCTCGAAGCCGACCTGACCCGCCGCGCGACCGACCGGGCCGCCCGCGCGGGCCTCGACACCCCGCGCATCACCGTCGAGCGCGAGGATACCGGCGCGCAGATCGAAGGCCGCGACATGCCGGTCGAGATCCGCCTGCGCGTCACGGCATCGGGGCGCCCGCGTCTGGGCACATCCTGATAAAGCCCCGCTTGCGGCCCTCCGCGCCGCCCGCTAGAACGCCCCCTACGGATGGGTGGCCGAGTGGTTTAAGGCTCTGGTCTTGAAAACCAGCGTGGGGGAAACTCCACCGTGGGTTCGAATCCCACCCCATCCGCCAAGTCGCCACCCCAAGAAATACGCTATAGGCCAACATTATAA
>NZ_JAFKOK010000028.1 GCF_017303295.1 Rhodobacter sp. NTK016B | reverse complement strand
GAGGATATTTGTGGATCAAAGATGCCGGTTAGCGAAACGTTAACGCCCATCTTTGTTCTTCAAATATCCCGGGGGTCCGGGGGCTGGCCCCCGGGAATGCGGCCCGCTTAGAAGGGAAGCCCCACGTAATTCTCCGCCAGCGACGACAACGCCGCCTCGGACGAAAAGAGATAGGCCAGATCCGTCTCCTGCAGTTTCTGATCGTAAGACGCGCTGTCGGGGAAATTGTGCAGCAGCGTCGTCATCCACCAGCTGAAGCGTTGCGCCTTCCAGACCCGCGCCAGCGCCTTCTGCGAGTATTGCTCAAGCCCGGTATCATCGCCCTTCAGGTAATGGTCCATCATCGCGTGATAGAGATAATAGATATCCGATGCCGCCGAGTTAAGGCCGCGCGCGCCAGTGGGCGGAACGATATGCGCCGCATCGCCTGCAAGGAACAGGTTCCCCCAGCGCATGGGCTCGGCGACGAAGGAACGCAGCGGCGCGATGCTTTTCTCGATCGACGGCCCGGTTTCCAGCCGTCCTGCCACCTCGGCGGGCAGGCGCGCTTTCAACTCGTCCCAGAAAGCCTCGTCCGACCAGTCTTCGACCTTGTCCGACAGCGGCACTTGAATGTAGTAGCGGCTCAGCACCTGGCTGCGCAGCGAGCATAGGGCGAAACCCCGATCCGACTTGGCGTAGACCAGCTCGGGGTTAACCGGTTTCGTCCGGCTCAGCACCCCGAGCCAACCGAAGGGATAGACTTTCTCGTACTCCGTCAGCACGTCGCCGGGGATCGACTTGCGGCTCACCCCGTGGAAGCCGTCCGCGCCGATCACGAAGTCGCAGTCGATACGGCGGATCTCGTCACCGTCGCGATAAGTCACCCACGGCTTCCCGTCAGTCTTGAGATCGTGCAGTACCACATCCTCGACATTGTGGATGACCTGACCACCCGCCGCCGCGCGCGCGTCATAGAGATCGCGCGTCAGCTCGGTCTGACCATAGACCACCACAGACGAGCCGCCCGAATACCGACGAAGATCGACGCGCCGCAGCACCCCGTTGTCCGAGATCTCGAACCCGTCATGGATCTCGCCCTCTTCATCCATCCGCGCGCCGCAACCGGCCTCGCGCATTAGTTCGGCGAACCCATGCTCGAGCACGCCCGCGCGGATCCGACCCAGCACATAGTCGCGCGAATGCTTCTCCAGCACGATCGTCTCGATCCCCTTGCGGTCCAGAAGCTGGCTCAGCATCAGCCCCGACGGGCCGCCGCCAATGATGCAGACTTGCGTTTTCATCGATAGGTCCTCCTCTTGCCGGTTGCCGAACGGGCACCGGGATAGCCGTCAGAATAGAAGAGGGTGCGCCGAATTGAATGGATCACCCGGGCGAAAACTTGTACATTTCGTGCATGATCGAACCCATGCCCGCCGCCATCCCCAACTTCAACCTCTTTGGCGAGGCGGGCGATCTGCCCGATATCGTCCATTGCGAAACCATCGAAACGCGCTCGCGGCTGCATGATTGGGAACTCGGCGCACACCGCCATGCCCGCCTGCACCAGTTGCTGTTCCTGCAATCGGGCGGCGGGCAGGTCAGCCTTGAAGACAAACGTCATGCGCTGCCGCCCGGCACGCTGGTCAATGTGCCGATTGGCGTGGTGCATGGCTTCACCTTCCAGCCCGAAACCTCCGGCCTCGTCGTCACCTTTGCCGCCGAAATGCTGGACCAGACGCTGCGCGACGGCGAAGGCGTGCGGGAAATGCTGGCAATTCAACGGGTCATGCCCGCTCCGGAGCCCGTGGTACAAAGCCTGGGCGCAATCTTCGCCACCTTTTCGGGGCGCGATTTCGGGCGCGCGCAGATCTTGCGCTCGCTGGCGGGGCTGGTGCTGGGACAAGTGGCGGGCGCAATCGACGCTGCGGGCGGCGGCGCGCATCGCCCGGCGCAAACCGCGCTGCTGGCCCGGTTCGAAAGCCTGATCGACGCGCATTTCCTCGACCGCTGGACGGTCACCGACTATGCCAAGTCGCTGGCGATTAGCCCCGCGCATCTGTCGCGGGTCGCGCGCAACCATACCGGGCGTCCGGCCTCGGGACTGATCGAAGAGCGGATGATCCGCGAGGCACGGCGCAACCTCGTCTACACAAACTTGCCCGTTTCGCGCATCGCCTATGCGCTGGGTTTCGAAGACCCCGCCTATTTCACCCGCGTCTTCACCCGTGCGACAGGGCTGTCACCCCGGGCGTTCCGGCGCAAATTGACCGAGGCGTGACATTCACTTTGTCAGAAGTACTCTCGGGAGGATTTTCAAGGAGGATGAAAAACCCTCCTTGAAGCGGGGGGCCCGGGGGGCGGCAGCCCCCCGCCCTTAAAGTAGCCCCGGGGCCGCAGTCCCCGCCCTAACAGGAGACTCAGGGCGCAACGCCCCTACCCTTTCCCCAAGGCGCTCAAGCGCATTCCAGCAGCAACGTGCCAGCCGCCGTGTTCGAGATCGGGATGTGGTAATTGCGGGTAATCTCGTTGACCTCGTCGCCCAGCGCGCCGCGCATCATCATCCACATCAGGAACTCGGTCCCCTGCGCGCCCGCCTGTTTCACCAGTTCCTGACGGGTGATCTTGGTCAGCTCTTCGGGATTGTGGACGATATTCTCCAGACAATACTGGTCGAACTCCTTGTTGATGAAGCCCGCCCGCTGGCCGTCCAGTTGGTGCGACAGCCCGCCGGTGCCCAGAACGACGATCTTGGCGTCCTCGGGGAAGGACAGCAGCGCCTTGCGCAGCGCCTTGCCGAAGTTCAGCGCGCGGTTCAGCGTCGGGATCGGGTGCTGCACGGTATTGGCCGAGATCGGCACCGCACGCGGCATGTCGGGATTGTTGGGCGCACCCGGCCAGAACAGCTGCATCGGCACGACGAAGCCGTGATCCACCGCCAGTTCCTGACACGAGGTGATGTCGAACTCGTCCGCCACAAGGCTTTCGATGATGTGCCACGACAATTCCGGCGCGCCGGGGAACGGCGGCAGCGCGGGCAGGCCCCAGCCTTCGTCCTCGTTGCGGTATTCATGCGCGGCGCCGATGGCGAAGGTCGGCATCCGGTCGAGGAAAAAACCCAGCCCGTGATCGTTGTAGATATTGATCACGTAATCGGGCTTGTTGTCCTGAATCCACTGATGGACCTTCGGGTAGCCGTCGAAGAAGGGTTTCCAGTACGGATCGTCGTAGAGTTCCTTCTGGATCGCGTTGCCAACCGCCGGAATATGCGAGGTGGTGATGCCACCGAGAATGCGGGCCATTGGGTTAACCTCCCCTTACGCCTGACTGGCGAGATATTGCTGGAATTCCTCGGTGGTGCGGCCCGTCTGCAGACCGCCGACATCCTGAACCGAGAGCTTGAAGATGCCGGCAAGCTTGGCAAGGTAATAGATATTCCCGCCCGCATCGATCATGGCGAGGATATCGCGCGAACGGATCGCCGCTTTCTGCTGGTCGTTCAGACCGTATTTGGCCATCCAGCCTTCTTCGTCGGCCTTGAAGGCCTCGCGGTTCTCGGCCTTGTTGAAGTCGTAGCACATCTTGTTCAGCGCATAGCCTTTCATGGCCTGCTTGCCGTCGAACAGGACGGTGCCGGGAATGTCGATATGGTAATCGTAGCCGGGCATATCGTGCATGGCGGGTCCTCCTTCGCTCATGCCCGACTGTCTCATGTGCGCAATTTCGTGGTTTTGACCTAAATCAAATTGGGCGGGCGCGGGACGCCAATCGAATAATGCGAACAGAAAACTTATGCGCCGGACGGACGCGACCGAACGCAAAAGGGGCGCCCCGCAGGACGCCCCGTAACCCACCGAAAAACGGGCGCGATCAATTGGCCCAGTAGAGCTTCATCGGGTTGTCGACCAGCAGCTTCTGGCGCTGCTCGTCGGTCTTGGTGATGCGCAGGATGTAATCGACCAGCAGGCCGTCATCGGGCATATGCGATTTCATGTTCGGATGCGGCCAGTCGGTGCCCCACAGAACCCGGTCCTCGAATTTATCGACGATCGCCTGATAATAGGGCACGACATCGTCATAGGGTTCGCCCGTCTTGGTCAGACGCTCGGGGCAGGTCACTTTGGTCCAGATATTCTCGTTATTCGCCATAAGGTTGACGAAGCGCTGGAAATCCGGGTGATCGACGCCCTTTGTCACGTCGGGGCGGCCCATATGGTCGACGACGATGATACCGGGCAGCTTGGCGAGGAAGGGTTCGAGCCCTTCGAGATCCTGCGCCTCGAAATAGACGACGGTCGACCAGCCAAATTCCTGTATCTTCTCGGCAATGCCCAGAAAGACCTCGGGCGGGGTGGCATCGACCAGACGTTTCACGAAGTTGAACCGCACGCCGCGCACGCCGCCTTCGTGCAGCTCCTTCAGCTCTTCGCGGGTGATGTCCTTGCCGACCGAGGCCACGCCGCGCGCCTTGTCGCCTGCGGCGATACAGGCATCGACCATCGCACGGTTATCCTTGCCGTGGCAGGTCGCCTGAACGATCACGTTGCGCTCGAACCCCAGATAGTCGCGCAGTGCGAACAGCTTGTCCTTGCCCTGATCGCCGGGCGTGTATTTGCGTTCCGGCGCATAGGGGAATTCCGCCGAGGGGCCGAAGACGTGGCAATGCGCGTCGACCGCGCCTTTGGGCAGCACGTAATCGGGCTTCTTGGGGTTCGGGTGGACCACAAGCCAGTCGGCATCCATCGGTTGCGGTTGGGTCGTCATGCGCGCATCTCTCCCTGAGCGGCGGGTCTTGCCATCGCGGCGCACCATGCGCCAGCCGGGGGCAATTGCCTATTTCGAAAGGTGGCCCTAAAATAACTTTTGGCTATTGAGGCGCAAGATGACCGACGCGTTGCCGAACCTCAGGCACATGCGTGTCTTTCTGGAAACCGTTCGCTCGGGCTCGGTCTCGACGGCGGCAGAGCGTTGCCGTCTGTCCCAACCCGCCGCGACGCAGGCCATCGCCCGGCTCGAATCCGATATCGGCACGCCCCTGCTCGTGCGGCGCACGCGGCTGTTTACCCCCACCGCCGCCGGTGCGCTTTTCGTCAACCGGGTCGAGGCGGCGCTGGCGCATCTGCATAACGGCGCCCGCGCGGCCCTGCGCAGCGGCGTACGCGACGGGCCGGGCTGGCGCGCCAGCGGATCGCGCCCGGCCTTCGACCATCTGGTCACGGCGGCGCAGCTTCGGGCGATGATCGCGGTGGCGGGCAGCGGCAGCTTCACCGTCGCGGCGCAGCAACTGGGCCTGTCGCAACCCACCGTCCACCGCGCGGCGCGCAGTCTCGAAGACATTGCGGGCGTGTCGTTTTTCCAGACCACCGTCAGCGGGGTCGAGCTGACCTCGGCGGCGCAAGCCTTTGTTCTGGGGGCGAAACTCGCCTCGGCCGAGATCCGGCAGGGATTCGAGGAAATCGGTCGTGAGCTGGGCAATGATCGCGGCACCTTCACGCTGGGATCGCTGCCTCTGGCGCGCAGCTCGATCGTTCCCGCCGCCACCCACGCGCTGATATCCGAGACACAGGGCGTGCAGGTCCGCGTGGTCGATGGCCGTTACCCCGAACTTCTGCGCAGCCTGCGCGAGGGCGATCTCGATTGCCTGATCGGCGCGCTGCGCAGCCCCGCCCCCGCCGATGACGTGATCCAGGAGCCGCTGTTCGACGATGCGATGGCCATCGTCGCGCATCCCGACCATCCGCTGGCGGGCAAACGCGGCGTGACGCTGGAAGACACGCTGGATTATCCGTGGGTCGCGCCGCCCAAATCCACGCCCGCCGGCAGCTACCTGTTCGAGACGCTGCGCATTCAGGAACGCCCGCAGACGCCGGTGCGCGTCGTGTCCTCGTCGCTGGTCTTCCTGCGTGGACTTCTGGCGGCGGGCAACTATGTCTCGATTGTATCGCTGCATCAGGTGGCGACCGAACTGGCCGACGCGCATATCGCACCGCTCGACGTCGCGCTGACGAACAACTGGCGCAGCATCGGGCTGACCTACCGCGAAAGCTGGCGCCCCACGGCGACGCAGGCACGGTTCATGGACCTGCTGCGCGCCGCCGCGCCGGTCGCGACCGCGCCGGACGGCCCGCCGCCTGTCAGCGACGAACAGCCGCGCATAGCAGCCAAGTCGCGCGAAGGATGAATAGCTTTTTTCAATGGCCGGCGTCGGGATTCAATTGGCCTGTTCGGGCGCTTCCATGTATACATCGCGCGATCGGGTGCCCACCCGCGCGATTGATCGACAACCGCGCGACGGACATCGGAGCGCCACGATAAACGGGAGAAAAAGCAATGCAAAAGGACTACGAGGATATCCCCGGGACCTTTGTCTTCGACGCGGATCGTTCGCGTGAGGGCTATCATCTGAACCAGTTCTGCATCTCTCTGCGCCTGCAGAAGAACCGCGAAGCGTTCAATGCCGACGAGGAAGCCTATCTCGACGGTTTCCCGATGACGCCCGAGCAGCGCGACGCCGTGCTCAAGCGCGACTGGAACCGTCTGCTCGAGCTGGGTGGCAACATCTACTACACCTCGAAACTTGCCGCCAATGACGGCATCAACTTTCAGAACCTCGCCGGCCTGATGACCGGCATGGGCGTCGAAGCTTACCGCGAGATGATGCTCGCCGGGGGCCGCTCGCCCGAGGGGAATCGCTACAAATCGGAATGGGAGGACAAGTAATGGCCCGCATCGTCGCAGGAGTGGGATGTTCGCACGTCCCCGCCATCGGTGTCGCAATGGACACCAAGATCACCGACCAGCCCTATTGGCAGCCGGTCTTCAAGGGCTTCGAATTCTCGCGCAAATGGATGGCCGAGGAAAAGCCCGACGTCGTCTTTCTGGTCTATAACGACCATTGCACCGCGTTCGACGCCTCGGTCATCCCGACCTTCGCGCTGGGTTGCGCCGCGACCTTCACGCCCGCCGACGAAGGCTGGGGTCCGCGCCCGGTGCCGGTCGTGCACAACCATCAGAAAATGGCGAGCCACATCGCCCAGTCGCTGGTGCTGGACGAATTCGACATCACCATCATGAACGAAATGGAAGTCGATCACGGCCTGACCGTGCCGCTCAGCGTCATGTATGGCGACAAGACGCCCGAAGATGACTGGGGCGTGCAGGTGATCCCGCTGGCCGTCAACGTGGTGCAATATCCCGCGCCCACCGGCAATCGCTGCTACAATCTGGGCAAAGCGATCCGCAAGGCCGTGGAAAGCTACCCCGAGGATCTGAAAGTGATGATCTTCGGCACCGGCGGCATGTCGCACCAGCTGCAATACAAGCGCGCGGGCCTGATCAACCCCGAGTTCGACACCATGTTCCTCGACAAGCTGACCTCGGACCCGGTCGGTCTTTCGAAGATGCCGCACGTGGACTACCTGCGCGAAGCGGGCTCGGAAGGCGTGGAAATGGTCATGTGGCACGTGATGCGCGGCGCTCTGGACGACGAGGTCGTCGAGGTGCACCGTCACTATCACGTCCCCGCCTCGAACACGGCGGTGGGTCACATCATCCTTGAGAACAAGGATTACCACGACAGCCGCGGCAAGGTCGCCGCAGAGTAAGACAACAGGGAGACGATACATGCGTATCTGTGTCGCCGGCGCCTATGGCGCCTTCGGGATCAAGCATCTCGACGCGCTGGCCGCGATCGAGGAAGTGACCGTGACCTCGGTCATGGGGCCGACCCGTGAAAAGATCGACGCCCTCGCCGCCGAACGCGGGATCGCCCATGCCGCTACCGACCTCGACGAGTGCCTCGCACGCGAGGATGTCGACGCGGTGATCCTCGCCACGCCCACGCAAATGCACGCCAAACAGGCCATCGCCTGCATGAAGGCGGGCAAGCCCGTGCTGATCGAGATCCCGATGGCCGACAGCCTCGAGGATTCCGAGGCGATCTGCAAAGTGCAGAAGGAAACCGGTGTTCTGGCCATGGCCGGTCAGGTCCGGCGCTTCAACCCGTCGCATCAGTGGATCCACAACAAGATCGCCGCAGGCGAGCTGAAGATCCAGCAGATGGACGTGCAGACGTATTTCATGCGTCGCTCGAACCTGAACGCCAAGGGCGAACCGCGCAGCTGGACCGACCACCTGCTGTGGCACCATGCCTGCCACACGGTCGACCTGTTCCAGTACCAGACCGGCGAGGTGGTCGATCAGGCCTTCGGTCTGGAAGGTCCGCATCACCCCGAGCTGGGCATTGCCATGGACATGTCCATCGGCATGAAGACGCCCAAGGGCGCGATCTGCACCCTGTCGCTGTCGTTCAACAATGACGGGCCGTTCGGCACGTTCTTCCGCTATATCTGCGACAACGGCACCTATCTGGCGCGCTATGACGATCTGTTCGACGGCAAGGAAAACCCGATCGATCTGGACGGCGTCGCGGTGTCGAATAACGGCATCGAACTGATCGACCGCGAATTCATCGCCGCGATTCAGGAAAAGCGCACGCCCAACGGGTCGGTGCATGACGTGCTGGCGGCGATGCAGACGCTGGACAAGATCGAAAAGAGCTTCACCTGAGAAGCTTCACTTCGCTCGATTAACCTGTTAAAGAAAGGCGCTGCCCGGCTTGGGCGGCGCCTTTCCTCTTCCCGTCCCTTCGTCAGGAACCCCGCGTGTCCGACGCAGCCACACCCCGATCAGAGCCCCCTGCCCCGCGTGTCTATGCGCAGCCGCTGACATTGCTGCCGCTGATCGGCGTGCCGGTCTTTCTTGCCATTGCCAACCAGACGATGGTGTCGGTCGCGCTGCCCGATATCGGAGCCGATCTGGGGCAGCTCAGACGCCTGCCATGGCTGGTGATGGGCTACATGATCGCGCTGACGGTCGCCGGGCCGCTCTATGGGCTGCTGGGCGACATGATGGGGCGCAAGCGGATGATGATGACCGCGCTCACGGTCTATATCGCGGGCGCGCTGATCTGCGCCTCGGCGGGCAATATCTCGGTGCTGGCGGCAGGCCGTCTGGTGCAGGGCTTGGGCGGCGGCGGTCTGATGGCGCTCAGTCAGGCGCTGATCGCCGATCTGGTCGCCCCGCGCGACCGTGGCCGCGCGCAGGGCAATATCGCCGCGATCATGATGCTCGCCTCGACACTGGGGCCGTTCATCGGCGGGATCCTTGTGGCGACGATGGGCTGGCGCAGCCTGTTTCTGGGCACGGTGCCGCTGGCGCTGCTGGCGATGGTGCTGCTCGCGCGTCAGGACATTCCCGCGGGATCCGAGCCGGGCAACCGCGCCTTCGACATGGGCGGCTTCCTGACGCTTCTGGCGCTGGTGCTGGGCGTCACGGCGGCGATCGAGCTGGTCGGCGATGCGGATCTGCGCTGGATCGCCCTTGTCGGCGCGCTGATCGGTGTCGCCGGGCTGGCCGGGCTGATCGCCAGCGAAAAACGCGCGCGCAATCCGCTGTTTCCGCCGGCGCTGTTCCGGCTCAAGGCGATCAACCGCGCCTCTGTCATGGTGTTCTGCCATGGCGCGGCGATGGTGTCGCTGGTCACCACGATCCCGCTCTTTCACGCCATCCTGCGCGGGGATGGCGCGGTCGCGACGGCCTCGGCCATGCTGGCCCTGACGTTGTCGCTGGGCTCTGCTGGCTTCATCACCGGCAACCTGATCACGCTGACCGGGCGCACGCTGCTGTTCCCGTCGCTCACCCTGCCCGTCTGCGCGGGCGCGATCCTGCTGCTGGCCACTCAGGGCGCCACGATGGGTCGCCCGGCGCTGATGGGCACCTATCTGGCAATCGGCCTGACGCTGGGCACGGTGATGTCGGTGATGAACACCGTGGTGCAGAACGCCGCCCCCGACCTTGTGCGCGGGCGCGCGGCGGGGGCGCTGACCTTCTTTCGCTCCAGCGGGGCGGTGGTCGGCACGGCGCTGACCTCGCTGGTGCTGTTCGTCGTGGCGCCGGGAGGCAGCGATGCGGGCTCGGTGCTGGGCCGCGGGGCCACACCCGATGCCGCCAGCCTTGCGGGCTGGCAGAGCGCCTTCACCGCGACCTTCGCCACCATCGCCGCGTTCATCGCCCTTGAATGGGTGATGGCATTGATGAATCCGGTCCGACGGCTAGATTGATTAACATAAAGAGGCGCGCCACACTCTCGGCCCGCCTCTTTGTTGCGCCGCGACGTGCCCGGTGGCGCAACCAGAGCCGATTGTTGCCGCATAGCAGCACGCGCTGGACATGCCTGTTGCCGAGCGAAGGCCGGAGTCGTAGAACGAGGGCGCAAAAACAAGTTTAAATCACGGATTACGAAGATCATGACAAGAATTCGGAAAGCAGTGTTCCCGGTCGCAGGTCTCGGTACGCGGTTCCTGCCCGCGACGAAGGCGATGCCGAAAGAACTGTTGCCGATCATCGACAAGCCGATCGTTCAATACGCCGTTGAAGAAGCGATCGCTGCCGGTATCACCGATATCATCTTCGTCACCGGTCGTCCCAAGCGCGCCATCGGCGACCATTTCGATGCCAATCTCGAGCTCGAGTTCCAGCTGTCCCAGAAGGGCAAGCACAAGGAACGCGACATGGTCCGCAACATCATCCCCGAAGGCGTGAACTGCATCTTCATCCGTCAGCCCGAACCCAAGGGTCTGGGCGATGCCGTGCTCTGCGCCGCGCCCGCCGTGGGGGATGCGCCCTTCGCGGTGCTGCTGGCCGACGACCTGATGAAGGGCAACACCCTGCCCACCGCCGAGATGGTCGCCGCCTATGAGCAGAACCCGACCAACTATCTGTGCGTAACCGAGGTCGAAGACGACGTGGTCCACAAATACGGCATCGTCAAACCCGGCCCCAAAGGCCCCGATGGCCGCGTCACCGTGGCGGGTCTGGTCGAGAAACCCAAGCTTGAAGACGCGCCCTCGCATCTGGCCTCGATGGGCCGCTACGTGTTCAACGCCGAGATCTTCGACGTGCTGCGCAAGCTCGAACCCGGCGCGGGCGGCGAGATCCAGCTGGCCGACGCAATCGACATCCTCGCCGAGAAGGGCAAGGTCGCGGCGATGGAAATGTCGGCGCATCGTTATGATTGCGGGTCGAAATTCGGCTATCTCAACGCAATCGTTGACTATGCCATCGACCATGACGAGTTCCGCGACAAGTTCTACGACCTGATGCGCGAGCGTCTGGCCGAGCATGATGCGGCCACCAAGGCCTCGGCCAAAGCCGGACTCTGACGGACCGCACGGGGGAGACATGGCGGGATGACGAAGCACGTTCTCGTCACCGGGGGGGCGGGCTATATCGGCTCGCATGCCTGCAAGGTGTTGGCGGCAAAGGGCTATGTCCCGGTCACGTATGACAACCTCTCGACCGGCTGGGCGCAGGCGGTCAAATTCGGGCCGCTGGTTCAGGGCGACCTGATGGACCGCACCGCGCTGGACGCGGCCTTCGAGCATTACAAGCCCGTAGCGGTGATGCATTTCGCCGCGTTCAGCCAGGTGGGCGAGGCGATGTCCGATCCGGGCAAGTACTGGCGCAACAATGTGCTGGGCTCGCTGTCGCTGGCCGAAGCGGCGGTGGCGCATGGGGTGCTCGATTTCGTCTTCTCGTCCACCTGCGCCACCTATGGCGAGCAGGACGGCGTCCTTCTGACCGAAGATTGCGCTCAGGAGCCGATCAACGCCTATGGCTCGTCAAAGCGCGCGGTCGAAGAGATCCTGCGCGATTTTCGCGCCGCGCATGACCTGCGCACGGTGATCTTCCGCTATTTCAACGTAGCGGGCGCCGACCCCGAGGCCGAGATCGGCGAATGCCACCGTCCCGAAACGCATCTGATCCCCGTGATGCTGGAAGCCATCGACGGCCAGCGGCCCGAACTGGTGATCCATGGCGACGATTACGACACGCATGACGGCACCTGCGTGCGTGACTATGTCCATGTGATGGATCTGGTCGAGGCGCATGTGCTGGGCCTTGAATGGCTGCTCGACGGCAAGGGCAGCCGGGTGTTCAACCTTGGCACCGGGGCGGGTTTCACGGTCAAGGAAGTTATCGGTCATGCCCGCGCTGCGACCGGCCACAAGGTACCCCACCGCTACGGGCCGCGCCGGGGCGGCGATGCGACCAGCCTTGTTTCGGGCAGCCACGCGGCCTTGACCGATCTGGGCTGGGATCCGGCCCGCTCATCGCTGAAGACGATGATCAAGGACGCCTGGACCTGGCACAAGACCGGCGGCTATCCGGGCTGAACCGGTCGCTGCACGACGAACCGGCACACAAAAAGCAACGGGCGCGGTCTTTCGACCGCGCCCGCTTTCGTTCAGGCCGCCTTGGCTCAGACCTTCAGGTCGAAGCGGTCGGCGTTCATCACCTTGGTCCAGGCCGCGACGAAATCGTCGACGAATTTCTGGCCCGCACCATTCTGCGCGTAGACTTCCGCATAGGCCCGCAGGATCGCGTTCGAGCCGAACACCAGATCCACGCGCGACGCCGTCCATTTCACCGCGCCCGATTTGCGGTCGCGGATTTCATAGGCGTCGCCCGCCGGATGCCACGAATAGTCCATGTCGGTCAGGTTGACGAAGAAATCCGTCGTCAGCGCGCCTTCGCGGTCGGTGAACACGCCGTGCTTGGTGCCGCCATGGTTGGTCCCCATGACGCGCATCCCGCCCACCAGACAGGTCATCTCGGCCGCAGTCAGGCCCAGAAGCTGCGTGCGGTCCAGCATGATCTCTTCGGGCGAGACGACATAGGCCGCTTTCTCGAAGTTGCGGTAGCCATCGGCCGCCGGTTCCATCGCGTCGAAGCTGTCCGCGTCGGTCATCTCGTCCGTCGCATCGCCGCGACCCGGTGCGAAGGGAACCGTGACGTCATAGCCCGCCGCTTTCGCCGCCTGCTCGACCCCCAGATTGCCCGCCAGCACGATCACATCCGCGATCGAAGCGCCGGTTTCCGCCGCGATCGGCTCCAGCACCGACAGCACACGCGCCAGACGCTCGGGCTCGTTCGCGGCCCAGTCCTTTTGCGGGGCCAGACGGATGCGCGCGCCATTGGCCCCGCCCCGCATGTCCGAGCCGCGATAGGTCCGCGCCGAATCCCACGCGGTCGACACCATGTCCGATAGCGACAAGCCCGACGCGGCGATCTTCGACTTCACCGCCTCGACATCGTATCCGGTCGAACCGGCGGGAACCGGGTCCTGCCAGATCAGGTCTTCGGCGGGCACTTCCGGGCCGACATACCGGACCTTCGGCCCCATGTCGCGGTGCGTCAGCTTGAACCAGGCGCGCGCGAAGGTGTCCTTGAAGTATTCGGGATCGGCCATGAACTTTTCGCAGATCGCGCGGTAGGCCGGATCCACCTTCATCGCCATGTCGGCATCCGTCATCATCGGCATGCGGCGCTTGCTCGGGTCCGAGGCATCGACCGGCATGTCCTCTTCCTTGATGTTGACGGGTTCCCATTGATTGGCGCCGGCGGGCGATTTCCGCAGCTCCCATTCATGGCCGAACAGCATGTCGAAATAGCCCATATCGAAGACCGTCGGGTTGGTCGTCCATGCGCCTTCAAGGCCCGAGGTCACGGCATTCGCCGCCTTGCCGCCCATGTTCGGGTTCGACCAGCCGAAGCCCTGCTCGGTCACGTCCGCCGCTTCGGGTTCCGCGCCCAGCGCTTCGGCATTGCCGTTGCCGTGGGTCTTGCCGACGGTGTGCCCGCCCGCCGTCAGCGCGGCGGTTTCCTCGTCATCCATCGCCATGCGCGCAAAGGTCTCGCGCACCTGCGCGGCGGTCGCCATCGGGTCGGGCTTGCCGTTCACGCCTTCGGGGTTGACGTAGATCAGGCCCATCTGCACGGCGGCCAGCGGGTTTTCCATCGTGTCGGGCTGCGAGACATCTTCGTAGCGGTTGTCCGACGGTGCCAACCATTCCTTCTCGGCGCCCCAGTAGACGTCCTTCTCGGGATGCCAGATATCCTCGCGCCCGAAGCCGAAACCGAAGGTCTTCAGTCCCATCGATTCATAGGCGACGTTGCCCGCCAGAATGATCAGGTCCGCCCAGCTGATGCTGTTGCCGTATTTCTTCTTGATCGGCCACAACAGACGGCGCGCCTTGTCGAGGCTGACGTTATCGGGCCACGAATTCAGCGGCGCGAAGCGCTGGTTGCCGGTGCCACCGCCGCCACGACCATCGGCCAGACGGTACGAGCCCGCCGCGTGCCACGCCATGCGGATCATCAGGCCGCCGTAATGGCCATAATCGGCCGGCCACCAATCCTGACTGTCGGTCATCAGCGCGCGCAGATCGTCCTTGAGCGCCTTCACGTCGAGCTTTTCCAGCTCTTTGCGATAGTTGAACGACGCGCCCATCGGGTTCGTCTTGGTGTCGTGCTGATGCAGGATGTCGAGATTCAGCGCGTTGGGCCACCAGCTCGTCACCGATTTTCCCAGCGCGGTATTGCTGCCGTGCATCACCGGGCATTTACCCGCGTCATTGCCGTCCATGTGGCTCTCTCCTGTTGCCGTCGACCGAAGGCACGAGCGCACCCGCCCCAAGCCTGGGACGTTGTTCGGCGCGATGGGCGGATACTCCTCCCGACCTTCGTTAGAATCACTCTAGCAAAGGGCGTTCATTAGTTTAAGTTTGATCTCCTGATAGCCCTGATAAGATCACCTTATGATAAACCTGACCCTCAAGCAGTTCCGATATTTCGAGGCCCTCGCCCAGCACGGCCATTTCGGCCGCGCCGCCGATTCCTGCGCCATTTCGCAACCCGCTTTGTCCATGCAGATCAAAGACTTGGAGGAATCTCTCGGCACCGCCCTGTTCGAGCGCGGCGCAAGGCAAGTGCGGCTGACCGCCTTCGGGGAAGAGTTCTCGGACCGCGTGCGCGGAATCCTGCGTTCGGTCGATGAGCTGGAGGATCTCGCACGGGCGTCGCGCGAACGGCTGGTTGGCCGGCTGCGGCTGGGCGTCATCCCCACCATCGCGCCCTATCTGCTGCCCTCGCTCATCGGCACGCTGACCCAGCAGAACGCCGATCTCGACCTGCATGTGCGCGAGACGGTGACGCCCAAATTGCTGGCCGAGCTGCATGACGGGCGGCTCGACACCGCGATCGTCGCCCTGCCCGTCTCGGAACCCGCCTTTACCGAAGTTGCACTGTTTTCCGAGGATTTCGTTCTGGTCCGCCCCAAGCCCGAGGCGAACCTGCCCGTCCCCACGCCCGATTTGCTGCGCGAGATGCGGCTTTTGCTGCTGGAAGAGGGGCATTGCTTTCGCGATCAGGCGCTGAGCTTCTGCAAGCTGCAGACCGCCCTGCCGCGCGAATTGCTCGACGGCTCGTCGCTGTCGACGCTGGTGCAGATGGTGGGCGCAGGTATCGGCGTAACGCTGATCCCGGAAATGGCGGTGGCGGTCGAAACGCGCTCGGCCGATGTCGCCATCGCGCGCTTCCCCGATCCCCAACCCAAGCGCACAATCGGCATGATCTGGCGCAATTCCAGCCCTCTGTCCAAGCAGTTGGGCGAAATTGCCGAGGTGGTTCGCGATACGGCCGCGACATTGCCCGGCCGTATCGACGCACTGGCCACCCCGGCCTGACAGCGGCCGGGGCGGTGGATCACGCGCGGCGCCCCGAGGGAGCAAAGCGCCGCGCGTATTTCAGAAGTTGAAGGTCCGGCCCACGGTCAGGCGCAGGTCGCGGCCCTGACGGGGGGACGAGAAGGCATAGCCATAGCCGCCCACATCCAGCGCGTTGTAATATTGACGGTCCAGCACATTATTGACCGCAAGCTGAATCTCGGCCCCGCGCAGGACGCCCTGATCGGGACGCCAGGTGACATAGATGTCGTGCACGCCGTAGCCCGGCACGTGGTCGCCCGACGCCGTGGTCATGCCCTGCGCGAAGGTCCCGCGCCAACCCATTTCCAGATTGTAGCGCGGCAGGCGGCGCCCCACTTCCAGCATCACCTGATGCGACGGGGTCGAGGCCAGAACCTGACCCGTGCCCTGATTGATGCCCTCGATGGCGCTGGCGGCCACGCGACCGAACCACAGCTCGCCTTCATAGGATGCTTCCAGCTCGAGCCCCCGTATCCGCGCGCGCCCGATATTGGTGAAGGGCACGCCTCCGCCGGTGCGGGTGATCATGTCGCGGAACTGGTTGTTGAAGGCCGTGACCTTCACGTCCAGCGCGTCGCCCGAGGCAAAGACGTCGCGCCCCTGCCACGACACACCCAGCTCGACCGTGCGCGCATGTTCCGGGCGCAGGCCCAGCGGGTCGGGCGATGCCGGATCGGCGCTGTCGAAGACCTCGTCAATCGTTGGCAGGCGGGTGGTTTCCGCCAGCGAGCCGAAGACCGACCAGCTGTCATTGATGTCGTAATGCGCGGCCAGCGACGCGGCCGAGCCCGAATGCGTCACCGGCACGCCCAGCAGGCTGCCATCGGCGCCAGAGGTCGCGGTCAGTTCGGTATGGTCGTAGCGCAGAGCCGCCAGCAGCGTGAAGCGGTCGTTCAGGATGAACTCGTTCTGCACGAACAGCCCGAAATTGTCGCTCGTCCCGCCGGGCTGCGAGGCATAGCCGCCCCCGCCCACTTCAGTCAGCCGGTCACGACGCGAGATCGTGCCACCGATGGTCAGGTAGTTTTCCCAGCTCTGGCCCATCATGGTGATGGTGTTGCGCGCATCCAGACTGACGCCTTCGTAGGAATAGGTCGAATCCTGCCACAGCCCCGAGGGCGGCGCGAAAGGATAGCCGGGGTAATTGGTCGCGTTCTCCTGCTCTACCATCGAGCGGCTCCACGACAATTGTACCCGCGCATCAACCCACGGATTGTCCGAGGCCGGGTTTTCCCATGTGATCTGCGCGGTGTCGTCGGTGACGGTGCGGTCGATATTTCCGAAGATCGAGAAATTGCCATAGGCCGAATAGGGCACCTGCTCGCCATCGGTGTACCAGCGCGACAGCGAGAAGCGCAGCCGCTGTTCGCTGTTGTCGCTCAGCCCGATCGTGCCGCTGATGAGCGCCGATTGCGAATCCATGTTCGATCCGGTCACGGTCGAGCCGTCGCCGGATTCGTAATCGCCCTCGGAGCGGCCGGTGATGGCCGCCATGATCTCGACCCGCTCGTTGAAGCGATGCGCGAAAATGGCCGAACCGAAGACGCCACCGCCATTCGAATTGCGGCCCGTGCGCAGGCGCAAAGCCGTGTCCGAGCCCCCGGTCAGGAAATCGGACGCCTCGCGCGTCTCAAACGCCACGACGCCGCCGATCGCCCCCGATCCGTAGAGTAGCGACGAGCCGGGGCCGCGCAGCACTTCGACCCGGCGATAAAGCTCCGGCTCGCCGAAATGCGACCCGACGCGGTATTGCTCGTAGTATTTCTGCACCCCGTCGATGGTGACGACGATGCGGTTTTCATCCGACGAGGTCGAGGTGCCGACGCCCCGGATATTCAGGAACTGCCCGGTCATCGCCGCGCCGCCAAAGGCCTCGGCCCCCGGTACGGCGCGCAGCAGGTCGCCGGGCGTCGAGGCCTGCTCGCGCTCGATATCCTCGGTCTCCAGCGCGGTGACGGCCTGCGGCGTGTCGATGGCGACGCGCGCACGGCCTGCGCCCAGAATGATGCGCCCGAGCATGGTGAACACGCTCTCGTCGGTCTCTTGCGCCATGGCGGGCGCGGGCAGCGCCAGCGCGGTGGCCAGCGCAAGGGTTGAGACGGCGCCAAGGCGCCGGACTATCGGTGACATATCGTCCCCCGTTTATCGGTTCTTGTTGGCGCTGGCGCGTGGCTGGCGTTCAGGCTGGGTGGCCGCGCTCAGGCGGCGGCCTGTGGCAGCACGAAGACCCCCCCATCGGGCGGCGGCGTGCTTACACGCAGGGCACAGCCATAGGCATGGCCCAGCGTGGCATCGGTAAAGACCATCTCGGCGCGGCCCTGAGCCAGAACGCGCCCCTCATGCATCAGACAGACGCGGTCGGCGGTCATCGCGGTCAGGTTCAGATCGTGCATCACAGCGATCACGCCGCCCCCCTGCGCGGCGAAATCGCGCGCGATGCGCATCACCTGCAACTGGTGGCCGATATCCAGCGCGGCGACGGGTTCGTCCAGCAGCAGCCAGCGCGGACGCCCGTCAGCGACCGGGCGCCAGACCTGCACCAGCACGCGAGCGAAATGCGCGCGTTGCTGCTCGCCGCCCGACAATTCCTGAAACAGCCGTCCGGCATAGCCCGACAGCCCCACCTGTTCGAGCGCACGGTGGGGAAGCGCGGCGGCCTCGGCGCTCAGCGCGGCACGGCCGACAAGGCCCAGCCGCACGACTTCGAGCACGGTAAAGGGAAAGGCCATCGGCATGGATTGCGGCAGCACCGCGCGGCGCTCGGCCATCATTTCGGGCGCCATCGCGGCGGTGTCATCGCCGTCCAGCCGCACGCGGCCGCGGAACGGCACTTCGCCGGTGATCGCCCGCATAAGCGTCGTCTTTCCCGAGCCGTTTGGCCCGACGATACAGGTCACCTGTCCCGCCTCGGCGCGGAAATCGACGCCGTGCAGGATCTGACGACGGCCCAGCGTCACGGTGATGTCTTCGGTGCTCAGCATGTCAGATATCCACCAAGCCGCGCTTGCGCAGCAGGATCCACAGGAAAACCGGCCCGCCCGCCAGCGCGGTGACGATGCCGATGGGCAGTTCGGCAGGCGCGACGATCACGCGCGCCACCATATCCGCCAGCAGCAGCAGCGCCGCGCCCAGAAGCGCCGACATGGGCAGCAGGAACCGGTGATCGGGGCCTACTGCCAGCCGCAGCAGATGCGGCACGACGATGCCGATGAAGCCGATCGCGCCCGAGATCGCCACCGCCGCACCGACGCTCGCCGCGACCGACAGGATGGCGAGCGACTTCATGCGCTGCACCCGGATGCCCAGATGCATCGCCGCCGCTTCGCCCAAAGCCAGCGCGTTGAGCGCGCGCGCCAGCCACGGTGCAGCGGCAAGGCCCGCGATCATCACCGGCGCGGCGGCCGCGAGTTTCGACCAGCTCGCCCCCGCCAGGGACCCCATGCCCCAGAAGGTCAGGTCGCGCAGTTGCGTATCGTCGGCCAGATAGACCATCACCCCCGTCGCCGCCCCCGACAGAGCCCCCAGCGCGATCCCCGCCAGAAGCATCGTCGCGACCGAGGTCCGCCCCGCCCGCGTGGCCACCCGGTACAGGATCAGCGTCGAGGCCCAGCTTCCGACAAAGGCCGCCAGCGGCACCATCTGCATCCCTGCCCAGCTGGCATAGGTTGCAGGCAGCAAGCCTCCCAGCACGATCGCCATCACCGCCCCCAGGCTGGCGCCCGCGCTGACACCGACGATACCCGGATCGGCCAGCGGGTTGCGGAACAGGCCCTGCAGCACCGCCCCCGACACGGCCAGCGCGGCGCCGACGAGGATGCCGGTCAGCAACCGGGGCAGCCGGATATCGAGCAGGATCACCCGGTCGCGTGTCGAAATCTCGCCCCCTGTCAGCCAGTCGCCCAGCACCGCCAGCGGCGACACGCCCGAGGCGCCCACAGTCAGCGACAGGGCCGAGACGGCAGCCAGAGCCAGCGCCAGCAGGACCACCGCGCGCGCGGCGCGGCGGCTGCGGTCGCCCTCGGCGGCCTGCGTCAGGGTGAAGGGCAGCGAGACCATGCCGTCACTCCTGAAGCGCGGTAATCAGGTCGCGCGCGGCGGCAGGTGTGCGCGGGCCGAACCCAAGCAGATAAACCCCGTCCATCCGCACGATGCGGCCATTCTGCGCGGCGGGCGTCAGCCCCAGCGCAGGATGGGCGATGATCGCCGCATCATCGAGCGCATGATCGCCCGCGCGGTCCATCATCACGATGACATCGGGCGCGGCGGCGGTGATCGCCTCGTCCGTCAGCTGACGATAGCCGTCGAACCCGGTGATCGCGTTCTCGGCCCCGGCCAGTTCCAGCATCCCCGACGCCGCCGTGCCCGCGCCCGAGGCCAGGATCCGCCCGCCCGCCGCCGACAGCACGAACATCGCGCTGACCGGCCCGGCCCCGGCGCGTGCCTGCGCCAGCGCCTCGAATTCGGCCTCGACCTGCATGGCCAGCGGCCCGCCATCGACGCCCAAAGCCTGCGCCACCGCGTCGATCCGTTCGATCACGCCGGTTTGGGTGAAATCCGCCTCGACCCGCACCACCGGCACATCGGTCGCGGCCACCAGATCCATCGTCTCGGGCGGGCCGGCATCGACATCGGCAAGGATCAGGTCGGGGTTCAGCGATAGCAGCCCCTCGGCCGACAGCGCGCGCAGATAGCCCATATCGGGCAGGTCTGCCATGCTTTCGGGATAGGTGCAGGTCGTGTCGCGCCCGACCATGCGGTCGCTCGCATCCAGCGCCGCGACGATCTCGCACAGGGCCGAGCCCGCGACGACGATCCGCTCTTGCGCAAGGGCGGGAAGCGCGAAGCCCCCCGCGCCAAGCGCCAGCGTCAAACTCAGGGCCGCGCGCATGATCACGCCCCCATCCCGCTGCGAAGCGCCTCGGTGACGGCGACCCAGCCTTCGGTCCCCGGCAGAGGCGCCTTGGTATCGGCAGCGTCAGCGGCCTGCTCGGACCCTGGCGCGCGCTGGCCGAAGATCTGCAGGATCAGCCCGCCCTTCTCATCGAACGCCTCGATCGACACGGCCATTCCGTGGCGCGTGGGTTTGTAGACCAGCCAAACCTCGGCGATATGATCGTCGCGCAGATGCAGGTTGAAACCCGGATCCAGCACATTGATCCACGGCCCCATAGGTTCGACCCGGTGGATCGTGCCGCCATGGATCTGAATGCAGCCGGCGTTGCCCACGAAGATCATCACCGGCACCGCACCGTCGGCACAGCGGCGCAGCGTCTCGGCCACGGCGCGCGGTTGCAGGGCCACCGCATAGGGCTCGCCCGCGATGCGGTAGGCACCCAGCCGGTTCATCTTCAGCTTCGAGGTCAGGCGCAGGAACTGGTGCGTGTCGGTCAGCTTGTCCCATTCGGCCCGCAGCACGTCGAGCTTTTCGGGATTGGATTTCGCCGCCTCGACCGGGGCACGGGGTGCGGTCTCGATGCGATCCGACTGATCGTCGAGCCGCAGCTCGGCCACCAGCGCCCCAAAGGCCGCCACGTCCGAGGCCGGGCGCAGATGCACCTTGTGGATCGCGTCGCCCGCCGCATCGAACACCTGAACCGAGCGCTTCTCGCCGTCCGTCAGCGCAAAGGCATGAACCCAGTGGCGCGGGAACATCCGCAGGTCGATATCCGGCCCCAGAACCATCGAGGCATGCTGGCCGGAATGGTAATCCAGATAGGTGCCGTCCTTTTCATGCACACAGCTTTCATTGCGCGTCAGCGCCATGACCGGCCCCAGCGTCTTCAGCGCCGGCATCAGCCGGTCGAGCGATGGGTCGATCCGCACCACGCTGTCGCCATCGACCATCGCGGCGACCAGATCGCCCTCGCTCACGCTCAGCGTGGCGGCAAGATCGCGGGCGCGGGTTTTTGGATTCTCGGCCTTCGCGGCACGCAGAGAGGCTGGGGAATCGGACCGGAATTCAGCTTGGGATTCGGCTTGGACGAGGCTCATCGGCACTCCTTTCGGGACAGATATCGGCTTGTGGCGCGGCGTCTGGCGAAAGGCTGGATGCGCTGGCGCTCGGGCTGAGCGCTATACTTGACAATTTCACTAGGACATCTTAGCGAGGACTTGCAAGCGGAAATTTGCCCAGTGGTTCCCGAACCTTGCGGGTTTCGCTCAGACGCCAGCCAACCGGCCAGCCATCGATTCTTTCCCGGTATGGAGCTGTCATGGCCGTCCTTTCGCGTCTTCTCCCCCTCGCCGTTCTGGCCGCAACACAGGCGTCCGCGCAGGCCCAGCCCGTGCGGCTTGAACTGAACGCGCTGCATCCCCGGGACGGTGCTTGTCAGATGGTGTTTGTGGCGCAGAACGATTCGGGGGGGGATGTGCAGCGGCTGGTGCTGGAGGCGGTGTTGTTCGACATCGAGGGCCGGGTGGCGGCGCTGACATTGCTCGACATGCAGGACCTGCCCGCCGGGCGGATGCGGGTGCGGTCGTTCGAGATCGGCGGGCTGGCCT
>NZ_JAFKOK010000027.1 GCF_017303295.1 Rhodobacter sp. NTK016B | reverse complement strand
AACGCATTGATTTTTATATTTCTGGGCGTGTGCGTGGCGGACACCCCATCCGCCACTTGCCCTCGCGAAAGCGTTCTCCCGATCCGGCTGCGGCCGGGTTTTTTCGTTATTTTCGCAGGTTATTCGGGAGGGACTGTCAACCGGCCCGCCTTTCAGCAGCGCTGAAGGCGGTCTCTCATGTCAGAAACCTGTGTGTCACCTCGTCTGGCGGCAAAGGTGTGGTCAGCAGCGGTTGAAGGATCAGCAGGGCAAGCCAGTCCGTGGTCATCGGGCCCGGGTCATGGCGCGCGATGAAGGCGGGGATGTGGCCCTGGGCCTGAAAACTCGCCAATCCGTGGGGCGCCAGAACGAGATAGGCTGCGATCCGTTCTGGATCGCCGGCGACTATATCCCCATTCGCCTGGGCCGCCCGGATTGTGCTGACCAGCGCGTCCAGAGCATCGGCATTGTGACGGTCGCGCGCCGCCGCCGTGGCTTCGCTGATCGGAGAGGCATGGAACATAAGCGCGAAATATCCGCGCTGCTCGACGGAAAAATCGAGATAGGCGGAGCAGAGCGCGGTCAGCTGACTTAGTGGCGCGTCCCCGGCCGTGGCCTGCGCGGCTTGTTGGTAACGACGCATTTCCCGGAACCCGAGTTCGGTCAGGCATTCGAGCAGCCCGTCCTTGTCAGAGAAATGCCGGTACACTGCCGCATGGCTCACCCCCAGAGACGTCGCCAGTTCACGCAAAGAAAAGGTCGGTCCGCCGCGCTCGCTGATGAACTCGACAGCCTTGGCGATCACGGCGTCGCGCAGGTCGTTGTGGTGATAGCTGTCGCGTTTGGCGACAGCAGGGCTCGCGTTGGCAGTCATGGGCTTGTGGCAGCTTCCATTTGTTTCATCGACCGAACTTAGTCCCGTTGATCGGGTTCTGCCAGCGTCGCCTGCCGTTGCCGCGCAAACAATGCTTGACTCACATAGTCGTACCGACGCTATGTTACCACTGGTCACATTGGCCAACAAGTCGAACAGGGAAGCAACAAGCAATGAAAAACTGGATCTCACCGAACCGGCGCGGATTTCTGCAACTCGGCGCTGCGGCAACGGCTACGGGGCTGTTTGCACCGTCGATTGCCCGGGCTTCGTCAAACATGATCAAGATCGGCTATGCCGGACCGCTTTCGGGCATCCGCGCGGATTTCGGCGCGACGGATGCCTGGACCATCGACATGATCCGGCGGCACTTGCAGGACGGGATTACCCTCAACGGCACCCATTACGACGTTGAGCTGGTGATCCGGGACAACCGCTCGGAACCGCAGCATTCCTCGACGGTGGCAAGCGAGCTGGTTCTGCGCGAGCGCTGCAACCTGATCCTGACGCCGGACGGCGACGCGGCGATGGCCATCGGCGAGCTAGCCGATACGCGGCGGGTGCCGACCATTTCGTCGATGGTGCCGTGGCAGGCGTGGCTTTTCCCGCGCGGCGGTACGCCCGATACCGGGTTTCCGTATACCTTCCATTTCTTCGCGGGCTCGGATGCCGTTCTGAACACATTCGTTACGATCTTCAACGCTCTCGACACCAACAAGAAAGTCGGCACGCTCTTTCTCGACAACCCGGCCGGTCGGGGGCTGATGAACCCGCAGATGGGCCTGCCCGCGTTTCTGGCCCAAGGCGGCTACACCGAGACCGCTGCCGGTCCGTTCCAGATCACCAGCAACGATTTCTCGAACCAGGTCGCGATGTTCCGCGAGGCCGGGACGGATATCCTGTCTGGCTTCATGTATGCCAACCATTTCATTCCGTTCTGGAATCAGGTCGCGCAATCGGGCCTGTCGCCAAAGGCCTGCGCCATCGCCGGAGCGTTTTTGTTCCCCTCCTCGGTCAATGCGCTCGGCGAACGGGGCGACGGGCTGGGCACCGAAGTCTGGTGGACCCCCGGCTTTCCGTTCGAAAGCTCGATCACCGGCCAGAGCGCGCGCGAACTCGCGGCCATGTGGGAAAGCGAGACGGGGCAGCAATGGACTCAGCCGCTGGGCTACGGGCATGCGATGTGGGAAGTCGGACTGGCCGCGCTTGCCAATGCTGCCGATCCGCTTGACCCCGATAGCCTGCGCGACGGGATTGCGTCCCTGACCGCCGATACGATCGTCGGCCCGGTCGATTTCGCCAACAGCCCGGTCAAGAGCACGGCCATCACCGGGCTCGTCGCCGGGCAGTGGCGCCGCAGTGCGGGGGGCGCGCATCCCTACGAGCTGAAGGTTGTCGACAACACCCTCATGCCGCAGGTGCCGGTCGACGCCGACGTCGTGCCGCTGTCGCTGTGATGGCGAGACCCAGCGAGAACGCGCTGCTGCAGGCCACCGGGATTTCCAAGTCGTTCAACGGTGTGCCTGCAGTGGCGTCGGTCGATCTTGACCTCGGGATCGGGGAAAGCGTCGGCGTCATCGGCCCCAACGGTGCTGGCAAAAGCACGCTGATCGGATTGCTTGTCGGATCGCATCGCGCGGACGCCGGCACCCTGACGCTGGACGGTCGCGATGTCACCAGCACGGCAGAGCACAAACGCGTCAGGGCCGGGATCGCGCGCGCGGCACAAATTCCCCAGACCTTCGGCCGCCTGACGGTGGCCGATAACCTGCGGCTTCCGGCGGTTTTCGGCGCCAAACTGCACGGCGCCGATGTCCGGCACTGGGTCGACGAGGTGCTGGAATTGTGCGGTCTGGCCGCTCAGGCCCATGTCGAAGCCCAGCATCTGGGGCTTCTCAGCCGCAAGCGGCTTGAGCTGGCAAAGGCGCTGGCTACGCGCCCCTCGGTTCTGTTGCTCGACGAGGTCGCGGCCGGACTGACCGAACCCGAGATCGAGCAGATCATGGCGCTGGTGCGCAGCCTGCGCGAGGGCCGCGCCATCCTGTGGGTCGAGCATATCCCCTTCGCGTTGCGGGGCGTGTGCGAAAGGCTGGTGGTGATGGACAAGGGGGCGAAGATCCTCGACGGCCCGTTCGAAAAGGTCTGGGCGGATCCCGAATTGCAGGCGATCTATATGGGAGTGCCCGACGATGCCCTTGCTTGAGATCGACACCCTCGCCGCCCATCACGGGGAACTGGTCGCGCTTGACGGGTTATCCTTTGCCCTGGCCGAGCATGAAACGCTGGCGCTGGTCGGTGCAAATGGTGCCGGAAAGACGACGCTGATGCGGGTGTTGTGCGGCCTGATGGCGCCGACGCGGGGCACGATCCGCGTGCAGGGTCACGCGCTGAAACCCGGCGACCCGCTGGCTGCCGCCCGTGCCGGGCTGGCGCTGGTCCCCGAGGGGCGATTGCTGTTCGACAGCCTGACCATCGAGGAAAATCTGCTGATCGGTCAGTCGGGCCGCACGGGGATCTGGTCGCTCGACGAGATCTACGGCCTGTTCCCTGTCCTGCGCGAGAAACGGCGTCTGTCCCCGGCCGCGTTGTCGGGCGGCCAGCAGCAAATGGCGGCAATCGGCCGGGCGCTGGCCGCGAATCCGCGTGTGCTTCTGTGCGACGAGATCTCACTGGGCCTGTCGCCGTTGGTCACCGACGAAGTCTATGTCGCGCTCAAACGGGTCCGCGACGAAGGCACTGCGCTGATCATCGTCGATCAGGACGTCACCCGCGCGGCACGGATCGCCGATCGCGTGGCCTGCATGTTCAAGGGTCGCGTGACCTATGAAACGCAGGCCGCGACCGCCAACGCCGCCACGCTCAAAAACGCCTATTTCGGGTTAACGGCATGATCCAGACAAGTGTTGAACTTCTCTTTCAGGGCATAACGCTGGGGGGCCTGTACGGCATCATCGGCGCCGGTCTTGCGCTGACCTTCGGCATCCTTCGGGTGGTAAACCTGTCGCATGGCGAGATGATCACCATCGGGGCCTTCGTCGCCGTTGCCCTTGTCGGCATGGTGCCGACGCTGCCGATTGCGCTTGTGCTGGCGGGGGCCTTTGTCGCCTGCGCGCTTCTGGGGGCATTTCTTCAGGCCGCGTTCGTCGAACGGGCGATGGCCTTTCGCGATCCCATGGTGCCGATGCTGACGACCTTCGGCATCGCTGTCGTCTTGCGCAATCTGCTGGTCGAGACGACGGGCGCGGATCTGCGCGGTCTCAATGTCGGCGGGCTTGCGCAAAGCAGTATCAGCCTTGGCGGCATGACCTTCGGGGCGCTGCCGCTCGTCACGCTTCTGCTGGCAATCGGGGTGTTCGTGATCCTGTCCTTGCTGATCCGGCGCACGACATTCGGCCGGGAAGTGCGCGCCTTGTCGGACCGCCCCGAGATCGCTGCGCTGGTGGGCGTCCGGGGAAAGCGCGTGCATATCAAGGTTGCCGCGCTGGCTGCAGGCTTTGCGGCGCTCGCCGGGGTTCTGCTGGCCATGCGCGCAAGCGTATCGCCCTATTCCGGCGTCTCCTACCTGCTGATCGCCTTCGAAGTCGTCGTCCTTGGCGGGCTCGGGTCCATTCGCGGCGCCTTCGCCGCCGGCGTGCTACTGGGCGTCGTGCAGATCGTCAGCAGCCGCTTCGACGGAAATGCGGGGCTTCTCTACGTCCATGTCACCTTCTTCACGATCCTCGTGATCCGCGCCATTTCGGGGAGGCTGTCGTGATGGATCGCCCTTTCAATCTTTCTCTTCTCGCGGTGGGCTTTTCCGCCGCGCTCGCCGGCGCGCTGACCTTCGATCCGGGGATGCTGTTCTTGCTGACCGAGATCATGGTGGTCCTGTTGCTGGCGCAGATGTGGAACCTTCTCGCAGGGTTCGGCGGTCTGGTTTCGCTGGGCCAGCAGGCCTTTTTCGGGCTTGGCGGCTATCTTCTCTTTATCGGCGCGAACGGAACCCAGATCCCGTTCTGGGTCTGGCTGGGGGTGACACCGCTCTTTGTCGGGCTGCTCGCGGTTCCCATCGGTCTGGTCGTCTTCCACCTGAAGAATGCCTATTTCGCCGTGGGCATGTGGGTTGTGGCCGAGATCCTGTCCGCCCTGTTCCTTCGGCTCGATTTTCTTGGCGGGTCGGCGGGGATCGTCCTCAGGCCCGGCGGTGCGTCGATGACGACCAACCCCGAGCGGCTGCTGTTCTTCATCGCCGCCTTCGGCTTCGTCGCCACCATCGTCGCGCTGCGGATGTTCCTGAAATCCACGATCGGCCTTGCGCTTCTCGGGATGCGCGACAATCCCGACGGCGCGGCGGCATGCGGCGTCGATGTGCGCCGGATGCATCTTCTGGTCTTCGTCATCTCGGCCATCGGCTGCGCGGCGGGCGGTGCGCTCTATTACATCACGACGCTCTACATCTCGGCCGGGGACGCGTTTCAGATGAACTGGCTGATCATCATGATGTTCGTCTCGATCATCGGCGGGCTGGGGACACTGACCGGGCCGATCCTTGGCACGCTGATCTTCTTTGCGATCCGCGAGGCCATGACAAGCGCCGGGTTCTCCGGCGGCACCTACTGGATCGTCATGGGGGCGCTGGCCGTGGCCGTGCTGCTTCTGGCGCCGCGCGGGCTGTGGCCCCTGATCCGTAACTCTTTCATCCGCAAGACAGGCAAGGCAACACGATGACGCGTTTTCCTTCGACAGAGCCCCATCACTGGACCACGACACAGACACTCGACGCGCTTGAGAGCCGCAGGATCGGCGCCGAAGAGCTGCTGGACCACGCGCTTGCCCGGCAACACTCTGCGGCGAAGAGCATCAACGCGATCATTGAGCTGAACGAAGATAAGGCCCGCAGCACCGCACGCGCGGTTGACCGGGGGGAGATCACCGGGCGGCTGGCCGGGCTGGCGATGACGGTCAAGGATTGCTACGAAGTCGACGGCTTCACGACCACCGCTGGCATCCCCGAGCTTGCTGGTCATCGACCCACGCGTGACGCCGACGCCATCGCGCGTCTGCGGGCCGAAGGCGCGGTGATCTTCGGCAAGACCAACGTGCCGTTGGCCGCCTCGGATCATCAAAGCTACAATCCGATCCACGGGGTGACGCGAAATCCGTGGGACCGCGAGCGCAGCGCGGGCGGTTCCTCCGGCGGGTCGGCGGCAGCGCTTGCGGCCGGGCTGACGCCGCTGGAACTGGGCAGCGATATTGGCGGATCGATCCGCGTGCCGGCGCATTATTGCGGGGTCTACGGCCACAAGCCGACCTATGGCATTGTCTCAAGCCGTGGCCATGTTCCGCCCGGACCCGGCGCATTGACCCCTGCCCCGCTGTCGGTTTGCGGACCGCTCGGGCGCAGCGCGCGCGACCTGTCGCTGGCGCTGGATCTGCTGGCCGAAGGGCAACCAGGGCACAAGCTGGACCTGACCGCGCCGCGCGTGACGTCGATCCGGGGCGCGCGCGTGGCTCTGTGGCTCGACGGGTATCCGGTCGACGATGCCTATCGCGCGGCGCTGATGCGCTTTGCCGATCTGCTGCAGAGCGAGGGCGCCGTGGTGACACGCCTTTCCGGTCCGGTTGCGGCGGTTGACCCCATCGACGATCTGTATTTCCGCATCCTTTTCGCGGTGATCGGGTCGGGGATGCCGGACGACCAGATCGCAGAGTTCGAGCAGGCGGCGGCCGAGTTGCCGGACCACCCCTTCGCCGACATCATTGCGGCGACCATGCGCGCAAGCGCCGCCGAGATGGCCGCTTTGCAAGAGCGACAGGCGGCGCATATCGCCAATTGGCGGAGCGTCTTCGAAGAGACCGACATCGTGCTGGCGCCCGTCGCCATGAACTCCGCCTTTCCCCATCAGGTCGAGGATGGCCATGGCCCCCTGCCCCAGCTACGCCGCACACTGACCGTCTCGGGACAAGAGCGCCCCTATATGGAAAACCTGCTCTGGCCCGGCGCCGCCACGCTGGCCCATCTGCCCTCGACGGTTCGTCCCTTGCCGGAACTTGTGCACAACATGCCGGTGGGCGTGCAGATGATCGGCGATCTCTACGGCGACCGCACGACGCTTGCCTTCGCCGCAGCCTGCGACCGTGCCTTCGGCCTCGCACCGCTTGCGCCCGATTTCCGCTGAGGAGAGACCCGATGTCCCAGAACCCCAAGGCTACTCATGCCGCGACCCTGCGCGTCACCATCGCCGAACCGCTCATCGTGGGTCCCATCGACGGCCGGGTCCGCGCCGTGGTGCCGATCACGGGCGGCACGATTACCGGCAAGATCAACGGCGAGGTACTGCCGGGCGGTTTCGACTGGGCGTGGCTCTACGATGACGGTCAGGCCAAGGTCGAAGCCCACTATGTCCTGAAGCTCGACGACGGGTCTTTTGCAACCATCGTGAATGTCGGAACCTGCAAGCCGGTGGCAGGCCAGTCCGAGACGTTTTCGGGGCAAGCCGTGCCCCGTTTCGAAACCGCATCAACGACCTATAGCTGGATCAACGACGCGCAATTCGTATGCCGGTTCACCTCGCGCATGGCAGATGGCTATGTCGATCTGGAACTGTTCATCGTCGAATGACGATAGCCGCGTACTGACCACCGGGAGGTCATGCTGCGGTCTCACGTCGGCTTGACGGTACTTGACCCCGGTCACGCCGGGATGGTGCAAACCGGGCGCAGGGGCGCTACCGTTCCGCCCGAAAAGCGGATAGCGCCCGGCGTGGCCGTTCGAAACACAATGGAGACGTCCTGATGAGACGCACGACGCCAGACCTGATCGCCGACAGGAAGCGCCTGCTCGGCCCGAATGTCTCGACCTTCTACGACGACCCCGTGCATTTCGTGAAAGGCGACGGCGTCTGGCTGTGGGATGCCGAGGGGCGGCGCTATCTCGACTGTTACAACAACGTCCCGGTTGTCGGCCATTGCAACCCGCGCGTGGTCGAGGCGATCGCCACCCAGGCGGCAACGCTCAACACCCACACGCGCTATCTGCATGACGGGATTCTCGACTATGCCGAGGCGCTGACAGCAACGCTGGATGACAGCCTCGACACCGTGCTGATGACCTGCACCGGCTCCGAGGCAAACGATGTGGCGCTGCGCATGGCCGAAGCCGTAACGGGCAAGCGCGGGATCATCGCGACCGACGCCACCTATCACGGCAACACAGCGCTGGTGAGCCAGCTCAGCAAGTCCAACGTCCCCTCGGTGGGCTTCGGGCTGAATCAGTACGTCCGCTTCGTGAACGCGCCCGACAGCTATCGTCATCCTGACCCGGACGGGATGCTCTTTGCCGCTTCGGTGGCCGAACAGATCGCCGCGCATGAGGCCGATGGCACCGGCTTTGCCGCGCTTGTCGTCTGCCCCTATTTCCTGAACGAAGGGTTCCCCGACAATCCCGATGGCTGGCTTGCCCCGGTTGCGAAAGTCGTGCGCGAGGCCGGTGGTCTGTTGATCTGCGACGAGGTGCAATCGGGCTTCGGGCGTACGGGCACGCATTTGTGGGCCCATGAGAAGATGGGCGTCGTGCCCGACATCATGACCCTCGGCAAGCCGATGGCGAATGGGCATCCGGTCGGCGGCGTCGTGACACGGGCTGAGACGATGGCCGCTTTCCGCTCGGGCTATCGCTATTTCAACACCTTCGGCGGGAACCCGGTCAGCGCCGCCGCAGCGCTTGCCGTCTTGCGCGAGATTCAGGATCGCGGGCTGGTCGAGAATGCCCGCGTCGTGGGCGCGCACGCCCAGACGCGTTTGCGCGACCTGATGGCGCGATACGAGGTGATCGGCGATGTCCGGGGGGCCGGGCTGATCTTCGGCGCCGAGATGGTAAGCGACCGGCAGACCAAGGATCCGGCCAGTGCCTTTACCGACCGGATCGTCAACGCGATGCGGCAGGAAGGGTTCATCCTGTCCAAGCTCGGTCGCCACAAGAACGCGCTCAAGATCCGACCGCCGCTGGTGTTCTCGATTGAAAACGCCGATATGCTCTTCGACGCGCTGGACAAGGTGCTCGCCGAGACCCCGCTGTCATGAGCGGGCTCGTCGACCGGGCGCTCGGCTTGTGGGGCATGGACGGGGCCGATCATCGCCTGTTCGCCGCACGCGAGAACGAAGTTCATCAGGTCCGCCATGCCGGGGCAACCTATGCGCTCAGAGTGCATCGCGCGGGCTATCGTACCGACGCCGAGCTGCAATCCGAGCTCGAGATGATGGACGCGGCACGTCGGGCGGGGTTGCACGTTCCTGCTCCCGTGGTCTCGGCCTCGGGCGCGCTGATCCATGTTGTCGACGGACTGCAGATCGACGTTCTGCACTGGCTCGAGGGCACGACGATCGGCAAGACCGGCACCCCGCTTTCGGTCCCGGACACTGCCGCCCTCTTCACCGCTATCGGTCGGGAAATGGCCCGCTTTCATGACGCTATGGACGACTGGACCCCGCCCGCCCGTTTCACCCGTTGCGCCTGGGATCACGCGGGCCTGCTGGGCGATACCCCGGTCTGGGGGCGTTTCTGGGACAATCCTACTCTGGACAGCGCCGACCGGGCGCTCTTTCAACAGCTGCGTATGGTGGCGGGGCGTGATCTGGATGCCCGCGCGCCCGGCCTCGATTACGGTCTGATCCACGCCGATCTGGTCCGCGAGAACGTCATGGTCCACGGCGCGCAGATCCAGATCATCGATTTCGACGACGCGGGCTTCGGCTATCGCCTGTTCGAGCTGGCGACAACGCTGCTGAAGAACATGGCCGAACCGGACTACGCCCGCCTGAAATCCGCGCTGATCGACGGGTATCGTGCCGTGCGCCCGATGGATACCGGGGCCTTGGACCTGTTTCTGGTCCTGCGCGCCGCGACCTATGTCGGCTGGATCGTGGAACGGCTGGATGAAGACGGGGCCATGATGCGCAATGACCGCTTCATCGCGACGACGCGGGCACTGGCAGAAGAGTACCTCTCCGCCAAACACTAAAGGGTCGCGGTTCCGTGTTCCGGCGTGGTGCCCGAGATGCGCCAAGCCAGTCCGTGTAAGCCAGTGATGCCGATATCCCAGACCCTGTTTGGGCGCGCATGATCCGTGCGGTGCTACGGACCGTCGCCTTCCGAATCTGTCTGAGCGCAGAGTCGGGACCACCGCCCGGCACATGGCCGATCCGCGATTGTTGCCGGGCTATTTCGGGCGTCGAGCACGCGGTTTTTGCCGGTTGGGCACCCAACTTCCCGGTCGAGACTCCCCAAAAACATTGCGATAACAGCCGCTTACAAAGCTGTATCGCAAACATAAAAACTGTATGCAATTTTTCTTTACAGAGTGCAAAATGCTGGTTTAGCGTATCGAGACAGGAGAAATCATGCCTCATACACTGCGCCAGAAGATCGCTGACCTTGTCATCAACGGAGAGCTGAAGCCGGGCGACCGGCTGGACGAGCATTCTCTCGCCGACCGCTTCGGCGTCTCCCGCACGCCGATACGCGAGGCCATCAGGCAACTCGGGGCCTCGGGACTGATCGAGATCCGGCCCCGTCGCTCCGCTGTCGTGCGGAGCTTTGACCGGGCCGAGTTGAGCGAAGCCTTCGAGGCGATGGGCGAGATCGAGGCGCTGTGCGCGTCTCTGGCCGCCGTGCGCATGAACGAAGCCGAGCGTCTGAAGCTGCGCGCGCTCATGGCCGCATCGCAGGATGTCAGCCTGCGCAATGACAGGCCCGCCGCGCTTGAGATGGATTTCGAATTCCACGGCCTTCTGCATGACGGAGCGCGCAACCGGATGCTCAAGACGGTGGCCGAGGAAACGCGGCTCCGGATCACGCCCTACAGCGCCGCGCTTTTCATGATGGAAGGCTATAACGCCGATCTTGAGCGCCCGCATCAGCAACATGCGGCGATCGCCGACGCTGTTCTGGCCGGACAAGGCAAGGAAGCCGCGCGGCTGATGCGCGAACACATCGCGCAGGCGCTTATCTCGCTCCAGCAATTCTTCGAAGACACGCAGTCGCGGTCAGACGCACCCAAAGTGAAAGGCGAAGTCAGGTGACACATTCGTATCAAGGGCCCGGACGCGCGCCGATGTATGCCACCGAGGCGATGTGCGCCACGTCGCATCCCGCAGCGGCCCGTGTCGCGCTCGACATTCTGGGCCAAGGCGGGAACGCGGTCGATGCCGCGGTCGCCGGTGCCGTCGTGTTGGGATATTGCGAACCCGCTATGGCCGGGCTGGGTGGCGATGTCTTCGCGCTGATCCACGACGCCAAGACCGGGGAAAGCCGGGGGTTGAACGGATCGGGCCGCGCCCCTGCCGCGCTTCAGGCCGCCGATCTGCGGGCTCAGGGGATGACGGCTGTGGGGCTCGACTCGATCCATGCCGTGACCGTGCCCGGCGCCGTCGATGCCTTCGACCGGCTCATCGCGCAGGAGGGTCGGCTCGATCTGGCGACCGTGCTGGCGCCGGCGATCCGCGTTGCCGAACACGGCGTGCCGGTCCATCGCCGCACCGCCATCGACGGGGAGACGTTCGCCGACCGGCTGAAGGGCGCGGGACGGCAATACTTCCTGCGCGACGGGCAGAGCTTTCACGAAGGCGACATCTTCACCGCCCCCGGACAGGCCGAGGCGCTGCGTCTGATTGCCCGCGAGGGCGCGCGCGCCTTCTACGAAGGCCCGGTGATGGAAGACATCCTGGCCACCCTTCGCGCAGAGGGCGGCATGCACACCGCCGAGGATTTCGCAAAGACCGAGGCCACCCCGGTCACGCCGATCCGCCGCGCCTATCGCGGTCATGACCTTGTCGAACTGCCGCCGAACGGACAGGGCGCGACGGCGCTATTGTTGTCCGGGCTTCTGGAGCGGTTCGATATCGCCAGCCTCGATCCGAACGGCGCCGAGCGCGTCCATATCGAGGCCGAAGCGACGCGGCTGGCCTATGGCGCGCGCAACCTTTTCATCGGCGATCCGGGAGAAGGCGCGCTGAACCTCGACGGGATGCTTTCTGACGCGGCCATCGACGAAATGGCGGCGCTAATCGATCCGACCCGCGCGGGGCAGCCCCTTCCGCCACGCCCCGAGGCGCTTCACAAGGACACCGTCTATATCACCGTGGTCGATGGCGAGGGCCTGTGCGTTTCGCTGATCTACTCGCTCTTCTGGCCCTATGGTTCGGGCTTTGCGTCTGAGAGGTTCGGCATCCCGCTGCACAATCGCGGGGCCGGATTCACCTTGCAGGAAGGCCATGTGAATGAGCTGATCGGCGGCAAGCGGCCGCTGCACACGCTGTTGCCCGGCTTTCTTGAGGTTCCGGGCCAGTACGCGATGCCCTTCGGCGTGATGGGTGGCGCCTATCAGGCGACGGGCCATTCCCATTTTGTCTCGAACCTCGTCGATTACGGAATGGACGTTCAGGCGGCAATTGATGCGCCGCGCAGCTTCCTCGACATCACAACGGGCAAGCTGGAGATCGAAAGCACCTTCGACGAGTCCGTCGCGTCCAAGCTTGCCGAGATGGGGCATGACGTGACGCGTGCCGCCATCGGAATGGGCGGGGCGCAGGCCATCCGCCGGGACGCCGCGACCGGGCTTCTGACCGGCGGCAGCGATCCGCGCAAAGACGGTCTGGCGCTGGGGATCTGAGATGACCACGCAGCCCCCCAGAACCGGTATGAAAATCAGCTTTTCCGGGACGCTGCGCGGGGTTGCTGCCCTTGCCGTCATCTCGCTGCTGATGGCGCAGATCGTGATCGTCGCCCTGCGCTATGTCTTCTCGCTGGGGGCGCCGTGGGCGACGGATCTGCTGACCTATCTGTTCTTCCTTATCGTGTCGCTGCCGCTGGTCGGGGTCATCCTGAGCAATGAAAGCGTCCGGGTCGACGTGTTCAGCGACCGGTTCTCGCGGCGCACACGCCGCATAATCGACCGGATCGCGTTGCTGGGCCTTCTGTTCCCGGCGGCAGGCTGGGCTGCATGGACCTCGGTGCCGATGGTGCGGACATCGTGGCGGGTTCTTGAAAGTTCGCCCACCCTCGGCGGCCTGCCCGGCTTCTTTCTCCTCAAAACGGTGATGGCACTGTTGTTCGCCACGCTCGCTCTGGTCGCGCTGATCGTGGGCCTGCGTCCCAGTCTTTATGGAAAGGGGAACGACAGATGAGCGCTGCGCTTCTTGGTCTTCTGGGGGTTCTGCTGCTGGGCGGCATCCTGTCGGGCGCGCCGGTCGGCTTCGTCCTGCTGGGGGTGCCGACGCTGGTGGCGTTTCTCGGCGCCTCGCTCGGTGTCTTTGATCTGGGCTTCCTTTCGGCCTTCCCCTCGCGGGCCTTCGGCATCCTGACCAACGACGTCTTCCTGTCCGTACCCCTGTTCGTGCTGATGGGGGGGCTTCTGGAGCGGTCCAACATCGCCAAACGCATGATGCTGACGGCCGGGGCCTTGTTCGGAAACCGTCAGGGTGGCATGGCCTATGCGGTCGTGGTCGTGGGGGCCCTGCTCGCCGCCTCGACCGGGGTGATCGGCGCGACCATCTTCATGCTGGGCCTGATCGCCATGCCTGCCATGTTGCAGGCGGGATATTCTAAATCGCTGGCCTCGGGCGTCATCTGCGCCTCGGGTTCGCTGGGGCAGATCATCCCGCCCTCGATCCTGCTGATCCTGCTGACCGATCAGGTCTCATCGGCGTATCAGGCCGGACGGCGGTCGGCCGGGGAATGGGCGGTCGAGCCGGTCTCGGTCGGAGACCTGTTCGCGGGCGCCTTCATTCCGGGCCTGATGCTGGTCGGGCTTTACATCATCTACATCTTCGTCACCTCACTGCGCCGCCCCGGAAGCTGCCCGCCGGTGATCCAGCGCGACGAACAGGGAAACAGGACCCGGCCCGGTCTGGGCGAAGTGACCTATTCGCTGGTTCTGCCCCTGCTGCTGATCCTGATCGTTCTCGGGTCCATCCTCGGGGGGATCGCCACGGCGACGGAAAGCGCGGCGCTTGGGGCTGCGGGCGCGCTTGTCATGACGGCGATGGACCGCGACGGGGTGCCACGCTGGCTATGGGCGCTCATGGTCGCGGTCCTGCCCGCCGCGTTCGCCCTGGTCTTGGTCAAGGTCATGGGCGGCGCACAGGCCTCACCCCTGACCGCCGGGATCGGCACGGTGGCGCTGGTGACCCTGAGCATCGGCACGCTTGCCGCGCTGGTGCAGGAGGTGCGTCGCGGCGGCATGTGGGACGTGACCCTGAGCACGGCCAGCATGGTGTCCATGCTGACGCTGATCGTTCTGGGGGCGACCATGCTGTCGCTCGTCTTCCGGGGCCTGCATGGCGAAGCCATGGTCGAAGAGTTTCTGCACGGGCTTCCGGGCGGCAGCATCACGGCGGTGCTGGTCGTCATGGCCATCATCTTCGTGCTCGGTTTCATCATCGAATATGTCGAAATCATCTTCATCGTCGTGCCGATCGCCGGTCCGCCGCTGATGGCCGCCGGGGTAGACCCGGTGTGGTTCGCCATTCTCATCAGCCTGAACCTGCAGATCAGCTTCCTCACGCCGCCCTTCGGCTACGCGCTCTTCTACTTCCGGCGCGTCGCGCCTCCGGCCGTGCAAACCATCGACATCTACAAGGGGATCGTGCCGTTCATCCTCTTGCAGATAGTCGCGCTGACCATCGTCTTCCTGGTCCCCGACCTCGCGACGTGGCTGCCGAACGCGATCTACCATTGAACGGCGCAGACAACAGGGATCAGAAGACAATGAAAAGAAGAACATTCCTCTCCAGCGCAGCCGTCGCTCCGGCGGCTCTTGCGGCCCCCACGATTGCGCGCGCGCAGGCGCAGCATAACTGGAAACTGGTGACCTCGGTGCCGCGCGGCCTGCCCGGTCCGGGGGTCTCTGCCCAACGCTGGGCCGAGCGCATCACGCAGATTTCCGAGGGCGCGATCAACGTTCAGGTGTTCGGCGCGGGCGAGCTTGTCGCACCGTTCGCCACGCAGGAGGCGGTCGAAAGCGGCACGGCCGAGGTCTATCACGGCTCGGGCACATGGTTCTCGGGGCGCGACATCGCGCATGCCTTTTTCACCGCCGCACCGTTCGGCCTGACCTATGACGAGATGCACGCCTGGATGTATTTCGGCGGCGGGCAAGAGCTTCTGGACGAATTCACCAATGACCGGGGCCTGAAGATCTTCATCGGTGGCGGCTCGGGTGTTCAGACCGCCGGCTGGTTCAAGCGGGAAATCACCTCGCTCGACGACCTTCAGGGGCTGAACTTCCGCGCCGCCGGGCTCTATGGCGAAGTGCTGCGCAAACTGGGGGTGAACCCGACCTCGATCCCGCCCGGTGATATTTTCGCAGCCCTTCAGGCCGGTACGCTGGACGGGGCCGAATGGGTGGGGCCGTCCAACGACCTCGCCTTCGGTCTGCAAAACGTCGCCGGCTACATGTATGCCCCCTCGCCCGTCGAGATTTATGGCGGCATCGAGTTCGGGATCGGCATGGAAGCGTGGGAGGCGCTGACCGACAGCCAGCGGCTCATGGTCGAGACGATCACCGAGGCAGAAGCCAACAAGTCCTCTGCCGACACGTTCCACGCGAACCTCGCCGCCTACGAGATGCTGCGGTCGAATCCCGACCTGACCATCGGTGAGTTCCCCGACGATGTCTGGGACGGGATCGAGACGGCCTGCGCCGAAGTCATCGAAGAGGTGAAAGAGACGAGCGAATTCCACCGCCGCTTCGTCGATGCCTATTACGACTACGTGCGGCAAGCGACCGGCTACAAGCAATACTACGATACCGGTTTCATGGTGCGTCGTCAGAACTTCTTCATGTGACCCCAAGGGCGGACCCGTCGTCAGCCGGGTCCGCCCCAGATCGAAAGACATCCCTTCATGACCATGGATCCCGCGCTGCTTGTTCAGCTGGTGTTGCTGCTGCTCGTTATCGGCGCGCTTGCCGGCGTACTGGCGGGCCTTCTCGGTGTCGGCGGCGGCATCGTGCTTGTCCCCGCCTTTTATTACGGCTTCACGCTTCTGGGCTTTGGCAGCGACGAGCTGATGCAGATCTGTATCGCCACATCGCTTGCGACGATCGTCGTGACCTCGGGCCGGTCGGTTCACGCCCATAACAAACGCGGGGCCGTCGACTGGTCCATTCTGAAAAGCTGGGCGCCCGGTATCCTGATCGGCGCGGCCATTGCTGTGTTTGTGGCGGCGCAATTGCGCTCCACCACGCTGCAAGGGATCTTCGGGGGGCTGGCGCTGATCGTCGGCCTGTACATGGCATTCGGACGCGAAAAATGGCGGATCGCCCCCCAGATGCCCGGCGGTGTCGTGCGCGCCGCAGCCTCGCCCCTGATCGGCTTCCTGTCGGTGCTCATGGGGATCGGCGGCGGATCGTTCGGCGTCCCGTTCATGACGCTGCACGGGGTCGCCATTCACCGCGCGGTGGCCACGGCTGCGGGCTTCGGCCTGTTGATCGCGGTGCCGTCCGTGATCGGATTTGCCTTTGTTCCCATTGACGTCCACCCGCCCCTGACACTGGGCGCCATCAACATTCCGACCTTTCTGATCGTGGTGTCGATGACGCTTCTGACCGCCCCCCTTGGCGCGAGACTGGCGCATGCGACGCGACCCGTGTTGCTGAAACGCATTTTCGGCGTGTTCCTGATCTTGGTGGCGCTCAACATGCTGCGCCGCGCGCTTGGGCTCTGACATGAACGAGACAGCCATGACCACCGACACCCCCGCCTATTCCGGCCCTGACCTCTGCGCCCTGAGCGCGGTGGAGGTGGTCGACCTGCTGCGCCGCGGTGACGTGTCGCCCGACGAGCTGATCGCCGCGTCCGAGACGCGTCACGCCCAGACCGACCCCGCCCTCAACGCGATGCCGACCCCCTGTTTCGACCGCGCCCGCAAGGCGGCCCGGTCGCTGACGGCGCCCTCTGAGCCGCGCGGCGCGCTCTATGGTTTGCCCGTGGGCATCAAGGATCTGACCGCAGTCGAGGGGGTGCGCACCACCTGGGGCACGCCGGCGCTCGCGGATTACGTGCCCGAGGCGTCAGACCCTCTGGTCGAACTGATTGAGCGGCGCGGCGGTCTTGTCATCGGCAAGACCAACACCCCGGAATTCGGCGCCGGCGCCAATACGTTCAACGCCATCTTCGGCGCGACCCGCAACCCGCATGACACGCGGCTCAATCCGGCGGGATCGTCGGGCGGGGCGGCGGCCGGGCTGGCGGTGGGCCAGACATGGTTGAGCCATGGATCCGACCACGGCGGCAGTCTGCGCACACCGGCCGCGTATTGCGGTGTCGTCGGCCTGCGCCCCAGCCCCGGCCTTGTGGCGGGCGGGCCTGCGCAGGCGGGCTACATCACCGAGGGTGTGCAGGGACCGATGGCCCGGTCGGTCACGGATCTGGCGCTGTTTCTCGACACGATGACCGGGTTCGACCCGCGCTACCCGCTGTCATACCCCGCCGATCCCGCGCCCTACCGGGACGCCGTCACCCGGGCCGAGCCTGCTGGCCTGCGCATCGGCTACCTGCCCGACCTGTCCGGCGAAAGCGCCGTCGACCCTGAGATGCGCGACCATATCGACACAGCGATGACCCGGATGTCGGCGGCAGGAGCGGTCGTCGAAACGGTGACGCCGGACCTGTCGGGGATGCGCCGCGCCTATTACGTGCAGCGGGGCCTGTTATGGGCCACGCTCATGCGCGACATCGACCCTGCAGTCCGGGAGAAATTCAAACCGACGCTGGAAGGCAATCTGCGCGACGGGCTGGCGCTGACCATGGACGACATCATCGATTCTCAGCTGATCCGGTCGCGGCTCTACGATACGGTGCAGGCCGTCTTTGACCATGTTGATGTGCTGGCATGCCCGGTGGTGGGAACGATGCCGCACCCGGTCGAAGAAGAATGGGTCCGCCGGATCGACGGGAAAGAGCTGACGTTCTACATGGATTGGCTGGATTGCGGTTTCCTTGCCACCGCGCTTGGCCTGCCCGCCATGTCCGTACCCGTTGGCCGCGATGCGGCGGGGATTCCGGTGGGACTGCAACTGATCGGCAAGCCGCGCGGCGAACGCGATCTGCTTGCCGCCGCGCGCAGCGTCGAACTGGTTTTCGGAGGCCCCCTGTCGGTGATCGACCCGGTTATCCGCCACGGCTAGGCCCGCTCTCGCCGCCCCACAGAGCCGTTGCATCTGCTTCGCAACGCCATGCCGAGCCGTGGACAGCACTGGGATCAACGCGGAGCGCGAAGGTGCGCCGCACGCCGGCAACCGTTTCCGGTTGATGAGGCAACTCGACACAGATGAAAGACGCTTAGGCCGTTTACCCGCCTTCACGAATGCGCTAACGATCTGATATGTTGACGCGAATGCCCCTGCTGGCCCGTGGGCTGGTTCTGATCTTTGCCATGGCGCTCGGCGCCACTGGCTGGGGGCATCGTTTCGCGTCGGCCTCTGAACTGGAGCGCGCGCAATTCGCGCAGCTCTGGGGCGCGGCTTTCTGCGTCACTGACGAGAACGGCGATCCCGTCTCGACCGAGCTCTGCCAGGTCTGCCATGTCATCGCCGCCATCAACCTGCCGCAGATCCAGACGGGCGCCGTCCGCCCCGTTCTGACGCTTGAAACGCTGGTCTTCCCCGCCGAAACTCATTTGGTCACGGCCTCGGCTGGCCGGGTTTCCCCCCCTCCTCGCGGTCCCCCTCTCGCCTGATCCAGTCGTGTCCGGCACCCGGCATCGTCCGGCTGCCGTTTCCGGCGTCGGGACCGTCGCGTGATTTCGCGCGCCGGTTCCCGTCCGGCGGTCCGCTTCGCGTTCCCTTGCGGTCGCCGTCACTAACCTGCCCGAACCTGCGCTGTTTCGTCCGGGGGTCGCCCCCGGCGTCATGACCGGGCTTGGGCGGGTCTTTTCCGCAGACGAGAGCGATGCCCAGTACCCTTCCGCGTCCGGTAACGGACGACGGGTCCTGCACGGCGCCCTCAGGCGCCCCGGCTCTGGCCCTCAGGCCAGCCGGCGTAACCAAGAAACCAAGGAAACCGCGAGATGAAGACCTTTCTGACCATTGCCGCCCTGAGCCTCGGCCTTGCCACTCAGGCCTCGGCCCACGCCACTTTCGCCGAAAGCGAGGCCGTTCAGGGGCAGACGGCCCGCTTCACCCTGCGCGTGCCGCATGGCTGCAGCGGCGAGGCAACCCTGCGCGTGCGTGTGTCGATCCCCGACGGGCTGGCCCGCGCACAACCGATGGTTCACGCGGGCTGGGAGCTCGAGACCGTCACCGGCCCGCTGGCGCAGCCCTATACCGCGCATGGCACGACGTTCAGCGAAGGTGTCCGCGAAATCATCTGGTCGGGCGAGCTGCCTGCGGAATATTACGACGAGTTCGTCTTCCGCGCTGCGGTGACCGACCTGCTGGAAGCGGGTGAGACCCTCTACATCCCCGTTGTTCAGGAATGCGCGAACGGTGCCGCACGCTGGATCGAGATCCCGGCCGAAGGTCAGGATCCGCATGATCTGGCCGAGCCCGCGCCCGGTGTGATGATCGTGGCGCCCGCCGAGCATGGCCACGGCCACTGAGCCGGCGCGGTTTCGGGGGCGGGTCGTCATGGCCTGCCCCCTCGGTCGCCCGTACTCCACCGCAGGATGAACTCACGGCCAGTTTCTTTCGGCTGGCCGTTTTGGCGGCGTCTGCGCTGGCTTCGCTCGCTCTCTCGCGGGCGCCACAGATGAGCGCCACGGCCATCAGGCCAAGACATCGCCCCCGTTCCTTACCCTTCCGTTTTGAGGTCTCCATGCTCCGCTCCTGTCTTTCCCTCCTGGTCCCGGTCGCACTCATCGCCACCGCCGCCTCTGCGCACGACCTCCCCGGCCCGCGCCCCTTCGCTCAGATGCGCGGCGATTGCAGCGCCTTCGCGATGGATGTCTCGCAAGAGGCCGCTCTCTGGGCCGATGCGCCGACCGCGACCGTCTCCGCCTCGGCCCGCGCCAGCGCCGCGCGAAGTGTTGCGCCGGGCGTCTTGGCCAGCCTGACGCTACGCCCGCAGGGCGAAGTGAGCTTCCCGGTTCCGCCCGGACAGGATCGCAACGGCCCCGACCGCTTCGCCGGTCATGTCACGGTGACGATCCCAGAGTCCGGCCTGTGGCGCGTCGCCGCGTCGAACAGCCTTTGGTTCGACGCGGTGAGCGAGGGCGCGATCCTCGAGACCGGCGCCTTCGAGATGCAGACCGGCTGCGCCACGCCGTTCAAGGTGGTGGTGTTCGACCTGCAGGCGGGCGAGGTCGCTTTGCAGTTCAATGGCAGCCCGACCGAGCATGTCGAGATCGCCGTTCTGCCCTGGACGGCCCACTGACATGCGACGCGCGCCCGGACCCGCCCCGTTCTCAGGCGTGATGCCGGTCCTGACATTGGTGTTGGCTTTGCTGCTGGCGCCCGCTCAGGCCTCGGCTCATGCGCAACTTCACGGCACCGACCCCGCCGAGGGGGCGGTGCTTCAGGCGTGGCCAGAGGCCGTCACCCTGTCTTTCAGCGAAGGCGTTGCTCCTTTGGTGTTGCGCTGGGTCGCCCCCGACGGCTCGACCACCGAGGTCGAGGGCCGGGCCGAGAACGCCGACCTCGTCGTGCCGCCGCCCGATCAGGACGCCACCGGCAGCTACCTGTTGTCCTGGCGGGTCACCTCGGCCGACGGGCACCCTGTCGGCGGTGTTGTGACCTTGCATCTCGGCGCCGCCTCCGAGGTTGCAGCGATCCGGACGGACGAGGGCATGGCGCGCGTTACCACAGCGACGCGGGCGCTCGTTACAATCCTGCTGGTGCTGATAACCGGGGTGGCGCTGCATGCAGCGCTGATCACGCGGCAGCCCGCGCAAGGCAGGCTACGGCGCACGGCGCTGATCGCGGCGGCTGTATCCCTGCCCGCCTGCGTTCTGCTTGCCGGGCTGCACGGGCTGGAACTGCGCGGCGAGAGCGCAGAGGCGCTGACATCCACGACACCGTGGCTGACCGCCCTGACCGCTCCGCTGGCGCGGACCATCGCCCTGTCGCTGCTGGCGCTGGCCATGGCAACGCTGGCGCTGCGGCGCGGCAGCCCTTTGGCAGCTCTGGCGGCCTGGGGTGCGCTGTCCTTGTCTTTTGTCGTTTCGGGCCATGCCGCGCTTGCCCCGCCTGCACCCCTGTCGACGCTGGCGATGCTGGTCCACGCCGTTGCACTGATCTGGTGGATGGGGCTCCTCGTGCCGCTCGCCGCGGACCTGAATCATCCCGACGCATCCCTGAGAGTGCGGCGCTTCTCGACCCTCGCCGTGCCGCTCGTGGCAGCGCTTGTTCTCAGTGGCGGCTGGCTGGTCTGGGCCCAGACCGGCGGTGACCTTGCAGCGCTGACATCGACGGTTTGGGGCCGGCTTCTTTTGGTCAAGCTGGCGCTGGTAGCCGGGCTTCTGATCCTTGCCGCGCTCAATCGTCTGCGCTGGACACCGGCGCTCGCCGCTGGCAAGGCCCGGCCGCTCGCGCGGGCGATCCGGGCAGAGATCGTGTTGGGCGCTCTGGTCCTGATCCTCGCCGCCGGATTCCGGCTCACGCCGCCGCCCCGTGCGATAGTTGCCCCTCCGTTGGCTCTGCATATTCACACGGAAGCCGCGATGGCGGATGTAACTGTGACGCCGGGACAGGCCGGCCCCGTCACGCTGGCCATGGCGTTTCAGACCGGGGATTTCGAGGCACTGGAGCCGCAGGAAGTCGAGGTGGCGCTCGCCCCCTCGGACGGCACGCTCGAGCCGATCCGCATGGCGGCGGTTTTGGGTCCGTCAGGGCTGTGGGTCACGCCCGTCGTGACCTTGCCTTTCGGAGGCGCGTGGAGCCTGACATTGCGGGTTCTGATCACCGATTTCCGAAGCGCTACCTTGACCGAAACGCTGCACCTGAACTGACTACCGGCGATGAAGGCAACGCGGCATAGCCACCTTAACTTCCCTTGTTTCTCTCACCGTCCGACGAATTCGAAGGAGAACTGACGCTGGGCACCGGGCGGCGGTGGTGGGAAGGGGGCGGCGCGGCGGATGTGGTCGAGGGCGGCTTGGTCGAGCTCGGCGCTGCCCGAGCGCCGCGCGAGGCTGGCCGAGGCAAGGCCGCCATTGGCCGCGATGGTAAACGCCACGACGGCGCTGCCGCGCGCGCGGAGGCGGACCTGACGCACGCGCTGGATGCGGCGCATGACCTGACCGGGATAGTTGGACGCCGCCGCATTGCCGGGCGCGCTGGCCTGTGGCGCCGGGCTGGGCGCGCTTTGCGCCGCCGCCCCGGTGCCGCCATCCGAGGCCCCGCGCCTTGCGTTGCGGTCGCTGTCACCCGCAGCCTGCGCGGCGGCGGCCTGTCGGGCACGCTCGGCCTCGCGCTGCCGCTGGCGTTCGACCTCGGCCTGGCGTCGGTCTTCGCGCTGTTGTTCGATCGCTGCGAAATCAGGACGTTGCGGCGGGCGCGTGGTGCTGGCATCGGCCTCGCGGACGGCGATGTCGGGGCGGGTCTCGGCGGTGATGGTTTCAGGCGCGACGCGTTGCGCGGGGGCAAAGCCCGAGGGCGCGGCGGGCTCGGGCGGCG
>NZ_JAFKOK010000026.1 GCF_017303295.1 Rhodobacter sp. NTK016B | reverse complement strand
CGCATCGCTGAGCTTGAGACTCAGCTGAGCGACGCTGATCTAGCCCGCCAACAAGCGCTCGCTGACCTCGCGCAGCTAGACACCACCACACAAGCGCGCATCGCTGAGCTGGAGACGCAGCTCAGCGACACTGATCTAGCCCGCCAGCAAGCGCTCGCCGAGCTGGCTCAACTCGACGCCGCCACGCAGGCCCGCATCGCCGAACTCGAAACCCAGCTCAGCGATGCCGATCTGGCGCGGCAACAGGCGCTCTACGATCTGGCCACGCTCGACAGCGAGACGCAGGCGCGGATGGCCGAGTTGCAGGCGAGCCTCAGCGCGGCCGAAATCGCGCAGGCACAGGCGGCGGCGCAGGCGGCACAATCCTCGGCCGCGCTTGACGAAGCCGAGCGTGCGCGCCTCGCAGAAGCCGCCGCCGCCGAGGCGCTACGCCAACGGCTCGCCGAAACCGAAGCGAGCCTCTCCGACGCGGAAAGCGAACGGCTCGCGCAGCTGGCGGCGGCCGAGGCATTGCGCGCCCGGCTGGCCGAAGCGGATACCGAGCTGACGGCGATGACGCTGGCGCTGGAAGAGCAGCGCGCCCGGGCCGAGGAAACGCTCACGCTGCTCGCCGCCGCGCAGGCTGCGCGCGATGAGGCCGAGACAGCGCGCGACCGCGAGGCGACCGAAGCCGAAACCCGGGCCGCTTTGCTTCAGCTCGCGCGTCAGGAACTGGCCGAGGCCGAAGCGGCCTCGACCGAGGACCAGCAACGCCTCGCGCTTCTCAACGAACAGGTTGCGCGGCTGCAGCGGCAAGTGGCGGGGCTGCAGGATTTGCTGGGCGAAAGTCAGGCGCGCGAGGCCGAGGCCAGCACGCAGATCGAAGCGCTGGGCGCCGATCTCAACGCGGCGCTGGCCCGCGTCGCCGCCGAAGAACGCCGCCGCGCCGAGCTGGAAGCCGCTGAACGCCGCCGGCTCGAGGCCGAGGCTGAACGGCTCGAACGTTACCGCTCGGAGTTCTTTGGGCAGATGCGCGAGATTCTCGGCGGACGCGACGGCGTGCAGATCGTCGGCGACCGCTTCGTGTTCCAGTCCGAGGTTTTGTTCGACGCGGGCTCGGCCGACCTGTCCCCGGCAGGCCGCGCGCAGATCGCCAGCATTGGCAGGCTGTTGCTCGATGCCGCGTCCGAAATTCCGGATACGATTGACTGGGTCCTGCGCGTCGATGGCCATACCGACAACGCCGCGATCCGTCCGGGTGGTGAATACGCGTCGAACTGGGAACTCAGCCAGGCGCGCGCGCTGTCGGTGGTGCTCTATCTGATCGACGAGCTGGATTTCCCGCCCGAACGCCTTGCTGCCACGGGCTTCGGCGAATTCCGCCCGGTCGAACCGGGTTCCAGCCCCGAGGCCCGCGCCGCGAACCGGCGTATTGAGCTGAAACTGACCGAGCGGTGAGACCGCCTGCCCATGACGGGACGTTACACCGGCGGTGCCGTGGCCTGAGTATTTAGAGCAGAATGAAGGGGCGCGCGGCGCTTGCCTCATCTTTGTTCCATAAATATCCACGGGGTTTCCAAAGGGGGGGCGTGTCCCCCTTTGGCGCGGGGAGCGCGAGGGGGCGTGTAGCCCCCTCGCACCCCTCCGTTGTTTGGTCAATTCGTATTAGTGACCGCCGCCGATCCCAGATCGACCTCCGCCACCGCTGTTTCGCCGAACATCAGCGTGGCCTGCGTCAGCGCTTCGGGGACCAGCCAGATCACGTTGCGATCGGTCGAATCGCCGATATTCACGCCGTTGAACTGCGAATCGAGGATCCGGCGCATGAATTGCTCGCCGACCATGCCCATCGTGTGGCCCTCGGCATCGACCAGCCGGAAATTCGACGTGCTCCAGTTGAAGCGCGCATCGCCGTCCGCCTGGTTCGACCCCGTGCCCGTCACCTCGATTTCCAGATCGGCCAGCACCATGCCCGGCGGCGCGGTGATCGAGGACAGCACCGCGTCATCGCCCGAGCCATCCTCCAGTTCTGCCACGCGGTAGCGGTCGACCGACTGGACCTCGAAGCTGGCGAAGGCAGCGGCATCGTCAGGGGCTGAGGTCTTGGGCACGCTGACCGCGCCTTCGAAGCTCACATCGTCGCCGCCGATAACCAGCGTCGCGGTGCTGGTTCCTTCGGGCACGACGAAGAGGCTGTTCCAGTGAATGTCCTGATCGGTATCGGGGAAATCGCGCGGGCGCCGGCCCGAAAGCGAGCCGCCATGCAATTGGAGCTGGCCCCAGTACTGATAGCTGCCCTGCGGTTCCAGCTCGGTGCCGTCGGGCAGGACCAGCATGATGTCGCGGGAATTGGCACGGACCTGACTGATCTCGTCGGTCCAGGGGCCATCGAACACCGCGCGGATATCGAGCAGCAGATGGCCGGGGATATGGACCACCTCGGTCAGGCCAGCGGGGCGAAAGCCGCGTTCCTGCCAGCTGGTGACATGGGTATAGGCCTGCGCGGTCAGGCTGAGCGGCGTCAGCGTCACCTGTGCGAATGCGGGAAGCGCGGCCGAGGAAAGCAGGGATGCCAGGGCAGCGGCCCTGAATGCAGTGGGCGTCATGATGAAAAGACCTTTGCAAAAGCCCGCCAGAAATGCGGCGGAACCGTCACAGCGTCCTTCAGAAGCTTACGGTGTGTCAAGCTTGCGGGCGCACGGGGGCGCCCGCAGGGTTGTTTGGTGGTGTCAGGCGCGGGTGCCGGCGAAGCGGTTTTGCCAGTCTTCGCGCTGTTCGTCGGTGATCTTCGCGAACAGCACCTCGGGCGTGGTGAAGGCGTGGCCGGCAGGCAGGGTGGCCAGCGCCGCGCCCATATCCGAGGGCCAGGACCAGTCGTCGCAACCCAGCGCGTCCATGATCGCCTTGGACGCGTCGGGGATGAAGGGCTGCGAGACGACCGCGTAGACGCGGATGAGGTTCAGCGCCAGCCGCACCTGCGCCGCCGCCGCGTCGGCGTCGGTCTTGAAGGTTGACCACGGCGCCGCTTCCTGCAGGTATTCGTTGCCCAGCACCCAGAAGCCGCGCAGCTCGGTGGCGGATTTGCGTACTTCCATGGCTTCCATCTGCGTCTCGAACGCCTTGAGGCGCGCGCTCAGGTCGGCGATCAGCTGGTCCTCACGCGGGCCATAGCTGCCGCCCTCGGGCACCTGCTCGCCGAATTTCGAGCGGCAGAACTTGGTGACGCGCGACACGAGGTTGCCCAGCACGTCGGCCAGATCCTTGTTCACCGAGGCCTGGAAATTCTCCCAGGTGAATTCGCTGTCCGAGCTTTCGGGCGCGTGGCTCAGAAGCCACCAGCGCCAGTAATCGGCGGGCAGGATCGACAGCGCCTGATCCATGAACACGCCGCGCCCCTGCGAGGTCGAGAACTGGCCGCCATCGTAGTTCAGGTAATTGAACGACTTGATGTAATCGACCATCTTCCACGGCTCGGCGCCGTCGAAATTGGCGCCGATCATTGTCGCGGGGAAGCTGAGCGTGTGGAAGGGAACGTTGTCCTTGCCCATGAACTCGACATAGCGGACGCCATCGGCGCCCTTGTCGGTGCGCCACCAGCGTTCCCAGGCCTCGGCGCCCTTGCCCTGCGCTTCGGCCCATTCGGCGGTCGCGGCGATGTACTCGATCGGCGCGTCGAACCAGACGTAGAAGACCTTGCCTTCCATGCCCGGCCAGTCCTTGTCGCCGTTCTTGACCGGGATGCCCCAGTCCAGATCGCGGGTGATGCCCCGGTCCTGCAGCCCGTCGCCGTCATCGAGCCATTTCAGCGCGATCGAGGTGGTCAGGATCGGCCAGTCCTTTTTCGACTTGATCCAGTCACGCAGCTGATCGCGCATGGATTTCTGCCGCAGGAACAGGTGCTTGGTTTCGCGCACTTCCAGATCGGTCGAGCCCGAAATGGCCGAGCGCGGATCGATCAGGTCGGTCGGGTCAAGTTGCTTGGTGCAGTTCTCGCACTGGTCACCGCGCGCGCGGTCATAGCCGCAATTGGGGCAGGTGCCCTCGATATAGCGGTCGGGCAGGAAGCGGCCATCGGCATTGGAATAGACCTGCTTTTCGGACACTTCCGAGATCAGCCCGGCCGCATGCAGCCGCCCCGCCAGATGCTGCGTCAGCGCGTGGTTCTGGGGCGACGACGAGCGCCCGAAATGGTCAAAGGACAGCCGGAAGCCTGCCGCCAGATCGGCCTGCACGGTATGCATCTCGGCGCAGTAGTCGGCGACCGGCTTGCCGGCTTTCTGCGCTGCGATCTCGGCAGGGGTGCCGTGTTCGTCGGTGGCGCAGATGAACATCACCTCGTGGCCGCGCGCCCGCATGTAACGGGCATAGAGGTCGGCGGGAAGCTGGCTGCCGACGAGGTTCCCCAGATGCTTGATGCCGTTGATATAGGGCAGGGCCGAGGTAATCAGAATGCGCGCCATGTCGGGGTATCCGTGCTGTTCCGGGGCTGTTCCAAGTCGGCCCGGGGGGCCGTCCGGTTGCGTCAATACCGCAACAGCGCCGCCGCTGCCATCCCCGGAAATAACGCGAAAGCACCTTGCCGTGAGGCCGGCGCAACGTTGTTGACCTTCCCGTTATGCGCGAGGCAAGGTTTGGGCGCCGCCATCCGGCGATGACGACCCAAGAGCGAACGAGGATTATCCGATATGCGATTGCACCGCGCCCGACTGACCACGACCACCGCGCTCGCCGCATGTCTCATGCCCATCGTGCCGCTTGCGGCCATGGCTCAGGAGACGTCGTTGGCGATCGAAGTGGGACCGGCAACCGACGCCTTCGCGCCCTCGCGGATCGGCCTGCGTGTTTCCGGCCCGACCTCGGAACCGGCCTCGGGTTTCGTGCGCGGCTGCCGGGGGCAGGTAATGGCCGAAGCCGATGGCGTCGCTTTTGACGTGACCGGGCCGATGAGCACGCTGGCCTTTTCGGCGGCGGGTGAAAGCCTGACGAGCATGGTCGTCGGAACAGCCGATGGCCTCTACCGCTGCGCGCTCGCCGATGAGCAGGGCTTCGTGTCCAGCTCGCTCGCCGAGGTGCAGCCGGGCCGCTACATGGTCTGGCTGGGCACGGAGGAGGGCGGTTCGGTCGATGCGCGGCTCTTTGCCTCGGAAACCGCGGTGTCGTCCATCGAACTGTTCGGTTTCGATGTCAGCCGTCTGGGCGAGCCGCGCAATGGCAGCTTCGTCTATCAGGCCAGTGCCGAGGCCGGGCGTCAGGAATTGCTGACGGAGGCGCCGCTTTACGCCAACACGCCGCTGCGCCCGCTGGGTCCCGATAGCTGCTGGGGCTATTCGCAGCTTGATGCCGCCGACGCGGTGCTGAACGTCGAAGAGGGCGGCGAGACGTTGAGCATCTTCGCGATGTCCGACCGCGATCTGGTGATGGCGGTGGTCGATCCTTCGGGCGGCGTGCATTGTAACGACGATGTCTATCAGCTGAACCCGGCGATCACCTTGCCCGCCGCCGAAGCAGGCGCCTATCAGGTCTTCGTCGGCGGCTATTCCTCGGGCGGGGGCGATACCTACGATCTTTACGCCTCGGCGGGCCAGCCTGCGTTCGCCAACGTGATGATCGATACCGATGCCGAGCCGCGCGCCGGTCGCGCGACGATCGACGCGTCTATGGAAGGCCGCGGCGTGCGGCTGACCACCGCGCCGCTTTCGGCCGGGCGCGACCCGATGGATGGCCTGTCCGCGACATCGTATTGCGCGGGCTACACCGATCTGTCGGCGCCCGACATGGTGGTGACGCTCGATGCATCGCATCCGCTTCTGTCGCTCTATGCTCGCGCCGACAGCGACCTGACCATGGCCGTCCGCGCGCCCGATGGCAGCTGGAGCTGCAACGACGATTCGTTCCAGCTTAATCCCGGTATCGGCTTCAACAACGCGCAGGCCGGGGATTACGCGGTCTTCGTGGGCAGCTACGCGCAGGGCGAACAGGGCGAGTACAATCTCTATGCCTCGCTGGGCGAGCCGAACTGGGAAGGCACCGAGCCCGCCGGTGGCTTCAGCGCACCCGACTGGCTGAACTACGCGGCCGAGCCTGCGGTGGCGACGCTGACCTATGGGCCCGAGACGCTGATCGATCCGCGCGTGATCTTCGATATCGCGCCGAGCCAGACCGACTCGTTCGGGCTGGGCGATGGCTGCGCCGGGTTCCTGACGCCTGCGCAACCCGATCTGGTGGTCGAGGCGACCGAAGGTCTGCCGCAGCTCATGGTCTACATGGTCAGCGATTCCGACGGCACGCTGACGGTGGTCGGGCCGGATGGTCAGCTTTATTGCAACGACGATTTCGAAGAGCTCAATCCCGGCGTGATGATCCCCAACCCGCAGCCCGGACCCTATGCGGTCTTTGCCGGCACCTATGGCGGCAACGGGGGGATGGCCACGATGGGCGTGACGGTCGCCACGCCGCAATGGGTCATGGACCGCGAGCACTGATTGACAGATACCCGCCCCCGCCTTTCGAGCGGGGGCGGCGCTTTTGAGACAAAAGATTGATTAACGGTTTGGGGGTTTCCATGCGGGGACGATTTTCACGACTGTCACCTTTTGGCCTGATACTGGGCGCGGTCATCACCCTGGCCGTGCCCGTTGCGCTGTCGGGACAGGCACAGGCGCAGGCCAATACCTGTCGCTGGGCCAACGATAATGAATGCGACGAGGCCCGCTATGGCGGCACCGGCGCCTGCGAGACGGGTACCGACGCCAATGATTGCCGGACCGAGGCCGCCGCATGGCAGCGCCTGATGGATGCCGTGCCCGCCGATATCCGCGCGCAGCTGGGCGACGATACCTGCCGCTGGGGCAATGACGGCGAATGCGACGACATCCGCTTCGGTGGGACCGGCGCCTGCACGCCGGGCACCGATGCCTCGGATTGCCGGGCGATGGCGATCGGCGGCGACGATAGCTGCCGCTGGGCCAATGACGGCGAATGCGACGAGCCGGGGATCGGCACCGGGGTCTGCCTGTCGGGCTCGGACGCGACCGATTGCGCGGGTCTTGCCGTGATGCGCAACCGCTCGAACCAATGCGCCACCGCCTTCAACGGCGTGTGCGAAGAGCCGGGATCGGCGCAGGGCACCTGCCGCGCCTATACCGACACCGCCGATTGCATCGGCCGGGACCGCCCGGTGACAATGCGCGACCATTACTTCGGCCATGACGACCGGATCCTTGTCGATGTCACGCAGATGCCGTGGCGCGCGATGGGGCTGTTGCGGATGGATGGGACCTCGTGCACGGCGACGCTGATCGGCCCACGCTTGCTTGCCACCGCCGCGCATTGCCTGCAGGGCGATAACGGGCAGGTGCGCAAGGTGACCGAGTTCCTCGCCGCCGCGACGGGCGACAGCAATGCGGGCCGCGCGCATGTCGTGCGCACCGTCATCGCGCCCGATTACGACCCGGCCAGCGCGCCGCCCGACGGCGGCAACGGCAATGACTGGGCCCTGCTGGAACTGGACCGCGATCTGGGGCTGGAAGTGGGCTTCGTGCGCCCGCATGTCTTCGACAAGAGCGATCTCGAGCAGATCATGGCGGGCGAGTATCTCGTCAGCCAGGCGGGCTATAGCTGGGATACCGGGGCCTACCCGTCGGGTCACATGGATTGCCAGATCCTGCACGCTTATCGCGATGGCTCGATGATCCATACCTGCGATACCACGCGAGGCGACAGCGGCTCGCCGATCCTGCACCGGATGCCGGACGGGGAATGGCGGCTCATTGCTGTGGACAGCCAGTTCTTCGATCCGCAGCCGCCCTATCCGCAGATGAGCTCGTCGCATCTGGCCGTCGATACCCGTTCCTTCGCGCAGGCCCTGCGCGAGGCGGGCGCGCTGGACGAGTGACACAAAGGGGCCCGGCCTGCGCTGCTTGCTGAAGCGCGCAGGCAGGGCCCCGTTTTCTGCCGCGCCTCAGGCCGCGCGGCGGGCGCTACGGGAATCCAGCGTCACCAGCCCCAGGATCAGCCCCAGCGCGACCAGCACGGTGATGTTGAGCACCGCCCAGCCCGAGAGCTGAAACAGCACGCCCGCCAGCAGCGAGGCCGCCGCGACGAAGGCGAAGATCATGAAGTCCGCCAGACCCTGCAGCGCGACCGAGCCCGCCGCCGCCGAGGCCTTGGCGATCATCACCGTCGAGCCTGTATAGGCAAAGTTCCAGCCAACCCCGAGCAAGATCAGCGTCCCCCAGAAATTCGCCAGCGCCTCGCCCGACAGCGCAAGGATCGCGCCCGCGACGACAAAGACGATCCCCGCGACCATTACCGGACGATAGCCATAGCGGTCGATCAGCCGCCCGCTGACGAAGCTGGGGGCGAACATGCCGATGATGTGCCACTGGATACCCAGCGCGGCATCGGCCTCGGTAAAGCCGCAGGCGATCATCGCCAGCGGTGCGGCGGTCATGGTGAAGGTCATCGAGCCATAGGCGAAGGCGCCGCATATCACCGCGATCACGTAAGCGCGAGTCAGCGGCGGCAGGCCGTAGCGCCCGCGCGGCAGCGGCGTCGCGGGCTGGGCCACGGGCGTCTTGGGCAGGCGCAGACCGGCGAGGAAGGGCAGGGTGATCGCGGCCAGCATCGCCTGTCCCAGAAAGGCCGCGACATAGGGCGCGCCGATAATCATGTCGTTGGAATGGATGGCGATCTGCGGCCCGATCACCGCCGAGCCGATCCCGCCCAAAAGCACCATCGACACCGCCCGCGCGCGGAAGCTCGACGGCACGCCCTGTTGCGCGGCGAAGCGGTAGCTTTGCACGCAGGCGATGTTGAGCCCGAACAGCAGCGCACCGAAGCACAGCAGAAAGAACGAGCCGGTGTAGACGCCCCAAGCGCAGGTCAGCGCGCCGGTCACCGCGATCAGCGCCCCGGCGATATAGACCGGCTGGCGCCCGAAGCGGCCGTAGAGCAGCGCGGCGGGAATGGTGGCGACGCAGGTGCCCACCATGAACATCGAGACCGGCAGCGTCACCAGATAGGGCGATGGCGCCAGCATCGCGCCGATCAGCCCGCCCAGCGACACCATGATCGGCGGCAGCGCCCCGGCGAAAGCTTGCGACATCATCAGCAGGTAGACATTCAGCGGAAGCCGCGGTGCGGTGTCGACGTAAGCCATCAGGGGCCCTTTCCTTGGCCTTGCGCGGATCGGGCGCGCGTTTGGCGCATCATCGGCGCAACTCTCCCGTCACAGAAGAACGAATACTGCATGAAATCCGTGCACAGGTGCAATAATTTGGTTGCATTTCACACGAGTCTCCCTTTCCCGCCCGTTCTGCGCGCCCCGTGTCGTCGCGGCGCTTGGTGATCGGGCGGGGGCTGCGTCAGGCTAAGATTGGGGAGAGAGTCACGTTTGCCCGGGTCAGCCCATGAACCAGCAACTGCGCGTCAACCAGCTTGACGTTACCGATCTCGAACGCATCCACCTGATCGTCGCCTTCGTCCTTGTGGCCGAGGAGATGAGCTTTGCCAAGGCGGCGGCGATTGCCAATGTCTCGCCATCGACGTTGAGCCGGAAGGTGTCGAAACTTGAGGATCTGCTGGGCACACGCTTGCTCGAGCGGACCACGCGGCGCGTCGTGTTCACCGATCTGGGGGCGATCTATTTTCGCCATTGCCGCGAGATCCTCGACCGGCTGAAAGAGGCCGACGACGTCATCGAAAGCTATCATTCCGAACCGCAGGGCCTGTTGCGCGTGTCGTTCCCGGTGGCCTTCGGGCATCTGGAACTGTCGGGGATCATTGCCGATTTCATCGCGACCTATCCCAAGGTGAAGGTCGAGGCGAATTATACCGACCGCTTCGTCGATATCCTTGAGGAAGGCTATAACGCCGTGGTGCGGATCGGCTCCTTGCCCGATTCCAGTCTGGTCGCGCGCAAGATCGGCACCAATCACAAATACCTCGTGGCCAGCCCCGATTATCTGGAAGAACACGGCACACCGCAAAGCCCCGCCGATCTGGCGCGTCACGATTGCCTGTGTTTCTCGCGCTATGCCAAGGCCGGGACCAACTGGCAATTCCGCCGGGGCGAGCAGATCGAGGCTGTGCATGTGACCGGCGACTTCCGCTCGGACAGTTCCGAGGCGATCTTCGAAGCCGCACAGCACGGCGCCGGGATTGCGATCATCGCGAAATACATCTGCTCGGATGCGATCGAACAGGGCAAGCTGGTCACCGTGCTGCCCGACTGGACGGTCTGGCCCGAGACGAACTTCTACGTCTGCTACGCGTCCAACAAGCATCTTCTGCCCAAGACGCGCGCGTTGTCCGATTTTCTGGTGCAGCGGCTGCGCGGCAAGCTGCGCTGAGGCGCGCCCGGACGGATTGGCGACCGCCGGGGCTGGCGCGGGGGCTGGCGCTCAGGCTTCGACGGGTTCGAGTTCGGTCAGATCGACCAGATCGCGCGGCAGGCGGTTCATCACCTCAATCCCGCTCTGGGTGACCAGAAGCTGGTCCTCTATCATCATGGCACCCAGCCCATGCAGGTAGAAGGGCACCTCGAAAGCCAGCACCATGCCGGGCCGGATCTCTTCCGGGTTCGACGCCGAGATGAAGGGCCATTCCTCGGACCCGCAGGACGCGCCGATGGAATGCCCGAAATGCCCCCGATGGTAATCGCCCAGCCCCAGCCTTGCCGTGGCAGCAAGAATCGTCGCGTGTACATCGGCAAAGGCTGCGCCGGGGCGGATCGCGTCGAGACCGGCATGAAACGCCTCGGAAATGGCGCTGTAGAGCTGGATCGCAGCGGGGGGCGGCGGGCCCAGCGAATAGGTGCGCGTGCCGTCCGACAGGTAGCGGTCGACGGCCACGCCCATATCGGCCTTGATCAGGTCGCCGCGATGCAGAACCGGATCGGGGGTCACAAGATTGGGCCCCACCGCGATGCCTGCCCGGTCGCCGGTGATCGTGATCCCGTGGGCAAGGGCATGGGCCTGCACCCCCGCGCGCCACAGCGCGTCGAGATCCGAGCGCGCCATCCCGGCGCGGGCGTTCCGCGCCATGTGGCTCAGCCCGGCTTCAGAGGCGGCGCTGGCATGGCGCAGGCAGGCAATCTCGCGCGCGGACTTGATGCAGCGCAGGCGGCGCAGAACCTCGGAGCCATCGCTCAGCGTGACCTGCGGCAGTGCGGCGCTGAGAGCGGCGAAATCGGCGGCGGGAAGGAATTCCAGATCGACGCCGATCCGCGCGGATTTCATCTGACGCGAGCTCAGCAGGTCCTGAATCAGCCCGTAGACCAGCGCGCGGTCGAAGCTTTCGGGACGCGCGCCGCCAAGCGCCTGTTGGCGATAGGCGGCCTGCAGGCGCTTGGCGGGGTCGGGTTTGTCGGCCGCCGAGAAATCGACATAGTCGATCCAGATCGGATGGGTGACGATCTCGATCGCGGCCATAGGCGGCGGGCCGAAGTGAAGCTGGTGGTCCGAGATCACGGCGGCGATGGATTCGTCGGGCGCGGCCGGGACCAGCGCCGCATGGGCTCCGCCCCGGCGCCACATCGCCGCGACCCCGGCATCGAGGCCGGTGGCATAGTGAAAGGCTTCGGGTTGGAAAAGCAGCAGGGCATCAAGGTCGGCCGCGCGCATCAGCGCGCTGGCGCGAACCCGGTCGAGATCGCTCATGTCAATGTCCGTAAAGAAGGGAAAACTGCCCCGCCGGCACCAACGGACCGGCGGGGCAGGGCAGCAATCAGACGATGCGCACGCGCGCGAGCGACCCTTCGAAGCCTTCGGCATTCGTGGTGTGATCGGCGATCCGGCTGTTCGAGATCGTCTGCCAGGCGGCCATCACGATGGGGAAGGACGGCACGTCTTCCATTACCTTGCGCTGGATCTGGGCCCAGAGCTCGATACGCTCGGCATGATCGAGCGACACCGAGGCCGCTTCGAGCCAGTCATCGACCTCGGCATTGGTGTAGCCGGTGCCGTTCGAGAAGGCGACGCCCTGAATGATGTTGGGGCTGTAGTAAAGCCGCTGCACGCCGACCTGCGGGTCGAACAGGTTCGAGATCGAGGCGAGGTGCAGCTGGTAATCCTGATCGCCGTAGACGCGCGAGATGAGCGTGCCCATATCCTGCCCGCGCAGCTCGATGGTGATGCCCGCGCGGCTCATCGCGGCGCGCAGGAACTCGCCAAGAATGCGCTGGTCGTCGCCCACATATTCCATCGTCAGGGTGATGCCGTCGGAATAGCCCGCCTCGGCCAGAAGCGCCTGCGCGGCGTCGATGTCGTAGGCATAGGGCGAGGGTTCGTCGAGATGGAAATCGGCGTGATAGGGCACCACCGGCGTGGCCGAGGGCTGGGCGTAGTTGAAGAACACCACGCGGTTGATCATCTCGCGGTCGATGCAATGCGCGATGGCCTGACGGACTTTCAGGTTCGACAGGATCTCGTCGCGCAGATTGGCCTCGACGATGATGATGTTAGGCGGATCATAGGCATAGCCCTGATCGGTCATCTCGATGAAGCCGGTCTCTTGCAGTCGTTCGAGATCGCGGAACGGCACCGGCGTGCGGTAGCCCAGATCGACATCGCCGGTCTCGAAGGCGATGGTCCGCGCCGAAGGGTCGGTGATGAACCGCGCGACCAGCGTGTCGACCATCGGCAGGTCGGGATTCCAGTAATCGGGGTTCTTTTCCCACACCGCATGGCTGCCGCGCACCCATTCCTTGAACCGATAGGCGCCGGTGCCGATCGGGGCGGTGTTGTTGGGGTGGGTCAGCGGGTTCTCGTCCGGGCCATAGAGATGGCTGGGCACGATCGGGCTTTCCATCGACGAGAACGCCTTCAGCAGGAACGGCGTCGGTTCTGACAGGTGCAGGATGACGGTGTGATCGTCGGGCGTCTCGATCTCGGTGATCTTGGAATAGGTGGTGCGGTTGCGCGAATGGTATTGCGCCGCCGTCTCGATGGAAAATTTCACGTCGGCCGAGGTGAAATCCTCGCCGTCATGCCATTTCACGCCCTCGCGCAGTTTGAAGGTATAGGTCAGCCCGTCTTCGGCGACGTCCCATTCGGTGGCCAGAAGCGGCGTCGGGTTCATGTCGAAATCGAATTCGAGCAACCCTTCCGACACATGCGCCGACCAGATCAGGCTCGACGTGTTGACGAACGAGAGGAGTGCCGGGGCTTCGTAGGGGGCCACCATCGTGACCACGGTGCCCGATTGCGCGCGCGCGATCGAGGGGATCACCCCGGCGCCGAACAGGCCTGCGGTCGCGGGGGCGGCGGCAAGACCCGCCAGAAGCTGACGGCGTGAGAGTTTGGATTGACGATCTGTCATCTGGATCTTTCCTTTTGTCCCTGTTGAGAACCGGCTGGGGGAGGAGGTCAGCCGGCGTAGCCGTATTGCTCCCGCGCGGCGGCGGGGGTGATGTAGCCATTCGCCAGATCGGCGGCGACGGCCTCGCGGTCGCGGCCAAGAGGGTCACCCGACCCCGCGCCGCCCGGTGACTGGATGATCGCCCGCGCGCCGACCGGCACGACATGCGATCCCTTTTGGTTCAGGCTTTCGCCGGTGCTGAGCCGGACATTCCCGGCCTGACCGTCCATCCCGCCCGCGGCGCCGCGCGGGGGGAACTGGATGCGTTCGAAGGCGTTGCCGATGGTGAAGGGTTCGGGGATGGAATTGCCCAGCTCCATGATCTGGCCCAAACCGCCGCGGAACGCGCCCGCGCCGCCCGAATCCGGCGCCAGCTCTTTGCGCCACATGACCACGGTCGACATGCTCTCGAATATCTCGACCGGCCCGCCGCGCACGCCCGAGGGAAAACCCGTGGCCGACATTCCGTCGCGGTAGGGCAGCGCGCCCATGCCGCCGGTGGTCACAAGCCCCACCATGTAGCCGTCGCCGAATTTCGGCGGGCTGGACCACGGCCCGACCGCGCGCTGGTTCCACAACACACCCGCGCCCTCGGCCGGGATCCGGTCGGGCAGCGCCTGACGCAGGCAGTTGAACACCAGATCCGGCAGCATCAGCCCCATCAGGTGCCGCGAGACGACTGCCGCCGGTTTCAGCGCGTTCAGGATGCAGCCTTCGGGCGCGGTGATATGGCGCGGTGCCAGCGAGCCGTAATTGTTGGGAATATCCCCACACAGCGACACGCCGATCGCGTAGCTGGTATAGGCCTGCGTGTAGCATAGCGGCGTGTTGAAATTGTGCTTCACCATGCCGTGCGAGCCTGCGTAATCGACATGGATGCCCGCCTCGTCGATGGTGACGCAGGCTTTCAGCATGATGGGTTCGCTCATCCCGTCGAGGGTGATGTCGCTCGACCAGCTGCCCTGCGGCAGGGCGCGCAGCTTGGCCATCACCGCCTCGCGCGAGGTCTCGATGACGTGCTCGGCCAATTCGTCAAGTTTGGAAAGCCCGAACTCGCTCATCATCGCCGAGAGCCGCTCGCAGCCGATCGCGTTGCAGTTGATCAGCGAATAGACGTCGCCCACCGTTTCGACGGGCTGGCGGGTATTGGCGCGGATCACCGCCATCAGGCTTTCGTTGACCTTGCCCGCGTCGATGATCTTCAGGATCGGCAGATACAGCCCTTCCATGAAGACATCGGTCGAAGACGACCAGTCGTTCATCCCGCCGATATCAAGGATGTGGCTGTTGCAGGCCAGAAAGCCCACCAGTTTACCGTTGTGGAAAGCGGGGGTGGTGATCGAGATGTCGTTGAGGTGGCCGGTGCCCATCCACGGATCGTTATGGATGTAAACGTCGCCTTCCTGCATCGTCTCGGTCGGATAGGCGTCGATGACATGGCCCACGGCCAGCGCCATCGAGTTGATATGGCCCGGCGTGCCGGTGACGGCCTGCGCCAGCATCCGCCCCTCGGCGTCGAAGACCCCGGCGGCAAGGTCGCCGGATTCGCGCACGATGGTCGAAAAAGCGGTGCGCTGGCAGACCTGCGCCTGTTCTTCGACAACGGCGAGCAGGCGGTTCCACATGATCTGCTTGTCGATCAGGGAAATCTGGGAATTGGAAGTGTCGAGCATCGGGGCCTCCCTCACGCTTCGAGTCCATAGGTGTCACGGGCGCTCGCGGTCGAGATGAGCCCGTGTTCGAGATCGCGCCGCACGGCGTCGCGGCTGCGCTGTCTGGGATCGCCGCTGCCTCCGCCGCCCGACGAGTGGACGATCACCCGTTCGCCCGCCGGCACGGTGAAGCTGGACTTGCCGGACTGGCGCGCGCCATTCGACAGATGCAGGCTGCCGGCACCGCCGGACTGGCCGCCCTTTGTGCCCTTGGCGGGGTTGTCGATGCGCTCGTAGCCCGCGAAATACTGGAATTCCTCGGGGATCGTGTTGCCGATCTCGATCCACTGGCCCAGACCGCCGCGATACGCGCCCGCGCCGCCCGAGTCGGTGTCGAATTCCTTTTTCCACACCACCAGCGTGGTCATGCTCTCAAAAATCTCGACCGGCCCGCCACGCACGCCCGAGGGAAAACCCGTGGCCGACATCCCGTCGCGGTAGGGCAGGGCGCCCATGCCGCCCGTCGTCATGAATTGCGCGCGGTACTGGCTCCAGATCCGGGCGGGGCTGGACCACGGGCCCATCACATTGACGCCCCACAGCCCACAGGTGCTTTCGGCGGGGATCGTGTCGGGCAGGGCCTTTCGCAGGCAATCATAGACCAGATCGGGCAGCATCAACCCGACCTGACTGCGCGCCACCACGGCGGCGGGCTTCAGCGCGTTCAGGATACAGCCTTCGGGCGCCGAGATCGTGCGCGGCTCAAGCGAGCCGTAATTGTTGGGAATGCCGCCGAACAGCGCCACGCCGAGCGAATAGCTGGTATAGGCCAGCGTGTAGCAAAGCGGCACGTTGAAGTTGCGCTTGGTCATCGGCGCCGAGCCTGCGAAATCGATATGCACGCCCGTGTCCGAGATCGTCAGGCGGGCTTTCAGCGGCACCGGCTCGTCACGCCCGTCGAGCATGAGCGCACCGTCCCAAGTGCCCTTGGGCAGGTCGGCGATCCGGTCGAGCACCGCCTTTCGCGAGGCGTCGATGATATGCGCCGCCAGCTCGTCCAGCGTGTCGATGGCGAATTCGGCCATCATGTCGGTCAGTCGCTCGCAGCCGATCTGGTTGCAGTTTATCAGCGAATAGACATCGCCGATGGTCTCGACCGGCTGGCGGGTATTGGCGCGGATCACCGCCATCAGGCTTTCGTCGATCCGGCCCGCCTCGGCGATCTTCAGGATGGGCAGGTAGAGCCCCTCCATAAAGACATCGGTCGAGCTTGAGCGGTCGGACAGCCCGCCGATATCCATCACATGGCTGTTGCAGGCCAGAAAGCCCACCAGCTTACCGCCGTGAAAACAGGGCGTTGTCAGCGAGATGTCGTTGGTGTGGCCGGTGCCCATCCACGGGTCGTTATGAATGAACACGTCGCCGTCCTGCATCGTTTCGGGCGGGTAGGCCGCGATCACATGGCCCACGGCCAGCGCCATCGAGTTGATATGGCCCGGCGTCCCCGTGACGGCCTGCGCCAGCATCCGGCCCTGCGCGTCGAAAACCCCGGCGGCAAGGTCGCCCGATTCCCGCACGATGGTCGAGAACGCGGTGCGCTGACAGACCTGCGCCTGTTCCTCGACCACCGCCAGCAGGCGGTTCCACATGATCTGCTTGTCGATAAGGGACAGGGTCATTCCGCCGCCTCGGCCTTGCGGTCCATGACGATGGATCCGGCGGCGTCGATCCAGGCGTTGAAGCTGCCTGTGACGAAGGTGGTCGTCTCATCCTCGACGATGATGGCGGGGCCTTCGACCATGTCGCCCTGTTCCAGATCGGTGCGCTTGTAGCGAAACAGTTCGACCGTCGATTCGACGCGGCCATCAAAGATCGTGACCTTGGTGCCCGGCACCTGCCGTCCGGTCATCGGCACAGCAGCGATGGTGTCGGGCAGGGCCGGCGGCGTCGAGCAGATCACCGACCATGCCATGATCTCGATCGCGGCGGCGGGGATAGAGCGATTGAACAGCTCTTCATAGGTCCGCTCATAGGTGTCGCGCATCGCGGCGATATCCGCATCCGTCAGGTCACGCAGGGGCAGGGTGACGGGGATCTCGTGGCCCTGTCCCACATAGCGCATGAAAGCGATGCGGGTTTCGGTGACGGGCTGCTCGCCTGCGGCGGGGCCGACCCATTCCATGATCTCCGCAGACATCGCGTTCAGCATCGCCGTCGCCGATGCCGCGTCGAACGCGTCGAGCCGCATGTAGTTCGAGCGCACGATTTCGTAGCTGACGGGCGCGGCAAGGAAACCCACGGCTGACCCGACCCCCGCATTGGCGGGGATGATAACCCGCGGCGCGCCGATCTTTTCGGCCACGCGGGCGACATGCAGCGGCGCCGCCCCGCCCGAGGCGATGATCGTGTGATCGGCGGCGACAACGCCGCGCTCGACGGTATGCGCGCGGGCGGCCGAGGCCATGTTCTCGCAGACCATTTCATAAACCGCATAGGCTGACATTTCCGGCGTCAGGCCGATCTTGCCGCCGACGCTGCCTTGCAGCGCCTCAAGCGACAGGTCGGGGCGCAGGGTCATCGAGCCCCCGGCGAACCCTTCGGGGTCGATCAGGCCGATGGCCACATCCGCATCGGTCACCGCCGGGCTGGTTCCGCCCAGCCCGTAGCAGGCCGGACCCGGCACGGATGACGCGCTTTCAGGCCCCACCGTGACCCGTCCCAGCGCGTCGACATGCGCCAGCGATCCGCCTCCCGCGCCGATTTCCACCAGTTCGATGACCGGGATGCGCAGCGGCAGGCCCGAGCCTTTGAGAAAGCGCGCGGCGCGGTCGACCTCGAAAATGCGCGAGGATTCGGATTTGTAATCCTCGATCAGCGAGATCTTGGCGGTGGTGCCCCCCATGTCGAAGGCGATGACGTGTTTCTCGCCCAGCTTCGCGGCCACCAGCGAGCCGAAGATTGCCCCGCCCGCAGGCCCCGATTCGACCAGCCGGACGGGAAAAGCGCGCGACGTGGCGACCGAGGAAAGCCCCCCGCCCGAAGACATCAGCGACAGGATACCGCGAAAGCCCAGATCCTTGAGCCGGTCCTCCATCCGAGCCAGATAGCCATCCATCAGCGGCTGGATGTAGGCATTGGCGACCGTGGTCGAAGTGCGCTCGTATTCGCGGATTTCGGGGCAGACCTCGCACGAGATCGAGACATAGAGGTCCGGAAGCGCCTGTTTCAGGATCTCGGCCGCGCGTTTCTCATGCGTGTCGTTCATGAAGGAATGCAGAAACGAGATGCCGACGCTTTCGATCTTCTGCGCCTTCAGCTCGGCGGCGATGTCGAGAAGCTGCGCCTCGTCGAGCGCCAGCAGCACATTGCCGCGCGCATCCATCCGCTCGCGCACGGTGAAGCGCAGCGGGCGGTCGACCAGCGGTTTGGGCCGCACGAGCGCCAGCTCATATTGGTCATAGCGGCTTTCCGTGCCGATCTCGAGCACGTCGCGGAAGCCGTCGGTGGCGATCAGCGCCGTCTTGGCGCCGCGCCGCTCGATGATCGCATTGGTGGCCAGCGTCGTGCCATGCACGAAGGCGCTGACCTCGGGCAGGGTCTTGCCGGAAATCCCCATGATCTTGGCGATCCCGTTCAGCACGCCGTCCTCGGGTGCGGCAGGGGTGGTCAGGACCTTTGTCGTCCAGCGCTCGTCGCCCTGTTCAAGGACGATATCGGTAAAGGTGCCGCCGACATCGGCGGAGAGTCTCAGGGGTTTGGACATGACTGTTGGCGCGCTCACGTGGGCGATCCTTTGCTGCGGTGAGAAGGACAGGCCGCTGAGATCGGCATCCCGGCAAGGCGGGACATAGCGGCGGTTTCTGCACTGCAGCTTGGCACGCGAATTGGTGCACGCGAAGCATCAATACCGCACGAAACTCTTGCATGAGCGCAAGAATTCAGGGGCGATGCGTGCTTGGCATATCGGGAATCGCGGTGCTAGCCTCGGATCAGGCTGCAACTGCAGCATCAAGGCGCGAACACGCTTCGTGCGATTAACCCGAAACTCGCCAGGGCGCAACCCGCGACCGTCACCGCAGCTGCGGCGATGGGCCGAGCCTCTATGCGCCGCAGAAAGGCAGCCGATGAGTCTTCCATTCTCCGTGCCATCCGCCGAGACCCGTCCGGAGCCCCGACAGCCCGAGACGGGAAAGCCCGAGCCCCGGAAAGTCGTCCACCATTTCTATTCGCTCGCCTCGCCCTGGGCCTATCTGGGCGCGCAGCGGCTGGTGGATCTGGCCGATTTCACCGGCGCCGAAATCCTCTCGTACCCGGTGTCGACCTTCAAGGATAACGGCTGGGTGCCGCTGGTGGAGAAACCCGCGAACCGGCAGGCTTACGTCTTCGTCGATCTCAAGCGCTGGGCGAAACGGTTTGCGATCCCGATGGTGATCGACGGGCGTCCGGCAGGCATGGCCGGGCTGGCCGATGCGCTGCCGATGGTCTGGGCCGCGCAATTGCAGGGCCATGACGCGCTGGCGCTCTCGATGGTGCTGCAAAAAGCCTATTGGGAAGAGTGCCGGGACGTGGGTCAGCGCGCCGTGCGCGTCGAGGTGGCCGATGCCGCAGGCTATGACGGTGCCGCCCTGGCCGTGATGGAAGACAGCACAGCCGTGGCCGAACAGAAAGAGGCGATGTTCGCCGCCGCCCGCGCGGCGGGGGTGTTCGGCTCGCCCACCTATATCTGCGACGGCGAGATGTACTGGGGGCAGGACCGGCTCGATTTCCTTGCTCACGCTTTGCAGGAAGGGGGCACGGCATGAGGGGAGTTTTTCGCAATATCGGCCGCACGCTGTTGCAGGCCATCCCGACGATGATGGGGATCATCCTGATTTCGTTCCTGCTTTTGCACCTGATGCCCGGCGACGCGGTCGATGCGATCGCGGGCATGTCGGGCTCGGCCAGCGTCGAGACGATGGACGCGATGCGCGAGGTCTACGGCCTCAACGACAATCTGGTCGTGCAGTTCTGGAACTATATTGCCGGCGTATTGACGCTGAATTTTGGCTATTCGATCAGCTATTCGGCGCCCGTTCTCGATGTCATCATGGAGCGTCTTCCCGCCACGCTGACGCTGATGATGTCGGCCTTTCTGCTGGCGCTGGTGATGGGCATTCTGGTCGGCTGGGCGATGGCGGTTTTCGCGGGGAAATGGCCCGACCGGCTGCTGACCTCGACCTCGCTTCTGTTCTATTCGGCGCCCAATTTCTGGGTCGGTCTGATGATCATCGTCGTCTTCTCGGGGACGCTGCGCTGGTTTCCGTCGGGCGGGGCCGAGACGATCGGCGCGTCGCTCGAAGGCTGGGCGTGGTTCGCAGACCGCGTGACCCATCTTGTGCTGCCATCCATCGCGCTCGCGGCCTTCTTTATGGCGATCTATGCGCGGCTGACCCGCGCGGCGATGCTTGAAGTGCTTCGGCAGGATTACATTCGCACCGCCGCCGCCAAGGGGATCCATCCGCTGGTGATCCAGTTCCGCCACGGGCTGCGCAACGCCCTTATCCCCGTCACCACCGTGGCCGGTCTGCATCTGGGCAACCTTCTGGGCGGCGCCGTCGTCGTCGAGACGGTGTTCAACTGGCCCGGGCTGGGGCGGTTGACGATGAATGCGCTCGCTGCGCGCGACAATCAGGTCCTGCTTGGGATCCTGCTGCTGTCGTCGGTTGCGGTGATCGCGACCAATCTCGTGATCGACTGGCTGATCACGCTGCTCGACCCGCGCATCCGTGCCTGAGGAAAAGCCCATGACCGACGCTACCCTGATCAAACCGCGCCGCCGCCTGCGCCTTCCGCAATCGCTGAAGGACCCGCTTTTCGCGCTGGCGGTGATCGTTTTCACGCTGGTGATCCTGATGGCGATCTTCGCCGATCTGATCGCCCCAACCGACCCGCAGGACATGGTGAACATGCCTTTCCTGTGGCCCTTCGAGGACAGCTATTCGCCCCTTGGTACCGATCAGCTGGGCCGCGACCTGTATTCCGGCATCGTCCATGGCAGCCGCTCGACGCTCGCCGTCGGCTTTTCGGCGGCGATTTTCGGGCTGGTGATCGGCACCGCCGTGGGCGCGACGGCGGGTTATTTCGGCGGCTGGATCGATGCCGCCCTGATGCGCCTGACCGAGATCTTCCAGACCATGCCGACGATGCTGCTGATCATCGTGCTGCTGGCGATCGGCGATCCGTCGATCCCGCTGATCGCGATTTCCATCGGGCTCGCCGCATGGCCGATGATCGCGCGGCTCGCCCGGGCCGAGTTCAAGGCGCTGCGCGAGGCGGATTTCGTGATGGCCTCGAAAGCGCTGGGCTACCCGACATCGCGCATCATCACGCGCGAGATCCTGCCCAACGCGATGCCCACGCTGGTGGTCGGGGCCTCGGTTCTGGTGGCGAACGGCATCCTGCTGGAAAGCGCCGTGAGCTTTCTCAACCTTGGCGACCCCAATGTCGTCAGCTGGGGCAGCCTGATCGGCAACGGGCGCACGCAGATCCGCTCGGAATGGTATCTCTCGGCGCTGCCCGGCCTTGCCACGGTGCTGACGGTCCTGTCGCTCAACATCATCGGCGACCGGCTGACCGATATTCTCAACCCCCGTTCGAAGGTGCGTGACGCATGAGCCGGAAAACCCCAGTCCTGGAATTGTTGAACCTGCGCGTGGGCTTCCCGGGGGCCGAGATCGTCAAGGGCATCAACCTGCAGATCCATGAGGGCGAGAAACTCGCGCTGGTGGGGGAATCGGGCTGCGGCAAGTCGCTGACCGCGTTCTCGATCCTGCGTCTGTTGCCGCAGGGTGCGGCGATCAATGGCGGGCAGGTGATCTATGACGGGCTCGACCTTGCCACGCTGCCCGCCTGGCAGTTGCGGCGCATTCGCGGCAAGGGGATCGCGCTGATCCTGCAAGAGCCGATGACCTCGCTGAACCCGGTACTGCCTATCGGGCTGCAGATCGCCGAGAATATCCGCAGCCACGAGACGATGTCGCGCAAGGCGGTGAACGAGCGGGTGATCGAGCTTCTGGACCTCGTCGGCATCGCCAATCCGCGCGAACGGGCGAAGATGTATCCGCATAATTTCTCGGGCGGGATGCGCCAGCGGGTGATGATCGCCATGGCCATCGCCTGCAATCCGCGCCTGCTGATCGCCGACGAGCCGACCACCGCGCTCGACGTTACCATTCAGGCGCAGGTGATGGATCTGCTCGAAGACCTGTGTTCGAAGCTGAACATGGCCATGCTGCTGATCACCCACGATCTGGGCGCTGTTGCGCAATGGGCCGACCGGGTGGCGGTGATGTATTCGGGCCGGATCGCTGAAATGGCGCCGATCGAGCCGTTCTTCACCGGGCCGAAGCACCCGTATTCCCAAGGCCTGCTCAATTCCTCGGTCGAGGATGACTGGCACTATTCCGACACCCGCCTGACCGAGATCAAGGGCACCGTTGCCTCGGCCGCGGGCGAAAAGGGCTGCGCCTTTGCCCCGCGCTGCCCCTATGCCGCCGCCGAATGCCGCCTGTCGCCGCCTGAATTGCAAAGCGTGGCGCCCGGCTGGGTCGCGGCCTGCGCAAGGCTCGACGCCATCCGCGCCCTCAGCGAAGGAGCCGCCCATGTCCCTGCTTGAAGTCAAGAACTTGCGCACGGCCTATCACTCGAAAGGCAAGGCCTTCTACGCGGTCGATGACGTGTCCTTCGAGGTGGGCGAACACGAGACCGTGGGCCTGGTGGGCGAATCTGGCTGCGGCAAGTCCACGCTGGGCAAGACGATCATGCGGCTCGTCGATCCGGCCGAGGGGCAGATCCTGCTGAAAGGGCAGGACATCGCCCGCGCGCCCGAAACACGGCTCAGGCCGATGCGCAAATCGGTGCAGATGGTGTTTCAGGACCCCTTCGCCTCGCTCAATCCCCGGCTGACGATCTGGTCGATGCTGGAGACGCCGCTCAAGGTGCACGGCGTCAAGGATCCGGCCGAGCGCAAGCGGGTAATCTCGGAAATCGCTGAGACGATTGGCTTTTCGCCGTCGGTCCTGAACCGTTATCCGCATGAATTCTCAGGCGGGCAACGTCAGCGGATCGGCATCGCGCGGGCGTTGATCCTGCATCCCGATCTGGTGGTCTGCGACGAGCCGGTCTCGGCGCTCGATCTGTCGATTCAGGCGCAGATCCTGAATCTTCTCGTTGATCTCAAACGGGAATTCGGGCTGGCCTTTCTGTTCATCAGCCATGATCTGTCGGTGGTGCGCTATTTCTCGGACCGGGTGCTGGTCATGTATCTGGGCAAGATCGTCGAGGCCGCCGAGCAGAAGACGCTCTGGCAGACGCCGCGCCATCCCTATACGCGGGCGCTGCTGGCCTCGGTGCCCTCGACCGATCCGGGCAAAAAGATTACCCAGAAGATCTCGGGCGAGATCGGCAAACCGGGCGGGCCGGGATGCGCCTTCCGCTCGCGCTGTCCGCTCGCGGTCGAACGCTGCGCGACCGACACGCCCGCCTTGCGCAAAATGCCCGACGGCGCCTCGGTCGCCTGCCATCTCGCCTGATCCTTGGGAGAACATCATGAATATCGCAACCAATCCCGGCTCTGGCGATTTCGCCGCCCGCTTCGCGCTGACGAAAGAGCAACTTCTCGCCCGCCGGAACGCCAAATGGTCGCAATACGCGCCCGACGTGATCCCGGCCTTCGTCGCCGATATGGATTTCGCCATCGCGCCCGAGATTCAGGCCGCGATCCGCACCCCGGTCGAGGCCGAGGATTACGGCTATCCGATGCGCGACGGACAAAAGGCCGACCGCGCGGTGGCGGCGGCGTTCTCGCGCCGGATGGCGCGACTTTACGACTGGCAGGTCGACCCTGACCTGACGCTGGTTCTGGCCGATCTGGTGCAGGCGACCTTTGCGGCGGTCATGGCGTTTTCCGAGCCGGGCAACGGCGTGATCGTGCAAGAGCCGAACTACCCGCCGTTCCGCGCCGCCGTGGCCGATTGCGGCCGGCACTTCGTGCCGATGCCGATGGCGATGACGGACGAGGGCTATCGCTTCGATCTTGCCGAGCTCGAAGCCCGGATGACGCCGGATGTGCGCATCCTGATCCTGTGCAACCCGCAAAACCCGACCGGGCGGGTCTTTTCGCGTGCCGAACTCGAGGCGCTTCTCGCTTTCGCCGAAACGCACGATCTGGTCGTGATCTCCGACGAAATCCACTCGGACCTTATCTTCGATGGACGCCAGCATCTGCCGTTCGGGGCGTTGGGGCTGCGGGCGATGGCGCGCTGCGTTACGCTGAACTCGGCCACCAAGAGCTTCAACATTCCCGGTTTGCGCACCGCGGTGATGAGCTTCGGATCGGCCGATCTGAAGGACCGGTTCGAGTGCCGCTTTCCCTCCCGGGTGATCGGATCGGTCAACACGCTGGGTATCGACGCGACGGTCGCGGCGTGGGATCTGGGCGATGACTGGTTGTCCGGGCTGCTCGACCACCTGCAGGCCATGCGAGACCATATGGCGGCCAGGATCCGGGCCGAAATGCCGGCGATCCGGTTCCGCGCGCCGGAATCGACCTATCTGTGCTGGCTCGACTGTAACGATCTGGGGATCGAGGGATCGGCGTTCGATTTCTTCCATGACGAGGCCCGCATCGCCTTTTCGCCCGGCGAGAATTTCCGTCCCGATGCGGCGAAAATGGTGCGTCTGAATTTCGCGACATCGAAAGAGATCCTCGACGAGGTCCTCGACCGTATGGTCGCAGCCCTCCGCCGCAACGCGCGCTGAAGGCGAAAGGCCTTTTATCCCATGCGACAAGGCGCGGCGGTGCTTGGTTGGCGCCAGCCCGCGTGCTCGTGTCCATGACCTGCCGGGGGACCATACTCCCGCGTCTCGCGTCGCCCCTCGACGTAGGCGATATCGTCGTCGCCTCCTTTGCCGGACGTGCCGTCTCGGCTCGTCTAGTTTCACGGTGATCTCATAGTCCGCTGACCTTGTGCCCCACACCTACGACACGCGTTTGATCCGCTGAGCCCGGCAAATCGCGCCCGAAAAAAAGGGTGTAAGTGCAAAGCAACGGGTTTCAGTTGGTTGCGCTTTGAACAAACCACAGCCTTGTTTCGCCGGATCACGACAACGGGCTCTGTCGCCGTTTCCGCGACCCTGTTTCCACGAACCGTGACTTGACCGAAAACGCGATCTGCTCCGTTCTCCGTTCTCCGTTCTCCGTTCTCCGTTCTCCGTTCTCCGTTCTCCGTTCTCCGT
>NZ_JAFKOK010000025.1 GCF_017303295.1 Rhodobacter sp. NTK016B | reverse complement strand
CCCGATGATCAGAACCCGGCTGTGTTTGCTTTCCTGCATGGCTTCCGTCATGGCGATCCTTCCCCACTGATGTCAGGCGCACAGTAAGGGGGTGCTGTTGTATATATCAATCGGGTATTTGTGGGTAACAGCCGGTGAGTGCCGGACCGTTCCGGGTTGCCATGCCGGTCGTGCCGCGACGGCGTTGCGGGTCAGTCCTCGCGCGGTTTGGCTGGCGCGGCCATCGCGCGCCATGCGCTCATCAGCCGGTGGAACTTTTCGCCCTGCACCGAGACATGGGCGCGCAACGCCGTAGCGGCTTGCTCCGGCTGCCCGGCTGCGATCGCGTCGATGACCTGACGATGTTCGGCGAGCGATTGCTTCAGACGCCCCGGTGCGCGCAGCTGGGTGCGGCGATAGGGGCGCAGCCGTTTTTGCAGCGCGCGGCATTGTTCGGCCAGAAAGCCATTGCCGCTTTCATCGTAGATCAGGCGGTGGAAGGTCTCGTTCGCCTCGTAATAGCGGTCGACGTCATCGGTTTCCGTCGCCGCCGCGCAGGCCTCGTTGGCGGCGCGCAGGGCCGCGATTTTCTCGGGCGTGATCCGGCTGCTGGCGAGTCGCGCGCAGAAGGCTTCGAGTTCGGCCATGACCTGAAACATCTCGTACAGATCCACCGGGCCCGGCTGGCGCACGAAGACGCCGCGATTGGCGTGCTGCTGGACCAGCCCGGTTGCCGAGAGGCGGCGCAGGGCCTCGCGGACCGGGGTGCGCGAGACGCCGAACAAGGCCGCGAGCCGCGTTTCGTCAAGGCGCTCGCCATCGATATAGCGCCCCTCGAAAATGGCGTCCTGCAGGGCGCTTTCGATGCGTTCGACGTGATCCCGAGCCATAACCTTGCCTAGCCAGCCGCCGAAAGCGGCGCAACGATGAAGATTGCATACAATATTGTTTGCATAAAGTGCAATTCTTGCTAGAGAGGCCGTGATCGCTGCTTGTCGCCTGTCAACGGTGCGGATTTCAGGCCGTGGGAGACGACACCGGCGCCGTCGCGGTGCCGGATGCGCGCGAGACGTCTCATCGGCCACCGGCGATCGGACCCAGGCGCCCGAGCCGGAAAGGAGAACACAATGACCAACCCGCTCTATGACAGCCTGTTCGCCCCGCATGAGGGAAGCGACCGGGCGTTTCTCTATCTACCCGATGGCGCCGAGATCGCGTATCGCGATTTCCTGACCCGCGCGGCGGCGATGGCCAGCGCGCTGGCAGATCTGGGTCTGAAGCCGGGCGACCGCGTCGCGGTACAGGTCGAGAAATCGCCCGAGGCTCTGATGCTCTACGCCGCCTGCGTGCGGGGCGGTTTTGTCTTCCTGCCGCTCAACACCGCCTATACCGGCGCGGAGCTGGAATATTTCGTCACCGATAGCGGCGCGGCGCTGACGGTCTGCGATCCGAAAGACGCGGCGGTGTTGACGCCGATCGCGGACAAGATCGGCGGCCGTGTGTTGACGCTCGATGCGGCGGGGAAGGGCCGTCTGACCGATCTGGCGCGCGACGTGACCGCGATCCGCCCGGTCGAAGAGCGCGCGGCAGAGGATCTGGCGGCGCTTTTGTACACCTCTGGCACGACGGGGCGGTCCAAGGGCGCGATGCTGCTTCAGTCGAACCTGATCTCGAACGCGCAGACGCTGGTCGATCTGTGGCGCTTCACGTCCCAAGATGTGCTGCTGCACGCGCTGCCGGTGTTCCACACCCACGGGCTGTTCGTGGCGACCAATGTGAGCCTGTCGGCGGGCGCGAGCATGGTGTTCTTCCCCAAACTCGATGTGCCGGCCTTGCTGGATCACATGCCGCGCGCGACTGCGCTCATGGGGGTGCCCACCTTCTACACGCGGCTGCTGGCCGATCCGCGGCTTGATCGCACGGTCACGGCGGGGATGCGGCTGTTCATCTCGGGCAGCGCGCCGCTTCTGGAGGAAACGCATCGCCAGTTCGAGGCGCGCACCGGCCACCGTATTCTCGAGCGCTACGGCATGACGGAAACCAACATGAACACCTCGAACCCCTATGAGGGCGACCGCCGCCCGGGGACTGTCGGGCTGCCGCTGCCCGGCATCGAGGTCAAGGTGACCGATCCGGCCACGGGCGCCGAGCTGCCGCAGGGCGAGGTCGGCATGATCGAGGTGCGCGGCCCGAACGTCTTCAGCGGCTATTGGAACATGCCCGAGAAGACCGCCGAAGAGCTGCGCGCGGACGGGTTTTTCATCACCGGCGATCTGGGGGCGATCAGCGAGGACGGTTATGTCTCGATCGTGGGGCGCGGCAAGGACCTGATCATTTCGGGCGGCTACAACATCTACCCCAAAGAGGTCGAGCTGGAGCTCGACGCGCAGCCCGGGGTGCTGGAAAGCGCGGTGGTGGGTGTGCCGCATCCGGATTTCGGCGAGACCGTGCTGGCCGTTCTGGTACCTGAAGCGGGCGCCACGCCGGATATCGACGCGATCCGCGCGGCGCTGGACAGCACGCTCGCGCGGTTCAAGCAGCCGCGCCACTACGTGGTGATCGACGCGCTGCCGCGCAACACGATGGGCAAGGTGCAAAAAGCCGCCTTGCGCGAGACCTATCGCGACATCGCGCGCGGTCAGTGACGAACAAGGGCGCCTCGTTCGGGGTGCAGATATGGAGCGACAGATGACCAGACCAGACGCCACCGATCCCGCGGATCTGTCGGCAGCCGGGGCCCGCCGGGCCATCGCCCGCAAGGCGCTGAGTGCCGAGGAACTGGCCGAGGCCTGCATCGCGCGGGTGGAATCGGTGGATCACGCGGTCAACGCGCTGGTGGCGCGCGATTTCGACGGGCTGCGCAAGGCGGCGCGCGCGGCGGATGACGCCCAGGCGCGCGGCGAAGCGCTGGGTCCGCTGCATGGCCTTCCCTTCGGCGTGAAGGACATGATCGACGTCAAGGGTTTGCCCACGACCTTCGGTTCTGAGCTGTTCGTGAACAATATCGCGACCAAGGACGACGCGATGGTCACCGCCATGCGTGGCGCGGGCGCGATCCCGATGGGCAAGACCAACAACCCGGAATGGAGCGCGGGCGGCAATACCCGCAACCGGGTCTATGGCGCGACGGCCAATCCCTATGACCTGACGCGCACCTGCGCCGGGTCCTCGGGCGGATCGGCGGCGGCTCTCGCCTGCGGGTATGCGCCGCTGGCCACGGGCTCGGATACCGGCGGGTCGCTGCGCAATCCGGCGGCCTATTGCGGTGTGGTGGGCTTTCGTCCCAGCCCCGGCGTGGTGCCGGGCAATACGCGCGGTGTCGGCCTTGTGCCGCTCTCGACCTCGGGGCCGATGGCGCGCAATGTCGAGGATGCGGGCCTGATGCTGTCGGTGCTGGCGCGTCCCGATGGCCGCGATCCCTATACCGCCGTGGTCGATGGCCGCACCGCCTGGGCGCCGTCGGATTTCACCGCGCTGCCGCCTGTTGATCTGTCCGCCCTGCGTATAGCCACGACCGAGGATTACGGCTTTGCGCCGACGGAATCGATTGTGCGCGACCATTTCCGCAAGGCTGTCGCGGCGCTTGCGCCCTTCATGGGCCGGGTCGAGGATGCCACGCCCGACTGCAGCAGAGCCGACCGCATCTTCGCGGTGCTGCGCGGGCTTCTGTTCGTTTCGACCCACGGGGCGCGCTACGACCAGCATCCCGACAAGGTGGGGCCGAATGTCCGCGACAACGTGATCGAAGGGCGGGGCTACGGCGCCGACGATTATGCCGCCGCCTTCACCGATCAGACGGCCTATTACCACCGCTGGCAGGACTGGTTCGCCGATTGGGACGTGATCCTGTCCCCGGCGGTGACGGTCAGCCCGCGCGACTGGCATGAGCTTTATCCCGCCGAGATCGACGGCAAGCCGACGCAGAGCTATTACCACTGGCTGGCGATGGCCTATGCCTCGACCCTTGCCGGGCATCCGTCGATCACGGTGCCCTGCGGCTATGACGCGAACGGGATGCCCTTCGGGTTGCAGATCGTCGGGCGCCGCTATGCCGACCGCGCGGTGCTGGCCGTGGCCGCCGAGATCGAAGCAATCGTCGCGTCGATCCCGGATCTGGCCCCGCGCGGGCCCGATCTGGCCGCCCTGCGCGCCGCGCCGCCGCTGTCCGAAGCGCCCGGTTTCCTGAGCTTCTGAGCGGATTACAACGCCACCTGACGCCCCCTCGGCCCGGCCGTGGGGGCGTTTTGCGTTGCCGTGGTGGCAGGATCGGACCGCAACCGCGCATGAAAAAGGGCGCCGGTAAACGGCGCCCTTCGAATTCTTGATCCGGCGAGGGATTACTCGGGGGTGTGGTCGGCGACCATGCCGCGCAGTTCCTCGATCCGGGCCGGGTCGACGTTGTCGAGCAGCTCGGCCATGTCGGCGGTGGCGTCACGGAAGGTGGCCAGTTCTTCGGCGCTCGGGCGGTAGACCGCGATCCCGGCTTCTTCGAGCGCCGTCATCGATTCTTCCTGCGAGGTTTCGACCCAGTCGAACACGTCCTGCAGCGCGGCGAGCGAGGCTTCTTCAACCTGCGCGCGCTGTTCGTCCGACAGGCCGTCCCACCACGCGGTCGAGGCCAGCGCGACGCGGGCCGAGATGATCACGCGCGCATCGGTGAAGTTGGTGAACAGGTCGGTCTGACCGAAGGCCAGCGGCACGACCGAGGCGTTGACATAGCCGTTGGCGATGCCGGTTTGCAGCGCGTTCGGCACTTCCGAGAACGGGATGACGACGCCGTCAGCGCCCATCATGCGGAACATTTCCAGCTGGTTGGCGTCCAGCGCGCGCATGCGCAGGCCTTCCATATCCGAGACCGAGCGGACTTCTTTCTGGTTGTTGAAGATGCCCAGCATGCCGCCCGTCGGCACGATGGCCAGAACGTGCATTCCTTCGGCTGCCAGTTGCTCGTTCACCGAGGCGAGATAGTCGCTTTCGGTAAAGAAATCGTAGACGTGGCGCGAATTGGTGAAGGTGTAGGGCAGCTGCATCACCCGCATTTCGGGCACGAACTGATAGGTCACGGCGTAGTTCGACATCGACATATCGAGGATACCGGCGCGGATCTGGTCGAGCCGCTCGTCTTCGCCGCCGATCGAGTCGCGCGGGAATTCCTCGGTGTCCCAGCCCATGTCGCGCAGATGCGAGAGCATGGTGTCGACATAGCGATAGCTGCCCTGCGTCTCACGATCCGGGGTCGAATCGAGCGCGATCGCAATCGACTGCGCATGAACGGCAGGGGCGGCAAAGGCAAAGGCCAGCGCCGCGGCGGCGGTCAGGGGGCGAAAGGAAAAGGTCATGGTCACTCCGTCGTATGAGATGAGAATTGAGTGGCGTAGTCGGTTTCGCGTGCGAGAACGCGCGGCGACACGAGGGCGCCAAGTCCCGCGAGGCCGTGGAAGAGTATCAAGATGAGGGCGACGGGCAGGGCCGAGGCCATCCAGGCCGTCGACACCTCGAGCCCCTCGGACGTGCGGCCGATCTGGCGCAGCACGAAGGGATAGGTGAACCACAGCACCGGCAGGAAGAAGAGCCACGACGCCACGAAGCGCGAGAAGGCCTGCGCCTTGAGCCGCCAGAGCACGTTCGACGGTGGGTGAACCATCGCCGGGTCGGCATGGGTGTGGAACGCGCAGGACGCGCCCAGCAGCCCGCCCCAGACCATGAGCCAGCGCGCCAGCTCCTCGGTCCAGAAGGGGGGCGACGAAAAGGCGTAGCGCGCGATCACTTGCAGCATCATCGTCGCCAGCATCGCCAGAAAGAACAGCCCCGCCGCGCGGCGCGCGAGCCAGTTGATCGCCTCGGACACGGCATAGACGCGCTCGGCGATACGGGCGAGGACAGAGTCGGAAGAAAACACGGATGCCATCGTCAGATCCTCAATTCACGAAGCCGGTGATGCGCGGCAGGAACAGGCTGATTTCCGGCACGAAGGTCAGCAGCAAAAGCACGCCGAACTGCACCAGCAGGAACGGCGCCGCCGCCCGGGCAATGGCCCAATAGGGCGTGCGCGACACCGCCGAGACGACCAGCAGGGCCGCGCCGAACGGCGGCGTCACGATGCCCAGCGTCAGGTTCACGATGATGACGATCCCCAGATGCACGGGGTCCGCACCCATCTCGATCCCGGTGGGCACCAGCAGCGGCACCAGCAGCGCCAGAGCCACCGGCACCTCAAGGAACATGCCCGCGATCAGGAACACGAAGTTCAGCAGCAGCAGGTATTTCCAGCCCTCGAAGCCCAGATTGATCAGTTGCTCGGCCAGCCGGGCCGGGATCTGTTCAAGCCCGGCCAGATAGCCGAAGATCGCCACCGCCGAGAGCAGGATGAAGATCGAGCCCGACAGGACCGCCGTGCGCTCGAGGCTTTCGATCAGCTTGCGGATCGACATCTGGCCATAGATCATGCCGGCGATGATCGCGCAGCATACGGCGACGCCCGCCGCTTCGGTGGGGGTCATGATGCCGAACACGATGCCCGACAGGATGATCACCGGAATGACCGTCGCGGGAAGCGCATAGATGAAGCGGCGCAGAATCTCGCGCGGCGGTACACGCTCGCCCGACGGGTGGTTGTAGCGATGCGCCATCCACGCATTGGCGGCAAACAGCGCGCCGGCCATCAGCAGGCCGGGCAGGATGCCCGCGATAAACAGCGCCGCGACCGAGGTATTCATCAGCGCGCCGTAGAAGATCATGATGATCGAGGGCGGGATGATCGGGCCGATGACCGACGACGCCGCCGTGATCGCCCCCGCATAGCTGGAGGTATAGCCCGCCTTGCGCATCGCCGGGACCAGCGTGTTCGACACCGACGCGGCATCGGCCATGGCCGAGCCCGAAATCCCCGCGAAGAAGACCGAGGTCAGGATGTTCACATGCCCCAGCCCGCCTTTGAGCCGCGCCATCAGCGCCATGGCGAGGTCGATCAGCGCCTTGGTCACGCCCGAGCGGTTCATGATCTCGCCCGCAAGGATGAACAGCGGCATCGACATGATCGAGAACAGGTCGATATGGGCGATGATCCGCTGCGGGGCCGCAGCAAGGAACCGCGCCCGGTCCGCCGCGAAGAACGACAGCACCGAGGCGGCCCCGATCAGATGCGCCAGCACCGCACCGCCCAGCAGCAGGGTGATTGACAAAAAGAGGATCGGTAGTGCGGCCATGGGCGCTCCCTGTCGTGTAGGATTGTCGGCGCTGGAATGATGGCCGTGGAAAAAAGTGGGCCGCGCCGTGTCGAGTTTTGTTGATCTTCCAATTGCACGGTGTTCTATAAGTGAATGGAACAGGCGCCCATTTGCAAGAAATTATTCGATTGTGCCCAAGAATTTTGCAGTGTGGTGGAGATGAGCGAAGAAACTGACCAAAAAAAGAACAAGAAGCTGCGCGGCCGCGCGGCGGCTGTGGGTCTGACCAAAGAGCGGATTGTCGATTTCGCCATCGCGCAGATCGACGAGAAGGGCCTGCACGCCTTCTCGATGCGCGAGCTGGCCCGCGCGCTGGGGGTCTCTCCGAACAACATCTACTGGCATGTCGGCGGCACGAAAGAGGATCTGTTCGGCGAAGTCGCCGCGCGCTTCACCGCCGAGGTGAGCCAGAGCCTGCCGCGCGACAAACCGTGGCAGGACCGCTTGCGCACGGTGTTCCAGTCCTATCGCGAAGCGGTCAGCGACCACGCCAATGTCGCGCCGCTGCTGGGGGCACAGCTGAAGTCGAACGGGGTCGCGAACCTTGCGCTGGTCGAGGCGGTGCTGACCGCGCTGCATGACGCCGGCTATCGCGGGCCGGGGATGCGCGACGCGTTCAACGCGCTGATCGGCGGGCTGTGCGGTTTCGTGACGATGGAATTCGCGCCCGCGCCCGATGAAAAGGCAAATGAATGGGAAGCCCTGTTCGCCGAGCGCGTCGCCGCCATCGACCCCGATCTGTTTCCCTATACCCATTCGGTGTTGCCCGAAGTCTCGAACCGGATTTTCGTCCTGCGCTGGGAAAACGGCAAACACGTCTCTTACGCCAGCGGGTTCGACTTTCTGCTCGACCTGCTGATCGAAGGCCTTTCGGCGCGCGCGCCGAACCAACCCGCAAAACCCTGACAAGAAGGATACGACCATGAGCTCTCTTCCCAAACTGCCGTTCTCCAAGACCCGCCGCATCGACAGCACGGTCTATCTGTCGGGCGAGCTTGGGTTCGATGCCGACGGCACCATCCCCGCCGGGATCGAGGCGCAGACGCGCAACTGTATGAACCGCATTCAGGCGACGCTGGAAACCGAGGGTCTGGGGCTGGCCAACGTGGTGTCGTGCACCTGCTACCTGACCGACACCGCCGATTTCGCCGCGTTCAACAAGGTCTATGGCCAGTTCTTCGCCGACCCGCTGCCGGTCCGTACGACCGTTCGGGCCGACCTGATGATCGACGCCAAGGTCGAGATCACCGTCATCGCCAAAGCCTGATCCGCCGCGCCGGGGGGAGCGGCGCGCAACCTGAAAGAGCACGACATGTCCGAAATACTGGTTCTCGGGGCCGGGATGGTGGGGGTCTCCACCGCGCTGGCATTGCAGGAACAGGGCCACGCGGTCACGCTGGCCGATCGCACCACGCCGGGGCGCGAGACGAGCTTCGGCAATGCGGGGGTCATTCAGGTCGAAGTCGCCGAACCCTACGCGATGCCGCGCGCGCCCGGCGAGCTGTTGCGCTACGCGCTCGGGCGCACGAACGATCTTGTCTGGTCGCCCTCGGGGATTGCCTCGATGGCGCCGGCGCTCTGGCGCTACTGGCGGGCCTCGGCGCCGTCGCGCCGCGCCGCGATCGGTGCGGTCTATTCGCAGCTGACCAAGCGCTCGACCCGCGATCACGCGCCGCTGATCGCGGCGTCGGGGACCGAGAACCTGATCACCCGCGACGGTCTGGCGCTGGTCTTCCGCAAGCCGGCCGAATTCGAAGCCGAGGCCGCCAATGCTTCGCGTCTGTCGACGTCCTATGGCATCGTCTCGCGCGTGCTCAGCGGCGACGAATGGCTGCGCGAAGAGCCCGCGCTGAAGGTCGCGCCGGCGGGTGTGGTTCATTATTCGGAAAGCTGGAGCGTCTCGGATCCCGGCGCGCTGACCGCCGCCTATGCCGATCTGTTCGAGCGGAACGGCGGGCGCATCGTGCAGGCGGATGCGAACACCCTGTCGGCCACGCCGAACGGCTGGCGCATCGACGGGCCGGACGGACCGGTCACGGCAGAGCAGGCCGTTCTGTGCCTCGGGCCCTGGACCGGGGTGGCGTTGCGGCGTTTCGGGCTGCGCGTGCCGATGGTGCTCAAGCGCGGCTATCATGCGCATTACAACGCGCCCCGCCGCCCGCGCCGCCCGTTTCTCGACGCCGATAACGGTGTCGTCTTCTCGCCCATGCGCGACGGGCTGCGCATGGCGACCGGCGCTGCGCTGGTGCCGCAGGATGCCCCCGCCGATCCAAGACAGCTCAGACGCGCCGAGCGGCAGGTGCAGGACCTGATCGAACTCGGCCCGCGCGTCGAGGCGCCGCAATGGTTCGGCACAAGACCCTGCCTGCCCGGAATGCTGCCGATGGTCGGCGCCGTGCCGGGGCAAACCGGATTGTGGGTCAATTTCGGACATGGCCATCAGGGGCTGACCCTTGGCCCGACCACCGCCGCCCTGCTGGCCGAGGCCATGGCGGGCGCAACCACTCCGCTTCACGACGCGCTGGCCCCCGCCGCGCAATTGAGCCGCACGTAAAGGACCGTCAGATGACACAGCCGCTTGCTACCCCGATGCAGAAAATTCCGGTCGATACCGCCCGTCTGGATGCCGCCTACACCGCCGCACGCGACGCCTATGTCGCGCGCAATCCGGGCAGCGCTGCCGCGCTGGAGCGCGCGCGCCGCGTCCTGCCGGGCGGCAACACCCGGACATCGCTGTGGTCCGAACCCTTCCCGCTCTGCATCGAAGGCGGCGAGGGCTGCCGCATCCGCGACGTGGACGGCCATGTCTATGTCGATCTGCTGGGGGAATTCACGGCGGGCATCTTCGGCCATTCGTCGCCGTTGCTGGCCAAGGCGCTGGCCGATGCGCATGCCCGGGGGATCAACCTGTCGTCGCATACGCCCTACGAGGTCGAGCTGGCCGAACGTCTCTGCGCCCGCTTCCCGTCGATGGACCGGGTGCGCTTTGCCAATTCGGGGACCGAGGCGAACCTGATGGCGGTGACGGCGGCGCGGCTCGTCACCGGGCGCGAGCGGGTCGTTGTCTTCAACGGCGGTTATCACGGTGGCTTCATGACCTTCGGCGGGGGCGGATCGCCGGTCAACGTGCCCTTCGAGTATGCCTGTCTGCCCTATAACGACATAGCCGCCGCCGAGGCCGAATTCGCGGCGCACGGTGAGCAGATCGCCTGCGTGCTGGTCGAGCCGATGCTGGGCGCGGGCGGCTGCATCCCCGGCGCGCCGGACTTTCTGAAAGCCCTGCGCCAGCTTGCCAGCGACCACGGCGCCTTCCTGATCTTCGACGAGGTGCAGACCGCGCGGATGAGCGTCGGCGGCGCGCAGGCCCGGCTGGGCATCACGCCGGACATGACCACGGTGGGCAAGTTCTTCGGCGGCGGGCTGGCCTTTGGCGCCTTCGGGGGCCGCGCCGATATCATGGATCACTTCGACCCGTCGCGCGCAGGCGCACTGCCCCATGCCGGCACGTTCAACAACAACAGCCTGACAATGGCTGCCGGGGTGACGGCGATCGACAGCTACCTGACGGCCGAGGCGCTCGACGCGCTTTTCGCGCGGGGCGAGGCGCTGCGCGGCCGCCTGACGGATCTGTTCGCCGCGCGGGGGCTTCCCTTCCGCGTCAGCGGTATGGGCGCGATCATGAATATCCATCCCGACAGCGGCGTCTCGGCCGAGGTGGATCGCAAACTGCTGGCACTCTTGCACCTGACGCTGCAGGAGCGCGGCTATTACTTCGCCGCGCGCGGCCTCATGGCGCTGTCCTTCGCGGTCGGCGAGGACGAGCTGTCGGGCTTCCTTGGGGCGCTGGAACAGGGGATCGGCCTGTGACGACGCTCGGCTTCGACTGTGTTCTGCGCGGCGGGCGCGTGATGGACCCCGAAACCGGTTTCGACCGGGTGACGGATGTCGGTCTGACGGAAGGCAAGATCGCGGCCATCGGCGATGACCTCGCCCCGGGCGCTGTCGAGCTACAGGCCGAGGGGCTGATCGTTGCGCCGGGTTTCGTCGACATCCACGCGCATGGCCAGTCGCTTGCCGCCGACCGGATGCAGGCCTTCGACGGCGTGACCACCGCGCTGGAACTCGAAGTCGGCGCGCTGCCGGTCGACAGCTGGTACGCCGCGCAGGCGGGGCGTCGGCGGGTGTGCAATTACGGCACCTCGGCGGCGTGGCTGTTTGCCCGGCAACAGGTGAAGATCGGTCTGACGCCAGATGCCAGCGTGTCGTCCATGATCGGCATGGGGCAGGGGGCAGAGGATCGGCGCTGGTCGGTTGATGCCGCCAGCGACGACGAGGCGTTGCGCATCGTCGGCCAGTTGCGCAAGGGGCTGGAACAGGGCGCCATCGGCATCGGCATTCCCAACGGCTATGCCCCCGGCGCGGGGATCAAGGAACTGACGCTGGTCTGCGACCTTGCCGCCGAGGCGGGCAGCGTGACCTTCACCCATATCGCCAACGCGTCGAATATCGACCCGGAAAGCTCGGTTGAAAGCTATGTGCAGATCATCGGGCTGGCCGGCGCCACGGGCGCGCATATGCATGTGTGCCACCTGAATTCGACATCGCTTCTGGACGTGGAACGCTCGGCTCAGGTCCTGAAACGCGCGCAGGATCAGGGCCTGCCGATCACGGTCGAGGCCTATCCCTATGGCACCGGGTCCACGGTCGTCAGCGCCGGGTTCCTGCAACAGCCCGATTTCACCGGGCGCACCGGCTCGACCTATGACCGGGTCGAGCTGTTGCGCACGGGCGAGCGTTTCGCCGATGCGGGTTCGGTGCGCGAAGCCGCCGAGCGCGACTCGGGCGATATCATCTTGTGGCATTTCCTCGACACCGAGAACGATGCGGGCCACCAGAGGTTGCTCGATGTTTCGGTGCTTTACCCTGGCGGCGCCATCGCCTCGGACGCTTTGCCCTGGGTGATGCCCGATGGCAGCCTTTACGAGGGCGAGGCATGGCCGCTGCCGGAAAGCGCGGTTTCCCATCCGCGCTCGTCAGGGACGTTCACCCGGTTCATCGGCGATTACGTGCGCGAGCGCGGCAAGATCGACCTGATGGCGGGGCTGGCGAAATGCACGATCATCCCGACGCAGGTGATCGAGGCTTCGGCCCCCGACATGGCCCGCAAGGGCCGGTTGCAAGAGGGCTGCGACGCGGATCTGGTCGTCTTCGATCTGGCCAGCCTGCGCGACTGCGCCACGTTCCGCGACATGAACCGCCCCGCGCAGGGGATGCGGCACGTTCTGGTCAACGGCGTGCCGGTCATCCGCGACGGCGCATTGGATGAGAGCGCCGCGCCGGGCCGGGCGATCCGGGGCAAGGGCCTGTTGGCATGACGGCGCCCGTTCCGGTCATCGTCGTCACCGGCTTTCTGGGCGCGGGGAAGACCACGTTCATCAACCGTCTTCTCGACAGCGGTCAGCGGCGGATCGCGGCCATCGTCAACGATTTCGGCGCGATCAACATCGATGTCGAGATGATCGAGGGCAAGGTGGACTCGGTGATCGGTCTGGACAATGGCTGCATCTGCTGCAGCCTTCAGGGCGATCTGCTGCGCGCGCTCAAACAGGTTCTGGCGCATGAACCCGAAGCCATCGTGATCGAGGCCTCGGGCGTGTCCGACCCGCGCGGGATCGTGCAGACGCTGGCGGACCCGGTCCTTTGGGCGGATCTGCGGCTGGATTGCACGATCTGCATCATCGACGTGGATGACATCACGCAGACGCCCGAACGCATCGACGATCCGATCTGGCGCGCGCAGGTGCAGGGCTCGGATTTCGCGTTTCTGACCAAGTCGGAGGCTGCCGATCTTTCGACCTTGCTGCGGGTGGGGTCGGAATTCCGCGTGCGCACCTTTGACGCGCGCGAACCGCTGCCGATGGATGTGCTGTTCACTGGGGCGGGGGGAACGGCGCCGCTGGCCCCGGGGGGCGCCGTGCTGGACGCGTCTCGCTTTGCGTCGCTGGACTGGGAAAGCGACGCGCCGCTGCCCTTCAACGGGTTCCAGCGGCTGATGGAGGAACTGGCGCCCAGCCTCTACCGCGCAAAAGGGTTCGTGTCGCTGATCGAACGGCCCGGAGCACCGCTTTTGTTCCAGATGGTCGGACGGCGCGCCACGTTCGAGACCGCCTCTGCGCGGGCCTCGGGCTGTCGGCTGGTGCTGATCGGCGAGCGTGCGACATTCGATACCGAGAAGGCCCGCGCCCGGCTCGCGGCTTTGGCAGAAGGAAACGAGCAATGAGCGACAGACACGGCAAGGTTCAGACGGTCACCGGGCTGATCGATCCGGGCGCGCTGGGCGCCACGCTGATGCACGAACATCTGTTCATCGACCTCAACCCGCCCGCCTTTCGCGGCGACACCCTGCCCGAGGGCGTTACCGACGATCCGCTGGATCTGTGCAACTGCTTTCGCGCGCGATACGGGCAGGGGCATTTCACCGATAATTACCGCATCGACGATTTCGCCGTGGTCCGCGACGAGGTGCAGGAAATGGCCCGCGCGGGCGGCGGGGCGGTTGTCGATCTGACCGTCGGCGGGCTGGGGCCGCGTCCGCTGCTGCTGCGCCGGATGGCCGAGGAAACCGGTGTGCCCATCGTCATGGGCGCGGGGCATTATGTCGAGGAATACCAGCTGGCCGAAACCGCCGAGATGAGTGTGGATCAGCTGGTGGCCCAGATCACCGATCAGGTTCTGGTCGGCGCGTGGGGCACGGACGTGAAGGCCGGGATCATCGGCGAGATCGGCTGTCAGTCGCCTTGGACCGAGCGCGAAAAGAAGGTGATGGAGGCCGCGATTGCCGCGCAGGCCGCAACCGGGGCCGCGCTGAACGTCCATCCGGGGCGCGAGGCCGATCAGCCGCAGGAAGTGGCGGATTTCGTCGCCGCGCGCGGCGGGCCGATGGATCGGCTGATCCTGAGCCATATCGACCGGACGATCTTTGACGAGGACACGCTTTTCAAGCTGGCCGATACCGGCGCGGTGATCGAATACGACCTGTTCGGCTGGGAGACGAGCTATTACTGGCCCAATCCCGATATCGACCTGCCCAATGACGCGACCCGCATCCAGTGGCTGCGCAAGCTGGTCGAGCGCGGGCATATCGACCAGATCCTCATCAGCCACGATGTCTGCACCAAGGGGCGGCTGGAACGCTTCGGGGGGCATGGGTTCCAGCATATCTTCGCCAATGTCGTGCCGCTGATGCTGCGGCGCGGGTTCGATCAGGATCAGGTGGACCACATCCTGATCGCAAACCCCGCGCGGCTGCTGGCGCTTCGCTGAGAGGCGGCCTCAGCCCCCGGCAGCGCGCTTCAGCGCCCCGAGAAGCGCCCAGCGTTCAAGCCGCTCTTGAGTCCCTGCCGGGCGGTCGAGGCCCATCCGTTCCAGCGCCTCGGCGTGGGGCTTGTGGTCCGCGCGCAGGCCGTCCCAGACCAGCCCGGCCAAGACCCGGCGCGAGGCCTGCGCCTGCGACAGCCGGTCCAGCGCGGGCAGAAGACGCTGCTCCACCGGCGTGAAATCGGTGCCGAACGGGAAATCCGGCAGCGCTTTGGGGCCCAGCCATGCGGCCAGCGCCTCGGGCGTGTTGCGCGTCCAGTCTTCGGGCAGGGTGAAGTCGTCCGGCAGTTTCCCGGCTTTTTTCGCCTGCGCCACCAGATCGGGCTGAAAGCGGCTGTCGGCCACGCGCAGCATCGCCCGGACGACCTCTTCGTCGCGCCTGCCGCGCAGATCGGCCACGCCGTATTCCGTCACCACCACATCGCGATACGCACGCGGCACGCTTTCATGCGGATGGTCCCAGACGATGTTCGAGCGCACCTCCCCCCCGCTTTCGCGGGTCGAGGGCAGGGTGATGATCGCCCGTGCGCCATCAAGCGCGAAGGCTTGTTCGATGAAGTTGAACTGCCCGCCGACGCCGCTGACCTCGCGCCCGTCCGAGGTGGCGTCGCTGACGATCCCGCCCAGCAGCGTCGCCTTCATCGCCGAATTGACGAAGCGAGCATCCTGCCGGGCTGCGCGTTTTGCACCCTCTTCGCCGTAAAGCTGGTTGGTGAACGAGACGGGCACCATCTGCAGGCGCGTGCGGGTCTCGGGCGGCATCGCCGCCAGACGCTTATAGAAATCGCGGCAATCGACGAAGAAACCCGCATGGATCGCCGCGCCGTCCACCTCGCGCCGGATCACGCCCGCCTCGAACAGGTGCAACAACCCGTCGACCAGCATCTCGGTCACGCAATAAAGCCCGGTCCGGAAAGACCCGCGCTCGCTCAGATCCGAAGGGATACGCGCGGCAAAGGGCCGGCCCGAAGTCATCGCGTCGATCCGGCCTTCGTGTCGGGCGATCATTGCGTGGGCGACCGCGTCACCGATGGCGCCGATGCCGATCTGCAGCGTGCCGCCATCACGGATCATGCCCGCCACCTGCAAGCCGATGGCATGCTCGGCCAGCCCGACCGGGCGCTTCACGACCGAGAACAGGTCGAAATCTGGCGCGTCGCGCAGCAGGTAGTCCAGCTCGGTATGCGAGATCGTCGCGGCCGGTCCCGGCATCGCCGGAAGCTTTGCGTTGGTCTCGCCCGCCAAAATGAAATCGAGCCGCCCCGCCTGCCGGTCGCGCAGCAAATCGGCGGTGATGTCGGTGTTGCATGCCAGGTTCAGCGCGCCCTCGGGCTCTTCGGCCAGAAGCTGAAGCACCAGATTGGGCTGCCAGCGGCGCACCACGTCCAGCGCATGGGTGTAGTTCGATGCGATGTAATGGCGCTGGGCCTGTTCCACGCCCAGCCAGCGCCCGGCCAGCATGAAGAACTCGGCCACCTCGATATTGTCGGGCAATCGGCCCTCGCGCAGAAGCTGGGCATAGTAGGGCACAGGGTAATCGCCGAACAGCCGCGTCCGCGCGGGCCCTAGGAAGCGCTTCGCCATGCCTTCATCGGCGTTCGGCGGCTCAAGCGTCAGGGCGGTGACGATGGACAGGCGGATGTCGGGGCGGCGGGCAACGGCGCGGGTCAGAGCATCGACCAGCGTGACCGGCTTGCCCAGCCCCAAGGGCAGCGCCAGCCGGATCTCGGGGCCGCAGCGCGAGATCAGAGCCTCGGCGATGGCCTCGGAATCGGCCTGAACCGGACCCATGCTCAGGGCGCCGTCACCGATGGGCGCATCGCTTGGCGGAACCTCAGGCAAAGCCGTCCCAGCCCGGATCGGGGGCAAAGCGCGGCCCGTGCTGGCCTTCGAGCGCGCGCAGGGCGTCGGGCACATCGCCGCGCAGCCGTGCGTATTGCATCGGACCGCCCCGGAAGGGCGCCCAGCCGGTGCCGAAGATCATCGCCGCATCGAGCTGGTCGGCATCGCTGACCACGCCTTCGCGCAGGCATTCGACGGCGGCGTTGCACATCGGCAGGATCAGCCGGTCGACGATGCGGGCCTCTTCATCGTCGTCCGAGGCGGTTTCGGGCGGCGATTCCTTGTCGTAATCGTAAAGCCCCTTGCCCGATTTGCGCCCGGTCTCGCCGTTATCGACCTTCTGCACCAGCCAGTCGGGCACCTCGGCCACCGGCCGGTCCAGCCCCTTGCCCAGCGATCTCGCGACCTCCAGACAGATATCGAGCCCCACCTGATCGGCCAGCGCGACCGGCCCCATCGGCATCCCGAAAGCCAGCGCCGTGCGGTCGATCCGCTCTTTTTCCATGCCTTCATCCAGCATCTGCATTGCTTCCAGCATGTAGGGCGCCAGCACGCGGTTCACCAGAAAACCGGGATAATCGCGCACCCGCACCGGCAGGCGATCCAGCTCGCCCACTAAGGCTGCAAGCCGGTCGAGCGTTTCGGCGGCGACACCGTCATGCGAGACCAGCTCGACCAGCGGCATCCGCGAGACGGGGTTGAAGAAATGCAGCCCGGCGAACAGCGCGGGATCGGGGGCCGCGTCGAACAATGTCTCCAGCCTCAGACTCGAGGTGTTCGTGGCAAGGATCGCGCCCGGCTTCATCGCGTCGACAAGGCTGGAATAGATCTTTTCCTTCAGCTCGGGGCGTTCGGGCGCGGCCTCAATCACCAGATCGGCGCGGGCGCGGCCCAGCCCGTCGGGATCGGGCATCATCCGGTCGAGCGCATCGCGCGCGTCGATACCCGACAGATGCCGCCGTTCGTAGATCTTGCTGGCACGCTGCACGGCCTTGCCCAAGGGGTCGAGCTTCACGTCTTCCAGCGTCACACGTTTGCCCCGAAGCGCGGCCCAGGCGGCGATTTCCGCCCCCATGGCGCCCGCGCCGATCACGTGGACATGCGCGATGTCCGAAGCGCCTTTGGCCCCCGATTTCAACGCCCGGCGCAGGAAGAAGACGCGGATCAGCGCCTGCGCGGTGGCGCTTTCCAGCAGCGTCGCGAACGAGTCGATCTCGGCCTTCTGCATCGCGTCCGCGTCGCCGCCATGGTCGTGCCACAGGTCGATCAGCGCATAGGGCGCGGGATAGTGGCGGCGGGGCACAGATTTCGCGGCCTCTTGCCGCATTCTGGTCGCGGCAAGGCTGCGCGCGGGCGACAGGCGCATCGCCCCGGCCTTGAAGTCGGTATCGCGTTCGGGAAGACTGCCCTTGATCGCGGCCTCGATAGCGGCGTCCACATGGCGTTCGGGCACCAGCGCATCGACCAGACCCAGCCGCTTGGCCTTGCGGTCATGGATCGATTTGCCGGTCAGCATGGCCTGCATCGCCTCGACCGGGTCGATCAGCCGGGTCAGGCGAAAGGTTCCGCCCAGCCCCGGATGCAGACCCAGCTGGATCTCGGGGAATCCCGCCTTGACGCCGTCGATGCCGATCCGCCGGTCACAGGCCAGCGCCAGTTCCAGTCCGCCACCCAGCGTGTTGCCGTGGATCACCGCGATGGTCGGGATATCGAGCGCCGCCAGCCGGTCGAGCACGGCATGGCCCTGCCGGATCAGCCCCAGCGCCGAGTCGCGGTCGAGCCCGGCGAAACCGTCGATATCCGCGCCTGCGGCAAAGCCTGAGCGTTTGGCCGAACGGATCACCAGCGCTTTCGCGCCGCCCAAGGCGTCCAGAATACCGTCGAGTTCGCGCAGGACGGTTTCGGAAATGACGTTGGTGCCGGTATCGGGGCAATCGAGCCACAGCGTCACCAGGCCTTGTGCGTCGCTGCGCCGCCACACGGTCGCGTTGTCGGCGCGGGGTACGTCCGAGGCCCCGTCAGGCCCGGCATCGGGGGTCAGGGTGTCAAGGAAATCGCTCATGCCGCCTCCAGAAGCATCGCGCCGCCAAGACCGCCACCGATGCATTCGGTAGCGATGCCGCGACGCCCGTTGCGGGCCTTCAGCGCATTGGCCAGATGCAGCACGATCCGGTTGCCGCTGGTGCCGACCGGGTGGCCCAGGCTGATCGCGCCGCCATCGACATTCAGCCGGTCGCGGTCGATGCGCCCGAAGGCCGCGTCATAGCCCAGAACCTCGCGGCAGAAATCGTCGTCCTGCCACGCGGCGAGGCACGACAGCACCTGCGCCGCGAAGGCTTCGTTGAGTTCCCACAGATCGATATCGTCCAGCGCAAGATCGTGGCGCTGCGCCAGCGGGGTCGAGGACAGAACCGGTCCCAGCCCCATGATCGACGGATCGAGCGCGGCCCATTCGCTGTCGACGATCCGGGCGATGGGCGTCAGGCCATGCGCCTCGACCGCGGTCTCGGAGGCCAGCAGCACCCACGAGGCGCCGTCGGTGATCTGGCTGGAATTCCCCGCCGTCACCTTGCCATAGGGCGGCTCGAAGACGGGTTTGAGCTTGCCCAGTTTCTCAAGCGAGCTGTCGGGGCGCACGCCGTCATCGTGTTCGTAAGCCTGACCCGCACGGTCGAATGCCGGCATCACCTCGCCCTTCAAGGCGCCGCTTTCCTGCGCGGCGGCAAGCCGCTTGTGGCTTTCCACGGCATAGGCATCGGCGGTGGCGCGGTCGATATTGAAGCGATGCGCCAGCACTTCGGCGGTCTGGCCCATGTTCAGCTTGGTGATCGGATCGGTCAGCCCGCGTTCAAGCCCGATCACGGGCGAGAAGAAATTGGGCCGCAGATCGCTCAGGGCCTGCAGCTTGGCGACTGGCGACTTGGCGCGGGCCATGTCGCCGAACCATTCCGTCGCCTCGTGGCGATAGACCAGCGGCGCGTGACTCAGCGCTTCGGCCCCGCCGGCAAGGATCATCTGGTGACTTCCATCGCGGATGTAGCGATAGGCTGTGTCGATGCTCTGCATGCCCGAGCCGCAATTGATCTGCACCGTGAAGGCGACGGTTTCGTCGCCCAGCCCCAGCCGCAGGGCGGCGACGCGTGCGGGGTTCATCTCGTCCTGAATGACGTTGACGCACCCCAGCACGACCAGATCAATGGCCTCGGGCGCGAAAGGCTGGCGCATCAGCAGGGGGCGACCGCATTGCACAGCCAGATCCACCGGGGTGAACGGGCCGGGCTTGCCGCGCGCCTTCAGGAACGGCGTGCGGGCGCCATCAACGATATAGACAGGGCGGCTCATTCTGCGGCCTCACGGTGATCGGGGCGGGGATTGGTCGTGCTGCCCGGGTAGAGATCCGACAACGCCTCGGGCGTGAAATCGTCCACCGCCACGACGCGTTGCACGGCGACTTCGGCCTCTTTCAGACGGGCCATCTCGGCCTCGGAAAGGACGCCGGCTGCCGCCGCGTCCTCGGGGCTTTTCTTCAGATCCCGCAGGCGTTTGCGCAGCGGCTCGGTGTCCAGAACCAGCCGATAGGCGGTTTCCAGAAGTCCCAACCCGCTTTCGGGCGCGGGCGGGTGCAGCCCGCTGACCAGCCGGTTGCGCGTCTCGGACGGGTTATAGGCCAGCATCGCCACCTCTTCGGTCAGCGTGTCCGAAGGGCCGCTTGTATGCGCGCCGGGCCGGGTCATCAGCCGCAGCAGCCAGCGGGCCCAGGTCGCGGGGAAATTGTTGATCGTGCCTTCAAGCGCCCGCCCGATCGACTGGAACGAGGTTTCGGCAGCGTAGCGCACCAGCGGCAGGTCGGCTTCGTGGCGACCGTCATCCTCCCACCGCTTGAGCACCGCCGCGACGAGGAACATCTCGGACAGCGCATCGCCCAGCCGGGCCGAGATCATCTCCTTGCGCTTCAGGGCACCGCCCAGCGACAGGAAGGCAATATCCGCCGTCATCGCGAAGGCCGACGACCACCGGGCCAGCCGCGCGTAAAGATCCCGCACCTTTCCCGCATTCTCGGGTGCGCGGCCCTTGCCGGTCAGCGACGAGCCGAAGGCGCGGAACGCGTTCTTGGTCGAATACCCCGCATGAGCCCAGAATAGGCGGTCGAAATCGTCGAGCGCCTTGTCGCGGTCGTCGTTCTGGAGGGCCGTCATTTCATCCAGCAGATAGGGATGCGCACGGATTGCGCCCTGACCGAAGATGATCAGATTGCGGGTAACGATGTTTGCGCCCTCGACGGTGATACCGATGGGGATCGCGCGATAGGCGGGCTGCAGGTAATTCAGCGGCCCGTCGATCACCGCCTTGCCCGAATGCACGTCCATCGCGTCGTTGACGCTGGCGCGCATCCGTTCGGTCGCGTGGTACTTCATGATCGCCGAGATCACGGCCAGCTTCTTGCCCTGATCCAGAATGGCGGTGGTCAGGCGACGCCCGGAATCGATGGCATAGGCATTGGCCGCGATCCGCGCCAAAGGCTCCTGCACGCCGCCGAACAGGCCCACGGGCAGGTTGAACTGGGTGCGGATGCGCGCATAGGCACCGGTGGAATGCGCCGAAAGCGCCGTCGCCGCCGCCGAGAGCGAGGGCAGCGAGATGCCGCGACCGGCGGCCAGCGCGCTCATCAGCATCATCCAGCCCTTGCCCGCGAAATCCGGCCCACCGATGATGTTGTCCAGCGGGATGAACACGTCATGCCCCTCGGTCGGGCCGTTCATGAACATCGTGCCCGAGGGCAGGTGCCGACGCCCCGTCACAACGCCCGGCAGGTCCGTGGGCACCAGTGCGCAGGTGATCCCCGGTTCGGGATCGTCGCCCAACAGGCCCTCGGGGTCGCGCAGCTTGAAGGCCAGACCCAGAACGGTCGAGACAGGCGCCAGCGTGATATAGCGCTTGGCCCAATTCAGGCGGATGCCCAGAACCTCTTCGCCCTGCCATTCACCTTTGCAGATCACCCCGTCATCGACCATCGCCGACGCGTCCGAGCCCGCCTGTTCGCTGGTCAGCCCGAAGGCCGGCAGTTCCTCGCCCCGGGCAAGGCGCGGCAGCCAGTGGCTTTTCTGCGCGTCGGTGCCGAATTGGAGGATCAGCTCACCCGGGCCCAGTGAGTTCGGCACCATCACGGTCACCGCGCCGACGACCGAATGGCTGGAAATATAGCGAACGACCTCGGAATGCGCGAAGGCCGAAAAGCCCAGGCCGCCATGCTCTTTGGGGATGATCATCCCGAAAAAGCCCTTCTTGCGAAGGAAATCCCACGCCTCGGGCGGAAGGTCGGCGGCGTGGCGGTCGATCTTCCATCCGTCCAGCATGTCGCAGAAATCGCGGCAGGGGCCGTCGATGAAAGCCCGCTCGTCGGGGGTCAGCGTCGGCGCGGGGATGTCGCGCAGCATCGACCAGTCGGGGTTGCCCGCGAAAAGTTCGGCCTCGAAATGCACATCGCCCGCAGCGATGGCCTCGGATTCTGTCTTGGACAAGCTGGGCAGCGCGGTCTGCGCCCAGTTGAAGATGCGGCGGGTTATCTGGTCACGACGAAAGCTCATCACAGGATCCTCCTGACAAGCAAACGGTGTCCCGCGCCGTGCGGTTCCAATCATTCTGATGCGCAGGCTGATCCGCGGGGACGGAACGCGAGGACCGGCAGCCCCTTTGCGACGCCTTGGCGACAGCGATCATTCCGACGCGTTTATCGGGGGGCGTCCCCGGAACCGATCGCGACAGGGCCACCGGTCACAGGGACGCAGCCGTCGCGGACCGTCACAATTCGGACCGGGTCTTTTCCATGGATGCCTTCAGCTCGGCCTCCCATGTGCCCATGTTTTCGCGGATCAGGGCGGAATAGACGCTGTTCTCGCTGTGCGGGTCATCGCTTTCCATGAAGGCCTCTGCGGTTTCTATCATGGTGCGACGGTCGAACTCTTCGAAGACCCCGAGCAGTTTTTCCGCCTCTGAACGCGGATGGCCGAGGGCCTCGAAAGCCGAGCGCGCGGCGCGGATCGAACTGTCATAGGTTTCGCGGATGATATCGCGACATCCCGCTTTCCACAGGTCATAGACATGCCAGCGGTCGATGGCGCGGGCGACGACATGCACGTCCGGGTGATGATTGTGCATGTAATGCGCAAGCTCGGTCGCGGCTTCCTTGTTGTCTATGGCGATGACGAAGACCTTGGCCTCGTCGATCCCGGCGGCCTCCAGCAAGTCGGGGCGCGTCGCGTCGCCGAAATAGGCGCTCAGGCCAAAGCGGCGGAGCATGGCGAGTTGTTCGCTGCTGTAGTCGATCACCGTGGTCTGGTAATCGGCGGCCTGCAGCGCGCGGTTGACGATCCCGCCGAAACGCCCGTGGCCGGCGATGATGATCTTGGCATCCGACGCGATCTCATCGGCGTCCCGGTCCTGCAGGCGCGAATAGCGCGGGGCGATCACGCGGTCATAGAGAATGAACAGCGCCGGTGTCAGCAGCATCGACAGCGCCACAACCAGCAACAGCAGATCCGCGACCGGCCCCGGCACGACCGCATTGGCCACGGTGAACGACACCAGCACGAACCCGAACTCGCCCGCCTGAGCCAGTCCGAGGGCAAACAGCCACTTGTCCCCCCCGGCCAGCCGGAACACCCGGCCCAGCCCCAGCATGACCACACATTTCAGCGCGATCAGGCCAAGGGTCAGCCCGACAATCAGCGCAAGATTTTCGCCCAGCAGACCGAAATTGATGCTGGCCCCGACGGTTATGAAGAAGACGCCCAGAAAGATGCCCTTGAAGGGCGCGATATCGCTTTCCAGTTCGTGGCGGTATTCGCTGTTAGCCATGACCACGCCGGCCAGAAAGGTGCCAAGCGCGGGCGACAAGCCCACCATGGTCATCAACAGCGCGATGGCGATCACCATCATCAGCGCGGTGCTGACGAACAATTCGCGCAGCCGCGCCCGGGCGACGTAGCGAAAGATCGGCCCGGTCAGGTAACGCCCCGCAAGGATGACCAGCGCGATGGCCGCCAGCGTGACCAGCGCGGTCTGCCAGCCCGGCAGCCCCTCGACCAGATTCAGGTTCAGCGCGGCCTCTGCGCCATGTCCGCCCCCGTGATCGTCGCCCCCGTGCAGCATCTCGGTCAGTTCGGGCAGCGCCAGCAGCGGGATCAGCGCCAGCATCGGGATGACCGCGATGTCCTGAAACAGCAGCACCGCGAAACTGGCCTGCCCGCCATCGCTGCGCATCAGGCCCTTTTCGTTGAGCGTCTGCGTGACGATCGCGGTCGACGACAGCGCGAAGATCAGCCCGATCGCCAGTGCAACGGACCAGACCTGTCCGAACAGCATCGCAACGGCCATGACCGCCAGCGCCGTGATCGCGACTTGAAACCCGCCCATCAGGAAGATGCGCGAGCGCATCGCCCACAGGACCTTGGGCTGCATTTCAAGACCGATGAGGAAGAGCATCATCACCACGCCGAACTCAGTGAAATGCTGCAGGGCGATCACATCGACCCCCGCCCAGTGCAGCACCGGGCCGATGGCGATACCGGCCAGCAAATAGCCAAGAACCGACCCGAGACCGAACCGCGACGCCAGCGGGACGGCGATCATCCCGGCAAGGAAGATCGTGAAGGTGATGAACATGAATTCTGCCGTCATTGTGCGGCCTTTCCTCGTTACGCAATCAGGCGGGTCAGGATGCCTGTGCCAAATGGTGTCTCGGAGAACATCCGAACTTTCGGGCGTAGTCCCGGCTGAAATGGGTCGGGCTTTCATAGCCCACAGCGTGCCCGGTCACGGAAACCGACTGCCCGCCGCTGCGCAGCAGCGTCTGGGCTTCTATCAGGCGAAGATCTTTCTGGTATTGCAGCGGCGTCGTCCCGGTCACATCCCGGAAATGTTCGTGAAACGACGACGGGCTCATCCCCACCGATCGGGCGAGATCGGCCACGACCAGCGGCTGGCGAAAACTGCGGCGGATCTGGCCGATCGCGCGGGCTATCCGGCTGGCATGGCTGTCCACCGACAGAAGGTTGCGCAACATACCGCCCATGGGCGACATCAGCAGCCTGAAATGCAGCTCGCGCAAAACTGCAGGGCCGAGCACCTGCGCCTCGAGCGGGTTATCCATCAGCCGCAGATACCGGGCCAGAGGGTCCGTCCATTCCGCCTGCGCCACAGAGGCCGTCATCGAGCGCGCGTCAGGCATCTCGACCGCGAACTCGCCCACCTGTTCATACAGCGCCCGGACCGTGCCGATATCCAGCGACAGGATCAGCGCGAGATAGGGGTTTCCCGGACTCGCCTGGGTGATCTTCGACGTCACCGGCAGGTCATGGCTCACCAAAAGAGCGTCCCCGCGACGGAGCGATACAGATTGTGTGCCGATATGGGTTTCTTTGCTTCCGCTGAGGATCAGGCAAAGGACAGGGTTATAGACCGTGGCCTCCAACGCGCTCACGGCCTCGCGCCTGAGGACCTGAAGATTCGGCAAGGCAGTCGCCGGATCCCGCAGACAGGCGGCCCTGTATCGGTCGGTCAGTGTCTCAAGCTCTTCGAGTGGCATGGCGAACCCCCTTGTCAAATGGGTATCCGCGTCGCCTCGCAAGATCACCTGAAAAAGCGATGGTTCGGAGAATTGGGCAAGAATGCCGGAGGATCGGGCAGGAATGCCGCGGGTTATCCGCATATCGTGGCGACAATCACGCCCTTTGAAGGAAGCGCCTCATGGACATCTCGCCGCCCCGTATCGCACTCAATGAAACCACGGCGATTCCGGCCGTAGGTTTTGGCACGTATCTCGTGTCTGACGACGACGCCCCCGAGGTGATCGCGACGGCAATCGCCAACGGCTACCGTCATATCGATACCGCAGCCGGCTATCACAACGAAGTCGGTGTCGGTGCGGGCATCCGGCAAGCCATGGCGGCGCAGGGGCTGTCGCGCGGCGATCTCTTTGTCACGACGAAGCTCTGGCCCGGAAACCCGGCTTGGGGCGACACGCCGAAGGGCGGGCCCGAAACGATCTCCGCCTTTGAGGAGAGCCTTGAAAAACTGGGACTGTCCTTTGTCGATCTCTACCTGATCCACGCCCCCTTTGGCGGTGACAAGCGCCTCGACCAATGGCGTGCGCTTCTGCAGCTGAAAGAGACGGGCAAGGCCCGGGCCGTGGGCGTGAGCAATTTCAACATCGAACATCTCGAAGAGATCAGGCTGGCCGGTCTGCCGATGCCCGATGCCAACCAGATCGAGTTGCATCCGTGGTCGCAGAAACCCGAGCTTCTGACCTATATGGCCGCGCACGGTATCGCGCCGATCGCCTATAGCAGTCTCGTCCCGCTTTCGACCTGGCGCACCGAGCCCGGACAAGACAGCGCCAAAACCGACGGCATGCGTGCGGATGGCGGCGTCTTCACCGCGATGGCGCTCAGATATGGGGTGAGTGAAGCACGATTGCTGCTGCGCTGGGGGATCCAGAGCGGTTTCGCGGTGATCCCGAAAAGCCTCAACCCCGAGAGGATGCGCCAGAATCTCGACCTGTTTTCGTTCTCGATTACCGACGCAGACATGGCCCAGCTATCCACCATGGACCGCGGCGACGGCGTCGCCTGGGCCATCGGCGATCCGAGCAAGTGAAGCGGGCTAAGGGCGTTCCGCAGGGCTAAGACGTGCAGATGCGGTTGCGGGCGGCGGCGATCACGTCAACACGGGGGCCTCGCGCGGAAACCGCGACGCAACGAGCGCAATCAATGGCAATGGAAGCGGCATGGTAGGCCCGGAGGGCCAGCGATTATCGCCGGAACCCTCTGTTTTCATTGAACGAGCTTGTCCCATTGTTCCACGGAATCGCGCTAAGAGATAACAAAGGCTTAGCGTGCAGACTGTACCACGTTCCGCACTGTTTTTCTGGCATGTCTAGACGCCGATCCTGCCCGGCCCTACATCCCCGCGCATGTCACCGCGCGGGGAATCCATCATCCGAGTAGATTGCGCCTGCGGCCACCGCGCGGTGTTGAGGGCTGCCGATCTGGGCGAGGACCCACTGACGTTTCGCGACTTCCACCGGCTGCGGTGCCGCGAGTGTGGGCGGAAGGGTCGGCCCGCCGTGGTGATCTGCAGCTGGACACCCGCATCGGTGCAGCCGGCGTATCAGGGCAGCTATAGCATTGAATAAAGTCGAATATATTGGGTAGTCCTGATGACCGCTGCGCTGCATCTAGTAAGGTACTAGATCATTTCGGGAAACAGATCGTTGCCCGCACCACATTTTCGGTCTAAGACACAATTGAGCCGGAGTGCGCTAACACCCCGGCTCGTACTGTAATCGCCGTTTGGTGGCGAGATTTTACGAATTCGTGCGCATCTTTTCGCATACACGGATTCTTTGGTCAACCACTAAACGGCACCTCTAGATAGGAGGAGCCTATGGCTCAGATCGAAGCCGCACTGGTGCGGGAACAAGGCGTCGTCTTCGCCGTCGTCGTGGTGAAAAACCACGTCGTCACGTCCGAACAACAGTCAAGTGAGATGATCTCCGTCTGCGCGCGGGCTCTCCAGTGTCAGAACATTGTTCTGATGGGCGAGAGCAATCGTAGACTGCGAGGGAACCGGTCGGATGTTGTGCGGTTTGTCGCCAATCTTGATCCCCGCCGTCTGCCGTGGCGAAAGTGGACCATTTGATTATGGTCTGATTCATGAGATCGAGCGCGGCCTGTAGCTGCTCACGGCACAGGGCGCGCTCATTTTGATCCATTGGCAATAGGACATCACCACCGTCGCACATCGAGAAGACGGCGCCAGCATCGTCCTCAATTGTAAGCTTCATCACTCGCTCCCAAAATGCAACGCATTTTGACACTATGGTGCGGCGAAACTCTTTTGGAAACCCTTCTTGAACGAGCTGTGAAGCCCGACTGAATCCATCCGTTCAGCGCGCCCGCCACCACAGGAACACCCGCCGCCGGGCACGGATGCCAGCCTTGGTGCGGTGCCTCATTGCGGACCACTCAGGCCGTCGAGGTATTCCGAGATCCACGCCCCGCACGCGCGCTTGTCCGCGTTGTGCCGGGCCTGCACCCGGGCCAGCGCCAGCACGGCGACATCAAGCCTATCTCCGGCGCCGACATCAGCCCTTCGCTCGATCGAGCATTCGCGCGGCGGGCTGACCGGCGCGATGGGTTCCGCGTTGACGCGGGCCCGGGCATCCGCCGCGATCCGCTCGGCGACACTATCGCCGCAGGAGACGCAGAAGATCAGGGCTGACAGTGCAATTGGCAGGCGCATTGGCGTTGGCCTCCACATAGGCGTTGTGCTCGGTCAGGAGCGCTTGAAACTCGGCTTCAGCATCGGCGCGGCTTTCTTCCAGCGCCTCTGCCGCCGCCTGCGCCGCCGCGGCTTCACGCTGGGCCTTGGCGAGCGCGGCTTCGGCCGTCGCCAGCGCTGACACCGACACCAGTTCGGCCTCGCGCGCCTCGACTGCGGCAGAGATGATCCGCTCGGCTTGCCACTCGTGCAGGCGCCACGCCCCCCAGATCAGCGCGACAACGGCGAGACAGGCCGCGATTGGGGCAAGGATGCGCGCGGCGGTGACACCAACCCAGCGGGCGAGCAGGGCGACGAGGAAGGTCATTGCGCCCGCATCCCTGCCGCAGCCAGGGCCGCATCGAAGTCGCGGTAATACCCGGCGATCAGCGCCGCCTTGTCCTTCACGTTGACCGTGCGGCGCGCCTCCTCGGCCTCGGCGGGCGCCAGCCCCGGCGCACCGTCCAGCATCTCGTAATGCTCGACCCCCTTGCCACGCCCGTTCCAGCGCCCATCCATGATGCCGCGGATCAGCACGCGGGCGGAGATCGTTGGGTTCAGCATGGCGTCGGGATTCGCGACCAGATCGACACCGGCATCAGCCGAGGAGCGCCGGTAGTTTTCCAGCCATGTGAGCTGGACGTGGCCGCGCCCGTAATAGACATGCCCATAGGGCGGCTGGGGGCGCGCATAACGAGCGACCGCGCTATCCGGTCCCCGACGCTCCGCCAGCTTGTTCACGGCGCGCCTCGACCCCTCGTCGGTGCTTGCGAAGCCCTCCCGCACCGGAACCATGCGCTGCCCGGTCTCATGAAACGCGGTCGCAAGCGCATAGGCCAGCGTGGCGCGGCGGGCGTCTCCGACCTGATCGAAGGCGGCAAGGATGCCGTTGATCCCGTCGACCTGCGCCTGTGAAAGACGCCCGCCGAAAGGGCGGGCGCGGATTGCGTCGAAAAAGATGGCCGGGTTCATTTGCGCCTCCAAGGGATGATGCAGCGCTGCGCGGGATGCGCCCAGGCATTCCACCAGCGCCAATGCGCACGTTCAGGCTCCGGGATCGCCAGCAGGCGGGCGCGCAGGAACAGGTAAGCCGAGACAATCACAAGCAGGTTGAAGGCGCCGTTCATGTCGAGGCCGCCCATGGTGTCCCGCACGGCCGGCCAGTTCGAGCCGAGGAAGATCCGCGCCCAGTCCCACCAGAACGACCGCAGCGTCCAGGCCAGCGCCAGCACCGCAACGGCGACGGCCAGAACACGGCCGACCGGATCGCGGAGGCGCCAGACCAGCGGCAGATACCCCCAGAGGACGAAGAACATGCCACCCATGGCGAGCGCCGAGGTGATGTGAACAAAGATCATTCGGGCGCCTCTTTTGCTGCGATGACTGATTTCAGCTCGCGAACCGCTTGAGAGAGAGCGTTTCCGGCAAGGGCGCGCTGCGCCTCTGCCTGTTGCGCGCGCGCCTCAGCCTCGGTTTTCTCGGCCTTCTTGAGCTTGGGCAGGAACCGCATCAGCCCCTCCCGGATCGGTTGATGTGGATCATGGCTTCGCGAACTGTGGACAGCGCCTCGAACAGCTGCTTGGTGCCGTCCGTCGCCAGCGTCAGCAGCCGCTCCTGAAGCGCTTCCTCGCGGGCCCGAGCCTTCCGGCTCGAGTCCCACCAGCCGCCAAGCGCCCCAAGCAGGAGCACCCACGCTGGCCCCTGCGCCCCGGCCCATTCGATCAGTGCGAGGATTGCTCCTTCCATCACGACCCCCGGAACGCCATGTCGTAGATCCACCGGCCATAGAGGATGTGCTCATAGAGGCCGGGGTGGTTGACGCCACCGGCGCCCGCGAAGAGCGACGGGAACAGGCCGAGACAGTCGGGCAGGTTCAGCGCCGGCAGCGCGAGCGGGACGAAAGCCGCACCGCGCGCGAGAGCACCCCGCATGACGTACATGTCATGCACCCGCTGGCGCTCTTCGTTGA
>NZ_JAFKOK010000024.1 GCF_017303295.1 Rhodobacter sp. NTK016B | reverse complement strand
CCCCACCCCTCTGCGCGAACGGTGCAAGCGATTGGAATACGAGGGTTCTTTCCTGACGATCCGCGCGATCGAAACTCTGCCCGATCTCCACCAGCCCCGCCGAATCGAGCGCCGCTAACGCGTCGCCACGTGCCCTGTCACGCCCCCGCGTTATCCCATGACACCCCGCCGCCCCGCCCTTCCGCCCGAAACACGCCCCAGCAGCTCCACCCGAGCGCAGTATCAACCGCTCGCTGGCCAAAGGGCGCAGTGATTCGGTCCCGGCGAATCGCCGGGGCTCGCGGTCCGAATGTCAGGAAACAGGTGCTCAGCGCCGGAGCAGGTAGATATCCATGATCCAGCCGTGCCGCGCCCGAAGCGCCGCGCGGGTGTCGATGATCTCTTGCGCGACCGCGTCGAGCGGCCCCGAGATCAACGCCTCCTGCGCCATGCCCAGATAAGCGCCCCACCAGATCGTCACGCCGTCGGGCGCGATATGGGTAAAGGCCCCGCCCTGATCGAGCATAACCGCCACCGCGTCCGCGCCGGCAGGCCAGCCCTCGTCGCGCAGGCGGCGGCCGGTGGTGATGATCACGGGCGCGCCCAGATCGTTGAGCGGGATCGCATGGGCGGCAGTCAGGACCGACAGCGACGTGACGCCGGGCACAACGCGCGGCGTGATGCCCAGCCGCGCGGCAATGCGCAGAGTGGAATCGTAGAGCGAAGGATCGCCCCAGACCAGCAGCGCGACGCGCCCGCCCTGTGGCAGGCGGGCATCGATCTGCGCTTTCCATGTCTGCGCGATGGCATCGTGCCAGTCATTGACGCCGTCGAGATAGGCGCCCGAGGCATCGCGGACCGGCAGGTCGAATTCGACCACCCGCGACAGGTCGGGCAGATGGGTCTCGCAAATCTGGCGACGCAGGTCGGCCAGATCGCTTTTGTCAGAGCCCTTGCGGGGCAGCAGGATCAGGTCGGCCCCCGCCATGGCGCGGATCGCGGCGAGCGTGACATGCTCGGGATTGCCGGTGCCGATGCCGATCAGGTCGAGCGCAATCATGCCAGCCCCCATAAGAAACGCGGCAGACCAAGGGCCTGCCGCGCGTATCGTATCCGCAAGCTATCAGCTCGCGTGGTGCAGCCGGTTCACGAACAGGCCCGAATCCTTGTAGCGGTGCAGCGCCTTGGCCAGCGCCAGCGCGCCCAGATCGGCCAGCGGCTCGATCAGCACGACCGTCATATAGGCCGCGCCGAAGCTGACAACGCCGCCCATGGCCGACACGCCGTGACCATAGAGCGCCCAGAACGCGACCCATGCCACGATGCCGCCCTGATAGGCGACCGACAGTTTCAGCACATCGAGATAGCGCAGATCAACATAGGCTTTGGTGGCCGGGATCGCCTTGCGGGCGATCATGTGGATCAGGAACAGCGGGAACAGCAGGGTGGTGACGTTGACCGTGTACATCGCCAGATCGGTCGGGGCGAAGAACAGGCCCTGCACCAGAAGCCCGCCGGCCAGACCCAGCGCGGCGGGGCCGGCACCGAGGATGAGCAGCAGCGTGGTGCCGAGGATCAGGTGAACTTCGGACACGCCCACCGGGGCGTGGGGCAGGACTTCGAAGCAGATGAAGGTGCCGATCGCGGCCAGAACCGAGCGCATGGCGAAGGACAGCACGTTGTGCGACTTCAGGTCATCGGCGATCAGCTTCAGCGACACGCCAGCCGCCGCGGCAGCGGTGCCGTAGGACAGGATCATCTTTGCGCCGTCGACGACGCCCGGTTCGATATGCATACTTTATTGCTCCTTGCCGTCCCTCCGACGGCGATTTCCAGTCTCTCGCGTCGGGCCGGTCTCCTGGCTCGCGGGTCGCTGCGGACTGCCGCCTTCCCGCCCCGCCGGTCGTCGGACCCTTGGGACAGTGGCATCGTGGCAGCCAGCTCACCGCTGACAGTCGCGGGGGCGGCCGGGGCATTTCACCCCGTTCCCGTTTCAGCCCCAATCGGGGGCACCTGACCCTATCACCCTTGCCGGAAGCACCCCCGCCGGTCAAGGCTGATCGCGGCATTGCAGGGGGCATTCGCGACCCGGGCTGCAATCGGACGGCCCACAATCAGAAGGAGAGACGCGCCAGCGCTTCCATGGGCACTGAAGGGCGCTCAAAGGGGCGCTGCAAGCGCGCCGTTACTCTGCCAGCGGGCCGTAAAGAATGATCCCCGCCGCGCGCGGATCGGCGTCGGCCAGCGTCTCGGCCAGCGTGCCGATCGTCGCGCGGGTGATCTTCTGGTCGGGATGGCTGACATTCTCGGCCAGCATCGCGGGCGTCTCGGGCGGAAGACCCGCGTCCAGAAGCCGCGCAGCCAGAATGGCAAAGGTGCGTTTGGGCATGAAAACCACGGTCGTGGCTTGCCCGTCGGCCAGCGCGGGCATGTTCAGCCCCTCGGGCAGCGCGCCCGCGACATCGTGGCCGGTGACGAATTGCACCCGCCGCGCCTGCAGCCGCCGGGTCAGCGGGATGCCCGCCGCTGCCGCTGCCGCCGAGGCCGAGGTCACGCCCGGCACGATCTCGTAGGGGATACCGGCCTCGCGTAGCGCGGTGATCTCTTCCTCGAGTCGCCCGAAAATCCCCGGATCGCCGGATTTCAGCCGCACCACCTTTGCGCCCGCGCCTGCGTAATCGACCAGCAGGCGGCTGACATGATCCTGCTTGGGCGAGGGGCGGCCGGCGCGCTTGCCCACGGCGACCAGCTCGGCGCCGGGCCCCGCAAGATCCAGAAGCGGGCCCGAGGACAGATCGTCGAACAACACAGCCTCGGCTGCTTTCAGCCGGTTGACGGCCTTGACGGTCAGCAATTCGGGGTCACCCGGCCCCGATCCGACGAAGGACACGAAACCGCTCATTCTTGCCCCTTCACTTTGCCGGAAATACTCATCTGTCCCCTCCGTCCCGCGCGATCAGATGAAAGAAGGTCCCGCTGACCGTGCCGCGGACCGAGCCGGTCTCGGCCACCGCCGCGCCCTCGGCATCAGAAACCCGTGCCAGAACGGCATCCGGTTGTTCGAGGATTGTCGAATAATGAAATTCGTGGCCCCGCAGGACTGCCCCCGCCGCTTGTCCGGGCATGTCGGCTACAAGTTCCGCGCGGCGATAGCCCAGATGCATCTTGCGCTTCTCATAGCTGGTGACCAGCCCCAGTAGCCCGGCCATCTCGTGGCGCTGGCCTTCCTTGTCGATCAGCGCCGCGCCCAGAGCCATGTAGCCACCGCATTCGCCATGGACGGGCTTCGTTTCGGCGTGACGGCGCAGGGCCGCGCGGAAGCGTGTGGCGGCGGCCAGTTTCCCAGCATGCAGTTCGGGGTAGCCGCCAGGCAACCAGACCAGATCGGATGTGGGCGGGGCCTCGTCGGCCAAGGGCGAGAAGGGCAGGATCTCGGCCCCGGCGCGGCGCCAGCCTTCGATCAGATGCGGATAGGCAAAGGAAAAGGCCGCGTCCTGCGCCAGCGCGATGCGTTGGGCGGGGGGCGGGATGCGCAAGGCTGTAGGGTGCGTCATCGACGCACCGTCTGCGGCCGCCCGGATCGCGCCAAGGTCCACATTCTCGCGCAGAAACGCCGCGTAATCGGCGATCGCGCGGTCCAGATCGGGATGTTCGACCGCCTGCACCAGCCCCAGATGCCGCTCGGGCAGTTTCAGATCTCCGCGCCGGGGCAGTACGCCCAGCACCGGCATCCCGGCCGCTTCCATGCCCAGCCGCGCCAGCCGTTCGTGCCGGGGCGAGGCCACGCGGTTCAGGATCACGCCCGCGAAGGGAAGATCGGGCCGATACGCCCGAAAGCCCAGTGCTGTCGCCGCTGCCGATTGCGCCTGTCCCGAGACATCGACCACCAACACGACGGGCCAGCCCATCCGCGCCGCCGTCTCGGCCGAGGATCCATGCCCCAGCGCGCCTGCATAGGCCACGCCGTCATAAAGCCCCATCGACCCTTCGGCCACGCAGATATCCGCGCCCTCGGCCTCCGAGGCGATGGCGTCGAGCAGTCCCGCCCCCATCGCCCAGCTGTCGAGGTTGAACGACGCCCGCCCGCAGGCCGCGCGGTGAAAGGCCGGGTCGATGTAGTCGGGGCCGGATTTGAACGGCTGCACGGTCAGCCCGTCCTCGCTCAGCGCGCGCAGGAGGCCCAGCATGACCGTGGTCTTGCCGGTGCCCGAGGCCGGGGCAGAGACGAGGATCCCCTTCATTCTTTCGACCCCGCATAGACCGAATCCGCGTTTTGTGGCCGGAAGCGGCGGTCGTAATCGACGGCGTAAAGGCAGCTTTCCTCGAACCCTTCGCCCGCCAGCGCCGGCCCGACAAGGATCAGCGCCGTGCGCTCCATTGACCCCGCGACCTGTGCCTCGATAGTGCCCAGCGTGCCGCGCACAATCCGCTGCTCGGGCCATGTCGCGCGCCAGACCACGGCAACCGGGCAATCGGCGCCGTAGGCGGGCGTCAGATCGGCCACCGTGCGTTCAAGATTGTGGATCGACAGGTGGATGCACAACGTCGCCCCGGTGGCGGCGAAATTCGTCAGCGTTTCGCCTTCGGGCATGGCGCTGGCGCGGCCCGGCGTGCGGGTCAGCACCACCGATTGCGCAAGGCTCGGCAGGGTCAGTTCGGATCCCAAAGCGGCGGCGGCGGCGGCAAAGGCGGGCACGCCCGGTGTCACAGTATAGGGAATGCCCATCTCGCGCAGGCGCCTGAGCTGCTCGCCCATCGCCGAATAGACCGACAGGTCGCCCGAATGCAGCCGCGCCACGTCCTGACCCTTTTCATGCGCCCCGGCGATCACCGCCATGATCTGATCCAGCGACAGCGGCGCCGTGTTCACGATCTCCGCGCCTTCGGGGCAATGCTCCAGCACCGCCTCGGGCACCAGCGACCCGGCATACAGGCAGACGGGACAGGCGGCGATGATATCGCGGCCCCGAAGGGTGAGCAGGTCGGGCGCGCCCGGACCGGCGCCGACGAAATGAACACTCATTGGCCGTTTCCTTTCGCAAGCGCGCAGGTGGCAAGCCCGTCGGGCGAGACTGCGCGCGGGGCCATCAGATACGCGCCCGGCCCCGCCGCGGCAAGCGCGCAGGCCTCGGCCACGGAACCAGTGCCGCGCGCGCTCAGGCTGGCGGGCGATTGCGTGGGCGTGTCGGGCAGGGGGCCTGAGACCTCGATCAACGGCAGGTTCATCTTGCGTGCCAGCGGCGCCAGCGCCGGGGCCTTGTCGGCCAGCGTCGCCAGCGCGCCGGGCGTGCCCCCGGTCGCAGCCAGCGCGCCCTGCAGCGACGCCAGCGTCGCGCGGGTAGAGAAGCCGAAACCCGCGACGATCATAGCGTGACGCTCCATTGCACGATCGGATAGGCCGATTTCCAGCCGCGCCTCTGGCCCAGCGGCTGCGCCTCGGCCAGTTCGGCACGCAACAGGCTGCCGCCCTTCGCCGCCTGCGCCTGCGCCAGTAGGGCCTCGGATTCCAGCGTCACCGCGTGGGCGACCAGCCGCGTGCCCGAGGGCAGGGTGTAAAGCCGCTCCAGCAAGGCCTGCGACAGCCCGCCGCCGACGAAGACCGCGTCGGGCAGGGGCTGACCCTCCAGCACCTCGGGCGCGCGGCCCTCGACGATCTGCAGCCGCTCGACCCCCAGCGCCTCTGCATTCTCGCGCGCCCGCGCCGCGCGCTCGGCGTTGCCCTCAAACCCGATGGCGCGCAGCGACGGGTGGCTCAGCAGCCATTCGATCCCGATAGACCCCGACCCCGCGCCGATATCCCACAGCAATTCGCCGGGCTTCGGTGCCAGCGCTGACAAGGCCAGCGCCCGCACAGGCCGCTTGGTGATCTGCCCGTCATGCGTGAACCAGTCATCCGCCCGGCCCGAGGCCAAACTCAGCACCGCGCCCTCGCCCGCCACCTCGATGGCGACCGCGACCGGGTGCTGCACATCGTCCAGCGCGTAACCTCGGGCCGTCACGCGGCGCACCCGCTCGCGCGGACCCCCCAGCGCTTCGAGCACATGCAGTACCGACGCGCCGAATCCCGCCCCGTCCAGATAGCCCGCCAGCCCCGCCACCGCCGTCCCGTCGCGCAAAGTGACGATGGCCCGCGCCCCCGGTGCCAGCAGGGGGCGCAGCCGGGCGAAGGGCGCCGCGTGCAGGCCCAGACAGGCGACCTGTTCCAGCCCCCAGCCCATCCGCGCGGCGGCCAGCGAGAAGCAGGACAGGCCGGGCAGGGCGGTCCATTCCCCCTGCGCCAGCGCCTGCGTCACCACCGTTCCCGCGCCGAACCAGAACGGATCACCCGAGGCCAGCATCACCACCTGCCGCCCGCGATGGGCCAGCAGCAACGGCACCCCGTCGGCGAAGGGCACGGGCCATTCGACCTGCTCGGCGCCCGTCTCGGGCAGCAGCGACAGGTGGCGCGGCGGTCCCATGACCACTTCGGCCGCGTCCAGCGCCGCACGGCTTGCATCCGTCAGCCCCTTGGGGCCATCTTCGCCCAAACCCAGAATGGTCAGCCACGGAGTGTCAGCCATGCCCAATGTCCTTCTGCTCGGCGGCACGACCGAGGCGAGCGCACTCGCGCAGGCGCTGGCCGAGGCGCAGATCCCCGCGACGCTCAGCTATATGGGCCGGGTCGAGCGCCCCAAGGCGCAACCTATCCCGGTGCGGATCGGCGGTTTCGGCGGCGTGGCGGGGCTGCGCGACTATATCCGCCAGCACGCGGTGACGCATGTGGTCGATGCCACCCATCCCTTCGCCGCGCAGATGAGCACCAACGCCGTCAATGCCTGCGCCGATAGCGGCACGCCCCTGATCGCCCTGACGCGCCCTGCATGGCAGCCCGGCCCCGGTGACGACTGGCAGCGCGTCGCGGATATCCCGGCGGCGGTTGCGGCGCTGGCGGGACCGGCGCGCCATGTCATGCTGGCGATCGGCCGGATGCATATCCACGAATTCGCGCCCCAGCCGCAGCACCATTACCTGCTGCGCCTCGTCGATGACCCCAAGGAAACGCCGCCGCTGCCCCATCACGTGGTCGTTGTCGATCGCGGCCCGTTCAGCGCCGAGGCCGACGCGGCCCTGATGCGTGACCACAAGATCGACCTCGTGGTGTCGAAGAACGCGGGCGGCACGGGCTCTGTTTCCAAACTCGACGCCGCGCGCGCGCTGGGCCTGCCGGTCCTGATGATCGACCGCCCCAGCCTTCCGCCGCGCCATGAAGTGCACGAGATCGCGGATGTTCTGACCTGGCTCAGCGCCTAGCGCATCTTTGTTCCGAAAATATCCCGGGGGGAGCCGAAGGCGGGGGGCAGCGCCCCCCAATGCCGAGCGAAGCGAGGCGCCCTTCGCAAGAGTCGCCGCGCGAAGCGCGGCCGGGTCGCCCGCCGCGCCCGCGACAGCGGGCAAGAAGGGCGAAACCCCGCGCGTCATACCGATCTCGGCGTGTACAGGATCGGCCCGCGCGGCGTGTCGATCACCCGCGTCGCCGAATTGCCGACGATCACCATCGTGCGCATATCGGCCATTTCGGGCGTGCAGTCGGGCAGCGGCACGATCCGCAGCGCCTGTTCGGGGGTCGAGACGGCGCGGGCGAACAGCACCGGGCGCGCGTCGCCACACGTCTCGGTCAGGACTTCCAGCGTGCGGGTAAAGCCCTCGGGCCGGGATTTCGAGCGGGGATTGTAAAAGGCCATGGCGAAATCGGCCTCGGCGGCCAGCCGCAGGCGTTTCTCGATCAGCGCCCAGGGTTTCAGGTTATCGCTGAGGTTGATCGCGCAGAAATCATGGCCCAGGGGCGCGCCCGCCGCCGCAGCAGCGGCCAGCATCGCGGTGATGCCCGGCAGCACGCGGATTTCCAGCGCGCGCCACGCCTCGGGGCCCGACTCCAACGCCTCGAACACGGCGGCGGCCATGGCGAAGACGCCGGGATCGCCCGACGAGACGACGACGACGCGTTTCCCCTCGGCCGCCATTTCCAGCGCATGCCGCGAGCGGTCGAGCTCTACCCGGTTGTCCGAGGCGTGCAGCACCAGCCCCTCGCGTGGGGTTATGCGGGCGACATAGGGGATATAGCCCACCACATCCGTAGCCTCGGCCAGCGCGTCGCGCACCTCGGGCGTGACGAGCGTTTCGCGGCCCGGCCCCAGTCCGGCGATGACAACCCAGCCCGTCATGGCCTGCGTCCCTGTCCGTGGATCATGGCGATCGAGAAATAGGGGGCCTTGTCGACTTCGGCCAGTTTCAACACCCGTTCTTCCGCCATCGCCGCGTATTCCACCAGCCAAGCCTCGCCCATCCGGCCCGCCGCCTCGACGGCGCGTTTCAGCTTGGGCAGGTTCTGGCCGATCTTCATCACCACAAGCGCGTCGGTATCGGCGATGCGGGCCGTCAGCTCGGCCTCGGGCAGTGTGGCGGGCGCCACGGTCAGCACATCATCGCCCCATGTGATCGGCGCGCCGGTCGCAGTCCAGGCCGCTGCCATGCCGGTGATACCGGGCACGACGCGCACGGGCACATGCGGCTCGAGCCGGGTGAAGAGATGCATGAACGAGCCGTAGAAGAACGGATCGCCCTCGGCCAGCACGACGACATCCTCACCGCCCTCGGCCAGCGCGCGCAGATGCGCGGCAACGTCCGCGTAGAACTCGGCCAGCGACGCGGCATAGCGTGGATCGGCCAGCGGGATCTCGGTGGTGACGGGATAATCCATCGGGAATTCCACCACGTCGTCCCTCAGCATCCCCTCGACGATGCGGCGTGCCTGTCCGGGTTTCCCGGCCTTGCGGAAATAGGCGACATGCTTCGCGCCCCGGATCAGCCGGTCGGCGCGCACGCTCATCAGGTCCTGCGCGCCGGGGCCAAGGCCCACGCCGTGAACGGTGCCCGATTTCAAGATGGGGGTCATTCCTTGCGGCTCGCGATGGCGTTGATCGCGGCGACCGTGATGGCCGAGCCTCCCAGCCGCCCCTCGACGATGCAGGACGGCACCGGCTGGACCTGCCACAGCGCGTCTTTCGATTCGATCGCGCCGACGAAGCCCACCGGGCAGCCGATGATTGCCGCCGGGCGCGGGCAATCAGGGTCTTCGAGCATGTTGAGCAAGTGGAACAACGCGGTGGGCGCGTTGCCGATGGCGACCAGCGCGCCGTCCAGATGCGGGCGCCAGAGTTCCAGCGCGGCGGCCGACCGGGTGTTGGACATGGCCTTGGCCATATCGGGGACTTCCGGGTCGTGCAGGGTGCAGATCACCGGGTTCTCGGCGGGCAGGCGGAAGCGGGTGACGCCTTCGGACACCATGCGCGCGTCGCACAGGATCGGCGCGCCGTTTTCCAGCGCCGCGCGCGCGGCGGTCACGAAACCGGGCGTCATCTTCACGAAGCTCTCCAGCCCGACCATCCCGGCGGCGTGGATCATGCGGACGACGACCTGTTCCTCGTCGGCGTCGAAGCGGCCCAGATCGGCCTCGGCGCGGATCGTGGCAAAGGACTGACGATAGATCGCCGCGCCGTCGGTTTCATAAGTCCAGGGCATTCATCGGGCTCCGAAATGGGCAAGCAGGTCATCGGCGCTCAGCCCGGTTTGGGTCATTGGATCGCCCGCGCGGGCATGCGTCGCCATGCCGTAAGCGCCGTTTTCGCCGGTGATGACGACATCGGCGGGTGCGGGCCGCGCGCAGCCCTTGGCGCAGCCGCTGACATGCAGGCGGCCTTGGACATGGGGGGCGAGGGTGCGCGCCAGCGCGCGGGTCTCGACACTCGCCTGCGGGCAGAAAGGGGCGCCGGGGCAGGCATCGGTGGTCAGCTCGGGCGCCTGCGGGTCGGCAATCAGGCCCGGTTGCGGGCCGGGATTTGCGCCCAGCATCAACAGCGCGCGCCACGGGGTGATGCGCAGGGCGCTGGTGCCGCTCGCCGTGATCGCGGCGGCAAGGTCGTCGGCGCGGACCTGCCCGAAAGCGCAGCCCTGCACCATGCCCAGCGCCTGCGGGCCCGGGGTCAGCGGCGCGCGGGCGGGTGCGGGGGGCTGCAGGTCTTGCGCCCAGTCGGGCAGAGGGGCTTCGTGGCGGGCCATGCGGCCGGCCTGCGCGCCGCCCGAGGCGATGAACCAGTGGCACAGCCGGATCAGCGTGTCGATCTCGGTTCCCGGCATCAGGGTCAGGCCTGTCTCGCGTCCGTCGGGCCGCAGAATCAGACGGCGATCGGTGCCGCGCTCGATGCGGAAATCGGACGGCACGTCCTGCAAGAGCGGTCCCGCGCCCGCGTCGATGGCAAAGCCCATCTTCGGCGGAAGCTCGGGTAGCTCAGCCAGCCGGGCGATCAGCTCGGTGCTCAGCCGGTGGGTATCGTCGCCCTCGTCCCAGTTCGGCGCGGTGACGATGTTGCGCCGGGTCTCGGTGTCGATATCGCGGTCGATCAGGCCCAGCGCGGTCAGCGCGTCGATCAGGTCGGGCCAAGCGTCCTCGGTCACGCCGCGGATCTGGACATTGGCGCGGTTTGTCAGGTCGATCAGCCCCGCACCATGCGTCCGGGCCGCCGCGCACAGGCCCAGCGCCTGCGCGGCGCTCAGCTCGGCCAGCCGGGGGCGCACCCGCACGACATAGCCGTCGCCCGACAGCATCGGACGCAGCGCGCCGGGGCACCAGCCCTTGATACTGAAGCGTGTTGCGACACTCATTTCGTCAGCCCCGCAAGGATCGAATTCCTTCGTGTGGACCACAGCCCCGCCGCGTGCAAGGCGGCAAAGCGTGCCTGCATCGCCGCCAGCGCCTGCGGGTTTTCCCGCTCGAGGAAGGCCAGCACATCGTCCCGGCCCAGCGTGGCCTCGTGATACAGGTCGAAAAGCTGGGGCGGCACGGCCTTGGCCAGATGGGCGAAGGCGCCCAGATGATCGAGCGTCGCGGCGATCTCGGCCGCGCCCCGGAAGCCGTGGTTCATCATGCCGTCGATCCATTTCGGATTGGCGGCACGCGCGCGCACGACGCGGGCGAGCTCCTCGGTCAGGGTGCGGGCTGCGGGCTTGGCCGGGTCGCGGGCATCGAGGTGATAGAGCGCGGCCTCTCCCCCGGTGATCTGCTGCGCCGCAGCGAAACCGGCTTCGTGCGCGGCGTAATCGGCGGCCAGCAGCAGGTCGGTTTCGGGCAGGTCCTGCAAATGCACGAACGCGTCGGCATTGCGCACGCGGGCTTTCAGCCCCTCGGCGTCTTCCTCGCTGGTATCGAGCGCGTGCGCGCTGGCGTTCAGCCATGCCTCGCCCGCGGCCTGCCGGGCTTCCGGCGTATAGGTGTCCGCCGTCTCGCCCATCGACAGCCCGTAGGTGCCCGGTTTCGGCCCGTAGACGCGGTTCAGATCGTCGCGCCCTGCATAGGGGTTCCAGTCGGGCGCCTCGTCGCGCTGGGCCAGTGCCTTGACGGCGGTGGCGAAGAGGCTCGACAGTTCGGGGAACACGTCGCGGAACAGGCCGCTCACCCGCAGGGTCACGTCCAGCCGGGGGCGGTCGAGCTCGGCGATCGGCAAGATCTCGACGCCGCTGACGCGCCCCGACTCTCCGTCCCAGACCGGCTTTGCACCCAGCAAATGCAGCGCCATGGCGAATTCCTCGCCCGCCGTGCGCATCGTCGCACTGCCCCACAGGTCGATCACCAGATTGCGCGGCCAGTCGCCCTGATCCTGCAAATGGCGGCGCACCAGCTCCTCGGCCAGTTTCACGCCTTGCGCATAGGCGGCGCGGGTGGGCACGGCGCGGGGATCGGTGGTGAACAGGTTGCGCCCCGTGGGCAGCACGTCCCTGCGCCCCCGCCATGGCGAACCCGAGGGGCCGGGCAGAACGAAACGGCCCGACAGCGCCCGGCTCAGGCCCTCGGTTTCTTGCGCGCCATGCTCGCCGGTGCCGAAGACATGCAGCCCCTCGCCGAACTGGCTTTCCTTCACGTCGCAGACGAAACGGTCGATGCGGGTGATCGCCTCGGCCAGCGAGGTGGCGGTGGTCAGGCCCAGCTCGGCCTCAAGCCCCAAAGCCTGCGCCTCGGCGCGGATGTCCTGCTGCAGCCTGTCGCGGCGCGCGGGGTCCAGACCGTCGGCATTCGAGAATTCATCGAGCAGCGCTTCCAGATGGGTCATCCCGGCGCCCGTCTGCGCCTCGGTCATCGGCGGCGGCACATGGCCGATGGTCACCGCGCCGATCCGCCGCTTGGCCTGCGCGGCCTCGCCGGGATCGTTGACGATGAACGGATAGATCACCGGCAGTCCGCGCGTCAGCGCCTCGGGCCAGCAGGCATCCGACAGCGCGACCGACTTGCCCGGCAGCCATTCCAGCGTGCCATGCGCGCCGATATGAACCAGCGCATCGGCCTGTTCGCGCAGCCATAGATAGAAGGCCACATAGGCGTGGCGCGGGGTCTTCGTAACGTCGTGGTAATCGTTTTCGCGCAGCATGGGCGTGCCGCGTTCGGGCTGCAGGGCGATGAGGGCACGCCCGGCCCGGATCGCGGCAAACTGAAAGGCCCCGTTGCTGAGGTCGGGATCGTCCTGTGCGTCGCCCCAGAGGGTGTGGATCTCTTCCTGCAGGCTTTGCGGAAGGGCAGAAAGCGCCTGCCGATAGGCGTCGAGCGGCCAGTCGATGCGCGTGGTTTCCAGTGCGCGCGGATCGGCGTCGGCGATGTTATGGCCCTGCGCCCGCAAGCTGGTCAGGATCGCACGCGCCGATTCCAGGGCGTCGAGGCCCACGGCATGCGCCATCTGCCATCCCTTGCCGGGATAGGTGGACAGAACCAGCGCAACGCGCTTCTGCGCAGGGGGCAGGGTGGCCAGAGCGTGCCAGCCGGTGACCCGCGCGGTCAGGGCGGCGATGCGCTCGGGCTCAGCCCGGTGCAGGGTCCGGGCGAATTGCAGATCGGGGTCGGGATCGGACGCGCCCTTGAAGCTGACGACTGACCCGAAGATCCGCCCGTCCACTTCGGGCAGCACGACATGCATGGCCAGATCGGCGGGCGACAGGCCGCGATCCGATTCGTCCCAAGCCTTGCGCGGGTTGGTGGCCAGTGCGACCTGAAACACCGGCACATTGCCCGCATCCAGCGGCGAGGCCCCGCCATCGCGCCCGCTGAAGGCCGTGGCGTTGACGATCGCGGCGGGGGCAAGGTGGTCGACCCAGCGCTGCAGCCAGCCGCGCGCCTGCGGCGCCTTGAGCGACGGCGCGAACAGACCGATCACGTCGTAACCCGCCGCATCGAAGGCGCGCGCGATCTGTTCCAGCGGCTCGGTATCGGCCGCGGTCAGATAGGCGCGGTAAAAGGTCAGAAGAATACGCGGCCGGTCGCCAGACTCCGGGGTAACGAAGGCCAGCGCGGCGGGGCAGGTGATGCCCTCGGGCGTCCAGCCGCCGACCTCTGGCGTGACGCGGATCCCGCGCACCGGCGGCGCATACAGCCCGCAGGCCAGCGCGAATTGTTGCAGCGCCGCCTGCGCCGCCACCGCGCCGCCCTGATCGCACAGATGCTGCAACCGCCGCAGGGTCGATACCGGCAGCGTGCTGAGCGCATCGAGCCGGGGATCGGCGCGGCCATCGGCGGGCAAAACCGCCAGCGCGATGTCGCTACGCTGCGCCAGCGCCTGCACTTGTTGCAGCCCGTAGGACCAATAGGGGACGCCACCGATCAGCCGGATCAACACGCCCTTGGCACCGCTAAGCGTCTGATCGATATAGGTATCGACCGACAGCGGATGCTTCAGCGCGGCCAGATTGGCCAGTCTGAGCGTGGGCAGGCTGCCCGCCGCCCGATGCCAGCCCGCCGCGAAAGCCCCAAGGTCGGAATCCGAGAACGACAGCACGACAAGATCGGCGGGCGTCTGGCCCAGATCCTGCGGCGTGGCGGCCTCGTCGAGCCCGTGGCTTTCGCGGAACAGGACGTGCATTTACACCCCCAGCGCCCCGCGGATCGCGGCGGCGTCGATGCGGTCATGCTCGGCGATGACCACCAGCGAGGTCACCCGTGCCTCACCCGGTTTCCACGGGCGGTCGAATTGATGACGCACCCGCGCGCCTACCGCCTGCACCAGCGCGCGCATCGGCTTGCCCTTAACCGCGACGTAACCTTTGACCCGCAGAATATCGAGATTGCGCGCCATCTGCTCGATCTTCGCCGTCAGCGCGGACAGATCGTCCACCTCGTCCAACTCGACGACGATCGTGTCGAAATCGTCGTGCTCGTGATCGTCATGCCCGTCATGGTGCGATGGGCGCTGCGCGATGTCGTCCTCGGCCGCGGCGCCGAGGCCCAGGATGACGCGCGGATCGACGGCCCCTTCCGTCACCTCGACCACCGGCAGGGGGCGGGGGGCTTCGGCGGCGATGATGGCGCGCGCGGCGGCGATGCCCTCGGCCCCGGCAAGGTCGGCCTTTGTCAGAAGGACAACGTCGGCGCAGGAAATCTGGTCCTCGAACACCTCGCTCAGCGGGGTTTCGTGATCGATACTGTCATCGGCGGCGCGCTGGGCATCCACCGCCGCCACATCGGGCGCGAACCGTCCCGCCGCGACGGCCTCGGCATCGGCCAGCGCGATCACCCCGTCCACGGTGATGCGCGAGCGGATATCGGGCCAGTCGAAGGCCTTGAGCAGCGGCTTGGGCAGGGCCAGACCCGAAGTCTCGATCAGGATGTGATCGGGGCGCGGATTCATGGCCAGAAGGCTTTCGACCGTGGGCACGAAATCGTCGGCCACGGTGCAGCAGATGCAGCCATTCGCCAGCTCGAGGATGTTCTCCTCGGGGCAATCGGGAATGGCGCAGCCCTTGAGGATCTCGCCATCAACCCCCAGCGTGCCGAATTCATTGACGACGACGGCCAGCCGACGCCCGCCCGAATTGCGGATCAGGTGCGAGATCAGCGTCGTTTTACCCGAGCCGAGGAAGCCGGTGACGATGGTGACGGGGACTTTGTTCAGGTCGGACATCTTGGGCTCCGGTTCGGGGGCGCGATCGGGAGGCGTCACGCGCAGAGGATTTGTTAGGATTTCGCAGTCATGATGACCGGGAAAGGAGATTTGAGCACATTACGGTCACTCCAGAGGCGGAATGCGGGCGATGCAATTCTTGCGGAAATGCTCGGGCCTTTCGCGCCATGGGACCAGCCCGGTGGGATGGGTCTGATACTTGGCCGCGCCCTCGGCCACGGTGCCGGCCTGTTCGGCGGCAAGGTTGCCATAGATATAAGTCCATTTGCCCGGGCCCCGCAAAGCCACGGTGCATCCGCGCGAGCAATTGGACAGACATTCGGTTTCGCGCAGCGTGACGCCCTCGGGCAGCGTGTCGGCCAGCGCATCGGCCAGCAGACGCCCCGGACGCGGCGCTTCGGGATCGGCATCGCGCCGGTCCATGTATCGACAGGTCACGCAGACCAGAAGGTCGACCGTATCGGTCATCTTGCTCTTTCTGGCGGGGATGGTGCGGGGGTTCCACGGGCTGCGCGCGGTCCTGACCCGTCACCGGAACACCCCGTCCGGCTGGTTGTCTCGGCGCTGGCAGGTCTCCCGGCTTGCGGAGTTCAGGTTTCCCTGCGGCCATCCGCCTTCCCGGCTTGTCGCCAGTGGCGTGTGGATGGCCCCTCCGGTCACGGTCGCGGGGGCGGCTGCGCTTGAGGGTCGGCCCGATTGGGGTTGACCCGGTATCGCATTCCCTTTTCACCTGCCTCGGAGGACAGGCACCAACCCTGCGGACATGCGATGCAGGGGCCTTCAAGTCAAGCGGGGATGCGACGGATGACGGACGGCACCGACAAACGGGACGATGACGCGGCTGAAGACGCGGCGCGCCACAAAGCGAAGATGCAGAAGATCAAGGCCGCGCGCGACCGGATGGCCGAGGCGCGGCAGGGCGAGAAGGGCCTGATCATCGTGCATACCGGGCCGGGGAAGGGCAAATCCTCGTCCGGGTTCGGCATGATTCTGCGCGCCATCGCGCATGAGATGCCCTGCGCCGTGGTGCAGTTCATCAAGGGCAGCTGGGATACCGGCGAGCGGCGGCTGTTGACCGGGAGTTTCGGTCATCTTTGCCAATTCCACGCGATGGGCGAGGGCTTTACCTGGGAAACGCAGGACAAGGCGCGCGACATCGCGGCGGCGCAGAAGGGCTGGGAAAAGGCCAAGGCGCTGATCCGCGATCCCGAAATCCGTATGGTGTTGCTGGACGAGATCAACATCGCGCTGCGCTATGAGTACTTGGATATCGACGAGGTCGTGGATTTCCTCGCGACAGAAAAGCCCGAGATGACGCATGTCGTCCTGACCGGGCGCAACGCGAAGCCGGAATTGATCGAACTGGCCGATATGGTGACCGAGATGACGCTGGTGAAACACCCGTTCCGGGCGGGAATCAAGGCGCAGGCGGGCGTGGAATTCTGAGTGAGCCAAGCGTCGCAAGCGTTCTGGGGCAGGTTGCCTTTGGCTTGGCGGTTGTGGGCGTGACGGCCAGACGCAGCATGTTTCTCGCCATGCTTTAACGGTTTCGAAAGATCGGATGGTGTAGCGTGATCGTGGGGCGACCAATGACAGTCGCCCGGCGATGCAGAAAAGTCCGTAGGCGCCGGTCGTATGGCGCCCGGTCAGACGGCGGATTTTTGATGCCGACGGTTCCCGGGAACTGGCCTCCGGTGACGACCGGTTACGTCAACCAGAGACCGCGTTTTCGCCCTGCTTCCGGGCCGCGTCGAGGGTCTGACCCGGAGTCAGCGCCTGCGGGTCGAGCACAAGCTCGATCACCGCGACGGTGCCTGCCGCCTTTGCGCGGGCGAAGGCCTGAGGGAAATCCTCGGTCCGGGACACGGTTTCGCCGTGGCCGCCATAGGCGCGGGCGAGCGCGGCATAGTCCGGGTTGAACAGGTCCGTGCCCGAGACGCGGCCGGGATAGGTGCGTTCCTGATGCATTCGGATCGTGCCGTAGCGACCGTTATTGGCAAGGATGACGATCGGCGTCGCGCCGTATTGCCGCGCGGTCGAGAGTTCGTTGAGCGTCATCTGGAAACAGCCATCGCCGGCGAAGCACAGCACGGTCTTGTCGGGATGCTCAAGGCTGGCGGCAATCGAGGCGGGAAACCCGTAGCCCATGCTGCCCGAGGTCGGACCGATCTGCCCGGGAAAGGCGCGCGGGCGGAAATAGCGGTGCATCCAGGTGCAGTAATTGCCCGCACCGTTGGTGGCGATGGCATCGGCGGGGACGTTGTCGGACAGCCACGCCATGACCTGTTCGAGCTTGACCGCGCCCGGCGTTTCGCGCGACTGGCGCCAGTCGAGAAGGTCGGCATGGGCGGCGGCGGTCCAGTCCGACCAGTCGGGCAGGCCCTGCGGCACGCTGGCCGCGAGCGTGGCGATGATCTCGGGCGCGCGGCGGGCAATCGCGCAATCGGGGCGCCAGACCCGGCCCACTTCGTCCGGGTCGGGATGCACATGCAGCACGCGCTTGCCCGGCGCGGCGGGGTCGATCAGCGTGTAGCCATCGGTCGCCGTATCGCCCAGCCGCGCACCGAGGATGAGCAGCGTGTCGGCTTCGCGCAGGCGCTGGGCGAGTTTTGGATTCATGCCGACGCCGAGATCGCCCGCATGGCCCGGATGATCGGCGTCAAGCCGGTCCTGACGGCGGAAGGTCTGCGCCACCGGAAGGCCCGTGGCGCTGGCGAAATCGGCAAGGTCGCGTGCGGCCTGCGTCGACCAATGCGGCCCGCCAACCACGACCAGCGGGCGCCTCGCGTCTTTCAGCCCGTCCCACAGCGCGGCGATCTCGGCCTCGGACGGTGTGGCGGGCATCGGCGGCGGCGGGGCCAGATCGGGGATTTCGGTGCGCGCCGACAGCATGTTCTCGGGCAGTGAGAGCACGATGGGGCCGGGGCGCCCCGACTGCGCGAGATGAAAGGCGCGGGCGAGATATTCGGGCAGGCGGCTTATATCGTCGATTTCGGCCGCCCATTTGGCCAGCCCGCCGAACATCTGGCGGTAATCGACTTCCTGAAACGCGCCCCGGTCGCGGTGGCCGGAATCGATCTGACCCACGAACAGGATCATCGGCGAGGAATCCTGCTGCGCGACATGGATGCCCGAGGCGGCATTGCTGGCGCCGGGCCCGCGGGTGACGAAGGCGATGCCGACCTCGCCCGTGATCTTGAAATGCGCCTCGGCCATCATCGCCGCGCCGCCTTCATGGCGGCAGACGATGTTCTCGATCCCCGACTCGTGCAGGCCGTCCAGCGCCGCGAGAAAGCTCTCGCCCGGAACCGAAAAGACCCGCCGCACGCCTTGTGCCTTCAGGTGATCGACCAGGATCTGTCCGCCGTGCCGCATGGATTGCCTCCGTTTCGTGCTGGTCGGACGGTGGCGCAAGTGCGGGCGGGTTTCAAGCGCGCCACATGCTTGTCTTGCGGGCAGGGCGCGTTAGGACAGGGCAGAGGACCGGGCAAAGGAGACCCCGATGAGCGACATGACCCTTGCGGGCCTGTGCGGATCGCTGCGCGCCGACAGCCTGAACCGCAAGCTGATGATGGAAGCCGCGCGCGCGTTCGGCGGGTCTTTTACCGAAGGCAGCCTGCGATTGCCGCTTTTCGACGAGGATCTGGAGGCACAGGGCATCCCGCCCGAAGTGACGGCGCTGGGCGCGGTGATCGAGGCGGCGGACGCGGTGCTGTTCGCTTGCCCCGAATACAACAAGGCGCCGCCGGGGGTGGTGAAGAACGCGCTTGACTGGATGAGCCGGCTGAAACCCAACCCGCTGGCGGGCAAGCCCGTGGCGATCGTTACCGCCGCTGGGGGCCGGGCCGGGGGCGAGCGGTCGCAGAACGTGCTGCGCTGGATGCTGGTGCCGCACCGGGTCGAGCCGCTGTCATGGCCCGAGGTGCTGGTGGGCAATGCCTCGGGCGAGTTCGACGAGGCCGGGCATCTGGTGTCCGAGCGCTATGCCAAGCAGGTCGCGACGCTGATGGGACGGCTGCGGGCGCAGGCCGAAGCCCGTCGCTGATCACCTGCGGGGGCGCTTGCGGCCCAGAAGCCGCCCCAGCGGCCCCCAGCCCCACAATACGACCGCGACCGAACCGAGCGAGGCGGCAAGGAAGGGCGTGGTCAGCGCCAGCCCGCGCGGCAGCGGCCCGTCGGTGAGCCGCACCAGCAGCCCTGATAGCAGCAGCCCCAGCGGCATCATTCCCCAGGCGAGCAACCGATAGGCGCTGTTGACCCGGCCCAGAAGCGCGTCGGGGATCATCCGCTGGCGGGTCGCGACCGAAACGGTGTTCCACACAAAGCCCGCCCAGTCGAACACCGCCAGCACCAGCGCCAGCGACCACGGGCCGGGCGCCAGCGCGAAGAGCAAAAAGGCGGGCGGCGAGACGGCGAGCGTGACCTGCGCAGTGCGCGCGGGTCCAAGCCAGCGCACGACATGCTCGCCCATCAGCCCGCCGGTGATGCCGCCTACCGCCCCGGCGGCCAGGATCAGCCCGTAGGCGGTCGAGGACAGGCCGAGATTTTCCTGAACATGCAGCACCAGCGCGATCGACCCCATCATGAAGAACAGGTTCCACAGCCCGGTCAGCACCGCCAGCATGCGCAACAGGTCCGAGCCGCGCAGAAAGGCCAGCCCCTCGGCCAGCTCGGCACGGAAGCTGCGCGGTTGGGGCCGCTCGGCGCGATAACGTCCGGCCAGCCCGGCCACGATCAGCGCCGCCGTGCCATAGGCGGCGGCGTTGGCGATGAACGGCAGCGGCAGGGCGAGCCCGATCAGCAGCGCGCCCAGCGGCGGCCCGATCAGCGCATTCCCGGCCAGCTCGACGCTCCACAACCGGCCATTCGCCGCTTCCAGACGCTCATGCGGGACCAGCGACGGCAACATGGTCTGCGCGGCATTGTCGCGAAACACCTCGGCCACGCCGACGACAAGCGCGGCCAGCATGAGGGCGGCGAAGGCCAGCGGCGCCGAGGTCCCGGTCTCGGGCGCGTCGGGCAGGGGCAGCGCCGCCCAGAGCGCCAGCGCGGCGGCGAGAAAGGCCAGCATCCGCGCTGCATCCATGGTCAGGATCAGACGGCGGCGGTCGGTGCGGTCGGTGATCACGCCAGCGGGCAGCGCAAAGACCGCCCACGGCAGGCGCAACGCCACCGGCACCAGCGCGATCAAGAGCGGGTCGCGCGTCAGCAGCGAGGCGGTCCATGCCCAGGCGATGGTCGCGATCCCGTCGCCGAGATTGGTCAGCCCGCTCGCGGCAATGAAACGGGTCAGGGCAGAGGGGACGGGCATGAGTCATCCAGACGCGGTTACAGGCGTTACTGGAAAGCCGATGCGCGGCGGGGTCAAGGCATACGCTGCCGGGCAGACACCCGCGCTTAGCTTCGTCCGCGCAGGATGTCGATCAGGCCGATCGGGCCGGTTTCGCCGCGCAGGCGGGCGCGGTAGATGACGACGGATTCGGTCACCCGCATGACGTAGTTGCGGGTCTCGTTGAAGGGGATCATCTCGACGAAATCCACCGGGTCGATGTCGGGATCGCGGGGGTCGCCATAGTCGCGCGCCCAGCGGGTCGGGCGGCCCGGACCTGCATTATACGCGGCCGAAACCATCGACAGCGTGCCGTCGAACTGGTCCATCATCTCCTCGAGATACGCCGCGCCGAGGATGGCGTTATAGGTGGCGTCGGAATTCAGCCGCTCTTCGTCATAGGCGATGCCGATGCGCCGCGCGGTATGCGCGCCGGTGGCGGGCATGACCTGCATCAGCCCGCGCGCATCGGCATGGCTGCGGGCGCGAAAGTCGAACTCGCTTTCGCGCCGGGCTATCGCGAGGGTCAGGTCGGCGGGCGCGCGCAGGTCGGCCTCGGCCATCTCGGTGACGGGGAAGTAGGCTGCGGGCAGGACCACGCCGATACGGACCGCGATCTTGGCGATGCGCAGGGCGAAGTTCGGCTCGCCCCGCTCCAGCCAGAGCTGCGCCAGCGCGCCGAGTTCGGCTTCGGTCGTCAGGTTCTCGGCCAGTTGCAGGGTGAAGCGCCGCGCTTCGTACCATTGCCCGGAATCGTGCAGCAGAAGCGCCGCCTGCAGCAGGTCGGAATCGACCAGCGCGGTCTCGTGCCAGTCAGGATAATCGGGCGGCGTCACCAGCGCGGCGTCAAGCGGCAGGCCCAGATGCTCGGCGGCAAGCTGGCCATAGAACGCCGTCTGGTGCTGCGCGCCGAATTCATAGGCTGCGCGCGCGCCCACGGCATCGCCCGCCGCATCCAGCGCGCGCCCTTCCCAATAGCCCGCGCGGCCCAGCGTGATGGGACTGGTCGAGTCGATGCGCAGCCGGGCGAAATGCTGCGCAGCATCGGCGGGACGGTCGAGGAAGCGCAGCGCGATGTACCCGGCCAGCCATTCCAGCTCGGCCATCGAGGCGCCGTTATCGGTGAGCCCGTGTTGCGCGGCCAGCCGGTAGGCGGTCGGATACGCGCCGTCCTCCATCGCGTTGCGCGCCAGCCGCAGCCGCTGCCCGGCCCAGGCCTGCGGGCGGCCCAGCGTGTCGGGCGAGCGTTCGAGGATCAGGTCGACAGCGGTATCGCTCAGCCCCCGGCGCAGGCGCCAGATGAAGCGGTCATAGGCCAGTCCGGGATCGGATTGCAGCGCGGCGGGCACGGCGTTGATCAGCGCGTTGACCCCGTCCTCGCGCGCCTGCAGGGCGATGCGCGCACGCGCCAGCGCCGCCTCGCCCGCCGTGACGCGGGGCAACATGCGGGTGGTGGCTTCGGTCTCGTCGTCCCAAAGCATGGCGTCCAGACGATCGGCATTCAGCGGTGTCAGGACCGTGCCATAGCGGTCGAGAAGGTCGGTTTCGATCGCCTCGGACAGGTCGTGTTCCAGCCACAGGCTGCGCAGCGTTGCGCTCGTGTCCTGACCCAGCGCGGTCTGCGCGCGCAACAGCGCCAACAGCCCGCCGCTGGTCTGCGGCGTGCGCGCGGCGAACCAGCCGGTCACAACCTCGGGCGGCTGGTCGGCGAGCTCGGTCTCGGCGCGGGCGCGCAAAAGCTCCATGCCGGGCCAATGCGCGTGATGGGCATCGAAAGCGGCATAGGTCGACATGTCGCCCGCGATCCCCTCGCGCAGGATCCGCCAGGTGGCGATGCGCACGCCGATCGGCCCGGCGGCTTCGCTCAACGTCTCGAAGGCCTGCGCGTCGCCCTGCCGGACCGCTGAAACCAGCGCGCCGATAGCGCCGCCGGCCCTTGGCGGCGGGGCACCTTCCCAGGCAGCCACGGGAAAGGCGATGACGGAAAGAACGGCAGTAAGGAGACGCATGCTGGCTCTTGAAAAGGTCTTCGGGAGAGTCTAGTCGCCTAGCACGCTTGCGCAACACACAAAGGGGTCAGGTCACACCGACCGGCCGCAGGCGCAGGCCGCCAAGAGGAGTCGCACATGTTCCGGGGTTCGCTTCCCGCTTTGGTCACGCCGTTCCGCAACGGCGCGGTCGATTACGAGGCGCTCGAGGCGTTGGTCGAATGGCATATCGCGGAAGGATCGCACGGGCTTGTCCCCGTGGGGACCACCGGCGAAAGCCCGACGCTGACGCATATCGAGCATGAACAGGTCGTGGAATTCGTCGTCAAATGCGTGAAGGGCCGCGTGCCCGTGATCGCCGGCGCCGGGTCGAACAACACGACCGAAGCGATCCGCCTGATGAAACATGCCGAAAGCGTCGGTGCCGATGGCGCGCTGATCGTGACGCCCTATTACAACAAGCCGACCCAGGCCGGGCTGATCGCGCATTACCGCGCGCTGCACGATGCCTGCGACCTGCCGATCATCATCTACAACATCCCCGGCCGTTCGGTCGTCGATATGTCGCCTGAAACCATGGGCGAACTGGCCAAGCTGCCGCGCATCGTCGGCGTCAAGGACGCGACCGGCAAGCTTGAGCGCGTGTCGATGCAGCGCCAGAGCTGCGGCGCGGAGTTCATCCAGCTCTCGGGCGAGGACGCCACCGCGCTGGGCTTCAATGCGCATGGCGGTGTGGGCTGTATCTCGGTCACCGCAAACGTGGCGCCCAAGCTCTGCGCCGAGTTCCAGGAAGCGACGCTGGCGGGCGATTACCACAAGGCGCTGAGCTATCAGGACCGCCTGATGCCGCTGCATGTGGCGATCTTCCTCGAACCGGGGTTGGCGGGCGCGAAATACGCCCTGTCGCGGCTCGGTCGCTGCGAGAACGAGGTGCGGCTGCCGATCCTCGGCGTGACCGAAAAGACCGCCGCCACCATCGACGCGGCGATGCGCCATGCCGGGCTGCTGAACTGACCGCGTGACAGCGCAGACATCGTGATACGGAACAGGGCCGCGCATGCGGCCCTGTGGCGTGTCAGGGAGGGGCGCGGTGCGGTGTCAGGGCGATGGACCGGGGGTTTCACACCCCCGGACCCCCGTGGAGTATTTGCGACAAAGTGAAAGGGGCGCGGGTGAGAAGAGCGGGTGGGGCGTCGCCTTTGGCCTTGCCTTGGGATTTCGCGTGTCAGGGGGGCGGTCGAGACCGCCGCGCGGCCCGTTTCACCCTTGAGCCAGACTGGCCCCGAGGCTAGACCGGGGCGGATCTGAGGGAGCCGCCATGTCGTTCAACACGTTCGGTCATCTTTTCCGCGTCACCACCTGGGGCGAATCCCACGGGCCCGCTTTGGGCGCCACGGTCGATGGCTGCCCGCCGGGCATCGCGCTGAGCGAGGCGGATATCCAGCCGTGGCTCGACAAGCGCAAGCCCGGCCAGAACAAATACACCACCCAGCGGCGCGAGGCCGATGCGGTCGAGATCCTGTCGGGCGTCTATGAGGGGCGCACGACGGGAACGCCGATCCAGCTGATGATCCGCAACACCGATCAGCGCTCGAAGGATTACGGCGAGATCGCGCGGACTTTCCGGCCCGGCCATGCCGACATCACCTATTACCAGAAATACGGCCTGCGCGATCCGCGTGGCGGCGGGCGGTCCTCGGCCCGCGAGACGGCAGCGCGGGTCGCGGCGGCGGGTGTCGCGCGGCAGGTTCTGGCCACGCTGGTGCCGGATCTGTCGATCACCGGCTACATGGTGCAGATGGGGCCGCGCGGCATCGACCGGGCGCGGCTGGACCTGTCGGTGATCGGCGAGAACCCGTTCTGGTGCCCCGATGCCGGGACCGCCGCGCTGTGGGCCGAGGACCTCGACGCTTTGCGCAAGCAAGGCAATTCGGTCGGGGCGACGATCGAGGTGGTCGCGCAGGGGCTGCCCGCCGGGATCGGCGCGCCGATCTATGCCAAGCTCGATTCTGAGCTGGCGGCGGCGATGATGACGATCAACGCGGTCAAGGGGGTCGAGATCGGCGCGGGCTTCGGCGCCGCCGCGCTGACGGGGGTCGAGAATGCCGACGAGATCCGCATCGGCGAGGACGGCCAGCTTGTCTATGGCTCGAACCATGCGGGCGGGGTGCTGGGCGGTATCTCGACCGGGCAGGACGTGGTGGTGCGGTTCGCGGTCAAGCCGACCTCGTCGATCCTGCAATCGCGCCAGTCGGTTACCATCGACGGGGAAAGCACCGATGTGGTCACCAAGGGGCGCCACGATCCCTGCGTCGGAATCCGCGCTGTGCCGGTGGGCGAGGCGATGATGGCTTGCGTGCTGCTTGACCAGATCCTGTTGCACCGCGCGCAGGTGGGCGAGGGGCCGCGCGGGCGCATCGGCTAACGCTGCGCGCGCCGCTCAGCCGTCGTATTGCGCGTCGGTAACGGGTTCCATCCAGTCGACGGATTTGCCGTCCTTCACCTCGTGGATCGCGGTATGCGTCATCGCCGTATCGGCGGCGGCGCCGTGCCAGTGCTTTTCACCGGGCGCAAACCACACCACGTCGCCGGGGCGGATTTCCTGAACCGGACCGCCCCAGCGCTGCACACGGCCGATGCCGGACACGACGATCAGCGTCTGGCCCAGCGGGTGGCTGTGCCATGCGGTGCGCGCGCCGGGCTGGAAGGTGACATTGGCACCCTGAACCCGCGCGGCATCGTGCGGGTTGAACAGGGCGGCGACCTGAACCGAGCCGGTGAACCAGTCGGACGGCCCTTGTTTGCTCTGGATATCGCTTGCGCGGGTGATGTCCATGATTTCGGTCCCTTGTCCTGACTGCGGGAAGCTGTGCCGCGCGCTGTCGGTCGGCGGCGGCCTTATCGTCACATTGACGGCGCGCGGGCGCAATCGCTACCCCGCCGGGTGGCAAGGTCATTCATGCGCGTCGTTCTGCTCACCCTGTTGCTGGCCCGTTGTGTTGGCCCTGCTGGGGCAATCACCGCCTGTATCCCTGCCTTGCAGCGGGCCAACGGGATCGAGTGACCGGCACCTCGCAAGAGGGCGAACGGCTCGCCTGTCTCCGGCACCCGGTACGCGCTGTCGCGGCGCCGGGTTCTACGACGAACAAGCATCAGAGGCGGCGGGTCAGAGACCCAAGGCCGCCTCTGCCGCAGCACCCACGCGCAGAAGCCGCGCCTCGTCACCCGGTCCGGCCATCAGCATGACACCGGCCGAGGCGACGCCCGTCGGCAGCGTCAGCGCGCAAAGGCCCATCAGGTTGCCGATCCGCGTGTTGCGCAGCGCCATCAGGTTTTCCGACGCGAAGAGATCCAGATCGGCCATCAGATCGTCGATCAGCGGCGGCACATTGGGGACCGAGGGGATCAACACCGCGTCATAGCCCGCGACCGCCGCGTGCCATTCCGCGCGCAGCCGCTCAAGCCGCCGCCACCCGGCCACGTAATCGGACGCGTTATGTGCGGCGCCTGCGCGGAACCTGTCGCGGACGGGCGGGAACATCACGTCGGGGGTCAGTTCGATCGTTTCGCCCCAGATGCCGTAGCATTCCGAGGTATAGAGAATCCCCGCCAGCGTCATCGCCTCGTCCACCGCAGGGATCTTTGCGTGGTCGATCACGGCGCCCGCCTTGCCGAAGGCGTCAAGCGCGGCGTCAAACCCTTCGGCGGGGGCCGGATGGATGTCGTCGAAGGCCACCGATTCCAGCACCAGAAGCCGCAGGCCGCCCAGCGCTGCGCCGCGCAGATCGACCGGCGCGCTGCCATCCAGAAGCGAGAAGGCCAGCGCCGCGTCCTCGACAGTGCGGGCAAGCGGCCCGACGGTGTCGAAGCGTTCGGCCAAAGGTACGCAGCCGGTGAGCGGGATGCGCCCGGCGGTGGTCTTCAGCCCCACCAGATCGTTCCACGCCGCCGGAACCCGCACCGAGCCGCCGGTGTCCGACCCGATGGCGAGCGGCGCCAGATCCCAGGCAATCGACGCCGCCGCGCCCGAGGACGAGCCCCCCGGCACCCGTGCGGGATCGTGGATCAGCGGCGGCGTCTGCGTCACCGGGTTCAGGCCCAGCCCGGAAAAGGCCAGTTCGGTCATATGCGTCTTGCCCAAAGGCGGCAGGCCCGCCTCGGTCAGGCGATCGACGACCAGCGCATCGCGCGCCGGCATCCGGCCTTTCAGCAACAGGCTGCCCGCTTCGGTCGGGACATTGGCGGTGTCGAACAGGTCCTTCCAGCTGACCGGAACGCCATCCAGTGGCCCGCGTCTTTGCCCGGATTTGGCCCGCGCCCGCGCCGCCGCCGCGATTTCCAGCGCGTGCAGGCGCATGGTCTGGGTGTAGATCCGGTCGCGATGCGGATGCGCCTCGATCGCGTCGAGAAAGCTCTCGGTCAGGTCCAGCGGGCAGATCTCGCCCGCGTCGATACCGCGTCCCAGTGCCGCCGCGCTCATCTTGCGCCAGGTTTCGCTCATGCCCATGCTCCTGCCGTTGCGCCCGAACGCTACCGCGCGCGTGTCGCATGGACAATCCCGGCGGCAGGAGTAGTTTGGCGCCATGACACAGGATGCCGATATTCTCATCGTGGGCGGCGGGCTGAACGGCCCGGCTTTGGCGCTGGCGCTGGCACAGGGCGGGCTCAGCGTCGCGGTGATCGACGCACGCCCGGAAACCAGCCGGGCCGAGGAAACCTTCGACGGACGCGCCTATGCGCTGGCCATCGCGTCGGTCCGCGTGCTCGGGGCTCTGGGCCTGTGGCGCGGGCTCAGGGACAAAGCGCAGCCGATCCTCGGCATCCGCGCCAGTCAGGGCCATGCCGGGCGCGGCGCTTCGCCGCTGATGCTGGGCTTCGATGCGGCCGAGATCGAGGAAGGCCCGATGGGCCAGATGCTCGAAGACCGGCATCTTTATGCCGCTTTCCTCGACGCGATGAAGGCCGAGCCGCGGATCACCCTGATCTCAGGCGCCCGCGTAGTCGCGCAAGAGACAGGCGACGGCTGCGCTGCGGTGATGCTCGAAGACGGGCGGCGGCTGACGGGCCGGGTGTTGGTGGGCTGCGACGGGCGCGATTCGGCGGTCGCCGCGCGCGCGGGCATTTCGCGCTGGGGGCACGATTACGGACAGACCGCGTTGGTCTGCGCCATCGAGCATGAGCGCCCCCACGAAGGCATCGCGCATCAGTTCTTCATGCCGCCCGGCCCGCTGGCGATCCTGCCGCTGCCGGGCCATCGCAGCTCGATCGTCTGGTCCGAACGCCGCGCCACAGCCGAAGCGATCCAGAAACTGGGCGAGGCGGAATATCTCGAGGTTCTCAAACCGCGCTTCGGCGATTTCCTGGGCGAGATCGCGCTGGCGGGCAAGCGCTTTGCCTATCCGCTGCGGCTGACCATGGCCGAACGCTTCGTGGCCGAGCGGCTGGCGCTGGTGGGCGACGCCGCGCATGGCGTGCATCCGATCGCCGGGCAGGGGCTGAACCTCGGCCTGCGCGACGTCGCGGCGCTGGCCGAGGTGCTGACGCTGGCCACCCGCCGCGGCGAGGATATCGCCGCGCCCGACGTTCTGGAACGCTATCAGGAATGGCGGCGCTTCGACGTGACGCGGATGGCGCTGGGCATGGACGCGGTCAACACGCTGTTCTCGAATGGGAATCCCCTGCTCGAAGCGGTGCGGGGACTCGGAATGGGGGCGGTGAACGCGCTGGCCCCGCTGCGACGCCATTTCATCCGCGAGGCGGCGGGGCTGAACGCCGCGACGCCGAAACTGATGCAGGGCGAGCGGATCTGACAGAAGGGGGCTGCCGCCCCCTCGGCGGTGCGCGCCTCACCCCCGCGAGTATTTGTGACAAAGTGAAAGGGCGAGGTCGGGACAATTTGATTCAAATGCCCTTCACTTTGCTTCAAATACTCATTCGCAGCGCCGGGGCCGGGATCAGGTCCCGCGGCGCTTGGCGCGCAGGGTGGGGTCGGCCTCGCGCGGGTTTTCGGGCCAGGGGTGGCGCGGATACTGCCCGCGCATATCCTTGCGGACATCGGCATAGGACGTGTCCCAGAAGCGGGGCAGATCGGTCGTGACCTGAACCGGGCGTTGCGCGGGGGACAGCAGGGTGATCTTCAGCGGCAGCCGACGCGGGCCAATGACCGGGTGTTCGGTGACGCCGAACATTTCCTGCAGGCGCACGGCGATTTCCGGCTGGCCGCCGGAATAGTCGATCGGCACGCGGCGATCGAGCGGCGTGGTGAAATGCGACGGCGCGAGGTGGTCCAGGCGTTGTTGCTGCTCCCAGTCAAGGCTGTTGCGCAGCGCTTCGTGCAGGTCGAGGGCCTTGAGATCCTCGGCGTTGCGGACCTTCGTCAGATAGGGCAGCAGCCAATCCTCGGCGCGATCAAGAAGCGCGGCGTCCGAGACATCGGGCAGGTCGGCCCCCTCGGCACGCAGCAGGGTCACGCGCGATTGCATCCGCCTTGCTGCCGGGCTCATGCCGCATTGCGCCAGACCGAGCGCACGGACGCCGTCGAGCGCGGCCCGTGCGCGCGCATCCGGCGGGGCGTTCCAATTGCGTTCGGCAAGGGTCAGCGCGCCCAGTTTCTCGCGCGATTTCGCCTGAACGCGGTTTTCGCGGTCGGACCAGTGGCAATCGTCCTGCCAGTGGATCAGTTCGGGGAATTGGGCGCGCAGCGAGGCCTCGCTGATCGGCAGCGCTTGCCGGATCCGGGCTTCGCGCGGATCGCCGTCGAGATCGGTGGCGACGATGAGCCGGGTTTGTGCCAGCGGATCGGCGGGGTCGAACACCGCCCCCTTGCCGCCCGAGAGCAGGTAGCGCGGCGCGTCGCCCTTGCGCCTGAGGCCGATCCGGTCGGGATAGGCGAGCGCGGCCATTTCGGCTGGGTCGAGGCCCTGATCCTCGGGCGCCATCCGGGCGAGGCGTTTGGCTTCCTGCCTCACCCGGTCCAGCGCGTCGCGGCGCAGCGGGTGGGAATGGTCGCGCTGATAGGCGCGGGGATCGTCCAGAGCCTTCAGGCGCAGCGACAGGTCGGCGGGCGCGCCCTGCAGGATGTCGCGTTCAGCGAGCAGCGCGGCGAGGGGGGCGGCGCCCTTGCCCGCGCGCAGCAGCATATGCGCGAGCCTCGGGTGCAGCGGCAGCGCTGCCATGCCCTTGCCATGCGGGGTGATCCGGTCTTGCGCGTCAAGCGCGCCCAGATCGCGCAGCAGGGCTTGCGCCTCGGCCAGCGGACCGGGGGGTGGCGGGGTCAGGAAAGGCAGAGCGCGCGCCCCCCAGAGAGCCAGTTCCAGCGCCAGCCCGGCCAGATCGGCGGTCTCGATCTCGGCGGGTGGGAAGGCAGACAGCGCGCCTTCCTGCCCCTTGGTCCAGAGCCGGTAGCAAGTACCCTGTGCTACGCGCCCGGCGCGGCCCCGGCGCTGTTCGGCCTCGGCAAGGCTGACGCGTTCGGTCACCAGCCGGGCCATGCCGGAATTGGGATCGAACCGCGCGCGACGCGCCTGTCCGGCATCGACCACCACGCGGATATCGGGGATGGTGAGCGAGGTTTCGGCAATCGACGTGGCCAGAACCAGTTTGCGCCCCTGCGTGGCGGGCGTCAGCGCCGTGCGCTGGTCCTTGAACGCCATGGCACCGAAGAGCGGTTGCAGATGCACGTCGCCCGGCAGTTTCGGGGCGAGCAGCGCGGCGGTGCGGCGGATCTCGCCTTCGCCGGGCAGGAAGACCAGCACGCCGCCCTCGGTTTCCGACAGCGCTTTCAGGGTCAGATCGGCTGCCGCCTCGGGCAGGCGGGCGCGGGCGGGCAGCGCGGTGTCAAGCCAGCGGGTTTCGACCGGGAAGGCACGCCCCTCGGCGGTCAGCAAGGGCGCGTCGCCCATCAGTGCCGCGACCGGGGCGGCATCGAGCGTGGCCGACATCACCACAAGCTGCAGATCCTCGCGCAACGCCGCGCGCGCTTCGAGGATCAGCGCAAGGCCCAGATCGGCATTGAGGCTGCGCTCGTGAAATTCGTCGAAAATCACCGCGCCGATACCGTCCAGCCCGGGGTCCGATTGCATCATCCGGGTGAGGATGCCCTCGGTCACGACCTCGATCTTCGTTTCGCGCGAGGTCTTCGATTCGCCGCGCACGCGGTAGCCGACGCGCCCGCCTGCCGTTTCGCCCAGCGTTTCCGCCATGCGTTCGGCGGCGGCGCGGGCGGCCAGCCTGCGCGGTTCGAGCATGACGATCCGCCCCTCGACATGGCCCAGCATCGCCAGCGGCACGCGCGTGGTCTTGCCCGCGCCGGGCGGGGCCTGCAGCACGGCCTGACCATGTGCCTTCAGCGCGGCCAGCAGGTCGGGCAGAAGCGGGTCGATGGGAAGGGCGGGGCCGGGCAGATCCATGCCCCGCTTATGGGCCATCGGGGGCGCGATTGGAACGGGGATGCGCCCTCAGCAGGCGTTGGCGAACCGCGCAAGGAGCAGGTTGAACGCGGCGGGCGTCTGGCGGAACGGCGCATGGCCCGCACCGGGCAGCCGTACGATCCCGTCGGCCCAGAGGCTCGGCGCGGTGAGCGTTTCGAAATATTCGGGCTTGATGAACGGGTCGTCGGCGCCGTTCACCACCGCGAAGGGCACCGTCATTTTCGCCACGATCTGCCGCTCATCCAGCGGCGCCCCGGCGACGACCGAACCGAACATGGTTTCCCGCGCGCGCCCGTCGGTGCGCTTCACCATATCCAGCAGATGCGGATCGACCGCGCCGTCGACGGCGCCGGTATGCAGCGCATAGGTTTGGGCGTCGTCCTCGGTGAAATCGCGCTTGGCGGTCAGGTTCTCGGCCTCGGGATCGATGTTAAAGGCCTGCATCAGGCATTCGAGCGTTGGCGTGACCGGCGGGGTGCCGCAGATCATCACGCCCGCAACCGGCGCCTTGCCCCTGCCCGCCAGTTCAAGCGCGGCGTGACCGCCCAGCGACCAGCCGAAGACGACGGGCGCGTCAAGCTCGAGGGCGGCGATCAGGTGCTCGAGCATCGTCGCATAGCCCGCGAAGGTATAGGCGGCGGCGGGGTCCGACGCGTCGTCCGAGGCGCCGTGGCCCGGCAGATCGGGGGCGATCAGGCGAAAACCGGCCAGTTCGGGCGCGTCGAATTGCGGCGCAAAAGCCTCCTTGCAGGCGGAATTGCCGTGCACCAGAAGCAAGGGGCGCCCGTTGCCGCCGCTGTCGAGGGCGGCGACGGTGCCGAAGGGAGTGTCGAGGCGGATCGTGTCGGGCATGGGATCTCCTTGGCGTTGCCATTTGAGCCTAGACTAGCGGATCACAACCCGCAGCATTCCTTTGAGCAGCAGGCGGAAAAAACCGCGTCCCAGCCGCGCAACCGCCGGGGCCAGCAGCGCCGCGAGCGAGGTCAGCGCCGAGAACACCCCGACGATCAGCGCCAGCACCTCGTCACTGAAGCGCAGACCCAGACGCAGGAAACGCGATTTGCCCAGCATTTCGAAAGCGCCCAGCGTGCGCGGACCCAGCGCATCCGAGGCCCGGGCGATCCGCGCGGCATCGGCGGGCGTGTCGATCGCGCCCATCAGATGCAGCGCCTGCCGCGTGCCCAGCCGCGTGTTGAGCCGTCCCAGATCCTGCGCCACATCGACCGCGGGCCGGATCACGGCGGGCCGCGCAAGCACCGCCAGATCGTCGGCTGAACGCACGGCAGGCAGCCGCGCCCAGTCGATACCGAAGGCGAAGGCGCGGCGGAACACGCCCAGGATCTCGGGCGCGAGCCGGCCCATCCGGTGTGCCACCCGCAACAGGCCCGAGCCGATTTTCACGCTATAGGATGTGCCGCCCGTGACCACGACAAGCCCGGTCGCGGCGATACCCACGAAAGCGATGCCCAGATCGACCTGATCGACCGTTTCGCCGGCAAGGTAATGCCCGCCCTCGCGCGTGAGCGCCACGAGATCCCCCAGCACGGTCAGGTTGACCGCCACACCGCAGCTCAGCGCCGCCGACAGCGCGCAATCGCGCAGATCCCAGGCGCAGGCGGCGCAGTCGATCCCGGTGGCGAGCCAGCCGTTATCCTCGGCATCGAGCGCCGCGCGCCGGGCCCAAAGCGCCTCGGGCAAGACGATGCCCTGTTCCCCGGCCAGCTCGAACAGCGCGTCGATCACCACCCAGTCGCGCGGATCCTCGGTCAGCCGCGCGGCGATCCGGGCTTCCAGCGCTTCGGGCGTGGCCTCGCGCGCGAGCGCGTTCTCATAGGCTCGCGCAAGCTGCGCCTCGCCCCGCGCGATAAGCGGCTCAAAGACCGGCATCCGCGCCAGATCGGCGGCCCACCAAAGCGTCCAGCACAACGAGACAAGCGCCAGAAGCGACAGGATCCCGCGTTCGATCCACCGCCGTCGGCGGGCTTTGGGATCAGATCGGGGAGTTTTGGGACGGGCGGCCATGATGCGCCCAATGTGGCGGGAGGGAACGCGGGCGGCAATGTCGAATGAGTATTTGTGACAGAGTGAAGAGGCAGGCCTGCGCCTCAACAGACACCGGGCGCACGGGTAAACGGACAATTTGAATCAAATTGCCCATCTTTAATCCGAAAATATCCTCGGGGGGTGAATTTGGCGAAGCCAAAGAGGGGGGCAGACAGCCCCCCCTTCTTGCATTCTCGTCCGTGCGCCTTGTCAGCGGCGCGAGCGTACCATGCCGACGATGTCGTAAGTCTGCTCCAGGATCGGCCGGGCAATGGCGTCGGCCTTGTCGGCGCCCTGGCCGAGGATGCGGTCGATCTCGGTCGGATCCTGCATCAGGCGGCTCATCTCGGTCGAGATCGGCGCAAGGGATTCCACGGCGAGATCGGCGAGCTTCGGTTTGAAAGCGCCGAAGCCCTGACCCGCGAATTCGCCCAGCACGGCGTCTTTGGTCTGGCCCGACAGCGCCGCGTAGATGCTGACGAGGTTCTTCGCCTCGGCCCGGTCGGCCAGCGCGTCGAAGGTCTCGGGCAGCGGTTCGGCGTCGGTCTTGGCCTTGCGGATCTTCTTGGCGATCGTGTCGGCATCGTCGGTCAGGTTGATGCGCGATGCGTCGGACGGGTCCGATTTCGACATCTTCTTGGTGCCGTCGCGCAGGCTCATCACCCGGGTTGCGGCGCCTTCAATCACCGGCTGGGTGATCGGGAAGAAGTCGGTCTTGTAGTCGTGGTTGAACTTCGCGGCGATATCCCGGGTCAGCTCGACATGCTGTTTCTGGTCTTCGCCCACCGGCACATGGGTGGCGTGGTAGACAAGGATGTCGGCGGCCATCAGCGAGGGATAGGCAAAGAGCCCCAGCGAGGCCTTTTCGGCGTCCTTGCCGGTCGTCTTGTCCTTCCACTGCGTCATGCGGTTCATCCAGCCCATGCGGGCCACGCAGTTGAACACCCAGCCCAGCTCGGCATGGGCCGAAACCTGGCTCTGGTTGAACAGGATCGATTTGGTCGGGTCGAGGCCCGCCGCAAGGTAGCCTGCCGCCAGTTCGCGGGTCTGGCGCCTGAGCGCTTCGGGGTCCTGCCAGACGGTGATCGCGTGCATGTCGACCATGCAATAGATCGTCTCGATGCCCTGGCCCTGCATCTCGACAAAGCGTTTGATCGCGCCGAGATAATTGCCAAGCGTGAGACCGCCCGAGGGCTGGATGCCCGAGAACACCCGTTGGGTGAACTTGGCATTCGGACTTGCTGCGTCGCTCACTGGCGTGACTCCGTGGTGGAAAAAGCACTGCATGTCGCTTATCGCTGGCACGCCGGGGCGTCAACAGACGCCGCCGGAAAGCCCATCGGGGACAGGATGACCGACGAACAAGACGATGACGAGCGCCTGCTGCGCGATCTGAACTCTTCGCCCATCAACGCGCTGCCGGGGATGGTGTGGCTGCTGGTGTTGCTGATCGCCGCCATCGAGCTGCTGCTGACCGCTGCGGGCTACGGGCTGATCGGCGGGCCTTCGGGCGTGGGCTGGCGGATCGAGGCGATCCAGCGTTTTGCCTATTCCAGCGCCGTCCAGTCGTGGATGCTTGAGACATGGCGTTTTCCGCCCATGCATCTGGTGCGCTATCTGAGCTTTCCCTTCATTCATGCCGGGGCCATGCACGCGATTTTCGCCATCGTGCTGATCGCCGCTCTGGGCAAGATGGTGGGCGAACGCTTCAGCGCGGGGGCGTTCCTGATCCTCGCCGTGCTGGTGCCGGTCCTGTCGGCCATCGTCTTCGGGCTTGTGATGGGCGAGGATCAGCTGGGCTGGCTGTTCGGCGCGATGCCCACGGTTTTCGCCCTCGTCGGTGCCTTCACATGGATGCGGTTTCGCGACGCGCAGGGCGACCGGGCGAAGCAGAGGCGCGCCTTCGGCATGATCGCGGTGCTTCTGGGCGCGCGGCTGGCCTTTGGCGTGATGGCCGAAACCGGCCCCGGCTGGATCGCCGAGGTCGCGGCTTTCGCCTTTGGTTTCGGGTTGTCGGCGCTGGTGCTGGGGCCGGGAAGCTGGCGGCGGCTGCGGGCGCGGATCCGGGGATAAGAACCGCAATGTCGGTTATGACTTGAGGTCAGCCCGGCTTCCCCTACATGCTAAGCGAAGATTTTACCAAACAGGGGCTTTCACATGGGTATCATCGGTTCGATCATCATCGGGGGGCTGGCGGGCTGGTTCGCCTCGATGTTCATGAAATCCGATACCGGGATCTTGATGAACATCATTCTCGGGATCGTTGGCGCGGCGGTGGCCGGGTTCCTCTTCGGCCTGCTCGGCGTCAGCTTTTCGGGCATCCTGGGATACCTGATCGCGGGCTTCGTCGGGGCGTCGATCCTGATCGCCGTGGGGCGCAAGGTTTTCTAGTCTACGGCCTATGGCTTTCAGATCCGGTTCAGCGGGGCCCTCAGCGGCCCCGCTTCATCGCGGATTTGAAATCGGACAGGCGAAAGGCGCCGATCAGGGCGCCTGCGCCGAAATAGACCACGATGCCTGCCAGCACCATCGCCAGCACGGCCAGATAGCGCCAGCCGGGCGTCTGCAGCATCGGGTCGAGCAACTGGATCACCCCCCAGACCGCCGCGCCCATGATCGCCGCCGCTGCGAAGATACGCGGGGCGCGGGCGCGCAGGCGGGTGTCGAATTGCGCGGCCTCGCCCATTCCCCGGCTGCCGCGCCAGAGCTGCCAGACCATCACCCAGCCCGCCGCCGAGGTGGCGACCGCCGCCGCGATATAGCCGATCACCGGGGCGAGCCCGATGGCGAGCGCTGCGTTCACGATCATCGACACCACGGCGTAATTGAACGGGCGGCGGGTGTCTTCGCGCGCGAAGAACAGGGGCTGCAGCACCTTTTGCAGGACGAAGGCAGGAAGACCGATGCCGTAGACGGCGACGGCCAGCGCAGTGGCGGCGGTGTCCTCGGGGCCGAAGCGGCCACGTTCGAACAGGGCCGAGGTCAGCGGCACGGCGGCCACAACCAGCGCCACCGCCGACGGGATCGTCAGCGCCAGCGCAAATTCGGTGGCGCGGCTATAGGAATGGCGCGCGCCCCCGGCATCGCCATTTTTCAGCCGCCGCGACAGATCGGGCAGCAGCACCACACCGATGGCGATGGCGACGACGCCGAGAGGTAGCTGATAGAGCCGGTCGGCATTGTAGAGCCACGCCACGGCATCGCCGAAATACGAGCTGACCTGCCGCCCCACCAGCAGGTTGATCTGCACCACGCCGCCCGCCAGCATGGCGGGGGCGGCGATGATCGCCAGCCGCTTCATCTCTGGAGAGAGGCGGGGCAGGCGGGGGATCAGGGTGATGCCCGCGCGGCGCGCGGCTTCCCAGACCAGCGCCAGCTGGGCGATACCCGCCACCGGCACGGCCCAGGTGATGGCAAGGCCGGGGTCCCAGCCCATGATCGGCACCAGCCAAAGCGTTGTGACGAAGATGATGTTCAAAAGCACCGGCGCGGCGGCGGCGGCGGCGAAGCGGCCGGTTGCGTTCAGAACGCCCGAGGCCAGAGCGGCCAGCGAGATGAACAGGACATAGGGAAAGGCGATGCGCCCGTAATCGACGGCAAGGCCAAAGCGCTCATCCTCGGCAAAGCCCGAAGCCATCAGCAGGACCAGCCACGGCATGAAGACCTGCGCCAGCAGGGTCAGGCCCAGCACCAGCGTGGCAAGGCCCGACATCGCTTCGCGTGCGAAATGGGCCGCGCCGTCGCCGGCTTCGTATTTCTTCGAGAACATCGGCACGAAGGCGGTGTTGAACGCGCCCTCGGCAAAGAAGCGCCGGAACATGTTGGGCAGCGAAAAGGCGACGATGAAGGCCTGCGCGGCGGGGCCGGTCCCCAGAACGGCGGCGATCCACGCGTCGCGCACGAAGCCCAGAATGCGCGAGGCAAGCGTCCAGCCGCCCACAGTTGCAAAGCCCTTGATCAGGCGGATCGGCGTCACGATGACCTCTTCATGCCACGGGGAGCCGCAGCATCGGGTCCCTCTTCTGTGGCGTCTTTTCGCATTGTCGCCGACGGCAGGCCAGCGATTTAACGGGGTTGGTGCTGTGCGTTCACGGCGCCGTCACCCGCGCGATCATCCCTGCCGCGCGCGTTCCGCCCCGGCCTCGATCGCCGCGCGAAGTTTCTTTTCCAGCGATTCCTGCCGTGACTTGGCGTGCAGCTTCAGGCCGAACATGTCCTTGACGTAAAAGCTGTCGACCACCTGCACGCCATAGGTCGCGATGGCGGCCGTGGCGATGTAGATATTGTTGGCCGCCAGCGTGCGCGTCAGGTCGTAGAGCAGGCCGGGGCGGTCGCGGGTATCGACCTCGATGATCGTGTAGATATCCGAGCCTTCGTTGTCGAAAACGATCTTGGTAGGCACCCGGAACTGCCGCTCGCGCCGCTTGACCTTGTCGCGGCTGACGAATTCCTGCGTCGCCACGACCTCGCCCGCGAAGGTCCGTTCGATCATCTTGCGCAGGCGCGGGAGGCGTGCGGCCTCATAGGGCTTGCCCTCGGCATCCTGAATCCAGAACTCGGCGGTCGCATAGCCGTCCTTGGTTGTATAGGTCCGCGCATCGACGATATTCGCGCCCACCAGCGCCAGCGCGCCCGACAGGCGCGAAAAGATGCCCGGATGATCGACCAGCGCGAAACAGACGCGGGTGGCGTCGCGGTCTTCCACCAGTTGCAGATCGACGCGGATCTCGCTGTCCGACAGGCCGCGCAGCAGCTTGGCGAAGACGACATGGGTGTCGGTCATCAGCCCCTGCCAATAGGGGCCGTAATGGCGCGCGGTCTCGGCGCGAAGATCGGCGCGGGACCAGTCGGGCAGAGCCTCACGCAAGGCGCGCTTCGCGGCGTTTTCGCGGTGCGAGCGGTTCAGCGCCTCGGCCCCGCCTTCGAGCAGGTCGCTGGTGCGCGCGTGAAGCTGGCGCAGCAGCATGGCCTTCCAGTTGTTCCACGTATTCGGGCCGACGCCGCGAATGTCGCAGACCGTCAGCACGGTCAGCAGGTCAAGCCGTTTGCGGGTCTTCACCGCCTTGGCAAAGTCGCGGATCGTGCGCGGATCGGCGATGTCGCGCTTTTGCGCCACGTCGGACATCAACAGGTGATGGCGCACCAGCCATTCCACCGTTTCGCAATCCTCGGCATTCAGGCCCAGACGCGGCGCCACCTTGCGGGCGATCTGCGCGCCGAGGATCGAGTGATCTTCGGGCCGGCCCTTGCCGATATCGTGCAGCAGCAGCGCGATATACAGCACCTTCCGATTGACGCCCGCGTCGAGGATCTTCGACGACAGCGGCAATTCCTCGATCAGTTCCTTGCGCTCAATCTGCGCGAGGGTCGAGATCACCTGAATCGTATGCTCGTCCACCGTGTAATGATGGTAGACGTTGAATTGCATCATCGCCACGATCGGCTCGAATTCGGGGATGAAAGCGGCCAGCACGCCCAGCTCGTTCATCCGCCTGAGCGCGCGTTCGGGGTTGCCGTGCTTGAGCAGCAGGTCAAGGAAGATGCGCACCGCTTCCGGGGATTCGCGCACGCCGGTTTCGAACAGGTGCAGGTTGGCCGAGACCAGCCGCATCGCGTCGGGATGGATCAGCAGCCCGGTGCGCAGCGCCTCTTCGAACAGCCGCAGCAGGTTGAGCGGATCTTGCAGGAAGGCCTGCGGATCGACGATGTTGAGCCGGTTCAGATCGACGCGGTAGCCGTCCTTGACCTTCTTGCGCCGCCGCAGAAGCCGCATCAGCGCGGGCGCCTTCTTGACGTGGCGCGCTTCCAGCCCGGTCAGGAAGATCCGCGTCAGCTCGCCGACCTGCGTGGCGTGGCGGAAGTAATCCTGCATGAAATGCTCGACCGCGCGGCGCCCGCCATGGTCAATATACAGCATCCGCTCGGCCACTTCGGGCTGCACGTCGAAGCTGAGCGTGTCGCTGGCGCGGCCGGTCAGGAAATGCAGATGGCAGCGCACCGCCCACAGGAAGGTCTCGGCGGCGCGGAAGCTCTGGTATTCGGCCTCGGTGAAAAAGCCATGGCCGACCAGCTCGGCCGCCTTGTCGGCACCGTAGATATACTTGGCGATCCAGTAGAGCGTCTGCAGGTCGCGCAATCCGCCCTTGCCCTCTTTCACATTGGGTTCCAGCACATAGCGCTGACCCCCCTGCTTGCGGTGCCGCTCGGCCCGTTCGGCCAGCTTGGCTTCGACGAAATCGGATTGCGTGGTGGCGAAAAGCTCGGCCCGCAGCCGTTTGCGCAGGGTCTGCGACAGCGCCTCGTTCCCGGTCAGATAGCGGGTCTCCAGAAGCGCGGTGCGGATCGTGTAATCCTCGCGCCCGAGCTTGAGGCATTCATCCACGGTGCGCGAGGCATGGCCGATCTTCAGCTTCAGATCCCACAGCATATAGAGCGTGGATTCGATCACGCTTTCGGCCCAGCCGGTGATCTTGGCGGGCAGAAGGAACAGCAGGTCCACATCGGAATGCGGCGCCATTTCCGCGCGGCCATAACCCCCGACCGCCAGCACCGCCATGCGCTGCCCCTTCGAGGGCGCGCCGTTGGGATGCAGGTCAAGCTGGGCAATGCGCAGCGCCGAAATCACCACCACATCGATCAGCCATGTCTGCGCCCGCACGAACGAGCGGGAATCGCGCGGCGCGGTCGACAGCGTGTCGGCCAGCACTCCGTTCCCATCGCGCAGCGCCTGTCCCAGCGTCTTGACGGCAAAGGCGCGGATCTCGCGCTGGTCGTCGAGCTTGGCGATGCCGTCACGCAGGGCGGCGTCGAGCTTGTCGAGATCGCAGATCCGGGTCTCGTCGATGATCATCGCCTCGCCCGGTTCGGGGGCGGGGGGAAGCGCGTAGCGCCGCTGAGCCTGAAGGGGCATGGCGGGTTCGGCAATCGTCACGACGGGTCCTCTCTGGGGGGCTGTATGGGCCGTCCGCAGCGCAGGCGCCGACGCGACGGCCCGGTCAGGGCTGAAGGGTCACCGCGGGGTCAGAGCCCGGTGCCCGCGAAGCTGCGCGGCGCCGGGTCGAGGATCACCACCGCGTTGTCGCGGATCGTCGCCACGGCCAGCCCGCGCTGGTTGGTGCCGTCGGGCAGGAAACGGAACACGCCGTTGACGCCGACAAAGCCAGATCCCTGCGTCAGCGACGCGCGCGAGAAGGCATCGGGCGAACCCGTCCCCAGCAGCGCGCCGATCGCGGCGATACCGTCATAGGCCAGACCGGCAATCGGGTGCGGCGCGGCGCCATAGGCGGCCTCGTAGCGGGATTCGAACTGCCCGGTGACGGCCGGGTCGGGCAGGGTGAACCAGCCCTCCTGCAGGCCGCGCAGCTGCAGCGTTGCGGGCGGCACGTTCCATTGCGTCACGCCCATGAACTGGAATTGCGGCGGCGCGATGCGGTTGTCGGGCAGAAGCTGCGCCAGAACCGGCAGGGCGCCCGCGCTGTCGGCAGTGAACAGGATCGAGCGCGCGCCCGAGGACCGTGCGGTCGAGGCCAGTTGCGGCAGCGCGTTGACGATCCCCTGCTGCGAGAATTCATAGGTCTCGGTGGCGACGATCTGCGCACCGGTTTCCGCCGCCGCCCGGTTGACCGAGGCCAGCATCAGCTCGCCCGCCGTGGTCCGCTCGCCGATCACCATGACCTGCCCGCGATCATTGGCATTGGCATAGGTCAGGATGCGGCGCGCGGCATTGTCGGGTGTCAGGCCCAGCACGAAGACGTTGTTTCCCGCGATGGCCGGGTTGTTCGAGAAGGCCAGCACGTTGATGCCGTCGCCCGCCACCGCGGTCCCCACCGCCGTGGCCTCGGCCCCGTGGACCGGCCCGAGGATGATGCGCGCGCCCTCGTCAACCGCCTGCCGCGCGACCTGCGCGGCAATCGCCGGATCGCCCTGCGTCGAATAGACCCGCAGGTCGATCTGCACGCCGGTCAGGTCGCCCACCGCCAGACGCGCCGCGTTTTCCAGATTCGAGGCCAGGATGTCGTTCCCCTGCGTCGCCGAACCCGCCGGAACCAGAAGCGCCACGGACACCGGCGCATCGGGGTCGATGCTGGCCGTGCCACCGCCGCTCAGACCCCCCAGACTGACGGGACCGCAGGCCGCGAGCGTCAGAAGACCGACAAGGGCCCCGCGACGGGTCAGGCGGCTCAGGGAACGGCGGGGGCTGAAGAAGGCGCGCATCGAAGTCCTCTCGGTGACTTTGGTTCGTGTCTCGGACGGTTGGGAAACGGGCGCTGTTCACAACCGGGTTATGACACCGATCTGCATCGGTGCGGGGGGATGACAAGGTCGATTATCGGGCTGCGGCTTGCAGCGGGTTGCAACGCGGGCAACAGTATTGAACAGCAGGGGTGAAGTAAACGTGTCTGTGGAGCGAGCATGACCCAGAACGACAAGCCGGAACGCCCTGACAAGCCGCAAACCACGCCCGAAACCGGGCAGGATGCGCAAGGCTCCGCCGATACCTATCTCGATATCGACGCCGATGAGGGCGCGGGCGTTGTGGTCGGAGCCGGCTGGCGCCGCGCGCCGGGACGCATTCCGCCGGGGCTGCATCTGGTCTCGACCCCGATCGGGGCCGCGCGCGACATCACGCTGCGCGCGCTCGATGTGTTCGCGGGCGCCGATGTGCTGGCGGCCGAGGACACCCGCAGCCTGCGCCGCCTGATGGAAATCCACGGTGTGCGGTTGGGCGGGCGCCCGCTGTTCGCCTATCACGATCATAACGGCGCGCAGGTCCGCCCGCGTCTGATGGCGCTGCTGGCCGAGGGGAAATCCGTGGCCTATGCGAGCGAGGCGGGCACGCCGCTGGTGGCCGATCCGGGATTCCAGCTGGCCCGCGCCGCCACGGCCGAGGGCCACCCGGTGCTCGCCGCGCCCGGTGCCTCGGCGGTGCTGGCCGCGCTGGCGGTGGCGGGACTGCCCAGCGACCGGTTCTGCTTTGTGGGGTTTCCGCCCGCGCAGGGCGGCGCCCGGCGCGCGTGGCTCGACGAGGTGACGGCGATTCCCGCGACGCTGGTCATGTATGAAAGCCCCAAGCGCGTTCACCGATTGTTAGGGGAATTGTCGCAGCATGGCGGACGCGAGGCGGCGTTGTGCCGCGAATTGACCAAACGCTACGAAGAAGTGATTCGCGGTACGCTGGACGATGTCGCCCGGGCGATCGAAGGGCGTGATCTGAAGGGCGAGATCGTCGTTTTGCTGGGCCGCCCCGAACCGCGCGAGGTCGAAATCGATCTCGACGCGGCGCTGCGGGCGGCGATGGACGGAACCTCGCTGCGTGAGGCGGTCGATGCCGTGACCGAAGCCACCGGCCTGAAGCGGCGGCAGGTCTATCAGCGCGCGCTTGCGCTGGCGAAGGGGGATGAATGAAAGGCAAAGGATCATGAGCGGATCACTGTCCTATCATGCCGGTCTCTCGGCCGAGGGACAGGTCGCGCGCGATTACCAGCGTCGCGGCTTCCCGCTGGTGCAACATCGCTGGCGTGGCAAGGGCGGCGAGATCGATCTGGTGATGCGCGACGGGGACGGTTTCGTCTTCATCGAGGTCAAGAAAAGCCACAGCCATGCCCGCGCCGCCGAACGGCTGTCGGCGCGGCAGATCCAGCGGCTTTATGACAGCGCGTCCGAATTTCTGGGCACCTGCCCGATGGGGCTGAACACGCCCGCGCGCTTCGATGTGGCGCTTGTCGACGGGATGGGCCGGATCGAGATTCTGGAAAACGCGCTCTGCGCCTGAGGGCTGGGAGACCCGACGGCAGGACGTACCCCTCTGCGGGTCAGGATGCGGACGTGGGTTCTGCGCAGAACCGCTGGACTTCCGCTCGGGCAATTGAAACTTCCCCGCGTCTGGGCCATCTATCCTGTGGGCCGGCATTCTGCCGCGTCCGGATTGACCGGCAGGAGGTGGCATGGCGCTGCGAATCGCTTTCCAGATGGACCCGATCGAGGGCGTCAACATCAACGCGGATTCGACCTTCCGCCTGGCCGAGGAAGCGCAGGCGCGCGGCCATGACCTGTGGGTCTACACGCCCGACAAGCTGACCTTCGACGAAGGCAAGCTCTATGCCCGCGCGCGGCCATTCACCGTCAAGCGGGTGCAGGGCGAGCATGTAGAATTCGGCCCCGAAGAGCGGATCGCGCTGGCCACGATGGATGTCATCTGGCTGCGTCAGGACCCGCCTTTCGATATGGGCTACATCACGACGACGCATCTGCTGGACATGATCCGCGACGAGGTGCTGGTGGTTAATGATCCGTTCTGGGTGCGTAACTACCCTGAAAAGCTGTTGGTTTTGCAATTCCAGGACCTGACGCCGCCGACCATGATCGCCCGGTCTCTCGACGAGATCAAAGACTTCAAGCATCGGCATGGCGACGTGATCCTCAAGCCGCTCTACGGCAATGGCGGCGCGGGCGTGTTCCGGCTCGATCAGAACGACCGCAACCTGTCTTCGCTGCATGAGCTGTTCACCGGGTTCTCGCGCGAGCCGCTGATCGTGCAGAAATTTCTGCCCGCCGTGTCCAAGGGCGACAAGCGGGTGATCCTGATCGACGGCGAGCCGATCGGCGCGATCAACCGCGTGCCCGCCGAAGGCGAGACGCGCTCGAACATGCATGTGGGCGGTCGCCCCGAAAAGGTCGCGCTGACCGAGCGCGATCTCGAGATCTGTGCCAAGATCGGCCCGCTTCTGCGGGAAAAGGGTCAGGTCTTCGTCGGCATCGACGTGATCGGCGACTGGCTGACCGAGATCAACGTGACCTCGCCCACCGGGATCCAGGAACTCGAACGGTTCGACGGCATCAACGTCGCGGGCCGTATCTGGGAGGTTCTGGAGGAAAAGCGCGCCGCCTCATGAGTTGGCAGGCGCAGGTCATCCGCGCCATCGCGCTGCGCTTCTCGCGTCCGGCCCTGCGCCGTCAGCGTGACCCGGTCGCGGCGCGCGCTCATTTCGAGCGCCTCGCGCGGCGCAGCTTCCGCGTGCCCCCCGGCACGCTGGACCTGCCGGGCGAGGCGGGCGGCACCCCCGGCCTGTGGGTGTCGAACCGGCCCGAAGATAGCGGCGTGATCCTGTATTTTCATGGTGGCGCCTATCTGATGGGCAGCCCGCGCAGCCATCTGGCACTGGGCGCCGAACTGGCGCGGCGCACCGGTACGCGCGTGTTCATGCCCGATTACCGGCTCGCTCCCGAGCACCCGTTCCCCGCCGCTTTCGAGGATGCCGAGGCCGCGTTCCTCGGGCTGGTCGCGCTGGGCCATGCGCCCGAAACCATTGTTCTGGCGGGCGATTCCGCCGGTGGGGGGCTGGCGCTGGCGCTGCTCGCGCGGCTGTGTGCGCGGGGGCTGTGCCCGGCGGGTTATGTCGGGTTCTCGCCCTGGACCGACCTGACGCTGTCGGGCGCGTCGCTGGTCACCAATGCCTCGCGCGATCAACTGCTGCCGGGCCATCGCCTGACCGAGATCCGGGCGATGATCCTCGGCGGGGCTACGCCGCAGGACGCGATGGATGCACGCCTGTCGCCGCTGCATGCCGAGTTTCCCGACCCGCCGCCCGTGCTGATCCATACCGCGCAGACCGAGATCCTGCGCGACGATGCGCTGCGTATGCGCGGCCGCCTGCCGCGCGCCGAGATCCGGCTGGCCGGTGATCTGCCGCATGTTTGGCCGATGCTGTTCAACTGGCTGCCCGAGGCGCGCGACACGCTCGACGACACGGCGCGTTTTATCCGGCGGGTTCTGGCACCAGAAGCCGAAAGCTGATCGCCTCGGCCACATGCGGGGCGCGAATATCGGTGCTGGCGTCGAGATCGGCGATGGTCCGCGCCAGCCGCAACACCCGGTGATAGCCGCGTGCGGTCAGACCGAAACGGTCCGCGGCGCGGGCGAGGATCTCGCGCCCCTCGGTATCGGGCGCGGCGATTTCTTCGAGCAGTGCGCCTTCGGCATCGGCATTGACCCGCACTCCCGGATGCCCGGCGAAGCGCTGCGCCTGCCGTGCACGCGCGGCGTCGATGCGTTCGGCCACAGCCTGCGAGGTCTCGCCCGAGGCGGGTAGGTCCAGATCGGACCACGCGACGGCGGGCACGTCGAGCCGCAGGTCGAAACGGTCCATCAGCGGGCCGGAAATGCGGCCGATGTAATCCTCGCCGCAGGCGGGCGCGCGGTTGCAGGCCCTCCCCGGCTCGGCAAGGAAACCGCAGCGGCAGGGATTGGCCGCCGCAACCAGCAGAAAGCGGCACGGATAGCGCACATGGGCGTTGGCGCGGGCCACGACGACCTCGCCGGTTTCGATGGGCTGGCGCAGGGTTTCCAGCACGGTGCGCGGGAATTCGGGCAATTCGTCAAGGAACAGCACCCCGTTATGGGCAAGGCTGATCTCGCCCGGTTTCGCGCCCTTGCCGCCGCCGACGATCGCTGCGACCGAGGCGGTGTGATGCGGTTCGCGGTACGGGCGCAGGCGCGAGATGCCGCCATCGTCCAGAAGCCCGGCCAGCGAGTGGATCATCGAGGTTTCCAGCGCTTCCTCTGGCGAGAGGGGCGGAAGAAGGCCGGGCAGGCGGGCGGCGAGCATGGATTTCCCCGAGCCCGGCGCGCCGATCATCAATAAGTGGTGGCGCCCGGCCCCGGCGATTTCGAGCGCCCGCTTGGCGCGTTCCTGCCCCTTCACGTCGCGCAGATCGCGCGGCGACGGCGGTGACGTTACCTCGCCCGGCATGGCGCGGGGCAGGGGCGCGCGGCCGGTGAAATGGGCGATGGCTTCCTGCAGGCTGGCGGGCGCGAAGACCTGCGCGGCGCCGACCCAGGCGGCCTCGGCCCCGCAGGTATGCGGGCAGATCATCACGCAATCGGCGGCGGCAGCGGCCATTGCGGCGGGCAGCGCGCCCACGACGGGGACCAGCGCGCCGTCGAGCGACAACTCGCCCAGCGAGACCGATTGCGCCAGATCCTCGGGCGGGACGATGCCAAGCGCGGCGAGCAGCGCCAGCGCGATGGGCAGGTCGAAATGCGAGCCTTCCTTGGGCAGGTCGGCGGGCGACAGGTTCACGGTGATGCGCTTGGGCGGCAAGGCAATCGACAGAGAGGTCAGCGCGGCGCGCACCCGTTCGCGCGCCTCCGAGACCGCCTTGTCCGGCAGGCCCACGACATGAAAGGCGGGAAGGCCGGGCGAGAGCACGCATTGCGCCTCGACCAGTCGGGCTTCGAGGCCGTCGAAGGCCACGGTGCGCGCGCAGGCCAGCATCGTTTCCCCCGTTTCCGAACCCTTTACCGAACGGGTTCAGGATCGCGGTTAACCATTTAAGAGAGGTTAACGGCGGAAGGGGCACCGGAAGGGCGGTGCTATGAATGCAAACGGGCGCCCCGAAGGGCGCCCGCGTCAAGGTTTCGATCCGGGATCGCTTACTTGATGATTTTCGACACGACGCCGGCGGCGCCCTGAGTGTCCAAGATCACTTGATGATCTTGGAGACGACCCCGGCCCCAACCGTACGGCCGCCTTCACGGATAGCGAAGCGCAGCTTCTCTTCCATGGCGATCGGCG
>NZ_JAFKOK010000023.1 GCF_017303295.1 Rhodobacter sp. NTK016B | reverse complement strand
TCGACACATCCTGAATATCGAAGCCGATCGCGCTGAGCTGCAGGTCATTCGACGGCACCTCGCAGAACGTCACCTGCGTGAAGGCGCCGGAGCCGCCGCCGCTGCCCCACATGCTGCCCCGCGCCCGACCCGTGGCGGGGATGCTGTGAGCGGCGGGCTGGGCGGCGCGCGATTCCACCCGGCAGAACACCTTGGCATTCGTGCCGATGGTCTGGATCAGGTCGAGCCGGTTTTCCGGGGCAAAGCCGCCTTTCACATAGGCGGTTTCCTGCGACGGGTAATGCACGGAATACCCGCAGCCCAGCGGGACGAGATCGCCGCCCACATCGCGCAGCCCGAAGGCCACGGCATAGCGCTCGCCCGCCTTTGCCAGAATGCTCCGCTCAAGCGCGAAGGTAATTTCCTCGAACCCGCCGCCGGTGAACGGAACCTGCACCGTCTCGACAAGCTCATAGCCCGTGAGCAAGCTGGCGATCTGCGCCGACGACGCCGTGACCTGCCGGTAGAGCTGCATCTCCGCCGTGGTGTTGGCGCCGCCCTCGGAACTGAGGTAGCCGGTGATCCGCTCGATCCGGTCATCAGCGCCCATTTCCCAGGCGGCAACCCACTGGTAGCGCGACCCACCGCCCGAGGCGTAGGTGTCCCTGCGCGTGGCCGGGAACTTGATCATCGCTGGCGCGAGCTTTCCCGCGCCGCTCTGCCGCGCACCGACCAGCGCCTCGGCCTCGAACGTGGCGGCCTGGGCGGTGCTGACCGGCTTGTCCTCGTCGCGCGTGTTGTCGACTTCCCCGAGCCCGAGCTCCGCCGCATTGACGACGCCGAGCAGCTTCAGCCGCGCGGGCGACGAGCTGTGCTGCACCATCCAGTACCAGCGGGCGGAACCGAGATCACCGGCAGCCAGCGCGCCGCCGTTCTGGTTCAGGATCGTGTATTCGGTGGCGCCGACCGTCAGCGTGGGGGCGGTGACCGTATTCGCGGCGGGCCAGCGGACCAGGAAAGGCGTGCCGTTGGCGATGCCGATCTCGGCCTGTTCCGTCGCGACCGTGGCCACCGCCGCATCGCCTGTCCCGCTGATCGCCGGGCGGATCAGGGCGTCAAACCCGCGCGCCGCTTCCAGATCACCGATCTGGCCCGCGATCGTGGCCGCGAAATTCGGGTCATCGCCAAGGGCCGCCGCCAACTCGTTGAGGGTATTCAGGGCGCCCGGCGCCGCCGCGATCAACGCCGAAATCGCCGCTTGAACAAAAGCTGTGCTGGCGGCCTGCCGGTTGTTTGTTCCTGGTGCTGCGGTGTCGACGAGCGGAATGCCGGAGAAGTCCGGAGAGTTGATCGGTGCCTTTGTCGCGAGCTCGGCCGCGCTGGGGCCACCAGAAGGAAGATCTCCGATCCGGGTCCACGAGCCGGCGCCGGCGGCGCCATCCTTCCGATACCGGCCGTTGAAGGCGCTGGTGCCGTCGTCGGTCACATAGCCCTGCGCGCCGTCAGGCCAAGTGAGGTCCGCGTAGAGCTCCGCCCGGGTTTGATAGCTCGGCCCAGACAAAGCGGTCATGGCAGCGAGAAGCCAGAGAAGAGACACCCGGACGGTGTTGCCGTTGTAGTTGCCGATCAGGTCGTCGACGACGGAGCTTTCGTTGAGGTTCGTTGTCCGAATTCCAACCATGGGGTCCTCACGTAATGGTCACGGGGAACGGGCCGGCGACGGGGCCGGGCACGCCGTCCTCGTTCTGCGGTTCGACCCAGATGTAATGGGTGCCCTGGCTCAGGCAGGCGGCGGTCTCGAGGAAGAGGACCGCGTCGTCGATCGACCCGTCGAAGTCCGACGAGGCGAGAAACTCGAAGGTGTCGTTCCCGGTCACGGCCTGAAGCCGAGCGCGGTGCGCATCATTGGCAGCGAGTGCCGCGCCGGGCACGGTGGAACCGCCCGTCAGGCGGGGCGTTACGGTGCCGGCCGTGCTGTCGGAGATGGTGACGCCGAGCCGGTACCATTTGCCGGTCGTCGTCGCGCGGGCTTGCGAGATCGCATCTGCCGCCCCTGCATTGTGGCTCGCGACGCCGGCCGCAATCGTCCAGTTCGCCCCAAGCGTCCACCCGGTTTCGCTCGCGAGCCCCCCGTTCGTGAGCAAAGTCGAGCGCGTGGTATCGCCTAGGGCAAAGGAATAGCTCTGGGTCGGGTCGACGAGGTGCGGCGTGCCCACGGCGTCGGTGTCGCGGTCGAGCGTGTCTGACGTCGAGCGGTAGAGCTGCAGCCGGGTCGTCACCGGATCGGCACCGGTTGCGACCTGGACCAGCGCACCGCCCAGAAGCGGCGTCACCGTGACGGCTTCGTCTTCGAGCGCGGCCGGGATTGCGGCGTCGCCCGTGCCGATCACCAGACTGACCGGCGCCGTGGCAGGCGACACGGTATCGGAGAAGGACAGTGCGTTCGCCCGGATCTCGACCGCGTCGCCGGCGCTGAATGCGCCAACCTCGCCGCCTCCGTTCGCGGCCGGGATATCGACCTCTGTCCAAGCGCCACTGCTGCCGAGGCGGTAGCCGATCCGGTAGCCGGTGGTCACGATCGTCCCGCTCCCCGGCGCGATCAGGAAGGCAATACGCCAAGAGCCTGAGGCCCGCTCGCTCGTCACGGCCGTGAAAGTCGGGCTCGGTGGGGCGAGCAGGTTGGGGTCGATCTCGGCCCCGACGCGGCTCGACCATGGCGGGATCTCGGCGGCGTCGGTCAGCGTGTCGATTTCGGGCGCGGCGGCGACCGCGCGCAGGATCGTGCATTGATCCTCGGTGGCCTCGATGCGGCTGACCACAACGGGAAAGCTCTCCGTTCCGGCCACGCCAAAGATCACCAAATCACCGGTGCGCGGCATGGCGCCGACGCCTTCGACGAGAAGCATATCCGACGCGCCGGGCGTGGTGCGCACAGGGCGCACGACGGACGTCCCGACCGTGTCCTCGGGGTCGTTCTCGTCGAACATCCGGAAGCGGATCACGTAAGACGTGCCCGCCGCCATCGTGACCGCTTCATCGAGATGCACGGCCTGACCGATCACGGCCCGTGCCCGGCCCACTTTCTGGGTGTCCGACACCACGTCGTGGCTCAGGACGATCGTGTCGCCGCGCGTCGCGGCGCGTAGCGCTCCGTCCTGTGTCGCCTCGAAGGTGTCGGGGCGGTGTTCGGCCTCAAAAAACCGCCGCAGCCCCTCGCGATAGACGATCGCCGCATTGGTCAGGCCGGGCAGCGAAAGCGGCTCGGTAAGGGTGATGTCGCCCTCGTAGCCGGGGCGGCGAATGGTCCGGGTGGCGGGCTTGTAGTCGTTGTCCTCGTCGCGGAACGATGCAAGCCAGGCATGCGGTTTCTCCGCGTAGCTGCGCCTCAGCGAGAACCCCCAACTGTTGCGGGGCGTGAGGTGATCGACGATCAGCTCGCTTGGCCGGTCGATCACCACGCCCCATTTGATGCCGTCATGGCGCGGCGTGGCACGGCCGGCGACCGCGACCTCGGTCAGCGCATCGCGCAGGGTCATGCCTGCCTCTTCGAGGACGCGGTTGTAGTGCAGACCTTTGAGACGGCAGAAATCGTGCCACTCGGTGAGGAGATCGAGGTCGATCGCGGCGTCGGCTTCGGGCTTGGGATTGGCCGGGCATTGCAGGATGAAGCGAAACAGAGAAGCGGGGTTCGACGTTGCGCGTTCGATCCAGGTCTCGGTCTCATGGTCCCAGTCAAGGCAGACGCGGCGGGCAAGCGCGCTGAAGTTATCGAGCGCCCCGGAAAGCTGATGCGTGGCCTTGGCGCGCACGCCCACGATCGCGAGCGGGCGATGGTAGTTGAGCGGATATTCCGGGCGGATCGTCTGCAGCCCGGCCCAGACCACGCGCTGCAGGAAATTCGATTGATCGATCTCGTCGGTCATAAGTGTGAGCCGGATCTGCCAGCGCCCGCGTTCGGGGAAGCTCCAGTTGTGCTGGCGATAGAAGCCTTCGGATTTTTTGGCGCTGAGTTCGAGGGTGAGGACATCTGTCCACTCCTCGGCCGTGACGAGCCTCTGCTCGATCTTCACGGACACGCTGTGCACCCGCTGCTTGCCTTCGTCATTGTACCGCACAAGGCCGGTCGGGAAGGCGAGGATGATCGAGACGCCGGACGCATCGGTCCCCGTCGTGCGCACGACCGGGGTCTCGATCGCAGGCTCGCCTTTGATAACGTCGCCCAGATCGTCACGCGGAAGCGGGCGTGTCAGCTCGACGCCGATCTGCTCTTCGAGGATCTGGCGTGGATACAGGCTGATCGGATCATCGTCGTCCAGGCCCTGACGCACCTCGAGCTCGATCTCGTCGAAATCCGCGATCGAAGTTTCGCCGAGACGGAAATCCGTCAGCTCGAGCGGCCCTTCACCGAAGCAGAACAGCGCGTGCAGATATTGCGTATCGCCGGCGATCTCAGTCCAGGTCAGCGCACCGAAGGGCGGCGCATAGCGGATCTGGCCCAAGAGAACTGGGATGGCGCCGTCCGGATCGAGCCGGTTTCGCCAGCCCGACAGGCTGTAGCTCGGCCGTTCTTTTTCCGGTTTGGCGGGCGGTATCAGCGCGTTGATCAGAAGAGCACCCAGCAGGTTTGCGCCAGCCGTAACCAGCGCCGTACCGATGGCCGCGCCGGTCTTGCCTGCCAGACCAAGCAGACCGCCAACGGCAGGGCCGAACATGGTCCCCAGCGCGACGGCGGTCACCGCGACCACGATCGACAAGATCGTGCGCAGGGCATCTTCGCCCGGGATGAGACGGATGACGACGCGGATCCCGGGCTTCGGCCGCACCCGGTGCCACTGCGTGCGCTCGACAACCTGCGCGCCCCGGGGGCCGACAAGCGTGATACGCGCGTGCGCAAGATCGGCTTCGCAGGCCGACGGCAGCGTTGTCTCGACGATTTCGGCGATGTTCAGCCCTTCGGGAAGGGTGACATCGATGCGCGCGGCGCCGGGATCGAGCGCAGGCGCGGCCAGAACCGGGACGGTATTCATCGCGCCGCCCCCGTGATCAGTTGAACCGGGCGTTCAACGGCCCTTGAAGCGTGCCGGAAATGCCCCGCGAAGCGGTTGCGCCAAGGGGCGTCGGCGTACCGCGCGAGCTTGGCCTGATCTTCACCGGCCATGTGGATCATGATCCCGTGGCGAACCACGATACCGAGATGGGTCTCGTAGCGGGCGCGCCGGAACACCGCGATGTCAAACGCGATGGCCGGGCCGTCGACCGGCAGCCAGAGGGGTGAGGACTTGGCGCCGGAGATCAGCGACGCGATCTCGGCATGTTCCTCGGCCGAGGCATAGTCACCCACGTAATCCGGGAGGCTGATATGCAGCTCTTCCTGATAGATGACGCAGGCAAGCCCCCAGCAATCGCAGCCCGTCCGGGTGCGGCCGAGATCCTCGAAAGGAATACCGATGAAGCGATTGGACCAGCTCATGGGTGTAGCCCCGGGTTGTTGAGCCGGGTCATCCGCCCCGGCGGGAACGGTTCAAGCTCGATCTCGTCGCGGCTCAGCGACAGGACGATCTCGCCCGCGTCCATGTCGGCCGAGACCAGACGGAGCCCGGACCATTCCTCCTCGACCAGATCGGGCGTGTCGGCCATCACGACGGCGAGGCGGATGTCGGCCGGATCTGTGAACGAGCGCAGGAGGGCCACCATGCTCGACGACAGGTTCGCAATCGCGATGCGCGCATTCGCCGGCGCGTCGTCCTCGTCGCCGGGGAGCACGGCCGAGGCGACGATCCACAGGAAAGGTTCGGTAATCGGGTTCGACCCGGCCCAGGTCGACCGCGTACCGTAGGTGACGGGGTCTTCGCTGAGCCGCTCGGTGTTGTCGGTCGAAAGGCGGATCGGTGCGGCGAGATCCGGGTGTTCGATGAGAAAGAGCGCGACCTCGATCTGGTCCGAGACCGGGGCGTCCAGTGCGAGCCGGGCATTGAGCGAGAGGCGTCTCATGGCATTACCACCACGCTGAAGGATTTCCGGAACTCGATGCCGAGCAGGGTTTCGGCAGGTGGCGTGTCGCCCCACAGGCAAAGCCAGCGCGCCGAAAGGCGAACGGGATTGTCCCAGCGCGTCAGCAGGGTTTCGCCGTCCGAGCTGAGGAGTTCCCAGCCGTCGGTGGTGGGATCAGGCAGATAGAATTGCGCCGCGCCCTCCGCGCAGACCGAGTGATAGAAGTGGTCGAACACCGCCTTCTCGTCGCGGGTCAGCAGCACCGAAAGCGACACCATCCGCGCCACGGAGGAAAAGCGCCGGCGGTAGGCGGGCGGGCCGTTGTCGGGCTGGCGCTTGCGACGGGCCTCCTGGGGCTGGGCTTGCCAGGTATCACGTTCAGGGCGCGGCAAGGTTGCAGGCCATACCTCGGTCATAGCTGGCGCCTCCGGCTGTTGCGCCGAACGCCGAAGCCCTGTTCGAGCGTTCGCGCGCCCCGACCACCGGGCGTAGCGAGGCCCTCGCCGACCATGTCGGACAGGACGTATTTCATCTGGCGCTGCCCGCGCGCATCCGTGCTTTCCTCGGTCTCCAGCTGCATCGGGCGCCCGGTATTGTTGACGAGCACCGGCTGCAGCTGCACGACCGAGGGGGCGGCATCGCTCGATCCGAAGTCGGAAATGCGCGGCGGAGGACCGGGCACGTAGCCGCCGGCCTCGAAACCCGGCATGGCGCCGGTCCGGATAGCTTCGAGAGCGTCGACGCCGATCCGTTGGGTCGCTGCGGCGTCAAAGACGTACTCGCCGGCATGCACAACGCCGGCCACATCCGATGCCGCCCCCGGGCCTGTCCACCCGCCGGAGCGGAAACCGGGGATGCCGAGGGCGCCCGCAATTCCGAAGGCGAGCGACTGGAGGAGGCCCGTGATCCCGCCTTGCGTACCGCCGCTTGCAAGACCCTGTAGCCCCGATGCGAGCGCGTTCCCGAACACGTCGAACCCTTGGCCGAGGGTACCGAGGTCAGTGCCGGCGTCTGTCGTGGCGGCGGTGAACCGCGTCAATGCGGCGGTGGCCTGTTGCTGGCCGTTGATTATCGCGCCGGCATTCGCGGGCTCGATGTGCCACGGCTCGTGATCCATCCGGTAGTCGAGGCCGAAGCGCCCGGCGTTCTGGTGCATCCAGCTTTGCACTTCGGGCGATCCATAGCGAAGATCCGCCGCGAGCCCGTAATTGTGCCGCGAGTTGCCGGGAGGCGCGACCCAGCGGCGCGCGGCCTCGGGGCTGCCATAGCGCTGCAGGGCGTCTTCCCATAGCCGCGCCTGGACCTCGTTAGAGCGGTATCCGGAATAGATGGAGACGGCGTCCTGGCCGAAAAGCGTTTGCGCTTCCGCGATCATCGCAGCGAGCGGATCCGCCAATGCCGCCGACAGGCCCGTGATACCGTCCGGCCGGGCCGCTCCCATCTGCGCCACGCCCTGTAGCAATGCCGTGGCTTCGGGCGACTGGCCGGTGTTGGCTGACAGCGCGCCGGCGGGGGTCGCTGAAAGGAGTCCCAGCGGGGCGCCGTTGATCGAGACACTGGATGCCGTCACGCTCATGGTCGAGGTGGCGACGGGCTGCAGACCGGGTTGGGCGCCCGCGATGTTGCGCCCGGTCAGGCGCTCGAAGATGCCGCGCAGGCCGCCGGCGTCCTGCAGCGTGGCGTGGTTTGTTCCCAGAAGGGCGTTCTGCAGCGGGTTGACGATCGCCAGCTCGTTGAACGTGCCAAGGATCTGATCCGCGAGGGCTTCGAGCGCGCCCTCGATGTCGCCGGAGGTGAGCTTGTCCACGATGCTTTCGATCGCGGTTTCGGCCGAGGACTGGACGCTTTGCCACGCCGCCGTCTGGCGCTCGACCTCGATTGCAAGGTTGGCTTCCAGGACAGCTGCGCTGCGCAACTCGGCCGCGCGAGCGCTCGACGCGTTGATGTGGTCGCGCTGCAGGTCGCGCTCGACCTCCCAGAGGGCGATGATGCGGCGGCGTGTGGCCTCGGACTGGCCGAGCAGACTTTGTTCCAGGCGTAGCCGCTCGATGCGTTCGGCTTGGCTTCGGCCGAGCTCGCGCGCCGCGCTCGTCTCCCGAACCAGAAGCGCGCGCGCCTGCTCGGCCCGGTTAAGCTCAAGCGCCTGGGCGATCAAAGCGGGCGCCATGCCCATTTCGGTCAGGCGGGCTTGCAGCACTTCATTGGCGTGGCGTGCGCGCACGGCCTCGGCCTGTGCGGAGTCCTCGCCGTACGCCAGAATAGCTTGAGAAAGCTCGGCCTGACGGCGGAGGTCATCGAAGACCGCATTCTGATCGCGCTGGCGCTGGCGGGCCGAGCGCTCGGCTTCGGCCGCAAGCATGGCTTCAAGATCAGCCTGGGCGCGCAGGGCCTCGGCGCTGCCTTCTGCGGCTCCGATTTCCTGAAGGCGCAGGCGGAGGGCTTCGCGTTGATGCCGCGCGCGGACGGCCTCCAGTTCGGCGGAGTTCTGGCCGTAGGTCGCGGCAGCGCGCGCGAGCTCGGTCTGCTCGGTATATCCCCGGGTGATATCGTCGACGGCGCGCGCTCGCGCTTCGTCCGAGGCGGACCCGTTCCAAAGGGCCTCAACGCGCGCAATGCTGATCCCGGCTTGCTGCAGCTGGGACAGGATCGTGCGCAGTTCGGTCGACATCTCGGAGAAGGCGCCGCCGCCTGACATCGCTTGTTGCAGTTGAACGAGCTGCTCGACGACGCCCTCGATGTCGCCCGCCCGCGCGGTCTGGTTCAAGGCTTCGACGCGAGCCGAGAAGTCGTCGTAGCTGTTCGCGGCGCCTAGCTCGGCATAGTTATCCGCCAAGTTGGCGTTTCGCAGAGTGCTCTCTTGCGCCGCGACAAGGGGAGACCGGCTCTGAGCCATAAGGCGGCCAATCCATTGGCCCCAGCCCTCTGCCACTTGGTCATCGCCGAAGGTGTCGACCGCGCTCTGCAGCTGCTCCAGCTGGCTCGCACGATCGAGTTCCAGCATCCCCTGGGCAAGTGCCCGGACATCGGCGGAGAGGCCGCCGAAGGTCTCGCCGAGACGCAGGTTGCGCACAAGGTCGAGATTGGTGCGCATGCGCCCGAGTGTGTCGTTGAGCTCTCCAAGGCTGTCGTCGAAGGACTTGGTTTCGCCCCGCAGGCCCGTCAGCGCCTGAACGCCGGCGGCGCCGATCCCAATGAGCGCAATCGTCGCGAGGCCCGCCGGGTTCAGAAGGCCGAGAAGCGAACTGCGCAAGGCCGTTCCCAAGGACAGCCCCGCCGTTCGCATCTGCCCCATGACCTGCACGACCTGCGGGCCTTGCTGCATCATGAGCATCCACGGGCTCTGACCGACGGCCGTCATCATGACGATGTCGTTGAGCTGGAAGGACAGGTTCGCGGTATGCGCCGCCGCAAGGCGCGATGTGTCGCCCACCGACCGGATGCCTTGGGCGACAGGCTGGAGGGCCATCGCCGCGCGGTCCCGTGCATTCGCGGCCTCAGTGGCGGTGATGGCGCCGAGACGCTCGGCCTCCGCGATCTCGCGCAACTCTTGCTCGTACTGGCGCGTCACCCCGAAGATCGGGTTGAAGCGGGCGCGGATCTGGTCGAGTTCGGATCGCCACTGGCCAAGCGCCGCCTGCTCGGCCTGCATCGCCTGGACCTGGTCGTTGATGTCGCGGGTCAGGCCGGTGACCGCGTTCTGCGCCCCGGCGATCGCTGTGGCGTTGCGGCCCATCTGTGCGGTGAGATTGATCGAATGGCCGAGAGTTGCCGCGTAGGCGGTCCCCAGCGCCTCGGTCGGGGCCAAGGCGGACTGGGTCGCGGCGGCCGCCACCGTCAGGGCTGAAGCGGCGCCGGTCGCTTTTGCGCCGGCGGCCTGCGCCGCATCGCCGAGCCCCTTCAGATCATTGCCGGCACCGACCATTTCCCGCCGGGCCTGTTCGGCCAGGAAGCGCAGGATGATAGAGGCGGTGAGATCGCCGGCGGCCATTACGGTTTCCTGTTCAGTTCGTCTCGGGCGCCCGCCTCGATCAGACGGAGATCGGCCCAGTTGCGTGTGGATAGGTCGATGCCCGCGAGCTCGAAGCCCGACTGCACCGCGGAATAGTCGAGACCAAGGAAGCGGCGCCCGTCTGAGCGCCATTGCGATGAGACCGCGAGGAAGGCTTCAAAGGCGCTGACATGCTCGGCCCAGATCCCGTCCTCGATGTCGCCGGCTGCGCGTTCCCAGTCCGGCTGCAGCGTGATCCCCCATCGGCGGGCGTCCTCGTCGGCGTCATCCGGGGCCGGGCCTGCGTCTGGTCCGGCGAGATCGCCGCGAGCCCAGGCGCGCCCGACCGCCCTCAGTTTCCCTGCTTCGCCCCCATCATCGCGAGGTTGTAGGCTTGGAGCAGCGCGACACGGATGGGCCCGATATCGATCAGCATGTCGCGGTTGGCGTCGTTGAAGCTCATCGGTTCGCCGGCCTCATCGCGCAGATCTTCGCCCCAGCCGACGAGAATGGCGCGCAGATAGCTGTTGGTGCCTTCCACCGTCACCGTGTCGAAAGCGGCGGTCTCAGACACCGTCAGACCTTTGAAACGGGCCGTGAACTGAGTGTCCTGCGCACCGCCCTCGACGGGCATGCGGACTTTCACTTTCGCGGTGAATTCGGGGTTCTTGATGATCTTCAACATGGTGTGCCTTTGGCTGGAGAGATGCGGGGAAAGGAAGGTGTCAGGTCAGCGTGAGGACCCACTGGTCGTTGCCGGTCTCGGGCAGAGGGACCATCCGGAGCGGCCATTCGACGATGTTCTGCTGGTTTTCGAGGCCCTGCGGCCGTTGCATCTGCGCCGCCGGGATCGCGAGCGTGGCGATCGAGCCGGCCGTGACGCCGTGGACCAGCGAGATCGGCACCCGGGTTTGCGCAACCGCAAGCGCGAAGGGGTTCAGCGTCGCCATGGGCACCGCCTCGACCGTGGTCTCGATCGCTTCCGACTTGTCAGGAATGATGATCGCCTCGGAGCCGATCAGGAAGCGGCGCTCGACCTGGTTGCCCAGGTTCAGGCTGAAGCTGCGCATCACGAGCGAGACGGCGTTGATCGTGAAGGTCGGCGTGTTCGCCGTGGTCGCGATCGTCGGCGTCAGGGCGATCTGGGCGGCCAGATCCGGAACAGCCTGAGCGGTGTCGGTGACGTCGTGCCACAGGCCGGTGAATTCGAATTCGAAATACACGATGCCCTGCGCCGTCACGCGAAGGGTTGCGGTGCCGCGTGCGCCCGACAGCCTGTAGAGCGTGCCGTCCACCCACTGGTAAAGCGTGATCGACTCGTGGCCGGCGCTCACCGGGTTGTAGGCCACCGACGTATCGGCCGTGATCGTTTCGGCGACGGCGCAAGCACGAAGGAGCACGCCCCAGGCCGGCGGCGTTCCCGCCTCGCCCGAGGGCGTGGCTTCGACGCGGAAAGAGAGCTTCCGGTGGAGTTCGGTCGGGATCGTGCCCTGGGCGCCGAGCCAGGGCAGCTCGAGGTCGCGGCTCTGGTCCTGGCCTTCCATGGGCATGAGGCGCACTTGGGTGGCGAGGATCGCGTTCAGTGCCCCGGTGGGGGTCGGGTCGGTGCCATAGGCGGTTTCGAGCTTGGCGAGCAGGACCTTGGATTTCCAGCGCTGGGGCATGTCAGTCTTCCTTCACGGGCTTCTTGGCGCGGCGGCTGGAGTTCTCCGCCTGTGTTTCGGGTTTTGCAGGCCGTGACGGCGCCTCGTCGGTGCGGTCTTTGGCCGAATGCAGCGTGCCGTCCGGTTCTCGGATGAAGCTGCCGCCCACCTGTGGCAGGGGCGTCTTGGACGTCTTCATGGGATGATCCTCAGCTGGTCCTGGAGGGCGAAAGTGAGCTCGTAAATCGCGACGCCGCGCGCGAAGCTGGCGAGGCGTGCCTGACGGAATTCGAACACTCCGGCGGTATCGGGGTCGGGCGTCCAGCCGACGAGCGCCTTTGCAATCTCGACGATCTGCGGCAGCACTTCGTCGAGGACGAGACGTTCGCCCAGGGCGTCGTGGGCGCGCAGCGACAGGACGACGGCAAAGCCGTAATCGTAGGATTGGACGAAGGCGCCCGTTGCCGCGTCCGCAGGCTTGCGCCCGGTCAGCCCGGTCGGAAGTACATGGGCACAGGGTGTCACCTTCGGGACCTGATTGTCCTTCATGAGCGCCGCGAGCGCGGCGGCCCCGTAGACACGGCCGCTGAGGGATGACGACTTGATCTTTAGGCGGCTGATGATTTCCGGGGTCATTGGAAGGCCTCGATGATGTCGCCGTAGCGGGCTTCCACCAGATCGAGGATGGTCAGTTCCTCTTCGTCCGAGATCCCGAGATACGGGCGCGCCGGGATATCGCCCCAAGGCGACAGAACGGTTTTCTCGCGGCCGTGCTTGTCATTGCCGACCCAGACGCCCAGCGAGCCTGTCGCTGCGCCGAACTGGTGGACCGCGCCGTAGACCTTGTTCGTTCCGACCGCGACCTGGTCGGGACTGGCCCAAGAGTTGATACTCCGCATCAGCTCGCCGCTGTCATGCAGGGTTTTCCCGCCCTTTTCGGTCGCGCGATGGCTGGGTTGCCACGCAGCGCCGTCGGGAGAGACGTTCGTCGATCCGATCCGCTCGACGGCGCCGCTCACGAGGGCGCGACCGATGTCATCCATCAGCTCGGTCATATCGGTGCTGGCCTCAGCAAGCGCACTGAGCGCCCGGGTGGCAGCAAGATCGTCGAGCGTGACGGTGAGTTGAACGCCGGCCATCTCAGAACCCCTTCAGACCGTCGCGGGTCATCTGGCGTTCTGGGCCTTCGATCATCGGCGCGCCCGGCGAGACAATCTCGGCCGGCACCGCGCCCCCGTCTCCGAGTGACGCTTCGCCCCGGCTCACCGACTTCAGATAGCCGATGGCCTCGTCGCGCAGGCTCTTGCGAGCCTGCATGTCGTGGCCGATGTTCACATAGAGCCGATGAAGCGCGAGATCGCGGCAGACAACTTTCAGGATGCGGGGGACCGCTGCGAGCGGGAGTGCCACCACCTTGGCGATGTAGCTGTCGATCTCGGCCGAGGCGTCGTCGAGCGCTTCCTGGATGCGATCATCCTGCACGGTCCCTTCCGCCGTGAGGTCGAGATCGGTCAGCGCCACCAGATCCCGTTCAGGGATCCCGGACTTGAATTCGGCAAGGCTCGCATAGGACATCGGGCACACTCAGGCTGCGCGGTGGATCAGGTGGCCGGGGGCGATCTTCACCGCCCACCGGCAGGCCCTGGACCAGGGCATGGTGCGCCGAAGCTGCCACCTCGGCGCACGGAACTCAGGCGTCCGGCTCGGGCGGAAGCACCACGGTTAGTGCCGGGTCACGTTTGAGAGCGGCGATTTCCTCGGCCGAAACGCTGTCGGCCGGGATGAGAACCGGCTCGGGGCCGAACTTGCGCCCGATGCGGCGGCGGCCCCGGGACGGCCCGGTGACCACGATCATCGGAGCCGTCTCGGCCGGGGGCATCTGGTCGCCCCCGGCCGCCTCTTGCCCATGCTCGGCAGTGGGCGTGCTCGGCACCTCGGCCGCATTGCTGCGCGCCTTATTGGTGCCCTCGGTATTCCGTGCCTGGTCTTCCTCTCCGGACGCCGCTTCGGGCGCGGGCTTCGCCCCCGAAGCGGCGTCTTTTTCGGCGCCGTTGGTGGCCTTGGCGTGCGGCTCGTTGGCGTCGGGCTGCTCGACGGTCTTCGCCGCTTCCGCAGGGGCGGATTTCGTCTGGTCAGGCTTGGGCTGTGCGGCTTTGCGGGCCATGTGATCCTCCTGTCGGCTTATCGTCGGGGCGGGATTGTCCCGCCCCTCGGGAAACCGACCGGCCGTGCGGCCGATCAGATGGTCAGGCGACTTTCGACGTGAAGCTCGGCGCTGTTGCGCCAGACATTGGTGGCGCCGCCGGCGTCACGCTCAGCCATCAGCAGTTCGCGCGCGGCCCCTTCGTTCGCGGCGGACACCACGAGCAGCTTGGGCTTCAGGTTCAGCTTGCGCCCACGGTGACCGCGCATGGCGATCATCGCGGCGCGCGCAGCGGCATAGTTCGCGGCGTTCAGCGTCTGGCGCGAGGCATAGGCGAGTTGCCAGGCCCCGAAGCCGGCAGCGCAGCGCCGTTTCGCACCCCAGACGTATTCGTCGTGGTTGAAGACGTTCTCGTCGGTCAGGCTGGTCTTCGGGGTGATCTTGGCGGCTTCGCGGTCCTGGAAGATGATCGGCCTGATGGGCCGGCTGTCGTCGATCAGGTACCAAGCCGCGCCCGAGCCGCCCTGAAAGTTCGACACCGAGATCTCCGCGCCGGCATCGTCGAGCACCGGATGGTCGGTGTCGAAGAAATTCTGGCCGTCGTAGTGCTCGGTGGAAAAACCTTTCTCCAGCTGTTCCCAGACCAGATCGTCGGGCAATTCGGCGGCTGTCTGACCCATATCGGAGATGACCGGCGTGTAGATGCCGATCTGATCGTCCGAGATATCGTCGACCGGGACGGCGACCGTCTTCTCGAACTTGCGGTTCGTGATGACGAACCCGTCGGTCTCCAGACGCTCGACGAAGCGCTCGCCCACCCATTCGCGCATCGGGCCGAGCTCGGAGAGCTTCGGATAGGCTTGGGTACGCGTGGTCGAGCGGACGGTCATCGCAACGCGCCCGTAGGTCGTTTCCGCGCCGGTCAGGCGGGTATTGAAGGTGGTGGAAAAGGCCGTGTTCAACGCGGCGAGGGCGGCGCGGGTCAGGTCCATGATATGCTCCTCAGAGGATCTCGACCACGACGCCCTCGGGGAGGACATCGAGGCACTTGCCGGCGACGATCGTGTCGGTCGCGGACGAGGTGACGGTGTTGTCGTCCACGACGTAGACGTTGGTGCCGATATGGGCGCGGGTGACCGGATTGGTCCCGGCGTTGGCGAACAGGAACGGGCCGCGCTCGATATCGACGCTCGTGTCACCCGCCGCGCCGTCGGTGTTGTCGGCCTCGGTCAGGGCGACTCCCCGAACCCGGGTGGCGGTGGTGACGGCGGGCAGCGCGAAGCCCGTGGCATTGAGCGCCACCATCGCGCCCTTGAAGATCCGGACCGAGGCGGCAACCGGATCCTGGAAGCGCCGGCCTTCGCCAACGCGGGTCCGGGGCGTATTCTTGGCCAGTGCGGTCATGTCAGTGCTCCTTCACGGCGGCGTTGCGGGTGGCGAGGAAATCGGCCTCGGCAATCCCCATCAGCGAGGCGACCTGGCGCTCGGTCTCGTCCAGCGCGTCGGTTTTCACCGGAGCCGGACGGCCCGCGAGCTGGCGCTGCCCCGAGACGTTCACACGCACCGGCGCCACGGCGGCCCAGGCCTCGAATTCGGAGAGGTCCTTCGCGGCGAGCTGCGTGGCCCACGGTTCGAGATCGGGGGTGAGCTTGCCGGCTTCCCGCGCACGATCGAGCGCGGCTTCCACCGCGCCGTTCTTGACGGTCGTCTGAAGCGCGGCGAATTGCGTCTGCAGCTCGTCGAACGAGGCTTTCGGCACGAACTCGCCAGGATCGGCAACCGGCTTGGTGAGCCGGGCGCAGATCTGGGTCACGGCCTCGGGTCCGTCCACTTTGGCGGCCTTGGTGATCGACGCGAGCTGCGTCTCGGCTGCGACGAGCGAGGTCACGCGCGTCACGATGTCAGCGGGCTTGTCGGCGGCAAGGCCGAGCAGGCCCGCGATCTCTTCGATCGGGTCCATCGAATTTTCCTTGGAAGCAAGTTGACGAAGCTGGGGGAGAGCGGGCGTGTTGACGAGGCCGGCGCCTTCGATCAGCACCACCTGACCGTCGGGCAGGTTCTTGAACACGGGTGATATGAAGCGGTAGACCCGCCCCGAGACAGCCTTTTGGCCGTCTTCCGTCCATTCGACCGAGGCCATGACGCGGTCGCCTTCGACCTCCAGCCCGGTGATCCAGCCCGCCGCGCGGCTGTCGGCCGTGCCGCTCGACGCGAAAGAGCGGTGGTCGAAATCGATCGGAAGAACCCCGCCCGGGGCCTGCTCAAGGCTCGCGGCGATCACGGCCGCTGCATCATCGATCCGGAACTGCGGGCGGCGGTCGGCCGTCTTGAAGGCTCCAACCGGGATCAGCTCAATCCGGGCGGGGGGCTCGGCGGGCAGAGCCGTTGCCACGGCACAGATATTGCGAACGGTCTTTTCCATGCCCCGGATATGCCAGAGCCGCCCGAGGCAGGGCCGTGGGATGTTGTTTCGGGGGGCTTCAGGGTCGCGGGACGGAAGGCGAGTGCGGCGGGCGTGTCAGATACCGTTTAAAACCGCCTGAGGGCCTTCAAAACCGGCCGAGAGGTTCGTTCGCGGCCAACGGCGCGCGGAAGGCATCGTGCGGCCTCTCAGGGCGTTTCTGCCGGTGCTTGACCTGTGCGGGCTATTCTGCGGCCTCGACCAATCTCCGCACCAGATCCGCGTTACGCGCCAGAGCTTGCCGAACACGCTCCGACAAGGCGTAACGATAGGTCAAGGCGCCCTGTTTCTCAAGCCAAAGCGCCCGGGCGTGAGTGTAGACGAGACGGCCCTCTGCCAGCGCGGCGAGCTCTGCACGATACCGGGCGGCTTGGCGCTCAAAGGCTTGGTAAAGGGCGGCGGTGTTGCCCGCTTCACGGTTCTCCGCACTCCAGAGCGCGCCGCTGGGCGTGATCGCGGTGACGGACCGCAGGCCGACGTCGAATGCGGTGCTGAGGTCTTCGCCAAAGGCGAGTTCGTCAGCATAGCTCCGAAAAGAGGCGGCGCCTGGCGCCAACCGCGACCATTCGACGGAGAGGGCCGTGGGTGCCTCCCGGGTTCCGAATGCGGCCATGGTGGGACGGCCGGCGGCGTCCACGATCGCCAAGCCTTCAGCACCCCTCGCGAGGGTCTGGGCGCGCAGCCCGCTCAGAATACCTTGCGCGGTGGCGCGTTGCTCAATGCCTGCTTCCGGCATGACGCGATCGACGGCTTCGCGGATATCAAGCCAGGCCGCCCCCGGGTTCGAATCGAAGCCGGGATCAACCCCGCGCGGTACGGCGGTGATCTCGCCCGTCCGCTCATTCGACCACGGACGTTCATCAAGCTCGGCCGGCGCATCAACCGTGCGGTTGTTGCGGCGCATCCACCCTTCGGTGCGTTGGATCACGTGGCAGCCACAGAAATAGCCATTCGGCGGATAGATCCGCTTCCAGATCGGATCATCAACACGCCAGATCTTGTCGTGAAACCGCCGGTGATCGTGCCGCTTTGTGGGGCGATCTATCTGGATGTACTGCAGATAGGGGAAACCACGTTTGGTCCGCTCGATCGCCGCCCAGTGCCCCGCCGCGTGAGCGGTGCGCAAATTCGTGTCGAAGATCACCCGCAGCCGGCGCATCGAGCCGAGCTGAACGTCCCGCATCTCGCCCGTCACTGGATCAAGCATCGTGCTTCGGCCCCACCAACCCAGCCGCTGCAATTTGGGAGCGAGGTCATTCATCGCGGCCCGGACGGTTCCGCCCTCTTCGAGGACGCGGGTGACGGCATCGCGGATCTCGCGCGTGACGTCGTCACGCATCGCTTTCGCCACGACCCAGCTCCGGGCGTGCTCTTCGAGCCAGACATCCCGATAGTCAAAGCGTTGCTCAGGGGGCGCGAAGCCTTTCGAGCGCAGATAGGCGATGGCTTCCCGATGCGGGAGCGGGAGCAGTTCGATTGCCGTCATGATCCGTCCTGGATCGAGGCCCCGGCTTCCCCGGCCATTCGTGCGGCAAAGGTCGATCTGGCGATGAGCTCGCGCACAGCCCCGAGGTCTTCGGCGTCGAATGCCACGAGGATGTCCTGGACGTCTTCCACAGTTTCAGCTTTGCGCAACGCTTCGAGCAGCGCACCGAACTCCGCGTCCATGACGCGCTGCATCCCGCCGCCTGCGATCAGATCGTCCACCAACGCATCGATGCTGTCCCTCGGCCGATCCGTTTCCTGGCGTGCGGCGGTCTGGCGGCTGGGGTTTCCGGCGGCCATCTGATCGGACGTCGGCGCGGGGACCTCAGGGCGGATTGCCGGCGGCATGGGCGGTTCGAGAATGGCTTCCCCCTCTTCGGGTTCTCGCAACGCAAAAACCTCCCGGATCTGGCTGACCGGGATCTTGAGGCCGGCCTTCGGGCCTTTCTCCATCAACTCCATCATCAGCTTCGGATCGGCCCGTTCCGGCGAAACGAAGCTGATGATCGGCAGCGGCACCCGGTGCCGGTCCGCGAAATTCAGACGGACCAGGGCGCCGGCCACGTCGCGCTGCAAACTCGCGGCCAGCTGCTCGGCATCCGCGTCGCGAATATCGCTGCGGACCTCTTCGTGGATCTTACCCACGGCATGCCCGCCCGCAATGGCGTCAGTGGTGGCAACCTGGCCAAGCACCCCTTTGGACAGCTGCTGATCCCAGTATCGCGCGTTGCCCTCATAGAGCTTTTCGCTGCCGGAGCTCGCGGCCGAAATCACTTCGAGGTCCATCTCCTTCGGGATGATCGCCGCCATATCGACGCCGATCTGGCGCGCGGCGCGGAGCAGGATCTGCTTTTCCTCCGGCTTTGCATGCTGCCCATACCGGCCGAGGCGCAGAGGGTGCCCGTAGGCTTCAAGGAAAATGGCCCAGTCCTTCAGGCTGTAATTCTTGAACAGCCACGCCCAGGCCGCGAGGCGCGCCAGGCCGCCCCGGATGGCAAGGCCCGATTTCGCCTTGGCGACATGGATCAGATAGCTGTCCGGTCGGAGGATCTGAGGACCGGCATTGTCACGCAGATAGATGTGCTGGCCGTTTTCCTGATCGAACTCGAACCAACGCGGGTCGACCAGTTCGATCCCGCAGAGCTTCAGCCGGTTGCCGTCCCTTTCCCAAAGGATCTCGGAGACAGAGAACCCTTTGCCCAAGGCATCCATGACGTCGATCAGGGAGGTCCGGACTGCGGCCGTGTCGAGCGACTTGCGAACGATCTCCGCGGCTTCCTTCGCAGCATTGCTATCGTCCCCGGCGTCCACCTGGAGCTCTAGCGATCGGATGGCGCGCTTTCGTACCCCAAGCACGGCCGCGTAGTGCAGGTCCTTCTCCTCCATCTGTTCGGCGAGTTCGAGATAGGCGGTAGCATCCCCCGTCTCGGCCTCCCTCAGGACGGCGGCAAGACGCGGCGGTGTCAGCCCATCCGCCGGGTGACCGGACTGGATTTGGCGAACCGAACCGAGGCCCGGAACCGATTGGCGCTCGAGCATCTCGGATGTGGATGCCCTTTTGATGGGGCGGCCAAACTGATCGACCAGCATTACCACGCTCCTTGGTGTTGTCCCCAGCGTTCGGCCGAGACATCGTCTTCGTCGTCCTGGTCACGATCGGCAAACCGGGACCGCAACCCGGGTACGCTGCTGTAGTCGTAGGCCTCGACATCCATCTCGGCGGCCGACACTGCGAGGGCCAGCGCCCAGAACCTGTCAGCGTGCCCGTCGCTGTCACCGTCCGCTACCAGGCGGCGCGTGCCGGAGATCCCCACCTGCGATTTGATCGAGTGCAGGTCCGCGCGCAGAACCGGGTCGCCGGCCGGCAGCCGCGTTTTGCGATCCTGCATCGACTCTTTCAGCGAGGTTGCCATGTCGAGCTTCGCGGCAGCGCTGAAGAGAATGCCCTCGACGCGCTCCGAGCCGTGACGTCTCTTGGCGTCTTCGACCGGCTTTTCGCCCATGCCGGTCTGGTCCATACGAACGCGCACGACGCGGTACCGCATCATGACCTCGTCCAGAAGCATGTCTTGCTCCGCGAAGGATATCCGCCGCTTCGCTATGATCTCGCGGGTGACGAGGACGTCGCCCACGAGCTCGACCACCACGATGACGAAGAGGTCGGTGCGCGCCGCGATATCGACGCCCACGAAGCAGAGCCCGCCCATGTAGAGTTCGGGGTTGCCGGCCGAGTTCGATTCACAAGCCGAGATCAGGTCGTAGTCGAGCCAGGCGCTCGCCTCGTCGAGCCATTGGAGCTCGTATTCCTGCGCCCACGCATCCTCGTCGGCCATGCCCTGACGCAGCATGTCAACGTCACGATCGAGGCCCTGGCGCACGGCCTCGTAGATGTCGACGACGTGCCGCGACCAGACCGATCCCTCGGCCGTCATCAACTCGTAGAACTTGTTGCCCTTGCCGTTTGGCGTCGAAATCACGCGCAGCTTCTGCTTGCCCTTCGAGATGACCGGGAACAGCGCAGCCCAGATTGCCCGCGACTTCGCGTGGAAGGCGAACTCGTCAAGAATGACGTTGGCGGAAAAACCCCTGGCCGTGTCAGGATTGGCCGGCAGCGCGGTGATCCGGCTTCCGTTGGGAAAACCGCATTCGAGCGACTTGTAGACGGCATCCGGTCCGTTCGGTTGCGGGGCGCGGAACTCATCTTGCCAGAAGTTCGGTTCGGCGCCCTTCAACAGGGTATTGTAGACCTCATAAAAGGCCTTCGTGAACGGCTGAATAACCTCGGTCATCATTTCGGCGGCCTGACGCTCGCCGCGCGACAAGATCACCCAGCGTACCCGCCGATCTTCTATCCACGCTTTGAAACAGTCATCGGCGCATTCCCCTCCGGTAGAGAAGGTCTTGCCGGTCTGCCGCGCGAACATGCCGATCTTGAAGCGGCTTTCGTCAGCAATCCACGCTCGCTGATAGGGAAGGAAATTGATGACCGGGCGCGCCGGCGTTGGCATCACGTCACCTCTCGGAACGTGAGCAGATAGGGCGTGCCCCGCCAGAAGGCGACACGGGCTTCCCGGCCGAGATGGTGGACGATCCGATGCCGGCCGAAGACCCACGCGGCCGCGAGTGTCCACCAGCGCGCGAGCTTGAAGTGCTCGTTGGAGACAAGGATCAGCATCGCTGCAGCTTCGTTTTTCATGCGAACCCCATGATCTTGCGCGCCTTGGCGGCGGCTTCGGCATCGATGTCGCCCGAGGCCACGGCCGCATCGAGTTTCGCGCCTTGTTCCTTGCGGTCCTTCTCACGCATCGCTTGGACGATGCCCGACGACGACATGACGTCCTTCATCATCCGCGCGAGGAAATGCAGGCTTTGCGGGCTGATCTCGTCGCCTTCTTTCTCGACTTCTGCCCGCATTACCTTGAAGGCCAGCGTGGTCAGCATTTGGAAAAGGACGCTCTGGCGACGCGCCTGATCGTCCATGCCCATTTCGCCGAGCCACTCCTGCGCCCAATCACTCGCCTGCTCCTGCAGACGGACAAACTCCTGGTATTCGGAGCCCCATGAATGCAGCGCTGATTTCCGAATGCGCAGGTCCAGCCCGGCTTCCTCAAGCCGGAAGTTCAGAGCTTCGGCGAGGTCTTCGTATTGACCGAAACCTCGTGCGCGCAGCTCTTCCTGGAGCCACCCGCGCAGTTCTGCCGGCAGAAGATCGATCTTGCGAGGCGGCGGCATGTCACGCTCCGTTGCGGCGCGGACGCGGGCGCTGGATCTCGGGATGCGTGGCTTGACCGGCTGCAATCTCGACGCCGCGATCGGTCGCCATGGTAATGACGAAATCCCCGCGATCATCGTTGTGGACGAAGCCTTGCTCTGCCAGCCAGGTGAGCTCTGTGACCACCTGCGACCGGGTCGACGTCACGCCGACGCCGCGCAGGACATCCGCCAGGATGGACGCGTTGGAGGTGTACTCGGCGCATGCCGCGAGATGGCGCAGGATAGCCAGACGGCGGTGCCGGCGCAGGGTTTCGGAATAGTCGGTCATCGTTTGCTTCCGTCCAACAGATGTTCCTCGTGCCGCGACACGATGCTTTCCATGCGCCCCATGATCGCCCGCATTTCCTTGAGGTCCCCGTGCATGCGCTCCAGCGCCAGCTGGACCTGATGCAGATCGCCCTGCGCCGGAAGGTTGCGGATATCCTGCTCGACGGAGCTCAGCCGGGCCTCGTGACGGTTGAGGCGCTGATCCTGGTCTTCGATCCGCTTCGCGTTGGCCCGCGAACCGGACGCCACAAAGTTCCAGATCGTCGTCGCCAACGAGATCAGTGTGGCGAGACCGGCCGCCCAGACTATTACATCGTCAAACGTCACGCAGTTCCGCCCCGGCTGATGCGCACCCAGTCCTTGACGGTGTGCCCGCCCATATAGAGGGCGGCATAGATCCCGGTGACAGAGAGCAGCACGCCCGGATCGATCGGCGGCAGAGCGATGCGCCAGACCGCGTTCGCAATATGCAACAGCACCACGTTCCACAGCCACAGGAAGGCGAGCAGCCACATGAAGGCCGGCCGCCACGCCCAGCCCCACCACGGGCCGCGCTGCTCGGCCATCAGGAGCGCGGTCTGCGCTTCAAGCGCCGAGGCATGGAGCGCGATCAGCTCGGGCATGTCGGCTTCGGTCTCGCGCAGCGCGTCGATGACGCGGCCCTCATCGGTCTGGGCCAGCACCTCGGCCTCGGCGGGCGAGACGCCCAGCCTGCGGGCGACGGCGTCGATCACTTCGGTGATCAGCCGGGCATTGCCCGAGCCGAGGCGTTGCGAGAGAACCCGGCCGACGAGCGGGACGCCGATCTGCAGGGCAAGGGCCGTCAGGCTGCTGCTCATTTGATACTCCTGAGGAAGGCCGCGACGCGCGGCAGGCGGGCCTGAAGCTTGGCCGCGAGGATGTCGCGGTAGGTCCAGGCGAGATAGGCAACGAGAAGCCCCCCGAGCACGAGCGCCACGGGGCCGGTCCAGGCGAGCGGCAGATCAGGGGGCAGCACGTTGGTGGCGGTTTCTGCGCCACCGCCGGCGACGAGCCCGCCGCCCACCAGCGACTTGCCCCGCGCGTCGATCGAGCGCTGCAGCGTGGACAGCGTCGCGCGCCCGAGGATGCCGTCCACGGTCAGGTCGTGATCGGTCTGGAACGCGCGGACCGCATCAACGGCGATGCCGCGCGTGTCCTCGCCGACCGCGTAGTCCCGCGCCTTCAGGGCATCGCGGGCGGCCCTCACCTCGTCGCGCGACAGATCGAGCGTCACGCGGGCCAGCCCGCGCGGGGCCTTAGCCCGCAAGGGCACACCATAGTCGCGGTACTGGATGAGATCGGCCTCGGCCTTGCGGCGCCGCACGAGGCCCGGCAGCACCTTGCCCCCGCCCTTGTTCCACCGCGCCAGCCGTTCCCGCATCGCGGCCATGTTGCCGCTCGCCCAGGCCGGCACCCAGCTCGCGCGCTCAATGGCCCCAGTGTTCCAGTGAAACGAGATCGCGCCGTCGAACTCGTGCTGCTTGGCGCCGGGCATGGCCCGGTTGACCGCAGGCTCGTAGCGCGTGCGGAGCGCCTCGGCCATGAGCCGCGAGGCCTCCTCGGCGGTGATCACCATGCCCGGCCCGGGATCCACCACGCCCGAGGCAGCCGTCAGCCCGGCGCCGATCGTCCAGATCCCCACCGGGTCCCGGTACGCGCGCAGCACCACGCCCTCGAACCGCTCGTTGAACGCAATTCCCCGCTCGCTCGTGCGCATGTCTGGCTCCGATCTGACAAGTCGTCAAAGCGGGATTGCCACACGTCAAGCGGGCGCGGCCGTGGGAAGTAGTTTCGGGGGGTATTAGTCGAAGAGCGGCAGCTCTGGCTGAAGGCCCGACATATCCGAGCGCATCTCGGCGCGCAGCTTGCGGACCCACATGGACGTGACCCCGAACTCGCGAGCGATATCATTGGCGGAGCGGCTCGGTTGCGTCAATCCCGCGTCGAGGATCGCGGCGCGAAGCAGGCTCGCGCGGCGCTGAGTTTCGTTCCCGCGATGCGACGGGAAATCGATCTTGGTGCCGGCGAAGCGTTGCGCGAGCCAGCGCACCGCGTCAGCGCCGATTTCGGCTGCAAGAACCGAGAGCTCGGCATGTTCGGGGCGCGGGATGTCCCGCCGCTGACCGCCCGCGTTCGCGATCACCCGAAGCCGCGCGGCTTGCCCCAGATCTCGTTCGAGTTCGTCGATCCAGGCCGTCATGCGTCGGCCCCGGCTTCAGCCCGGCACCGCCCAGGCCCCGTTGCGGGGCGCCGGCTGGAGGCAGTCCTCGTGCTCACCGTTCCACCTGCACGCCGTGGCGACGACACATCCCCTGCAGAGCGCGGGTCAGGTCGTTGATTTGGCCCGCATCGCGCAATGCATCCACGTCGATCGGAACGGAGGCCCAATGCGCTTCGAACCGCGCCCGAATGAAGGCGTTGAGGCCGTCACGGCCCGGCCGGTCAAGAACACCCGCCTTTCCGAGAAGCCGCCAGAGCACGTGGACGTATCGCAGGTCCGCGCGCGGCGCCGGCGTGTGCCGGAGCGATGTGCTCGGTTTGAAACCCCGCTTCTTCAACTCTTCAAGCAGCCGTTCAAGCTCCGGCTTGCTCATGTCGGACATGCTGGCCTTGCCCACGGCGCGCAGCTGCAGGTCGCGGCGGGTTTCGGTGTCGAGGCCCAACTGGCGGCAGGCAACATGGATCTGCTTCATCAAGGAACCGGCGCCGCTCATAGAAGGGCCTCCAGCTCGCGCGCGAGGTCGTGAAGGCTGTGGCCCGTGCGGGTCTCGGCGTAGGGGCGTGCGATCACCCAAACGAAAAGGGTGCCCGGTTCGCCCCCCGGTTCTACGGACATCTCAGGCCCTCGATCGAGAACGCGCTCCAAAGCCTCCTCGATGAGTAGAACGCGCTGCATCGCGGTCATTTCCGACGAAAGCGGCATTGGCTCACTCCCCGATATTGGTGGCGGGGTGGCGACCGGGCAGCGCCTTTGGATTGTCGTGACCGCCGTTGACGCCATGGGCAAGATTGACCCGCCCGCCTGCCGTCCAGCCGTAGAGGGAAGCTTGATGAAAGCGAGCGGCCTTAACGCTGTACTCTTTGACGGTTTTCGCCTCAGGAAAGCGATCATCGAGCGCCGCGACTGCGACAGCCCGCGCTTCGGCATCGAGGGAAGGCCGAAACAACTCGACAAGCCGCCGCGCGAGCCGGCCAACCATGCCGTCCGTAAAATCGCGCACCGCCGCGCGGCGCGTTGTCACGTTCCGGCGGCGCCGATAGAAGGCCTCTTCCTTGAACGCAGCAATTTCGGTGTCCATCGCGCGGTTGAGCACGGTGGTCAGATAGGCCGCGATCTCAGGACCGGGTTCTCGTCCAACGAAGACCAGATCGGAGCCGGCGCAGCCTTTCCGGTGGGTGACGATCAGCGCGGTGTTGGTGCAATAGGCGACGATGCGCCACAGGGCGTCCCGTGCCCCACGACCTTTCGAGGTGTGCCGCGTGGTGGCCTCACCAATGACAATGTCGCTTTCGGAAAGCCCGTGCTCGCGCATCAGTTCCGCCGCCTTCGCTGCAGCTGCAAGGGCCTCCCCTTCGCTGCATCCGGCGGACACCGTCATATTCAAAAGGGCTGCGATCTTTCTCCTGATCGACTCGCTCATAACATCCTCCGGCTGCTCATCAGGACCGCGCCACCACGCCCGGCCGACCGCGCGAGCCCGGTTGAGGGCTCGCGGGTTTCGCATCAGGATGTTGCCTTGGACGGCTTGAAGCCGAGGACCGCCTTTGCGGGGATATCGACGGGCGCTCCGGTGCGAGGATTGCGTCCGGCCCGCGCGGCCCGCATCTTCTGCGTGAAGCGGCCCACGCCGGGCAGAACGACCGTGCGGCCTGCCTCGGTTTCGGTGTGGACGGCATTCGCGAGCTCCTGGAGCACCGCCTCGACGCTGGCGCGCGAGAGTTCCGTCCGGGCCGCGATGTCTGCGACGAGGTCGGTCTTTCCGTAGATCTTGGACATAGGTCTTCCTTTCAGGGTTGGGGGGATGTCCGCCGAGTAGTGCCAGTTTCCGCGTGTCAGCCTTTGGGCTTCGGTTTTTGCGTCAGAGGTCTAAGCTCGGTGGTTCGTTGAACGCACCCTCGGCCGGAGGATGCGAACATCGTGACGAAGCCATCTGCCTCGACGGCGCCGGCGACAGGGACTTCGGTGAGCGGAGTGATTGGCGGGGCGCCGTGATCGGCGAGAATGCGCGAGCGCATTTCGCTTTTGAGTTTCCCCTCGATCGCCACAGCCGCGTGGGCGGCCAGTTCCACGATCGACAACATGAAGTCTCGCCCGTCCACCGAGAGGACCATTGCCTCACCGCCGGCAGAGGTCCGAACTCGGCAGGGGCGCCCGATGATCTGAAACTGCGTGAAGTCGTGCAGAATTCGAGGGCCGGGCTTGCCCGTCATCTCGACGAGGGGGGCTTCAAGCATGGCGATCGGGCGGGACATTGCTTTGCTCCTTGGTCTGGTCGGTCAAATGCCTCAGGGCGTTCGTGATGGCGCGCCAGGCGCTGTCCAAATCGAGTGTCTGAGTGTTGCGTTCTTGGCGGAGGATCTCGGCGGCAAGCACGGCAGTGCCTTCATCGACAGAAATCGTTAAGCGTTCCGTCTGGCGCGCCATGGGATCAGGCCTTCGCCAGGTCGATGGTGACGGCCTGCCACGGGGCCTCGGGCGTCTCGCGGCGGTAGAGGCGGACATAGGTCTTCGAGCCGACCACCCGCATCGCGTCCCGGATCGCGCGCATCGCCTCTTTCCAGCGCGCGTCCTCGATCTCGAGCCGCAGCAGCATGAAGATCTCCGAGCGGTTGATCTGGCCCGCCTTGTCGGTGTTGAAGGCCCGCGTGACGATGGCGCGGATCTCGGCCCGGGCCTCGGCCGCCCATTCGTTCAGGCACTCGTCGACCAGTTCCTTGGCGATCTGCAGCTGCGGACCGAAGTCGATATGATCGGCGACCTGCACCGTCACCTTCCAGAGCCCGTCGAAAGAGAGGAAGGTCTTGTTGCCCTTCGCGCCGCCCTTGGTCGCGCCGTATTCCTGAGCCAGCACGGCCTCGAAGTCGCCGAGATCAGCGAAGGTGTTGCCCTTGAAGCGCGCGACCTGCTCGGACAGCGCCACGCCATAGCCCGCGATCTTGCGCACCGTCTCGTCTTCGAGAAGGGCGGCGGCCTCGATCAGCTCGACCGGGACCAGCTTGCCCTTGGCGTCGGGCATGTAATCCTTGCCCGCGACCGAGACGCGGCCATCGGGAATGGGAAGGGGACGATGCTCAGACATCGGTGTTTCCTTTCAGGGTTTCAGAGATGTGGTTGATGTTCGCGAGCGGCACGTGCAGCGCGACCAGGGCCGTTAGGGCGCAAACCTCGTCGCAGGTAACGAGCGTGGCGCCGCGTTCGCCCAGAAGGTCGACCTTGTGGACCGCGCTGGACGCGAGCTGCAGCATCTCGGCTTGGGTCCACCGACAGGGCGTTTTCATGCCTTGTTCCCCATGCCGCGCGGGCAGCGGCGGCACGCCCGGTACATCCGGACACGCTCGCTGTTCTCATTCGTGTAGGCACGCGCGGACTGGATCCAGCGGCGGCATTCGGCGACGGAAATCTCGCCCAGGGCCGGGCACAGCGTCGTAGCGCGCATATACGTGCCGCGAACCAGATCCTCGACCGCGCCCATGTCGCCCGGATACTTCTTGCGCAAGACATTCGAGACGAGCGCGGCCGAGCGGCCGAGCTTGGTGGCGACCTTGCTCTGACTGCTCAAGGCGCACTCTTCCGCCAGACGGAGCACCCAATCCGGGGCTTCGGCCCCCCAACTGGCGCGGGCGGTTGCAACGGGGTCGCTCATTTACGCCCCCCCGGCACGAAGATCTCGCGGGTGTTGGGGTCAAAGACCTGTTTTACGCGCTGGATTTGCGGCGGCTTCGGACCGTTGTTGCGAAGGAGCCGGTACCGGGCGATGCGGCCCTTAACCGGATCCGCTTTCTGCAGCACCCTCAGGTACCCCGTCGAAAGCAGCATCTTGCAATAGGCCCTCGCGGTGTCCTCCGAGATCTGGATCGACGCCGTCTCGATAAGGTCCCTGAAGGTAAAATCCTTCAGCATGTACATGCCGCGCCAGAGCTGCTCCGTCGTGGAGCCCTGCCTGACAGCCGTGCCGTCGGGACGGACGCGGGGCGCCTCGTGACCAACGTCGCGGGTGAGCGTCCAGCGGACGGGAACGCCCTCTTCGTCAGGAAGCCGCGAAAGATATCCTGCGGCCTCCAAACCCTTGCAGTAATCGCGCACGGTCTTGTCATTGGCCTTAGCCGCAAGAGCGATCTCGCTGACGGCGAAGGCACGGCCTGCCTGCGCGCGGATCGTGGACCAGATCACCTCGCGGCCGGGAGCGGCGCGGTCAACACGTTGGCGCGCCATCACAGCATCCTCCGGGGGGTCGGGGCCTCACCGCTGAAAAACGTGATCTTCTTGGCTTCGGCCAAGGTGATCCGTTTTGCGCCAGTGGACAGCGAATATTCCGCAATTTGGCGCAGGTTCACGACGATGCGGCGCGCGCGCGCCTGCGACTTCTGCAACACCAGCTGCTGAACATCCGGTTCGATCTCGATGCCCGGGCATTTCATGCGAGCGAGCAGACCGACCTCGCGGATGTCGGCGGGCTGGGCCGCGACCCAATCCAGCATCCGGTTGTGCACCCGCTCCCACTTGCGCAGTGTTTGCGGCAGGTTCTCTTCGCCGATCAGGATCACTGTGCCCTGAGAACTCTCGTAGATATCCCGGATGACGCCGATCATGCCGTCTTTTGCGACAAGGTCCGCCTCGTCGATCAGCAGCGGCCGCTCGGAGCGGCTGAGCTGGTCGCCGATCTGCTCGACCATGTCGCCGATGGTCCGCGCCGGCGCGATGCCCATCGAGCGCAGGATCATCTCCGCGAACTTCTTGCGCGACCAGGTCGATTTCACCTCGACCCAATAGGCGCGCGTTTCCTGCGCGTTCCAAACCGCCGCCTTGGTTTTCCCATAGCCTGACGGCCCGAAAAAACAGGCGAGCCCGGGAAGATCGTAATCGCGGTTCTGCACCCTGTTGATCAGGGCGTTCAGAAGCATGACGTTGCGCAGGGGCGCGACGTTGCCGACCGCATGGGTGTTTGCTGCTCCGTCCATTCCTCACTCCTTAATTCGTCATGCCGTCGGGCGCCGCAGCGCCCGCGCGGCTTGTCACAGGATCGCCTCGGCGCCGTGCCGCTCGAACATGAGCCGGCGGGCGCGGTACTCGGGCAGGCGCTGCATGCGCGCCCAGAAAGCGGCGTCCTCTTCGGAAACCGGCTCGCCGGCTTCCGAGCGGCGCTCGATATCGAGCGCGCGCCAAAACTGCGCGACCGGGTCGTGCTCCGGTTTCGCGGGTTCGGGCTGCGACCTGTTAAAGGGCGCGTTAAAGACGTTGAGCCGCTCCTCGTCGGAGGTGTCAGGCACCGGCAGAGGGCGCTCCAGAAGCGGTTTCCGGCGATGGCGGGCGTCGAGTTCGACAACCTTCGCCTCGACGAGCGGTGCTTCGGCGCGTTGCGCCTCCTTGAGTTCCTCCGCCCATTGATCGACGGAAACAGGCCGGTGCATGTCGAGCACCTTCTTGACCGCCGCGCGTTGCTGACGCTTGAGGCGGGCGGCATTCTTGGCACCGACCAAATCGAAGAAACCGACCTTCTCGCGGCACTCCGCGAAGCCCATGAACTCACCGGAACGGGCGTAGATGAAGAGGCCCGCGTGCAGGTTCTCGGGGTCAAAGCGGGCGACGACTTCCTCGCCTACATGCTCGTTCATCCAGTCGGCCCAATAGCTGTTTTCGAACAGCTGGAAGGCCCCGTGATGCTTGTGCAGCTTGCGCTCTTCCTGACCCATCAGCCAAAGACGATGCTGCTCGGCGGTTGCCTTGCGAACCTGTCCACGCGCATAGCTTTCCGCGAACGTGTCGTCGAAGCTGCGGCCTTTGGCCGTGGGGGTGAGGCGCCCTTGACGGGCGTTGTGCTCTTTGACGCAGAGATCGACCACGTCGAGCAGGTCCGCGAGGGGAATGGCGCGGCTGCCGTAGTCCTCGGGTTTTGCATCCGGTCGATTGCCGACATAGGCGCCAGAGAAAGCAGGGTGGCGGGCTATGTCGTCGGCGAAATCGCGGAAGCTACGCTCGATCGGTTTTGCCTGCCCGTGCCCGGGGGTCGCCCAATGGACCTTTATTCCCATCTGAGGAAGGATGCCGAGGACATCGTCGTCGCGCACCTTGAAGCGGAACCGCGTGGGAACGCCCCCCGTCAACCACTTGTTGGCGAATTCGCGTCCGTTGTCGAAGAGGCAGTGCTTCGGGATGCCCCAGGTCTCGACCAGCTCGCCGAGGGCTGACGCCACCGCCACCTTGTTGGGATCAAGGTCGATCTTCCACGACAGAACCTTGTTCGAATAGAGATCAGTGAAGGCCACAATCTGAACCCTGACCGGCTTCTCGATCTCGGGCCATTGCACGAACACGTCGAGCTTGTGACAGTCGGCAACGACCCCCTCCATCGCGGCGAGCGTAGACCGATCGCGGATCTGGGGCGGGAAGCACCGGGCAAGTCCGCGTTCGCCTTCTCGGGCGTGGACCAGAACGACGCGTGGCACGTTCTCGTCAAACCAACGAAGGGTGGTTCGGTATTCGAGATAGGCGAGATCGTGTTGCTGGCACCAATTGACGACGCGGCGGTGGACCGAACGCAGGCTCGGGCCGGCAAGACGCAAGTAATCGGCGCGCATGCGGTCCAGGAACTCCTGGCTGCACACGGCGCGCTCGCGCTTGGGAGAAGCGGCGCGATGCCGAGGCGCGAGATAAGCAAGGCGGTCAGATACGTCTTGGCCTTCGATCATCCCGAGCCAGTTCCAGATGGACCGCGCGGAGACACCGCATTGCGCCGCGACCGTCTCGACCGCGAGGTTCTTGCCCATTGGCGCTTCCAGCGCTTCCACCTTCTGGATCACTTCGAGACGCTCGCGCGCCTTGGCCTTCACCCGATCCGGAAGCCCGTCGAACCATTGCCACGCGTCGCCGCGCTCCATGGTCACCGCCGTGTCGGCCTCAGGCCGAGAGCCCTTGAGCAACGCGGTCTGCGCGCGCACTGGAAGCAGCCGCCAATTGTATTCCCAGCCGCCGCCGCGCGCGGCGCGGCGACGCGCTAGCGAAGGGTCCGCGCGCCAGTCGAGCCGTCCTGCCAAGGCTTCTACGCCTTGTCGTGTTGCGGGGACGTCCGGCAGGCCGGATCCCGCCAGCTCGCGCGCGGTCCACCATGTCCGGAAGTGATCGGAGTTGCTCATTCGGCCGCGACCTCCGGGCCGAGGCTTTCACCACGGATTTCGTCGAGAAAACGGCGGCGCGCGGCGGCGCCCGAGCGCTTCCAGGCTTTCATTAGCGCCAGATACTGTTGATCGACGGCGTCCTTGACGACCGGCGCCGCATCACCCCTCTCAGCGCGGTACTGGCGTCTAGCGGTGGCAGCGTTCTTCGCCTCACCATTGGCGAGCTTTTGAACAACCTGTGCGCGCTCATCAGGAGCGCTGATCTTTCCAATCTCGCGGAGGTCGCTCACCGCGACCCTTGGAGCCTCGCGGAGGATATCAATCTCTGAAGGCTGGAGGCTCTCGACAGCCGCGATAGTCTTGTAGATGGCAGCCTTAGTGACGCCGCGTCGCTGCGCAGCGATTTCTGCAAATGGAATTTTTTCCACTTGCACGCCATGCTTTGCCAAAGCGCCCGCGACGCCTCCGGCCGTTTCGGGATGCAGGCGAAGATACGCCCGCCGCCACGCCACCATGAACACCGCATCGTCCAGCGCGTTCATACCACCCGGCAGGTTCTGCCCGGCCTCCATTAGCGCCGCTTCATCGTCGGTGCAGCTGCAGGCAACGACCGGGATCGAGTTGTGGCCCAGCCGACGCATCGCCTCAATACGGTGGGCACCGTCGATGAGCGTGAAAGCTGTCCGGGTCTTCCGAACCACGATCGGTGTCGTGAACCCGTATGCGTCGATCAGCTCGATCAGCGCCGCTACCCGGTCCTCGGCCACCGGGCGCAAGCGCTCCGTAAGAGCGATCTCTTCGATCAGCATTTCTTTGGTGGCGGGGTGAAAGGTGATCACTGGAGAGGCCCCTTAGTCATCGTGTAGAAAAACCGTCTGTGCCCTCCGATGATCTCGGAGCGGCACTCGATGAGCGCGCCGTGGTGGCGCGGCTCGGAGACGCATGCATTGACCGCCATGACCCCGGCCTTCCGCACGATCTCGCGCGTGGTGTGCGGCCGCCCGTCGGCAAGCACCGCGAGCACGCGCGTCAGGCGTGGGGACGTGAGCGAGGCCGCGTGCATCATCAGGCTCCCGACGACCTGCGCGGCTTTCGGCCGCTGGACGAACCGGCGTAGCCGTAGGAGGAAGGCGCATCGCTCCGGCCCCGGCACGAAGAGCACAGCCGGTTGTGGATCCCTTCGCTCTCGAACAACCGTCCGCAGCACATGCAGGGTCGTTCGCCGATCTTGTGTGTCTCGTTCCAGGCATCTTGCAGCGTCGCGCGAGCGATCTCTGCGTTCTCGGCTGTATCGGGTTGGGTAACTGCCAAGCCCTCAGGATCGTAAACAATGTGGCCTTTGCCCGGCAGGACCTCTACGCGGAAACGCGCAAAGCGAGGGGCGGGGAGGTTCCAATCCTTCATTGCAACACCGCCCCGGCGACGAGGGCCAACCAAAGTCCGGCGAAGATACAAAAAGCGCCGATCAGATCCCCGAGCCAGTGATCGTCGAGCGCGCGGAGCGCTCTAAGTACACGGCCCATGAGCGACCTCGACCTGCCGTCGGAACGGCCTATAGGACGAAGCGAAGAAACAGTTCTGGTTCCACCCGATCTGCTCATGCCGCCTTCTCCTTCGTGCTTTTGGCGGGGCGGGCGATCTCGCGCGGCCACTCCAGGTCTTCGGGCCAGATGTCCGAGAAAGCCTTCAACGCCTTGTTGAATGTGTCGACACGACATCCCTCGCCCGCGCGGAGACGGTTGAAGAGGCGCGCGTGAACGCCGCACCACTTCGCAACCGTCATGTCAGACCGGCCGACGTGGCTCCCAAGAAGGGTGGCGAGGGTGAGGAGGTGTGTGTACTGCATGCTCCCTATAATGCAGATTTGCATTGCTTTGGCAATACTTATTTGCACCAAACAGGAAACAGACTGTGTGAATTCACATTGACTTGTGGATTCCACTTTTTGGGTGCAAATTTGCACCATGCAAAGCCCGATCCAGATCTTTCAGGCCCTAGAAGCTCGTCGACTAGAACTAGGCCTGTCCCAGGCTGAGGTTGGGGCACGGGCGTTTGGGAAACCAGATAACGCCGCCTTCCAGGCGCTGCGGAGGGGGTCGTCTCCGTCCGTCGAGAAGCTCGCGGCTCTTTGCGGCGCGGTCGGCTGGGAGTTCTACTTCGGGCCTCCACGCGAAAGTCTGGACGCAGAGTTAGCCGCAGCACGCGCCGATGAGTTCGCGCAGATCCCGGTCCACGATGCGTCTTTGGCGGCGGGCGGAGGCTTCATGAACGGTAGCGAGGACCCGGCGGGGCACCTCGCGTTCAAGCGAACTTGGCTGCGCCGAATCGGAGTATCTGCATCTGTCGCGGTGCTGGCACGGGCGGACGGGGAGAGTATGGCGCCAACCATTCATGACGGTGACATGCTTTTGATCGATCGATCGCGTTCAGAGCTGCCGACGAGGCAGCGCGACCCAAAGGACGCCAGGCGTGCACAGATATTTGCGTTCCTCGATGATGGAGCGGCGCGCGTGAAGCGCATCGAATTGGCCCCGGGCGACAGCCTTGTGCTGCTTTCCGACAACCCAGCCTTCGCGCCTGAGTTCCGACCCATTGCATCGATCTCGGTGATAGGTCGGGTGATGTGGTGGGGGCACACAAATAGCGAATAGGCTTGCACAGGTGCCTGTTCTGAGAAGAGGTGAGAAGATGAACTTTACGGCCACGTGTTCCGTTTGTGGGCAACGCCGTCTAGGCGTATCCGTCGCGGCTGATGGGACCTGTATGCAATGCCACGCTGACCGTGCGGCGGAAGCGTCACGCGCGGTGCGCGACGAGAGGCAAAGGGCTTCAGATGAAAACGCCGCGCGGGCGCAGGCGGCATTGGACGCGATTGTTCTCACAACTGAGACGGCGCATAACCTCCCCGTTGCGGAGCGGCTGGACATCGTCTCGGCGGAAGTCGTGATCGGCATGCACCTCTTCAAGGACATCGCCAGCGCGTTCAGGGACACCTTCGGCGGCCGGAGCAAGGGCATGCAAGACGGCCTCAGGGACGCTCGAAAAACGGCCCTCAACGAACTACGCTCGGAAGCGCTCGCGCTGGGAGCTGACGCGGTGGTCGGCATTGACCTGGACTACTCCGAGATTAGTGGAAGCGGAAAAAGCATGCTGTTCCTGGTGGCCTCGGGTACTGCCGTGACGCTTGTCCCTCAGAATGCGGGCGGCGGTACCGGCTGAACGCCCCGAAATCAGTTGCATGTTCCTCTGCTCTCTTAGGTTCGCGCGGCAGAGCCGAAATTACCACTTTTCAGTGGCTTACAGCCAACATGCAATTGCCTCGACAACTTGCGGCTCCATTTGCACGTTCGGATTGGCGCGCATTCGATCCGGGCGAAGCTTTCGAGAGGCTATGCCTTTGTACTCCTTAGGTGTTTGCCTGTGTTGATGCCTAGGCCGTCGCCGCCGCTCTTTGGATCAACACCGCGTTGAAGGCCCGTTTCAACGCTTTCTGCAAGACATTCCGCCCGGAGCCTTCGCCCGCGCTCTTGCCCATCTAAACCCCTGATCCTGCGAGGTTATCCGGCATCTTCCGGCATCCCCCGGGCTCTTCCGTTTTCCTGCAAGTATTCCTGTCACCTAACACTGAGGGTCTTGAGCCTGCAAACGAAGTTGTCGGTGAGGAGGCAGGAGGCGACAGTCCAGTGGACTGTCAGCGCCGACGCAAGAGGAAGTCAGCGAGGTGCGTCCGAAGCGGGCGCAGGACGGCGCGTGCCGTGAGCCGAACAGCCCCACCAGCGCCTTGCTCACGAAGCCCGTCTGGAGCGTCAGCCCGAGGTCGTCGCCCGCAGCATTCTGCGCGTTCGATCTCCGTTCCGCTCGATGGCGATGGAAACAGGGCACGCAATTTTGGCGGGGCTGCGAGTCAGGCCATTGGAAAGGCGAGGAAATTTTCGACCGAACCGGAACCGGCTCGGTTCGCCCGACCAGAGCCGGAAATCGCCGTGCTCTTGCATCTCAGCGGTTCGCACCCATTCGGCAAACCGCTTTGGAAACAGAGGAAATTCCGCCGCGGGCGGACGGCCTGAACGGGTTCGAAAGGGTGATAGTGGCGGAGACGAAGGGATTCGAACCCTCGAGACGGTTTCCCGTCTGCACCCTTAGCAGGGGTGTGCCTTCGACCACTCGGCCACGTCTCCGCCTGCGGCAATAACCGGGAATGCGGGGCGGGTACAAGAGGAAATCCGCCCGAAAAGGTCCGAAGCGGGATGCACCGCGCGGAGTATGGAATGGCGGGCATGTCGCGGCGGTCTGACCGCCTGCGCGCGCCGGTGTGGCTGCCCGGACAGGGCCGTCCTTCGGCCCGAAAGACGAGAGCCGGGCGGGGGCGGTCTTTTACACGGGTCTGCGCACGAGAAATTAACGCGATATTCACCTTCGCTTGAAAATGCTCGGACTATGTTTGCACGGCGCGCCAATGGTCATAAGTTCGGGCATGCTCCGGGGTGAGAGGCTCCGGGAGCCACATCATCAAGGGGAAACCAACATGACGCATCTCCAGGAGAGCACCGCGCGCGCGGCGGCCCTTGCGCGCACCGCACCCGGCTGGGTCGCGCTGCAATGGCTGAACTTCCTGGGTCTGGTGGCGCTTGTGCTTGCGATGGCCCTGCCGTTGCAGGCCCAGGACCGTCCGGTCAGCTTTGCGGACCTCGCCGACCAGGTCAGCCCGGCCGTGGTGAACATCACCACGTCGACGACCGTGAGCACCAATCTCGACCAGACCATGCCGCAGCTCCCCGAAGGCGCACCCTTCGAGGATTTCTTCAACGACTTCTTCAACCGAGACGGCGGCCGCAGCCAGCCGCGCCCGCGTCAGAGCCAGGCTCTGGGGTCGGGTTTCGTGATCTCGGCCGACGGCTTCATCGTCACCAATAACCATGTGATCGAAGGCGCCGACGAGATCGAGGTCGAGTTCTTCGACGGAACGCGGCTCGATGCCGAACTGGTGGGCACCGATTCCGCCACCGACATCGCGCTTCTGAAAGTCGAAGGCGACCATGACCTGCCCTTCGTGCCGTTCGGTGATTCCGAAGCCGCCCGTGTGGGCGACTGGGTGCTGGCCGTGGGCAACCCGCTGGGTCAGGGCTTCTCGGTTTCGGCCGGGATCATCTCGGCCCGGGGCCGCGCGCTGCAGGGCAATTACGACGACTTCATCCAGACCGATGCCGCTATCAACCGCGGCAACTCGGGCGGGCCGCTGTTCAATATGGGCGGCGAGGTGATCGGCGTGAACACCGCGATCCTGTCGCCCAATGGCGGTTCGATCGGTATCGGTTTCGCGATGTCCTCGCATGTCGTGGAGCGCGTGGTCTACCAGCTTCGTGAATACGGCGAGACGCGCCGTGGCTGGCTGGGCGTGCGCATTCAGGACGTCACCGCCGACGTCGCCGAGGCGCTGGGTCTTCCGGCCGTCGAAGGCGCGCTTGTGACCGAGGTCATGGACGGACCGTCGCGGGCGGCGGGCGTCGAATCGGGTGACGTGATCGTCAGCTTCGATGGCGGCGAAGTCTCGGATACCCGCGATCTGGTACGCCGCGTAGCGGATGCGGGCGTCGGCCGGGAAGTCGACGTGATCGTCTTCCGTGACGGCGAGCAGGAGACGCTGCAGGTCACGCTGGGCCTGCGCGATGAAGAGCGTCTGGTTCCGGCTTCGGGCAGCAACCAGAGCGAACAGCCCGATGCGGGCAGCCAGATCCTGGGTCTCGACGTGGTGGCGCTGACCCCCGAGATGCGCAACGACATGGGCCTCGACGCGGGCGTCAACGGTCTGGTCGTCCGCGCGGTCGAACCGGGTTCGGATGCCGAAGCCAAGGGCCTGCGCGCAGGCGACGTCATCACCGAAGCCGGGCAGGCGCCCGTCTCATCGGCCGATGATCTGCGCACGGCGCTGGAAGGGGCACGCGATGCCGGACGCCGGTCACTGCTGTTGATGGTCCGTTCGGGCGGCGACCCGCGCTTCGTGGCGCTGTCGATCGAATAACAGCCCGTCAGAGGCGATCCCTCGTAACCTTGAACCGGGCGTTCGCGCCCGGTTTTTTCTTTGCTACGACCGCGTCAGAATTCCAGGATCAGCGGGCAATGGTCGCTGATTTCGGGCTGGTAGAGGACGTCGAAACGGCGGACCCGGATCTCGTCGCTGACCAGCAGGTAATCCGCGAAGCGACCGGGCTTCGTGTAGCGCGCGGTTCGCGTGCCGGGATAGCCGCCCTCGGTGACCAACTCGCGCAGGCCCAGCGCTTTGAGCCGTGTCAGGGTTTCGCTCTCCGGCTCGACGTTGAAATCGCCACAGACGACAAGCCCGTCGCCGGGGTCGCGCAGCGCCTCGATCAGGCCGAGCAGCCGCGCGACCTGCGCCGCGCGCTCTGGTGTGTCGGCCTTGCCCGCCGAGGGATCGCGCAGCCCGTGTATCTGCGCGACGACGACGGGTCTTCTGTCGGCCCAGACCCGGAACACATGCGCCGGGCGTGAGCGGGGATGATCGCCAAAGCCCTGTGCCGAATAGCCCTTGTGCACGAAGCCCTGCACCTGTCCGACCACCGGCACCGTGTCGCGGGTGAAGCTGGCCAGCCCCCAATGCGACGGCACCGTCTGATCGCCGTCCCACAGCACCCCGGTTGCCGCCGGGCAGAAGGTGGCACCATGCCCGGGCAGGGCCGCGCGAAGCTCATCGAGCATCCGCGCGCGCTGTGGCAGGACATGCGCGCCGTCGCGGTATTCCAGCCAGTCCTGCGCGGCCCCGGGCGTGTGAATGACCTCTTGCAGGCAGAAGATATCCGCCGTCTCGGCCCGCAGCCACGGGATCAGGGCGTCGTGCAGCGTGCCGCCCCAGGCGTTGAGGCAGACGAGCCGCATCAGATCACCCGCACACCGTATTCCGACATCCGCGCATCGACGAAGGCGGTTTCCGCCCCGGTCAGCACCTGCGCGCGCGGGTATCGGGGCGCGGCGCGGTCATCCAGAACCGGCGTGTCCCAGCCGTCGGTCGTGGCAAAGAATTCATGCGCGCCGGCCTCGCCGAATTCGCGCAGATAGCCCTGCACCACGACGTCGAGATAGCTGAGCAGGATGGGTGCGGGATCGTCCTGCACCACCATCGTCACAACCGGCACCGCATAGACCTGCGCCGCCACGGGCGCGTCGCCCTCGACCACCAGCCCCGAGGGGATCGCGTGGCGATCATAGCCCTCTTCGCGCAGATCAAGCGCCGCCCAGTCGCCGCCGGGCACATGCGCGACCAGCCCGTCGATGGTCGATCCTTCGTCGCGAACGCCGGTCAGGAAGGGCGTCACCCGCCCCTGCGTGTGCTTCCACGCGCGGCGCCAGCCGCTCAGCCGGGCGCGATAGGCCGGGGTGTAGATATGCGTCTGCCGGTTCACCAGCGAGCCATAGCCAAAGAAGAAAGGTTCGGACAAAGGGCGGCCTTTTGTTACAGGGGACGGAGTGTCGCGCGACGGATCCCCCAAGGGATGCCCGCTCGGGCCCCGGGGCGCAAGGCCCGCGACCGGCATCGCGCGATGGGACTTGCCAGCGGCGCATCCGGCTTGCTATCGACAGGGGGTGATGACGGGAGAATCCGGCCCCCGGGCCGGTGCCGAAGGAGCAACCGCCCCGGTAAACTCTCAGGCGCCAAGGACCGTGATCGCACTGGAACTCTGGAGAGTGGCGCAAACGCGCCCGCCGAAGGGATAACGATCTCAGGCGCCCGGACGGGCACGGACAGAGGGGGCACCATGGGCGCGGTCAGCGCCCGATCTGGTGCCGGTCATCCGACCGGAGGGGAAGGACGGAATGACCGATCTGCAACGCACATGTCTTCATGACCTGCATGTCGAACTGGGCGCCCGCATGGTGCCCTTCGCGGGCTACGAGATGCCGGTGCAATACCCGATGGGCGTGATGGGCGAGCATCAGCATACCCGCGCGCAGGCCGGGCTGTTCGATGTCTCGCATATGGGGCAGGTGATCCTGCGCGCCCCGGCGGAGGCGCTCGAGGCTCTGGTGCCCATGGATATCGCCGGTCTGGCCGAGGGGCGCCAGCGCTATGCGTTTTTCACCGATGATAGCGGCGGCATCCTTGATGATCTGATGGTCGCGAACCGGGGCGACCACCTGTTTCTGGTGGTCAATGCCGCGTGCAAGGACGCCGACATCGCCCATCTGCGCGCCCATCTGGACGGGGTCGAGCCGATCACCGACCGCGCGCTTCTGGCCCTGCAGGGGCCGATGGCGGAAAAAGCCCTTGCGCGGCTGGTGCCGGGCGTGACCGAGATGCGCTTCATGGATGTGCGCAGCCTCGACTGGGACGGAACCGGGCTTTGGATCTCGCGCTCGGGCTATACCGGCGAGGACGGGTTCGAAATCTCGCTGCCGGAACCCCGGGCCGAGGCTTTCGCCCGCGCCCTGCTGGCCATGGACGAGGTCGCGCCGATCGGCCTTGGCGCGCGCGATTCGCTCAGGCTGGAAGCGGGGCTGTGCCTTTACGGCCATGACATCGACACCACCACCTCGCCCGTCGAGGCGGGCCTGACTTGGGCCATCCAGAAACGCCGCCGCGCCGAAGGGGGCTTTCCCGGCGCCGACCGTATCCAGCGCGAATTGTCCGACGGCCCCGACCGCCTGCGCGTGGGTCTCAGACCCGAAGGCCGCGCACCGATGCGCGAGGGGACCAAGCTTTTCGCCGCCGAGGACAGCGCAGAGCCGGTTGGCGCCATCACTTCGGGCGGCTTCGGCCCCTCGCTGCAGGCGCCCATCGCCATGGGATACCTGCCGGTGGATCTGACCAAACCCGAAACCGTCGTCTGGGCCGAGCTGCGCGGCAAACGCCTGCCTGCGCGCGTCGTGTCCCTTCCCTTCCGCCCTTCCACCTATCGCAAATGAGGCTGACGCGATGAAATACACCGAAGAACACGAATGGCTCCGCGTCGAAGGCGATCTGGTCGTCGTCGGCATCACCGAACACGCGGCCGAGCAACTGGGCGATGTCGTCTTCGTCGAACTGCCCGAACTGGAAACGCAGGTCGCCAAGGGCGACGAGATCTGCGTGATCGAGTCGGTCAAGGCCGCCTCGGACATCCTTGCGCCGCTCGATGGCGAGATCGTCGAGACGAACGAGGCGCTGATCGACAACCCCGCGCTGGTCAACGAAGACCCGACCGGCGACGCGTGGTTCTTCAAGATGAAGATCGCGGATATGGCCGAACTCGACAGCTACATGGACGAGGACGCCTACAAGGACTTCATCGGCTAAGCCCGGATCGGAAACGCCATGGCCGTCACCAGCCTTGCCCCCAACCTAGCCGCTCGCGATCCGCTGGCGCTGGCGCGCTTCTACGAGGCGGTCTTCGACCTGAAGGTCGATTTCGACATGGGCTGGATCGCCTTTCTCGGCATCCCCGGCGTGACCGGCACGCGGCTGCAACTTGCGGCCGAAGGCGGCTCGGGGACCGATCTGCCGGCCATCTCCATCGGCGTCGACGATCTCGACGCGACGTTGGAGCGGCTGAAGACCATGGGCCGGCAGCCGGTTTACGGCCCGATCACCGAACCCTGGGGCGTGCGGCGCTTCTACCTGCGCGACCCCGAGGGCAATCTGGTCAACGTGGTGACCCATGAGTGACGCCGTTCCGCCCGGCCCCGTCCGGCGTCCTCCCAGACAACCCTGAGCGCGCGCTGGCCTCGTCGCCTGCCGACCTCGCCCGCCTTGCGCAAGCACAGTGAGACCCGCCATGAGCTTCACCGAATCCGCCTACGATCCGTATGATTTCGCCAATCGCCGCCATATCGGCCCTTCGCCCGCCGAGATGGACGCGATGCTCAAAGCCGTCGGCGCGCCGAGCCTCGACGCGCTGATCGACGAGACGATCCCGCCCTCGATCCGGCAGGACAAGCCGCTGGACTGGGCGCCGTTGTCCGAAGGTGGGCTGCTGGCGCGGATGCGCGCGGTGGGGGCGAAGAACACGGTTCTGACCTCGCTCATCGGGCAGGGCTATTACGGCACCATCACGCCCCCGGCGATCCAGCGGAATATCCTTGAGAACCCCGCATGGTACACCGCCTATACCCCCTACCAGCCGGAAATCGCGCAGGGCCGTCTGGAGGCGCTGCTGAATTTCCAGACCATGGTCGCCGACCTGACCGGCCTGCCCGTCGCCAATGCCTCGCTTCTAGACGAAGCAACGGCGGCAGCCGAAGCGATGGTCATGGCCCAGCGGGTCGCCAAGTCGAAGGCCAAGGGCTTTTTCGTCGATGCCAATTGCCACCCGCAGACCGTCGCCGTCATCAAGACCCGCGCGGCGCCGCTGGGCATCTCGGTCATCGTGGGCGAGCCTGAAACGCTCGAACCTGCCGTCGTCTTCGGTGCGCTGTTCCAGTATCCCGGCACCTATGGCCATGTGCGCGATTTCACCGATGACATCGCCGCGCTGCACGCCCACAAGGCCATCGCCATCGTCGCCACCGACCTGCTGGCCTTGTGCATGATCAAGGAGCCCGGCGCGATGGGGGCCGATATCGCCGTCGGTTCTGCCCAACGCTTTGGCGTGCCGCTGGGCTATGGCGGGCCCCATGCCGCGTTCCTGTCCTGCGCGGACGCCCATAAGCGGCAGATGCCCGGGCGTCTGGTCGGCGTGTCGGTCGATGCGCGGGGCAACAAGGCCTACCGTCTGGCCCTGCAAACCCGCGAACAGCATATCCGGCGCGAGAAGGCCACCTCGAACGTCTGCACCGCGCAGGCGCTGCTGGCGGTCATGGCGTCGATGTACGCGGTCTTCCACGGCCCCACTGGCCTGCGCGCCATCGCCGAGCGGGTGCATTTCATGACCGAACGGCTGGCCCGCGCGCTGAAAGCCGCCGGCGCCGAGGTCGAGCCCGAGGCCTTCTTCGACACGATCACCGTCGAGGTCGGCGTAGGTCAGGCCGGGATCCTTGCGGCCGCGCGTCAAGAGGGGCTCAACTTCCGCAAGATCGGCACCCGCCATGTCGGTATCGCGCTGGATGAGACCACGGATGAAAACGTCCTTTACCGCGTGCTGAAGGCCTTCGGCATCGACGGCGTGCCGCCGCACCGCGCCAAGCTGGGCTTTCCTGCCGCGATGGCGCGCGAGAGCGATTATCTTACCCACCCGATCTTCCATATGAACCGCGCTGAAAGCGAGATGATGCGCTACATGCGCCGTCTGTCGGACCGCGATCTTGCGCTGGACCGGGCGATGATCCCGCTGGGGTCGTGCACGATGAAGCTGAACGCCGCAGCCGAGATGATGCCGATCAGCTGGCCCGATTTCGCAGCCCTGCACCCGTTCTGCCCGCCCGATCAGGCGGCGGGCTATGCCGAGGTGATCGAGGATCTCAGCGCCAAGTTGTGTGAGATCACCGGCTATGATGCGATGTCCATGCAGCCCAATTCCGGCGCGCAGGGGGAATATGCGGGTCTGCTGACGATACAGGCCTATCACCGCGCCAATGGCCAGCCCGAGCGCGACATCTGCCTGATCCCGATGTCGGCGCATGGCACGAACCCGGCTTCGGCCCAGATGGCGGGAATGCAGGTGGTGGTGGTCAAATCCGCCCCCAACGGCGATATCGACACCGAGGATTTCCGAGACAAGGCGGCGGCCGCCGGGGACCGGCTGGCCGCCTGCATGATCACCTATCCCTCGACCCACGGCGTGTTCGAGGAAACCGTGCGCGAGGTCTGCAAGATCACCCATGACCATGGCGGGCAGGTCTATATCGACGGCGCCAACATGAACGCCATGGTGGGCCTTGTGAAACCGGGTGAGATCGGCGGCGATGTCAGCCACCTGAACCTGCACAAGACCTTCGCCATTCCCCATGGCGGCGGCGGTCCCGGCATGGGCCCGATCGGCGTGAAGGCGCATCTGGCCCCGCATCTGCCCGGCCACCCCGAAACCGGAGGTGCCGAGGGCCCGGTTTCCGCAGCCCCTTATGGCAGCGCGTCCATTCTGCTGATCTCATGGGCCTATTGCCTGATGATGGGCGGGCCGGGCCTGACGCAGGCGACGCGCGTGGCGATCCTGAACGCCAATTACATCGCCGCCCGGCTGCACGGCGCCTATAACGTGCTGTTCATGGGCAACAAGGGCCGCGTGGCGCATGAATGCATCCTCGACACCCGCCCCTTCGCCGAAGCAGGCGTCACGGTCGAGGACATCGCCAAGCGCCTGATCGACAACGGTTTCCACGCGCCCACGATGAGCTGGCCGGTGGCGGGCACGCTGATGGTCGAACCGACGGAATCCGAAACCAAGGCCGAGATCGACCGCTTCGTGAACGCCCTGCTTGCGATCCGTGACGAGATCAAGGCCGTCGAGGCCGGCGAGATCACGGCCGAGGACAGCCCTCTCAGGCACGCGCCCCACACGGTCGAAGACCTCGTCGCCGACTGGGACCGCGCCTATTCGCGCGAACAGGGGTGCTTCCCGCCGGGCAGCTTCCGCGTCGACAAATACTGGCCGCCGGTGGGCCGCGTCGATAACGTCTACGGCGACCGCAACCTGTTCTGCGTCTGCCCGCCGCTCTCCGATTATCAGGAGGCCGCCGAATGACCATTGCCGTTTTCGGCGCGGGCGCCGTGGGCTGCTATTTCGGTGCGCTGCTGGCGCAGGCGGGCGAGGATGTCGTCCTGATCGGGCGCCAGACGCTTGTGGACGCGATGAGCTTTCGCGGCCTGCAGCTGGAAAAGGATGGCCGGATCGAGCAGGTCGCGGTCCGTGCGAGCACTGATCCCGCCGCCATCGCGGGGGCCGATCTGGTGCTGGTCTGCGTGAAATCCCCTGACACGCAGGCGGCGGCGCAGGCGATGAAACCGCATCTTTCCGCCGATGCCACCGTGCTCAGCCTGCAGAACGGCATCGGCAATGCGGACCTGCTGAGCGCCGAGCTGGACCGCAAGGTAATCCCCGCCGTGGTCTATGTTGCTGTCGGCATGGCCGGTCCGGGCCATGTCCAGCACAAGGGTCGTGGCGAGCTGGTGCTGGGCGAAGGCCCCGGCACGGATGCCGCCGCGACACGGCTCAGCGCCGCGAAGATCCCGACCGAGGTCTCGGATCAGGCCGAAACTGCGCTCTGGACCAAGCTGACGCTCAATTGCGCGGTCAACGCGATCTCGGCCCTGACGCGCCAGCCCTACGGCGTGATCGCCCGGCGCCCCGAGGCCGAAGCGACCTTCGCCACCCTTGTTGCGGAATGCCGCGCGGTGGCGCAGGCCAGCGGTATCGCCCTGCCCGACGACATGCTCAACCAGGTCATGGGCATCACCCGCTCGATGGCCGGGCAGCTCTCGTCAACCGCGCAGGACGTGATCGCGGGCAAGCCCACGGAAATCGCCATGCTCAACGGCGAAATCGCGCGCCGGGGCGCGGCTCTGGGGATCGACACGCCGCTCAACCGGGCGCTGGCGATGATGGTGGGGCTGATCGAGCCGCGCTAGATACAGCGCCCGCCATCGACCTCAAGCCCCACGCCGGTGATCAGCGCGGCCTCGTCCGAACACAGGAACAGCGCGGCATTGGCCAGATCGGTGGGGGTGGAAAACCGCCCCATCGGGATCGTCGACAGGAATTTCGCGCGCTGTTCGGGCGTGTCCTCACCCAGAAAGGACGGCAGCAGCGGCGTTTCGCCCGCGACGGGGTTCAGGGCGTTCACCCGCACCCCGAACGGCGCCAGTTCGACGGCCATCGCCTTGGTCGCGGTGATCATCCAGCCCTTCGACGCATTGTACCAGTTCAGCCGGGGCCGCGGGCTGACCCCGGCGGTCGAGGCGATGTTCAGAATGGCCCCCGAGCCCTGCTCTTTCATCAGCGGCACGATGTGGCGCGCGGTCAGATAGACCGATTTCGCGTTCACCCCCAGCACGCGGTCGAACTCGGCCTCGGTCACATCCTCCAGCGCGGCGGGCTTGTGCGTGACGCCCGCGTTGTTGACCAGAATGTCGATCCGCCCGAAAGCCACCCGTGCCGCCGAGACCATCTCTGCGACGCTCTCATCCTGCGCGACATCGACCTGATGCGCCAAGCCCCCGATCTCGGCGGCAATGGCCCCGGCCCCTGCGCCGTTGATATCCGCCACCATCACCCGCGCACCTTCCTCGGCAAAACGCCGCGCGATCCCGGCCCCGAACCCCGACGCCGCTCCGGTCACGATTGCCGTCTTTCCTGCCAGTCGCATGATCCGTCCTCCCTGCCTGAAAACTGGCGGCGAGAACCGCACAGGGCAAGCGAAATTCACGTCCGCCGGTGCATCCCTGCACATCCCCCTTGCGCGCACGCGCCTTTGACCGCGCGACCGGAACCCTTATCTCTCGCTTAAACAGGAGACGATCATGAGCGAGATTTCCCTCGGCCTCGACACTTTCGGCGATATCAGCATGGGCGCCGACGGCCAGCTCAAACCCATGGACCAGGTTCTGCGCGACGTGGTCGAAGAAGCGACCTATGCCGATGAACTCGGCATCGATTTCATCGGTCTGGGCGAACACCACCGCGACGATTTTGCCATCTCGGCCCCCGAAATCGTGCTCGGCACCATTGCCGGGCGTACCAAGCGCATCAAGCTGGGCACAGCGGTGACGATCCTGTCGACCGACGATCCGGTGCGTGTGTTCCAGCGCTTCTCGACCCTCAACGCGGTCTCGAATGGCCGGGCCGAGCCGATCCTCGGGCGCGGGTCCTTTACCGAAGGCTACCCGCTCTTCGGCTTTGACATGAACCTTTATAACGAGCTGTTCGAAGAAAAGCTCGACATCTTCGCCCGCCTCCTGCGCGAGGACGAGGTCACCTGGCAGGGCCAGACCCGCGCGCCGCTGCACAAGGCCAAGGTCTACCCGCCGCTGGGCCAGCCGATGACCACGTGGGTGGGCGTGGGCGGAAGCCCGGATTCGGTCGTCCGCGTCGTGCGCCACGACCTGCAGCTGATGCTCGCGATCATCGGCGGCGACCCGCTGCGCTTCAAACCCTATGTCGATCTCTACCACCGCGCGGTCGACCAGCTGGGCATGACCGCCCGCCCGATCGGCATCCATTCGCCGGGCCTCGTGGCGAAAACCGACGAGGAAGCGCGCGAACGCCTCTGGCCGCATTACGCCGCCAATTTCGGCCGCATCGGCCGCGAACGCGGCTGGGGCCCGATGAGCAAGGACAAGTACCTCGCCGAAGTCGCGCATGGGGCGCTGGTCGTGGGTTCGCCCGAAACCGTCGCCCGCAAGATCGCCCGCGCGGTCAAGGGGCTGGGCGTGCAGCGCTTCGATCTGAAATACACCACCGGCCCCGTGCCGCACGAGCAGAACATGGAAGGCCTGAAGCTTTACGGCGAAGAGGTCATTCCGATGGTAAAGGACATGCTGGCAAGCTGAGCCCGCGCCGCGCCCGCATCGACCGCAGGGAGGGGGCTGTCTGCCCCCTCTTTGCCTGTCGGAAAATTCACCCCCGAGGATATTTATAGATTAAAGATAGGGCGTTAGCGCTTCGTTAACCACGCATCTTTAATCCCCAAATGTCCTGGGTATTCAGTCCCGGCAACTGGTGGATCGGATCGACATTGAAACTGTCTGGCTCTGAAG
>NZ_JAFKOK010000022.1 GCF_017303295.1 Rhodobacter sp. NTK016B | reverse complement strand
AATTTGCCGTAAGGCAAAGAGGGGGGCAGACAGCCCCCCTCTCTTCAGCCCGCCAGAAGCCCGCCGGAAAGCGCGCCGTTCAGTGACCCAGGATCTGGCTCAGGAACAGCTTGGTCCGGTCCGATTGCGGGTTGTTGAAGAACTCGTAAGGTTCGTTCTGCTCGACGATCTGGCCCTGATCCATGAAGATCACCCGGTTCGCCACCGCCTGCGCGAAGCCCATCTCGTGGGTCACGCAGAGCATCGTCATCCCCTCTTCGGCGAGCTGGATCATGGTATCCAGCACCTCCTTGATCATCTCGGGGTCGAGCGCCGAGGTCGGTTCGTCGAACAGCATGATGCGCGGCTTCATGCACAGCGAGCGGGCGATCGCCACGCGCTGTTGCTGACCGCCCGACAACTGGCCGGGATACTTGTTGGCCTGTTCGGGGATCTTCACCTTTTCGAGGAAGTGCATCGCCGTTTCCTCGGCTTCGCGCTTGGGGATCTTGCGTACCCAGATCGGCGCCAGCGTGCAGTTTTCCAGAATCGTCAGATGCGGGAACAGGTTGAAGTGCTGGAACACCATCCCGACTTCCGACCGCACCTTGTCGATGTTCTTGAGGTCCGAAGACAGCTCGGTCCCGTCGACGATGATCGTGCCCTTCTGGTGTTCCTCCAGCCGATTGATGCAGCGGATCATCGTCGATTTGCCCGAGCCCGAGGGCCCGGCAATGACGATCCGTTCGCCGCGATTCACGGTCAGGTTGATATCGCGCAGAACGTGGAACTGGCCGTACCACTTGTTCATGTTGGTGATCTGGATCGCGACCTCGTCCGAGACCGTCATCTGGCTGCGGGTTGCCGCGGTATTCGTGGTTTCCATGGGTGGAACTCCTTAGCGATGGTCGGTCTGCAGGCGGCGCTCGAGATACATCGAGTAGCGCGACATCGAGAAACAGAAGACCCAGAAGATGGCACCGATGAAGATGAACAGCTCCCAGTAGATCCCCTGCCAGTCCGAGGTCGCGCGGATCGCGCTGGCCCGGCCGATCGGGTCGAGAAGGCCGATGAACACCACCAGCGTGGTATCCTTGAACAGGCCGATGAAGGTGTTGACGATGCCCGGGATCGAGATTTTCAGCGCCTGCGGCATGATGATCAGCCGCTGCGCCTTCCAGTAATCGAGGCCAAGCGCATCGGCCCCTTCGTACTGGCCGCGCGGCAGGGCGGCCAGACCGCCCCGGATCACCTCGGCCATATAGGCGGTGGCGAACAGCGTCACCATGATGATCACGCGCAGGATCAGGTCGAAATTCGTGCCCGGCGGCAGGAAGTAGTTCAGAAGCAGCGAGGCCGTGAACAGCAGGGTAATCAGCGGCACGCCGCGGATGAACTCGATGAAGACGACCGAGACGCCCTTGATGAGCGGCATGTTCGATTGCCGCCCCAGCGCCAGCAGGATCCCCAGCGGCAGCGACAAGGCGATGCCCGACACGCCGATGACGATCGAGATCATGAAGCCGCCGAATTCGCGCGACGGAACGGCCTCGATACCGATGGGCAGCGCAGTCGACAGCGTGTCGATGACCATGCCGGCAAAGAAAATCCACCAGATCAACGCCGCGATCACCGCGCCGCCGGTCTGGATCAGCGCACCGAACGCGCTGAGCAGGCGCAGCACCAGATAGCCGATGACGAAGCCCATCGCCGCGACCAGCACACCCCAGATCGGGCCGCCCCACAGCAGCCATACGCCGATGAACGGGTAGACCGCCGAGAAATACAGCAGGTTCTTGGGCGCTGCCGGAAACAGCACGGGCGCCACCGCGACAAGCAGCAGCACGAAGGCAAGGATCGGACGCCAGTAAAGCTCGGGCGGGTAGAAGCCGAAGATCAGCTGCAGCCAGTTGACCCGGATCACCGCCCAGCAGGCACCGGTCGCGCCGTCGAGGATCTCGCGGCATTCGGTCAGCGAATTGGCGTTCCAGACCGAATTGGCGAACCACGGGAACAGTTCATAGACCAGAAAGGCGACGGCGGCGATCGACAGCAGGGTCAGGATCGCGCTGACCCAGCCGTTGAACAGGTTCTCGCGAACCCATTTCGTCGCGCCCATCTCGCTGGCCGGGGGTTCGGCCTCGGGCAGCATCGTGTCGCGGACGAAGGGGACGGTTTGTGCGTGTGTGTCGCTCATCTCACCGCTCCTTCAGTCTGACGCGGTTGTTGTAGATGTTCATCGCCGTCGAGATCGCGAGGCTCACCACCAGATAGATGAGCATCATCAACATCATCCCTTCCAGCTCGCGTCCGGTCTGGTTGATGGTGATGCCGCCCAGCGTCGAGCGAAGGTCCATATACCCCACGGCAAGGCCCAGCGAGGTGTTCTTGGTAATGTTGAGATATTGCGAGATCAGCGGCGGAACGATGACGCGCAGCGCCTGCGGCAGAATCACAAGCCGCATCGTCTTGCTCGGCTGGACGCCCAGCGCAAAGGCGGCTTCGGTCTGCCCCTTGTTGATGGCAAGGATACCGGCGCGGACGATCTCGGCGATGAAGGCGCCGGTATAGATCGACAGCCCCAGCCACATCGCAAGCAGCGAGTTCCGCATCTGGATCCCGCCTTGGAAGTTGAAGCCGCGAAGCTCGGGATAATCCAGATGGAAGCCCAGCGCGAACAGCAGGATGGTGATCGGCGCCAGCAGGATCAGGATCGACTTCCACCACGTCTTGGGGCGGATGCCGGTGGCGTTCTGCACCTTGGCCGCGTGGCGCAGCAGCAGCACATTGGCCCAGATCGACAGCGCGATCACGGCGATCACCGCGATGATGTCAAGCGAGGGCTGCACGCCAAGGAAGTTGAACGAGCCGAGGCTGTTGTCGAAAAGCGGGCCGGGAACATAGACGCCGCGATTGGTGATGGCGACGGCGTCGAACACCATCGAGGCCGCGGGCGTGTCGCCGCGGAAGTCGCGCGGGGCGGGCATCGATTCCGACATCACCGCCGAGACGACGATAATCCAGATCAGCACCGGCACGTTGCGGAAGGTCTCGACATAGATCGTCATCAGCTTGGCGACGATCCAGTTCTTCGAGAGCCGCAGAACCCCGGCGATAACGCCGATGACAGTCGCGGTGGCGCAGGCCATGACCGCAAGGATCAGCGTGTTCAAAAGGCCGACGATGGCGGCGCGGCCATGGGTATAGGTGCTGTCGTATTCGATCGGGCGCTGCGAGATATCGTAGCCCGAGGTGCTCCAGAGGAAGTCGAACGAGAAGTCCTTGCCCAGAGCCGCGAGGTTGCGGATCGTGTTGTCCACCAGCCAGGCGGCGCCCAGCATCAGCAGGATCAAGGCGAAGATCTGGATCGTGTACGAGCGATAACGCGTGTCGTACAGCAGCATACCCAGAGTGAAGGACCTCTGTGGGGCCCCGCTGTCCATTGCCATAAAATGTCTCCCTGCATCCGTACCGATATTGTTATTCCTCGCGCCGGTCTTGCGGCGTCGGGTGGTACGGTTATGCGTTGTCTGAAAAGGAAAACGGCGCGCGATGGTCCCATCGCGCGCCGCTTGTCTTGCCCTTAGCGGAAGGGCGGTGCGTAGATCAGGCCGCCCTGAGTCCACTGCGCGTTCAGACCGCGCGCCAGACCGATTGGCGTCGCCTCACCGATCGTTGCGGCGAAGATCTCGCCGTAGTTGCCGCCCGCGGCAATGGCGTTGCGGGCGAATTCGGACGACAGGCCCAGCATCGCGCCGAGATCACCCTCGGTGCCCAGCAGGCGGTTGATTTCCGGGTTGTCGGTGCCGGCAGCCATCTGCTCGAGATTGGCCGAGGTCACGCCGAGCTCTTCCGCCGCGATCAGCGCGTTCAGCACCCAGCGGTTGATGTCGGCCCATTGGTCATCGCCCTGACGGACGAGCGGACCGAGCGGCTCTTTCGAGATGATCTCGGGCAGGATCACGTGATCGCCCGGGGTCTCGAACGAGGCGCGGGTGGCAGCCAGGCCCGACGCATCGGTGGTGTAGACGTCGCAGGCACCGGCAAGGTACTGCTGCTGCGCTTCGGCGTTGGTTTCGATCGGAACCGGCTCGTACGACATGTTGTTGACGCGGAAATAGTCCGCAAGGTTCAGCTCGGTGGTGGTGCCGGTCTGGATGCAGACGGTGGCGCCGTCCAGCTCGGTGGCCGAGGACACGCCCAGCTCACGCGGAACCATGAAGCCCTGACCGTCATAGTAGTTCACGCCCACGAAGGTGAAACCAAGGTCCACATCGCGCGAGAAGGTCCAGGTGGTGTTACGCGCCAGCAGGTCGATTTCGCCCGAGGCCAGCGCGGTGAAGCGGGTCTGGCCCGTGGTCGGCACAAAGTTCACGGCCATCGGGTCGCCCAGAACGGCAGCGGCGACAGCACGGCAGACAGCAACGTCAAAGCCCTGCCAGACGCCGTTGGCGTCGGGGGCCGAGAAGCCGTTCACACCGGTCGACACACCGCAGTTCAGCGTGCCTGCAGCCTGGACGTCTTCAAGCGTCGTGGCCGACGCGAAGCTCCCGGCAACAGCCGCTGCGGCCAGCGTCCCCAGAAATACCGATTGTTTCATCTTTACCTCTTCCTGTTTACACCGCTGATTGCGGCGGTCAGTTCGACCCCCTGCGGGGCCAAGCTCAGCCGGTTTGCTCCCGGCCCGTCATTGCTGTGGCAATGCGGCGCATCTTTGACGATGCTGCGTAAGCGAATTTGTGCCGATTATTATTGTCCGTCAAGTCAATCATTTCTGGGCAGCCTGCACAGGCAAGCGGCAACAGCCCGTGGCCGGGCGTGTTTTGGTGCAGCAAAACGGCTATGCGCTACAGGGTGCTGGCGGCGAAAAAACGGGCAGCGTTGGAAAAGGCATGACGTCGCGCCAAGGTCAGGCGCTGTGCCTCTTCATCCTCGCCCCATTGCTCGATCTGCCAGTCCTCATCGATTCGAGACGCGGCCCAGAGCGCGTCGACCGAGGCGATTCTCTCGGCTGCGGCAAGGCCGATCACCATGGACCCCGACATCGCCACCAGATCGTGAAAGGCGGTCAGCTGAAAGGGCGTGTAGCCTTCGACATGGCGGCGCAGTACGTCCAGCGTTTCGGGGGGCTGCGGGGTCGGCATGACGCCGGTGGTGACGTTCCAGCGCACCCCGTACCGGCCCGCCGACCATTCCAGAAGCGGGTCCCATGCCACGCGCTGACGCGCGACCAGCTCGGCGGGACTATCCGCGCGGTAGCACAGCAGATCCGTTTCGCCATACGCGGTGATGATCCCGGCCACTTCGGCGAACTGGCCGCGCACCTTGTCGATGGCGGCGTTGGCAGCGCGGGTGGCGGGCATCGTGTCGGGCACGATCTTGTCTTCCTGCGCGTGCCATTCGGCCGCGACCAGCTCTGCCATTTCCCGCGTCGGGATGACCAGCGGCGCCTTGGCGGGCGTTTTTACCGGACGGCCATCAAGGCGCACCGTGAAGCCCTCGGGCAGCTCGGCCACCGTGGCTTCGGTCCAGAATTTCTTGGGTGCCCAATCGCTCATGCCTGCCCCCATATCGTGTCGAGCGCCGAGTCGAGCTGATCGAAACCGTCGATCAGCCTGTCGGCCTGTGCCAGCCGCGTGCGCGGGTGATACCCCCATGTCACGCCAATGGTGTGGATGCCCGCCGCGCGGCCCATTTCGATGTCGAATTCGGTATCGCCGACGATGACCGCCTGCCCCGCCTCGACGCCCGTCTCACGCAGACAGGCCTCGATCATCGAGGGATGCGGTTTCGACGGGTGATCGTCGGCCACCTGCGTGGCGACGAAGACCCCCTGCAGCCCATGCGACTCGAGCAGGCTGTCGAGCCCGCGGCGGGACTTGCCCGTCGCGACGGCCAGTTGCATCAGCGGGTCGTCGCCCAGCCGGTCGAGCGCCGCGCGCGCGCCGGGATAAAGCGGGCTGCCCTTGGCGCCATTCTGGATCCGCAGCGCCTGATAGGCGCGCTTGTAGCCTTCGACCAGCGCGTCATGGGTGGCGGCGGGCACGTCGGGCGCAAGACGGATCATCGCCACGGGCAGCGACAGACCGACAATCCCCTTGATCGCGTCCACCGGCGGCACGATCAGATGCTGCGCCAGAAAGGCATGCGTCATCGAGGCGACGATATCGGCCTGACTGTCGACAAGCGTGCCATCGACATCGAAGATCACAAGTCGCAAATCCGTCATTCCTGTTCCTCGAACGGATCGGCGGGCACATCGGTCTCGCGCCAGCCCAGCGTCTTCCAGCTGCGCGCCATATGCTCGGGCAGCGGCGCCTCGATCAGGATCGGCTTGCCGGTGATCGGGTGTTCGAAGCTGATGCGGCGGGCATGCAGGTGCAGCTTACGGCTGATATCCCCGCCCAGCTGCGCACCCCAGCCATCGCCCAGATTCTCCTGCCCCGAGCCGCCGTATTTGCCGTCGCCGATGATCGGATGCCCCATCTCGGCCATATGCGCGCGAAGCTGGTGGGTGCGCCCGGTGATCGGCACCAGCGCGACCCAGGCCGCGCGGCTGCCCAGCCGGTCAAGCACGGCGTAATCGGTGGTCGCCCGCTTGGCGCCGTCGGTCTTCTCGACCTCGCCCGGATGGATGCAGCGCATCTTCTCGCTCTCGCCGCGCAAGCCCGCCTTCACCAACCCGTAGCGGATCGTGCCCATCAGCGGCTGCGGAACGCCCGCAACGATAGCCCAGTAGATCTTGCGCGTGTTGCGCGCGCGGAAGGCTTCGCCCAGACGGCGGGCGACGCGCGGGGTGCGCGCCAGCAGCAGCACGCCCGAGGTGTCCTTGTCCAGCCGGTGGACCAGCACGGGGCGGTCCTTGTAGCCGAATTTCAGCGCTTCGGTCAGCCCGTCGACATGGCGGTTGCCCTGCCCCGAGCCACCCTGCGAGGGCAGGCCGGGGGGCTTGTTGAGGGCGATGATATGCTCGTCCTTCCACAACACGCAGTCGCGGATCATCTCGGCATCGGCATCGGGGATACCGGGCACGCGCGTCGGCGGCGGCGGGGCGGCGTCGGGCAGCGGCGGGATGCGCACGCTTTGCCCGGCTTCGATCCGGTCGCCCGACTTCACGCGCTTGCCGTCGAGCCGCAGCTCGCCCTTGCGGCAGAACTTCTCCACCATGCCCTGCGTGACTTGCGGGAATTTCTTCTTCAGCCAGCGGTCGAGGCGCTGTTCGCCCTCGTCCTCGGCCACGGTAATGGTTTGCACGCCGCTCATGCCAAAAGGCTCCTTGCGATTGCCAGCCCGGCGAAAATCGCCGCCAGCGACAGACCCACCGAGGCCAGCACATAGAGCCCCGCCGTCAGGTGGTCGCCGCGCTCCCAGATCGTCATCGCGTCGAGGGAGAAGGCCGAAAAAGTGGTGAATCCGCCCAGCACGCCGGTCATCAGCAGGGGCGCGAAACGGTTGGCGCCGAGATGGCCCAGCGCGACGACGACAACGCCCATCACGAACGAGCCCACGACATTCACCGTCAGCGTTCCCCACGGAAAGCCCGGCCCTATGACACGGATCGCCGCCACCCCGGTCAGGTAGCGGCCCGAGGCGCCGATGGCGCCCCCGAGGGCGACTTGAAGAAGGGTTGTCAACATGGCGCTGCCTTCGCGCGGGCGGGCCGCAAAGTCAAGCTGAACAGGGGATCACGCGCCGCTGCGGCGGCTGCGAAGCTTGGCAAAATAGTCGACCCGCTTCTTCAGCTCACGCTCGAACCCGCGTTCGGGCGGCGCATACAGAACCGGGCGCTTCACACCGTCGGGAAAATAGTTCTGTCCGCTGAAGCCGTCCTGCGCGTCATGGTCGTATTGATAGCCCGCGCCATAGCCTTGTTCCTCCATCAGCTTGGTGGGGGCGTTGAGGATATGCGCGGGCGGCATTGCGCTGCCGGTCTTCTGCGCCAGCTGCCGCGCGGCCTTATAGGCCACGTAGACCGCGTTCGATTTGGGCGCGAGCGCCAGATAGACCACCGATTGCGCCAGCGCCAGTTCGCCCTCGGGGCTGCCCAGCCGCTCATAGGTCTGCCACGCATCCAGACACACCGCCTGCGCCTGCGGATCGGCCAGCCCGATATCCTCGACCGCCATCCGGGTCAGACGGCGGGCCAGAAAGCGCGGGTCTTCGCCCCCTTCGAGCATCCGCGCAAACCAGTAAAGCGCCGCATCGGGATCCGAGCCGCGCACCGATTTGTGCAGCGCCGAGATCAGGTTGTAATGCTCGTCGCCCGACTTGTCGTATTTCGCCGCGCGTCGCATCAGCCGCTTGGCCAGCGCGTCGGGCGCCAGCGAGCCGGGCACTTTCCACGCCATGACCTGCTCGATCAGGTTCAGCATCGCCCGACCGTCGCCATCGGCCATTTCCATCAGCACGTCGCGCGCCTCGACCGTGAGCGGCAGTTTGCGGCCCATCTCGTGCTCGGCGCGTTCGGCCATCCGTTCCAGATCGGCCAGCGACAGGCGCTTGAGCGTGATGACCTGCGCACGCGACAACACGGCGGCGTTCAGCTCGAAAGACGGGTTTTCGGTCGTGGCGCCGATCAGCAGGATCGTGCCGTCTTCCATATGCGGCAGAAAGCCGTCCTGCTGCGCCTTGTTGAAGCGGTGGATCTCGTCGACGAACAGCAGGGTCCCCTGCCCGTTCTGCCGCCGCATCTTGGCCGCCTCGAACACCTTGCGCAGCTCAGGCACGCCCGAGAAGATCGCGCTGATCTGAACGAAATGGAGGTCCGTCGCCTTGGCAAGCAGGCGGGCAATGGTGGTCTTGCCCACGCCGGGCGGCCCCCACAGGATCAGCGACGACAGCGTCCCCGCCGCCAGCATTGCGCCCAGCGGGCCGTCGGGGCCCAGCACGGCCTCTTGCCCGATCACTTCGTCCAGCGCCTTGGGCCGCAGCCGGTCGGCCAGCGGACGCGGGGCGTCTGCATGCGTGTCAGGGGCGCCGTCGGGCGAGGAATCGAAGAGGTCGGCCATGGCGCCAATGTAAAGGCTGCACGGGCGCACGGAAAGAGAGGGCGAACGCGCGACGTTATTCTTGCAACTGCAACGGCCCGTGTTGCATTCAGGCGGCATGGATGCATCTTTGACGGCATCAGGGAGATTACAATGTCCGACACGAAAACCTATGTTCACCAATCCATCGCGCAGGCCGTGCTGGATCATGGGATCACCACGATGTTCGGCCTGATGGGTGACGCGAACCTGTTCATGGTCGACCATTACGTCCGCGCCGGCGGGGGCCAGTTCGTGCCCGTGGCCTATGAAGGCAGCGCGGTGCTGATGGCCGCTGCCCATGCCCGCATCGCCCAGAGCGTGGCGGTCGCCACCGTGACCCATGGCCCGGCGTTGACCAATTGCGTGACCGCGCTGGTCGAGGCCGCCCGCGCGCAGGTGCCGATGGTGCTGCTGGCCGGTGACACGGCGGTGATGGCGCCGCAGAATCTGCAGAATATCGACCAGCGCGAGGTGGTTCAGATCACCGGCGCGGGCTTCTTGCAGATGCGCGCACCGGAAACGGCCAGCTACGATGTCGCCCACGCCATCCACCGCGCGCGGGTTGAACGGCGGCCCATCGTGCTGAACATGCCCGCCGATTTCATGTGGCAACAGGTCACGCATGAAGCCCGTGTCTTCCCGGTCTTCGGTGCGCCCGCCTATGTGCCCGAGGGCGACGATCTGGATCAGGCGGTGGGGATGATCGCCTCGGCCAAGCGGCCCATCGTGCTGGCCGGTGTGGGCGCTCTGGATGCCCGCGACAAGATCATCGCGCTGGCCGAACGGATGGAGGCCCCGCTGGCCACCACGCTCAAAGCCAAGGACCTGTTTCGCGGTCATCCGTCGAATATGGGGATCTTCGGCACGCTGTCGACGCCCGCCGCCTACGAGGCCATCGCCAAGGCCGATTGCGTCGTGGCCTTCGGCTCGAGCCTGCATCACTTCACCACCGATCAGAGCAAGCTGATGAAGGGCAAGCGGGTCGTTCAGATCAACTCGGACGCCACAGCGGCGGCGAAGAATTTCCGCCCCGACGCGGTTCTGGTCTCGGATGCGGGGCTGACCGCCGACAACATCGTCTGGTGGCTGGACGAGGCCGAGATCGCCCCCACCGGCTTCGCCAAAGAGCTGGATATCGATGAGCTGACGCGCCACCCGGTCGGACGCCCGAGCGAGACCGCCGAGGGCTGCATCAACTACGTGCAGGCGCTGGAGCGGTTGGAAAAGGCACTGCCGGAAAATCGTTTGCTGACCACCGATGGCGGGCGCTTCATGACCGAGGTGTGGTGCCGGATCTCATGCCCTGACGCGCGCAGCTTCGTCGCCACGACGAATTTCGGCTCGATCGGGCTGGGTCTGCAGGTGGCGATCGGCGCCGGCATCGCTGCGCCAGACCGGCCCGTGGTGCTGTTCACGGGCGATGGCGGCTTCATGATGGGCGGCGTGAACGAGTTCAATACCGCCGTGCGGCTGAAACAGGACCTGATCGTCATCGTCGCCAATGACAGCGCCTATGGGGCCGAGCATATCCAGTTTCTCGACCGGCAGATGGACCCCGGCCTTGCGCAGTTCGAATGGCCCTCTTTCGCCGATGTCGCCACCGCGCTGGGGGGACAGGGGATCCTTGTCACCTCGGACGATGAACTGGACACCGCGATGAAAGCCATCGAGACCCGCGACAAGCCGCTGCTGATCGAATTGCGGCTCGATCCCAACGACGTGCCGCGCATGCGGGCCTGATCAGATCCGGAAGCGCAACACGCTTCGACGGCCGCCACGCATCAGTTCGACCTCCCAGTAGCGCGAGGGATCGCTGAGCGCGCGGTCGAGCGCAGCGGTGTCGCCGACGCGCTGACGATTGACCGACAACAACACGTCGCCCGGCTGCAGGCCAGCGCGGGCGGCGAGATCGGCCACCTCGACCACGACGACGCCCGTCGCCTGCGGGTCAAGCCCCTGCTCTGCCGCGACCGCCGGGTTGATCGTCTCGGCCACCAGCCCGCGCAAGGCCATGCTGCGCACGGTCAGGCGGTTACGGGCCGGGGTTTCGGGCGGCGCGACAAGGGCCACGCCCGACTCGCGCCGGTCGGTCCCGCGCTGCCACGTCAGCGTGGCCTCGCCGCCGATGCCGCCCGCCGACAGGCGGAACATCATTTCCTGCGGCGAATTCACCGGCTCATCATTCACCGCCAGCACCACGTCGCCGCTTTGCAGACCGGCGCGGGCAAGCGGGCTTTGCGGATGAAGTTCGGTGATCGCCACGCCCTGCGGCAGACCCAGACCCAGCGCCTCGGCCAGCGTCGCGTCGACGGATTGCCCGCTCATCCCCATCCATGGGCGCTGAAAGGCGGTCGCGCCGCCCTCGGCCTGCGCCACGACCTGCGCCACAAGATTCGCGGGGATCGCAAAGCCGATCCCGTTCGACCCGCCCGAGCGCGTCAGAATCGCCGAGTTGATGCCCACCAGTCGCCCGGACATATCCACCAGCGCGCCGCCCGAATTGCCCGGATTGATCGCCGCGTCAGTCTGGATGAAATAGCCGGTCCCCGACCCCACCGCGAGGCCCGAGCGCGCCAGGGCGCTGACGATGCCGCTGCTGACGGTCTGTCCCACGCCGAACGGATTGCCGATGGCCAGCACCAGATCGCCCACTTCGGTCCGGTCGCTATCGGCAAGCTGGATGGCGGGCAGGTCGCTGGCGCCCTGCAGTCGCAGGATGGCAAGGTCGCTGGTCTCGTCGGCAAGGATCACCTCGGCGGTGAATTCGCGCCGGTCATTCAGCACGACGCGGATATCGTCGGCATTGCCCACGACATGGAAATTCGACACGACGATCCCGTCCGAGGTCAGGATCACGCCCGAGCCGAGCGCGTTCTGCACCCGGGGCGGGCGGCTGCTTCCCCCGAACAGCTGGCCGAAGAGCGGATCGTTGAAAAACGGAGATTGCTGCGCTTCGACCACGCGGCGGGCATAGATCGACACCACGGCGGGTGCCGTCTGCCGCACCACGGGCGCGAAGCTGAGCTGGATCTGCGCCTGACTGGTCGGGACTTGCGCCATGGCGGGCTGTTGCACCAGAACAGGCTGCACGGGGGCCTGCACGGGGGCCTGCACGGGGGCCTGCACGGGGGCCGGGCGCTGACCGGCATGCTGATTGGCGGGGGCTGCGGGCGGGATCGGAGAGACGGAGGGCGGCGCGGGGTTGGAAATCGACTCGGCACTGACCGGCGAGAGCGCCTGCATCGCCCCCATGGTCAGCCCCACCCCCGCGACGGCCCCGATCAGGACCAATCCGATGACGCGCATGACTGCCTCCGATGACGTTTGATGCAAGGCAGAATGGTCATGGCGCGCGCGCGGCGCAAGATATCTCACGCGAATGCGAACGCGGCGCTACAGCAGCCATACCGCTGCCAAGGCCAGAAGCGCGGGCACGCCCTGCACCAGAAAGATCCGGCGGCTGGCCGTCAGCGCCCCGTAGGCGCCCGCGACCAGCACGAAAAGCAGGAAACAGGTGGCGACGTTGCGCGCCCAGTCAGGGTCGGCGATGAACAGCGACCAGATCAGCCCGGCGGCGAGAAAGCCGTTATAGAGCCCCTGATTGGCCGCCAGCGTCTTGGTCTGCGGGAACAGCTCGCGCGGGAGCGAGCGAAAGGCGGCGGGTCCGCGCGTCTCCCATGCGAACATCTCGAGCCACAGGATATAGAGATGCAAAAGCGCAATCAGCGCGACAAGGATCATGGCGATCAGGGACATGGGCGCGGCTCCTGCGGGTTGCGACCCGGCCAAGCTTACGCCCCTGCCCCGCCCGGTCAAGCGGCCTGACAGAAAGGAAAAACCCCCGCAGCCGGGCTGCGGGGGTTCTGGTCCGGGCCGGCAGGCGGCGCGGCACTTATTCTTCCGAGGCGTCCTGCTCAAGGCGGGCCTTGTCGGCGGCGCCCTTGGCGTTCAGGTCGCGCTCGACGAATTCGATGATCGCCATCGGCGCCATGTCACCATAGCGGAAGCCGGCTTTCAGCACGCGCAGATAGCCGCCCTGACGGTCCTTGTAGCGCGGGCCGAGGACTTCGAACAGCTTGGCGACGTCCTTGTCTTCCTTCAGCATCGAGGCGGCCTGACGGCGCGCATGCAGATCGCCGCGCTTGGCGAGCGTGATCAGCTTCTCGACGATCGGGCGCAGTTCCTTGGCCTTGGGCAGAGTGGTCTTGATCTGCTCGTGCTCGATCAGCGAGCCAGCCATGTTCGAGAACAGCGCCTTGCGGTGTTCATGGGTGCGGTTGAGGCGGCGGTAACCACGGGCGTGACGCATGATGATCTCCTATGACGTCTTTTGCTTTGTGTTGCCTGCCGTGCGTTGCGGCGGGCGTCGTTGGGGCGGAATGCCCAGTCTGTTCCCCGGCTATCCGGGCATTTTGGGGGAAGGGCGGTGGCCGCCCGTCCCCGGGGCTGTAGGGTGCGTGCTATGGCACGCACCGATCCTTGCGACCGGTTCTCAGAACTGGTCTTCGAAGCGCTTGGCCAGCTCTTCGATGTTTTCCGGCGGCCAGTCTTCGACTTCCATCCCGAGATGCAGACCCATGCCCGAAAGCACTTCCTTGATCTCGTTGAGCGACTTGCGACCGAAGTTCGGGGTGCGGAGCATCTCGGCTTCGGTTTTCTGGATCAGGTCGCCGATATAGACGATGTTGTCGTTCTTCAGGCAGTTGGCCGAACGCACCGACAGTTCCAGCTCGTCCACCTTCTTCAGCAGAAGCGGGTTGAACTCGAGACCGTCGTCGTCCGCACCGCGACCAGCCGCTTCCGGCTCTTCGAAGTTCACGAAGACCTGCAGCTGGTCTTGCAGGATGCGCGCGGCGAAGGCCACGGCGTCCTCAGGCGTGACCGAGCCGTCGGTTTCGATTTTCATCGTCAGCTTGTCGTAGTCCAGCACCTGACCTTCGCGGGTCGGCGTGACTTCGTAGGCGACTTTCCTGACCGGCGAATAGATCGCGTCGATCGGGATCAGGCCGATGGGGGCGTCTTCGGGGCGGTTCTTGTCCGCGCCGACATAGCCCTTGCCGGTATTGACCGTCAGTTCCATGAACAGCTCAGCGCCGTCATCGAGGTGGCAGATCACGTGATCCTTGTTGAGGACTTCGATCCCGTTGGTCACCGCGATGTCGCCGGCTTTCACCAGCGCCGGACCACGGGCCGAGATGGTGACGCGCTTGGGCCCGTCCACATCCATTTTCAGGGCGACGCCCTTGAGGTTCAGCACGATATCCGTGACGTCCTCGCGGACCCCGGCGACCGAGGAGAATTCGTGCAGCACGTTGTCGATCTGCACCGAGGTGATGGCCGCGCCTTGCAGCGACGACATCAGAACGCGGCGCAGCGCGTTGCCCAGCGTCAGGCCGAAACCGCGCTCGAGCGGCTCCGCAACGACGGTGGCCTTCCGCGACGGATCGGCACCGGCGCGTACGTCAAGCTGCGCGGGCTTGATCAGTTCCTGCCAGTTCTTGTGGATCATGGATGTGCCTCCATTCTTGTGACCGGCTCATGACCGAAGCCGGACACGCCCGAGGGTCTCTCAATGACAGCATCGGACCGCACCCGTGAGGGCGCGGTCCGAGCAAGGTTTGCAGTCGTCAGACGCGGCGACGCTTCGGCGGGCGGCAACCATTGTGCGCCAGCGGAGTCACGTCGCGGATCGAGGTAATGGTCAGGCCGGCAGCCGCCAGCGCACGCAGCGCCGATTCGCGGCCCGAACCGGGGCCCTGCACTTCGACTTCGAGCGTGCGCAGACCGTGTTCCTGGGCCTTCTTCGCAGCATCTTCCGCCGCCAGCTGTGCAGCGTAGGGGGTCGATTTCCGCGAGCCCTTGAAGCCCATGGTGCCGGCCGACGACCACGAGATGGCGTTGCCCTGCACGTCCGAGATCAGGATCTTGGTGTTGTTGAACGTCGAGTTCACATGCGCCACACCCGCGGCGATGTTCTTCCGTTCCTTGCGCTTGACGCGCGCGACTTTGGTATCACGAGCCATTGGTCCTGCCTCCCCTTACTTCTTCTTGCCGGCGATAGCCTTCGCCGGACCCTTGCGGGTGCGGGCGTTGGTATGGGTACGCTGGCCGCGGACGGGCAGGTTACGGCGGTGACGCAGGCCACGGTACGAGCCCATGTCCATCATGCGTTTGATGTTCATCTGCGTCTCGCGGCGAAGGTCGCCTTCGACGGTCAGATTGGCGTCGATGTACTCGCGGATCGCCAGAACTTCGTCGTCAGTCAGCTGGTTGACGCGGCGGGCCGCATCAATGTTCAGCGCTGCGATGATCTGTTCGGCGGTCGAGGGGCCGATACCGGTGATATAGGTCAGCGCGACGGGAACGCGCTTTCCCGTGGGGATGTTGACGCCAGCAATACGTGCCACGCGGTTATTCCTTCTGTTGCGGTTCCGTAGTCCCAGAACCTTTTTTCACAACACGAGCCTGCGGGGCCGTGCCAAGCGAACTGACCGTTGACCTTGGGTCTGATGACAACAGGGCCAAAAAAACGATCCGAGTCGGCGAACGGCTCGGATTGCTCGGTCAGGGGCTTCGGGTAGGCGGTTTTCGGCTGGCCGTCAAGAGCCAGCGCGTTCTGTCAAGACGTTTTTCGGCTGTCCGCGCGCTTTGCGTGGGGTCACCCGTCCCTTGCGAACGACGCATCCGCTTTGAGGGATGACTATAGAGCACCCGGCATGGCGTTTCCAGAGGCTCGGTGCCCAAGCGGCGGGATTGCCGTCACCACCGGCAGCCGGAGGAAACCCACGGAAACGAAGACCCCCTCCCGCGCGGGCACGGGAGGGGGTCGGTATCGTGTCATGTCAGCCTGTGGGCCGTGTCTGTGAGCCGTGTCAGCCGTCCAGAGCCGACGCCACCTCTGCCGTGACCTTGGCCATGTCCTGCAGCCCGTCCACCACTTTCAGGTTGCCCTTGCAATGGTAGTAGCCGATCAGCGGCGAGGTCTTCTTGTAGTATTCCATCAGGCGCTGGCGCAGGCTGTCCTCGTTGTCGTCGGCGCGGCGCTTGAGATCGTGCGATCCGCAGACATCGCAGGTGCCTTCGACCTTCGTGGGCTTCGTGCGGTCATGATAGACCTCACCGCAATTGCCGCAGGTGAAGCGGCCGGTGATGCGATCCACCAGTGCCTCGTCATCGACGCGCAATTCCACCACGGCGTCCAGCGTCAGGCCCTTCTTGTCCAGCAGATCGCCCAGCGCGTCGGCCTGAGCCAGCGTGCGGGGGAAGCCATCGAAGATGAAGCCGGTGGCATCGACCGTTTCGATCTGCTCGGCGATCAGGCCGATGACGATCTCGTCGGTGACAAGCTGGCCCGCATCCATGATCGCCGCGACCTTCTGGCCCATCTCGGTGCCCGACGAACGCGCCGCACGCAGCATGTCCCCGGTCGAGAGTTGCACCATGCCACGACCCTCGACGAGAATGCGCGCCTGCGTGCCCTTGCCTGCGCCCGGGGCGCCCAGAAGAATAATGTTCATCGCAGAGCCGGTCCTTTCCGCGGGTTCTTGCCGCGGTTCTTTCCGCGCAGTTGCGAGCGCTCAAGCAGGCTTTCGTACTGATGAGCGACGAGATGGGACTGAACCTGGCTCATCGTGTCCAGCGTGACCGCCACGACGATCAGCACCGAGGTGCCGCCGAAGTAGAACGGGATCGAGAGCTGCGAGCGCAGGATCTCGGGCATCAGCGCCACGCCGGCCAGATAGATGGCACCGACAGTGGTGAGACGGGTCACGACGTAATACAGGTATTCTTCGGTCCGTTTGCCGGGGCGGATGCCCGGAATGAAGCCGTTCTGGTTCTTCAGGTTATCGGCCACGTCATCGGGTTTGAACGACACGTTCAGCGTGTAGAAGAACGTGAAGAACACGATGAGCGCCGTGAAGAACAGCAGGTAAAGCGGCTGACCGGGCCCGAAATAGGCAAGGATCGTCGCCATGATCGGGTTGGTCGACTGCCCCGAGAAGGTCGACAGCGTGGTCGGCAGCAGCAGCAGCGACGAGGCGAAGATGGCCGGGATCACGTTGGCCGGGTTCACCTTGATCGGCAGGTGCGACGAGCCGCCGTCATAGACCTTCATCCCCACCTGACGGCGTGGATATTGGATATGCACCTTCCTCAGCGCCCTCTCCATGAACACCACGAAGGCCACAAGCGCCACCATCATCGCCATGATGCCGATAATCACCGCCCACGAGATCGTGCCGGTCCGGCCCTGGCTGAGGAACTGCGCGAGCTGCGCGGGAACTTCGGCGATGATGCCGACGAAGATGATCAGCGAGACGCCGTTACCGATGCCGCGCGCGGTGATCTGCTCGCCCAGCCACATCAGGAACAGCGTGCCGCCCACCAGCGTGATCACGGTCGAAATGCGGAAGAACCAGCCCGGATCGGTCACCAGGTCGCCCGCTTCCAGCGAGATGGCCAGACCATAGCTCTGCACCAGCGCCAGAAACACCGTGCCGTAGCGCGTGTACTGGTTCAGCTTCCGCCGCCCCAGCTCGCCTTCCTTGCGCAGCTGTTGCCACGGGCCGTACATCGCCGCGACAAGCTGCACGATGATCGAGGCCGAGATATAGGGCATGATGCCCAGTGCGAAGATCCCCATCCGGGCGATGGCGCCGCCGGTGAACATGTTGAGCATGCCCCCGATCCCTGCCGCCGCCTCGGTCATGAACTCGCGCAGCGAAGCGCCGTCGATGCCGGGGACCGGAATATAGGTCCCCAGACGATAGACGATCAGCAGACCGATCGCGAAGAGGATACGTTGGCGGAGGTCCTTCGCCTTGGCGAGCGTGGCCCACGAAGTGTTAGCCGCCATTTGCTCTGCAGCAGAAGCCATGTTCCCGTCTCTTTCATGACAGCGCCGCCGGCCCGGGTTCCGGTCGGCGGCGCAGCAAAACCCATGGTGAAGATGTAAGGGGCGAAGCCCGCCCCCACAACACCTTATTCGGCCGTTTCGACCGCCGCCACGGTGGTCTTCAGCGAACCGCCGGCTTTCTCGACGGCTTCGATGGCCGATTTCGAGGCGCCCGACACGGTGATCGTGACCTTCTGGGTCAGCTCACCCTTGCCCAGCACGCGGATGCCGTCGAGCTTGCGGCGCACGAGGCCCGAAGCGACCAGCACGTCCTCGTTGATCTCGGCTTTGGCGTCGATCTTGCCGGCTTCGATGAACTTGGCGATGGCGCCGAGGTTCGTCACAGCCCATTCCTTGCGGTTCGGCTTGGTGAAGCCGCGCTTCGGCAGGCGGCGATACAGCGGCATCTGACCGCCTTCATAGGCGTTGATGGCCACGCCCGAGCGCGACTTCTGACCCTTGATACCACGGCCAGCGGTCTTGCCCTTGCCCGAGCCGGGACCGCGCGCAACGCGCTTCTTGGTCTTGGTGGCGCCGGGATTGTCGCGAAGTTCGTTCAGTTTCATTGTCGCATCTCCTGTGCCGGAATACCCCGCCTGCGACGGAAAGGGGCAACTCGGCGTGACGTTTCGTGAATCGGCGGGTTGCCGACCGGGGCGCGTATAGACGGGTTGGCGCGCGCGTTCAAGTGGGGGCTGCCATGCATGGCCTAGAGCAGCAGCAAGACCAGCACCTGCGGGGCGAAGATGCGCAACCCCATGACCAGCGGATAGACCGAGGCATAGGCAACCGACGCCGCCGGCGAGTCGCTTTGCGCATTGGCGAAGGCCAGCGCGGGCGGGTCGGTCATCGAACCGGCCAGCACGCCGCAAAGCGACAGATAGTTAAAGCCGAAGACCAGCCGCGCGGTCAGCCCCACGACCACAAGCGGGATCAGCGTGATGGCGATGCCATAGCCCAGCCATGCCAGCCCTGCCCCATGGATCAGTGTCTCGAGAAAGCGATCCCCCGCCTTGAGCCCCACCACGGCCAGAAACAGTACGATGCCGAATTCCCGCAGCGCGCGGTTCGCGACCGGCGGCATGGCCCACATGAACGGCCCCCAATGCCCCAGCCGACCCAGCACGATGGCCGCCACCAGCGGGCCGCCCGCAAGACCCAGCTTCAGCGGCGCGGGCAGCCCAGGCAGCGCCAGCGGGATTGCGCCCAGCAACACGCCCAGCGCGATGCCGACGAACAGTCCGGGGAAATCGACCTCGTCCAGCCGCTTGCGCTGATCGCCAAGAACGCCGCGCACGGTGTCCAGCGCCTCGGCCGGTCCCACCGCCGTGACGATGTCGCCGTATTCAAGCGTGCTGTCGGCTTCGACCGGCAATTCGACACCTGCGCGCAGGATGCGGCTGACGGTAACGCCATAGCTTTCGGTCAGCGCCAGCGCCCGCAGGCGGTGGCCCAGAACGCGGCGCTCGGTCACCACCATGCGCGCCCAGCGCAGCGCCGTGCCCTTGGTCGACAGGGGCTCGTCCACGCTCTGGCCAAGGACGCGCTGCAGGGTGCGGACCTTGTCCCCGGGTCCGACGAGGTGAAGCATGTCCCCCAGCGCGATAACCGTCTCGCGCCGGGGCACAATCAGCGCGTCGCCCTTGCGCATCCGCGAGGCGACGACGCCCGCATCGAACAGCCCCGGCACTGACGATAGCGGCAGCCCGTCGAAATTCGCGTTGCGCAGCACGATGTTGAGGCTGGGCAGCGTCGTGCCCTGTCGCCGGTCGGCCTCGTAGGCGTCCGCTGCGGCCTCGATCGACGAGCGTGTGACCACGCGCACCAGCAGCATCGACACCAAAATGCCGACGATCCCGAAAGGATAGGCGACGGCATAGCCAAGGGGCGGCGTCGCGACCTGTTCCGCGGAGGCCCCCGCATCGGCCAGCGCCTGCACCGCCGCGCCCAGACCGGGCGTGTTGGTCACCGCGCCCGACATCAGCCCGACCAGCGCCGGGACGGGCACCGCAAAGAGCAGATGGATCAGCAGCGTCACCGCCACGCCAAGCCCCACGATGGCCGCCGCCGCGACATTGAAGCGCAGGCCTGCGGTGCGCAGTGAGGCGAAGAAACCCGGCCCGACCTGAATGCCGATGGTAAAGACGAACAGGATCAAGCCGAATTCGCGGATGAATTCCAGCATCTCGGCGCTGAGCGCGATGCCCGTGCGCGCCAGCAGATCCCCCAGCAGGATCCCCGCGAACAGCACGCCGCCGATGCCCAGCCCGACACCCCACAGCTTGAGCCGCCCGAACAGAAGCCCCAGCGCCCCGGCCAGCGAGATCGCCAGCATGGTCAGGCCGATATCGCCCAGAAAATCGCTGAAGGGGGGCATTGGGGTCGCCTCGAAATCGCTGCGTCGCGGCATGCTGACAGGTTCGGGCGGCCAGCGTCAATGGTCGCTGGCCCGATGCCCCCAATGGCCGGGGCTTTCGCCCCTGCCCGTCAGCGCACCCGCACCGGCAGGCTTTCATACCCCCGGAAGCGCGCCAGCGGGACCATCCGCGCCTCGCCATTGGCGGCCAGCTTGGGGAAGCGCTTCACCAGCCCGCCGATGGCAATGCGCCCCTCGACCCGGGCCAGCGTCGCGCCGAGGCAGATATGGATCCCGGTCGCGAAGGCGAGATGCTTGTTGGGCTTGCGCCCCAGATCCACACGGTCGGGATCGTCGAACACCGCCGGATCCCGGTTCGCCGCCGCGATAGAGGTGTGAATATAGGTCCCCTCGGGCAGCACCACGTCGCCCAGATCGATCTCTTCGCCCGCCGTGCGGTTGCCCTGCTGCAGCGGGCTCTCAAAGCGCAGGAACTCCTCGACCGCCGTGGTGATCAGGTCGGGATCGTCCAGCAGGCGCCGGTGCTGATCGGGGTTGTTCAACAGAATGCCGACCGAGTTCCCAACAAGGCTGGTGGTGGTTTCGTGCCCGGCATTGAGCAGGAAGATGCAGTTCTGCATCAGCTCTTCATCGGTCAGTTTGCGCCCGTCGATCTCGCCGAAGATCAGGCTTTCAAGAACCTCGCCCTCCATCGCGCCCTCGCGGTTGCGGCGGCGGTGGTCGATGATGTCGGTCAGGATCTCGGTGAATTCGGTGACGGCCTCGTTGCCTGCCTTCAGCCGCTCGGGCGGAACAACCGGGTCCAGCGCCCCAAGGATCGCCAGCGAATAGCCGCGCAGCTTCTGGCGGTATTCGGGCGGAATGCCCAGCATGAAGCTGATGATCTCGGTCGGCAGGACCTTGGCGAAGTCGTCGATCAGGTCCAGCTCGCCCTTTTCCTCGACAGTGTCGAGCAGCCGGTCGACGATCCCTTCGATCAGCCCCTCGAACACCTGTAGCTTGCGCGGCGTGAAGGCCGAGGCGAGCAGCTTGCGCACCACGGTATGATAGGGCGGATCGTTGAAGACGAGGCTGGTCGTGTGGTGAGTCTTCAGCGGGCATTCGCCAAACTTCTTGCCGAATTCCTCGGTCTTGTTGGACAGCATGGCGCGCGACTGGTAGACCTTCAGCACATCGGCATGGCGGGTCAGGAAGACCGAACCATCGGCGTTGCGGTGCACCGGGCTTTCACTGCGCAGCTTGTGCAGCACCGGATAGGGGTTGCGGATGTAATCCATCCCGATGGCGTTGAGATCGAAATCGGCGATGTCGAGCATGGTGGCCCTCCCTGGCTTGGGCGCAAAGTGGCGCAGGGGGCGCGCGGGGGCAAGGGGCGTCGTCGCGATTGCAACGATGCCGTGCGGTTGCGGCGTCAGGGCATGAAGATGGCGATGTCGCCCACCACCTCGTTCACGCCCCATTGCCGGTGCATCAGCCGACCGTTGAGGATGTAGAGCTCATCCACGCGGTACTCGCTCAGATCGAAACCGTCGTTGCGGCTGAGGCGGATGAATGCGTCGTGCTCTTCAAGCCCCGGCTCGACCACGGCGAACAGATCGGGCGGCATGGTCAGATCGACGGTGCGCAAGATGTCGAGCACATCGTCATACTCGGTGATCCGCTCGTCACCGAAGCGACAGAACGCCTCGGCCCCCAGAGAAACCGTCGCGCTGCCCACCGACAGCAGAGGGCTGTCGCGCCCCACCAAAGCCACCGCCGAGCCCAGCAGCCGCGCGGTGCTGGCCAGCAGGCCGCCGCTATCAACCTCGGCATCGCCGGGCTCTGTGGCGCCGACATGGGCGCGTCCGGTGCGGGGATCGACAAGAATATAGAGCATCGCGTCGCCGGTGCCGGTTTCGTTGCGCGCGGCTTCGGTTGCGGCATTGACGGCGGGCGAGGCATTTCGGGTCAGAAACTGCGACAGCCGGTAATCGCAGAAATCGGCATGCGCCGTACCGGCGGCCAGGATCATCGCCAGGCTGAGAATCGCTTTCCGCATCGGCTCTCTCGTCGGGTTGCGAGGCCAAGGGGTAGCCGGAGGACAGGCATGGCGGAAGGGGCGGGCGATCAACTTGCGAAGAGGCAAGCGCGAGCCGGGCGATCGGCTGGGCGCATGAAAAAAGGGCGGGGAGAACCCCGCCCTTCAATCTGCGCTGAACGTCGGGTTCAGGCTTTTTCTTCGACGATCGCCACGAGGTGCGGGATCGAGTTCACCATGCCGCGCACCGAGGGGGTATCCTCGAGCTCGCGGGTGCGGTGCATCTTGTTCAGACCCAGGCCCTTCAGCGTTTCGCGCTGCTTGGCGGGGCGACGGATCGGCGAGCCGATCTGCTTGACGACGATGGTAGCCATGTCCGTCTCTCCTTACGCTTCGGCCGAGGCCGGGGCATCGTCCTTGCGGAGGATGTCGGCGACCTTCTTGCTGCGACGCTGTGCGACCTGACGCGGGCTGACCTGCTTTTTCAGGCCGTCCATCGTGGCGCGGATCATGTTGTACGGGTTCTGCGAGCCGAGCGATTTCGCAACGACGTCCTGCAGGCCCAGCATCTCGAACACGGCGCGCATCGGGCCGCCCGCGATGATCCCGGTACCGGCAACGGCGGTCCGCATCACGACTTTACCGGCGCCGTGGCGGCCTTCGATGTCGTGGTGCAGCGTGCGACCGTCGCGCAGCGGGACGCGGATCATGTTGCGCTTGGCTTGTTCGGTGGCTTTGCGAACGGCCTCGGGGACCTCTTTCGCCTTGCCTTTGCCGAAGCCGACGCGGCCTTTCTGGTCGCCGACGACGACGAGCGCGGCGAAGCCGAAGCGCTTACCACCCTTGACGGTCTTCGAGACGCGGTTGATCGCTACGAGACGATCGGCGAATTCCGGATTTTCGTCGCGATCGTCACGACGGCTCCGGCGGTTATCACGTTCTGCCATGGATTGGCATCCTTTCGTGGTGGCGCGGCTTGGCGGCGCCGGTGGGATCCGATCGCAGTGGCCCCGCGCAAAGGCGGGGCCCTGGATCATCGAGGCGGCACGGAAACACCCGTGCCGCCTGCAAACATCAGAACTTCAGGCCACCTTCGCGGGCGGCATCGGCCAGGGCCTTGATCTTCCCGTGGAACAGGAAGCCACCACGGTCAAAGTAGCATTCCTCGACGCCGGCCGCTTTCGCGCGCTCGGCAATCTTGGCGCCAACCTTGGTCGCGGCGTCGATGTTGTTCACACCGACGACACCCAGCTCTTTTTCCAGCGTCGACGCTGCGGCGACCGTGGTCCCCTTGGCATCGTCGATCAGCTGGACGCTGATGTTCTTGTTCGAGCGGTGCACCGACAGCCGAAGGCGGCCATTGGCGGTTTTCCGCAGTTTGTTCCGGACGCGTTGGCGACGCTTCTGGAACAGCTTGAGCTTTTTGTTCGCCATCTGTCGCGTCCTTACTTCTTCTTGCCTTCCTTGCGGAAGATGTACTCACCCTTGTAGCGAATGCCTTTGCCCTTGTAGGGCTCGGGCGCACGCCACTCGCGAATATTCGCGGCGACCTGGCCAACCTGCTGCTGATCGATGCCTTCGATCACGACTTCGGTCGGTTTCGGAACGGTGACGGTGATGCCCTGCGGAACCTCGAAGATGACTTCGTGGCTGTAGCCCAGCGAGAGCTTCAGGTCCTTGCCCTGCATCGCGGCGCGGTAACCCACACCCTGCAGTTCCAGTTCCTTCTTGAACCCGTCGGTAACACCGATGGTCAGGTTCTCGACCATCGAGCGGGTCATCCCCCATTGCTGACGGGCACGCTTCGAGGTGCCGCGCGGGGTCACCTTGATCGCACCGTCTTCCTGGGTGATCGTCACATCGTCGGTCGCGGTGAAGGTCAGGGTGCCTTTCGGACCCTTCACGCTCACCGTCTGACCGGAGATCGTCGCGGTTGCGCCCGAAGGCACGGCGACTGGCTTCTTGCCGATACGAGACATGATGCCCTCCTCAGAACACGCGGCAGAGCACTTCGCCGCCGACATTGGCAGCGCGTGCGTTCGCATCCGACATGACGCCCTTCGGGGTCGAAACCACCGAGACGCCAAGGCCGTTGCGGACCGACGGGATTTCCTTGGCGCCGGCATAGACGCGGCGGCCAGGGGTGGAGATGCGCTTCAGCTCGCGGATCGCAGGCTCGCCCGAGGCATACTTGAGCTGGATTTCCAGCTCAGGATGGCCCTCGACCGAAGTCGCGTGTTCGTAACCGCGGATGTAGCCTTCGTCGGCCAGCACATCGAGAACCCAAGCGCGAAGCTTGGAAGCCGGGGTGCGGACGGTCGACTTGCCGCGCAGCTGGGCGTTGCGAATGCGGGTCAGCATATCGCCGAGAGGATCGTTCATAGACATGTGCGCTCCCCCTTACCAGCTCGACTTGACCATGCCCGGAATGTGGCCGTTCGACCCCAGTTCCCGCAGCATGATACGCGACAGTTGCAGTTTACGGTAATACGCCTTCGGACGACCGGTCAGCTGGCAACGGTTGTGCAGCCGGGTGGCCGACGAGTTGCGCGGCAGTTCAGCCAGCTTCAGGTTCGCCTTGAAGCGATCTTCCATCGAGGCATTCGGGTCGGTGGCGACTTCCTTCAGAGCGGCACGCTTGGCGGCGTATTGCTGCACCAGCTTCTGACGCTTCTTCTCGCGTTCGACCATGGATTTTTTAGCCATGTTTCTCTCTCCTTCCGCGTCAGGCCATGAACGGCATGTTGAAGTGCTTCAACAATGCCTTGGCTTCCGCGTCGGTGTTCGCGGTGGTGCAGATGATGATGTCCATGCCCAGAACGTCGTCGACCTTGTCGAAGTCGATTTCCGGGAAGACGATGTGCTCCTTCATGCCCATGGCGTAGTTGCCACGGCCGTCGAACGAGTCACCCTTGACGCCACGAAAGTCGCGGACGCGGGGCAGCGCGATGACGATAAGGCGCTCGAAGAACTCGTACATCCGGTCGCCGCGCAGCGTGACCTTGGTACCGAGCGGCATTTCCTCGCGAACGCGGAAGCCGGCGATCGAGTTCTTCGCCTTGGTGATCACGGCCTGCTGGCCGGCGATCAGGGTCAGGTCGGCCTGCGCCGATTTCACCTTCTTGGTGTCCTTGACCGCATCGCCGACGCCCATGTTCAGGACGATCTTGTCCAGACGCGGGATCATCATGTCGTTCTTGTAGCCGAACTCTTCTTTCAGGGCCGCACGGATGCGGTCCTTGTAGTCGGCCTTGAAACGCGGGGTGTAAGTGGCTGCGTCGAGCATCAGATCACGTCTCCCGTGGTCTTGGCGAAACGCACCTTCTTGCCGTCTTCCTCGCGGAAGCCGACGCGGGTGGCTTTGCCGTTTGCGTCCACCAGCGCCAGGTTCGACAGGTCGATCGGCTTCGCAACCGGAAGACGGCCGCCCTGGTTTTCCTGGCTTTGACGGGTGTGGCGGATGGCGATGTTGACGCCGTCGACAATGGCCTTGCCGTCTTTCGGCATCACAGTGGTGATCTCACCCTGCTTGCCCTTATCCTTGCCGGCAAGAACGACGACCTTGTCGCCCTTCTTCAGTTTCGCAGCCATCAGAGCACCTCCGGCGCAAGCGAAATGATCTTCATGAAGTTCTTCGAGCGCAGCTCGCGAACGACCGGGCCGAAGATACGGGTCCCGACCGGCTCACCCTGGTTGTTCAGGATGACGGCGGCGTTGCGGTCAAAGCGGATGGCGGTACCATCTTCGCGGCGAACTTCCTTGGCGGTGCGCACGACGACGGCCTTGCGGACGTCACCCTTTTTCACGCGGCCTTTCGGAATGGCTTCTTTGACCGACACCACGATGATGTCGCCCACAGAAGCATAGCGGCGATGCGAGCCGCCCAGAACCTTGATGCACTGCACCCGGCGAGCGCCGGAGTTGTCAGCAACATCCAGATTGGTCTGCATCTGGATCATGGAAAGTCTCCCGACCTTTGGGGGTTATCCCCAGGGTTTCGTAGAACCCTGGCGAGTGGTGTTTCAGGCGTCAGCCTCGGTCACGACGCGCCAGCGCTTCGACTTCGAGATCGGCGCGCATTCTTCAATGCGAACGGTGTCACCGACCTTGAATTGGTTGTTCGCGTCATGCGCGCGGTACTTCTTTGAAGACCGCACGGTTTTTTTCATGACGGGGTGCGTGAAGCGACGCTCGACGAGGACGGTGATCGTCTGCTCGTTGGTGTCCGAGGTCACGGTGCCTTGCAGGATGCGTTTGGGCATGTCTCGTTATCCTCAGTTCGCCGCCGCTTCAGCGGCTTTCTGGTTCAGAATCGTCTGCACACGGGCGACGTCGCGACGGACGGCGCGGATGCGGGCAGTGTTTTCCAGCTGATTGGTGGCCTTCTGGAAACGAAGATTGAAGGCCTCTTTCTTCAGCGAAACGAGCTGCTCACGCAGCTCTTCCGGCGATTTGCCGGTCAGTTCAGCGGCGGTCATGCGCCTGCTCCTTTTTCAACATCACCAGAGGGCCCTTTCGGGGTGACCCTTTGCCCGGTGGAGTCAATGACAAACCCGCTGATTCCGTCGCCGGAATCCGCAGGATGCGGCCCTATACGGGAGCCACGCCCTCAAGGCAAGCCCGGCGGGCGGAAAACCGTTGGAAAGTTGCGTCTTGGGGAATGTTTCACGGCGTCGGACGCCTGAACGGGCGGATCGGACGACGCCCGGAAGCGCAGGCCCTCGCGATTCGCCTCGGGCCCGATGGGTGGCGTGACGGCTGCCTGTCGGGACGCGGCGAGAAGAAACGGGGTGTCTGGCGGTGCTGGCTAGCAGAGGCTCTGCGCCCCGCTTGGCTGGCTGGCTGGAACCCGTTCCATCCGCTGAGGCGTTAGATAGGGGCGCACGCGACGGAGCGCAAGAGAAATCCAGGTAAATCAATAAGTTGACTGATTTAATCAGATTTTCACATGGACCGGGAACCGCGATGGCGAGCCGCCGGCCGGGGCGCCGTCTGCACGAAGTCCACGCGCGGCAATGCACGCAAATATCTGAAAATGCTCTGTATTATTAAGATTCTGGCGACTTGATCGCGGATCGGACGGCCCGCATCATGCCCGCACCCGTGCGTCCGGCGCGGGAATGTTCAACCCGTGTCAGGATATACTTGCCTATGAAGGAACTCGCGGCTTCGACGATCTCGCTCGCCCTGCTGACCTTTGCTCTCGCGGCACAGGCGCAATCTCATGGCGACACGCACGGCGATTCGCAGGCCGCCGGTCACGGAACAGACACTCACGCCGCAGCGTCGGTCACTCATACTGCGGCCCCGGTGCAGAACAGCACGCAAGACAGCCACGCCGCCGCACCCACAGCACCGGCGGGCCATGGGGGCGGCCATGGGGGCCCGGTATCCGACGACATCATCGCCGCGCAGCGTGCGGCGCTTTACCATTCCTCAATCGGTGTGGGCTTCGGCCCGCAATCTCCGCGCGACATCGACAGGGCTTTCGGCGCCAATGCCCGGGTCTTCGCCACCGCCCCGCACCACACGCGGATGAATCTGTGCAACATCCACCTGCATGAAGGCGCAGAGCACCGCGGCGGCGATTTCACCCTTTATATCGGCAATGGCGACGGGGAAGGTTACGGAACCGGTTTCGCCTATGTCGGTCGACTGACCCCGGAAGAGCTTACGCCTTATCATCGCCCGGTAGGCGCCACCGAACACGGCTCGATCGAACCCGGCGACACGATTGAAGTGCATTTCGTCTACACCACCGCCGATGTGCGCCCCGGTGCGACACTGGGCGCGTGTCTGGACGACGAAACCGGCAACCCCCAGCTTCGGGTCGAAGCGCAGATCATGGTCGTGGTCAATGACGACAGCGCCGCGCGCTTCACCACGCTGGCCGCGCTGTCGTCGATCGACGGTTACGCACAGGCACCGAACCTGCCGATGACAATGGGGATGCCGGTCGTCTATCAGGGCTCGACCACGGGCCCCGGCTATAACGAGATCGGCTCGCCCTATCAGGTGACGTGGAGCGTCCGGCCGCAGGTGATGCGCGTCTCGATAGCGTCGCTGGACGCCTGGTTCGCGGGGAACGTATTCAACGAAGACCACGCCCACGGCGTACGCAATCTGGTGATCGAACCCGAGCTTCTCTCACCAATCCTACGATAGCGCATGCCCTCATCGCGCCTCGTCTGCTGCGCTCAGTCACGAACAGGATGCGGCAGACATATATAGATGTGGGCGCCGGTATCGGAGGGCTGTCGCAAAACGCTGACTTGGCCCCGCGCTACAGGAGTGTCAGTACGGCCCCACGCGTCACTCGCTCAGGCGGGTGACACCACAGCCCCGCACCCTCGACGAGTAAGGACTCGACCGAAGGCGCACCCGGCTCTCAGGTGAAGCACTCTCCTGAGAGCCCTAATAACAGACGCGCCTCGCCACATCCCTGAGCAGATGACCGCCAGCGTCGGCAAGCCGCTGAATCCCGGCGAAACAACGGACCCCCGCAAAGCGAACCAAGGGCGCCGACGCGCGAGACACGGTCGCTGCGCACCGGGAATAGCGCCCGTTGTCGAAAGCCTGCAAAACCCCTCTTGATTTCCGCCCGCGCAGCCCGTATCCCCCGCCGCAGGCCTAGGGGTATAGCTCAGTTGGTAGAGCATCGGTCTCCAAAACCGAGGGTCGGGGGTTCGAGTCCCTCTGCCCCTGCCAGGCCCGAACGGAACGCGTCGACGCGACATCGGACGCAACCGCCCTCCCCCCAATGATATGCATCGCCGGGCGCCCTTGCGCCCGACCGGAAAAACCGCTTTCCTCAGCCGTTGACCCCCTTGTGTTGCAAAAACGACATCAAGTCCGGCTTCCTGAGCGCCGCTCCGCCGCTGTCGGACCCGACGGGTTGAAACGTGGCAAGGGCGGGCGTATCTCGGCGCGGTGCCGCAGACCTGCGGTCGATTCTTGTGCCCAGAGGTAGTTTCCATGGCCCGGACCAACCCGTTGACGTTCCTCCAGCAGGTGCGCTCTGAGACCGCGAAAGTGTCGTGGCCGACGCGGCGCGAAGTCGGCGTGAGCACGGTCATGGTGCTGGTGCTGACCGGGCTGACGGCGGTGTTCTTCTTCCTTGTGGACCTGCTGATCCGCACCGGGCTCGGCGCGATCCTGGGCTTCGTGAGCTAAGGCATCCGGCGCGCCCCTCGGGGCTGCGATGGCCTTGAAAACAGGGCCGCGCAGGACGCTCAAAGCGGGACAAGACCCTCAATTGCGCTTGAATCTCGCCCCCGCTGACGTTAAAGGCAGCAACACATTCCGGCAGATAGGCGCGCACCGATTCGGTGCGCACATTTTTTATCTGCGGGGCGCACAGGGTCCGGCAGCCTTCAATCGCTTGACCTGAAACGATTTTCGCGACGGCAAGGCCGTCAGAGACGGGGAAATGGCATGGCCAAGCGTTGGTACTCGGTGAGCGTTCTCTCGAACTTCGAGAAGAAGGTCGCCGAAGCGATCCGCCAGGCCGCCACCGAGGCGGCGCTCGAGGACCAGATCGAAGAAGTTCTGGTTCCGACCGAAGAGGTCATCGAAGTTCGCCGCGGCAAGAAGGTCACCTCGGAGCGTCGCTTCATGCCCGGCTATGTGCTGGTACGCATGGAACTGACGCCCCGCACGCAGCATCTGGTGAGCTCGATCAACCGTGTGACCGGGTTCCTCGGCCAGCACGGCAAGCCGAGCCCGATGCGCGACGAGGAAGTGAACCTGATCCTGAACCGCGTCGAAGAAGGCGAAGCCGCACCGCGCAACCTGATCCGCTTCGAAGTGGGCGAGCAGGTCAAGGTGTCGGACGGCCCGTTCGACGGATTCTCCGGCATGGTCGAGGAAGTCGACGACGACAATGGCCGCCTGAAGGTCATGGTCTCGATCTTCGGCCGCCCGACGCCGGTGGAACTGGAATTCACGCAGGTGACCAAGGGCGCCTGAGTGATCACCGTGGGAGGGCGGCTTTCGGGCCACCCGGACCACTAAGCAGGCCCCGCCGGGCAGTCCGGGCCGGGGCGTTGTGAGAAAGGAGCGGCCACATGGCCAAGAAAGTCATCGGGCAGCTGAAGCTGCAAGTTAAGGCCGGTCAGGCCAACCCCTCGCCGCCCGTGGGCCCTGCCCTGGGTCAGCGCGGCATCAACATCATGCAGTTCTGCAAAGACTTCAACGCGAAGTCGGCGGACATGGAACCCGGCGCGCCGGTTCCGGTGGTGATCACCTACTACCAGGACAAGTCGTTCAGCATGGAGCTGAAGACCCCGCCTGCGTCGTGGTACCTGAAGAAAGCCGCTGGCCTGAAGCCCGTCGGCAAGCGCAACCGCGCCCGTGGTTCGGTCAAGCCGGGCCGTGAAACCGCCGGCACCGTGACTGTCAAGCAGGTGCGCGAGATCGCCGAAGCGAAGATGAAAGACCTGAACGCCAACGACGTCGAAGGCGCGATGCAGATCATCCTCGGCTCGGCAAAGTCGTGCGGTATCGAGGTGAAGGGGTAAATCATGGCCAAGCTCGGTAAACGTACCCGCACCGCCCGCGAAGCCTTCGGCAGCACGGCCAACGTCACCGTCGAAGACGCGGTGAAGCTGGTTAAAGGCGCTGCCTCGGCCAAGTTCGACGAAACCATCGAAGTCGCGATCAATCTCGGCGTCGACCCCCGTCACGCCGACCAGATGGTCCGCGGCGTCGTCTCGCTGCCGAACGGCACCGGCAAGACCGTCCGCGTCGCCGTCTTCGCCCGTGGCGCGAAGGCCGATGAGGCCCGCGAAGCTGGCGCCGACATCGTCGGTGACGAAGACCTGATGCAGACCATCCAGTCGGGCACGATCGAATTCGATCGCTGCATCGCGACGCCGGACATGATGCCGATCGTCGGCCGTCTGGGCAAGATCCTGGGTCCGCGCAACCTGATGCCGAACCCGAAGGTCGGCACCGTGACCATGGACGTGGCGACGGCCGTTGCCAACGCCAAGGGCGGTGAAGTCCAGTTCAAAGTTGAAAAGGCCGGGATCATCCACGCCGGTATCGGCAAGGTCTCGTTCGACGAAGGCAAACTGGTCGAAAACGTCCGCGCCATCGTCGACGCGGTCAACAAGGCGAAGCCGTCGGGCGCCAAGGGTGCCTATCTGAAGAAGGTCTCGCTGTCCTCGACCATGGGTCCGGGCGTCAGCGTCGATCTGGCTTCGGCCACCGGCGCCGCCTGATCCGACCGGATCGAAGCTTCCCGAAAGGCCCCGCCCCGCGCGGGGCCTTTTGCCGTAAGGGCGGCGGCCCAAGGCTTGGCACGGAAATTGCTTTGCGCCCCCTTGGCATCGGACGGCGAAGCGGTTATCTGTCCCGTCCTGTAGCAGGGTGCGATTCGGTCGTGCCCCGTTGCGCATCGTCCGAGACGGTGGGCGGTTGGGATCTCCCTTCCATAAGTCCTGCCTGAGACGGGAAAGAATAAGAATTCTAGCGGGTGGCACATGCTGACCCCGGGATGACTTGGACGGACCCGTAGCGGACCCGACATCGGGGTCTCTTGAACCCGGTGAAAATAGAGCCGGAGGGTCCGCAAGGCCCTCCAAACTTGGAGCAAACCTGTGGATAGAGCCCAAAAAGAAGCAGTGGTCGACGAACTCGGCCAGATCTTCGAAAGCTCTGGCGTGGTTGTGGTTGCACACTACGCGGGTCTCACGGTTGCCGAGATGCAGGCCCTGCGCGCGAAAATGCGTGAAGCAGGCGGGGCCGTTCGCGTTGCCAAGAACAAGCTCGCCAAGATCGCCCTGGATGGAAAGCCGTGCGCCAGCATCGCAGACCTTCTGACGGGCATGACCGTACTCGCCTATTCCGAAGACCCCGTCGCCGCGGCGAAGGTGGTTGTGGACTACGCCAAGGAGAACAAAAAGTTCGAGATCCTTGGCGGTGCTATGGGCGGTTCGGCTCTGGACCAGAACGGTGTGAAAGCCGTGTCCGAAATGCCGTCGCGCGAGGAGCTTATCGCTTCGATCGTGTCGTGCATCGGGGCACCGGCTTCGAACATCGCTGGTGCGATTGGCGCGCCTGCTTCGAACATCGCGGGCATCCTCTCCACCCTGGAGGAGCGGGACGCCGCTTGAGCAACTCTTGGCCCGCGTGGCGGTACTCACCCCATGTCGGCAACACCCTGTTAGAATGGAACTGAACAATGGCTGATCTGAAAGCACTCGCCGAAAGCATCGTCAACCTGACCCTGCTGGAAGCCCAAGAACTGAAAACCATCCTGAAGGATGAGTACGGCATCGAGCCCGCCGCTGGCGGCGCCGTGATGATGGCTGGCCCGGCTGCCGGTGGCGACGCTGGCGCTGCCGAAGAAGAAAAAACCGAATTCGACGTCATCCTCGTCGAAGCCGGTGGCAACAAAATCGCGGTCATCAAAGAAGTCCGCGGCATCACCGGTCTTGGTCTGAAAGAAGCCAAGGAACTGGTCGAAGCCGGTGGCAAAGCCGTGAAAGAAGCTGCTCCGAAGGCGGAAGCCGAAGAGATCAAGACCAAGCTGGAAGCCGCTGGCGCCAAGGTCGAGCTGAAGTAATCGCCAGGGTGTCGCGCGCATGCGCCGCACCTTGACCACATGACATGGCTGGGTCCGGGATTTTCCGGGCCCGGCCAAAGCTGTTTTCTGAACGCTGTTTCCGGCAGGCGCTTGCGTGACAAGCCCCTTCCAGAAGCAGTCGAGGCTCGGGAGCGAACCTTTGGGACGGTTCGCAGGAATGGAGCCTCCGCTTCTGTTTCGCACGGGATGCCCCGCCGAGGCCCGACGGCAGGCGCATCCGCGAACGATGAAAGGTGATACCGAGCATGGCTCAGTCCTATGTTGGCCAGAAGCGCATCCGCCGGATGTTCGGCAAGATCCGCGAAGTGCTGGAGATGCCCAACCTGATCGAGGTACAGAAGTCGTCCTACGACCTGTTCCTGCGCTCGGGTGACAGCGACAAGCCCCTCGACGGTGAAGGTCTGATGGGTACGTTCCAGTCCGTCTTCCCGATCAAGGACTTCAACGAAACCGCGGTTCTGGAATTCGTCAAGTACGATCTGGAAAAGCCGAAATACGACATCGACGAGTGCCAGCAGCGCGACATGACCTATTCGGCGCCGCTGAAGGTCACGCTGCGTCTGATCGTGTTCGATGTGGACCCGGATACGGGCGCCAAGTCGGTCAAGGACATCAAGGAGCAGGAAGTCTTCATGGGCGACATGCCCCTGATGACGCCGGTCGGCACCTTCATCGTGAACGGCACCGAGCGTGTCGTCGTGTCGCAGATGCACCGTTCGCCGGGCGTGTTCTTCGACCACGACAAGGGCAAGACGCACTCGTCGGGCAAGCTGCTGTTCCAGTGCCGCATCATTCCCTATCGCGGCTCGTGGCTGGACTTCGAATTCGACCCGAAGGATCTGGTCTTCGCGCGTATCGACCGTCGCCGCAAACTGCCGGTGACGACGCTTCTTTATGCGCTGGGGCTCGATCAGGAAGGCATCATGGATGCCTATTACGACAAGGTCAGCTATCGGCTTGAGAAGAACCGCGGTTGGGTCACCAAGTTCTTCCCCGAGCGCGTGCGCGGCACCCGTCCGGCCATGGATCTGGTCGACGCGGCCACCGGCGAGGTCATCCTCAATGCCGGTGAAAAGGCGACGCCGCGTCTGGTCAAGAAATGGATCGACGACGGCCAGATCACCGAGCTTCTGGTTCCCTTCGAGAACATCCTGGGCCGGTTCGCCGCCGAGGACGTGATCAACGAGGAAACCGGCGAGATCTGGATCGAAGCCGGTGACGAGATTACCTGGGAAGTCGACAAAGACGGCGACGTCAAGGGCGGCACGCTGAAGACGCTGCTGGATCAGGGCATCACCGAGCTGTCGGTTCTGGACATCGATAACGTCAACGTGGGTGCCTATATCCGCAACACGCTGGCCGCCGACAAGAACATGAACCGCGAACAGGCGCTGATGGATATCTATCGCGTCATGCGTCCGGGCGAGCCGCCGACCGTGGACGCCGCCGCCGCGCTGTTCGACACCCTGTTCTTCGACAGCGAGCGTTACGATCTGTCCGCCGTGGGCCGCGTGAAGATGAACATGCGTCTGGCTCTCGACGCGCCGGATACGCAGCGCACGCTGCGCAAGGAAGACATCATCGCCTGCATCAAGGCGCTGGTCGACCTGCGTGACGGTCGTGGCGAAATCGACGACATCGACCACCTCGGCAACCGCCGGGTGCGCTCGGTCGGCGAGCTGATGGAAAACCAGTACCGTCTGGGCCTTCTGCGCATGGAGCGCGCGATCCGCGAGCGCATGTCGTCGGTGGATATCGATACCGTCATGCCGCAGGACCTGATCAACGCAAAGCCTGCCGCGGCGGCGGTGCGTGAATTCTTCGGCTCGTCGCAGCTGTCGCAGTTCATGGACCAGACCAACCCGCTGTCGGAAGTGACGCACAAGCGTCGGCTCTCGGCGCTTGGCCCGGGCGGTCTGACGCGTGAGCGTGCGGGCTTCGAGGTCCGCGACGTTCACCCGACCCACTATGGCCGGATGTGCCCGATTGAAACGCCGGAAGGTCAGAACATCGGTCTGATCAACTCGCTGGCCACCTATGCCCGCGTGAACAAATACGGCTTCATCGAGACCCCGTATCGCAAGGTCATCGACGGCAAGGTGACGGACGAGGTGCAATACCTCTCGGCCACCGAGGAACAGCGCCACGTGATCGCACAGGCGAACGCCACGCTCAACGAGCAGGGCGAATTCGTCAACGATCTGGTGTCGACCCGTCAGGGCGGCGAATTCATGCTGAACCCGCGCGAGGGTATCGACATGATCGACGTGTCGCCCAAGCAGCTTGTGTCGGTCGCGGCCTCGCTCATTCCGTTCCTTGAGAATGACGACGCCAACCGCGCGCTGATGGGCTCGAACATGATGCGTCAGGCGGTGCCGCTGCTGCAAAGCGACGCGCCGCTGGTGGGGACCGGGATCGAAGGCATCGTTGCCCGCGACTCGGGCGCCGCGATCATGGCGCGCCGTGCCGGTATCGTCGATCAGGTCGACGCGCAGCGGATCGTTGTGCGCGCGACCGAGATGCTGGAACCGGGTGAACCGGGCGTCGACATCTATCGTCTGCGCAAGTTCAAGCGTTCGAACCAGTCGTCCTGCATCAACCAGCGTCCGCTGGTGAAGGTGGGTGACGTGGTCGATCGCGGGGCGATCGTGGCGGATGGTCCCTCGACCGATATGGGCGAACTGGCCGTGGGCCGGAACGTCGTCGTCGCGTTCATGCCGTGGAACGGCTACAACTACGAAGACTCGATCCTTATCTCCGAGCGGATCCTGAAGGACGACGTCTATACCTCGATCCATATCGAGGAATACGAAGTCGCCGCCCGCGATACCAAGCTGGGCCCGGAAGAGATCACCCGCGACATCCCGAACGTCGGCGAGGAAGCCCTGCGCAACCTCGACGAAGCCGGGATCGTGTATATTGGCGCCGAAGTGCAGGCCGGGGATATTCTGGTCGGCAAGATCACTCCGAAGGGCGAAAGCCCGATGACGCCGGAAGAAAAGCTTCTGCGCGCCATCTTCGGTGAGAAAGCCTCGGACGTGCGCGACACCTCGCTGCGTCTGCCGCCGGGTGCCTATGGTACGGTCGTGGAAGTCCGCGTCTTCAACCGTCACGGTGTCGACAAGGACGAGCGCGCGCTGCAGATCGAACGCGAAGAGATCGAGCGTCTGTCGCGCGACCGCGATGACGAGATGGCGATCCTCGAGCGCAACATCTACTCGCGTCTCAAGCAGCTGATCCTCGGCAAGGTCGCGGTCAAAGGCCCCAAAGGCGTTCGCCCGAACTCGGAAATCACCGAGGAACTGCTCGACAGCCTGTCGCGCGGTCAGTGGTGGCAGCTTGCGCTGGCCGAAGAGGCCGAAGCGCAAGAAGTCGAAGCGCTCAACGCGCTGTTCGACCAGCAGAAGCGTCAGCTGACGCACCGTTTCGACGACAAGGTCGAGAAAGTGCGCCGGGGCGACGATCTGCCGCCGGGCGTGATGAAAATGGTCAAGGTCTTCCTGGCGGTGAAGCGCAAGCTGCAGCCGGGCGACAAGATGGCCGGTCGTCACGGGAACAAGGGTGTCGTGTCGAAAGTGGTGCCGCAAGAGGACATGCCGTTCCTCGCCGACGGGACCACGGTCGATCTGGTGCTCAACCCGCTGGGCGTGCCGTCGCGGATGAACGTGGGTCAGATCCTCGAGACGCATATGGGCTGGGCCCTGCGCGGCCTTGGGGTTCAGATCGACGAGGCGCTGCAGGAATACCGTCGTTCGGGCGACCTGACGCCGGTGCGCGATGCGCTGAAGCACGGCTATGGCGATCAGGTCTATGACGACGCGTTCGCCGGCATGGAAGAAGAGCGTCTGGTCGAGGCCGCCTCGGCCGTGACCAAGGGGGTGCCGATCGGCACGCCGGTCTTCAACGGCGCCAAGGAGATGGACGTCAACGACGCGCTGCGTCGGGCGGGCTTCAACGAAAGCGGCCAGTCGGTCGTCTTCGATGGCCGCTCGGGCGAGCAGTTCGTGCGTCCGGTTACCGTCGGCGTCAAGTACATGCTGAAGCTGCACCACCTTGTCGACGACAAGCTGCACGCACGCTCCACCGGCCCGTACTCGCTCGTCACGCAGCAGCCGCTGGGTGGTAAGGCGCAGTTCGGCGGTCAGCGTCTGGGGGAAATGGAGGTCTGGGCTCTGGAAGCCTATGGTGCCGCCTATACCCTGCAAGAGATGCTGACGGTGAAGTCGGACGACGTGGCAGGCCGGACCAAGGTCTACGAGAGCATCGTCAAGGGCGAGGACAATTTCGAGGCCGGTGTGCCCGAATCCTTCAACGTTCTGGTGAAGGAAGTCCGCGGCCTCGGCCTGAACATGGAACTCCTGGATTCGGAGGAAGACGAGTAACGGCGCGTCCCGCCACGCATCCTGCACGACGCTGTAGGGTGCGTGGTGTCCACGCACCGCGCCCGTCCCCCCTTCGAGCCGCATCAAGGATCATACGATGAACCAGGAACTGACCACGAACCCGTTCAACCCGCTGGCCGCGCCCAAGCAATTCGACGAGATCAAGATCTCGCTCGCCTCGCCGGAACGCATCCTGTCGTGGTCCTACGGGGAAATCAAAAAGCCCGAGACGATCAACTACCGCACGTTCAAGCCCGAGCGTGACGGCCTGTTCTGCGCGCGCATTTTCGGTCCGATCAAGGACTACGAATGCCTGTGCGGCAAATACAAGCGCATGAAGTATCGCGGCGTCGTCTGCGAGAAATGCGGTGTCGAAGTCACGCTGCAGAAGGTCCGCCGTGAACGGATGGGCCATATCGAGCTGGCTTCGCCGGTTGCGCATATCTGGTTCCTCAAGTCGCTGCCCTCGCGCATCGGCCTGATGCTGGACATGACGCTGCGCGATCTCGAGCGTATCCTGTATTTCGAAAACTACGTGGTGATCGAACCCGGTCTGACCGAGCTGTCCTATGGCCAGCTGATGACCGAAGAAGAATACATGGACGCGCAGGACAATTTCGGCGCTGACGCCTTCACCGCCGGTATCGGCGCCGAGGCGATCCGCGAAATGCTGTCGGCCATCGACCTTGCGTCGGAAGCCGAGAAGCTGCGCGAAGAGCTGAAGGAAGCCACCGGCGAGCTGAAGCCCAAGAAGATCATCAAACGCCTGAAGGTGGTTGAGAGCTTCCTCGAGTCGGGCAACCGTCCCGAATGGATGATCCTGACCGTGCTGCCGGTCATCCCGCCCGAGCTGCGCCCGCTGGTGCCGCTGGACGGGGGCCGTTTCGCGACCTCGGATCTCAACGACCTGTATCGCCGGGTGATCAACCGGAACAACCGTCTGAAGCGTCTGATCGAGCTTCGTGCGCCCGACATCATCGTGCGTAACGAAAAGCGGATGCTCCAGGAATCGGTCGATGCGCTGTTCGATAACGGCCGTCGCGGCCGCGTCATCACGGGCAACAACAAGCGCCCGCTGAAGTCGCTGTCGGACATGCTGAAGGGTAAGCAGGGTCGCTTCCGCCAGAACCTTCTGGGTAAGCGGGTCGACTTCTCGGGCCGTTCGGTCATCGTGACCGGGCCTGAGCTGAAGCTGCATCAATGCGGTCTGCCCAAGAAGATGGCGCTCGAGCTGTTCAAGCCGTTCATCTATTCGCGGCTCGAAGCCAAGGGCCTGTCCTCGACGGTCAAGCAGGCGAAGAAACTGGTCGAGAAAGAGCGTCCCGAAGTCTGGGATATCCTCGACGAGGTCATCCGCGAGCACCCGGTTCTTCTGAACCGCGCGCCGACGCTGCACCGTCTGGGCATTCAGGCCTTTGAACCCCAGCTGATCGAAGGGAAAGCCATCCAGCTTCACCCGCTGGTCTGCTCGGCCTTCAACGCCGACTTCGACGGTGACCAGATGGCCGTTCACGTTCCGCTCTCGCTGGAAGCCCAGCTGGAAGCGCGCGTGCTGATGATGTCGACCAACAACGTGCTGTCGCCCGCCAACGGCGCGCCGATCATCGTTCCGTCGCAGGACATGGTGCTGGGTCTCTACTACACCACCATGATGCGCGAAGGCATGAAGGGCGAAGGCATGGCTTTCGCCGATATCGACGAAGTCGAGCACGCGCTCGCTTCGGGCGAAGTGCATCTGCACGCCAAGGTCACTGGCCGGATCCTGCAGATCGACGAAAGCGGCAACGAGGTCATCAAGCGCTATGAGACCACGCCGGGCCGTCTGCGTCTGGGCGGTCTTCTGCCGCTCAACGCCAAGGCGCCCTTCGAGCTGGTCAACCGCCTGCTGCGGAAGAAAGACGTGCAAAACGTCATCGACACCGTCTACCGTTATTGCGGTCAGAAGGAATCGGTCATCTTCTGTGACCAGATCATGGGTCTGGGCTTCCGTCAGGCGTTCCGCGCCGGCATCTCGTTCGGCAAGGACGACATGCTGATTCCGGGCACCAAGTGGGATCTCGTCAACGAGACCCGCGATCAGGTGAAGGAATTCGAACAGCAATATCTCGACGGTCTGATCACCCAGGGTGAGAAGTACAACAAGGTCGTCGATGCCTGGTCGAAAGCCTCGGACGCGGTCGCAGCGGCGATGATGGCGGAAATCTCGGCCGTCCGTTACGACGACGAGGGCCGCGAGCTCGAGCCGAACTCGGTCTACATGATGTCTCACTCGGGCGCGCGGGGCTCGCCCGCCCAGATGAAGCAGCTGGGCGGCATGCGCGGCCTGATGGCCAAACCGTCGGGCGAGATCATCGAAACGCCGATTATCTCGAACTTCAAAGAAGGCCTGACCGTGCTCGAGTACTTTAACTCGACCCACGGCGCCCGGAAGGGTCTGGCCGATACCGCGCTGAAGACGGCGAACTCGGGCTACCTGACCCGTCGTCTGGTGGACGTGGCGCAGGACTGCATCGTCCGTGAAGACGATTGCGGCACCGACCGGTCGATCACCGCCTCGGCGGCGATCAACGACGGTGAAGTCGTCGCCTCGCTGGCCGAGCGTATTCTGGGCCGTGTCGCGGCCGAGGATGTGATCAACCCGGCCACTGGCGAGATCGTCGTCGAGCACAACCAGCTCATCGACGAACGCGACGCCGACCTGATCGAAGCCGCCGGCCTTGCCACGGTGAAGATCCGCTCGCCGCTGACCTGTGAAGCGGAAGAGGGCGTCTGCGCCAAGTGCTACGGCCGCGACCTCGCGCGCGGTACGCTGGTCAACAAAGGCGAAGCGGTGGGCATCATCGCCGCGCAGTCGATCGGTGAACCGGGCACGCAGCTGACGATGCGGACCTTCCACATCGGCGGCATCGCGCAGGGTGGTTCGCAATCGTTCCAGGAATCGGGTTCTGCGGGCAAGATCGAGTTCCGCAATACCAACGTTCTGGAAAATGCGGCGGGCGACCTGATCGTTCTGGGCCGGAACATGCAGATCGCGATCATCGACGAAAACGGTGTCGAGCGTGTGGCGCACAAACTGACCTATGGTACGAAGCTGTTCGTGCGCGACGGTCAGGACGTGGCGCGCGGCGACAAGCTCTACGAATGGGACCCCTATACCCTGCCGATCATCGCCGAAAAGGCCGGTGTGACGAAGTTCGTGGATCTGGTCGCGGGTCTGTCGGTGCGTGAAGACACCGACGAGGCCACCGGCATGTCGCAGAAGATCGTGACGGATTGGCGTTCGGTTCCGCGTGGCGGCGATCTCAAGCCCGAGATCATCGTCATGAACAAGGAAACCGGCGAGCCGATGCGCAACGATGCGGGCAACCCGGTCGTCTACCCGATGTCGGTCGACGCGATTCTGTCGGTCGAAGACGGACAGGATGTGCGTCCGGGTGACGTCGTCGCGCGTATCCCGCGGGAAGGGGCCAAGACCAAGGACATCACCGGGGGTCTTCCCCGCGTGGCGGAACTGTTCGAGGCGCGTCGTCCCAAGGACCACGCGATCATCTGCGAAATCGACGGCTATGTGCGCTTTGCGAAAGACTACAAGAACAAGCGCCGTATCTCGATCGAGCCCGTGGACGAGAATGTCGATGCGGCCGAGTACCTGGTGCCCAAGGGCAAGCACATCCCCGTGCAAGAGGGCGATTTCGTCCAGCGCGGCGACTACATCATGGATGGCAACCCCGCGCCGCACGACATCCTGCGGATTCTGGGTATCGAGGCTCTGGCGAACTACCTGATCGACGAAGTGCAGGACGTGTACCGACTGCAGGGCGTGAAGATCAACGACAAGCATATCGAGGTGATCGTGCGGCAGATGCTGCAGAAACTTGAGATCCTCGACAGCGGCGACACCACGCTGCTGAAGGGCGAAACCGTTGACAAGTTCGAGTTCGACGAGGCCAACGAAAAGGTCGAGTCGATGGGCCTGCGTCCCGCTCGGGGCGAACCGATCCTGCTGGGTATCACCAAGGCGTCGCTGCAGACCCGCAGCTTCATCTCGGCGGCCTCGTTCCAGGAAACGACGCGCGTGCTGACCGAGGCTTCGGTCATCGGCAAGCGCGACAAGCTCGTCGGCCTGAAAGAGAACGTCATCGTTGGTCGTCTGATCCCGGCGGGCACGGGTGGCGTCGCCACCGCGACCCGCAAGATCGCCGCCGACCGCGATGCCGAGGTGATCGAACAGCGCCGCGCCGAAGCCGAAGCCGTGCTGGTTGCCCCCTCGGGCGAGCCCACCGCGGACCAGGTCTTTGCCGAACCGCAGGCGGATGACGACGACCGCTGATCGCCAGCTCTTTTAAAAACAAAGCCCCCCGCAAGCTGCTTGCGGGGGGCTTTTCGTTGGGCCCGGCGTCTCACCCTCTGGCTGTGCCCCGACGCTGTCGCGCCCGCTCGGCGCAGGCGGCATGATCGAAACGCGCCAGAAAGACCTGCGCCCGGCGGCACGGATCATCGAAATACTGATCCGGCCCCCGCATCTTGCGCGCATTCAACGCCGGGGTGTCGAGAAGGTCGAAACGCACGCTTTCCACCGTGCATCGCCACTCGGCACCGCTCGCCCGCCGCCATCCCCGGACATGGTGCCGCAACAGGGCCTCCCGGTCGGAATACCCATGAAAGTCGAAGGCAATGGTCCCGTCTGTGACATAGACATGGTTCCCGGGCTTGCCGTCGGCGGGGATGATCCGCTCGGCCCAAAAGCCGGGCAGCGGGGCGTTGCGCAGATAGACCCCGGCAAGGATATGGCAGGCGCCGTGACCGAAGAAAATGCGGTCAGGCAAAAGCCAGCGGCGCTGCGGATCCTGCTTGATGCCGGGTTTGAGCCTGTACATTCGCTCAGGATACCGGCTTGCCGGGACGGGTAAAGGCCACGCGGCCCTATTCCACGCCGCTGCGCCGCGCGTCCCAGACGGTGAGGGCGAACAGCACGAAGCCCGCCGCACTCAGCGCCGCGCCGACATAGCCCGCGACGGGGAAGTCATAGCCCGCAGCAATGAAGCGCGCGGCAAGGAACGGCCCCAGAGCATTGGCCACGTTGAACCCCGCATGGTGCAGCGATGCCGCCAGTTGCTGCGCGTCGCCCGCGATGTTCATCAGCCGGGTCTGCAGCACCGTCGAGACGCCGCTGAGCAGGCACATCATGAAGACTGCGATGCCCATCGCCCACAGGCCGGTCTGCACGGCGAAGGGGAACAGGAACAGGATCACCGCCCCGCCGCCAAAGGACACATAGGCCGTCAGGTTCAGATTGCGGTCGGCGCACCAGCCCATGAACAGCGTGAAGAAGGTCATGCCGATCCCGGTGATGAACAGCATGATCGCCACGGCGTTTTCACCGGCGCCGAGCGTGCTTTGGACGGTCGAGGCGATATAGGTATAGACCGCGAAGAAACCGCCGAAGCCGATCGCACCCGTCAGCAGCGTCAGCCAGACCTGCCGGTTCTTCAGCGCGCCCAGCTCTTTGAGCGGCGCGGCATCGGGATCGGCGGGCGTGCGCGGCGCCTTCCACAGCACCGCCAAAGCCGTCAGCAGCGCCAGAACGACAACGATCAGGTACGCCGCGCGCCAGTTCAACAGTTGCGCCAGCAGGCTCGCCGCAGGCACGCCGATGGTGGTGGCCAGCGTCAGGCCCAGAAACACCCGCGCCACGGCATAGGCCTTGCGGTTGGGCGGCACGACCGAGGCCGCGACCAGCATCGCCACGCCGAAATAGGCGCCATGCGGCAGACCCGACAGGAACCGCGCAAGGGTGAAGGTGCCGAAACCGGGCGCCAGCGCCGAGAGCAGGTTGAACACCGCAAAGGCGACCATCAGCCAGATCAGCAGCATCCGCTTGCGAAACCGCGCCGCCGCCACGGCCAGCAGCGGAGCGCCGACGACGACCCCCAGCGCATAGGCGCTGATCGCGTCCGCCGCGCGGGCCTCGGTCACCCCGAGCTCTGCGGCGAAATCGGGCAGCAGCGCCATCGAGGCGAATTCGGTCATGCCGATGGCGAAGCCGCCCATCGCCAGAGCGGTAATCACCGTTCCGGCCGGGATCTGCCTGCCGCCGGGAAATCCGAGGCCGTTGGCGCAAGAAGGCGCGAGATCGGTCATGCGTGTCGCTTCGTGTTCGGGGGACCAGGAGGCCGGTCCCGTATTGAGCCTCCCTGCCCCGCTCACCTAGCCCGCGTGCGGCTTTCAGGCAAGCCCGGCGCCATCCGGAGCGCTTTTCTTTTCGCCTGTGAAATGCCATCACAGGCGGGTTCCTGCCGGGGTATTCCATGCTGTCCGACAATGCGCGCGGCGCGATTCTGATGATGACCGGAATGGCAGCCTACACGCTGTCGGATTCGGTGATGAAGCTGCTGGGCCCGTCGATGCCGATGTTCCAGACGCTGGCCTGGCGGGGCCTCGGCGTGACCCTGATCCTTGGCCTGATCGCGTGGCGGGCGGGGGCGTTCCGCGTTCGGCTGGGGCGGCGCGACCGCTGGCTGGTGGTGGGGCGGACGCTGGCGGATACCGGATCGGTCTGGTTCTTCCTTCAGGCGCTCTATCACATGCCCATCGCCAACCTGACGGCGATCCTGCAATCGCTACCGCTCACCGTGACGCTGGGGGCGGCCCTGTTCCTGCGCGAGCCGGTCGGCTGGCGCAGGCTGGCGGCGATTAGCGTGGGCTTTCTGGGTGTGCTGCTGGTGGTGCGGCCGCAGGCGGGCGCGTTCGACATCCATGCTTTGTACGCCCTGATCTGCGTGGCCTTCGTCACCACCCGTGAATTGCTCACCCGCCGGGTCTCGCGCGCCGTACCGTCGCTGCTGATCGCATGGGCCAATGGCGCGGCGGTGATGGTGTTCGGGCTGATCGGCGCTGCGGGCGAAGACTTTGTCACGCCGGACGCCACCACCGCGCCGCTCTTGGTCGCCACCTCGGTCGCCATCGTCGCGGGCTATCTGATGGCGGTGATGGCGGTGCGCACGGGCGAATTGGGTTTCGTCACGCCCTTCCGCTATGCAGGCCTTGTCTGGGCGCTGGTGCTGGGCTTCGTGCTGTTCGCCGAATGGCCCGACCCGGTGACGCTGCTGGGGGCCGGGCTGATCGTGGCGACGGGGCTCTTCACCTTCTACCGCGAGCGCGTCACGAGCCGTCGGCAACGTCGCGGTACACCGACTGGACGTGTTCCTGGGTGATACCGAAGGCTTTTTCGAACTTGCTCTCTTCTTCGGGCGTCAGGTAGCGCAGCTTGGTGCCGATGCGGTCGCGGGAATCGTTGTGATCGTTGACGCCCCGGATCCACATATCGGGATCGGTACGGGTGATGGTCGGCATATGCTGCCAGACCTCGTGATGGGTGAAGTTCATCACGCACAGATCGGTATCGGGCCGAAAGGCGATGGCGAAGGACACGCCGAGATACAGCGCCTTCTGTCGCTCGGCGCGGATACCCTTGGCGGTCGGGCGCGCGTTCCAGCCACGGGTGAAGTCGATGGCCACATGGCGCGAGCCTTCGAACAGCATGAAGTTCTGATCGAGGATCCGGCGGCATTTATGCACGAAACCCACGCCGATCGCGTCGTCGTCATCAAGACGGAACTGGATCGAATAGCTGCCCGGGACGCGGTATTCGTCGATCACCTCTTTCATGACTTCGCGGTGACGGCCCGGCGCGCGCGGCACGATGACCACCTGTTCGATATCGGCGGTGATGGCGCGCAGCTGCTCCATCCGTTCGGGCGGGAAGTCCTCGCCCACGACGACAAGGAAGATGAAATCCTGATCGGTCTGGGTGCGCAGCGACGGCAGGGTAAAGGTCTCGAACAGGCGAAACCGCTCGTCCAGACGCTCGGGCGCATAAAGGAAAGCAGCGCGTTGTTCGGGGCTTTCGTGCTCGGTCTTGAAGCCGCCCAGAGCGGGGTACGAGAACCGGCACAGACCGATGACATGCGCGTTGCGCGACGCGCGCCTGCGCTCGAGATACTCCTTGACGGCCATGCTGCCTGCCCCGTTGTTTTTTCGTAACGTAGCAAGGGCGCGGACGCGCGGCAACGCGCCTTGGACCGGGTGCGGCGTGTTGACAAGGGGGGCGACTCCCCCTATACGGCGCGCACCCGGGATCGGTCTGTGCCGAATCCGGGGCTTAAGAACACAATAGTGATCACGATCCGGGCGGTGCATGCCCCGATCCTCTGAGATTCCACCGCGACGCCAACCCCCGGAAAGGGCGCGTCGGCGGTTTTGTGCTTTGCGGACGCGCAAGGCAGACAAAACGAACTGCCCCCGGATTCCCCGTTGACGAACGGTGGTTGAACGGGCCGCAAGAGATAGGGCGAGCTGAATGCCTACGATTCAACAGCTGATCCGCAAGCCGCGGCAGCCGAAAGTTAAACGCTCCAAGTCGCAGCACCTGGAGAACTGTCCGCAGAAGCGCGGCGTCTGCACCCGCGTCTACACCACGACGCCGAAGAAGCCGAACTCGGCTATGCGGAAAGTCGCCAAAGTGCGTCTGACCAACGGCTACGAGGTCATCAGCTACATCCCCGGCGAGAAGCACAACCTGCAAGAGCACTCGGTCGTGCTCATCCGCGGCGGCCGCGTCAAGGACCTTCCGGGTGTCCGTTACCACATCCTGCGCGGCGTGCTCGATACGCAGGGCGTCAAAGATCGTCGTCAGCGCCGCTCGAAATACGGCGCGAAGCGTCCGAAGTAAGGAGAGACATCCATGTCGCGTCGTCACGCTGCTGAAAAGCGCGCAGTCCTGCCGGACGCCAAATTTGGCGATACCGTGCTGACCAAGTTCATGAACAACCTGATGGTCGACGGCAAGAAGTCGGTCGCCGAATCCATCGTCTACAACGCGCTGGACCGCGTCGAGAAGCGCCTCAAGCGCGCGCCGATCGAGGTCTTCCACGAGGCGCTGGACAACATCAAGCCGTCCGTCGAAGTGCGTTCGCGCCGCGTCGGTGGTGCGACCTACCAGGTCCCCGTCGAAGTCCGCATCGAGCGCCGTGAAGCGCTGGCCATCCGCTGGCTGATCACCGCCGCGCGCAAGCGCAACGAAAACACCATGGAAGAGCGCCTCGCTGGCGAGCTGTCGGATGCGGTCAACAACCGCGGCACGGCCGTCAAGAAGCGTGAAGACACCCACAAGATGGCCGACGCGAACAAAGCGTTCAGCCACTACCGCTGGTAAGGATTCCCGACCATGGCACGCGACTATCCGCTCACGCGATATCGTAACTTCGGCATCATGGCCCACATTGATGCCGGCAAGACGACCACGACCGAGCGCATTCTGTTCTACACCGGCAAGTCCCACAAGATCGGCGAAGTCCATGACGGCGCCGCGACCATGGACTGGATGGAGCAGGAGCAGGAACGCGGTATCACGATCACCTCGGCCGCCACGACCACGTTCTGGCAGCGTCAGGAAGATCCGACCGCCGAAGGCACCTCGGACACCAAGTACCGCTTCAACATCATCGACACCCCCGGCCACGTTGACTTCACCATCGAAGTTGAGCGTTCGCTCGCGGTTCTCGACGGCGCCGTCTGCCTGCTGGACGGTAACGCCGGTGTCGAGCCGCAGACCGAAACGGTGTGGCGTCAGGCCGACCGCTACAAGGTCCCGCGGATCGTGTTCGTCAACAAGATGGACAAGATTGGCGCTGACTATTTCAAGTGCGTCGAAATGATCAAGGAACGCACCGGCGGCACCCCCTGCCCGATCGCGTTCCCGATCGGCGCCGAGGACCAGCTGGAAGGCATCGTCGACCTGATCAAGATGGAAGAGTGGGTCTGGAAGGGTGAAGACCTCGGCGCAAGCTGGGTTCGTCAGCCGATCCGTGCCGAGCTTCAGGACATGGCCGACGAGTGGCGCGGCAAGATGATCGAACTCGCCGTCGACATGGACGACGAGGCGATGATGGAGTATCTCGAGGGCAACGAGCCCGACGAGGCGACTCTGCGCAGCCTGCTCCGCAAGGGCACCCTGTCGCTGACGTTCTTCCCGGTTCTGGGTGGTTCGGCGTTCAAGAACAAGGGCGTCCAGCCCCTGCTGAACGCGGTCATCGACCTGCTGCCGGCGCCGATCGACGTCCCGATGCTGATGGGCTTCTCGCCCGACGACGAGACCGAAGAGCGCAACATCGAGCGTCCGGCTTCGGACGAAGCGCCGTTCTCGGCGCTGGCGTTCAAGATCATGAACGACCCGTTCGTCGGCTCGCTGACTTTCGCGCGGATCTATTCGGGCGTCCTGAAAAAGGGTGACTCGATCCTGAACTCGACGAAGGGCAAGCGCGAGCGCATCGGTCGTATGATGATGATGCACTCGAACAACCGCGAAGAGATCGACGAAGCCTTTGCAGGCGACATCATCGCGCTGGCCGGTCTGAAAGAGACCACTACCGGTGACACGCTGAGCGACGCCAACAAGAAGGTCGTTCTCGAAACGATGAGCTTCCCCGATCCGGTCATCGAGATCGCGGTGGAGCCGAAGTCGAAAGCCGACCAGGAGAAGATGGGCCTCGCCCTCGCTCGCCTGGCTGCCGAAGACCCGTCGTTCCGCGTCGAGACCAACTTCGAGTCGGGCCAGACGATCATGAAGGGGATGGGCGAACTCCACCTCGACATTCTCGTCGACCGTATGCGTCGTGAGTTCAAAGTCGAAGCCAATATCGGTGCGCCGCAGGTGGCTTACCGCGAGACCATCTCGCACGCCGCCGAGGTCGACTACACGCACAAGAAACAGACCGGTGGTACCGGCCAGTTCGCGCGCGTGAAGCTCGAGATCACCCCGACCGAGCCGGGCGAGGGTTATTCGTTCGAAAGCCGCATCATCGGTGGTGCGGTGCCGAAGGAATACATCCCCGGTGTCGAAAAGGGCATCAAATCGGTGATGGATTCGGGCCCGCTGGCCGGCTTCCCGGTGATCGACTTCAAGGTCGCGCTGGTTGACGGTGCGTTCCACGACGTCGACTCGTCGGTTCTGGCCTTCGAAATCGCGTCCCGCGCCGGGATGCGTGAAGGTCTGAAAAAGGCCGGTGCGAAACTGCTCGAGCCGATCATGAAGGTCGAAGTCGTGACGCCGGAAGAATATACCGGTTCGATCATCGGCGACCTCACCAGCCGTCGTGGCATGGTCCAAGGCCAGGAGTCGCGCGGCAACGCCAACGTCATCAACGCGATGGTGCCGCTGGCGAATATGTTCGGCTACATCAACAACCTGCGCTCGATGTCCTCGGGTCGTGCGGTGTTCACCATGCTCTTCGACCACTACGACGCGGTTCCGCAGAACCTCTCGGAAGAGATCCAGAAGAAATACGCTTGACGGTGAGGCGGGGATAACCCCGCCCTACCACCCCTGTAGGCCGGGATCTGCCCGGCATCACCGACACACGAATAAGGAGCTGCCATCATGGCGAAGGCAAAGTTTGAACGTAACAAACCGCACGTCAACATCGGCA
>NZ_JAFKOK010000021.1 GCF_017303295.1 Rhodobacter sp. NTK016B | reverse complement strand
ACTGCATTACCAATGGCATCGTTCCGTTGGTGATCGGGCAACCCAAGGTCTGGCCGATCAACGAAGAGCGCCAGCGGGTGCATGACATGTACGTCATGCGGGGTGCTCTCGCTCGCGGTGCGGCTTTCGTCCCGCTCGCGCTGCCGGCGCTCAACCTGCCCGACTGCCTCGGCCTGTTCCCGTCGCTCTTCTCGGGCGCCGGCGGCGTCAACCACCCCGGCCTCTATGAGCACATCCTCTATGGCCTGTGGATCGATTACATGGCGTTCCGGGGGGGCTGATCGCTCTATCGGAGTTGCGAAAGAAGCGCGCCGCCTCAGGCGGCCGGGGGGTGCGTCAACACCCCCCGACACGGGGCCAAAGCTCTCACACCAGACCCCGCCGACCCGATGAAGCTCAAGGCCGCGCCCGCCCTCGCGAGGGACGGCCAACCTGTGGTGATTCGCCTTGAGCCCGCAAGTCCAAACGCGTTGCTGCGCCTGCAGCAGGTTGCTATTCTGTTCTGAACCGGACGCCCTTGCCGGCGTCCTGACCATCAAGTGCCCGCGATGCCGGGCTATCAACATTCTGAGGCCGCACCAGAGCCCTTCACCGCAGCGCCCCGAGCGCGACCCGGAAAGTGGCTATGAAAACCTCAGAGACCGTTCCCCTTCCAAACCTTCCTGACGGTGCCCCCGGCAGGCCGAAAGGCCGCCGGTACCGCCAGCAATTCGGCGTCATCGTGATCGCCAAAGACGAGGCCGCGCAGCGGGAATTGTTCGAGCAATTCCGTGCGCAGGGGCATGGATGCAAGGTGGTCTGCACATGACCCGGATCAGTATTCACCACCGCCAGCCGATCCCCGACAGCTACCGGGCCGCGCGCGTCTCCAGCCTGTTCAATGTAACCGAGGATGCGGATTTCCGGCTCTCGATCGAGGCGGATCTCGACGCGCAGCCCTGGCAGATCGGGCTTGTCGTCGGACCATCCGGCAGCGGGAAAAGCAGCATCGCGAAGGCGTTGTTTGCGATGGATGCCAGCCCGCAGAAATGGCCCGATGCCCCCCTGATCGACGCCATCGCGCCCGCTGGCGACTTCGACGATGTGACCGGCGCGCTTGCGGCCGTGGGCCTCGGCAGCGTGCCGAGCTGGTTGCGGGCATACCGCCACCTCTCCACCGGCGAGCAATTCCGCGCAGACCTCGCGCGGATCCTGGCCGAACGCCCCGCTCTTGCGGTGGTCGACGAGTTCACATCGACGATCGACCGTCAGGTCGCGCGGATTGGGGCGGCGGCCTTCGCCAAGGCATGGCGTCGCGGCGAGGGTCAGTTTGTCGCCGTCACCTGCCACGAGGACGTGGCAGACTGGCTCCAGCCGGACTGGATCATCGACACCCGGGCGCCCGAGTTCCGCTGGAGGCGCCTTCGACGCCCGCCCCGGATCGGCATGGACATCCACCGCGTCGACGGCTCCCTCTGGCCCGCCTTTGAGCCGCATCACTACCTGAAGCTGCCCCGGATGATCGCCGCGACCTACTACGCGGGGTTCGTCGAAGGGGCACCGGTGGCCCATCTTGCGGTCTCGACACGCCCCGGGCTGAAAGAGGCGCGCGCCTGCCGGCTGGTCATCATGCCGGAATGGCAAGGAGCCGGGCTTGGACTGCGCTTTCTCAATGAAATCGCCGCCCTCTGGCGCCGGGGTCTGAACCGTTACGAAAAGCCAATGCCGATGCTGTTCCACACCTCCCACCCGGGCCTCTGCGCGGCGCTTCGGCGCGATCCGCTCTGGGCGCAGGTTTCCGCGCATCTGGTGGGTGAGGCTCGCGCGAAATCGGCCGCTTCGCTGGCGGCCGCCCGGCTTCGCAAGGGCCGCCCCGCGAACTCCGGAGGCGGCTACGGGGGACATTTCCGAGCCGTACAGGGGTTTCGCTATGTCGAGTAATCCACCGCGCATTGCCGTTCTCGGGACCCGCTGGCTCGGGGCGGAGATCCTAACGCGTCTGCACGCGCACGGCTTCGACCTGGCGCTGCTGACAACGAGCGACCAGGACCGCGCCGCCTCGGCCGCACGCGCGCTCAAGATAACGGTAACCGTGAAACCCGATGCAATCGCCCTGATGGCGTCGGATTTCCCGTGGCGGCCGGATCTTATCCTCTGCGCTCATTCCTTCCGGATCGTGCCGGGCTGGGCGATCTGGTGGTCGCGGCTTGGGGCTATCGGCTACCACCCGTCGATCCTGCCCGCCCACAAAGGCCGGACCTCGGTCGAAGACACCGTGAGATCCGGCGCGCGGATGACAGGCGGCACGGTGTATTGGCTGACCGACAGCGTCGATGGCGGGCCTCCCGTCGTGATCCGGAAAGAGGGGGTTTCAAGGCGCCTTCAACACCGGGTTCAAATCCTTCCCAACGAGACGGCCGGGCAACTCTGGCGCCGTGCGCTGGCGCCTCTCGGGGCGCAGATGCTGGAGGAAGCAGCGCTCGGTCTCCTGCTTTGAAGATGCCCGTCGAAGCGCGTTCGCCAAGGATAAGAATGTGCTGGGAACGCCATGAAAACAGCAATCTCCGAGCCATTCAATTCCGGCTCCGGGCCATTATCTATAGGGTATCAGAGTGAAGAGGAGCGGCACCCATGGCCTTCGTGAAAACCACCCCCGGACACGCGTGCAAAGTGGCCGAAGGCTTCGACGCCCGCTGGGCCTGGTCGCAGGCAAACTCGATCGTCAAAGAGGCCCGCGACCCGGACGGTTTCACGATCGCCTATTATGACGAAGAAGGCTGGTTCGTGCATGCCTCGCTGGCGGGGTTGGATATGAGGGAGGTGGCGGCCTGAGCGGCGCAAGGACGTAGCGTCTCTGCCTTTTTCAGCGTCTCGGCTTTCCCGGCCCCGCCCACGGCGGGGCCTTTTCATCTCCGGGCCTGACACCAAACGCGTTCGCTGAAACTATTCCTGTCACGGCCTGAAAAAATTTTTGTCACGCTACACTCAGCCGTCTCACGCCCTACGAATACATCTGCAAAATCTGGACTTCAGAGCCAGACAGGCTCAATGTCGGTCCGATCCACCAGATGCCGGGACTGAACACCTATGGGGTCCTGGGGTGGATCCCCCGGCCTCTCCATCCCGCGCGCCTGTCGGAACGCAGCGCCACTCTTTCCCTTTCAGCCCGGCCCCGCTAAACAGCGCGAAAGCCCGCCGAACGCCGTGAGGGAAGACGAAGATGACGATGGACAAGACCTTCAACGCCGCCGAGGCCGAGGCGCGGATCGCCGCCCTTTGGGAAGAGCGTGGCGCGTTCAAAGCCGGCGCCAATGCCAGCCGCGACGAGAGTTTCTCGATCATGATCCCGCCGCCCAACGTCACGGGCAGCCTGCATATGGGACATGCGTTCAACAACACGCTGCAAGATATCCTTGTGCGCTGGCACCGGATGCGGGGCTTCGACACGCTCTGGCAGCCCGGACAGGACCATGCCGGCATCGCCACGCAGATGGTGGTCGAACGTGAGCTGGCCAAGGACAAGTCGAATGCGACCCGCCGGGAAATGGGGCGCGAGGCGTTCACCCGGAAGATCTGGGAATGGAAAGCGCAATCGGGCGGCACGATCATCGGTCAGCTGCAGCGGCTGGGCTGCTCGCTCGACTGGTCGCGCAACGCGTTCACCATGTCCGGCGCTCCGGAAGCGCCTGCGGGTGAGGAAGGCAATTTCCACGACGCGGTGATCAAGGTCTTCGTCGACCTTTACAACAAGGGCTACATCTATCGCGGCCAGCGGCTGGTGAACTGGGACCCGCATTTCGAGACGGCGATCTCGGATCTTGAGGTCGAGAACACCGAAGTCGCGGGCCATATGTGGCACTTCAAATACCCCCTCGCGAATGGTGCGACCTACGAATACGTGGAGCGTGACGAGGATGGTCGCGTCACCAAGCGCGAGACTCGCAATTACATCTCGATCGCCACGACCCGCCCCGAGACCATGCTGGGCGACGGCGCGGTGGCCGTGCATCCGTCGGACGAGCGCTACAAGCCCATCGTCGGAATGCTGTGCGAAATCCCGGTGGGCCCGAAAGAGCACCGTCGCCTGATCCCGATCATCACCGACGAGTATCCCGATCCCGATTTCGGCTCGGGCGCGGTGAAGATCACCGGCGCGCATGATTTCAACGACTATGCCGTCGCCAAGCGCAACAACATCCCGCTCTACAACCTGATGGACACCAAGGCGCGCATGCGGGCCGATGGTCTGTCCTACGAGGAAAGCGCGCAGATCGCCGGGGCCATTGCGCGCGGCGAGCGCGCGGCGGGCGATGTCAGCCAGATCAACCTTGTCCCCGAAGAGCTGCGCGGTCTCGACCGCTACGACGCGCGCAAGGCCGTGGTCGAGGCGATCAATGCCGAGGGGCTGGCAGTCACCTATCTGAAGAAAACCATCGACCCCGAGACCAAGGCCGAGGACCTGAGCCGCGAGCCACTGGTCGAGGAAAAGCCGATCATGCAGCCTTTCGGCGACCGCTCGAAAGTGGTGATCGAGCCGTTCCTGACATGGCAATGGTTCGTCGATACGTCGAAGATCGTGGGCCCTGCGCTGGATGCCGTGCGCAAGGGCTGCGAAGCCGATCGCAACGGGACTTTCGACCCGGAGGCGGGCTATACCCGCATCCTGCCGGAATCGGGCGAGAAGGTGTATTACCACTGGCTGGAGAATATCGAGCCTTGGTGCATCTCGCGCCAACTGTGGTGGGGGCACCAGATCCCGGTGTGGTACGATGACGAGGGCAACCAGTATTGCGCGCCCTCGGAAGCCGAAGCGCAGGCGATGGCGCCCGGCAAGGCGCTGCGCCGTGAAGAGGACGTCCTCGACACGTGGTTCTCGTCGGGCCTCTGGCCGATCGGCACACTGGGCTGGCCAGAGCAAACCCCGGAACTGGCGAAGTATTTCCCCACCGATGTGCTGATTACCGGGCAGGACATCCTGTTCTTCTGGGTCGCGCGGATGATGATGATGCAGCTGGCCGTCGTCGATCAGGTGCCGTTCCACACCGTCTATCTGCATGGCCTCGTGCGCGACGCCAAGGGCAAGAAGATGTCGAAATCGGTGGGCAACGTCATCGACCCGCTGGATATCATCGACGAGTTCGGCGCCGATGCGCTGCGCTTTACCAATGCGGCGATGGCCAGCCTTGGCGGGGTGCTTAAGCTCGATACCCAGCGCATCACCGGCTATCGCAACTTCACCACCAAGCTGTGGAACGCCACCCGCTTCGCCGAGATGAACGGCGTGTTCGAGGGCGCGCCCGCGGCGCAGGTGCCGCAGCCGCAGGCCACCGCCAACCGCTGGATCATCGGCGAAACCGCGCGCACGCTGGCCGTGGTCAACGAAGCCTTCGCCAATTTCCGCTTCAACGATGCGGCGAACGCGCTTTATGTCTTCGTCTGGGGCAAGGTCTGCGACTGGTATGTCGAATTCGCCAAGCCGCTGTTCGACGGCGATCAGGCCGATGAGACCCGCGCGACGATGCGCTGGGTTCTCGATCAGTGCTTTGTCCTGCTGCACCCGATCATGCCCTTCATCACCGAAGAGCTGTGGGGCCTGACCGGCCCGCGCGACAAGCTGTGCGCCCATGCCGACTGGCCGGACTACACGACCGATATCGCCGATGCCGCAGCCGATCGCGAGATGGGCTGGACCATCGGCCTGATCGAAAGCATCCGCTCGTCGCGCACGCAGATGCGGGTCCCGGCGGGGATGAAGCTGCCGATGCTGGTGGTGGATCAGGACGAAACCGCCAAGACCGCCTATGGCCGCAACAAGACGCTGATCGAGCGCCTTGCGCGGCTCGACGGACTGCATGAGGATGCCGAGATCCCCAAAGCCGCGCTGACCGTCGCGGTCGAGGGCGCGACCTATGCGCTGCCGATCGAGGGCGTGATCGACATCACCGCCGAGGCCGACCGGCTGGAGAAATCGCTGCAAAAGCTCGACAAGGAAATCGGCGGGCTGAGCGGTCGGCTGAACAATCCGAAATTCGTGGCCAATGCCTCGGAAGAGGTGGTCGACGAGGCGCGCGCCAATCTGGCCGAGCGGTCAGACGAAGCCGCGCGCCTGCGCGAGGTGCTGGAAAAACTGCGCGCAATGGCCTGAGGCGAGCGTGACGGAACGGAAAAAAGGGGGGCTTCGCGCCCCCCTTTTGCGTCAATGCAGCTTGGACCGGATGCGCCGCAGCGCCAGCCAGACGGCCAGCACCACGACCGGCGTGACAAGCGCATAGACCGATGTCTTGCTCAGCCCCACGGGTTCGGCCAGCGGCGTCACCATGTTCGACACCAGCCCCACCGCGTAATAGCTGATCGCCACGACCGACAGTCCCTCGACCGTGTGCTGCAGGCGCAGTTGCAGATCAGCGCGGCGGTCCATGCTTTGCAGCAATTCGGCATTTTGCGCCGAGCGCGCCACCTCGACCTGCGTCGACAACAGCCGCCCCGCCCGCATCGCGCGTTCCGACAGCAGCGCCAGCCGGCTTTCCGCCGCGCGCACCGTGCGCATGGCCGGATTCCAGCGGCGGCGCATGAATTCGGCCAGCGTCTGGCGCCCTTCCAGCCGGTCCTCGCGCAGCACCTCAATGCGGTCATGCACGATGGCCTCATAGGCGCGCGTCGCCCCGAACCGGAAGGACGAGGCCATTTCCAACCGCTCCAGTTCAGCCGAGACCGCGATCAGCGCGCCCAGAACCGCCTCGGCATGGCTGGCGCCGCCGGCCATCTCGGCCTGCAGATCGCCCAGCCGCCGGTCCAGCGCCCCCATCTGTTGCGAGACCTGCCGCGCGCGGGCCAGCCCCAGCATGGACATCGCGCGATAAGTCTCGATCTCGCAGAGCCGCTGCACGATCCGGCCCACCCGGCGCTGCCCGGTCTGGGGCCGGACAAAGATCGCCATGCGCAGATGCCCGGCCGGATCAATGCGGAAATCCGACGCCACGATGGCTGTGCGATCAAGGACATAGACGGCGGCAAGGCTTTCGGCCACGAACCAGTCGTCCAGCTTCGGACGGATCGCCGCCGTGTCGCAGGCGCCGCCGCTGAGCGGCATTTCCTCGATACGAAACAGAATAGAGGTGACGCGCATCCCCGGTACCCGCGCCAGCCAGTCGGCGGGAAAAACGTCAAAGGCGGCGGGATCGAAGGGCCGCTCTGTCAGCCCCTCGGAAAACGCCATCCATGTCGTCATCTCGGTGTGGTTTTCCCATTTCAGCCCGTGGCGCCCGGCCTTGACCGAATGATGCGTGGCATCGGGCGGGGGATGCGACACCCCGTGACGGTCCAGCAGATCCAGCATATGCGCCCGGTCCTCGCCCCGGTCGCGCGCCACCGCCTCGTGCGGGGCTTTGACCGCCAGAAAAACGGCGGTCGAGGGCACGGGCACCACCGGCGAGGGCCGGGCGTGCAGCTCGTTGGTCAGCGCATAGCGCAGCGGGTGGTCCTGCAAGGGAGGCGTGGCGGGGGGCATAGGCAAACCGGCTGTCGGAACAAGGTTCGCCCATAAGGACGGCTCGGACAGCGCGAGAAAAGGCCGCTTTGCGTCGCAGCCCGGCCATGGCGCAGTATGCAATCGTGTCCTTGTAAATCGGCAACAATGCGATCAGCGCGGCCCTAGCCCCGGTCGAACAATCCCCGCAGCGCATTCGCCGTGACCGTCGTGACCGCCGGTTTACGCCCCATGCGGAAGGGAAGCGGGCGGCACAGCTCCATCGCGGCCAGTCCCACGCGGGCGGTCAGCGCGCCGTTGACCACGCCTTCCCCAAAGCGCCGCGAGAGCTTTGACAGCAGGCCCCCGCCGGCCAGCGACCCGACCAGATCGTCGCCCACCGCGACCATGCCCGTGGCCATCAGATGCACCGCCACCGACCGCGCCAACCGCCAATTGCCGAAGGTGCCGGGCCGCCCACCATAGATCTCGGCGATCCGCCGGATCATCCGCAGATTGGCGGTCAGCGCCGCTGCGACATCGGCGAAAGCCAGCGGGATCAGCGCGGTCGCCAGGGCCACCTGCCGGGCCGAGGCCTGAATTTCCATCTGCGCGCGCTGATCGAGACCGATCAGCAGATGCGCCTCGGCCCCTTCGATCACCGCCTCGGCGTCCAGCGCTTCTTCGGTCGGGTCCTTTGCCCCGTACAGCGCCGCGACCGAGGCCGCCACGGCGCGCGCCTCGGTCAGGTCGCCCATGCCGACGGCCTTCTCGGCACGGATGCGGATCGCGTCTAGCCTGCGCACCCGCAGATAGCCCAGCGCCTCTTTCCCCGCCCAGAGGATCAGCGCTACGACCAGCGCAATCGACAGCGCGGCAGCGAGCCAGCCCAGCACCGGCACCCGCTCGATCAGCCGCGCGGCGAAGTCCCACGCAGCCACGCCCAGCATCAGCGAGACCAGCGCACCGCCCACGCCCAGCACCCAGCGCCCGGGCCCCGAGGATCGCCCTTTGGCCATGCCGGCCACCGCCATCTGCATCGCCGCGCCTTCGGGCGGGCTGTCGATCTCGGGTGCGCCCGCCACGTCGGCGTGTCCCTCGGCCTCGTCCAGCTCAATCAGAATGGGTCCGTTGCTCATGCTCTATACCAGCCTGTCGCCAATCAGGAATTCCGCCGCCGCATCCAGCCGGATATGCGGCAGCCCCTGCCCCGGCAGCCGGCTCTGCACCGGCGGCGCGAAGTGCATCACGCCGTAATCGCCCTGCAGCCAGCGCTCGGCCCCTTCGCGCGCAGGCGACAGCAGCCGTGTCGGATCGTCGGGCAACGCACCCGCATTCACCGCCACCTGCCGCCCGTCCAGCAGCCGCCCGCGCACCGTCTCGACCTCGCGTCCGCCATGCGCGCGGGTCTCTTCCACCGTGGCCCGCAACGCGGCGATCGACATCGCCGCCGTCTCGGCGCCCGAGAACCGCGCCTTGTCGCGCGCCTCGCGCAGCATCGCTTCGGCCAGCGCGGTCAGCCGCGCATGCTGGGAATGATGCAGATGGTCGGCCTTGGTCGCGGCGAACAGCAGCTTCTCGATCCGCTTGCCACGAAGAAGCGTGCTGAAAAAACCGTTCGCGCCGGGACGGAAGGCCGCCAGCACCTCGGCCATCGCGCGGCGCTGATCTTCCAGCGCGGCGGGGCCCCGGTGTACGGCCTCGAGCACGTCGATCAGCACCACCTGCCGGTCGAGCCGCGCGAAATGCGTCTCGAAGAAAGGGCGCACGACCTGCGCCTTGTAGGCCTCGAAACGCCGCGCCATCTCGCGCGCCAGCGAGCCGCGTCGCCCTTCGCTCGCGGGCAGGGGTGCAAAGGTCAACACCGGCGAACCTGCCAGATCGCCGGGCAGCAGGAACCGACCGGGCGTGCAATCCGACCAGCCATTCTCGCGCGCGGTCACAAGGTAATCGGTGAAGCGCCGCGCCAGCCCCTGCGCCTCGGCCTCGTCGAACCGGGCCTCGGGATCGACACCGTCGAGTGACGCGCGAAACGCTCCGGCCTCGGGCCGGTGCGGCAGACGCGCCATCACCTCGGCCGACCATTCGGCATAGCTTTTGCCCATCAGGCCCAGATCCAGCAGCCATTCGCCCGGATAATCGACGATATCCAGATGCAGCCGTCGCGGCCCGGTCAGCCCGCCGAACATCCCCGTCGGCGCCAGCCGGAAGGACAGCCGCAGCTCGCTCACCGCCCGTGTGCCATCGGGCCAGCGCGGATCGTCCCCCGTCAGGCTGGCCAGATGCGCCTCGTAATCGAAGCGCGGCAGCGTCATGTCGGGCTGCGGCTGCAACCAGGCGCCCTGCACAAGGCCTTGCTGCACCGCCCGCATCCGCTGCATTCGCCCCGGCTCCATCAGGTTGTGCACCAAAGCGGTGATGAACACGGTCTTGCCCGCCCGGCTCAGGCCGGTCACGCCGAGCCGCAGCACCGGCTCGAAAAAGGCCTCGGAGACGGTATCGCCCAAGGCCTCGATGGGGCGCGTGATCATATCGGTCAATGAGGGGGGCAAGCCGGTGCTCCGAAAACGTTCTGTCAAAAGAATAGGCAGCCGGAGGGGGGATTTGAAGGGCGCCTCTTGCCCCACCCCACCCTGCGGCATTAGCTGGGCGCCATGAAAACGCTTCTCTCCATCGGCCACGGCTATGCCGGCCGCGCCACCGAAGCCGCGCTGGGTCCCGGCTGGCGCCTTCTGGGCACCTCGCGCACAAAGGGCGCCGCCGCCGTGCACTGGCCCGACGAAGCCGCAACCGCGCTGGCCGAGGCCACCCATGTGATAAGCTGGGTCGCCCCCGACCGCGAAACCGGCGAGGATCCAATCCTGCCGCTGATCGCCAGCCAGCCGATGCCACGGCTCGAATGGCTGGGCTATGCGTCGGCCAGCTCGCTCTACGGCGATACCGGCGGCGCCTGGATCGACGAAAGCGCCCCTGACCGCCCCGATACCGGCAGAGGCACCGCCCGGCTGAAGGCCGAAGCGGGCTGGCGCGCCCTTGCGGAAAAACACCGCCAACCGCTCTGCGTGCTGCGTATCGCCGGGATCTACGGACCGGGGCGCTCTTCCTTCGACGCGCTGCGCGAAGGCCGCGCCCAGCGGGTGGTCAGAGCCGGGCAGGTTTTCAACCGCATCCATGTCGAGGATCTGGGCCGCATCGCCGCCGCCGCCGCCGAAACCCGGCTCGACGGCCCGCTCATCGTCTCGGACGACGAACCCGCGCCCAATGCCGATGTCATCGCCTTCGCCGCCTCCCTTCTCGGCATGGACCCGCCGCCAGAGATCCCGTTCGAAGAGGCCACGCTCTCGCCCATGGCGCGCAGCTTCTGGGCCGACAACAAACGCCTGCGCTCGTGCCGGATCGGGCCCGAGCTGAAGCTCGCGCTCAACCATCCGACCTATCGCGACGGGCTCAAAGCAATCCACGCCCGCGAAACCTGATCCCGAACCGCCCGCATCTTTAATCCACAAATATCCTGGGGGGTGAGGCGCAATTGCGCCGAGGGGGGCAAAGCCCCCCTTCCCTCCTCCCCGACAGAGCCGCCATGCCCCGTTTCGCTTTCCGCATCGAATACCTCGGCACACCGTTCAACGGTTGGCAGCGTCAGGACGGTCAGCCCTCGGTCCAGCAAGCCATCGAGGAGGCGCTCGCGCGTCTCAACCCGTCCGAGCCGCGCATCGCCGCCGCCGGGCGCACCGATACCGGCGTGCATGCGACCGGACAGGTCGCGCATGCCGATCTCGACCGCGACTGGGATCCGGCGCGGCTGCTCAAGGCCGTGAACCACCATCTCAAACCCGCACCCGTGGCGATCACCGCATGCGCCCGCGTGACCGGGGATTTCCACGCCCGTTTCTCGGCCGTCGAGCGGCGCTATACGTTCCGACTCGTCGCCCGACGGGCGCCCGTCGTGTTCGATGCGGGGCAGGTCTGGCAGGTGCGCCACCGGCTCGACGTGACGGCGATGCGCGCGGGCGCTGCGCATCTTCTGGGCCTGCACGATTTCACCACCTTCCGCGCCTCGCTGTGTCAGGCGAAATCGCCGGTGAAGACCCTCGACGAGATCACTATCGAAGAGCATCCCTATCCCGCCGGGCAAGAAATCCGCTTTCACCTGCGCGCGCGCAGCTTCTTGCACAATCAGGTCCGCTCGATCGTCGGCACGCTGGAACGCGTGGGGGCCGGGTCGTGGGATCCCGATCGCGTCAAACAGGCGCTTGAGGCGCGCGAGCGCGCCGCCTGCGGGCCGGTCTGTCCGCCGCAGGGGCTGGTGCTGACCGGCGTGGGCTATCCGCAGGACCCGTTCGCCTGAAACGCTCAAAGCCCCAAACGCCGAAACCCTGAACGTTGAAGCCCTGAACGCCAGACGCCCGGTCCATCGACCGGGCGCTGAATTTCTGGCGCTGTCTTTCTGGCGCGCAGGCGCGCGGGGTGTGTGGGCGGGCGCGACGCCTGCGCGCCGCCCCGCTTGGCCCTATTGCATCTCGGGGATCAGGATCTCGCGCTTGCCGACATGATTGGCCTGACTGACCACGCCCTGATCCTCCATCTGCTCGACCAGCCGCGCGGCCTTGTTATAGCCGATGCCCAGCTTGCGCTGGATATATGAGGTCGAGCATTTGCGATCCTTGGCGACGATCGCCACCGCCTGATCGTAAAGCGCATCCTCGCCGCCCGAATCCCCGCCCAGGCCCAGAACCGCGTCGATATCCGCCTCGCGGTCGCCTTCGGGCCCTTCGACCACGCCGCCGACATAGTCGGGCGGGCCGAAGCTCTTGAGATGCTGAACGACTTCCTCGACCTCGCTGTCGGACACGAAGGGCCCGTGCACGCGGGTGATCTTGGCACCGCCCGCCATGTAGAGCATGTCGCCCATGCCCAGAAGCTGCTCGGCCCCCTGCTCGCCCAGAATGGTCCGGCTGTCGATTTTCGAGGTCACCTGGAAGGAAATCCGGGTAGGGAAGTTCGCCTTGATCGTGCCGGTGATAACATCGACCGAGGGCCGCTGCGTCGCCATGATCAGGTGGATGCCCGAGGCCCGCGCCATCTGCGCCAGACGCTGGATGCAGGCTTCGATCTCTTTGCCCGCAACCATCATCAGGTCGGCCATCTCGTCGACGATCACCACGATGAAGGGCAGCGCTTCGGGCGCGAATTCCTCGGTCTCGAAGACCGGATCGCCGGTCTCGTCGTCGAAGCCGGTCTGCACCGTGCGCTTGAACATCTCGCCCTTGTCCAAGGCCTCGCGCACGCGGCCGTTATAGCCGTCGATATTGCGCACGCCCATTTTGGACATCTTGCGATAGCGTTCCTCCATCTCGCCCACGACCCATTTCAGCGCCACGACGGCCTTCTTGGGATCGGTGACGACGGGGCTGAGCAGGTGCGGGATGCCGTCATAGACGCTGAGTTCCAGCATCTTCGGGTCGATCATGATCAACCGGCATTCGGCGGGCGTCAGCTTGTAGAGCAGCGACAGGATCATCGTATTGATCGCCACCGATTTACCCGAGCCCGTGGTCCCCGCGATCAGCAGGTGCGGCATCTTGGCGAGGTTCGCCACCACCGCCTCGCCGCCGATATCCTTGCCCAGAGCCAGCGGCAGACGCATGGTCGAATCGCCGAAATCACGGGTCGCCAGGATCTCGCGCAAGACCACCGTGTGACGGTCGGCATTGGGCAGTTCGATACCGATGACCGAGCGTCCCGGTACGGTCGAAACGCGCGCCGACAGCGCCGACATCGACCGCGCGATATCGTCGGCCAGACCGATCACCCGGCTGGCCTTGAGACCGGGCGCGGGTTCCAGTTCATACATCGTCACGACCGGGCCCGGCTTGCACGAGATGATCTCGCCGCGCACGCCGTAATCTTCCAGCACGCTTTCGAGCATCCGCGCGTTCTGGTCGAGCGCGTCATGCGAGATGATCTGCCGTTTTTCCAGCGCCGGGTCGCGCAACAGCGCGAGCGGCGGCAATTCGAACCCGTCTTCGGCGGGTTCGAAGGCCAGCGAGGGCTGCGCCTCGGCCTGCGCGCGGCGCGACGGCGCGGGCGCGCGGTTCGGGGCTTGCTGCACACGGCTGGCCACGGGGGCCGCAACCGGCGCACTAGGCGCGCGCGGCGCGACGGACGCGGCATAGGCGTCGAAATCGTCATCGTCCAGATGCGGATCGAACGGATCGTCCTCGTCATCGAGCAGCGGAGCGGCGTCGGGCTGCGGCGCGAAACGCGACGGCGCCGGTGCGGTGGCGCCGGGATAGCTGGCCGGGGCGGGCTGATAGCCGAAGGCATGGCTGAAGCTGTAGCCCTGCGGCGGGGTCGGCGCGGCTCGCGCGGCCGATTGCTGCGCCGATTGCGGGGTAGGCGCGGCCTGCGGCGCGGGCGCGATGCCCGTGGCGACGGGAGCCGCCGCTTGGGCAGCGGTCAGCGCGGGTTCACGGCGTTGGACACCGGCCTCAGGCGCAGCGCGCGCGGCCTCGGCGGCAGCGCGGGCAGGATAGGCATCCGGATCGAACCGCAGCACCGGCTTGGCACGCTTGCGCGAGCCCATCAGCTCGGCGATGCGCGCGCGAAGGCCCTCGGGACTGGGCGGGGTCGCTTCGGCCAGCGCGGCAGGGCCCTGTGGCTCGATCAGCTCGCCGTCGGGCATCGACCATTCCGCGGGCGGCATGTCAGGCTCGGTGCGGCGGCCCAGTGCCGAGACGCGGCTCAGCAAACCGCTACGCTCGTCACCGCGCGGCGGCTGGCCCCAGGCTTGCGGCGCCGGTTCGGGTGCATATTCGGGCGCCGGGGCGGCTGCAGGAGCGGTCGCGCGATGCTGTGGCGTGTAGCGCTGGCCATAGCCCTCTGCCCGAGAGCCCTCGGCCCGCACGGGCTCGCGCGGCGCCTCGCGCATGGGCTCATAAGGATCGCGGCCATGGGGCTCGGGCTGACGGGTCGAAAGCGGCGGCTCGACATGACCCTGCGCGCCGTGACCCGGAATGCCGTGACCCTGAGCCCGGCCCCGCACCGGCTGCGCCGGGCGGTAACCGCCTTGGGGCTGAGGCTGGGGCTGAGGTTGGGGTTGCGGCGCCATGCGCGCGGGCTGCGGGTCGTAACGCGGATCGGTGCCGTAATCGGGCCCGTATTCCAGCGGGTAATCGTCGTCGTGGTCGATCGGGTAATCCGGCGCGTAGCCGCCCTGCGGCTCGCTCCAGCGCTGATGCTGTGCCAGCGCCTGCTCGGCGGCGGCGCGCGCCTGCGCGCGGGTTTCGCGGCGATGCTGCCAGCTTTCATGCCCTTTCAAAGCCAGACCGCCCATGCCCCGCGCCGACAGGCCCAGAAGCGAGCACAGACCCGCATAGCTGAGGATCAGCCCCGACAACAGGAACTGCCCGATACGCTTGAGTTCCGGCAGGGTCGAGCCCAGAACGTAGAGATACAGCGCCACCGTCGCGGCGAAACTGAGCAGCGTGACGAGGTTGGCCACGAAGGCGGTCATCGGCAGCGCCGTCATCACCGCCGCCAGCACCGTGTCGCCGAACATGCCGCCCTGACCGTGATCGACGGTCCAGCCCGCCCCCGGCACCAGCGAGGACAGCCATACCGCACCCACGGCGATCGCCACCGGCGCGAAGAACGAGCGGTGCAGCACGTATTCCTCGCCCTGATGGATGACCAGCCGCAGGCCCCAGACGCAGAACGACAGCGCGATCCCCCACGCGCCCAGACCGATGATCTTGGTCAGCGGCGCGGCAATGGCGGCGCCGACCCGGCCTAGCGCGTTGTGCACGGGCGCGTCGGTCGCGGCCATCCAGGTCGGGTCCTCGGGCGAATACGAGCCCAGGATCAACGCCAGGATCAGGCCCAGGCCGATCAGGCACAGGCCCAGCAATTCCTTGCCGCGCTGGGACAGGATCGCCTGCAGGCGGCTGTCGATCAACGGGTCGCGGTTCGGAGTGGGGAAGCTGGCCATCGGATCCTCACGTATACAGACAGTTGCGCAGCAGGGTCAGTCCCTGACGGGTCTCGTCGGCATTGTTGACGAGCGCCACGCGGATATATCCCCTGCCGGGATTGCCGCCCTTGGTATCGCGCGACAGATAGGCGCCGGGCAGCACGCGCAGCCCGGTCTCCTGCCACAGTTTCAGCGTGGCCTCTTCGCCATCGGCGACGGGAAGCCACAGGAAAAAGCCCGCTTCGGGCGGCATATAGGCGTTAAGCCCGCCGAAGACCTCATCGGCGATGCGGTACTTTTCCTGATAGAGCGCGCGGCTTTCGGCCACATGCGCCTCATCCGACCAGGCGGCGGCGGCAACCGCCTGAATCGGCATGGGAACCGGCGCCCCGGCATAGGCGCGAAGCTGACGGATGGCGCGCGCGGATTTCGGCCCGGCAGCCAGAAAGCCCGCGCGCAGACCCGGCAGGTTCGAGCGTTTCGAGAGCGAATGAAAGGACACGACCCGTTCAGGATCAGCGCCGACCCGCGCGGCCACTTCCAGAATGCCGGGCGGCGGGGCGTCGCGGTAGATCTCGGAATAGCATTCATCCGCGAAGATGCGGAAATCGTGCTTCTCGGCCAGCGCCAGAAGCTCGGCCCAGTAATCCTGACTGGCGACCGCGCCCTGCGGATTGGCGGGCGAGCACAGATAGGCGATCGTCACCCGGTCGAGCAATTCAGCAGGCAGCGAGGCGTAATCGGGCAGATGCCCGGTGGCCGAAGTCGCGGGGACATAGACCGGCTCGGCGCCGACGGTCAGCGCGGCGATGGCATAGACCTGATAGAACGGATTGGGCGTCAGGATGACCGGAGTGGCGCCGTTCTTGCGCTCGGGCGAAAGCGCGACGGCGGCGTTGAACAACCCCTCGCGCGTGCCGTTCAGCACCATCAGCCGGTCCTGCGCGACATCGACACCGTAGCGCCGCTTCAGCCAGCCGGAAATCGCCGACAGAAGCTCGGGCGTGCCTTCGTTCGTGGGATAGCGATTGAAGCCCGCCAGATTCGCGGACAACACCTCGCCCACGAAGGCGGGCATCTGATGGCGCGGTTCGCCGATGGTCATCGCCATCGGCTCGCCACCCGGGGTCAGGTGATCGAGAAGCGCGCGCAGGCGCGGGAATGCGTATTCCGGCAGGTTCGAGAACCGCTGGGGAAAATCCATGGATGCCTCTGCTCGACGGGATCGTGGCGCCCCGTTTTTTTCAACGATAACCCGTGAGGGGCGATTGGTCCAGAAAAAGCATGGGGATAACGGGCGCTTGTGGCTTTTGCGTCGCGCCCCGTGAGACCCGGTCGCGCGCGCTTCGCGACCGGGTGGCGAGGGGGCCGCCGCCCCCTCGCGCTCCCCTGCCCGGGGAGGGGACACGCCCCCTCCCCGGACCCCACCCGTGAGTATTTGGGGCAAAGTGAAAGGGTCAGGGGGCGCGCAGAAGCGTGATCCAGGTCTCGCCGTAGCGGCGCTGATCGAGGGTTTCGAAGCCTTCGGGCGCGGGCTGTGGGGCGTTCTCTTCCCACACGATGATGGCCCCGGGGGCCAGCCAGCCACCACCCATGGCGGAGGCGAGCGCCTGTTGCCCCAGCACCTTGCCATAGGGCGGGTCCATGAAGACGAGACCGAATGTGGCGCCGCGATTGGCGCCGAGATCGGTGGCGTTGCGACGATAGAGACGGGTCATTCCCATCGCCTGCATGGCCTCGATATTGGCGCGGATGAGGGCCCGCGCGGCGGCGCCGTCATCGACCAGCGTCACCTGTGTGGCGCCGCGCGACAGGGCTTCGAGCCCCAGCGCGCCGGTCCCCGCAAATAGGTCGAGCGCGCGCTGGCCGCTGACCAGATCGCCCCATTTGCCCTGACAGAGCATGTTGAAGAGCGCCTCGCGCACCCGGTCCGAGGTCGGGCGCAGATGCGCCTGCGCATCGCCCGCCCCGATCTCGGCCAGCTTCAACCCGCGCCGCGCGCCGCCGACGATGCGCATCAGGACGCCCTCATGCCTTGAGCAGCGCCTTCAGCTCGGTCGCCGGATCGGCGATTGCGGCCGGGTCGGGGCTTTTCGCCATTTCCAGCAGCCGCTTGCCCACCATGTAACCGCGCGGATCGTTCATCGCGTCGACCGCGAGGAAGGTATCGCCCTTGTAATACCAGTGGCTGCGCGCGCCGCCGGTATCGCGGGTGACGATGCGGTCATAGCCGGTATTGAGGCCCGCGATCTGCAGTTTCATGTCGTATTGATCCGACCAGAACCACGGCATCGGCACATAGGGCTTTTCCGCGCCCATCATGTTGGCCGCGACCGCCTCGGCCTGATCGATGGCGTTCTGCACACTTTCCAGCCGGATCCGGTTACCGCGATATTCGAGACTGGCGCAATCGCCCGCAGCCCAGATCGAAGCATCCGAGGTGCGGCCGTAATCGTCGGTGCGGATGCCGTTCTCGATCACCAGCCCGGCCTCTTCGGCCAGTTCGGCGCCCGGGATGATGCCGATGCCGACAATCGCGAAATCCACGTCCAGATGCGTGCCATCCGCAAGCTCGGCGCCATCGACATGGCCCTCGCCGGTGAGGCGGGCCAGACCGGTGCCCTCGCGGATATCGACGCCGTGCGAGGCATGCAGCTTGCGCATGTCGTCGGCGGTCTCGGGCGAGGCGACGCGGCCGAGGATGCGCGGCGCGGCCTCGATCAGCGTGACCTTGAGACCCTTGAGCGCGGCGACGGCGGCGGCTTCGAGGCCGATATAGCCCCCGCCCACGACCAGAAGCCGTTTTCCTTCGGTGAAATAGGGCGCCATCGCGTCGATATCCGACAGACGGCGCACGCCGAACACGCCGTCGAGGTCGCCGCCGATCGCGGCGGGCAGGCGGCGCGGCTCGGAGCCGGTGGTCAGCGCGAGCTGTTCGTAGCCGATCGCCTCGTCGCCCAGAAAGACCTGCTTGGTCGCCGGGTCGATCCGCGTCACCTTGGCATCGGTGCGCAGGGTGATGTTGTTATCGGCGTAATAGGCCTCGGTGCGCAGGAAGAGACGGTCGAGCGCCATGTCGCCCAACAGGTATTTCTTCGACAGCGGCGGGCGCTGATAGGGGGGCACCGGCTCGTCGCCGATCAGCGTCAACGCCCCTTCATAGCCCAGCCCCCGCAGTTTCGCGACCAGCGAAGACCCGGCCTGCCCGGCCCCGATGACGACGATTCCACCCATTCCCCGTTTCCTTCCTGTCCGTTGTCGACTGGCGCACTGGAACGCCACTTTCCTGGATATATATCCCCGTCCATCGAGGTAACCCAACAGGAGAGCGCATACCATGACCATTTCCACCGGCGAAACGCTGCCCGATGCCAGCCTGCAGAAAATCGGCGCCGAGGGGCCGGAAGCGGTTTCGGTCAAGGATCTGACCGAAGGCCGCAAGGTCGTGATCTTCGCGGTGCCGGGCGCCTTCACGCCGACCTGCCACTCCGCCCATGTGCCGAGCTTCGTGCGCAGCATGGATGCGCTCAAGTCCAAGGGTGTGGACGAGGTGATCTGCGTTTCGGTCAACGACGCCTTCGTGATGAAAAGCTGGGGCGAGGCCACCGGCGCCGCCGAGGCGGGCATCACCATGCTGGCCGACGGGATGGGCGAATTCACCGAGAAGCTGGGCCTGTCCTTCGACGCACCGCCCGTGGGCCTGAAGGGCCGCTCGAAGCGCTATGCGATGATGGTCGATGACGGGGTGGTGAAGGTCTTTCACCCGGAAACCGGCTCGGGTTGCGAGATTTCGGGCGGTGAAGCGATGGTCGAGGCGCTCTGAGCGCGCTCCCAATGCCGTCGCCTGAACGCGGTGGCGTGGAAAAAGACGAAGGGGCCGCACCATCGGGCGGCCCCTTTTGCGTGTCGGTGGCCGGTTTGCTCAGCTCTCGGCTTTCTCGGAAAGCTCGGGCATCGCGGGCGCTTCGCCGCCGGCCATGACCAGCGTGCGATAGGGGAAGGGGATTTCGATCCCGGCCTCGTCCAGCGCCTCTTTCACCCGGCGCTTCATATCGGCCTGATAGTAGAAATAGACGCCCGCATCGACCCAGACCCGGACCAGGAAATCGACCGAGCTGTCGCCGAGATTATTGACCTGAATCCACGGCTCGGGGTCTTTCATCGAGCGCTCATCGGCCATGATCGTATCCAGGATCACCGTCTCGGCCTTTTTCAGATCCGAGCCATAGGACACCCCGAACGTCCATTCCGCGCGGCGCAGCGGGTAGACCGAATAATTCTCGATCGTGTTACCCCAGACTTCGGAATTGGGAATGATCACCTGCGTGTTCCCCATCGAAGCCAGCTCGGTATAATTCAGCGAGATATCCTTGACCGTGCCCATCTCGTCGGCGATCTCGACAAAATCGCCGACCTTGATCGGGCGGAACAGGATGATCATCACCCCCGCCGCGACATTCGACAATGTCCCCTGCAACGCCAGACCGACGGCCAGACCCGCAGCGCCCAAAGCCGCGACGAGCGAGGTCGTTTCGAGCCCGAAGCGGTTGAGCACGAAGATCACCGTCACCGCCATGATCGCGTAACGGGTCAGCGAGCCGAGGAAGTTGAACAGCGTCGTGTCGAGGCTGCTATGCTGCGCACCAAGGCCGCGAATGCGCCGGGCCGCCCAGCGCCCGATCAGCATGCCCACGAACAGGATGGCGATGGCGGCCAGCACGTTGCCAAGGATCGAGGCCAGGAATTCCACCGTCAGCACATCGCCGATGGTCACGCCCTCGGCGATCTGGAAAGACATGAAATCAGACAAATTCATAAGTGCGGTGTCCCCTAAGCTTGCAATACAGCCCCCCGACTTAGCCCACCCGCAGCGGATGTCGACCGCCTAACGGGGCAAGGGGACACACAAAACCACACACGCAGCCCGCCTGTCGGGGCAGACGGGCCGCGCCCTGCGGGCCTAAAGCGCCGCGTCCATCGCCTTTGCCAGCGCCACGTCCAGCTCGGTCAGGCCCTTCACGTCATGCGTGGTCAGGCTCACCTCGACCCGGTTGTAGACATTCGACCAGTCGGGGTGATGGTCGAGCTTTTCGGCCGCCAGCGCCGCGCGGGTCATCCAGCCGAACGCAGCGCTGAAATCCTTGAACTTGAAGCTGCGGCGGATCGCATCCGCCTCGGCGTCATGGGTCCAGCCCGCCGCTTTCAGTGCCTCAAGCGCCTCATCGCGTTCGCTGCCCGCCAGTTTCGAAGGTCGTGCCATGTCATGCTCCTTTTCGCATCAGGTGCCGCCGCCTTCGGGCCCCCGCCGGAAAGGCGCGAAGCCCTCGAGCAGGCGCATCTCGTCGCCGACAGCCGCTGTCTCGGCCTTCAGGTAGTCCTCGACCGCGGCACGGAAACGGGTATCGGGGAACCAGTGCAGCGAATGCACCTCGTTGGGCAGATAGCCGCGCGCCAGCTTGTGTTCGCCCTGCGCGCCCGCTTCGACGCGGCTGAGGCCATTGGCCAGCGCCCAGTCGATCGCCTGATAATAGCACAGCTCGAAATGCAGGCAGGGATGATCCTCGACGCATCCCCAATAGCGCCCGTAGAGCGTCTCGGCCCCGATGAAGTTTAGCGCGCCCGCGACCCAGCGGCCCTCACGCTCGGCCAGAACCAGCAGGACGTCGTCGCGCATCGTCGCGTGGACCTCGTCGAAGAAGGCCCGCGTCAGATAGGGCGTGCCCCATTTGCGACTGCCGGTATCCTGATAAAAGGCCCAGAACGCATCCCAGTGTTCGGGCTTCAGATCGTCGCCGGTCAGCGCATGGATCGTGCCACCGAATTCTTGCGCCTGCCGCCGCTCGCGCCGGATCGTCTTGCGCTTGCGCGAAGACAGCGCCGACAGGAAGCCGTCGAAATCGCCGTAACACTCGTCCTCCCAGTGGAATTGCTGGGTGACACGGTGCAAAAACCCCTCCTCCTCGCCCAACGCCGCCTCTTCTGCCGTGCAGAAGGTGACATGCGCCGAAGACAGCTGGTTCGAGCCGGTGATCTCGGCCAGCGCGCGCAAAAGAACGGGTTTCAGCTCGGCCGGGGCCAGCAGACGCGGCCCGGTCGCGGGGGTGAACGGCACCGCCGCCTGCAGCTTGGGGTAATAGCGCCCGCCCGCCCGGTGCCACGCATCGGCAAAGGCATGGTCGAAGATGTACTCGCCCTGACTATGCCCCTTGGCGTAAAGCGGCATCGCGGCCAGCACCTGCGCTTCGTGGCGCACGACGAGATGCTTCGCCTCCCAGCCCGTGCCCGGCCCGACCGAGCCCGAAGCTTCCAACGCCTGAAGAAAACGATAGGTGGTGAACGGATCGAGCGGCCGCGCGCCCGGCACAGCCCCGCTCAGCGCGTCCCATGCGGGAGCGCCGATCTCGCTGATCGCGTCGACAAGCGTGATATCCAAGCTGATCCCCAAACCGGCCATTCCTGCCCCCAAAACTGGGCGCGGGACGGCGCAGGTCAACCCCGCCGACGCGCCGAACAGCCGATCGGGTCAACCGATCTCGGCGGCGTAGCCCTCGAAGGTGATGTTCTGGGCCACCCGCCGCGCCACCGCCTCATCCTCGGGCGACTTGACCGTCCAACACAGGATCGCCGCACCCTGCGCCTTCAACTCAGCCACGCGCGGATTGTTCAGATCGTGCCAGTCATGCGAAAGGAAACTTGCCTCCACAGCGTCGAAATCCGCGATTGCGGCCAAGCGCCGGCGGTGTGCCTCGGCCTCGGGGCCGGCATCCTCGGGCCAGTGTTCGCGCGGGAAGGCATAGGTCGTCAGGCCGCGCGGCACCTCGGGCGCCAGCCGCTGCAGATGGGCCACCGAAGACGGGTTGAACGACATCACCGCCACCGGCCCCTCGTATCCGCGCAGCGCCGCGGCAGCGGCGGCTTCGAGCACACCATTGGTCGGCCCCATCACCCCCGACTGGTCCTTGATCTCGACCAGCAGCGGCACCCGGCCGCCGATCTCGCTCAGAACCTGCCGGAAGGTCGGGATCGGCTCGGGGCTCGCCCGCACGCGGATGCGCCGCAACTCGGCGGCCGAACGCGCATTGACCGGGCCGGTATCCAGCGTCAACCGCTCCAGAGTGTCGTCATGGAATACCATCGCTTCACCGTCGGCGGAGACCTGAAGGTCGATCTCGATCCCGTAGCTCGCGCGGATCGCCGCCCGGATCGCGGGCAGCGAGTTCTCGGGCCGGCGGGCAGTGGCATCGTGATAGGCGCGATGCGCGATCGGCAGGCGGAGAAACGCCTCAGGGAGCGGCGCGCGCATCAGGCGAGCTCGAAAATCGCCTCGATCTCGACCGCTACGCCGAGCGGAAGCGAAGGCGCACCGACCGCCGAGCGGGCATGGCGACCGGCCTCTCCCAGCAACTCGACCAGCAGGTCCGAGGCCCCGTTGACCACTTTCGGCTGGTCGGTGAAATCGGCGGTGCAATTGACGAACGCGGTCAGCTTGACGACGCGCGCCAGCTTCGCCCAGTCGCCGCCCATCGCCTTCTTGCATTGCGCCAGCAGAGACAGCGCGCAGGCCCGCGCGGCCTCGGCGCCCTGCTCGGTGCTCAGATCGGCGCCCAGCTTGCCGGTGATCAGCCCGTTCGCCCCCATGCTGACCTGCCCCGAGACATAGACATGCTTGCCCGAGATCACGAACGGCACGTAATTCGCCGCCGGTGCGGGCGCATCGGGCAGCGTCAGGCCAAGCTCTTGAAGGCGGGCATCGATGGCATGGGTCATGGCAGGCTCCTGTTGGGCACGCGGCACGGTGCCGAAATCGGGTGGCCGCGCTGCCCGCCGGGCAGCGATCGGCGCGGGTCGTGATGGCCGGATCGCAGGGTCCGGCCGCGTCTCCCGGCATGCGCCGGGTCGCGGCGGAGAAAAGCACGTTTGCCCGGTTTCGAAAAGCCCCGGATTGGCCCGCCCCGCCCCCGATCGGCAGCGACTTGATGGACTGCACAGGCGGCGCCCCGATGCCCGACGATGGCGCGCACCCCGGTGACAGGACCGGGGGATCCTCCCCCGGACCCCCTGGGATATTTGGAGATTAAAGATGGGGCGTAAAGACTCTGTTAACCCTGCATCTTTGATCCATAAGTATCCTCGGGGGGTGAGCGCGTCAGCGCGAGGGGGGCAGACAGCCCCCCTGCTCCGGGCGTCTTTAGCGCGCCAGAGTTGGGGGGCAATCACGGCTCTCGCAGGGCGCGCACGAAATGGTCGCGCAGCGGATCGACCAGATAGGCGAGCGGCGTACGTTCGCCGGTGGCGAGGAAGGCCTGCACGCTCATCCCCGGAATGAGCGCGTCGCGGCCCAGAACGGCCAGCGTCTGCGGCGAAGGCTGGATATCGGCGCGGAAATACTGGGCGCCCGTCGCCTCGTCGACGAAGCTGGCAGCCGAGACGTTGGTCACCAGCCCTGTCAGATCGGGCAGGTCGCGTCCTGCCAGTCCGGGGAACCGCAGATAGGCCAGTTGCCCTAGCCCGATATAGTCCACATCGTCGGGTCGCACGCGCACCGTCAGGACCGGATCGCTTGGCGGGGTGACGATCTGCATCACCTCCTCAGCCGGGCGCAGCACGCTGTGCGGGCCGAGTTGCGCCAGCCGGTGGACCACGCCTGCGGTCGGTGCGCGCAGATCGTTCGCGTCGAGCCGCGCCAGCAGCGTCGCGCGGCGGGCATGGAGGTCGATCAGCGCAAGCCCGGTATCGGCGTAATCCTGTTCGGCGCTTTCGCGTCTGGCAGCGATCATCGCGGCCGATTGCATGGCGATCTCGGCCACCTGCCCGCGCAATTCCTGCTCGAGCGCGTTAAGCGCCACGCGGTCGCGCGCCAGCTGGGCACGGGCGCGGGCCAGCATGGTGACCTGCGACGCCACGGCCAGCCCCTGCGCGCGTAGGGTCTCTTGGTTGCGCAGCTCGGTCTGCAGGATCTCGGTCTCGGCGGCGAGTTCGGTGCGCTGATCGATAAGGCCCTGAAGCTGCGCCTCGGCCTGCCGCCGCCTTTCGTGCAGCTGCGATTGCTGGCGCTCGAACGTGTCGCGGCGCGCATCATAGAGCCGAAGCTGCGCGCCCAGCGCGGCGATGCGGGCGCGGTCGCGCATCTCATCGAGCGTGACGGTGGGGAAATCCAGCCCGTCGCGCTCGGCCCGAAGGCGAACGAGCCGCGCCTCAGCCTCGACGATCTGCTGTTCGACCGGGTCGAGCGCCGCGCGCAAGTCGGACCCGTCGAGCCGAACCAGAAGATCGCCCGCCCCGACCTCCTGCCCTTCTTGCACGTAGACCGCCTCGATCACGCCCCCCTGAACATGCTGCACCGGGTGGCTGTAGGGCGCGACCGCGACCGTGCCGATCGCCACCACCGCCGAGGTGATCGCGGCCTTCGCCGCCCATCCCGCCAGCCCCAGCACAAGCACCGCGCATGACGTCAGGCCCAGAACGAAGGGGCCGCGCGGATCCATTTCGGCGACGTCCTGTCGGTCAGTCATGGCGCCGCGGCCCCCCGCCCTGCCCGACGACCGCCATGTGATTGCGCACCATCTCGCGCAGGATGATGTCGCGCGGGCCGAAGCCGGTCTGGATGCCGCTGTCGAGCACCAGAAGATCGTCGCATTCCGAGACCGAAGTCGGGCGCAGAGCCGTCACCACCACCACCGCCCCGCGATCTTTCAGCGCACGCACGGCGGCGTTGAAGGCGCTCAGCCCGTCAGCGTCGAGATTGGCGGCGGGTTCGTCCAGAACCACCAGCACCGGGTCTTTGTAGAACGCGCGGGCCAGCCCGATGCGCTGCATCATGCCCCCTGACATATGCGCGACATCGGGTTCAGTCGATGTGTTGTAGCCGTCGGGCAGGTTGACGATCGCGCCATGCACGCCGGCGAGTCGGGCGGCGGCCTCGATCTCGTCTTGCGTGGCATCGGGATCGTGGCGCGAGATCGCTTCGCCGACCGTACCGGGAAGCAGATCGAAGCGCTGGGGCAGGTAGCCGATGCGGGTGATCGGCACCCGCGCCAGCGATACCTCGCCCAGCCGCATGACCCCGGCCGAGGGCGGCACCGCGCCGGCCAGCACGCGCGCGAACAGGCTCTTGCCCGATCCGCCTGGCCCGATCACGCCCAAAGCCGTGCCCGGCGGGACCGAGAAGCCGTTGATCCGCAGCACCGCTTCGCGGCGGCCCTGCGGTACGACAATCAGCCCGCGCACCGAGAGCATCCCGCTGACCGGGGCGTCGACCGGCTCGACCGCGCGGCCCGTGGCGCGCAGAAAGGAATCGAGCCGCCGCCAGCCGCTGAACGCGACGTGCAGCGAGCCCCAATGCGCGGCAAGCTGTTCGACCGGTGCCAACGCGCGGCCCAGCAGGATCGACGAGCCCACCATCAGGCCCGCCGACAACTGATCGTCCAGCACCAGCCACGCGCCCAGCGCCAGCGTCGCCGATTGCAGGAACAGCCGGAACGTGCGGGCCAGAGCGGTCGAGCGCACCGAGCGGTCGGCGGTGCGCAACAGCGCCGAGAGCGAATCGCGCCGGTAATCGCGCCAGCGCGCCAGCACTTCGGGCGTCAGCGCGGCAACGCGGTCGCCGCCCTGCGCCTCGATCGCGATCTGCAGCCGGTCGGCGGCATTCGATTGCATCCGCGCATTGCCCAGAAGCTTGCGTTGCTGCAGATGCCCCGACACCGCCATCAGCGCCAGCGCCAAGCCGCCGCCCAGTGCCAGCCATCCCAGCAAAGGGTGAACGAAGTACAAAAGCAGCAGGAACAGCAGCGTCCAGGGCAGATCGAGCAGCGCCAGCGCCAGCGACGAGCCCAGCACCCGCTGGATCGTGTCGAGATCCTGCATCGCCACCGCCGCGCGCGGATCGGGCGGATCGCGCAGCCGGGCACGCAGGCTGGCTTCGAAGACCCGTTCTTCCAGTTCGTGACGGATGCGCGCACCGACCCGGGCCAGCAATTGCGAGCGGGCCGTATCGATCCCGGCCATCATCGCGAACAGGAAGGCGACCAGCGTGAACAGCACCAGCAGCGTCGCCGCCGAGCGTCCGGTCAGGACCCGGTCATAGACCTGCAGCATGAAAATAGGCCCGGTCAGGACAAGAAGGTTCGAAACCGCCCCAAAACCCAGCGCCGCGCCCCACAAGGCGCGCGTTTTCGACGTCCAGTTGCCTGCCGTGATACTGTTCGGCATCATGGTACCCCAACACGTGGGAAAGTGCGTTTACACTTGTAACCTTCCCCTTTTAAGACACCTCTAAGCGGAAGATGTTCGCATCCGGTAAATTCCCAGGAGGAACGACATGACCAGACCCAGACTTGGTGCAGCGGTTGCGATCACTGTTTTGCTTCTGGCCGGATGCAGCCCGCTCGGGCCGTCCGAGAGCGGCTACAGCGACCCGTACGAATCGACCAACCGCGCGTGGTTCGACAACAATCTCGCGCTGGCTCAGGCGATCACGCCGGGCGATGCGGAAGACGAGGCCGAGGCCCCCGCGCAGCCCGGCCCGGTGCGCCGGATGGTCAGCAATTTCGGCGCCAATCTCGGGCTGCCTTCGGTCATTCTCAATGACTTGCTGCAGATCCGCCCGGATCGCGCGGCCGAGAATACCGTGCGTCTGGTGATCAATACCACGGTGGGTCTGGGCGGTCTGTTCGACCCGGCAACCCGCGCCGGCGTCTATGGACGGCGCACCGATTTCGGCGAGACGATGTATCGCTGGGGCGCGGCCGAGGGTCCCTACATGGTGCTGCCGGTGATCGGCCCGACCACCCAGCGCGACGCCTTCGGGCGTATCGTCGATATCGCCATAAATCCGTTGCGCTACGCGCTTGCACCCGACGAGGCGGCCTATGCCACGGCGGCAAGGCTGGCCGGTCGCGTGGCCGAAGCGGGCGAATATTCCGAGCTGCTCGACGCGAATGTGATCAACACGGCCGATCCTTATGCGCAGGCGCGTCTCCTCTATCTGCAGACGAGGCGCTATCATCTGGGCAGCGACGCCGAGGAGGACTTCATTGACCCATACGCCGATTTCTGACCCGACCCGCCGCGCGCTTCTGGCCGGTTTTGCCGCCACTGCCGCGCTGCCTCTGATCCCCAACCCCGCCCGAGCGCTGAGCCAGGGCCAGGCATCGTCGCTGATCGGCGAGGTGATGGCCGAGGTGCAGAGCATCATCAATTCCGGCGGCTCCGAGCCGCAGATGATCGCGCGGTTCGAGACGCTGTTCAGCCGCTATGCCGATGTGCCGGTGATCGCACGCTCGGCGCTGGGGCCGCCCGCGCGCGCGGCTTCCGCAGCGCAGCTTTCGGCCTTTACCGACGCTTTCCGCAGCTATCTGGCGCGCAAATACGGCCGCCAATTCCGCAGCTTCATCGGTGCCACCACGCAAGTCGAAGGCGCGCGTCAGGTGCAGTCGGTGATCGAGGTGCGCTCGACCATGCTGATGCGCGGCGAGGCGCCGTTTACCGTGCTCTGGCACGTCTCGGATCGCTCAGGGCGCCCCCTTTTCGTCAATATCATCATTGACGGGGTGAACGTGCTGGCCGCCGAACGGCAGGAAATCGGCACGCTGCTGGAACGGCGCGGCGGCAATATCGACGCGATGATTCAGGACCTGCGTAGAGCGGGATAGCCCTGCGCCGGTCTGGCGATGCCGGTTCTGACTGAGCCGCCTCCGCGTGATGCATCCTCTGAACGAAAAAAAGGCCCGCACCGTTTCCCGGTGCGGGCCTTTTTGTCAGTTGCCGCCCAGAATACCGCCCAGAAGATCGCTGATCGCGTCACCCAGCGAGCCGCCGCTGCCCCTGACCTGCGTACCCGGCGTGCCGCGCGTGGTCGGCGGTTCGAGATCGGCGTTGGGCTGGCGTGGCACGATCATCGGCAGCGGGTGCAGCGGCACGTTCTGATTGATCCGCACCATCGTCTCGCGCCAGATCTCGGCGGGCAGCCCGCCCCCGGTGACCCCGGTCAGCGGCGCGTTGTCGTCATTGCCCATCCAGACACCGACGACGAAATCCGCCGTGAAGCCCACGAACCACGCATCGCGCGCGCTGGTCGTGGTGCCGGTCTTGCCCGCCGCCTCGCGTCCGTCGGGCAGACGTGCACGACGGCCGGTGCCGTAATCGGCAACGATCACCTGATGCATCATCCAGATCAGCCGCTGCGCCGCGTCCTCGGAGATCACCCGCTCGCCGATGCCCGAACCGATCGTCATCAGCGGCGCCGATTCCCCGGCGAGCGTGAGCGAGGTGAAACCGTAAGGCCGCACCGAACTGCCGCCGTTCAGGATCCCTGCATAGGCCGCCGTCATGTCCAGAAGCGTCGATTCCGACGCCCCGAGCGCCAGCGCAGGCCCTTCGGCCATGTCCGAATCCAGCCCGAACGCATTCGCGGCCTGCCGCACCCTTTCGCGCCCCATCGCTTCGGAAATCCGCACGGCGGGAATGTTCTGCGAGCGTGCCAGCGCCTCGGCCAGGGTCATCATGCCAAGGAAGTTGTTGCTGTAATTGCGCGGCGACCACGGGCCCGATCCGGGCACGGTGATCGTCAGTGGCGCGTCCTCGACCATGTCGAAGGGCTGGTAGCCGTCATCCATTGCCAGCGCATAAACGAAGGGCTTGAAGGCCGAGCCCGTCTGTCGCCGCGCCATGAAGGCCCGGTTGAAGCCGCCCACCGTATAGCTGCGCCCGCCGACCATCGCCCGCACGGCACCGTCGGCGGACATCACCACCACCGCCGCTTCGGCTTCGGAATCGTCGCGCACCTGCGCGTCGAACACGGCCGCGACCGCGTCCTCGGCCGCCTGCTGGATGCGCTGGTCCAGCGTCGTCTGGATAACCACGTCCTCGGTCGTGTCGCGCGTCAGATAGGCCGGGCCGGTCTGCATCACCCAATCGGCGAAATAGCCGCCGATATGGCTTTCCGCCGCTTCGTGCAGCGTTGCCGGGTTGGCGCGCGCGCGGTCGTATTGCTCGTCCGTCAGGTAGCCCTGATCGTGCATCAGCCCCAGCACCACGGCGGCGCGGTTCTGCGCGCGCTGCAGGTTGCGGGTCGGTGCGTAATAGCTGGGCGCGGGCAAAAGGCCCGCCAGCATCGCCGATTGCTGCGGGTTCAGATCATGCGCCGAGACACCGAAATAGCGCTCGGCTGCGGCTTCGAACCCGCGCGAGCTGGCGCCGAGGAAGGCGCGGTTCAGATAGATCGAGAGGATTTCGTTCTTGCTGTAATGCAGCTCGAGCGCGAAGGCATAGGGCAGCTCCTGGATCTTCCGCCAGATCGTGCCCTCGCGGCAATCGGCCTCGTACGCGGCCTCGTCGGCCCATTGATCGGGGTCGAAATCCTGACCCAGACACAGAAGCTTGGCCACCTGCTGCGTCAGCGTCGAACCGCCCGCGCCCCGGAACGGCCCCCGCCCGGCCGCGATATTCGAGGCAATCGCACCGGCGATACCGCGCGGGCTGACGCCGAAATGCCAATAGAAGCGCCGGTCTTCCGACGCGACCACGGCGTTGCGCAGATGCTCGGAGACCTCGGACGCATGGGTAAAGCCACCAAAGGACTCGCCGCGCCACGCGAAGACTTCGCCATCGGCGTCGCGCATCGTCACCGAGCCGCGCGCGCGCCCGTCGAGCAGCGCGTTCACGTTGTCAGGCAGCGTGGTATAGAAATACCCCGTCGCCACCGCCATCACGAGCGTGACCACCAGCGTCATCCGCCAGGTGAAGCCCCAGACGATCCGCCAGATGAATCTCAGGATGTTGCGCAGGAACCGCAGGATCGGATTGCCGGGCTTGCGCGGGGGGCGTCCGCCGCCACCGCCGCTGCGCCCGCGCCCGCCACCCTTGCCGCCGCCAGAGCCACCGCTTTTCCCGCTGCCCGTCGCTCTGCGGGCCGTGGCCTGGGGCCGCGCGGCAGGCGTTCGCCTGTCCGCGACCAATGGAGGACGCCGAGTTCCGTTCGATGCCATGCGCGAGCCTGCCCGTGTTCCGTCTTATGTTCCGCTTCTTCGTGTCGCGTAACATACCCCCCGACAAGAGGATTGTCAGCGTGCGGAAACACTGCGATTCGCCTTCGTGATACGCACATTTTTTAATCACGCGCGCCCATTTGTTCATTTTTTGAGCAGTTTTGCCGGATTCACGGCGACTTCTTGCCCATCGATGCGTTGCGCCCGGCCCACTTTCTGAGCGCTATGAGCGCAGGACGCGCCCCGTTCAGGGCGCACCGGGACCGCAATAAGGGGGCACACGTGAAGTATATCATTGCAGCGATCAAGCCGTTCAAGCTGGAGGAGGTGCGCGAGGCGCTCACCGCCATCGGCGTCCGCGGCCTGATGGTCACCGAGATCAAGGGCTTTGGAACGCAGTCGGGTCACACCGAGATCTATCGCGGTGCGGAATACGCCGTGAACTTCGTTCCGAAGGTCAAACTGGAAATCGCCGTTCCGGACAGCCTGGCTGACGAAGTCGTCGAGACCCTGTCGCGCACGGCGCGCACCGGAAAGATCGGCGACGGCAAGGTCTTCGTGCTGGATCTGCAGCAAGCGACACGCGTGCGCACCGGCGAAGCCGGCGACGACGCGCTTTAAGTGGTAGGGAACAAGGGAACACACCGTGATGGACTTTAAGAAAATCCTTCCCCTGGCGGCGCTGGTGGCTTCTGTGCCGCTTGCGCTCTACGCTCAGGACACGACCGTGGCGGATGTCGCCGTCGAGGTCGACATGACACCGCCGAACGAGGAAATCGGCTATATCTTGACCACCTTCATGTTCCTCGTGGCCGGTTTCCTGGTCATGTGGATGGCGGCGGGCTTCTCGATGCTCGAAGCGGGCCTCGTGCGCTCGAAGAACGTCACGATGCAGTCGCTCAAGAACGTGTCGCTCTTCGCTTTCGCCGCCGTCATGTACTATCTCGTCGGCTATAACCTGATGTATCCGGGCGACGCCTGGACCATCCCGGGGATGCTGGGCGCTTTCGGCCTGACCGGGCTTGAGCCTGTCGGCCTCGCCGAGACCGATACCGACCTGACCTATGCCTCGGTCGGCTCGGACTTCTTCTTCCAGCTGATGTTCTGCGCCACCACGGCCTCGATCGTTTCGGGCACGCTGGCCGAGCGGATCAAGCTGTGGCCGTTCCTGATCTTCACGATCATCCTGACGGGCTTCATCTACCCGATCCAGGCGTCGTGGAAATGGGGCGGTGGCTTCCTTGACGCCGATTACGGCTTCCTCGACTTCGCCGGTTCGACCGTCGTGCACTCGGTCGGCGGCTGGGCGGCTCTGGCCGGTGCGCTGATCCTCGGTCCGCGTCTGGGCAAGTACAAGGACGGCAAGATCAACCCGATGCCGGGCTCGAACCTGACCCTCGCCACGCTGGGTACGTTCATCCTGTGGCTCGGCTGGTTTGGCTTCAACGGTGGTTCGCAGCTCTACATGGACACCGCCGCCAACGTCGCCGACATCTCGCGCATCTTCTCGAACACCAACACGGCCGCTGCCGGTGGCGCCATCGCCGCGCTGATCCTGACGCAGCTCATCTACAAGAAGCCTGACCTTACCATGGTGCTGAACGGCGCTCTGGCGGGTCTGGTGTCGATCACCGCCGAACCGCTGACCCCGACGCTGGGTTCGGCCACGCTGATCGGCGCCTTCGGTGGTGTTCTGGTCGTGCTGACCGTTCCGCTGCTCGACAAGCTGAAGATCGACGACGTTGTCGGCGCCATCCCGGTGCACCTCGTCTGCGGTATCTGGGGCACGCTCGCGGTGGTGATCACCAACCCCGACGCCACGCTCTTCGGTCAGATCTTCTCGATCATCGTCGTCGGCGTGTTCGTCTTCGTGGTTTCGGGCATCGTCTGGCTGATCCTGAAAGCGACCATGGGTCTGCGCGTCTCGGAAGAAGACGAGATCATGGGTCTCGACAAGGCCGAGCTGGGGATGGAAGCCTATCCCGAATTCTACCGCGGCTGATCCTCTCCTCATCCGCATGATACCGACCCCCGGGCCACGGCCCGGGGGTTTCCTTTTGCGCCCCGCCCTCCGCCTACCGCCCATCGCCCAACGAAAAACGCGCCCGGCAAGGGGCGCGTTTGTTTCGGTCCGGCTTCGGGCGATCAGCGGCGGATCGTATCCCCCGCTTCAAGCCGCGGCGTCAGTTCGATGCGGTGACCGCCGATCACGCCATCCTCGAACCCCTTACCCGCAATGATCGAGGCCGCCCGTTCGCCGATCTCATGCCGGCAGGCGTCGATCGTGGCCAGCTGCATCGGCAGCCCGTCCAGAAAATCGGTGCCGTTGAAGCCCGCAAGACCCAGCTTGCCGGGAATGTCATAGCCCTTATCAAGACAGTAAAGCAGTCCGCCCGCGCCGATCATGTCGTTCGAATAATACAGGAAATCCAGATCCGGCGAGCGCGTCAGGATCGTCTCGGTCAGCTCGCGCCCCTTCTTCAGCGCGGACCCGCCCGAATAGAATTCGGTATCCGCGATCTCGATCCCGTGCTCGGCCAACCCCTCGGTCAGACCGTCGAACCGTTTGCGCGCGCGGTGGTCGTCGGCCATCTTGGTGCCAAGGAAACCGATCTTGCGATAGCCGGCGGCGACGATCGCCTCGGCCATCTGCCGCCCGGCATTGCGATGCGAGATACCCACCACGCTGTCGATAGGCTCGCCATCGGAATCCATGATCTCGACGATCGGAATGCCCGCATTCTCGAGCATCGCGCGCGCAGCCTCGGTATGCTCGAGCCCGGCGATGATCACCCCCGAGGGTCGCCACGACAGCATCTCGTAGAGCACCTCTTCCTCTTTCTCGGGTGAGTAATTCGTCACCCCGAAGACCGGCTGCAGACCGCTATCTTCCAGCGCCTTGGACACACCGCTCAACACATCGGGAAACACCATGTTCGACAGCGACGGCACGATCACCGCGACAAGGTTCACCTGCTGCGAGGCCAGCCCCCCGGCGATCTTGTTGGGCACGTATCCCAGCGAGCGCGCGGCGGCGATGACCTTCTCGCGCGTGGCGGGCGAGACATCCTCGCGATTGCGCAAAACGCGGCTCACCGTCATTTCGGACACACCGCAGGCTTCGGACACATCGCGCAGTGTCAGGGGACGGCGGTTGTCGCTGGAACGTGGAATTGCCATGAGTTCTGATCCCCTGTCGGGATACCGTCGCCAGCATCCCCCTATCGCCAACATACATACAATTCTTGTAGAACGCCCGGAACGACGGTGTCAAAGCCTTGAATGCACGGCTGATAGCGCACACAATCGCCGCGCTCCGCTGCGGATCCGCCCGCACAGGGCCACTGCGTGCCCCGCCAACCCGGCGACACCGCCATTTTCCGCCCGCCCCCTTGCCTTGCCCGCCTCAAGCCGCAATAGAGAACGTGGCGGCCCCGTGGCTCAACTGGATAGAGCAGCCCCCTCCTAAGGGGCAGGTTACAGGTTCGAATCCTGTCGGGGTCACCAGGAATTTTGGCTAATTCGGGCCTTCCGTGTTTTCCGTCTGGTTCAACGACGCGAAGCAGACCTGTCTATTTCGTCAGCCGCCAAAGTGTGACGCGCAATGCCTGGTGAGACTCGCGTTTCGGTCGAGCATGTTATCGAGGGGCGGGTTTCAGGCGAGATCATGGGCGGAGAATGGCGGGTCGGAGGGTCCGGCAGAGACGGCAGCGACATTTGTGGGCATGATCCAAACGCACCAGAGAGAGCGATCCTGAAGACCGGCGATCCCCGGCCGGTTCAGGACCGCGCTCTGCCCTCTGTCGTCAGGTCTCTTTCTCGAAAAGAGTGTCTTCAAGCACGATACCATCCATCCCCGAGGTCATCAGCACCGCAATCGCGTCTTCAACGGAATGCACGATCGGCTTGCCCATGATGTTGAAACTGGTGTTCAGAACCACCGGCACGCCTGTGAGGCGGCCAAAGGTGTCGACCAGATCGTCGAGCCACGGGTTGCTGTCGGCGCTGACCGTTTGCAGCCGGCCGGTGCCATCCTCATGCACAACCGCAGGAACCTGATCGCGGCGAGACGGGCGCCAGCGTTTGGTAAAGGACATGTAGGGCGACGGCTGGGCGTTTTCGAACCATTCGTCCGCGTTGGCGTTCTGAATGATCGGCGCAAAAGGACGATAGGCCTCGCGTCCCTTGATGTCGCGGTTGAGACGGTCCTTCATATTGGCGGGGCGCGGATCGGCGAGGATCGATCGGTTGCCCAGCGCCCTCGGCCCGAATTCGGCCTGCCCCCGGAAGACCCCCAGGATCTTACCCTGAGCCAACCGCCCGGCAATGCTCGGCGCCGATTGGCCGGTCAGGTCGGTGGCAATCAGCGGCCCGGCCCCGTGTCGGGCCTTGGCAAGGGACGTGTCGGGCGCCCTTGTGCCCAGATAGGCCGATCCGGTCCCCATCGGCAGGGCGTCGTGACCCTGATCCTTGGCCCGGGCCAGAAGCGCCGCGCCGACCGCGTTGCCGTCATCCGCAGGGGCCGAAGGGACAAACACGCTGTCAAACCCGTGCCGCTCTGCGATCGTGCCATTATAGGACGAATTGAGCGCGCAGCCCCCTGTCAGGATCAGGTTCGCCGCGCCCGGTGTTTCAGCGGCGCACGCGGCCAGAACCTGATCCGCCACCCGCGCAAACGCGGCCTGACCCGATGCCGCAAGATCGGCTGCTTGCATGATCGGATCCGAGGGCGTGCGTGCGTGGCGGGCCACCTTGGCCTGAACCTCGGCAAGGCGGGTCTCGTCGCCGAACTGTAACCGCCCCCGATCCACGAGCAGCAGGCTGGACAGGCTGTCGACCAGTTCGGGGATGGGCTGACCAAAAGCCGCCAGCCCCATCACCTTCCATTCTTCCCCCAGCCGCCAGTCGAACCCGCATGCGCCGGTGATCCAGGCATAGAACGTACCCAGACTGCCCGGCCCCCAGGATCGCCACCGGCGCTTGAGCACGCGGGCCTTCATGTCGAAGACGGATACCGATCCGGCCTCGCCCTCGCCATCCATCACCACGCAGAGGGCATCGGAAAACGGCGACTGATAGGCCGCCGCGGCCGCGTGGCACAGGTGGTGATCGAACCGCATCACCTCGGGCATTTCGGCGCTCAGGCCCAGCCGCAACAGGGTAGCCCCGGCATTGGATTGCGCCGTGGCTTGCAGGCTGCGCAGCCACAGACCGTCGGTCGCCGGAAGAAGCGTGTTGGACACCTGCACCGGCAGATCGCCCTTGATGAAGGTCCAGCTGCTGGCAACGACAAGCCTGTCTGCGGCCGAGTCGAAACCGCACTGGTTCAGGGCTGCCGACAGATGGGACACATGGTCCGGGGCCAACCCCCAGGCGCGTTTGTCCTGCAGGAAGCGCTCCGTCGCCTCGGCAAAAACAACCTGCCCCTCGGCATTGACCAGCGCCAGCGCCGGATCATGCCCCGAGGTCGACAATCCCAGATACCATGTGGTCATTTCGTGGAAAGACCGTCCAGAACAGCCTGCGAAAAGCTCCCCAGCGTTTCATGTTCAAAAATCATGGACGGGTTGATTTCGGTTTGAAACTCGTCCTCGACTTCGCCGGACAGGATGACGGCGTCGATGGATTGCAGACCGAGGTCCAGCAGAACCGAGTCGGCGCCGAGCTGCGAGGCCTCGGTGCCGGTGAATTTGGCGATCCGTGCCTGAAGAAAATCCTGAATGTCGGACAGGGTCGTTTTGGTCGTCATGTGTTTTCCTGGTTCTGAGCTGTGCGAGAAATACGACAGGGTAGCGCGGACATGGCCACTGTCTGTGACATGGCAAAGTAACGCTGCTGTTGAGGCAGAAGGGTGATGTCGGGGAACCGCTGGAACAATCGCGGCAGCGCGGATTTCAGCACGCGCCGCGACAATGCGGCCCCCACACAGCGATGCAATCCATGCCCGAAGGCGAGATTCCCGACCGCCGTGCCGCGGTTGATCGACAGCAATTGCAGACGCAGCGTATCGTTCTTGGCCACGGGCACGCCATCCACCGTGCCCGCGTTTCGCGCCATCCGGTAGATGTATTTGGGCGAGGCGCAAATCGACATAAGCTGTTCGAAATTCTGATCGATCCAGACCGGATCGGCGGGATCGCCGCTGCCGTCACTGGACTGGGTCAGAACCCAATGCGCCATGTTGCCCAGCGTATGGGCCAGATTGAAGCTGGCGCCATACAGGACCAGAACCAGCGCTTTCTTGTCGCGCAGCGTGAAATCCGGCATTTCCTGCTCGGCCATGACCTGCAGGAGAGACGGGTTCGCCGCCCCTTCGGGGATCTCCATCGTGTCCAGCAATTCGGTGAACACGCCCTGAAGCCTGCGCAATTCCCGAAGCGGCAGCCAGGGTTCCAGCACATCCTGCAACACGGGCGCGAGTTCGTTGAAGCGGGCGCTGTCACGGGGCGCTATGCCCAGCATGTCCTGCGTCGATCCATGAAAGACCGGATCGGCAAAATCGCGGATCAGGTCGGGTACCTGCGCCTGCGCCAGCTGCGCCAACCCGGCGTCGATCGCCGTCTCGATCCGGGGTTGCCATCTGTCCAGCCGGTTGTTCCCCAGATGCCCGGCGACGACGCGGCGCAACACTGCGTGGCGCTCGCCCGACATGAAGAACATCGCGTTGCGCGCGATGGTGATCGCCGGATCGAGGTCAAGATCGACGCGTTCGCCCAGCGCCTTCAAATGCGTTTCCATCGCCGGGGGCATGAAATCGGCATCGCGATTGACCACATTACGCGCGGCCTCCAGCGATTTGATATCCACCAAGCGGGCCGTGACCTGAACCGATTGGCCGTCGCGTTCACAGGGCAGGGCCAGCAGCGCGTGCATCATCGGCGACACCTGAAACTGTGCGCGGTCAACATGCAGGCACAGGTTCGGGAACCGCCGCGCAAGTGCCGTCAGGGCCGATTTGAAGACCATGCGCGACAGGGCTTCACCCGGGCATTTGTGCGCCCCTGCGCCAAATGACAAGAGACCCAGTCGGGCATGTTCCCCCCGGCTGTCGCGCAGCGCGTTGTTGCAACTGGCGACATCCACGACGGCGGGGACGCCCTTGTGAAACGGGCAACCGCCTATCTCGGTGTCGCGGGTCGGCACCCGCACCATGGTCAGCGCCGACGGATAGCTCGAGAACAACTGGTCGAGATTGTCATCGACCCATCCCGGCTGCGCGACCTGTTGCCAGGTCTCCTTGGGGCGGCGCAGCAAACCGTAAAGCGCAAGCCCGAGCGATTGCGCCATGGTAATCCCGCTGACCAGAACGAAGGCCGCCTGCGCGTGCTGAATCTCGATACTGCTGCCGGGGCCGGAATTTTCCTTCAGGAAGCGTTTGAAAGACGGCGGATGCTGATCGCCCGCCGGCTCGTCTTGTTCAACCTTCTCAAGAATATACTCGCAGGCGGCATTGATCCTGCGCAGCTCCGACAGAGATAGCAGCGGATGGGAAACCACGCTGTTTACCCGGCGCATGCTGTCATACAATTGGTCCGTCGCATCGGGGGCACAGCCGATGAAACGGGTCATGAAAGACATCAGCGCGGGGCGGACGAAGTCGCCGATCAGATCGGGGTCGCTGGCCTGCGCCAGATGTTCAAGCCCGATCGCCACGGCCTCATCAACGCAGCCCTGCCATTGGTCAATCGCTTTGTTGGCAAAGAAGGGCGCGAACAGGCGGCGCATCACCAGATGGGGCTGCTGATCTTGAAACATCAGCGAGTTTTCGACCAGTCGCCGCAGCGCGCCGAAATCCTCGCCCGTCCGCGTCTGCAGGATATCCAGATAATCGCCCATTGCCGCGATGACAAAGTCGTCGGCATTGCGCAGCAGACTGGTTGCGACGGACGGGTCGGTCAGGAACTTTTCCCGGTCATCCAGGGCCTGAAAATCAGCGAGTGCCATCAGAAATCCGCTCTCATTTGGGGGGTAGCAAGCGATAAGGCGCGGTAATGACACACTGCCGGATTCTCCAGCTTACGGGCGGTTGTAGCGCGCAACGGTGCGCGAGTTCAACCGCAGGCAGATCACCCCCGTGCCCCGCCAACCGTGTGCTTGGTCGCACGAAGATGCTCGCCCATCTGGCGGCCCGAGGGCCTGTCCTGAGTTGATCTGCCCGCCGGGCCATCTGCCCTTATATCGTCAGCGTTCAGCGACAATCTCAGCCCTCCGCACCTGCGACAGATCACTTTGCCAGCTCAGCGGCCCGTCATCCGGCCGGCACAGAAACAGCTGTAGTGTCCAGTTTCCCGGCTCTTCCGGGGCAGTCAGGGAAACCGAACAGGTTCGTTGCGCCTTGCGCAGATCATGCACGACGGTTTTCTGGATACCGCCCGGTGTCAGGGGGAGCCACAACGCATAGATTTTGGTGTCTGCACTCAAGTTATCGGGACAGGTCAGCTGGACCGCTATCGTCTGATTTGCAAGGATAGTTTCACCCGGGCCCATAGACCAGACCGGTCCCGTTTCCAGACTCGGGACAGGCAGTCTTTCTTCTGACGACATTTCTTCGATTAGGACTGCCGCGAGATTTCCGACGGAATTCTCTCGAAAATACGTCCCGTGACCGCCCGGGATGATCTTGCAGCGAATGCTCTCGTACATGCAGCGCCATTGCGGCCAGGGATTTTCTCCGCGCAGGAACGGGTTGTAGTGTTCGCTTGTTTCGCCAAACAAAAGCACACAGCGCGTTGGCAGGGGCATGAAGGGCGTCCACTCAAGGCAGAAATAGGCGCGGACGTTCTTTCCCTCGGACAACAGCAATCTGGCGATGTCCACCGCGATTGTGGCACCTTGGCAGTTTCCACCAACCCAGCAGGTGGACAGATCAAAGTGGCTCAACAGCCCCCTTACATAATGCTGTGCGACTTCCGTATCTTCTGCGATCGCCTTCTTGTTGTGGTCCGAAACGATGTTGAGGGAACGTAAGGCGATCAGCGGCTGATCCGGCCCCAAGGCCCGCGCCAGGGCGGCGGGTTCGTGTTCAGCGTTGAAGCACCAGATAAGAGGAGGCCGTGTGCCGTCTTTGTTCAGAAGGCGAATCAGTCCCTCGTCGGTATCGACAACCTCGCCATCCCAGTTGCGCACGAAGTTCCGCAGCAATCGTATTTTTCTATCGAGCGGGTTCATCTGAGAGCCATTGACCGTGAACGGTGGCCTGCACCCGACATCACCGCCCATCCGTTGGCATCATCGGAACGCGGCTGAAGTCTGCGCAGCCCAACTTTTCCATCGCGCCGCCAGTCATGTTCCCGTTCCCAATTCGAGGAACAAACAAACTTACCTAGGGCGAGCGGTGGAGCGAGGGTTTTGTAAGCAAATACAAATACACGACAACCAGGGCATACTATGTCAACGCGCCGGGTTTGCCAATCGCCTGTCTGCCCATGATGCCCATGCTGTGACACCGTTTCGCTGCGCGCGGTCTCAAAGCAAAGGCTTAAGGCTGCTAAGCGCTGACAGGACCGCAACGGGTCCTCCTCTGCCGCTCGCCCGAGACGTGATTGTCTCTGACCACCATTCGGTGTCTGCTGGCGTTTGGATCGGTGGCACCTATCGCTGCGTGAGCACGATATCGTCTGCGCCCAGTGTCTCGATCCCATGTAGCAACGCCACGGCTTCACCATTGACGAACACGCGCAAGAGGCCGTCCACCGCGTCATAGCGGGTGGTTACCGCAGGCGGGTCGCCCTGCCCGTCCCAGGCGATCGCGATCTGGTCGGTGCCCGGTTCGAAATCGGTGATCACCGCCGGGTTGGCGCCGTCCAGCCAGTGGTCCAGCGCGAAGGTGTCGTGACCTGCGCCGCCGCTGGCCCAGTCATTGCCGCCCAGATGCAGAGTATCGTCGCCATCGCCGCCATTCAGATAGTCCCGCTCGCCGTGATCGTAGCCGCCGTCGAGATCGTCGTCGCCGGAACCGCCCATCAACAGGTCGCCGCCCTCGCCGCCGTCGAGCGCATCATTGCCCGCGCCGCCTTCCAGCGTGTCGTCGCCCTCGCCGCCATTGAGGGTATCCGCGCCTTCGCCACCGGTCAGAGAATCCGCGCCCGATCCGCCGTCGAGGATATCGTCGCCCCCCTCGCCGCGCAGATCATCCGCACCGTCATCGCCGGTCAGCGTGTCGTCACCGCCGCCGCCCAGAAGCGTATCGGCCCCCGCGCCGCCGTCGAGCGTGTCATCATCGCCCAACCCGTCCAGCCAGTCGTCGCCCGCGCCGCCAAGGATCGTGTCCTGCCCGTCGCCCCCGGTGACGGTTTCACCCTCGTCGCCGAGCGGGAGATAGGCGCCGGCGGGGGGGATCGGCGGGTCGTCGGAACTGATGAATTCCCCTTCGGCGCCAGGACCGGAGAATCCTTCCGAGGTGCCGGGATCCGCCTGCCCGCCAGCCGCATCGGGACCGGCCGGGGCGCCGCCGGTCTCATCCGTGAACGGATCGTCCATGGGAAAATCGCCGACGTCATCCTCCAGCGCTGAGAGCAGCAGATCGCCCTGCCCTTCCGGTGCCGTCGCGGCATCATCGGGGCCAGCATCGGCATCGGGATCGGTTTCGTCCAAGTCCGCTGGACGCACCATCATGTCGGTCACGCCCGCGGCAACCGCGACGCCCAGCAATCCCAACAGCATCCACATCGCACACCCCTTACACCACCGCCGACACCCGACAGGGTGCAGTCAAACCGGGAACGCTGAACAAAACGCGATTTTCGGGACGGACGCATCGGAAAACTGAGAAGCTGGTTAACGCCGCGCCGGCATCGGCGCCGCCGCGCCCCGACGCGGCCCAAACGTGGAATCCGTTTGCGCTCTGACCGGCAATCGCCTATATGCGCGCATCCTCGCCCCGCTTCCGGGGTCAGGAGCCTCCATGGGCCTGTGCTGGACGACATCCCGGCCTGCGCCTTAACCTTTTGACACAGGAGACCCCGATGTCGATTACCGTCGAAGAAAAACAGCGTCTGATCAAGGAATTCGGCACCAAGGAAGGCGACACCGGTTCGCCCGAAGTGCAAGTTGCCATCCTGACCTCGCGCATCACCACCCTGACCGAGCACTTCAAGACCCACAAGAAGGACAACCACTCGCGTCGTGGCCTTCTGATGCTCGTGGCCCAGCGCCGCAAGCTGCTGGACTACCTCAAGGCGAAAGAGGTCGCTCGTTACCAGGACCTGATCGGCCGCCTCGGCATCCGCCGCTGAGCCCCCGACCGAACGACCGAACGCCCGCCCTCCGGCGGGCGTTTTCGTTTGTGGCCCGCTCTAATCCCGGACTTGACACGCGACTTGACACGCGGGCTTCTGCGGCGCAGCGTGCGCCTCGTTTCCGCAACGGAGAGAACACATGGCCGGGGGAACACGCAGTTTCGCCGTGATCGGACTGGGCGCTTTCGGCAGCACGGTGGCTACCGAACTGACACGGTTCGGCAACCGGGTGATCGGGCTCGACCTCGATGATCGAAGGGTCAGCCAGATGACCGCCACGCTGTCGAGCGCGGTGATTCTTGACACCACCGACGAGGGTGCGCTGCGCGAGGCGGGGATCGACCGCTACGACGTGGCGCTGGTGGCGATCGGCGACGATCTGGAATCCAGCATCCTGACGGTGATGAACCTCAAGCTGATGGGCCTGAGCGAAATCTGGGTCAAGGCCGCGAACAAGGCCCATCACCGCATCCTGTCCAAGCTGGGCGTCGACCGCGTCATTCAGCCCGAACAGGAGATGGGCCGCCATATCGCCCAGATGCTCAACAACCCGGCGCTGCAGGATTACGTAAGCCTCGGCAATGGCTATAGCGTGGTGAATATCGTCGTCCCCGAGCATCTGGCCGGGCGCCACATGACCGCGCTGGGTCTGGGCACGACCTATGACCTGCGGCTTCTGGGGGTGATGCGCGGCTCGGAATTCCGCCACGCGGCCGAGGATTCGCTTCTGGAAACCGACGACAAGCTGATCGTGCTGGGCAAGCGGCATGATTTGCGCAAGTTCGGGGATTCGCTGTGAAATCCAGCAATTCTAGCGGGCGCGATGGCGAGCAGGCGCGCCGCCCCGGCCCCCTGCGCGCCCTCTGGTGTCGGCTGCATGGCCCGCAAACACGGCGGATGTGGCGGGCGGTGACGCTGTGGCTGGGCCGCTTCCCGCCGCCGCTGATCCTTGCGCTGCTCTATGCGCTGTTGATCGCCGTCGGCGCGGCGCTGCTGATGCTGCCCATCTCGCGCAATGCGCCGATCTCGTGGGAGGACGCGATTTTCACCGCCACCTCGGCCGTCACCGTGACCGGGCTGGTCGTGTTCGACGTGGGCACCACGATGACTTGGTTCGGACAGGCGGTGATCATGGCGCTGATCCAGCTGGGCGGGCTGGGGCTGATGACCTTCGCGGTGCTGGTTCTGGCCGCGCTGGGGATGCCGTTGGGCATTACCGGGCAGGTCTTTCTGCGCGAGGATCTCAACCACAACACCATGCATCACCTGACACGGCTGGTCGCGGTTATCCTGCGCGTCGTCGTGGTCTGCGAACTGGCCGGTGCGCTGTTTCTGTCGCTGACCTTCGTGCCGCGGCTGGGGCTTCTGGAGGGCGCATGGGCGGCGCTGTTCCACTCGATCTCGGCCTTCAACAATGCCGGATTCTCGACGTTCGCCGATGGTCTGGTCGGCTATGCCACCGACCCTGTGGTCAACCTCTTCATCCCCGCACTCTTCATCATCGGCGGCATCGGCTATGTGGTGCTGCAAGACGTGTTGGGTCCGCGTCCGGCCCGCGCATGGACGTTGCATACCAAGGTCATGCTGCTGGGCACCGGCATCCTGATCCCGTGGTCGGTCGCCTGTTTCGCGGTGCTGGAATGGAACAATCCCGGCACGCTGGGCCAGTTCGACAGCGTGGCCGCAAAGCTGGTGGTCAGCTGGTTTCAGGGCGTCACCACGCGGACGGCGGGCTTCAACACCACCGATATTGGCGCGATCCATGACAGCACGTCGATGCTGTTCATCTCGCTGATGCTGGTGGGCGGCGGCCCGGCCTCGACCGCGGGCGGGATCAAGGTCACGACCTTCGTGGTCATGCTTCTGGCCACCATCGCCTTCTTCCGCCGCCAAACCCAGCTTCACGCCTTTGGCCGCTCGATCGGGCTGGAACAGGTGCTCAAGGTCATGGCGCTGACGGCGATTTCGGTGCTGGTAATCTTTACCGCCGTGTTCCTGATGACGGCCTCGCATGACGGGCATTTCCTCGACATCGCGTTCGAGGTCGCATCGGCCTTCGGTACGGTCGGCCTGTCGCGCGGCTTTACCGGCGAGATCAACGATTTCGGACGGGCGGTGATCATCCTCGTCATGTTCCTTGGCCGCGTCGGGCCGCTGACGCTGGGCTTTTTCCTGGCCACCCGCAGCGTGCCGCGCCTGCGCTACCCCGAGGCGACGATCCATCTGGGTTGAGCGTGTGGCTTGACCGGGCGCCCTTCGGCGAGAATGATTGCCCCTTTCCGCCCGTTTCGGCATGTTTCATCGTCTCTTTCCAGCATGGCCGTTGTGCCGTCTCTTTTCGCCGGTTGCCGCGCCTGCTAGACCAAGCTCCATGACCACGTCCGACCGCATTATTTCGGCGCAGCACAAGTTTCCCGCCTCGGTGGGCTCCGAGCACGACGCCGCGCTTGCCGATGAAGAGCGCCTGACATCGCTGGCCAATAGCGGCCTGATGGACAGCCTGCCCGAGGACGTCTTCGACCGTGCCTCGCGCCTTGCCAGCCGCCTTCTGGGCGTTCCGATTTCGCTTCTGTCGCTGGTCGATTCAAGCCGGCAATTCTTCAAATCCGCCACCGGGCTGGACGAACGCCTGACGGAAACGCCGCTCAGCCACAGCTTTTGCCAATATGTCATCTCGGTGGACAGCGCCCTTGCCGTCGATGACGCGCGCACGCATCCGCTCTTGAGAGCGAATGGCGCGGTCGGGGATCTGGACGTGATCGCCTATCTTGGCGTGCCGGTTCATGCGCCCGATGGCGCGGTGCTGGGATCGTTCTGCGCGATCGACACCCAGCCGCATTACTGGACCGAGCAACAACTCGCCGATCTGCGCGACCTTGCCGCCATCGTCGAGACCGAGATCGCGCTGCGCCATTCGCTGGACGAACGCCAGTTGCTGATCGACGAGCTGAACCACCGCGTGAAGAACCTGTTCTCGGTCGTCACCGGCATTGTCCGCATGAGCCAGTCGCAGGGCGAATCCCCCGCCGACCTGCACCAGCGCCTTCTGTCGCTGTCGCGCGCGCATGACCTGATCGCCCCGGCCATCCATGCCGACCGCCCGGCCGAGCAAGGCACGGATCTTGCGACGCTGCTCGACACGCTGCTGTCGCCCCATGCCAGCGGGCCCGAGCGGATCGTGCTGTCCGGCCCCGAGCTGATGCTGGGGCCGAAATCCTCGAACGCGATGACGCTGGCGCTGCACGAACTGACGACGAATGCCGCGAAATACGGCGCGCTGTCATACCGCGCGCCGAACGGTCTGCTCAAGGTGACATGGCACGCCGAGGGCGCGGATATCGTCATCGACTGGGTCGAACAGAACCTGCCCGACGACACGACCGAAGGCGACATCCCGGCGCCGCGGCATCATGGCTTCGGCTCGAAACTGCTGGCGATGACGGTCAGCGCGCAGCTTTCGGGCCGGATCGAGACGACGCGCGACGGCGACCGGCTCACGCACCGGCTGACCCTGCCGCGCGACGTGCTCGCGCGCTGAGGCCACTTTACTCGACCAGTCCGGCAGGCTCGGCACCTGACAACCAAGCATCACCCTGCGCATAGAGTCGCTCGACCTCGGGGCCCGTCAGGCCCGGCATGCCCTTCTCCTTGACCTTGAAACCGGCCTGAGTTTGCAGGTAGCCCAGATGCCGGTAGCCCACCGGGAACCGCGCCAGCAGCGCAGCGTCCAGCGTGACCGAGGCGCCGGGTTCGACCGGGTCCATGCGATCCTTCTCGTAGATCGGCTGACGGCGCACGAAACCCCAATTCCCCGCCCGCTTTTCGAGGAAGTCATAGAACCGCCCCGTCGCGGTGACATCGACCATCACGCCATGCACCTCGGCGCGCTGGCTTATGGTCATCTTTGTCTGCGCGATGGCCCGCGCACCACGAATAGTGCTGATATGGCCCAGATTGGCGTGGATGATCGAGACGCCGTTTTCAAAGCCCTTGCGCCGCGCGGCCAGAAAATCCGCGCCCGAGGCCTGAAACCACGTCGCCGCCATCACGCCGTCGTCGTGCCAGACCTCGGCGAAAAGGTCCCACAGCCCGCTGTCACTGGCGATGATCCACTGATCGACCAGCTCCCGGATCGCCAGCTTGTCGGCGAGGGTATCGGTATCGCTCATTCGTCTCTCTCCTGCCCTGTCGGGCGTAGGCTAGGGCAAGTCGCGCAACGGATAAAGCGCCCGGTTGGGACGGGGCGCAGGGCGGCATCAGCCCCGCCCCGTCCCTGCCGCGCTCAGGCGATGACGTTGGCCTCAGGGCCATAGGGGAAGCCGGTGATGTTCTCGGCCCCCGCGCTGTGCACGACCAGAATGTCGTGCTCGCGGTAGCCGCCCGCGCCGGGCGTGCCCTCGGGCAGCCAGAGCATCGGCTCCATCGACACGACCATGCCGGGTTCCAGCACCGTGTCGACATCCTCGCGCAATTCCAGCCCGGCCTCGCGCCCATAGTAATGGCTCAGGATGCCAAAGGAATGGCCGTAGCCGAACGAGCGGTATTGCAAGAGCCCCTCATCGGCGAAGAACCGGTTGAGTTCGTCGCAGATGGCCGAACACGAAACTCCCGGTCGAATCAGCGACAGGCCCAGTTCATGCGCGGCCACATTCGCGCGCCACAGCCGAAGGGTATCGGTATCCGGCTCGCCCAGAAACAGCGTGCGCTCCAGCGCGGTGTAATAGCCCGAGATCATCGGAAAGGCGTTCAGGCTCAGCAGATCCCCGCGCCGCAGGACCCGTGTCGTCACCGGGTTATGCGCGCCGTCGGTGTTCAGCCCTGACTGGAACCACACCCAGCTGTCGCGCAGCTCGCTGCCGGGATGGGCGCGGGCGATTTCAAGCTCCATCGCGTCGCGTCCCGCCATGGCCACATCGATCTCGCGCACGCCCTCGGCAATCGCGGCGCGGATCGCCGCGCCGCCCAGATCGGCGATGCGCGCACCCTCGCGGATCAGCGCGATCTCGCCGGGCGATTTCACCATGCGCGCGGCCATCGTCGCGGGTGCCACGTCGATCAGGTCCGGCGCGTCCAGCATCGTGTCGAGCGTCTCGCGCGCGCTGAGCGTGAGGTGATCGCGCTCGATCCCCAGCCGCCTTGTGGCGCCGGTCAGGGCCCCCACCGCGCGCCAGTAATTATCGCGCTGCCAGTCGGTATAGATCACGTTGTCGCAATGACTTCGCCGCCACGGCTGGCCGCCGTCGATATTGGCGCTGACCAGCGTGCAGGCCTGCTGCGTGACGACCAGCCCATAGGGCCGACCGAAGCTGCAATACAGAAAGCCCGAGTAATAGGCGATGTTGTGCATCGAGGTCAGCAGCACGGCGGGCAGGTCCATCCGGACCATGATCGCCCGCAGGCCGGAAAGGCGGCGGGCATATTCGCTGTCGCTGAACGGCAGGGCCACCTTGTCGCCGTTATGGCAGGTGAAGGCTTCGGGTCGCCGGGCCATGGAAGGCGGAGCTATCGGCGTCATCGGGTCATCCTCGTCAAAGGACCGGACGCGATGAGAGGCGCCCGGCGTCTCATCCGGGCGTGCAGGACAATCCCTCATCGGAACGATGAGCGCCGGCCCGGTCGAGGGGGTGACGCCATCACCCCGGGGCCAGCCGCAAAAGGCTAACTCGGCGCCCCGCGCCAATCAACGGCTATGGTGAAGCCGGGGCCGCTCTTGCGACACCCTATCGCACGCGACGGCTTTCCAAGATCGCCGTTTTCCTGTATGGCCCCGCCATCTGTGACGTGACGCATCGACCCCGGCGTGATGCAGAGAGATAGGGGTCGGCGGCAATGGGGCCGCCATAGAAACGGGAGCCCCGCAGGGGCGGGTTTGCTCCCTTGAGGAAACTGAATGTTCAATATCACCAAGAAATCGATCCAGTGGGGCCAAGAAACGCTCACGCTGGAAACCGGGCGTGTTGCCCGTCAGGCTGACGGCTCGGTCATCGCCACGCTGGGCGAGACCTCGGTCATGGCCAACGTGACCTTCGCCAAGGCGCCGAAGCCGGGTCAGGATTTCTTCCCGCTGACCGTCCATTATCAGGAACGCACCTATGCCGCCGGCAAGATCCCCGGCGGCTTCTTCAAGCGTGAAGGCCGTCCCTCGGAAAAAGAGACGCTGACCTCGCGCCTGATCGACCGTCCGATCCGTCCGCTCTTCGTCGAAGGCTTCAAGCACGAAGTGCTGGTCGTCACCACCGTGCTGTCGCATGACCTGGTGAACGAACCCGACATCGTCGCGATGATCGCCGCCTCGGCCGCGCTGACGATCTCGGGCGTGCCCTTCATGGGCCCGATCGCCGCCGCGCGCGTGGGCTTCGTCGATGGCGACTATGTGCTGAACCCCGAATGCGACGACATGGTCAAGCTGCGCGAGAATCCCGAGCAGCGCCTCGATCTGGTCGTGGCCGGCACCGCCGACGCGGTGATGATGGTCGAATCCGAAGCCTACGAGCTGTCGGAAGCCGAGATGCTGGGCGCGGTGAAATTCGCGCATGAAAGCTATCAGCCGGTGATCGGCCTGATCATCGACTTCGCCGAGGAATGCGCGAAAGAGCCCTTCGACTTCGAAGCGCCCGATTACGCGGCCATCCTGTCCCGCATCAAGGATCTGGGCGAAACGCAGATGCGCGCCGCCTTCGGGATCAAGGACAAGCAACAGCGCGTCAACGCGATCTCGGAAGCCCGCGCCGCCATCAAGGCGCAGCTGTCCGAAGACGAGCTGGCCGATCCGCAACTCGACACCGCGATGAAGAAGCTGGAAGCGTCGATCCTGCGTGGCGACGTGATCAACGGCGCCCCGCGTATCGATGGCCGCTCGACCACCGATATCCGTCCGATCGTGTCGGAAACCTCGGTCCTGCCGCGGACCCACGGTTCGGCGCTGTTCACCCGGGGCGAAACGCAGTCGCTCTGCGTGGCGACGCTGGGCACCGGCGACGATGAGCAGTTCGTGGATGCCCTGACCGGTACCTACAAGTCGAACTTCCTGCTGCACTACAACTTCCCGCCGTATTCGGTCGGCGAAGTGGGCCGTATGGGCTCGCCGGGCCGCCGCGAGATCGGCCACGGGAAACTCGCGTGGCGCGCGCTGCAGGCCGTCCTGCCCGCCGCGACCGACTTCCCCTACACGATCCGCATGGTGTCCGAGATCACCGAGTCGAACGGCTCGTCCTCGATGGCCACCGTCTGCGGCGGTTCGCTGTCGATGATGGATGCGGGCGTGCCGCTGAAAGCGCCGGTCGCCGGCGTGGCGATGGGCCTGATCCTGGAAGACGACGGCCGTTTCGCGGTGCTGACCGACATCCTCGGCGACGAGGATCACCTCGGCGACATGGACTTCAAGGTCGCGGGCACGGAATCGGGCATCACCTCGCTGCAGATGGACATCAAGGTTTCGGGGATCACCTTCGAGATCATGGAGCAGGCCCTGGCGCAAGCCAAGGACGGCCGGATGCACATCCTCGGCGAGATGGGCAAATCCCTGTCGGCCCCATCGGGCTTCAGCCAGTACGCGCCGAAGATCGAAACGATGACCATCCCCACCGACAAGATCCGTGAAGTGATCGGGTCGGGCGGCAAGGTCATCCGTGAGATCGTCGAAACCTCGGGCGCCAAGGTCGACATCAACGATGACGGCGTGATCAAGATCGCCTCGTCGGATGCCGAGGCCATCAAGAAGGCCCACGACATGATCTATTCGATCGTGGCCGAGCCGGAAGCGGGCAAGATCTACACCGGCACCGTGGTGAAGATCGTCGATTTCGGCGCCTTCGTGAACTTCTTCGGCAAGCGGGACGGCCTTGTCCATGTGTCGCAGATCGCCAACAAGCGCCTGAACCATCCGTCGGACATGCTGAAGGAAGGTCAGGAAGTGAAGGTCAAGCTTCTGGGCTTCGACGATCGCGGCAAGGTGCGTCTGGCGATGAAGATGGTCGATCAGGAAACCGGCGAAGAAATCACCGAGAGCAAGGACGATTCCGAGTAATCGGTCGTTCCGCTCAGGGAAAGGAAAGGGCCCCGGCATCGCTGCCGGGGCCCTTTTTCGTTACCGGGGGCGGTGCGTGCAAGCACGCACCCTACAAGCCCGCACGGGATGGCTGGCTTCGCTTGCAGGTCCAGCGCGTTTCCCCGTTCGGCACGACGCGGCGACAGTCGGTCTGGTCACCCCGCTGTAGGGTGCGTGCTTGCACGCACCGGCCCCCGGTGCAGTCAGCGCGGCAACAGGGTCTCGGCGATCTGCACCGCGTTCAGCGCAGCCCCTTTGAGCAGCTGGTCGCCCACGACAAACAACGCCAGCGTCCGCCCCGAGGGATCGCCCAGATCCTCGCGCAGCCGGCCGACCAGAACGGCCTCTTGCCCGGTGGCCTCGACCGGCATTGGGAAGTGGTTGCCGACGCGGTCGTCGACCAGCCGCAGCCCCGGTGCCACGCCGATAAGCTGGCGCGCTTCTTCGAGAGAGATGGGACGATCGAACTCGACACTCACCGCCATGCCATGCGCGCGCAGCACCGGCACGCGGATACAGGTGATCCCCACCGGCAGATCCGGGCGCCCCATGATCCGCCGGGTTTCGGCCACGACCTTCTGTTCCTCGCCGTTATAGCCGCTCTCGGGATCGACCGCCGCGTTATGGCTGAAGAAGTTGAACGCATAGGGATAGGGCAGCACCTTGGGCTCGAAGGGCTGGCCTTCCAGATAGGCGCCGGTCGCCGCGCGCAGTTCCTCCATCGCCGCCGCCCCGGCGCCCGAGGCCGCCTGATAGGTCGCGACGTTCAGCCGCCGGATCCGCGCCGCCTGCGCCAGCGGCGCCAGCGCCACGGTCAGGATCGCCGCCACGCAATTGGGATTGGCAATGACGCCCTCATGCGCCGCCATCGCGGGGGCGTTCACTTCGGGCACGACCAGCGGCACGGCGGGGTCCATCCGGTAGGCCGAGGAATTGTCGACCACCACTGCGCCCGCCTTCACCGCCAGCGGCGCGAACCGGCGCGAGATCGTCGCGCCCGCCGAGAAGAACGCGACATCGACGCCCTCGAAACTGTCCTCGGTCAGTTCTTCGACGACGATCTCGCGGCCCCGGAACGGCAGCCGGATCCCCGCCGAGCGGGCCGAGGCCAGCAGCTTCAGCCGCGCTACCGGGAAATCGCGCGCGGTCAGGCTTTCGATCAGCTCGATGCCCACTGCCCCGGTCGCGCCGACGATGGCGACGACGGGATGCGCGGGCAGGCGGCGGTTGATCTGAGGCCGCGCGGCGGATGGCGCGGGCGCCTCTTGAGCGGGCTGCAACGAAGCAAGGGGATCGAGAAGGTCGGTCATCATCGTCTTCCTGTTACGAAGGACGAGACCGCTCTTTCCCTGCGCGCCCCGTCCGGTTTCCGGCGGGGCTTGTCGGGAATGTCAGTTCGATCTGTCGACCGCGCACACCCGAAGCACCCCCGCCGGAGCGGTGGTCATAATGGTGCGCTTGAGGGTCGATTGCGTGAACATGACGGGGCAGGTAGCACCGCCGCGCAGACCGATCAAGGGGCTTGTTGGCGGGATCGATACGCAAACGGCGCGCGGGGACCTGCCCGCGCGCCGTCGAAAGTCTTGAAGCGGTGATCAGAACGGCAGCGGCGCGCCATTCACGGTGATCTGAGCGCCGGGGCGGATCGCCACGTCCGAGCGCAGGTGATCCTCGCCCACCGAACGCGCGAAGCCGTTCATCATCATGCGCACGACGAAAAGCTGATCCTGCGGGATGACGCCCATCGCCTGCAGGCGGGTCAGCAGTCGCTCGCCGCCCACCAGATCGAAGGTGAAATCGCCGTTCGCCTCGGGCATCGGCCGTCCCATCTGCGCCATCAGCCCGCCGATCAGCTCGACCGCGCCCGAGCCGGTCAGCACGCTGTCGCCCACGGCAAGTCGCAGATCATCAAGACTGACGCTGCTGATATCCAGCGGCGGCACGTCGGAGTCGGCCCATTCCGGACCCAGTTCCTGCGTCAGGCGCCCCATCGCGCCCAGATCGAGCACCACCGACAGGCTATCGCCCGCGAACGAACCCGCGCCCATCATCGTCAGCAAGTCCTGCGAGATCTCGATATCGTTGAGCGCGAACATGTAGCGGAATTGCTGATCATCCGGCGTCACGATCAGCGGGAAGCCGAAGGCGACATCGGCACCGCCAAAGGTGGCGGCGCCCTGCATCGGGCCATAGCTGCCCGAAATCTCGGCGCTGCCGGCAGAGCCGGTCAGATCCACCCGTCCGTCCAGTGCGGCGATCCGCATCGTGCTCTGCGCGCCTTGCGTGTTCATCAGCAGCGGCACATCGTCCAGCGTCTGGCTCGAGCTCTGCTCGGACCCGGCGGTCGTGAAGTCCAGCACCGCCGAGAAGCCCGCGTCGAACGCCCGCGCCATCATGCCCGGCTCGTCCGAGAGCATGTCCAACTCGGTGCCGGCAAAGGTGATGCGCGGTGCGTCCATGGTGCCCGTCTGCGTGACCGTTGCGCCGTTACTGCGCGACGGATCGACGTATTCGATGTCATAGGTCACGCTGTCGGCGCCGAGACTGAAATCGAGCGAGCCTTCGCTGGTGGCCCGCAGCGAGGCGTCGAACGCGTCGAAATCCATCGCGAAACGGCCCGGCATCGGCGCGCCCTTGGCGCTGAGCGTGGGCAGCATCCGTGCGGCGAGGCTGGCGAAATCCATGTCCAGCACGGCGTTTTCGTCATCCACCATACCGACGATCTCGCCCGAATGCGTGACTTCGAATTCGCGTGTAACGCCGCGCCCGGTCTGCACCGCGACCGAGACGGTGGGTGCGGGGATCAGCGCGACCTGATCGCCGCGCGCCTCGATGCGCATCTGATCCATGCTGACGACCACCTCGTTGGGGTCGTTGGTCGGAAAGATCCGCACGCCCGACAGCGTCACGACGCCGCCTGCTTCGTTCACGCCGGTGGTGCTGATCGACAGCCCGGCCTCGCCCGCCAGCGTCTGCAGACCGTCCCAGGCCTCGCTCGCGCTCATCGACTGGGCTACCGCCGGCCCGCACAGAGCGATGGTCGCGACCAGCGCGGGCGCCATGGCCCCGCGCGCAACGGCCCGCATCGGTTTGGAAACGGTTTGCATGGTTGAAAAACTCCCTTTGGCCTCGCGGCGAATTGCCCGGATTCTGGCGTCCGGCCCCGGATGGTCAAGCGAAAAGCCACCCTCCGGGGATGGTCAGGCGTAAAACTGCGCGTTACCTAAGTTCGGACGATGCAGGACCTGCACAGGGAGATCCGACATGACCGACACGACCGACCGCGACGCTCAGCTCCGCGGCAAGGTGGTGCTGATCACCGGCGCCAGCCGTGGCATCGGCGCTGCCGCCGCGCGGCGTTTCGCCCGGGCCGGGGCGATCCTCGGGCTGGCTGGCCGCCCCTCGGCCGGGCTGAAGGCGGTCGCTCAGGAAACCGGCGCCACGCAACTGACCTGCAACGTCGCCGATGCCGGTCAGGTCAAGGACGCGGTCGAGCATATGGTGCGCGACCATGGGCGGCTTGATGTGCTGATCAACAATGCCGGTACGATCGACCCGATCGCGCTGATGGCCGGAGCGGACCCGGCGGAATGGGGCCAGCAGATCGACGTCAACCTGAAGGGCGTGTTCCACGGCATGTGGGCCGCCCTGCCGGTGATGCAAGCCGAGGGCGCGGGCACGATCCTGACCGTGGGGTCGGGCGCGGCCTATAACCCGCTTGAAGGCTGGAGCGGGTATTGCGCGTCGAAAGCGGGCGCGATGATGCTGACGCGGGCCGCACATCTTGAGGCAGGCGACCGTGTCCGCGTGCTGTCGCTGTCACCCGGCACCGTCGCCACCGACATGCAGCGCGCGATCCGCGATTCGGGCGTCAACGCGGTCAGCCAGATCGACTGGGAGACGCATATCCCGCCCGAATGGCCCGCCGAAGCGCTGTTGTGGATGTGCACGCCCGACGCTGACGATTTCCTTGGCGCCGAAGTGTCCCTGCGCGACGAAAGCGTGCGCAACCGCATCGGGCTTGCCCGATGATCCGGCGCGAGGATGATGGCGCGCTGACGATCCTGTCGCTCGACCGGCCCGACAAGGCCAATTCCCTGACGCGCGCGATGATGCTCGACCTGATCGGCCATCTGCGCGACGCCGGAAAAACGCAGAAAGCCGTCATCCTGACCGGCACGGGCAAGGTGTTCTCGGCCGGGGCCGATCTGGACGAGGCGCGCGCCGGTCTTGCCACCGATCCGGTCTGGGAAGAGCTGTCGGGCACGATTGCCGCGCTGCCCTGCCTGACCATTGCCGCGCTCAACGGAACGTTGGCGGGCGGCGCTTTCGGCATGGCGCTGGCCTGCGACATCCGGCTTGCGGTGCCCACGGCCAAGTTCTTCTACCCGGTGATGAAGCTGGGCTTTCTGCCCCAGCCCTCGGACCCCGCGCGCATGGCCGCGCTGATCGGGCCGGGCCGCGCGCGGCTGATCCTGATGGCGGGCGCCCGGGTCGAGGCACCCGAGGCGCTGGCCTGGGGCCTTGTCGACCGGCTGGAAGCGCCCGAGGCCTTGCTCGACGCCGCGCGCGCCCTGAGTGCCGATGCCTGCGCCGCGCCCGAAGGCCATGCAGGCCGCATCAAGGCGCTGATCCCGCGCGTTTGGTCGCACTAGCCGACCCGCCCGCTGCCGCTTATACATCCCCCATGCGCGCCCTGATCCGCAGCCTTCTTCTGATCGGCCTTGTGCTGGGCTTCGTCACCGGATCGGTGGCGATGGCCTCGGCGCATTACCAGATGCGCGGCGCCGGACAGATCGTCATCTGCACGGGTTTCGGTGCCACGACGATCACGCTGGACGCCAATGGCAACCCGGTCGACGACAAGCGCATCCTGTGCCCCGAATGCACGCCCGCGCTGGCCGCGCTGACCGAAACCACGACGCCGCTGCCGGTCCTGACGGGCACGCTGACGCCCGTGACCTATGTGCGCCGCGACATCCCCATGCCCGCGCCCGAAGCGCCGGTTCACCGCCATTCCCGCGCGCCCCCTGTCCCGGTCTGACCCCTTCGTTTCAGACCCTTTCAAGACAGGACAAGCCAATGATCCGCATCCTTCCGCTTGCCGCCACCGCGGCCCTTTTCGCCATGCCCGCCCTCGCCTGCGACGGCTTCGGGGCGCATGACGCCTATGCCCGCTTCTCGACCTCAATGTCGCAATCGGGCGCGGCCTTCATGGTGCTGCACAACCACGGCACCGAAGACTGCCACATCACCGGCGCGCGCAGTGACGTGGCCCAGCGCACCGAACTGCACACGCATGAGATCGGCGAGAACGGCGTCGCCCGCATGATCCATGTCGAAGAGGGCTTTCCGCTGCCCGCCGATGGCGAGCTGGTGCTTCAGCGCGGCGGCGACCATGTCATGCTGATGGGCCTGAACAGCCCGCTTGAGCAGGGCGAGACCTTCGACCTGACGCTGATCTTCGCCGATGGCAGCGAAAGCACCTTCCCGGTGACCGTCGACAACGAACGGATGCCCGGCCAGATGCCCGAAGGCGCGGCGATGAACGGCCACGACCATTAAGCGCTTGGGCGGGGGCCTTGGGCCCCTGCCCTACCGATCCCCGGCCAGCACCCGCTTCCCCGGCGCGTAGAGCCGCCCCAGCAGGTCCAGTGCCAGCCGCCCGCGCGCGGTGCGCGCGGCCTCGTCCGGCGCCTCCATGCGCCCGATCACCCGGCGGATCTGCGTGTCCCCCACCAGAAGCCCCAGATAGACCTCGCGCACGGCCTCGAGATCGCCGAAAGCCAGCGCCCCCTGCGCCCGCGCCTGCTCCAGCAATTGTCCGATCAGCGGGGCTATCGTCTCGCGTCCCTCCTGACCGATGGCGCGCCCCAGCTCGCCGGTCGGGTCCGCCGCCGCCGCCCGGTTCAGCGCCACGGCCCGCTCGCCTGTCAGGACTGCCAGCAAGGCAGGTCCCACGCGCCCCAGCGTCGCCAGCGCATCGCCGCCACCGGCTATCTGCGCCCCCAGCATGGCGCGCACCTCGTCCGCATTGCGCCGCACCAGCGCGTGGAACAGGCCTGTCTTGTCACCGTACCAATTGTAAAGCGTCTCGTTCGACGCTTTCGCCCGCCGCGCAATGGCCAGCATCGACGCCCCGGCATACCCTTTTTCTTCCAACACGGCATAGGCTGCCGCCTCGATCTGCGCCTGCCGCGCCTCGCGTGTCTCGTCGCGCATGAACCCCTCCGGAAAACCGTTGACAGAATCCGTAACCACAATTACGGATATTAGCAACCGTACATACAATTACGCCAAAGGAGGCTCCCATGAACCAGACCCATCGCCAAGCCTATGCCGCGCTCGCCGCCCTCGTGATCCTGCAGGTGATCATGCTGGGATCGCTCTATGCAGGCGTGGCGCCGCATCCGCCCGCGACGATCCCGCTCTTCGGCATGGGGCCATTTCTGGGCGCCGCCGTGGCCGCCGCCGTCGCCGCGATGATCCTCGGGCCTCTGGACAGCCGCGCCGGGCGCGTGCTTGCCGCGCTGGCCGCCCTCGCCGCGCTCGCCTCGTTCGGGCCGCAGAAATATCTCGACGCGCAGTTCCCGCTGATCTGGCCTGCCGTGATCTCGGCCCAGATCGCCGCGATCACTGTGTTCGCCGCTCTCGTCACCAGCCGCCAGCGCCGCACCGCCGCCGCCTGATCCCGGCACGACAGTAACGATGCATACAGGGGGCTTCGGCCCCCTGTCTGCACTCTGGACAGAGCCCGCCCCAGCGGGCAAGGAAGGGGTATGAGCGACAGCCCCCCTTCCGACCTCGCCGCGCGCATCCTAGCCACCGACCGCCGTGCCCTTGCCCGCGCGATCACGCTGGTCGAATCGACCCGCCCCGATCACCGCGAGCAAGCCACCGCGCTGCTGACGGAACTGGCCGGCCATGGCCGTCAAGCGCTGCGAATCGGTCTCTCGGGCACGCCGGGCGTCGGCAAATCCACTTTCATCGAAAGCTTCGGCACGCTGCTGGCCGACAAGGGGCTGAAGATCGCCGTCCTCGCCGTCGACCCGTCGAGCGCACGCACCGGCGGCTCGATTCTGGGCGACAAGACACGGATGGAGCGCCTGTCGCGCAACCCCAACGCCTTCATCCGCCCCTCGCCCAGCCAGTCGCATCTGGGCGGCGTCGCGCGGCGCACGCGTGAGGCCGTGGCCCTGTGCGAGGCCGCGGGCTTTGACGTGGTGCTGATCGAAACCGTGGGCGTGGGCCAGTCGGAAACCGTGGTCGCCGAGCTCAGCGACGTGTTCGCGCTGCTGCTCGCCCCGGCAGGCGGGGACGAATTGCAGGGCGTCAAGCGCGGCATCATGGAAGCCGCCGACCTGATCGTGATCAACAAGGCCGACGGCGACCTCAAAGCCACCGCGACCCGGACCTGCGCCGATTACGCGGGCGCGCTCAGACTGCTGCGCAAACGCCCGCAGGACGCGCCGGGTTTCCCCAAGGCGATGACCGCCTCGGCGCTGAACGAGGAAGGGCTCGAAAACGTCTGGCAGCAGATCACCGAGCTGGCCGAATGGCGCAAGGACAGCGGGTTCTGGCAGTCGCGCCGCGACGAACAGGCACGCCACTGGTTCAATGAAGAGGTAAAACAGGCGCTTCTCGCCGGTCTCGACCGCCCGGCTGCGCGCGCGAAAATGGCCGAACTGGCCGATGCGGTGGCCCAGGGCGATACCGCTGCAGCGGCCGCAGCCCGCGAGATGGTCGCCGCGCTGCCCGGTTTGCGCGAATCCCTTGACGAGGGTGCCAATTCCGCCTAATACGCCCCACGAGTTTCCGGGCCCTGCCATGCAGTGGCCTCTGACGTTGACGGCGCCCCCGCTTTCGCAACCCGGCGCCCGCCTGATAATGACGAGGATGACACCATGTCGCGCCGCTGCGAACTGACCGGTAAGGGCCCGATGTCGGGCAACAATGTGAGCCACGCCAACAACAGGACCAGACGGCGCTTTCTGCCGAACCTGGTCGATGTGACCCTGGCGTCGGAAACCCTTGGCAAAAGCTTCAAGATGCGTATCTCGGCCTCGGCCCTGCGTTCGGTCGACCACCGCGGTGGCCTCGACGCGTTCCTCGCCAAGGCGAAGGATGTCGAGCTTTCGGACCGCATGCTCGCGGTTAAGAAAGAGCTGGCCAAGGCCGCGGCCTGATCCACGCGCTTCCCGATCGTTTTCGGAAGGCCCCGCTTCGGCGGGGTCTTTCGCGTTGTGCACCGCGGACACGAAGAAAGGGGGCTGTCTGCCCCCTCTTGGCCTGCGGCCAATTCACCCCCAAGGATACTTCCGGATTAAAGATGGGCCGTTAACGCGCCCTTTACCCTTATCTTTGATCCAGAAATATCCACGGGGGAGGTCCGGAGGGGGCGCGTGCGTCCCCTCCGGGCGGGTGCGGGCGGCAGCCCGCCGGGCCGAGGGGGCTC
>NZ_JAFKOK010000020.1 GCF_017303295.1 Rhodobacter sp. NTK016B | reverse complement strand
CACCCCATCCGCCAAGTCGCCACCCCAAGAAATACGCTATAGGCCAACATTATAAGGGCTTTTTCGGGCATTGCAAACGCCTCGCAACGCAAGGCGTCAAATTTTGCTGCACAAAACGAACTCTTTTTGCTGCACTTTCGGCCTTGCTCTCGGGGTTGCAGGGAGGCAATGATGCGGCATGCGATTCACCAAGCGAAATGGCCACCTCCACCTGCGGCGTCGCGTCCCTCGGCGCTATGCCGAGATCGAGCCAAGGGAGTACGTCTGGATCTCGTTGCACACCGATCTGGAGGATGTGGCGAAGCGAAAAGCTCCCGCGATCTGGGACGAGATGCTTGAGGCTTGGGAGGCGAAGCTGCACGGGGACACCGCCGACGCGAAAGCCAGGTTCGAGGCCGCCAAGGACTTGGCCGCGATCCGTGGGTTCCGCTACCTGCCCGCCTCGAAGGTTGCCAAGCTCCCCCGCGCAGAACTTTTCGACCGGCTTTCCCGGGTCGAGCGCAGCGACGGGACGTTGGACATGCCAGAGGCCCGAGCGCTTCTAGGGGGCGTTGCGCCGCCCGAGATGACGGTCTCTGTGGCCCTCGAAGACTATTGGAAGCTGGAGCGCGACTCGCTGATGAAGAAGAGCGAGGACCAAACGCGGCGCTGGCGCAACCCGCGGATCAAGGCGGTGAAGAACCTGATCGCCGTCATTGGCGACAAGCCGATCGCCGAGATCACATCGACCGACATGCAGGACTTCCGGCAATGGTGGATCGACCGGATGGTCAACGAGGGTCTGAGCGCGAACAGCGCGAACAAGGATCTGATCCATGTCTGCGCGATCTTGAAGGTGGTGAACAAGAAGAGGCACCTCGGGCTGTCGTTGCCGCTCAGCGACCTCTCGATCAAAGACCACAGCAGCGGCACGCGGCCGACCTTCTCACGCGGATGGATCGAGTCTAAGCTGATCAAGCCGGGCGCGCTGGCTGGCCTGAACCCCGACGCACGAGGCATTCTGCTAGGGATGATCAACACCGGGTACCGACCCAGCGAAGGAGCGGGGCTCACCCGCGATCAGATCAGGCTGGATGCAGATGTTCCGCATATCTCGATCGAACCAGTCGGCCGCATGCTCAAGAGCAAGGCGGCGCAGCGGAAGATACCTCTGCTGGGCGTCAGCCTCGAGGCGTTTCGTGAGTTCCCCGATGGCTTCCCGCGCTACCAGCGAAACAGTGCCTCACTCTCGGCCACGGTGAACAAGTTCTTGCGCGCGCATGGTCTGGCGGAGACCGAGGCTCACACCATGTATTCGCTGCGCCATGCGTTCGAGGATCGGATGTTGGAAGCCGGCATCGATGACCGGGTGCGCCGTGACCTCTTCGGCCATAGCCTCAACCGTGAGAGATATGGAGAAGGCGGGCAAAACCTACGCCTCGCCCGAGAGCTTCTCATTCCTGTGGCGATCTAGTTTTCAGGGGTGCCTCCAATAGGTGGCGGAAGTCTAAGTGGACTGTCTGGCGCCGTAAGGGCCTCCCCGACCGATCGCCCGTCTTCAAGGTGAAGATGCGCGAGGAAGGCTCGATCTGCGTCGAAGAAGCCACACGCGATCATTGCGGCCTGCGCCTTAATCCAGTCGGCCAAGACGCCCCACACCGCTATCTCGGCCTGGCCTCTTGCTTTGCGGTTCCAATCGCGCTTGTCAGTTCGGGGACCGCAAGGGAACGCTGATTTCCAGGCCGCTTCGTAACCGTGGACACTGACGGGGACAGTTATGTGGCGCCCGTGAAGCCGGAACTGGCAAATCACCTGGCCCAACTCGTCATCGACCATGAACCCTACGGCGCTGGCGCCGACTCCCCGCAATGTGTCGCGGATCTCCTTCTCGCGGCTTTGGCCAGCCTTCGAGTTCGAATACGGAAGCTTGCTCATGTTCCCCATCCCGTTCTCTCAACGGCCATGTTGTGCAGAATGCGAAGGGCGCGCTCGTGCTGCTCGTGAGTCATCCCCGGCCTCCTTTTTCGCCAGTTCGACGATGGCAGCGGCCGCGTCTTCGAGCTGCTCCTCGGCGACAGGTGCGCCGAGACCACGAGAGGTCCATGCGGCACAGACTGCCGCTTGCGCTTTCACCCGCAACACAGCCTTAATCATTCCCCTTGCCCGCATCTTGCCGTCACGGGTGGCTAAGGCGTCGGGGCGGCCCATGAAATCGGCCAGCGCGAAGTCCCGATCGGCGTTCTTCTCAGCGTCCCATGCCGTCACGAGCCATTGCGGTTCCGGGTGCCACTTGGTTGATCCATACCAGACTTTGCGAGGGATGATGACACGATCCGAAACTTCGCCGCGCCAGTTGCGATAGGTCAGCGTGACAGCGACAGGGCTTTCATCACGCTCGGCCAGCGCGGCGGGGTTGGGTTCGAGGGCGGCGAGGATGCGGCGCTCAAGTTTCACTGCCGCCTGATCCAAAATGTCCCAAACCCCTTGCATGATAGGAACATCGGTCTCTGGGTCGTGGTGGTTTACTGCGCGCTCGATTTGATCAACGGCGTGGTTCAGGATTTTGTTTCGGCCTGTATCTTTGTGCCGATCCCCTTCAATTGCCGCCCCTTCCATAGCGGCGGCAAGCTGGGCCTCGGCGGCTGCCAGCTTCTTCGTCAGATGCTCTTCCCTGACATCCTGATAGCACGCGCTCGAAAAGTCCGGCGCGTCATCCTCGTGGATATAGGAAACTCCGTCTTGGTTTTTGCTGTCGCGGTTCGGCATGCGCTCTGCGGCCTCGGCCAAAGAATAGCGCCCGGCAAGATCCTTGACGCCGGTGTAGCCCTTCGCCTCGGGGCGGTAATACAGGCCGCGCTTCTCGATCAGGTAGACGCGGGCCTCGGGGGATGTGTCAGCGGTCATGGCGGGGCTCCTGATACGCGGCAATCTCGCGACGCAGGTCTAGCGCCTCTGGGCATCGCGGCGTGGTTCGATCTAATTCTCCGAGGCGAATACACCGTCTGATATGCTGAAGTGCTGCGATTTCCCTTTCCGGCGATTGCCGGAAAAACCAGTCTAAATAGGTATCAGACATCTTGCCCCTCTTCCCGGGCGCGGTGGGCGGTGAGGGCTTGTTCCGTCTCAGCGGCAACCTCGGCCAGCGTGCGAACGGCCACGATCTTGCCTTCCGGCATTGCCCGGACATTGAATGTCGTCGTGCGCGGCTCGATCCCGACTTCATCGGTGATCATCTGGCAGAACTGGCGCTCAGCGCTCAGGGCCCCCGCCAGCCGCTCCGCATCCGCATCTGCTTCGGCAAGCAGCTTTGCGACGTGACCTGCGGCCTTTGGCAGGCCGTCGATGGTGGCGGCACATTCAGGCCCCAGGGCTCCGGCAGTGAAATTGATGCAGAGCGCCTGCCGGTGGTTTGTCGAGGAGAGAGATTGTAGCGACTTTTCCAAACGCTCGTTCTTGGCGCGCAGGGCTTTGATGGCGCGGTTTGCCTCGTCGGGCGTCACATTGTACGCACAGTGCCGCAGGTCTTCTTGCAGCGCGTCCAGATGGTCTTTCGACAGATCATCGGTGATCTCCGATGCTGGCTGCTGGCTCAGAACAAAATCCGGCACGAATACGCGCTTTGGCCCAAAGCCCGCTGCGGTGAACTCGTCCACCGGCCAAGACGATAGTTCTTCGCTCTTACTGGTGTCGCAGTATCGTGTCCTGACAACCCCCTCATCGACCGAAACGACTTGATAGAGCTCAAGGTCGGCGCGGCTGGTGGTGTAATGATCCCCAGCCTTTGGCGTCCAGGTCATGCCCTGATAGAACCGCAGAGACATAGCCTCCAGTTTTTGTTCATAGGTCAGCGCTTCAGGAGCCTTTTGCGTTTCAGGGCCCATAGTTATCCCTCCCCCCAATAGTCCATGTCGGAATCTGCGCAGGCCTCGGGGCCTTCCTCACGGTAGAGCGGGTCGCTGAAATAGCTCTTGGCGGTCTCGGCCGCGTAGTCGGCAACGGGCGAGCCGTCGTCAAAGTGGGTGAACCCGCATTGCTTCAGGCAGTGGGCGATGAAGCGCTCCGCAAACAGAGCTTCGGTGAGGTCTTTGGTGTCAAGCATGGGCGGGCTCCATCTGGCCGATGTTGCAGCGGTGGGTGGTGAAGGTGTAGGCGGCGACCCAATCGTTGCGGTCCCATGCCTCGGGGCCGTGCAGGCTGTTCCAGAGGGTGTGGAATGCATCGACGCTGGAAAAGCAGCCGCGCCCGTTGCAGTTGCTCTGCCGCATTGCCTCGCACGTCTCGCACTGGACGCCCTCTGCAATGCTGTCTGCGGCGCTGATGTCCTGCAAACGCTGGACCCGCACGTCAGTGACCAGAAGCGTCAGGCGGCTGGCGATGCGGGGCATGAATGCGGCGGACACGCAAACGCTCACTCGGGGCGCAAGTTCGCGCCGCGCAAGCCAAGAGAGTGAGCAACCATCGGTGCTGTAACCCCAGAGCTTGTCGTCCCGCTTAAGCTCTTCCCTCACCCAGAGCCGGTCGCCAACTTGGACCGGCAACAGCTTCAGAAGCCTTTCGTGCTCGTAATCTTCCCAGACCCAATCTGACCGGCGGAACGTCCAGTCATAACCGGGCGTGTCTGATGGTCCGAATTGGTGGAACCCCTTGTATCCCTTCAGTTCGAGAAAGCGCCGGTCCTGATCCTTCCTGCCGTCCAGCAGGGCACAGACCGCAGGGGCGGAAAAGATGATGGGGCGGTCAGCCATGCCTGGCCTCCTGTTGTGCGGGGGCGGTTTCGTAATCCGTCCAGCCCATGCAGCGCGCGCGGAAATCCGCGTTTTCGCCGGGGAGAAGGCGCACGAAGGCGCCGGTCTTGGTGTTGGTGAGGATCATTGCGCGCTGGCCTCCTGTTTTGCGGGGATCTCGACGGCCAGGTGCGCGCAGTTCGCGCGGACCAGCGCTTCGGCAAGGGGCGGGCAGACGCTGTTTCCGCAGCAGCTCACCTGCACGTTCTTGGGGAAGGCGCGGAATAACGGGGTGTCGGTATCGAGGCCCTGCCAGACGCCCTCGATCACATAGTCACGCGGGAAGCCCTGTGCGTTGAACAGCTCGCGCGGGGTCAGCATCCGCAAGCCGATGTCGACCACGACGAAGGATTCCCCGTCGATCTGCAGAGTCACCAGCTCGTCGCCCTCCCACGCGCCATGCGCGCGCAGGAAGTCCGCGACCTGCCGGGCCCGGTCCTCGTGTTCCGGGCCGAAGGGCGGGGCCGCAAGCTGTGCCTCGCTATGCGCAAAGCGGTCTTTGGTGGTGACGGTATGCGCGGGATCGGCATGGCGGGCGCCGTCGCCGGTGCCGTAGTATCTGGCGAAGAACGCCGCGACAGGCTGGGATTTGCCTTGCCCGCCCGCGGTTATCGTCCCGTTCGGTGCCGTCGCCGCGTGCCCGGTGCTGGCGCCGAACTGCCGCGCGACAAAGGCCGCGACGGGGGTTTGCTGACTGCCCGATCCGGTGACTGTCGAGGCGGGAGCGGTCGCGGCGCGGCCTGCCAGCGCATCGTTGCGCGGCCCGCCGTTTTGTTGCGCGAGGAAGGCGGCAAAGGGCGCGTGTTTGGCACCGCCCGCCACCACGGTTCCCAGCGGCGCCTGCACGTCCAGCGCGCGCGGGTGCTGGTCCGGGCGTTCCCCGTAGCCGGTCTGCACCAGCCCGGCGACAAGCACGCTGTTCTGATCCTTGGTCGAGGCGCAGATCGTGTGGTGGGGCGTATCGGCGGGCCGGTTATGGCCCCCTTGCTGGGCATAGGTCAGCACCGGCGCGATAAGCGCGTGCTGGATGCCGCCGACCGTGACCGTGCCGAGCGGATCGCCAAGGGGATATTCCCGGCGCCCGCCGCTGTCGCCATGGGCGATGCTGGCGAGATATGGCGACAACACGCCCAGCGGGGCCGCGCCGCCGGGCTTCTTGATCCAACTGTTCGCGGTGACGGTCGGCGCCGGGTCGCGCGGATCGCTGCCCGTGGCGCCGCCGTTAAAGCGCTGCAGGCTGGGCACGATTATGGCGCTGTGCCCGCCTCCAGCAAGGACGGTAGGATGCGGGTGGCCAATCGACCGATCCCGGCGCGTGGTGCCTTTGAGGCTGGCGAGGAAGGCCGAAGCAAGGCAGGCATCGGCCTTGGCGCGCCCGGCGCCCACGATTGCGGGGACGATCACCGCTTTTTCGCCGCGGTTCGCGCCGGTGATCGTGCGGAACGGCTCGGCCCCCGGTTCGGCCCGGGCGCCGTGGGTCAGGTTGACGATGAACGGTTCCTTTGCGTCGATGACATAGCGCTTCATGCCTCGCGCCACCCGCGCCAGAGTATTTGCGGCCAGCGGGCGGATGGCGCGGATCCCGAAGTCTGCCATGATCTCGGTCGAGGTCGCGAAGATCGATGGGCAGGGGATCGACCAGTCAATGCATTCGGCGGCGGTGCGCCAAGGTTTCAGCTTGCCCTTACGGACGGCGGGCGATTTCGGGTCGCCGTGGGTGGGCTTCGGCCAGAAGATCCGCCGCTTGTCGCGGCGCGCGACCAGAAACCAGCGCTTGCGGATGGTGGGCGCGCCATAATCGCAGGCGCGCAGCTCGCGCCAATCGACACGGTAGCCTGCGCGGCGAAGACGCTTGACCCAGAGATCGAACGTTGCGCCCGCAAATTCCTTGATGGGTTTCCCGTCATTGTCGAGGGGGCCCCATGTGACGAATTCCTCGACGTTCTCCATGCAGATGACATCGGGTTTCACATCCTCGGCCCATTTGACCACCACCCATGCCAGATCGCGGATATTCCGGTCGCGCGGCGCGGCGCCCTTGGCCTTGGAGAAATGTTTGCAATCCGGACTCGCCCAAAGAAGCCCGACATGGCGGCCATCGGCGACCTCGCGCGGGTCCACATCCCAGATATTGCTGTCCAGGTGCAACGTCTCGGGATGGTTGGCCGCGTGAAGGGCGAGCGCGTCGGCGCTGTGGTTGATCGCGACATCGGGTGCGCGGCCAAGGGCGTTCTCAATTCCGGTCGATGCCCCGCCGCCGCCTGCGAAACTGTCGATGATCATAGGGGGAGCGGTTTCCACTTCTAAGCGGGCGCTCATCACTCGATTCCCCGGCGGACATCCAAGATTTTCAACCCGCGCGGCCCCGGCATGCAAAAGACAGGAAGCACCGTTTTCTTGGCCGAAAGGTCCGCGTGACGAGCCGTTCCGGTTTCGGTCAAGCTCCAATCAACCACGCGCGCCGGTTCCGCAGGCGCGGCTTCGATAAGCCCAACTGCGTGCAGCTCCCGCAAAGCCGACCAACTGCGTTCATCGAACCATAGGAAAGGCCCACTGTGCCCCTGCTGGAGGGGAAATGGCGGCTTAAAGTGCAAGAGCAGTGCTTTCGCATCATCGGAAAGCTCAGGCATTGGTGAACCTCGTCGCTTCAAGGCGCAGTCGCGCTTGGGAAATTGGATCGCTGGCGGCGCGCGCTTGCGCTTCCGCAAGCTCGACCTCCATACGTTCGAAGATCGGGAGAAAAGCGGTGTCTCGTGACGCCAGCTCAGCGGCGACGAGATGCAAATGCTGAACGCGATCCAAGCTAATGTCGGACATATTGTGCGCCCCTATGCTACCGCAGCACCTGCTGCGCGCTTCACTATTTGCTGCACCTCGGCGCCAGTAAGCGCCGAGGTCTTGGCCATGCGGCCTAGTCTTTGTCCGGCCCCGCAGTCCGGTAGGCTTCGATCTCGTTGCGCAATTCTTCGAGGATCTTGGGCGCCTCTTGGGCCATCCGGTCGAACTGCGGCTCGTAAAGCTCGTCGATCTCAGCGGGGTCGGCTCCATCAGCAAGCTCGCCCAGGATCATGTCCTTGAGCCGCTCGTAGGGCGCGAGGTCCGGCTCTTGTTCGAGCGCAGGCTGCCCCTCGTCCAGGTCAAACTGTTCGCTCGGCTGGTTTTCGGTGGGGCGGTCTTGCGGGGGCTGCGCTTGGCGGGGCTGCTGCTTGCGCTGCTGGCGCTTCGGCGGCTCTTTCTCCTCCGCGCGCTTGGCCGGCTGTTTTTCATTCTGGGCGGGCTCGTCGACGTACCCTGCCCTTTCATCAAGTGCGGCCTCGCCGTCGATCACATCATCGCCGTCGATCTGCACACCGCCATCGGAGTCCAGCGCGAAAGAGCCGAAGTCCGCGCGCGCTTCATCGACCTCGACCGCTTGCGTCATTTCCACCGTCAGGGGCAGATACTTGGCAAGAGCCCGGATGGCGGTCTTCTTCGCCATCTCGTCCTCGTGCTTCACCCACGGGGTATCGTCGAGCTTTCCGTTGCGCTTGGCATTCTGGTAGCCCTGCGAGCCGTCGCGGATCTCTTCGACCTTCTCCCACGGCAAAACGACATAGGCATGGCCGCCATCCTTGAACTTGGCGATCGCATAGGCGTCGAGCTTGTCGCCCTTCTGGGGGCCGGGACGGTGCCGAAGGCGGGCCTCGGTCCCTTCCTCATATTCCCACAGCTTGTCATCGGAATAGTGGATGTTGGCCGAGAGAGAGGTGATGTGCCCACTGCGACGCGCCAAGTCGATCAGCCCCTTGTAGCCGATCACGACCTGCACTTCCGGGATCTTCACCCAGCGCCCATTGATTTTCTTGTTGCGGTCGAACGGAATCATGTAGGCGTGCCCGAGAACCGTGTTCGGTTCCAGGCCGAGGGCTGCGCACTGCATCAGCGCGCCGAGGAACGACAGTGGTTCGCAATCGGCCAGCTTCGGCGTGGTCCGCATTGCGTTGGCCATCACTCGCATCAGCCGTTCCGGCCGGAGGTTGTTCGCGGCCACCATTTCGAGCTGACGGCGCGCATGATCGTTCATCATGAGCTGGCGGACACTTGCGACTTGCCGCAGCGGGGTTTTCAAGAGGGCGTTACTCAATTCTGTTCTCCTTAAGAGGCGACGGGGACTTCGATGATCGAGAAGCCCGCCATCAAGGCGTCGGCTTCGCTGATTCCGTTGCGGATGGCCTCGTTTGCGCAAAGCCGAAGGGCTTCGAGGACACGGGGATCGTCTTTGTACTGCGCGAAGCACGCGCGAGCGTTATCGATGCGCGCCGACTTCTGGGTGCGCAGCGACATGGTGCGGCCTGCGCCGGTCGCCGTGCGGGCCTGCGCCCTCCGGCCCCGACCCGCCGCCTTCGCACGCTGTTGTGCAGTTTTCAGAGATTGCTGGGCGTCGATCTCGCCTGAGATATCGCCGCGCGCGGCGGCTTGGTCGATGGCTTGCTTCGCCTCTTCCTCCGCTTTCCGCGCGGCCTCCTCTTCTGCAGCCTTTTCCGCGTCGAGCCGCGCCTGCTCGCGGGCGAGATAGTCTGCCTGCATGAGCTTCATCTTCTTCCCGACGGCATCGAGTTTGATGAGCAGCGGGGAATAAGTGGCCTGTACCTTGCTCGCTCCAGCATCCCAAGGCGCCTTGTCCGCCTTCCGCTGTTCTTCGACTTTCTTCCACAACGCTCGGGCGCCGGTGACGAAATCGGTCAAGCGCTCCGACTGCGCTGGGGTCTCGATCTGCTTGATGCGATCCCACGCGCCTGCAGCATCGCAGAACGCCATCGTCTTGACCTGCAGCTCGGAAAACACCGTCAGGTTAAACGCGGGCGCCTGATCCTCGGGCAACTCGGCGCTGACCTCCGCAAGCGCAGCTGCTCGTGCCTGCTCGTCGGCTTCGGTCGGCGGCAGCACCGGCAAAATGCCTTCCGGTGGCTGGTTGTGGTCGCGCGCGGGAAGATCGCTGTCGGTCATGTTGGCCTCACTATGGTGGTGGTCAAATCGATGGCCGCTTTCGTAGCGGCCATCTCGGGAATGCTGGCTCGCATATTGAGCAGCTCTTCATGCTCGAGACGGCTGATCGGGGTGAGGTGGAGCCACCAGGTTTCGGCGCTCTTCGCCATCCCATCGATCTCACAGCGAAACCGCTCATCGTTCGCCAACTCGCCTGTTTCCGGGTCGATCTCACGCTCGATCCAAATCCGCGCCGGAGCCCAAGGGCCACCTTTGACAAGCCGAGTCTTGTACCAACCGGCTTCTGGCATCCCTTCATGGCGGGGTGGGTTTTGCCCGGCGAGCGCGGCTCGCCACCACGCGTATGCACACCGCGCGCTAGTTGGGCTTCTCATGGTCATTCCACAGCACGGATTGGGCTGGCCATCGGAAGAAGCCGCCCGCTATTGGCCAAGGTGATCTGCCCGGTAGCCCAAACGACACGGCAATCGAAGAACTCGGCATTGCCGAACTCGCGGAGCAGATCGGCAAGATTCGGACGCTCGAACAGGTAGAACGGCTGTTCGAGGTACGAGATCACATGCCCGGTCGCCCCAGCATTCGGCATCCCACGGCCCGCCACGACAGCAGCGCCGACCGGGTGAACCGGGGCGCCCTCGGTCGCGATCAATCTTTCAACAGCCGCCGGGACGTTCTCGTTGTAGCTCTCCCCCATCACTCCCACGGCAGCATCTCCGTGGCGTGGTCGGGGTTGACCTTTGCGTAAGCAGCGTTCGCGATGGTTTTGTTCGCGAACCAGCAGAGCAGCACCACGACCGCGAGGATCAACAAAAGCGCGCCGAACCAGATCATAAGACGGAATGCCGCTTCCAACACGCTGTCGGCGCTAAAGCTGTCCTCGGGCCATGCGTCGAACTCGTCGTCCTCAATAGGGGGATGATCACGCACGAGCCGCCCTCCCAAAGAAGCGATCCGCTTCATTCTGGTCTGAGTTGGTGCCGTGTTTCGCAAGCCAAGCAGCGGCTGCGGCCCGCGCCTCTGGGGCGCGTTGTTCATCGCGCATGATCGAGCGCCGCGCCACGATTTCAGGCGCATGAGAAGACAGGGCGCAAAACGCGCCGCTCTTGTAACTCTGCAACATTGGAATGGTCTCCGGTCCTGCGGCTATGCCGACACCCGGACACTATTTGCCAACCGGCAAACCGTCAAGCATTATTGCCTTTAGGCAAACAATGTATGCTGAAAACACGTCCCGGTGACGGGATCTGACAACGCTTCAACCAGAAATTAACCTTTGCCTACCGATGGTTGCACGGAAAGGCCGTTGAAGCCGCAGCCCAGGTCATTGCGGCAGCACCTCCCCTTGCATCCGCTGGGTGCATGTCAGCGTAGGTGACGATCGCGAGTCGAATCGTCTCGATCGAGGCGTCTCCCGGCATGCAAATGCCAAGATTCCAGAGCGATTCCACCTCAGACTCTGGCGCCGCCCATCGAACGCCGACCATAAGGGAATCGAAAAACGAATGAATGAATCCGAGACAGTAATTGCTTCCCGGAGACCCCAGGCCTGCCCTGCACTGTTGAGCGAGCTCAGCTCCTGACACCTGCGCGGCCCCCATGGTCGGCACAACAAGCGCCAGCATAAGAGCCGATGCTTTGATCATAGCTTCCCCCCGCGCCAGACCACGCGCCCGATCACATCAATTTCGTCGGCTTTGCGTTCGACAGCGGCATAGATCTCGCGATTATCGCTGATCACGCGCACTGCGCCCTGCTGAGAAACTGGCGCGAGCCTTTTGACCAACAGAGCATTGTCCTCCCTGATAACGTAGACTCCACCGTACCTTGGGTCGCGTTTTTGCTTGTCTGCCATCACCAAGTCGCCGTCTTCCAAAGTCGGCTCCATCGAGTCACCTTTGACCGCGACCACGAAGAGATCGCCACCAGAGCTGCGCGTGAACTGGCTAACGTACCAACTTGGGAGAGCCACCGCTCCCACAACCGCTTCACTCATTACCGAAGCACCTCCACCCGCACTGGCCTCAATGTCATAGACGCCAATTGACACCGTGGGCTCGCCCTTTACAACCTCTAGGCCATGTTCTTGCGCGCCCTCGGCCCAAGGTATTTCAAGCGCTTCCGCCAGTTTTCGGCCGTTGTCATAGGATGTGTTCGCGCCGGGCCGCGTGCGCAGCTTTGCGATGACATCATAGGACACGCCAGCTCTCCGGGATAACTCCCTCGCGGTCCACCCGCGCTCGGCCATTGCATCCACGACGCGCTGTCCAAAGCTCTTTTCCTCGTGGTCCACGCTTCTTCCTTTCATGCAGGACATAGTGATCGCCTATTGACTTGTGTTTGCCAAAAGGCAAACAAAGTAGCCATGAGCGAGTCCATCATTTCCCTTATCGAGGCCCAGTCGGTTCGCTTCGGCTGGACCCAGAAAACCTTTTGCTTGCGCGCCATCGGAAACGCTCGGCTCCCTGAGCGTCTTAAGCGCCGAGCAGAATACGACGAGGAGATTCGCTCGCGTATCCTGTCCTTCGTGGCGAGCAATCCGCCTGATCTGGATATGGGAGCCGACACACCTCACGCAACGGTAAACCCCAACGATTCCGGGGATTATGCCACGAAAACTGACGGGAATCGCCATGAATGATGCGTTTCGCAAACTTCTTGCAGAATTGAGTGCAAATGAGGTGAAGGCGCTCTCGATCTTTGTGGCGGCTGTGGTCGCTGCCCGCAGCGCATCTGACGACTTGGGTGTTCAGATCAACACTTCTCTTATCAACGACGGCGAAGACACGTCGTTGGTCGTCTCCGTTTCCGATGGATCGGGAGCGGAATGATGGCAGCAATGCGGAGGCGATTCCCCCATTGGGCAAAGCGTGTTGCTGAGCGAGTTGGCCCAGAGATTTGCCCAGAGGCACTTTGCCGCTGGTTGCTTTGGGCCATAGATTACAACCACAAAGACGTGGTCTGGTTCCTCGCTCGGGACCGCCGGACCAACCTGCGGTATTTCCAGTTCCTTCTGCCCGATGGCCGGTCCTTCGTAGCGCTGATGGATATGGGAAAGCGCGCTCCAGTCACATTGCTGCATCCAGACATGGTGCGGTGGCACCACGCAAGAAAGAGGATCCGGCAATGCGCCTGACCTCCATTCAATTCGTCGGGTTGGGAACCTGCGATGCCGAGCGCGACGGCGGATTCGCGCACAAGTCCCTGTTCAACTCGGGGGCGGCGCCTGTCGCCCCCGCCTTTTCGCCGCTTTCCTGCGAGCGCCTTCCGGGCGCTGGCACGAGCGCGGCAAGCGCTCATTTTGCGTTTTTCTCAGGGGGCCCAGGATGTCCGATGTAATTGACGTGCCCGGGGCGTCCGCCCGGTCGATAGCGGCGCATCTTCTGGGCAACGGCGCTCAGGAGGGGTTCTATCCGATGGATAGTTCCGATTTCGACCGCTGCGACGCGCTGGTGCAGCGCCATAACCTTGATGCGCGGTTGCCGGGTATGGCCGAGGTCAATGCCTATTGGGCCGAGTTGGTGCCGAGCTGGAAAGCGATCCGGGCCTGCGGCGATCCCAAGAAGAAGAGCGCGATGATCAAGCGCATCGTTGCCCCGGTCGCGGAATTGGACCCGCAGGCGTTCTCGTCCGGCGCGATGACGATTCGCACCAGCCCGCTGAGCTTTCCGCATGAATCGTTTAAGGCCGCGCGCGCGGCTGCGACCGGAAAGCCCCCGATGAAAAACACGCCCGAGGACGAGGCCGTGAAGCACCATGCTTATGACGTCACCGCCGACGAGCTGCGCAGCTTCGTCGAACGCTTCGAGCATCTCGAGGCCGAGAAGAAGGACATCACCGACCAGCAAAAGGAAGTGATGGCCGAAGCCAAGGGCCGCGGCTACGACACCAAGGCCCTGCGCAAGCTCGTCGCGCTGCGCAAGAAGAAGCCCGACGAAATCGCCGAAGAAGAAGCGGTGCTGGATCTCTACAAGGCCGCGCTGGGAATGGTGTGATGGGCGAGGCCGAATAGCATCTCGGCGGTGAGCCGGTGCGGCTCGCGCTCAACAGCCGGACGAGAAGAGGTGCGACACCTCGCTCATCCAATATCGAGAATGCGAGCTGACCGCATGTCAGCGAATGATCCCCGAAGGAGAGATCGATGACGAAAGACGAGCTGATCGCAACGCTGGCAGACGATGCCGGCTTCACGAAGGCGCAGGCGAAGAAGGCTATCGACGCCCTCACGGCCATGGGTGCCAAGAGCATTGCCAGTGGCAACGAGTTCAACCTTCCCGGCCTCGTGCGCCTGTCGCCCGTGGCGAAGCCTGAGCGCCCCGGACGCAACCCGCGCACTGGCGAGACGATCATGCTGCGGGCCAAGACTGTCGTGAAGGCGCGCGTCGCGGCGCAGCTGACGAACGCCGCCAACGCGACCTGACCTACGCACAGCCATGAAGCGCTGCATACTGCTCCTCTTGGAGGGGTGGTGTGCAGCAAAATGAGCAGAGGATGGGATTGTGATCATCATATGGTTGCTGACCGATAGCGGTTGGCAGGAGATCGGCAGACTGGCGGACTATCCAGTCTGTGATGCTCTTCGCGAGGTGCTGTCGTGGTCCGGCGTCATCATCTACTGCGCAGCGGGAGTGGCAGCGTGACTGGCCATCCATTGACGCGGCTTGGTAAGTTCAAAGTGGTCTATGCGGATCCACCTTGGCTCTTCTCGTCCAACAGTTCTGATCGTCCGGGACGCAATGCGCGCCGCCACTATGCGTGCATGACGGTCAAAGAGATCACCGACCTGCCGGTCAGAGAGATCGCAGAGAAGGACGCCCTGCTTTTGATGTGGATCACTGCGCCGCTGGCCCACCATGCCAACGAGGTCATCCGCGCATGGGGGTTTCGGCCCAAGAGCCAAGTCGTCTGGGTGAAGAATAAGATCGGCACCGGGTATTGGTCGCGCAACAGGCACGAGCTGCTGCATATCGCGACCAGGGGGCGGTTCCCGTGCCCAAGGCCAGCCTTGTTCTCCGACTCCGTGATCGAGGCGCCGAGGCGCGAGCATTCGAGGAAGCCAGACGAGATCCCGGCCATAATCGACGAGCGTCTTGGCGACATGCGCCGCATCGAACTGTTTGCGCGCACCGCGCGCCCTGGGTGGTGGGCATGGGGGAACGAAGCGAGGAAGTTCCCATGATGCAGCACAGACCTATCGAGGCCTTTTGATGGACTTCTACAAGCTCAACATCCTGAGCTGGAACCAAGGCACCGACGACCTCACGCTTGAGCAGGAGGCGGCCTATCTGCGCATCGTCAACGCCATCATGCTGTACGAACGCCCCGTCCGCGCGAACCTCCGTGTGCTGGGCGGGCTGTGGCGGTGCGGATCTGAGCGGAAGGCGAAGCGTCTTCTGAACGAGCTGGTCGACGCCGGAAAGATCACCGTCGAAGACGGTTACATCTACAATCCACGAGCGCTCGAAGAGGCGTCGAAGGTCCTTGCAACGCGCATGGAACGCGCTTCGAGCGGCCGTGAAGGCGGGTTGCAATCGGGAAAGTCACGATCCAACGCATTGAAAAATAACAATCACGGGGAAGCACTTGCTTCAACCCAAACGAACCAGAGGGAGAGTAAGAGAGAGAGTAAGAGGGAGACTCAGACAGAGAATCAGAATCATCAAGATGATGATGATCGCGCGGCTGAATCGACTTTTCGGGAACGTCTCGTAATGGCTATGGGGCATCACCGAAGCGGCGTCATGCCGAGCGGGCGGCTCGCAGGCAGTCAGGCGGACATGGCCGAGGCCAACCGCTGGCTGGCGCTGCCGGGCATGACCGAAGACATCATTGTCGAGGAGGTTCGAAACGTCGCCGCCCGGCTACCCGCGCCGCCCATGTCGTTTCGCTACTTCACGAACGCAATGGCCCAATTGAGCAGCGCGCTGTGCGCGCCGCCGCTTTCGCAATCTGCAGCACCGTCAAACCGGCTCGACCGCCCCCCGATTGCCAAGCGCCCGCGCACCAACCCCGACGACTTCGACGAGAACGGGAACAGGATCCGACCGATATGAGCAGCAAATTGAGCATCATTACCGAGCCTTGGGAGACCTGGCTTGAACGGTACGTCCCACCCAATGGCCTCCGCGCGAACGCCGAAGCGCAGCAACAGGAGGTCGACGCCCAGCTCCGACTGCTCGTCCGGCAATCACCCAACGAAAACATCCCGAATTGGCTGGAGCGCTTGACCGATCGGCTGTCCGTCTCGATGTCGACGCGCGCATGGCCCACGCTAAAGGAAATCGAGACCGCCTGCACTGAACTGAGGCGGCTCGACTACGAAGCGTCGCCTGACAGACGGCAAGGGGGATGGCATGTTGACCCATTGATGATCGCCGCGCGCCGGATCCGATCAGGCGGTCCCGTTGCCGTCAGTTTTCTATGGGGCCGCAACGCCCAAGAGCTGTTGCGGCGCGGTTTGGTATCGCAAGGGCAGATCGATGATTTGCGAGACGCCGCTGTGCGTGCCCGCTGTGCGGCCTATGGCAGCCCCTACGCTCGGTCGGATCGTATGCCCGAGGCTGTTGCCGACTGGCTCCGCGAAATGGAGTGGGCCGACCAGTTGGCCAGCACCGTCGAGCAAGCGAAGGCGAGCGGCCTTCAAGAGCGCCGGTAATGACGGCCCGCCCCAAAGCCACCTTGTCCAGCGACGGCAAGACGGTCAGGTTTTCTCGTGGTTTGTGGTCTGAGCAGTTCGGCGTCGATCAGATCAGCAGCAGGATCAACTTCTACAAAAGCCTCAGCAACAGACCGCATCCGCGCTTCGGCGGCACTCCGTATCGGAGCATCTACCAGCCGATGGTGAAGGCACTTGAGCGCGTCCAGCGCATCGCAGACGCATACGCACCATAAAAAACACCCATCAACCTCTTCACAACATGACAAAAGGGTGTATATAGGGTGCATAACCAAGCGCAGACCAGGTGAGAAGGAGTCTCCAATGAACGCGATCAGCATTAATGTGCAGCAAAAAGAGATGCGGCACCCCATTGTCATCATGATCGAAAATGATGCCCCTGCCATCGCTGACCTGATGGATGTGTTCGAAACGAGCCCCAGCGAAGGCGCGTTGTTCGCCTCCTGCTTGACAGTCGGCTATCCGTTCATTGCCCATGCAACGCCCAATAGCCCGGCCTACGTCGTGTTTTCGCTCAAGCACCGTGACGCGCCGCTCTTCATGCACCGTCGCGCGATCATGGACACCGCGTTCGAGGCATTCTGCACGGTCCACAGTCTGCCTTTCCTCAGCGCAGACGAACTCCTCGTCAGCATACTCGAACGCCCGAACGCTGACACCGAGATCGTCAACTGGCTTTCCTCCTTCAACACCGCATACGATCAGCTGGAGGACTGACCGATGGACTTTTCCGAAGCCACGAACCCATGCCATCAAGCGTTCTATGTCAGCGCAATCGACGGCAAGCGCGCCGCTCGTATCGCCGGGCCCTTCGACAGCCATGACGAGGCAATCGCCCATGTCGAGCCGGTCAGGAACCTCGCCTACGACATCACACCTCGCTCGCATTGGTGGTCATGGGGCACCTGTTCCCTGCCGGAACACGACGGGCGCCAGTGTCCCATCGCCATCAACTGAGGAGCCCCCGTCATGCCTGTGTTTTTCGTTGCCCTTGGCTGCACCGTGCGTGTTTACGGCAGCACGACCGTCGTGGCCGAAACCCCGGAGGATGCTGCTCGCGAGGTTCTTGACGCTGCAGCTGAACACGACCCCGAGCGCGGCAGCATCTGGTACGGCATTTCAGAGATCGAGCGCGGCACAGCCATTGGTCACTCGATCATCGACATTTCGGACGAGACTGGCGAGACGGCAATTGGCCAAGTCGATCTGGTCCAGACCGCGCCTTTCGATGACGTCCTCATCGACGTTGATGCTCTGGCCGAGCGCATTGCTGCAGCCCGCCTCCAGCCGGACCCTGAGCCCGTTTTCATTCATCGCTCCAGACAGAAGGAAGCCCATCAATGACCTACGTGTGTGCCGAACCCGAAGAGAGAACGATGTTCATCGACAAGACAGGCTGGGCTCACGAATCACGCGAAGCAGCCATTGCCGCGAGTTTTCAGAACGATGTTCAGAATGCGTGCGAAGAGATCGTGGCCAAGCACGTTAACATTTCGCCTCGCGATGCCGAGCGTGCCGTGAGGATGTTCATCGAGACGAATCCTGACATCGTGCGCGTCCTTCTTGGCGAGCGCGAGGCGACCTGACGCATCGGTGAGGGGCTGGACAACGGCCCCGATCCCATGCGCCAATGCCCGAAAAAATGGAGACCATAATGCAGGCCACCATCAAGGGCTTTCGGTATGACACGGACAAGGCCGAATTGCTGGTAACGGCGCCTTGGGGCGAAGCGTTCTACCGGACAGCTCGCGGCGCCAGATACTTCACCGAGCAAGATGGGCGTATCAAGGCTATCGAGGAGGAGCGAGCCGTTGCCACCGTGATCGAGGTCACGGGGCGTGACGAAGCGCTCCGCATCTTCGGCGCCGAGGTCGTCCAAATGACGACCCATGACGACCTGAGAGCCACATTCGAAAACGCGATGGAAGACCTCAATCGCATAAGGAATACGTTGCAAAAGGCCTCAGAAGACCTCGAAGCGGTTACTCGCAGCGTGAACGCGGCTCTGGCGAAGGATTGACCGCCAAGCCCGGCGATGAAGGAAGAAGAGGATGGACGATCACAAAGACCCGCCCATCGATGCAATGGACTATCTGTCGGGCTTAAAGGTCGTCGACATCGGGGACATTCGCGTCGCGCGCGGCAAGAGCCGCAGGCCGCATTCTGCATGCAAGCATCGGCGCCTCAGGTATGATTCGAGCGAGCGCCGGATCTGGTGCGCCGACTGCCAGCGCGACGTGGAAGGATTCGACGCATTCGAGATCATCGCCAAGCAGGTTGGTGATGCAGTCGCCGCCATCGAGCGGCGCGAACAGAAGGTTCTCGAGGCGGAGGCTTTCACGCTCAGGAGCCGGGCGGCCAAGGCGATGGATGAAGCCTGGCGTGGCAGGACCATGGTCCCGGCCTGCCCGACCTGCGGCCATGGCCTCTTTCCTGAGATGTTCGCGCGCGGCGGCGGCACGATGCTGGGTCGGAACTATGCCGAGGCAAAGCTCAAGGTGCACAGAGAACGCACCAAGGACTGACCCCTACCCATCCGCCCTGCCCGGCCCTACATCAACGCGCATGTCACCGCGCGGCGAATCCATCATCCGAGTAGATTGCGCCTGCGGCCACCGCGCGGTGTTGCGCGCTGCCGATCTGGGCGAGGACCCACTGACGTTTCGCGACTTCCACCGGCTGCGGTGCCGCGAGTGCGGGCGTAAGGGACGGCCCGCCGTGGTGATCTGCAGCTGGACCCCCGCGTCGGTGCAGCCGCCCTATCAGGGCAGCTATCGAACCGAGCAATCCTGACCCCATATGTTGATGTGGCGGCGATGTCACATCAATATGTTGACCGTTAAGTGATTTTGCTGCACATTCTGCGCCACAGCAATCGTGGCAGGATGCCGGCATGCCGTCCCCTCTCAACCCTCAACATGCAGCCTTCGCCCGCGAGTACATCGTGGACTACAACGCCAAGAACGCGGCCATCAGGGCTGGCTATTCTGAGCGCACCGCAAAAAACCAAGGCTACCGCCTGCTACAGCGCGAAGACATCCAGCGTGAGATTTCTCGGCTTGAGCGCTTGGCCGAAGAACGCGCTGAGAAGAAGGTCGATGACGTGGTGGCGGAGTTCACGCGCATTGGCTTCACTGGCATGTCACGGTTCGTGAAGATCGACGAAGACGGTGAGCCTCGAATCGATCTGGGCGACTGCACAGCGGAAGATCTCGACCTGCTGACCGAGATCACCACCGAGACCTATCTTGAGGGCAACGGCGAAGAAAAGAAGCCGGTGCGGCGCGTGAAAATCAAACTCATGGATCGACACAAGGCGCTGGAGCGGCTCTATGCCCACCTTGGCGGCGGGAAAGGCGGTGATGATCCCGTAGACCGCCTCTCGAGGGCATTGAAGGAGATATGCGAGCGCGGCTCGGCAGCCCCTATCGCGACGGCCAACAAATGAACGCGCCTGCGCCAACCAACGCCTTCGCGGAAAGCGGCGAGGTGCCGATCGACTACGATCCGCAGACAAGCGACCAAGTGATGTGGGCTCTCTCATCGTGGAAATGGCGCATCTTCTCCGGCAAGCTCTACAAGATCATGGTGAAGGGCGACAACGACACCGATGTCAGCTTCGTCGTCCCGTTCATACCAAACGCCAACCAGCGAGAATTCCTTGCGAACATCCACTATCGCAATGTCATCCTGAAGGCGCGGCAGCTCGGTTTCACGACGCTGATCGCGATCCTCTGGCTCGACCATGCCCTGTTCAATGAAGACCAGCGTTGCGCCATCGTCGCCCACACGCGCGAGGACGCCGAGTCGATCTTCCGTGACAAGGTGAAGTTCGCCTACCTCAACCTGCCCGAGATCGTGCGCATGCTTATGCCTCTCAAGCGTGACAGCGCCACTGAGCTTCTCTTCGGCCACAACAACAGTTCCATCAAGGTGGCGACGTCGGTTCGATCCGGGACCATCCACCGGCTGCATGTGTCGGAAATGGGCAAGATCGCCGCCAAGTTCCCCGAAAAGGCCGTGGAAATCGTGACAGGCTCACTGCCGGCCGTTCCCATCACTGGCATCGCCGTGATCGAGTCCACGGCCGAAGGACAAGAAGGCGAATTCTACAACATCGCCACGCGCGCTGAGAAGATCGCCCAGCTCGGTCGCATGCCCAACAACACCGAGTGGATGTTCCACTTTTTCCCATGGTGGCGCGAACCCGGATACGTCACCAATCCCGACAACATCAACATGGCGCCCAGCGACCACGCGTATTTCGACGCCGTGGAGCGCGAGATGCGCGTCAAGCTTTCGATGCAGCAGCGCGCCTGGTACGTCGCCAAGCGGGAGAACGAATTCAGCGGCGACGGCGAGAAGATGTGGCGCGAGATGCCATCGACGCCCGCTGAATGCTGGAAGCAATCGCTCGAAGGCAAGTTCTATACCCTTCAGCTCGCCCGCGCCCGCATCCAAGGCCGCATCACCAAGGTGCCGCATATCTCGTCCGTGGTGGTCCACACGTTCTGGGACATCGGGGCTGGCGACGGCACGGGCATCTGGCTCATGCAGCATATCGGGGCACAGGAGCGCTTCATTCGGTACATCGAAGGGTGGAACGAGGGCTACGCGCACTACGTCCGAATCCTGCGCGAAACCGGCTACTTGTTTGGCAACCACTACCTGCCCCACGATGCCACCCATCAGCGGCAACTCGGTGATCGTGTCGGCGCGCCTATCGATTTCCTGCAGGAGCTGGCGCCGGACTGGACCTACAACATCGTCCCGCGCGTCGAGACCATCACGCACGGCATCCAGATGACCCGCGAGGCGTTTTCTCGCGCGATTTTCGACGAGGAAGGCTGCGCCGCAGGCCTCGCCCACCTCGAACTCTACGGCAAGAAATGGAACGCTCGCATGGGCGCCTGGTCCCCTGAGCCTGAGAAGCTCGGGGGCCACTCCGAAGCGGCAGACAGCTTCCGCCAATGGGCGCAAGGCTACGACCCCGCAAACTTCAACGCACCCACCCGCCCAAGACGACGGTCCTCCGGAGGCATGGCAGTATGAGCAGCATCACAAACGACGAATTTCGCGTGGCCCTCGACCTGAGCGTCAACCATCGCACTTTCCAACGCGGCAACATCAACGTCTGGCTCAGCTGGGTCCGGCTGGAGGATCGCTGGGAAGGCGCCCTCGTCTTCACGCGAGCCGACGCGAAAGACCGCGACGCCATCCGCCCCTGCATCATCCCGATGAACCGCGCTTGGATCTGGGATGACACCATTGGCGACCCGCACGAAGCGATGTCCACCGCGCTGATGTTCTGTGACGCCCTCGGAATGAACCCTCTCAACATGAGCGACGTGTTCCGTATCCGTATGCTGGTCAACGATTATCTCGACGATCTTCTGCGCATCCCGCCGCGCCCGACCGGCGCCAGCAAAGAACGCGTCGCGGCGGTGATCGAAGGCGTCGACAAGGCATCGGGAAAGCCGATTGAGGTGGAGGTCCACGATGCCGACTGACGACCCTCACGCCACCGAAATAGAGGTCGGGCGCAAACGCCGCTCTGAGCCCGTCAACCTCGACGGCAAGGCTCTATACCCCGAGACGACAAAGGCGCTTGGCGACCAGCTCGACTCGCACCGCGTCACCACACTGCAGCGCCGCCTGTTCTCGAATTTCCTTGAGGAACTCGACATTCAGGGTGCATGGCGCGAAGAGATGGCCAAGGACGAGGACTTCTACGACTCGATCCAATGGAAGGCAGAGGACGAGGCCGTCCTGAGAGAACGCGGGCAAGAGCCCCTTGTGATGAATGTCGTGTGTCAGGCGATCAACTGGATCATTGGCACCCAAAAGAATGCCCGCACCGACTATAAGATCCTGCCGCGCAAGAAGGCTGCCAGCGGCCCGGCTGAGCGCAAGAGCCAATATCTCAAGTACATCGCAGACGTGCATCAGAGCCAGTTCTCGATGTCCGATGCGTTCTCAGAGATGGTTCGCGCTGGGTTGTCCTTCATTGAATGCGGTGTGCAAGACGATGCCGATGGCGAACCAGTGTTTGAGCGGTTCGAAAGCTGGCGCAACGTGATCTTCGACAGCGCGGGGCGTGAGAAAGACCTGAGCGATGGGCGCCACTTCTTTCGCGTGAAATGGGTGGATGTGGATACCGCTTGCGGGCTGTTCCCTAAGCGCCGCGACCAGATCATCGAGGATGCTGGCGCTCTCTCAGACAATCAGGTCAACCGCGATTCCTACGGCGATGATCCGATGGACAGCGCTGAGGAAGCTCGCGAGGGCGCCTCTGGCTACGGCAATGCCGAAGGCGGCGGCCAGTTCACACGGAGCCGGATTCGTCTCATCGAGGCGTGGTTCAGGATCCCTGAGACCATCGAAACGATGCTGGGAGGCGAGTTTTCGGGAGAGGTCTTTGATCCGACGAGCCCCGGCCACGCCGAACAGCTGGAGAGCGGCGAAGCTACGCTCAAATCCCGCATCTCCCTCCGCACGTATTGCATGATCATGACCGCGAACCATGCGCTGTGGTTCGGACCCTCTCCTTACCGCCACAACAAGTTCCCGTTCACGCCGATGTTCTGCTTCCGCCGCGCCCGCGACGGCGCGCCATACGGCATGATCCGCAACATGCGCTCGCCGCAAGAAGACCTGAACAAACGCTTCTCCAAGGCCCTCGCCATCCTGTCATCGAACAAGGTGATCATGGACGAAGGCGCTGTGGCCGACATGGACGACTTTGAGGAAGAAGTCTCCCGGCCCAACGCGATTATCGTCAAGAAGCCCGGCAAGCACCTGGAGCTATCCGCCGACCGCAATCTCGCCCAGGGCCACTTGGACCTGCTGCAGCTTGACATGCAGTTCGTCCAGATGGGCAGCGGCATCACTGACGAGGTGATGGGCCGCACCACGAACGCCGTCTCGGGCAAGGCGATCATGGCCCGTCAAGAGCAAGGCATGGTGTCGACGGGCGCGGCGTTTGACGCCTATCGAGCCGCGCGACAGTACCACGGTGAAAAGCTGCTCTCGCTGGTCGAACAATTCGCGACCGAAGAAAAAGAGCTGCGCATCACCGACGCGCGGGGCAAGCCCGACTTCATCCAGATCAATGATGGTGTCGAGGCAAACGACATCGTGCGGACCAAGGCGGACTTCATCATCAGCGAAGACGCTTGGAACGCGACTATCCGTCAGGCGCAGGTGACGGCACTGATGGAGCTGATGACGCAACTCGCCCCCGTCGCGCCGAATATCGTGACCGTGCTGCTGGACCTGGTGGTCGAGACCATGGACATCCCCAGCCGCGACGAGATCGTCAAGCGGATCCGTTCTGTCACCGGCATGGAAGACCCCGATGCCGATCCGAACACGCCTGATCCCGAGCGCGAGAAGCGTGAGCAGCAGAAAGCGCTGCAGGCCGCGATGGAGCAGCGCGCAGCTGAGGCCAACCTCTCGAAGCTCGAGGGCGAAGCAGCCAAGGCCATGGCCGCAGCCCAGAAGGAGGCGGCCAACGCGCAGAAGCTCTTCGCATCGATGCCCGGCGAAAGCCTCGAAGAGAAGCGGCGGGCGCTCGAACTGGCCATGCTGATGTTCTCCAGCCCACCGGGCGCGGTCGACACCGCTGATGCTCTGCTTGTCGAGACCGCACAGCCCGCGCCTCAACCTCAAGCCCCGCAACCGCAGCAACCGCAGCAACAAGCACCTAACACCCAGCCCCTGGCGCCCGAGCCGATCTACTAAGGAGACCACCATGCCCCCCGAAGCCGATGACCATCTGACGGACGAAGAGCGTGAAGCCCTTGCCGACGTTGATCCCGAGGAACAGGCTGCACTCGACCTCCCCGACGAACCCGATGGCGACGACGAGCCTTGGCACGACGAAGAGCGTGAGCGCCTGAAAGGCCACCTCACCGATGACGAGCTGAAGGCGCTGGCCGAAGACTACGAAGATGCCGGCCACGTCCTCTCGGACGAGGAAGCCAACGACCAACCGGGAGATGCCAACGACGACGACGACGACGCCAATGGCGCCGCCGACGATGACCCCGCGCAGCAACCGGCCGCCGATCACGACGATGCGCAACGCGCCCCTGCGGTGCCCGAGCAGCGGCACGAGGCGGAGCCCGCGAAGGTTCCCGAGTTGACCGACGAAGAGCGGGCAGCAATCCGTGGTGACACGCGCGAGAAGATCAAGGCCCTCCGGCAGGAGTACGATGACGGTGAGCGCACCGAGGAGGAACTGGACTCGGCGATCGCTGACGCGTTCGACGCCGAAAAAGCCGCCTTCGACGAGGCGATCAACGCCAAGCTCCAAGAGGCGGCTGAGCAAGCGCATGCCGCGCGGCAGGCAGAATTCTCGAAGGACGTGACGGCGTTCCAAGAGAAGAACCCGGATCTGTTCGCGCCCGGCACCATCGAGGCCTACGACGCTTTCGTCCGGGCCGTGTCGAGCGCACCGGGCGCAGAGAAGCTGAGCAATCAGCAGATCCTTGAGCGCTCGCGCGATGCCTATCACGCTTCGATCGGCAAGGCGCCAACGCCCAAGACGCCCAGCCCGGCGCCGAAGCAGCAAGATCGCGGCAACGGCGGTAAGCCCAAGCCCACACAGCGCAACCTGCCGCCGACGCTGAACCACATCCCGGCGGCCGAGCCGAACGATGTGCGCGGCGACTCGCTGGCTGCTATGGCGCGCCGCATCGACGCAGCGGACCCGCTGGAGGCAGAGCGCCTGATGGCCACGCTGACCGAAGACCAGCGCGACCGGCTGATGGAGCTTCAGGTCTGACGCATGCTCTCGATGACGCTGAAACCAGGGGAAGGAGTGCGAGTTGGCGAGGCGATCATTTCCGTCTCGCACTCACGCTTCGGCGTGCAACTCTCCGTCTTGCTGGAAGGCGCTCAAGAAACCTTCATCGGGGCCGCTGCAATTGGTCCCGATGTCTCAATAGTCGCGCGTGATCAGCGGGGGCGAGTGCGTATGATTGTGGACGCTCCGCGCCACATCCCTGTTGAGCGGCTCAAGCCAAACAACTAAATATTGCGTTTAGGTTGCAGTTGATGCACAACATATAGCAATTGGAACTGAGCGCAGGACGCGCCGTCCTCGAAATGGAGCGTCCTATGTCTCAGACCGTCATTGGTGTTGGCGATCCCCGCGCGATCCGGCGCTGGTCCTCGCGTCTCGCGCAAGACACCCTTCCGAAATCCTTCTGGGGCCGCAAGTTCTTCGGCAAAGACGAGAACTCGGTGATCCACGAAACCACCGAGCTGGCCTCGGGCGCGGGCGACCGCATTCAGTTCGATCTCTCGGCCAACATCACCGGTTCTCCGGTTCTGGGCGACGATACCGCGACCGGCAAGGAAAAGGCCCTGCGGTTCTACTCCGATGAGGTCGCCATCGATCAGGCGCGGCTCCCGGTGTCGGCTGGCGGGCGCATGACGCAGAAGCGCACCGTTCACAACCTGCGCAACACCGCGCGCCGCCGTATGGCCGAATATTGGGCCTCGTGGATCGATCAGCTCGTCTTCATGTATCTCGCCGGTGCGCGGGGCGTGAATACCGAGTTTCACGAGCCCACGACCTATGCTGGCCACGCTGGCAACAACTTCACTGCCTACGACAACGCCCACCTGCTCTATGGTGGTTCCGCCACCTCGAAGGCGACGATCACGAACTCGGACAAGATGTCGCGTGACCTGATCGAGCGCGCCGAGACCAATGCACGGATGATGAAGGCGCGTGACAACGATGCGTCGATGGTCCTGCCGGTCAACATCGGCGGCGAAGAGCGCTATGCGGTCGTGATGTCGTCGTGGCAGGAACATGACCTGCGCAACAGCGACACGCAGGGCTGGGTGCAGATCCAACGCGATGCCACCGCCGCGCAGGGCCAGAAGAACCCGCTGTTCACCGGCATGCTCGGGATGGTCAAAGGCGTGGTGCTGCACTCCCACCAGTACCTCGTCCGCTTCTCGGACTATGGCGCAGGCGGCAATCTCCCTGCCGCGCGCGCGCTGTTCCTGGGCCGCCAAGCCGCCTGCGTCGCCTACGGCACGTCGCGCGGCATGCGCTACGAGTGGCAGGAAGAGCTGCGCGACTTCAAGAACCAGCTCGCCATTTCCTCGGGCCTCATGTTCGGCATGAAGCGCACGATCTTCAACGACCGGACCTTCGGCGCGCAGGCCCTCGACACCTACTGCGCTGATCCGAACGCGTGATCGCTTGATCGTTAGACCGGCCCTTGTGGGGCCGGTTCTGCCTCCAGTCCAAGGACCAGGAACATGACCATCCACCTGACCGACTACTCGCTGTTCAAGAAACAGCCCTCCACCTATCCCATCGCTCACATGCTGCAGCGCGCGGCTTTTTCGCACACGTTCACCACGGCGTTCACCGCCGCATCGGACATTCTGGAGATTGGCGTGTTCCCCGCGCGCGCCAAGGCGTGCCGCGCGACGCTGATCGGTGAGGGACTCGGCGCCATTACCGCGGATGTGGGTTTCATGACCGGCGATATCGGCTCGAAGGACGCCGGGCGCACCAGCGATGATGTGCTCTTCGACGGCGTGTCGGTGAACGACGAAGAAACCGAGGCCAACGTGCTCACCCTGATGGCCATCGAGGCCGCTGAGACCGACCGCGCGGTCGGTGTGAAGTTCTCCGGCGACATCGCGGCAGGCGCCTCCAAGAAGGTCCATGTCGTGCTGGAGTATTTCTACGACTGAAACCCGCAAGGGACAAATTCGGGCAACGCTGGGGGCGGGCGGGAGATCGCCCGCCCCCTTTTTCTGAGCCAAGGAGAAAGTCGTGAAGATTCAATTGAGCATCCGCCGCCCCGGCGGCTCCACCGTCACCCTGCCGCACCCGCAATCCGGGCGCGAAGTGGCCTACCACTTCCAACCGACGCTCGGCGATCCGCGCCATACCGCAGAGGTCAAGATCGCCGCGCACGCTCAGACCCTGCTGTCGATCAAGGAATACACCTTGGCCGACGGCAACGACGACGATGGCCCGGACGACGAGGATCAGGTCGACACCGAGGCGAAGACGGATCCGGTGATTGCGGCGCCGGTCAGCACGAAAACCGACGCCGAAGTCACCGCCAGCCAGATCAAGCAGGCCGGTGAAGCCGCGAAAGAGCTGGGCCCCAAGCCCGAGGTGAAGCCGACCACCTCGGTGAAATCCCTCGAAGACATGACGCGCGATGAACTCGCCGCGATCTACGAAGCCGAGATCGGCAAGAAGCCGCATCCCAGCTCGCACCCCGAAACCTTGGCCGAGCGCATCAAGGAACACCGCGCCGCGTCGGCCGACGCGTAACCCGGCTCGCCACCCGAGCCGATAGGAGATCGAGACAATGGCCTTCACCGCACAAGACGTGCTGCAGCGTGTGCAGACGATCCTTTCCGATGGCGGCGCGATCCGCTGGCCGCTGAAAGAACTGCTCGGGTGGCTCAACGACGCAACGCGCGAGATCGCCATCCTGAAACCGGATGCGACCGCCGAGATCATCAATGTTGCCATGGTCCAAGGGACAAAGCAGGCACTCCCTGAGACCCACCACCAGCTGCTGCGCGTCACTCGCAACGTCGCGTCCGGCCGCGCCATCAGCCCTGTGGTGCGTTCGGTCATCGATCAGATGTACCCGCTCTGGCACGACACCAACGCCCTGCCCTTCGGTTCGGACGTTGTCTACCTGATCAATGAGCCGGAAATGCAGGGCAACTTTTATGTCGTGCCGGGCAATGATGCCACGGGCGAGATCGAGGTCGTCGCCTCGCGCGTGCCCGCGAAAATCGACGTGCCGGCAGGCGAGCTTCTCATCGAAAGCTACACCGCCGCGGTGCCGGTCGATGACATCTATATGAACGCCTGCACCGATTTCGTTCTGTACCGAGCATTCTCGAAGGACATGAACACGCCCGGCGCGGCAAACCGCGCGCAGGCCCACTTCCAGCAGTTCCAGGCTGCTCTGGGCATCAAAACCCAGACCGAGAAGAGCGGCGGCACGCCCGACGCGCCGCAGAGCCGGTTCAGCCAGTGATCTGAGGTGACGTAGTGCCCACCGTACAGCTCTCTGCATTCTTGCCGATGATGGCCGCTTCCGCGCCGGGCCTGCCTTCCTTCGCGGCAGAGAAGTACCTGCGCATGGCGGCGATCGAGTTCTGCGAGCGCACGAAGTGCTGGAGAAATATCTCGACGGTTGAGCTGACCGACGAGAACGATGAGGCGATGGCCGCCCCTGACTATGCGGCCATTCACCTCATCGAGTGGGCCACATTCACCGCGCCGAACCAGCCCGCAGTGGACCTGACGCCCACGCAGTTTTCCGATGTCGGCCCCGACGCTGACACGTCATTCATCGGTTCGGTACCGCGCTACCTGACGCAGGTCTCACCGGGCACTGTGCGCGTCCTGCCCTTCGCCGCGGGAACGCTGACCCTCTCGTTGTTCCTTAAGCCGAGGCACGGCGACGATCTGACAAACCCCGCCAACACCCAGCCGCTTCAAGACTACCTGAACCAGGTGCCTGAATTCCTCCTCACGCAGCACGGTGAGATCATCGTCGACGGCGCCCTGTCGAAAGCCCTCCTGCTCCCGCAGCAGCAATGGAGTGATCCGAAGCGCGCAATGATCCATCTGCAACGGTTCGAGCGCTCCTGCGACCGCCTCTTTGCCACGGCCGTCACCGGCCAGCAGCGCGCACGCAAGCGCGCGAGAATCCAGTTCTTCTGACACCACGAGGCCCGACATGCGGATCAAGCTCGACACCTTCAAAGGCGAGGTGCCTCGGATCACGCCGCGCCAGCTCCCTGCAGGCCACGCACAGGTAGCGGAAGGATCGCTCCTAGAGCGCGGTGACCTGCGCCCGGTTCGCGCTCTCGATACGGTCTATACCTTCGCCTCGCCCAAGCGGAAAATCGTGCGTCACGAAGGCGCTTGGTACGGCTGGAATGTCGCTGGGGTCCAGTTCGCCCCCGGCCCCGTCGATGACGACCGGCTTTACTTCACGGGCGACGGTGCGCCAAAGATGCGGTACCAGGGCGCGATCTACCCGCTGGCGCTCGCCGCCCCCACGGTGGCGCCGCAGCTTGCGATCACGAACGCACCCGACGAGCCGGTGCCGAATGATCCCGAAGACCCTGTGACTTTGCCCGATACGGGCGGCACGGCCCCTTTCCGCGTCAAGATCCTTCGCGAGCCGGAGGGTAGCATCTCCGGGCAGGTACTGCTGACCCAGCCGTTGGCCGTCATAATCGATGAGGCCGGGTTGCTGTGCGACGGTGATTCCGAGACCGCGATCACTGTGAGCGTCGGCGAAGGCTACTCTGGGGTTGTGGACGGCACGCGCACGATCACCGCAGACGGGGGCGTTTTTCGCTTTACCGACCTGACACTGCGAGGTGACCACGAGGACGATTACACGCTCGTTTTCGAGGTGGTCGACAACGACGAGCGCGAGACGCCGCTCGAAGAACCGAGCGCCGAGAGCGCGGTGACCAACATCACCCAGGACATGGCCGAACTCACGACGTCCGTTCTCTATGCCTACACGTATGTGACCAGCCTCGGTGAAGAGAGCGCGCCTTCGCCCCTTACCGATGCTCTGGACTGGTATCCCGATCTGGTTGTTCGGGTCAGCAACTTCGCCGCAGCGCCTGACGGGCGCATGATCGAGAAGATCCGCATCTACCGCTCGCTCACGTCGCTGACCGGAACGACCGATCTCTATTTCGCGGCCGAAATCGACGCTGACACCCTGACCTTCGACCACGACATGGAAGAGGATCCGCTGGCCGAGGTGCTGCCCACCGCAGACTTCGACACCCCGCCCGACACCATGACCGGGCTTGTGTCTATGCCGAATGGTATGATGGCGGCGTTCGCCGGGCGGCGGGTTCTGTTCTGCGAACCCTACAAGCCGCACGCATGGCCCTCCAAATACGAGCTGCTCGTCGACACCGACATCGTTGGCCTCGCTGCCTTCGGCTCGACGCTGGCCATCCTGACCGAAAGCACGCCCTACATCGCTCAAGGGCTCAGCCCGGAATCGATGCGAATGGAGCGCATGGAGTCCTACGTGCCGTGCCTTTCGCGGGCTGGCATCGTTGATCTGGGCTATGCTGCGGCGTTCCCGTCGAATGACGGGCTGGCGGTTATCTCGTCGTCTTCTTGCGAAATCGTCACCCGAAACCTTTTCACCCGCGAGCAGTGGCTCGCCCTGCGCCCGGCGACCATGCGGGCAAGCGCCTTCGGAGGCCGGTACCTGTTCCTCCACGACGCCGGGGCCGTAGGTGGCGCGGCTGAATTCGCGATGAAAGGCATCACGGTCGGGGCCGAGGGCGCGACAGACATGATCCGCTTGGACTTCGCCGCCATCGACATCTTCTACGATGTGCCCACCGGATACCTCTATGTCCTCGACCCTGACACCGTGACGGTGAAGGTGTTCGAGAGCTATGACGGCGATGCGGCAACCTATCGCTGGCGGTCGGGCATCCTCTCTACGCGAACCCTCACGAACTTCGGCGCGCATTTCATCGATGCCGATCCGGGCGAAGAGCCGATCACGCTCCGCCTCTACGGCGATGGCACGCTCCGCCACACCACCCAAACCGTGAACACGCCCGCGCGCTTGCCCGGCGGCTATCTTGCCCGCGATTGGGAGATTGAGATCGAGGGGGAGCGGACGGTCTATTCCGTCACGATCGCCAACACCATCGAGGAACTGATGGATGGCTAGGCCGCCGAGCAGAAGCGATGAGGCGCTATTGCGCCGCCTTCGGGAGGATCTGGAGATCCTCGCCGGGTCCAGAGGTCGCGCGCAGGATCGCGCTGTTCGACTGTCCGAGCTGACGAACCTCAAGGCTGCGGCTCTGGGCCCCATCCTAGCAGGTGTGGACAGCCGCATTGCCTTGGCCGTCAAGAAGCAGGTCGCGACGGACAAGAACGTGCGCGAGGCAATCGATGATGCCGCGCGGAAGGCCAACGAGGTCGCGGACGAAGTGGCGCGCGTGGAGACGCGCATCACCGACACAAACACCTATCTCGATGATGTTCTGGCCGGACTGCAAGAGGACTTCGCTGATGTCTCAGCCGAGGTCGATGCGTTGGATCAGGCCGTGGATGATGGCCTTGCGACCGTCAACGCCGACCTACAGGCAGGGCTCACGGCATCGGCACAGGCGCTTTCCGACGCTGTGACTCAGATCGGAACCGATCTGGACAACATCAACGCCGAGATCGATGGGCTGACCACCTCGGTCACGGATCGCCTCAATCAAGAGGTGGACCGGATCACCAACGTCCAGCGCGAAGTGCAAGACGCGTGGGACTTGATCACCGGCAACGCCGCCGCCATCGCGCTGTTGGGCAAGAAAGTGACCGACGCGGGCGTCTATGTCGACGAAGCGACCGGTCAGGTCCGCATCTACGGGGTCCGAGCCCTCGAAGATACCGTCAATCAGGTCTCGGTGGATTTGGACGCCGCCAAGGCGTCGATCGAGCTGCGCGCCACGCAGGTTTGGGTGAACCAGCAGATCGCGCAAGCATCTCTCGATCCAACGCAGGTTCCCTATCTCGACGACTTGGAGCTTCGCATCTCTACGGCGGAGGTGACGATCAGCGCCCTCGAGTCGGCAGTGTCGCTCGCTGCCTCGCAGCTTGTGGTCGAAGGCATGAACGCAACCCTGCAGGAGGTCGAGGCCAACCTCGACGCCGCCAATGCAGCAATCAGCTTGCGCGCGACGAAAGCAGAGTTTCAAGAAGCAGTTGCTCGCCTTGATGCCGCTGAGGCCATTATCGACGCGCAGCTCGGCATTATCCTGAACGTCCAGTCAACCGTGTCGAGCTACCGGGATTTTGAGGACTTCCAGTTCGATACGCTGCAAGCGCTGCTCGACGCATATCGCGATCGCACAGCCCTAAGGGAGACGTTTGCCGCCGCGACCTTCCAGATCAACGCGACAGTCGAAGAAGGCCTTTCTGCGGAAGCCTCGTCGCGCCTGCAGCTCCGCGCGGACATGCAGAACGCCACGGCAGCGCTTTATCAGGAGAATACCGCGCGCGCGACCGAGATCGAAGCGCTGGCCCTTAGTGTCACGGGCCTTGTTTCCCGCGTCGACGGCATCGACGAGAATTTCGCCTCACTCTCCTATGTGACGCAGACGTTCTACAGCCGGGCGCAGGTCGATAGCGCCATTGCGCTGGTCGAAACCGAGCTGGCTTCGGAACTCGATGACATCGAGGCAACTCTGACTGCGAGCTATTACACAAAGGTCGAGACGGATTCCGCCATCGCCGCCGCGTCGAACCTGCTTGGCGCCGAATTTGATGGCCTCTCATCGTCGCTGGCCACGAACTACTTCACCAAGGCTGAGGTGAACCAGACCATTGCCGGCATCACCAACGACCTGGTGTCCCGGTTGGATGACGGAGACGAACGCACCGCAGAGGACTTGGCATTCGGAAACCTCGAAGCGTTCATGAACACGCTCAACGGACAGCGTGAGATCCGCTCGACTTTGGCGGCCGCATCGCAGCAGATCACGACGCTTGTCGTCGAGGGCGTTGCCGCCGAGGCCGCCGCGCGCCTGAGCCTGCGCACCGAGTTCAAGGAAAGCTATGCGACCCTCTACCGTGAGAACAGCGCCCGCGCATCCGAATACGAAGCCATCGCGTTCGACATCCTCGCATTGGGGTCTCGGCTCGATAACCCGGAGGACGAGGGTCTTGCGACCGTCGCCTATTTGGAGCAGACCTACTACACCCGCGCCGATGTCGATGCGGCGGTGGCAGCAGTGCAGACCTCTCTTTCTTCGACCATCGGCGCCGTCAGTTCGACCCTGACCACGGACTACTACACATCGGCCAGCATCGACGCTGCTCTATCGTCGCTCCGCCAGGACCTCGAGTCTTCGATTGGCAACGTCAGCTCCAGCCTGTCCAACAATTACTACACCTCCACGCAAGCGGATCAGGCCATCGCCGCGGCGCGCACCAGCCTAAAGGCCGAGCTCGAAGGCAATGGCGGTTCGATCTACGAGATCGGTCAGGGCCTCGTGGATGTCGTTGCCGACATCGACACGAACTATATGACGGCTGCGGAAACGGACGAGGCGCTGGCCGGGATCGAGACAAACCTCCGGGCGGTCATCGACCGGACCTCGCCGCCGTCAGATTTCGCTGATGACGGTGAGCATTGGACGCGCAACATCTCCGGCGCCCCGGCCGATGCGTTGGAGCCATATGCAGCGTGGTCGTTTGCCGATGGCATCGCTTCCGTATCGATTGGCTCGGGCAACGGCGCGATCATTGCGACGAAGGGTGTGATCGCTGTCGTTGACTCCGACACTATTCGGGTCACGATCCGGGCCCGCGTCAACGGCTCCGGATCCGGCGCCGACGCGCTTGCCTGCCGCGTCGCGTGGCTGGATGGCGCGTTTTCGACCGCCACAATAGCGCAGAACACCCAGAACCAGAATGCACCGGCCAATGAAGAATGGGACACCTATATCTTCGAGGCCGTCGCGCCTCCCGATGCTCATTGGGCGCGGGCGGTGGTTAATTTCTTCGGTGCCAATCTCTCGGCTGGCGCGACGGGCGATCTGGAGGTTATTCGGATCGAGAACGTGACTGCCGTCGCGCAACTCGCAGCGAATATTTCGCAGCAATACTACACCAAGGCCGCTACTGATGAAGCCATTGCCGCGTCGATTCAGACATATGATGCCCGGGTCGACGGCGGGATGCAGTCTAAGGTCGAGTCGACTGTCGTTGCGCTCGCAGGACTGAATGGCAGCGTCGCCCGCCTGTCCCAGATCGTCAGCACTGGAAGCGGCTACAACGCTGCAGGTATCGAGTTCTTCGCGTGGGACGATGAAGGGGGGCAAGGCAGTGCCGTCAAGCTTCTAGGCGATCACGTCATTGTCCCCGGCACGCTCACCGCCGCCACGGTCCTTGTTACCGATGGCTCGGGCGAACTCCTTCCAAACCGGAACTTCCTGCTGGGCGACCTCAGCGGCTGGAACGTGGTCGTCGGGAACGAAGACCATATCAGCGTCTTCGAAAAAACGGCCGGAGCGCCTGCGCTGCAAACGGCAAACGCTGGGCATGCGGCCCGGGTTAAAGCTGGTGTCTCACCTGTTGCCATCATGTCCGGCCCTGTGGCCTGCAAGCCGGAAGATCGGATCGCGTTCGGCGTCGAAGCTGCGATCACCGGCGCGCAGAACGGCGCGGAAATCACAGTTTCCATTATCTTCTTCGACGAAAACGACGGATATGCCGGAACTTGGCAAACCGTCAGCGAAGACATACCCAACGCGACATGGAGAACTGCGGAAGGCGTGGCCGTCGCACCGGCAGGCACTGTGTATTTTCGTTGCCGGGTTTGGGCGAAACCCAGCAACGACCGCCCGATCTACTTTACCAATGTCAGCGCGCTGAAGCAGCGGACCGGCGCGCTGCTGATCACGCCGCACTCCATCGGCGGCGCTCAGCTCATCACCACGGAGGCCCTGATCACCGCAGAGGCCCAGATCGGGGATGCCACCATCACTAGCGCGAAGATCAAGGACGAGCTGCGGTCTGACAATTTCGAGCCCTACACGGGCGAAGGCACCGGCAGAGGTTGGCGCCTCACGCGCGACGGGGATGCTGAGGTCGAAAGCCTGACTGTTCGCCGGGCAATGATCGTCGGAGGGGCGACCACCGACTTTCAAACTGAAACCTCCCCGGGCCTGTTCGACCCGACAAAATACACGGGCGATTGGCGTGACGTTCTGGTTATCGAGCTGGGGCAAACATCTCTCGGCGAAATGTGGACCGTCATCGGAGGGGGCGATGTCCGCAAGGTTGCGTATTCTACCGGATCGGGGAACGATCGCCTTTACGGCTTCAAGGCAGGAAAACTTCGCCTATTGCGGCAAGTAAAGAAGTACAGCGGATCCGAATGGACCGCTATTACACGGCAGATAGGAGATATCCAGACCACTTCTGTCGAAGACTGGTGGGACATCACAATAACCGAGATTTTCGGGGGCGCTTACTACGATGTTCGCTACATCCTCCAGCAGGACGTGAACACCGAAGGCAATGCAACACCGCCTGCATCCCTGGTGGTGCATCGCGACATTTATCTGACCGCAGAAAGAAAGGTGAAATAGCGCGGTGTGCAGACCACCTAGCGCGACACCACATATTGTGCGATAACTTGCTCAAAACCTATATATGGTGTCATGCATGGCTTGGTTCAGGACCGGATCGCTCTCCATATCAAACAGCAGCAACACGGCAACGATTGTTGGCGCGACAGCTGCTATGAACGAGCGAGTCCGAGTTGGGGATCGCTTGAAAAGCGGCGGCCTCGACGACGAGATCCTGGCCTTCGCCATCGATGGCAATGGCGACGCAACCGTCACCCTCGCGACCACCTACGAAGGCGCCGCAATCACCGGCCAGCCGTTCAGCATCCAGCCGACTCCCGGTTTCCAGCAAGCGCTCGTCACGTCGCTCAACGCCTATCTCGCCGCCGTGAAGGGGCACGAAGATGGCCCATTGTCGGGAAAATGGCCTGACGGTGCTGCAGCGGCGCCGTCCTTTGCATTCGCGAACGACATTGACACGGGCATCTTTCGGCCTGACGCCAATCAGATCGGCTTTGTCACAGCGGCAGCTACCCGCGCCCTTCTGAAAGACGACTCATTCGAGATAACCGTGCCCATCACCGGCAGCGCGGTAACATCAAATGCACTGGACGCGACGGTTGGGCGCTTGATGAAGGTCGGGGACTTCGGGCTGGGCGGTACTGCGATCTCGCTGACTGACAGCGACGACCTTGATGATATTTCCGCCTCGGGCTTCTACTACAACGCGACTGCCGGGAACACGCCAGGAAACAATTATCCAGTCAGTAGCGCGGGGTCATTGCTGGTCATCTACCAGAACCCGAGCCGCTGTGTGCAGTATTACACGCTCTACGGCACCGGCGAGCCGCAAACCTATGTGCGCTCAAAGGGCGGCACAACGTGGACTGCCTGGCGCGCGATCCTGCCCGAACGCGGCAGCAACGGCAACGGACAATACACCCGCTTCGCCGATGGGACGCAGATCTGCTGGCACGAGATTGATGACACGGCCACCGCGTGGGCGACGGCGCAAAGCTCGCTCTACACGCGCGCAAGCGCTGTCACTTGGACCTACCCGGCATCCTTCGCGTCGGACCCGCTTGTCCTTTGCACCGCCCATATCGGCAACGAGTGGGTTATGGGGTGCCGCCCACGAAGCGCTCCCGCCAACAATTCAGTGAGCCTACTGCCGTGGGCGACGGGCGCAGCAGGCCCGACCACGGCCAAAACTATTTTCGCCATGGCTATTGGCCGCTGGTTCTGAGGAGCCCCCCATGCACCTGATCCTTTCCCCTCAAACTCCGCACGGACTGACGCCACGTATCGAGACCGTACTGTCTGTCGCAGGCGACGTGCTGACCATCGACGGCGTAGCCTATGACCTCGCCCCGGTGCCCGAGGGTGGCCGCGCCACGCCCGCGCCGGGCGATCATCCCTTCATCGGCCCCATCACCCGCGAAGGCGGCGTGATCCAAGCGACCATCCGCGTCGTGCTGGATGACACAGCCGCGCCCGATCAGCCCGCCAGCCCGTGGGCCGTCACCGTCGCCAGCGGCCCCGTCACCATTCCCGCCGACCGCATCGAGGAGGCGAGCGCATGAGCTTTGACCTGACGATCGAAACCGCAGAGCAGGTCGCTGCGGCTGAACTGGCCGAGGCCAAGGCCGAGGCAAAGCGCCATCTGCATGACTGGATGGCTGCTGCCCGGCGCGCTGCGATCACCGATCTGCCGGGGCAGGACCTGATCTATCAGGCCAAGGAAGCCGAGGCGCGCGCCTGGCTCGCCGATCCCGCGCCCGATCCCGCCGACTATCCGCTGCTCTCGGCCGAGGTCGGCATCACCGCCCCCGATGCCGCCGCGCTGGCTGCGCTCTGGATCTCGCTTTCGGCCGACTGGCGCGCGACCGCCGCGACGCTGGAAGCGCTGCGCATGACGGTCGGGGCCGCGATCGACACCGCCACGACTGAAGCCGAGATCGCGGCCGCGATCGCCACCCTGCCGGAGGCGTGACCGTGCAAGCCGACACCCTTACCGAAGAACAGAGCAATGCCACAGCCTGACCGCCAAGAGCCTTGGCATTTCGACAAACGCATCCCGATTGCGACTCTCGTGGTTCTGCTGACGCAAATCGTCCTCGTGGCAATGTTCATCGCGACGCTGCGCAACACGGTCGAGGGGAATGCTGCGCGGCTGACCGCGATGGAGCAGCGCGTAGAGATCATGCGCGGGCAAGCCGCCTCGCAGGCCGTCCAGCTTGGCCGCATCGAGGAAGGTCTTTCTGCGGTGCGTATCGACATCAACCGATTGATCACCAGCCTGGAGCGCAGCCGATGACCCTTCGTGTCACGATGACCGACCCCGAAAAGCTCGCTGCTTGGGCGGAGGCCCGCATGGGCGTCGATAAAGGGTGCTTGCCGCCGGAGACTATCTGCCTCGGCATCCTTGATGGTAACGAAATCAAAGCTGTGGTGAGCTTCAACGCCTTCTACTCCCGCTACGCAGCGATGCACATCGCATCGGATTCCTCGCGCAGCTGGCTGACCCCGAAGATACTGCGCACGGTCTCGCGGTTTGCGTTCGACCATCTCGGGCTGACACGCCTCAACTGCACGGTCCCGCTCCACAACAAGAGAGCGATGGTCTTGGCGATCAAGATCGGGGCGGTGCCGACAGGCCTACTTGAGAATGGCGCGGACGATGGGTCCGACGCGGCACTTTTCTCTGTCACTCCCAACCGCTGCCCATGGCTGCCCACGAAAAAGGAGCCCGATGATGGGCAAGTCCGCACCAAAAGCTGACCCCTTGATCGGCGAAGCGGCTCTCAAATCCGCGGAGCTGGGCGAACAGTACCTCGCGTGGATGCAGGAGCTGTCCGACACGACGACGGGTTGGGCGCTTGAAGACCGCGAACGCTATCAGAGCACATTCCAGCCGCTGGAAGATCGCTATGTGGCCGAGGCGGTCGCATACGACACCCCTGAGCGGCGAGCTCAGGCGGTCTCTGAAGCCGTGGGCGACGTGAAGCAGCAGGCCGCCATCGCACGCGGGAGCCGCGAGCGGAACCTCTCTGCCATGGGTGTGAACCCGGCTTCCGGCAGGTTCGCGTCGGAAGATCGCCGGGCAACCGCCGGTGAAGCGTTGGCCGCCGCCGGGGCCGCAAACTCGGCCCGCAAGCAGGTTGAAGCGACGGCAGACCAGAAGATGGCCAACGCCATCAATCTTGGCAAAGGTCTCTCGGTGAATCCGGCGCAATCGATGGGCCTGACTGCGAACATGGGGGGATCCGGCTTTCAAGGCGCGATGAATGGCTACGGTCAGCAAGGCAGTCTGTTGAACACCCAATATCAGCAGCAGCTCCAAGGCTGGCAGGCCCAAAACAGCATGCTTGGTGGGCTGGGTGGCGCGCTCGGATCGCTCGCAGGTGCGTTCATGCTTTCCTCCAGGGAGGCCAAAACGGCCAAACGCGCTCCTGAACTCAGCGTTCTCGATGCAGTGCGCAACATGCCGGTCGAGGAGTGGGAATATCGCGAGGGCATGGGTGACGGTGGCGGAGAGCGGCACATTGGCACCTACGCGGAGGATTTTCAGCGCGAAACTGGCTTGGGCGACGGCAAAAGCATCAGTGTCATCGACGCCATCGGCGTCAACATGGCCGCCACAAAGGAGCTTGCCGCCAAGGTGGAGAGCCTCGAGCAGAGCGTCTCCGAGAGACGCGGGGGCGGTAGTTCACGTCGCCCCCGCCGCGAACCCCTCAGCGTACGGAGAGCCGCGTGACCTTCTTTGCAAACTTCGTTCAAGGCGTGTTCCAGGGGATGGACTGGCGCGACAATCGGAAGCTCACGCAAATCGACGCCCAACGCAGCGACCAGCGCTGGGAATGGGAGCAGGAGGACCGCGAACACACGGTCTCTGAGCGCGAACGTGTTGCCCGAGAACGCGAAGCATCGCGAGCACGGGCCGCCGCCGCACGCGCACGCGCGCAAAGCCAGCGCAACGCTGACCTGCAGGCGCTGAACGCGACCGTTGATCAGATGGTAGGGGTTTCTGAACCGGCATCGAGCGGCTCGGCCCCGCTGACGGTTCGTGAAATCGTGCGCGATGACGGCCAACTGAATGAGAACGCCGAAACACGCGCTGATATCGAGCCAACAGCCCCACCGCGCCCGCGCGTCAGCCCGCATCATAGCGCGTCGAACGACGACAAGCTTCTCCCCTCGCGCCGCCAGCCTGACACCATCGGTGGCGGAGCGCCCATGCCTGCATCGCGCGAACCCGACCGTCGTGCCGGGTTCGACCCGGAGCCGAGTATCGACTCGATCCGTCGTGATGCAGGGCGCCGCGAGCTTTCGGTACGCGAATTCTGGCAGAACCTCGCTCCAGAGCAACAAACGATGCTCGGGCGCGTGGCCCCGGATGGCCCCGTGACCGCTGAGCAATCAGTGGCCGACCAAATGCCGCACCGGGTGAACCCGTCCTACAGCGAGACGCCCCGGCCACCCGCAGCAGCGGCGGAACCAGTGGCTTCGCCGGGATCGACACCTGTTCCCCAGCGTGCGGTGGAACCAGCCGCCTACGTGCCTCCGCAATCCGGGGCTTCTCCTTTTTCGGTGCTGCAGGCGGAACTCAGCCGTGCTGCGCCGACCGCACCGCCTGCATCAGCCCCCTATGACGCGACTGGTGAACAGGCGGTGGCGGCCGCGCGCGCGACACCGCGCCCTCAGACAAGCGCGCGTTATGCGCGAAGCGTCGGATCCGCAGTGCAACAGGTCGCGCGGCGGATTGGTACGGAACTGGCGCCCCCTGCGCGTCAGCGGTCGCAAAGCCAGATCGATGCCTCGCTGTCCGTGATGCACCCTGCGTTCCGCGGCGAGCCCATTGCGCCGCCCAACCCGACTTCCGGTGGCGGACCTGTTCGCCGGAGCGGCGTCGCGGAAGAAATGCAGCGGCAAGCGCAGGCTGATCGCTCTGCAGTCGGTACGGTTGCAGAGGCAGTGTTGCATCCGCAGCAGGTGCAGCCTGACCCGAGCATGACTACGGCAGAGCGCAATGCCCGGGCGGCGCTGGCATCCCAAACACCGCGCGCGCCGGCATCGACCGCTGCGCCATCGCAGCAGGCTGCGCTGTCGCCCACCACGCCCCGGCGGCCCGGCCCGGCTCCTACCGACACCCCACCGCCGCAGCTGCCGGGCCCTGCCTCTACGCCTACGACACCGGGTGGCGGCCCGGTGGGGTCGGTACAGTCAGCTCAACGCGGCGCCCTCAGTGTTCTGTCGAATGAACGCACCCCCGGCAACGGACGCCCGACGCCGGAGCAGTATCAGACGATCGCCACTGCGGCGGAAGAAGACTTCCGGCAGCGCCGCATGCTTCCTTATGTCGAACACCTGATGCGCACCGGTCGTGTCCAAGAGGCAATGCGCTTTGAAGAATGGGTCAACGAGCGGGGAACGCGCGAAGGTATCAGGGCATGGGCGCGCGGGATGGCCGCCGCCCAGATCCGCGACGCAGACGGCCTTATCCAAGGATTGGCTGACGCATATGAGGCGCCAGGGTACTATGATGACGGTCTATCTGTGATCAGAGACGAGACCAGCATCGAGTTTTCGCGTGGTGGCGACGTGCGCGGGATCATCACCTTCCGGGACAATGCCACCGGGCGCACCTTCCAACGCGAGATCGACAGCATGCGCGACGTGATCGCGATGGGCGTCGGCACACTGGCACCCGAGAATGTCTGGGAAACCATGTATTCGCACACCTTTGGCGAACGAAGCCCCGCCGCTAACGCCCCCGAACCGCTCTCGAACACTGAACGCATCAGGCTTCTCGATCTCGCAACTGAAACCGCAGGCATCAATGCCACGCCCGAGCAGATCGAAACGCAGTACCAGCGCCTTCTCCAATCGATGGGCGGCGGCGCCAGTGGGATCGGGGCGGGCCGCGTTCCTGTCATGCCGTAAGGCAATCTATTAAGCCAGTTGGCAAACTTCTGTCTTTCTCGCCAGTCCATCGCACGATAGACTGCGGCGAGACCAGTACGACTACGCAAGGGGCAACGGCATGGCCAATATCTTCGACACCCTGGCGGGCCGCACTTCGACCACCCGGCAGCAGATCGAGGATATTGCGATCCAGTCGGCCGTTCCGGTGAATGTTCTTCTGGCGCTCGGTGAGACCGCGCAAGCGCAGGACGAAGCTGAACTCATCACCGTGGCCTCGCATGCAGCTGCAGACCTAGGGCCGCGCCTGCAGGCGGGCGAACACATCCATGACGTTATCCGCGGTTTGGCTGGCGATCAGGCTGATGCATTCATCACCCGCGCGCGCGAAATCGGCGCGATGTTCTATCCCGAGCAGACACAGGCTGCTTTGCGCGCTCAGCAGGCAGAAGCTGCGCGCCGGGCCGAGGAACAGCCGGGCATTCTGGGCGATATGGCGCGCAGTGTCGGTGCCGGGGCCATCGCGGGGACCGGCGCCGCAGTCGAGGGCCTTGGATCGCTTGCAGATCAGCCTTTTGCTTTCTTCCGCGGTGATGAGCACTATCGGCCGGGTTTGCTTGCCCGCGCTGGCCGCGCCGGGGGCGACTTCTTGCGCGCCCGAGCGGGAAGCATGCGCGAAGGCATCTCCGACGTTTCGGAACAAGCGATAGCCGACTCCACGCCGTCCGGAGACATTACGGAACTCAGCTCGATATCCCTGGGCGAGAACCCCTCTCTGCGCGGCTATGCGATGCAAGCCGCTGATGTGTTCGGTTCGATGCTCCCGGTCGTCGTCGGCGCACTCGGCGGCCCGGTCGGCGCTGCGGCAGTCGGCGGCGTGCAAGGTGTCGGTGCGGGGTCAGAAACTGGCCGCGCGATCATTGATGAAGCGTTCGAGGAGCGCAACGACGAGGGCCGGTCGCTTCTTGAAGAGACCTCGCCGCTTTTCCGAACGCTGCGCGAGCGGGGAATGAGCGAAGAACAGGCGCTGGAAGTCACGCGCGATGCCGCTGGCCGCTTGAGTGGGGTACTCGGTGGGACCGTCGCCGCAGCAGGCGGTGCTGCCACCGGCGCGCTATTGCGCGGGGTGGCGCCTGGGTTGAGCCATGCCGCGGGTGGGCCGCTGCGGCGCGCGTTGACCGCTGGCGCAGCGTCGGCCACGGAAGAGGGAATTCAGGAGGCTGCCGAGAGCATTGCCGCGCGCTACGGCGCACAGGCAGCAACCGATATGCCTGTCAATTTGACCGAAGGCACCTTTGGCGACTTCCTTCTCGGGGCCATCGGCGGCGGCGTTGTCGGCGCCCCTGCCGGTGCCGTGCAAGGGTTCATGGCACCCCGCCGCAGCGAAGAACGCGATGACGATGATGAGATCGGGCGGGGAGCGGTCTCTCCCTCGCCCGTAGCGCCCGGCGGCGCGGAAGGAGCGTTGGAACCCACGCTGGACAGCCTTCCCACAAGTGCCGCCGCCGGGCGCGTCGATCCTGTTCGCGCGACGGAACCAGAGCGCACGACGGAACCCGAAGCTGCCGCCGAATCCCCCTCGCGTGTCTCGGTGCAAATTCGTGGCGAGCCAGCTGCGTGGGCAGGCGAAGTCGTCGAGGCGACCGACGACGGGATCGGCATCCGGGACGATGGTGGACAGGTGTTCAACATTCCCCGTGCTGACATCGAGAGCGGGGACGTTCAGGTCACGCCGCTGACGGTGCCGGGCACGGTCGATCAGCAGAGCAACGCTCTTGAGGCGACAGATCGCGTTGCGCCGCGCGAGCCAGATGATGGCCTTGCCGACATTTCCCCCGATCAGGCCTTGCGTCGCCTCAGCGCCTTGGAGGATCGAGCGAAAGCCCGTGGTTGGGACGCCTCGATGATCGAGATGCGCAACACTTTGCGCGCGATCGTGGATCGACAAAGCGTTGCGGATCAGGACGCGCTCAACGAAGCCTCGAAAATCATTACGAAAAAAGACGGCTCGCCTTTCGGGAACGAAGCCGCCGCTAAGCGGGCGCTCGGCAAGCTGGGTCATAGCCTCGACACGCATGAAATCGTGCCGGAGGGCGATGGTTTCGTGGTGAAGCGCAAGCCTATGGAGGTCAACACCGATGCAATCCGGGGTGCTGGTGCAGGAGTTCTGGATGACCTTCCCCCAGGCTCTCAGGGTGATGCGGCGAGCGGGCTGGATATCGAAAGCGGAAGCGAAGGAGATGAAGCGTCTTATCGAGGGGGCGAACAGCAGCGGACAAATACCGATCCCGCAAACACACCCGCTCGCACCATGGTTCGCGACGGCGTGGATGCTCCAGTTGAAGCCGATGACGGAAGCGATGAACTGATTGAAGGGCAGTTCGATGACGGCGGCGGCGAGCCCGTTACCGTCAGCCGCTCGGGGCCGTGGGATTTCAATCGGTCATTCCCTTCGCCCGATGCCAGCAAGGTCGCAAGGCGCCGCGGTGAGGGCCGCGAAGACGGAATCGACACCCCGGAACACGTCGCTTCGACCATCAATGAGACGATGATCGACATCCAAGACCGACTGAGCGAAGCGCTTCATTGGTCGCGGGAGCTGGCCAACATCCAAGAAGGCGGCAAGCCCACGTTCAAGGTGAAGAAGGGGCAGGACGCCGCCACGGTGGCACGGGAGAATGCCGAGCGCGCGACTCGTGACGCTGACGACCAAGCGGCCGCGATTGGTGAAGTCTGGGGCGATGATGCCGTGCAGGCGATGGTCGAAGAGGCACAGCGCCGCGCGATGGTGGCGCTCGGTGACCGCGACGGCGGCCGTGATGTGCAGCAAAACGGGCTGCAATCGCAACCGTCCGAGCGCCGCGCACCGCAGCCGGAGCGCGAAAAGGATGACGCCGCAAGCGAAGCTTTGCGGGAAATGGGCTACTACGATGGCCCGTGGAACGAACGCACGCCTGCCATGGATGTCGACGCGGCCAAGGCGCGGCGCCGGGCTGTCTCGCCCGCGCTCGACGCTGCTGAGCAGGGCTTCAAGTGGGACGGAGAGATCGAAGGCCGCATGGTCCTCGTGCGCAATGGCAAGATGCGTGTGCGCGTCAGCGACAACCGCGAAGAAGACCTCGTTTTGGATATCGATGGCCAGTCGCGAGAGGACGTGTCGGTGTGGCTCGATGCGGCCCTCACGCGGGCGTCGCGTGCCACGCAGCGCGCCAACGCGCGCCAAGGTGCTGTACCGGCCCCTTCGGAGGCAGCGCCCGACCCCATCGCAACAACTATCCGCAAGGCGAGCGCGCGCCCGCGCGTTCAGCACATCACGAAAAAGGGGCGTGAGCTGACCGGGCACGTTCTCTACGGGCTATCCGAAGAGCAGGTGCGCAAGGTGGACGCCGCGGCATTCCAGAAGAATGGCGGTTGGTTCATTCGCTCGCACCGGGCTTCGGCCTTCATGGGTGATCAATCTGAGTTTGCCGGTGCAGAAACCACCATCGAGCCGCGCACACCGGACGAGGATCAGAACCCATACCTCGAACCCGTGGAAGACGACTTGCCCGAGATCGAGGTGCTGGACAGCATCGACAACCGCGATCCCTTCATGCGCAACGATCGTGCGCAAGCGCCCTGGAACCAGTACCGGCTGCAGTCCTTTAAGACTGAAGACGGCTATTCTGTTGAGGTGAGCGACGAGAAGGCCGATGTCCGCAGCCCTGACGGCGAAGTGCTGCGCAGCACCAATCCTGGCATATCGCCCTTGATCCTTCTCGATGAGATAGACCGGCACAGGGGCATTCATGACGGTCTCAACGGCACCGACGATTCCTCGCTCATTCACTATGGTGCGCAGGCCGGTGTCACGGACAAGAAGCGCAACGACCCGCTCTCACTGAAGGAGCGCGACGAGATCATCCAACGCCTGCGCGACAAGGGCTGGGTGTCGATGCAATCCGGCATCATCGCCGCGCCGATCACCCGAGAAGAGTTCCTTGAGCAAGGTTTCAGAACACGGCCCGATGGCGTCGCGCCAGCTGCGCGCAAACTCCTTTCCTGGATGCGCGCCAACCCGGAGCGCGTCGAGATCAACGAAGGTGAGCGTCGGCGCCTTGGGCTGGATTTCGGCAATGCCGTGACCTTCTCCGTGCGCGCCCCGCGCCCGAAAGGGGACAAGGCGCTCGGCGGCGGCACCGAGGTGAAGGTTCGCTTCGTCCGTTACGGTGACAGCACGGTCATGGTCGATTCGTACCCTCCGGGTGAATGGAATGGTGTGGGGGAGTCGCCGCAGAACTTCCGAAAGGCTGTGGCCTTCCTGACCGACCCGAAGAACTCCCCGGAACCGGCAGATGGTACGCAAGCACCGGACCAAACGCCGACGCCGCGTCCCAAAGCTGAGCGCGTCACCGGCAAGACCTACAAGCTTGCAGATCGGTTGGAAAAGAAGGACCAACGGACAATCGGGCAGTTCTGGGACAGCACCCTCGCGGAACTCGTCGGCCAGATTGATGCTGTTGTGCGCCTTGCCGAGGCCGACATGCGGAAGAATGGGCGTGACCCCGCCGACTACGACGATGCGGGCCGCAATCGCACGACCGGCGACCACGACCAGATGGCACGTCTGATCGCGGAGGGCGCCAGCATCGCGGCATCCTTGGCGGCACAAGCACGCAAGCTGAAAACCGGCGACATCCCGATGCCGACGCGGGATGAAGCCACTGGCGAGTGGGAGACGGACGGCAGCCCGGCCAGCAACGCGCTTGATTTCATCGAGAACTCTTGGGCCCACGGCTTGAGCGTCGATACGGTGGACGAGGGTACCGGACACGCCAGCCCGGCGTCCACGAAGCCGATGCCGGATGCAGAGATATTTCCGCGCATTTCCGGCAAGACCGTCAGCCTGACTTCGCAGGAATCGAAGGGCCCCTTTATCGAGCAGTCGGAAGCCGACGCACTGGTCAAGAGCTGGAAGAACCGCGCCAAGGAGATCGGCAAGACTGGCGCCAATCGCAACAAGGTGGTGATCAGCCTCTTCGACTACTCCGGCGCGTGGTCGCAACCGTGGGAAGATGCTGGCTATCAAGTAGTACGGCACGACATCAAGAGCGGCACAAACGTCCTGACCGACGCATGGGTGTACGACCGCATTCGCGAATACCGCGAGAGCGGACTCGAGGTCTATGGGGTGCTGTCCGCGTGCCCCTGCACGACGTTCACAGGGTCCGGAGCGCGCTGGTGGTCTGAGCGCCATGATGTCGAAAGCCCGGAGGCTGTTCGCCAAGTCTTTGGTGACGCTGCTGTTGCGGCCGGTGCGAAAAGCCCGGTCGAGTACAACGTCATGCTCTATCAGGCTACGCGAGATGTCGTTGCCGCTGCGGCGCCGACCGGCTTTCACGTCCTTGAGAACCCCATCGGGCGCATCCAGGAGAAGACAGGCCTCACCGCGCCGGCCATGCGCTTCCATCCGTCGAATTTCGGAAACCCCTACACCAAGCAGACCCAGCTGTTCGGCGTGATGAATACCGATCTGCCGCTCGCGAACGTGCGCGCAGCAGAAGGTTCGAAGATGCAGAACAAGCTGCGCGGCTCGGATCCGCTCGGCAAAGAGGCACGCTCGCAGACTCCTGAAGGCTTCGCATATGCGTTCTTCATGGCGAACGATCCAGCGGCCCGGAACGGCGCCGAAAGCGCACCGACGCGCGAACAAGTAGCGGCCGCAGCCGCCGAAACCGACCCGAACCCCACCCCGGCGCAGGCAGAGGCCGAGAATTACAAGACCGGCAAGCTATCGTGGCGCGGCCTTACTCTCTCTGTCGAGAACGCGAAGGGCGGCGAGCGGCGCGGGACCGGCCCCAATGGGACCGAGTGGTCTGTCACCATGCCCGCGCACTATGGCCGCATCCTGCGCACCGAGGGCGCTGACGGCGATCACGTCGACTTCTATATGGGCGACCACCCCGAGAGCGAAAAGGTATGGGTTGTCGACCAGATCGAACCGGACAGCAGAGCGTTCGATGAGCACAAGGTCATGCTCGGCTTCGTGAGCGAGGCGGACGCGACCGAGACCTATCGCGCGGGCTTCTCCGATGGCAGCGGTGCGCGCCGGATGGGAGCGATCTCGTTTATTACGGTGGCCGACCTGCAGGTCGCGCTGAAAGACAAGGCGCTCTGGGCCAAACCCTTCGCGCGCACCAACCGCGGCGCCGCCGCGCCGGAACGCCCCAACGGCGCTGACCTGCCCGGCCCGCTTCGCGCGATGGCGGCGCCAGAAGCCAACGCAGCATCCTTTGAAGCCGTGCTTTCGGCCAAGGCAAACCGCCCAATGCAGGGCCTAGATACGCTCGACTTCGACGCATGGGACGACAAGACGCGCGAAGACGGCCAATCGAGCCCGGCCAAGCGTGAAGGCCGTGGTGAAACCGGGCGATGGGCCCGTGCTGTGGCCAAGGCGCTGATTGAGGGCGCTGGGTATTCCAAGCCGACGAACGCAAAGGGCAGAGAGCGCTCCCCCGTGAGTTTCGGCTTTGGGATGGCTCATGAGCTGGACGAAACGATGCTCGACCTCATCGCGCCCAATGGCCTCGAGGTTTTCATGAAGATCGGCAATTCGTGGGATCGCCGTTCGACCGTGAACATCATGCTGCAGCACCGCGGCGAGCCGAAAAAGAAAGGGCATTCGAAGCCCTTCGTGGGCGGGAACGTCTATCTACCCGAGAACTTGACCCCAGCGGAGGCTGCCGCGCGCATTGCTCAGGTCAGTGAGCGCCTGACGCCTAAACCTGACACCGCCCCGGCGCCCTCGGCGCCCAAAGCCACACCGGCCACCGAAGCGGAACTACCCATGCCCAAGGGATTCACCCTTGGGAGCGTCGTACCGATGAATGCCGAAAAAGCGGCGCGGGCCGCCGTAGACCCAGACGCATCGAGCGGAACCTGGGCAAAAGGTGACTTCCACGCAGTAATCAGCAGGCAAAAGCCCTACAAAGTGGTCGGAGGATACGGAACGACGCGTGTCGCCGCGATCAATGACGCCATTGGGAGAGCAGAGCGCGGCGAACAGAAGCCTGCTACCCGGGAGCCTGAGACCGAAACCCCTGCCCCTGCCCCTTCCCCTGCCCCTCCCTCGGAGCCGGAGGTGGAGCCGACACCGCTAAAAGGCCTGACGGACGCCGAGAACGCGGAACTGGTCGAGCTGGAGGCGTTGTTCGCCACTAAGGTCCGAAATCAGGCGAACAGCGGCCTCGATCCAGAGTTGGTGACGATCGCGTTCAAGATCGGCGCTCTGTATGTGAAAGCGGGATCGCGGCGCTTCCGCGCGCTGATTGACACCATGATGGAGCGTCTCGGATTGACGCTCGAAGAAGCACACCCATATGCAAGGGGTGCCTACAACCAGATCCGCGACGATATGGAGTTGCGCGGCGATGATGTGTCGGACATGGACACGTCGCAAGAGGTGCTGGCGGAAGTCCGCAAGATGCGGGCCGAGGCCGACCGGGCACCCAAGGATGCGCCGCAATCGCAGCCTGAAACAGAACGTGATACCATCGCGCCGACTGACGAAGGTGAGACCAATGATCGAGAAACGGATCCGCGGGCATCTGATGGAGGCGTGGAAGGAAGCGAACCCCACCGCGCCCCTGACATCGACGGACAGGATCGTGGCGACGGAGACCGCGATCCGGGCAGTGGCGACGATTCAGCAGACGCGACGGCAGACCGGGCAAGCGATGGAAACGATCTGGTCGGAGATGTCGGCGGAGGTTCTGGCGACACCGCAGCCGAGCGTTCGGGCGTAAACCCCGGCAATTTCGTCATCACGCCCGACTTCCCGTTGGGCGAAGGCACGACCAGTGCACGACTCGCTTCGAATATTGAGGCGATCCGCATCGTCAAGGCGCTCGATACCGAGAACCGCCACCCCACCGCCGAAGAGCAGGCCGCAATGGCCCGCTATGTCGGCTGGGGCGGGCTCAAGCGCGTGTTCGATCCACGCGAGAAAGACAAGACGACGCAGTTCGGCCGCACGCAGACTGCCCTGCGCGATCTGCTCACCCGCGATGAATACCGCGATGCCGCCCGCTCAACGGAGAACGCGCATTTCACTTCGCGCACCGTGGTCGATGCGATGTGGCAGACCATGGCGCGGTTTGGCTTCGACGGTGGCCGCGTCCTTGAGCCCACTGTGGGCACGGGCAATTTCCTCGGTCTGGCACCCGAGTTTGACGGGGAAACCGAGTTTTTTGGTTCCGAACTGGACAGCATCTCGGGCCGTATCGCGAAGCACCTGTATCCCGATGCGACGATCTTCGACGGTACGGGCTTCCAGCACGCGCCATTCCGCGCGGGAACGATGGACATCGCTATTGGCAATCCCCCGTTCTCGTCGTCGTTGATCTCTTCGGACATGCATCCCGACATCCCGAAGATGTCGCTGCACAACTACATCATCGCCAAGACCGGCTTGCTGCTCCGCCCTGGCGGGATCATGGGCATGGTTGTCACCAGCCGATTCCTCGACACACCGAACCCCTCAGCGCGGTCGTATCTCGCTAGGCATTTCGACTTCCTTGGCGCGGTGCGCATGCCCAACACGGCGTTCAAGGCGAATGCAGGCACCGATGTCACGACCGACATCGTTTGGTTCCAGAAACGGCCCGAGGGAGACCCGGCGGGAGACCTGTCTTGGCTCAAAACCGACGCCGAGCTTCCGGGACATGAAGGCGTCCGGCTGAACGGCTATTTCGCCAAGAACCCCGAGAAACTGCTCGGTCGCCCGGCAATGGACGGCACGATGTACGGAGACGAGCTGGAGTTCACGTTGCATGACGATGGCCGCGACTTTGCGGCCAGCCTGACGGCTCAGCTCTCGGCAATCGAAGGGCAGCTCGCAACCCGCACTGAACAGCTTGAGGCCGCTGTTTTCGCCCAAAAGACAACGACCGATCTGGGTGTCGGGGAAACAATGCTCACGTCCGAAGACAAGGTGTTTCTTCGGATGGACGACGACAGTGCCGGCAACGCCGTAGTGGTCGAAGTCGACGAGGAAACACCGTGGGGGCCACGCGCTGCAGAGCTGACCGACCTCACCCGAGCGATGCGTGCGGCTGCCGCCGCTTTGAAGGACGGCTCCGAAACCGAGATTGCGGATGCCATCAGCGCGGCCCAGGCCGCAATGGAGGCGTCCGGCGCCCTATCCGTGAGCGGCGAGGTAAAGAAGAGCGCACCGACTGGCATGGGCAAAGCCGCGCTCGACGCGATTCGCGTCCTGAAAGAGCCGCTCTACGCCGAAACCCCTGTTTTCAAGAAGAAAGAGCGCGATGCGCTGGCGGCGCTCGATGATGCCGTGGCGAAGAAAAGGATAGGGGCAGACCGGTTCACCCGGCTCCGCAAACTCTTGGCTCTTCGCCGCGACACGCAGGCCCTGCTGCGCGCGGAAGCAAGCGACCAACCAGAACGTCGCCTAACGCGGATGCGCGGTCGCCTCGCCGCGGACTATAGGGCTTTCGTCAAGGCGCACGGCTATCTGAACAACAGGTTGAACGACGCGCTGACGATGGGTGTGCCCGGTGTCGAGAGCGCGTTGGAGATCAAGTACAAGCCAGCAGACAAGAAGATCGGCCGCGAGGAAAGCGCCGAAGAGGCGTCGATCCTTTCGGAACGCGTCATCAAACCGTATGAGCCTGCGGCCTCGGCTGACAGCGCCGCTGATGCTCTGCAGATTTCGTTGCGCGAACTCGGTCGCCTCGACATCCAGCGGATCGCGGACCTAACTGGCCAAACGGTGGGTGACGCCCTCGCGGAGCTTCGCTCCGGCGAGAACCCCCTTGTGTATCGCGACCCCGAGACGGGCCAGTTCGTTCTGGCCGACGAATACCTGTCCGGCAACCTCGCGCAGAAGATCGATGTCGCGCTGGAACATGGTGAGCAGCAAAACGTGAAGCATTTGCGCGCGGCAATGCCCGCGCCGAAGCGCGCCGAGCAGATCACGCCGTCGATGCGATCGATGTGGATGCCACGCCAGGTGTTCGAGGACTTCCTGAAAGTTCTGGGCGCCCGCTCCCCGAGGGTGGCGATCAACCAGCGCCTTGGCACGTTCACCGCCGACGCAGGCCGGAACGCCGAGATGAATGACTTCGGGCGGCTCTTCGCCACCGAACGAAAGGACGCTTTCGAGATCGCAGAGGCCGCAATGCGCGGGAAGGCGATCACTGTCTGGGACAAAGGGGCGAAGGGCGAGAGCTTCAAGAACGAGGCAGAGACGCAGGCAGCCAACGCGGCTATGGACCGGATGGCGGCTGAGTTCGAGAAGTGGGTGTTCGCGAACCCCGAGCGCCAGCAACTCGTCGTCGACACGTTCAACGAAAAGGTCAACGTCGTCGTCCAGCGCTCCTTTGACGGCGTGAAGTATTTCCGGCCGGTCGGATCGAACCCGGCGATCGATCTGCGCGATAGCCAGAAGAACGGCGCCTGGCGGATGATCCAATCCAAAGCCACGATGCTCCACCATGTTGTGGGCGCTGGCAAAACGTTCACGGCGATTTCCGGGATCATGGAGCGGCGGCGCCTCGGGCTCGTCCGAAAGTCGGTAATCTCGGTTCCAAACCACATCGTTTCGCAATGGGGGCGCGATTTCTACGCCCTCTATCCCGGCGCAAACATCCTCGTGGCGTCCGAGAAGGATTTTGAGGCATCGAACCGCCGCAAGCTTCTGTCGCGGATCGCGACCGGGGACTTCGATGCCGTGATCATCGGGCACTCGTCCCTGAAATACTTCCAGAACAGCGAAGAGATGACCAAGAAGGTCATGGAAGAGCAGCTGAATGATCTGGAAGACGCGCTGAATGAGGCGAAAGCAAGCGGCGAGTCCGGTCGCACTGCCGCCCAGATCCAAGCCCGCATCGACAAGTATAAGGATCGCGTCGAGAAGAAGCTCGCGGCGATGCAGAAAGAGAGCCTCGGCTTTGACTTCACCGAGGCCGGTATCGACAGTCTCGTCATTGATGAGGCGCACGAGTTCAAGAACCTCGAATACGCCACTTCGATGGAGCGGATTGTCGGGATGAACAGCCCTTCCGGCTCTCAGCGCGCCCTCGACCTCTACATCAAGACCCGCTCGATCTTCGAAAAGGACGGCTACGTCGACATGCTCACCGGCACGCCGGTCTCGAACAGTCTGGTGGAGGTCTACAGCTTCCTTAAGTTCATGGCGCCGCAGACCCTTCGCGACATGGGCCTCATGCATTTCGACGCCTTTGCCTCGACGTTCATCAAGACGCAGAAGCGGTTCGAATACACCCCTGCCATGAAGCTCAAAGAGCGGAATGTGCTGATCGGCATGGTCAACCTCGGCCCGCTGTCCGAGCTGTGGCGCACATTCTCGGATGTTTTGCTGCGCGGTGACGTTGAGCGCATCTATCGAGAGCAGATGGAGCGCCGGAATGCAGAGAACGGCACCAACGAGCCGACGCGGTTCCCAACGCCGAAGGTCCGGTTGGGCGGCCGGCAGCTGATCTCCATCGCGGCATCCGCAGACCATGAAGAGTTCACCGACTACCTGGTGATGCGCATGGACGGCATCAAACGCAACTCTCGCAACAAGGAATACCCCAAGAAAGACAACGCGCTGTGGGTATTGTCGGACGCGCGCAAGGCGTCGATCGACATCAGGACGGTCGATCCCGCGGCTGGCAGGCTCGCAGAGTCGAAGGTCGTGGCCTCCGGCGATCAGATCCTGCGCAAGTATCGCGAATGGCATGCCGACCGCGGCACGCAAGTCGTTTTCGCGGACAGCTCGGTCCCCACGAAATCGGCGGCTGCTGAGGCGCGCAAGGCCTTGGCTTCTGCGTGGGAGAAGGCGGGCCTCGATGGCAAGACCGCCCGCGCCCGTGCAAAGCGTGTGGAAGAGATCGGGGGCACCTATGAGGACGCGTTTCAGGCGGCGTTCGATGCCATCGAAGAGCGGATCGGCTCCGGTGAGCTACGCGCCGACCACGCAGAGGCCGCTGAACTGTGGCTTTCCGAAAACGTCGAAGAGCTGCTGTCTGTAGCCCTGACTGCCGACACCGGCTTTTCCTTCTACGATGACCTGCGGGCCTACCTCGTTGAGCATGGCGTGCCTGAGCAGGAGGTCGCGTTCATCCACGACTACAACACTGCGGACGCCAAAGCGCGGCTCTTCGACCAGGTGAACGAAGGCTCCGTCCGCGTGCTGATCGGCTCCACCTTCAAGATGGGTGCCGGGACCAACGTCCAAGAGCGACTCGTCGCTGAGCATCACATCGATGCGCCTTGGCGCCCCAGCGACATGGAGCAGCGCGAGGGGCGCATCATCCGGCAGGGCAACAAGCTGTACGAGCGCGATCCCGAGGGGTTCGAGGTCGAGATCCTCGCCTATGCCACCGAGAAAACATCGGACGTCGTACTGTGGCAGGTGCTTGAGCGGAAAGCCAAGGGGATCGAGGACTTCCTGACCGCGAGCGCAGATGCAGTGGTTGAGGATGCGAACGCCGACTCCGATTCCTATGCACAGTTCATGGCCCAATCGACCGGGGATCGCATCTACCTCGACAAGATGGAAACCGAAAAGGAGCTGCGGGACACCGAAGCTGAACAAGCGTCTATCATGTCGCTTGTGAACGAAGGAAAAGCCTTCGTCGCGGCGTTCGAACAGAACAAGGCTGACTCTGCTGCGAAGGCTGAGCGCGCAGAGTCCGTCACCTTCGAAGCCTTCCCTGACGCTGGATCGACATGGGAGCGCTACACCCGTGATCGGGAGAACTATGACGCCGCCCGCGCGCGCTTTGAGAAAGAGGCCGAGAAAGTCCGCGAAGAAAACGAGGCCAACCCGGAGGCCCCTCGGAAACCCCTGCCGAAGTTCGACCTCAAAGCGCCCGTCTACTTCGATATGAAACTCGACTCCTTCGCTGCGGCGATCAAGAAAGCGATCGCGCAAGCCCGCGACCGGACCGGTGCCTCCGATCCGATCATGGTCGGCCAGATCCCGGTCTATGTGGTCGCCCATGAAGGCGCGAAGGCTGAAACGATCTACTATAGCGCCTGGGCCAGTGTCGGTGACACCTACGAGGTTCCGCTGACCAATTCAGAGGTCGTTGCGAAGAACCCTCTAGCATCGATGCGGCTCGCAGCATCGTTGCAGCCTTCGCATATCGCCGCGGTCATGGAGAGTGAAGCGCGGTACCAGCGCAACCGCATCACCAGACTGGAACAATCGCTGCCCAAAATGAAGGAGCGCGCGGAGGCATCCGTTGATCGGCGCAAGATCGAAGCGCTGCGGCGGCGGCTGGCCGTGCTATCGGCGCTGGTTCGCATCGCAGAGGTCAAACAGGCCGAGAACCGCCTTGGCAGGACGAACCGCTTTGCGGACATGGATACCAAGGGCCGCGACCTCATCAAGTCCAACGACGACAAGCCCCTGAAGCCAGAAGACGGGGCGTCGGCTTTCGTCTTCTCGAACGCGGGCAAGACCTACACCGCTGAGATCGGTGTCCTATCGGGGCAATCGTACACCCCGAAGGGCGGGAAGCTGGGCGACACCTACGCATTCTTTGAGGCTGATAGCGATGACGGCGCCGCTGTCGTTGTAGCAAAGCGCATGACCAGCGAGTCTGGCAAGGTGAGCTGGGACGTGGCCGAGGTATTCGACGCCGCCGATATTCAACGCGAGTCGCGCAAGGCCACCAAGGAAAACGTCTTCCCTCCCTCGCTGAGCAATGCCGACATCAAGACAGCGGCGAGCGAGGTGGACGTCGAAATGCAGCGCCACGGGCTCACCGGCAAGGTGACTGCCCGCGTGATCAAGGCGTTCACGCGGCCGAACCGCGAAGGCCTTTATGAACGCGGCGTTGGCCGCGCGACGGTCTACGCCTCCCGAAACGACGATCATGTCGGCGTGATCCGGCACGAGATCATTCACGCGCTGGCCGATGCCGATCTCTGGGGCAAGGAATACGGCCTTTTCACGCAGTCCGAGTGGCGCGGACTAGTGCGTGCTGCGCGCGAAGGGATGATCGCCTCTGATGAGGTGGCAGCGCGATACCCGGAACTGTCTGGGCGCGCTTTGGTCGAAGAGGTGATTGCTGAGCAATACCGCGCGTGGGCGGCCAACCGGGATCATCGGTCGGGCGTTGCCGCTGCTTTCGCCAAGATCCGGGCATTCTTCGAGGCCCTGGCCAATGCAGTGCGTGCGCGCGGGTTCCAGTCCGCCGCGATGACGTTCGAAAAGATCGCCAGCGGCTCCGTGGGGCAGCGCGAGGCGCCGCCCTATAGCATGAACCCTTTTCGGGAGAGCACCATGCCGCGCGTCGCGGAAAGCCGCGCGGATCAGCCGCGGCGGCCGACCGGGCGGTTCGCCTCTCGGGCGGCTGAATACTCGCGCGAGCTGCTCGGCGGCACACGGATCACAGGTGAGAAGGAACGAGGTATCGTCGGGCAAATGCTGACCGACGCGATGGGCGGCAAGAGCCCACGCTATAACATCCTCGCATTGGTACCCGGCGAGCCGCTGTACCAAGAGCTTGCTGGCGGCATCCCGAGCGCCAAGACCTACCTGCGCCACAAACACGCCATGGGCGCGATGCGGAATGATCGGCAGGCCGCCGCCGCCGAGGTCATGGATGACTGGCGGTCCTTCCTGATGCGCAATGGCAAAGAGAACGATGCGCTCATGGATCTTATGCATGACGCGACGATTGCAGGAATCGACCCCGGCGAAGAATTCAGTGTCCGCGAACGGCGCTCGAGAGAGCGCAAGGCCGGTTACGCGGCAATGGTGGAGGAGCGGCGCGAGGCTTACGCAACCCTGCGCGAGCGGTTCGACGCGTTGCCAGAGCAGGCACAGCAGATCTACCGCAGGGTCCGGAACTCCTACCTCGAAGCTGCAGCAACTGAGCGCCAGATCATCGAGGACAACGTAAAAGCCGCGATGGAGATCAACCTCAAGCGCGCTCGCTTGCGGTACGAGGATGCCCTGAACCAGATCGAGGAAGACGGCTTAGAGGGTGCCGAACGCGATGAGGCGGAAGCCGAGGCGGCCGCCCAATTCGCGGCGGTGAAAAAGCGCGACGGGTATGGCCGCGCGTCGCGGCTCGCATCCCTTCGCCTCCTACTGGAACAGAACGAGGTCGATGCGCCGTATTTCCCGTTGATGCGCCATGGGAATTACTTCGTCACCGTCAAAGACGAAGATGGCCGGGTCGTCTCGTTCTCCAAGTTTGAGAGCGAGCGCGCCCAAATCCGAGAGGCGAACCGCCTGCGCCGCGAGCACCCGGGCCACACGGTAAAAACCGGGCTGCTGAACACCTTCGAAGGCAAGACAGAGGTGGACCCTACGTTCGTCGCTGATGTCGAGGAGATGATCGGGCTGTCGATCGAAGATCCCGAGTTGATGGATTCGATCTGGCAACGATATCTTGAGACACTGCCTGACTTTTCGATCCGCAAGAGCCGTCTGCACCGCAAGGGGACGCCCGGCTTTGCCCGTGATGCGTTCCGAAACTACGCCCGGCAGATGTTCCACTCCGCGCATCAGCTCGCGCGCCTGAAACACGGCATGCAGATGAAGATGGCACTCGATGATGCGGAGCGAGAGGCCGTCAAAGCCACCGATCCGAACCGCGCCACAGCGGTGGTCAATGAGATGGTCATGCGCCACGAGTGGATCATGAACCCCAAGACCTCCGCTTGGTCGACATGGGCGACAGGCGCGGCCTTCATCTACTACTTGGGGGTTACGCCAGCGGCGGCGATGGTGAACTTGACGCAGACTGCTGTGGTCGGCGTCCCGGTGCTGGCAGCAGCATTCAAAAAGGGCGGCGCGGCCCGCGCCAGCAGGCACCTGATGCGTGGCTTGCGCGAATTCGGCATGGGCCGCGGCGCGGTCGAGAACGCTAAGTCGCTCAGCGCTGAAGAACGCCTTGCGATCAAAGAGGCGTATCGCCGCGGTATCGTGGACAAGAGCCAGGCTCATGATCTCGCCGGAGTTTCGGAATCGGGTGTCGAATATAGCGACATCCGCCAACGCCTGATGCGCCCCATTGCGTTCCTGTTCCACCACGCCGAGCGACTGAACCGCGAGATCACCTTCATCGCGGCCTTCCGTATGGCGCGCGAAAATGGCCTCGATACCGATGCGGCGATCGACAAGGCGGGCGAGCTGACATGGAAAACGCATTTCAACTATGACAGCGACAGCCGCCCGCGCGTGCAGCAGAACGACTTCCTTCGGGTGCTGCTGACCTTCCGCAACTTCCAGCTCAACATGATCTATCGCTTGTTCCGCGACACGCACCAGGCGTTCCGGGGGGAGACGCCTGAAGCGAAGGCGGAGGCCCGCGCGCAGGTCATCGGCATCACCGGCATGATGATGGCGTCGGCAGGCATCACAGGAACATGGGGATACAGCCTTCTTACGACGCTGGCCGCCATGTTCACCCCCGGCGACAGCGACGATGTGGAGAAAGAGGTCAAGGATGCGTTGGTCAACTTGCTCGGACGCGACCTCGCTGGGATCATATTGAACGGCGCCCCTGGGCACCTGACCGGGATCGACCTCTCAGGAAGGATCGGCATGCCCGAGTTGTGGTTCCGGCGCCCGAGCCGTCAGCTTGAGGGCGACGACCTCTACCGCTATTGGGCCGAACAGTTCCTCGGGCCGATTCCCGGCATGGCCCAGAACGCCTTCCGTGGCTGGGGCATCGCCATGGAAGGCGAAGTCTGGCGAGGCGCGGAGACGGCCCTGCCCAAGTTCTTCCGCGACCTCATGCGCGCTTATCGCTATGGCACGGACGGCGTGACGACGATCAGCGGCAACTCAATCCTCGATGATGTCTCTCCGATTCAAGCGCTCACGCAGGCTCTTGGTTTCACCCCCGCGCGCGTTGCTGAGCGGTATGAAACGAACCGTTGGATGAAAAACGAAGAGCAGCGCATCACCTCCGAGCGTTCGCGCATCTTGAGAGATGTCGATCGCGAAGTGAGCGCTGGTGAGCCGCTCTCCGAGGGGATCACCTCGCGGATCAGGCAGTTCAACGCTGAAAACCCTGATTACGCCATCACCAGCCAAACCCTCCGAACTTCCCTGCGCTCGCGCTCCCGGGCACGAGCACAGATGGACGGCGGCGTGCGGCTCAACTCGCGGCTCGATCAGCGCATCCGAGCGAACGCGCCACTTTCTATTTACGACTGAGGAACAACAGCAATGACCAACTTCAACCCGGCAATCCTTGAAGCAGCCGGTCGCCATCTTGGGGTCGAAGAATGGCCCGGCGCCCAGCACAATCCGACAGTTCAGGCTTACTTCGAAGCCTCCGGCGGGCGGGCGACTGAGCCCGACGAGACGCCTTGGTGTGCCGCGTTCGTGGGCGCAGTCCTCGCTGAGCTGGGGATCGAGAACACGGGGCGCCTCAACGCCCGCTCCTACCTCCAATGGGGCGCAGGCGTCTCGATGCGCGAGGCGCTGCCCGGCGATGTCGTTGTGTTTTGGCGCGTATCGCCCGACAGCTGGCAGGGCCACGTCGCTTTCCTCGTTCGTTTCGAGGGCGATCACGTCATCGTCAGAGGGGGGAACCAAGGCAACAAGGTCTCGGACCGTGCCTACCCTGTCTCCCGCGTCCTCGGGTTTCGCCGTGCCGTCGAGGCCGACGCTTCCAGAAGGCCGGTCCTGCAGCTCGGTTCCCGGGGCCCTGCTGTGCGCGAGGCGCAGGAGCGCCTGCGCGACCTCGGCTTCTTTCCCGGTCATATCGACGGGATCTTCGGGCCGCGGATGCGCGGCGCCGTGCTTGCGTTCCAGGGTGAGAACTTCATCGACACCGATGGCATTGTGGGAGGGGTGACTTGGGACTACCTCGGTTTCGCGAGCGCTAGACCGGCGCGCGCCGTGAGCGCGTCCGACTTGCGCGAAACCGGAAGCCGTACCGTCCAAGCCGCCGATCAGGGCCAAGCCCTCACGGGCGTCACGACAGCCGCTGGCGCAATCGGTGTGGTGGCCGAGCGCACCGACGAAGCATCTCAGGCGCTCGACGGCGCTGTTGGGGTGATGGAAAAGGCTCAGGGCGTTCTGGTCGCCTACTGGCCGGTCCTGCTCGTTGGCGCCTGCGCGCTGCTCGCATGGCACTTCTTCGGCAAAATCCGCGACGCGCGCGTCGAAGACGCCCGCACCGGCAAGCATATGGGGCGGTGATGACCTGGCTAGCGACTTGGTTTGCCCGCAGCACGTTGGGCCGCTGGATACTCGGCGCGCTGGCCATATTGGCCGGCGCCGCGATTTATCTGGCGCGCCGCGACCGGGCTGTGCAGCGGCGCGCGAACGATGCGCGCGACCTCGAAGACCTGCGGCGGAACGCCGCCACGCGCGAAAGGATGGACAATGCGGACGTTGGCCACGCTGACCCTGACGATGATCTTGAGTGGTTGCTTCGGCGCGGGCGTGGACCCCGCCGCGAGCCGCCCCTTGTGCGACGGGACAGCTGAGGACCGCACGGCTCACGCAGCGGCCCTCGCTGCGGACGGCGGGCCCCTATCCCGCGCCACTGGTCGCGTCCTCATCGCTCGGATCGACGCGGGATGTGGCGAGGAAGGCTAGCGCTCTTCCCTCACGAAGCGCACACTCCCATCGACGCCCTTGCGCATCCCCGTCCCCTTGGAGCCGGGGATCTTCCGCTTCGGCCCCGAGTTGATGCCGTTCCGCTTCTTGAACACACGACTGTTCTTTGCGCGGATCCGCACATCGGCGCGAGATTTCTCTTTGTGAGCGGTCGACAGGACGGGCTGCAGGTTTCCTTCCCGGTTCTCGCCGCCATTGGTCAGAGCAAGGATGTGGTCGAACTCGATTGTGTCGCCCGGCCCGAACTCGCGCTGTGTGATCGCGCATCGGTTCCCGTGCGCTCGCAGAATGCGTTCCTTCACCCGAGGCGGGGGCGGCGTATCGTCAGTCCGACCGATCCATTCAGCTGTTTTTCTGGCCACTGAAATACATCCCATTTTGCTACACGCTTTGCTGCACTTTTTCGGCGCCGGAAGCGTGTAACGCATTGATTTTTATATTTCTGGGCGTGTGCGTGGCGGACACCCCATCCGCCA
>NZ_JAFKOK010000001.1 GCF_017303295.1 Rhodobacter sp. NTK016B | reverse complement strand
CGGGTTGGTGTAGATCTCGGACGGGGTGCCGCATTGAATGATGCGCCCGCCCTCCATGATGGCGATGCGGTTGCCCAGTTTGAACGCCTCGTCCAGATCGTGGCTGACGAAAACGATCGTGCGTTTCAGGCGCTGTTGCAGGTCCAGAAGCTCGTCCTGAAGCCGCGTGCGAATGAGCGGGTCGAGCGCCGAGAAGGGCTCGTCCATCAGCAGGATCGGCGCATCGGTGGCAAAGGCGCGGGCAAGCCCCACGCGCTGCTGCATGCCGCCCGACAATTCGCCCACCTTGCGCGTGGCCCATTGCGACAAGCCCACCAGTTCAAGCTGTTCGTCCACGCGCTTGGCCTTTTTGGCGCGGCTCATCCCCGCCAGTTCCAGCCCAAGGCCGACGTTTTCGCGCACGCTCCGCCACGGCAGCAGGCCGAATTGCTGAAAGACCATCGCCACCGAGTTCATGCGCAGCTTGCGCAACGTCCCCTTCGAGGCCTTGGGAACCGACACCATCGTGTCGCCTGAGCGCACCAGAACGTCGCCCTGCACGATCGGGTTGAGCCCGTTCACCGCGCGCAGAAGCGTTGATTTGCCCGAGCCCGAAAGGCCCATCAGCACAAGGATCTCGCCCTCGGCCACGTCGAGCGTGCAATCGTGGACGCCCAACACCTGACCGGTCTCTTTCTGGATGTCCGAGCGCGACTGCCCGGTTTCCATCAAGGGGATCGCGCGCCACGGATTGTCGCCGAACACGATCGACACATGCTGGAAGCTGACGCAGGTCTGCGGCGATTTGGAGGCGGTATCGGTTTCCGCTTGGGGGTCAGTGGTCTGGGTCTGTTCGGTCTCGGTCACGATTTTACCTCTACGCGCAGCATCCGGTCCAGCATGATGGCGACGGCGACGATCACCGCGCCCGATTCGAAGCCCAGCGCCGCATTCACCGTGTTCAGCGCGCGCACGACCGGGACACCCAGCCCCGGCGCTCCGACGAGCCCGGCGATGACCACCATCGACAGCGACAGCATGATCGTCTGGTTGAGCCCCGCCATGATCTGCGGAAAGGCATAGGGCAGCTCGACCTTGAAGATCCGCTGCATGTTGGTCGCCCCGAACGAGGTCGCGGCCTCGGAGAGGGCGGTGGGCGTCGAGCGGATGCCCAGCTCGGTCAGGCGGATCGCGGCGGGCATGGCGAAGATCACCGTGGCCACAAGGCCCGGCACCATGCCCAGCCCGAACAGCACCAGAACCGGGATCAGGTAAACGAAGGTAGGCAGCGTCTGCATCAGGTCCAGAATCGGCGTCAGGCCCCGATAGAAACGCGGGTGATGCGCGCTGAAGATGCCCATCGGCACGCCGACCGCCATGCAGACCGCGCACGACCCTAGCACCAGCGTCAGGGTCTCCATCGTTTCTTCCCAATAGCCCTGATTCCACGCGAACAGCGCACAGCCCGCGACCAGCGCGACGGCGATCCAGTTGCGTTGCAGAAGAAAGGTGATGGCCGCGAAAATCGCCACGATGATCAGCGGATGCGGCGTCATCAGGCCGCTCGCCAGCGTGTCGATGATGCTGCGCAGGCCCAGTTCGACGGCGTCGAAGAAGGGCCAGAAATTGTCCTGAACCCAGGTGAAGGCATCGGCGACGACGCGGCCTACGGGGATCTTGGCCCCGGTAATGGCGTCGGAAATCGGGTCTGACATTTGTGTTCCGCTGAAAGGGAAACCCCGGCCCGCTGGGGGCGGGCCGGGGTGACCGGGTTTAGCCTTCGAGGGCTTCGTTCACGGCGCTCATCGCGTCGCCGCCATCGACCGTCATCACGCCGTTCAGCCACGGCTCGAGCACCTCGGGATGGGCCGCGAGCCAAGCGCGGGCGGCCTCTTCTGGCGCGGTGCCGTCATTCAGGATCGCGCCCATGATCTCGTTTTCCATCGCCAGCGTGAATTCGAGATTATTGAGCAGCGCGCCGACATTGGCGCATTCCTCGACATAGCCCGCGCGGGTGTTGGTATAGACCTCGGCGCCGCCGAAATTGGGGCCGAAGTAGTCGTCGCCACCCTCAAGATAGGTAAGGTCGAAATTGGCGTTCATCGGGTGGGGTTCCCAGCCGAGGAACACGACCGGCTCGTCGCGCCGATCCGAGCGCTGAACCTGCGACAGCATCCCCTGTTCCGAGCTTTCGACGACTTCGAAGCCCTGCAGGTCGAACGCATTCGCCTCGATCATGTCGAGGATCAGGCGGTTGCCGTCATTGCCCGGCTCGATGCCGTAGATCTGGCTGTTGAGCTCATCGGCATGGGCGGCGATGTCGCCGAAGCTGCTGATCCCCAGCGCGGCGCCGGCGGCATTGGTGGCCAGCGTGTACTTGGCGCCCGTCAGGTTCATGCGCACGGTGTCGACGGTGCCCGCGTCACGATAGGGGGCGATGTCGGCTTCCATCGTCGGCATCCAGTTGCCGAGGAACACGTCGATATCGCCATTGGCCATCGAGGTGTAGGTCACCGGCACCGACAGGACCAGCGTTTCGGTCTCGTAACCCAGCGCGTCGAGAATCGTCGTGGCGACCGCCGTGGTGGCGGTGATGTCGGTCCAGCCGACATCCGAAAAGCGCACGGTGCCACAATCGGCAAAGGCCGGCGCGGCGGCCAGCGTCAGCGCGGCAGTGGTCAGGCTCAATCGGGACAAAGACATGGGTCTCTCCTGTTGGTCTTTTTTGTTGATTGACTGATCAATAAACCATGGTCTAGCACGGAATCAACAAAGTTTGCGGTTTCGGGCAATGTCCGGACCGGTTGGAAGGGATGAACGATGCCCAAGATTGGGATGGAGCCTATACGACGCGCCTCGCTGATCAAGGCCACAATCGCCGAGATCGGAAACGTCGGCACGCTCGAGGTGACAGTCAGCCGGATCGCCAAGCGCGCAGGCATGTCCTCGGCGCTGGCGCATCACTATTTCGGCTCGAAAGAGGCGATGTTCCTCGCCGCGATGCGTCATGTGCTGACGACCTACGGGGCCGAGATTCGCGGCGCGCTGGTTGCCGTCGAAACCCCCGAGGCGCGCGCCAAGGCAATCATCCGGGTGTCGTTTACCGGCACCAATTTCCGCCGCGAGGTCGTCGCGGCATGGCTGAATTTCTACGTGCTTGCGCAGACCCAGACCGAAGTGCGGCGTCTTCTGAACATTTATCAGCGGCGAATCGTGTCGAACCTGACCCACGCGCTGCGGCCGCTGCTGGGGGCAGGCGCGGTGCCGGTGGCGCATTCGCTGGCCGAGATGATCGACGGCGCCTATCTGCACGCGGCCCTTGGTTCGGACACGCCCGATGGCCCCGCCGCCGCGGCGCGGGTCGAAGCCTATCTCGCCCTTGCCTTGCAGGGGGGGCACTGATGCGCGCGCAGCCGACAGCCAGCCATTTCATCGACGGCGCTTATGTCGAGGACACGTCCGGCGCGCCGATCGAATGTCGCTACGCCGCGACGGGCGAGGTGATCGCCACCCTGCACGAGGCTACGCCCGAGCTGATCGACCGGGCGCTAGACGCCGCGCAGCGCGCGCAGGTCGAATGGGCCGCCTTGCGCCCGGTCGAACGCGGGCGCGTGCTGCACAAGGCCGCCGGGATCCTTCGCGCGCGCAACCGCGAGCTCAGCGAACTGGAAACGCTCGATACCGGCAAGCCGCTGCAGGAAACGCTGGTCGCGGATGCGACGTCAGGCGCCGATGCGCTGGAATATTTCGCCGGTTTCGCGGCCACCGTGACGGGCCAGACAATCCCCGTCGGCGGCGGTGATTTCGTCTACACCACGCGCGAACCGCTGGGCGTCTGCGTGGGCATCGGCGCGTGGAACTACCCAACCCAGATCGCCTGCTGGAAAGCCGCGCCGGCGCTGGCCTTTGGCAATGCGATGGTCTTCAAACCCTCGGACGTGACGCCGCTTTGCGCGCTGAAACTGGCCGAGATCCTGATCGAAGCGGGCGCGCCCAAGGGCCTGTTCAACGTCGTGCAGGGGCGCGGCGGGGTCGGGGCCGCGCTGGTGACCGACAGCCGCGTCGCCAAGGTCTCGCTGACGGGCTCGGTGCCCACGGGCCGCAAGGTCTATGCCGCCGCCGCCGAGGGCATTCGCCACGTCACGATGGAGCTGGGCGGCAAGTCGCCTCTGGTCATCTTCGACGATGCCAGTCTGGAAGACGCGATCGGCGCGGCGATGCTGGGGAATTTCTATTCCACCGGGCAGATCTGCTCGAACGGGACGCGGGTCTTCGTGCAGAAGGGCCTGAAAGAGCGGTTCCTCAGCCGACTTAGGGAACGCACCGAGGCCATCGTCATCGGTGACCCGATGAATGAGGCCACGCAGATGGGGCCGATGATCACCGCCGATCAGCTGGGCAAGGTCATGGGCTATATCGCGCAGGGGAAGGCCGAAGGGGCGACCCTCTTAACCGGAGGCGCGCGGATCGAGGGGCCGGGCAACTACCTGCGTCCCACCGTTTTCGCCGATGTCAGTGACGATATGGTCATCGCGCGGGAAGAAATCTTCGGCCCCGTCATGGCGGTTCTCGATTTCGAGACCGAGGACGAGGTCATCGCCCGCGCCAATGGCACCGAGTTCGGGCTGGCGGCGGGCGTCTTCACCGCCGATCTTGCCCGCGCGCATCGCGTGGCGGCCAAGCTGCAAGCGGGCACTTGCTGGATCAACGCCTATAACCTCACCCCTGTCGAGGCGCCGTTCGGCGGCTCGAAACTGTCGGGCGTGGGGCGCGAGAACGGCCATGCCGCGCTCGAACACTATACCGAAATCAAGTCCGTCTATGTCGGCGTGAACCCCGTCGACGCCCCTTATTAAGGCTCAGAGCATGAACGCGGATTACATCATCGTCGGCGCCGGGTCCGGCGGCTCGGCCGTGGCCTATAGGCTGGCCGAGGCGGGGCATTCGGTCGTGGTGATCGAATTCGGCGGCAGCGATGCCGGTCCGTTCATCAACATGCCCGGCGCGCTGTCCTATCCGATGAATATGAAGCGCTACGACTGGGGCATGTCCTCGGAACCGGAGCCGGGGCTGGGCGGGCGGCGTCTCGTTACCCCGCGCGGCAAGGTGATCGGCGGGTCGTCCTCGATCAACGGCATGGTCTATGTGCGCGGCCACGCCAAGGACTACGACCATTGGGAAGAGCAGGGCGCCGAGGGCTGGGGCTTTTCCGATGTCCTGCCCTATTTCAAGCGCATGGAAAGCTGGCATGGCGGGGCCGATGCCGGTGGCGGCGAGGATTGGCGCGGCCATGACGGCCCGCTGCATATCAGCCGCGGCGCGCGCGAGAACCCGCTTTTCAACGCCTTTATCGAAGCGGGCCAGCAGGCGGGATATCCGGTCACGCGCGACTATAACGGCCAGCAACAGGAAGGCTTCGGCGCCATGGAGGCGACGATCTTCAAGGGCCAGCGCTGGTCCGCCGCCAAGGCCTATCTCAAACCCGCGATCCGCACCGGGCGCGTGCGCGTCGAGCGGGGCCTTGCCGCGCGCGTGCATATCGAGAACGGTCGCGCCACCGGCGTGGTGATGAGCGACGGGCGCATCCTGACGGCGGGGCGCGAGGTGGTGCTGGCGGCTTCGTCGCTCAACACGCCGAAGATCCTGATGCTGTCGGGCATCGGCCCCGCCGGGCATCTGCGCGAACACGGGATCGAGGTGATCGCAGACCGTCCCGGCGTCGGCTCGAACCTGCAGGACCATCTGGAACTGTACCTGCAATTCGCCACGATCGATCCGATCAGCCTGTTTCGGTACTGGAACCTGTGGGGCAAGGCCTATGTCGGCGCCAAGTGGTTGCTGTCGAAGACCGGGCCGGGCGCGTCGAACCAGTTCGAAAGCTGCGGCTTCATCCGCTCGGCGGCAGGGATCGACTATCCCGATATCCAGTACCATTTCCTGCCCATCGCCGTGCGCTATGACGGGCAGGCGGTGGCCGAGGGGCACGGGTTCCAGACCCATGTCGGCCCGATGCGCTCGAAATCGCGCGGCACGGTGCGGCTGCGCTCGACCGATCCCGCCGACAACCCGGTGATCCGCTTCAACTATATGAGCCATCCCGACGACTGGACCGAGTTCCGCACCGCGATCCGTCTGACGCGCGAAATCGTCGGCCAGCCCGCGATGGCGAAATTCGTCAAGCACGAGATCCAGCCGGGTGCCGCAATACAATCGGATGATGAGCTGGACGCTTTCATCCGGGAACACGCCGAATCGGCCTATCACCCCTGTGGCACCGCCCGGATGGGGCGGCGCGACGACCCCGACGCGGTGGTCGACGGGCAGGGGCGGGTGATCGGTGTCGAGGGGCTGCGCGTCGCCGACAGCTCGGTCTTTCCGCGCATCACCAATGGCAACCTGAACGGCCCGTCGATCATGACCGGCGAGAAGATGGCTGACCATATCTTGGGCAAAGACCCGCTTCCGGCGTCAAATCTTGAGCCCTGGCTCAATCCCGACTGGGCCACGGCGCAGCGTTAAGCGTTAACAAATCCTTGCCTTGCCCCGCGACTCCGCTGCGGCTACACCCGGGCCATGTTAAGGATTTGTTCACTTTTCGTCCTCATACTCGCCGGCGCTGCACAGGCCGATGTGCGGGGTGCCGCGCGGGTGATCGACGGCGACACGCTGGATGTTGCCGGTATCACCGTGCGGATCGAAGGCATCGACGCGCCCGAACTCGACCAACGCTGCGAAGGGCCGGGCGAAGACTGGGCCTGCGGGGCGTGGTCGCGGGACCATATGGTCGCGCTCATCGCCGGGCGCGAGGTGATCTGCGCAGGCGATCTTCAGGACCGCTACGACCGGCTTGTCGCGCGGTGCCGCGCGGGGCAGGGCGATCTGGGCGCGGAAATGGTCCGCGGCGGGGCCGCGCTGGCCTATCGCCGCTATTCACACGCCTATATCCGCGATGAACGCGCGGCGCACAGCACCGGGCGCGGCATCTGGCAACATGGCGGCCGCTATGTCACCCGCCCCGCCGAGTATCGCGCCAGACAGCGCGCCGACAGGCAGGCCGAAACGCCCGCCCAGACCCCGCCGCGCGTTGACTGTGCGATCAAGGGCAATATCTCGTCCAGCGGACAGATCTATCACCTGCCGGGGCAGCGCGATTACGAACGCACCCGGATCGACACCACGCGCGGCGAGCAGTGGTTTTGCACCGAAGAACAGGCGCAGGCCGCCGGTTGGCGTCCGGCGCAGCGCTGAGAGCGCGCGGAAAGGAACGATGTGAGCGAATTCGAAGACCTCGAACACCGAAGCGCCCTGCCGGATGCGCTGCGCGTGCTGGTGGCCGAATACCCCCGCGACAGCTGGCAGGGACACGCCAATTTCGACGGCCTCACGCGTTTCTGGCTTGAGCGGCATCTGGCCTTCCGAAAGATGCTGCCGATGCTACAGGCCCGCGCGCGCTCGATCGTCGAGCAGGACGCCGAGCCCGACCCCCGCGCGCTGATCCAGATCGCCGGGGGGCTGCTCAACGATCTGCACGGCCACCATCAGATCGAAGATCACCATTATTTCCCGATGCTTGCGCGCGCCGAGCCGCGGCTCGAGCACGGGTTTGAGCTGCTCGATGCCGACCATCACATGCTGGACGCGCATATCCGTGGGCTGGCCGACCGCACCAATGCCGTGCTGCAGGCGATCAGCAAGAACGAACCCCCGCGCGAGACGGCGGCGCGGCTTGAAGAGGCGCTGACACCGTTCGAGACCTTTCTTGACCGGCATCTCGAGGACGAGGAAGAAATCGTCGTGCCGGTAATTCTACATCACGCGCTCAGCTTATGATCCAGATCAAAGGCGCGCGGGTTCGGGAGCGCTAATCTGATCGGGACAGCAAGACGGAGAGAACGATGTCGAACACGCCCCACGGACTGGCCCAGGAATTCCCGGCCGATGCCGACAAGATTCAGGCGCTCAAAGGCACCGATTCGCATTTCGCGAAGATCGCTGAGGAATATCAGCAGGTGAATGACGATATTCACCGTGCCGAAACCAATGTCGAACCGATGTCGGAAGAGCACGAGACCGCCCTTCGCAAGAAGCGGCTTGCCCTGAAAGACGAAATTGCCGCGAAGCTGCGCGACGCCGTCTGACGCTGCTGTAAGGGTTGGGACCCGGGGCCGCCTCTGTTCGAGGCGGCCTGTTTCGTTTCGTGCTTGTCGTTCTGGCTGTCAGCTTTGCTGCGGCCCGGCAATGGCATAGGGCAGGATGCCGCGCATGTCGTGATCGACGCGCAGTTCCTGTTCCAGCGGCGGGACCGAGCGCTGGTGGCAATCGGGGCGCGCGCAGATGCGGCAGGAAATGCCGATTGGCTCGAACGCCTGCGGATTGGTCAGGTCCATATCGTCGGCATAGGTCAGTGCCTCGGCGTGGCGGATCTCGCAGCCCAGCCCGATGGCATAGCGCCGGACCGGCGCGCGGAATGATCCGCCCGATTTCGACACGTCCCGCGCCAGCGAGAAATACCTCACCCCGTCCGGCGTCTCGGCCAGCTGCCGCAAGAACCGGCCCGGCGTCTCGAAAGCCCGGTGCACGTTCCAAAGCGGACAGGCGCCCCCGTAACGGGCGAATTGCAGCCGCGTGGCCGAGTGGCGCTTGGTGATTGTCCCGGCCTGATCGACCCGCACGAACCAGAACGGCACACCTTTGGCACCGGGCCGCTGCAGGGTCGAAAGCCGGTGCGCGATCTGTTCGATCGACGCGCCAAAGCGGTCGGCGAGGATCTCCAGATCGTGGCGGCTTTCCTGCGCGGCGGCGAGAAACGTGCGGTAGGGCAGCAGGGCCGCCCCGGCGAAGTAATTGGCCAGCCCGATCTTGGCGATGCTGCGGGCCTCGTCCGACTGGAAGCGCGCCAGATCCAGCGTCGCTTCCAGCAGGTCGTTCTGGGTCAGCAGGGCCAGCTGGTGCAGCATCTGGAAGCGCTTCGTCGCACCGCTGGCCTTGTCCGACAGCATCAGCACCCGGCGCTGCGGGTCGTAGCTGCGCAGGATCGGCCCGTCGGTCGCCTGTGTCACCACGCCGCGCCGTTCGAGCAGGCGCGCGATCTTGGCGTCCAGCGTGTCGGGCCCGCTGGCGAAATGCTCGGCCGCGCGGTCGACGGCGTCGATGTAATTGTCGCAATAATGGAAGAAATCGCGCACTTCCTCCCAGGGCGAGGCCCTGAGCACGCGGTCCTCGCGCCCCAGCGCCTCGTCCAGCGAGGCCAGCCGCTCATGCGTCTGGCGATAGGCCCGGTGCAGCGCCAGCAGCGCGCGCGCCACGCCCGGCGCGTTGGAGGCAACCAGCCGCAGATCGGCGGCGCTCGGGGCCGGGGCGGGGAAGACCGGATCGGCGAGAGCCTCGCGCAGATCGGTCACCATGCGTTCGCTGTCGCCGGTCGACAGCTCGGTGACATCGGTCCCGAATTCCCGCGCAAGGGCCAGAACCACCGCGGTCGAAACCGGCCGGTTGTTGTTTTCCATCTGGTTGAGATAGGGCAGCGACACGCCGAGCCGGGCGGCGAATTCTTTCTGCGTCAGTTCCATCCGCAGGCGAATCTCGCGCAGCTTCGCCCCGGCGTAAAGTTTCTGCACAGCCATCTGGTTTCCGCCTCGCCCAAGGGTTTGCAAGTCCGCAGACTAGCTTTGCAAACCCTTCCTGCCAAGCGTTCCCTGTATCCTCGGCGGTGCCGCCTACAGGCCCAGCTTCTTGGCGCGGCGGATCACCAGCAGGATCGACAGGAACGAGCCGAGCGTTGATGCGGTCATGATCGCGATCAGCGGCCAGGCGCCTGTTTCCTCGGTCAGCCACGCGCCGGCGAGGGCCGACAAAAGCGCCCCGCCGCCGATCATGAAGGCCCCGCCCAGTCCCGCCGCCGTGCCCGCCAATGCAGGCCGCACCGACAGCATCCCGGCATTGGAATTGGGCAGGATCAGCCCGTTGCCGATGCCGATGATCAGGAAGGGCGAGAAAAAGCCCGCAGCCCCGCCGATCCCGGTCGCTGCCGCAAGGATCTGCAGCACCATGCCGAGGCCCATCATGACGTTGCCGTAGATGATCATCTTGTTCAGGCCAGCGCGCATCGTGAAGCGGCCCGACAGGTAATTGCCCAGCCCGTAGCCCAGCCCCGCCGCGCTGAAGAACAGGCCCAGTTCGCTGGGCTCCAAACCGTAAAGCACGGTGCCGACGAAGGGCGCGCCACCGAGATAGGCAAAGAACACGCCCGACGCGAATGCGGTCGACAGCACGTAGCCCCAGAACCGGGGCGAGGTCAGCAATTCCGGGTAATCGGCGATCTGGGCACGGAAGCTCGTGGGCTTGCGCTCCATTGTTTCGCCCAGATCTGTATAGACCAGCCACAGAACAAGGATGCCGAGAGCCGTCAGCAGCGCGAAACTGGCTTTCCAGCCGAAGACCTCGTCCAGCGCGCCGCCGATCACCGGCCCGATCATCGGCACGATGGACATGCCCAGCGTGACATAGGCGATCATCGAGGCCGCACGTTCCTCGTCGACCATGTCGCGCACGATGGCGCGGCTCAACGCCATGCCGGTCGCGACGGCGGCCTGCAACATGCGGAAGATCAGGAAGGTCGTGGCATTGGGCGCCACCAGCGTGCCGATCGAGGCGAGCACGAAGATCGCGAGCGATCCCAGCAGGATATTACGGCGCCCGAAACGGTCCGACAGCGGGCCGATCAGGATCTGCAAAAGCGCGCTGAAGCCCAGATAGACCGAGACCGACAATTGCAGCACACGGTATTCGGCGTCGAAATACTCGGCCATGTTCGGCAGCGATGGCAGGAACACGTTCATCGACAGGGCCGAAACCCCCGAAATGAGGATCAGCGTGGCCAAATGCGGGGGGGTTGTGCGGTCGAGAAACCGGGGCGTCATACCATTCATTTTACAAGTGTAGAGTTGCGCGCGGGGAGTGTCCAGATACGCTGACGCGCTTTCGCGCGTTTCAGACGGATAGCGTCGCGCGCCGGGCCGGGGGGCGCGTTAGCGGCACATAGCGGCAGGCTCGTTCCGCTCAGCTTTCGCGGGAGTATTTGCGAGTTTGCAATTCGCACTGGGCGCTTGGCAATGTCTTTGCAAATTTTCTTGTTTTTGCTTTCTTTGCGCTCCCTGCACCCGTAGATTGCCGCCAAATCCGAGGAGGCGTCGATGAAAGATATCCTGCAAGAGCTCGAGACCCGCCGCGCGCAAGCTCGCCTGGGAGGGGGGCAGCGGCGCATCGATTCGCAGCACGCCAAGGGCAAGCTGACCGCCCGCGAACGGCTGGAACTGCTGCTTGATGAAGGCTCGTTCGAGGAATTCGACACCTTCGTCGCCCATCGCTGCACCGATTTCGGCATGGAGCAGGATCGCCCCTATGGCGACGGCGTCGTGACCGGCTGGGGCACGATCAATGGCCGCATGGTCTATGTCTTCAGTCAGGATTTCACCGTCTTCGGCGGTTCGCTTTCTGAAACCCATGCGCAGAAGATCTGCAAGATCATGGACATGGCCATCCAGAACGGCGCGCCGGTGATCGGCCTGAACGATTCGGGCGGTGCGCGGATCCAGGAAGGTGTGGCCTCGCTCGCGGGCTATGCCGACGTGTTCCAGCGCAACATCATGGCCTCGGGCGTGGTGCCGCAGATCTCGGTCATCATGGGCCCCTGCGCGGGCGGCGCGGTCTATTCGCCGGCGATGACCGACTTCATCTTCATGGTGCGCGATTCGTCCTACATGTTCGTGACCGGCCCCGATGTGGTCAAGACCGTCACCAACGAGATCGTCACCGCCGAAGAACTGGGCGGGGCCTCGACCCATACCAAGAAATCCTCGGTCGCGGACGGGGCCTTTGAGAACGATGTCGAAGCCCTGATCGAGGTCCGCAGGCTGGTGGACTTCCTTCCGCTCAACAACCGCGAGAAGCCGCCGGTGCGTCCCTTCTTCGACGAGCCGGGCCGGATCGAAGACAGCCTCGATACGCTGATCCCCGACAATCCCAACACGCCCTACGACATGAAGGAGCTGATCCACAAAGTCGCGGATGAGGGTGATTTCTACGAGATCCAGCAGGATTTCGCGAAGAACATCATCACCGGCTTCGTACGGATCGAAGGCCAGACAGTCGGCGTGGTCGCCAACCAGCCGATGGTGCTGGCGGGGTGTCTGGATATCGACAGCTCGCGCAAGGCCGCGCGTTTCGTGCGCTTCTGCGACGCCTTCGAAATCCCGATCCTGACCCTCGTCGACGTGCCCGGCTTCCTGCCAGGGACGGGGCAGGAATATGGCGGCGTCATCAAGCATGGCGCCAAGCTGCTGTTCGCCTATGGCGAGGCGACGGTGCCGAAGGTCACCGTCATCACCCGCAAGGCCTATGGCGGCGCCTATGACGTGATGGCGTCGAAGCACCTGCGTGGCGATTTCAACTATGCCTGGCCCACCGCCGAGATCGCGGTGATGGGCGCCAAGGGCGCGGTCGAGATCCTCTATCGCAGCGAGCTGGCCGACAAGGACAAGATCGCCGCACGCACCAAGGATTACGAGGACCGTTTCGCGAATCCGTTCGTCGCCGCCGAGAAGGGCTTCATCGACGAGGTGATCCAGCCGCGCTCGACCCGGCGCCGGGTGGCCCGCGCCTTTGCCAGCCTGCGCGGCAAGAAGCTGTCCAATCCGTGGAAGAAGCACGACAACATCCCGCTGTAAGGGCGGGACGCTCCCCCAGCATCTGAGGCTTGGCCCCTGTCGGCCGCTAGATGTTGATTTCTTGACACCGCCGCAACGCCCGTCGATGCGGCAAAACCACAGAACGCCTTGCAAGCCCCCATGTTTGAACACAAAAACTGGATTTGGCCCATCTCTTGGGATATGCTCGCCCTCAGCGCATCCGCTGTGGATTGCGTGATAAAGAGCATTCGGCGTATCGGGTTTGCCCGTCGACCGGATCGCGCAGAGAGCAGGAGCAATCAATGTCCAAAGCCCCGATCGGCGCCGTTGTCGCCGTTCTTGGTCTGGCCGTGCTGGGTGGCTGCAGCCACTTCTCGAGCCACCACCAGGATGAATACGTCCCCGTCGACCCGCAGCCGGCACCCGCGCCGATCTACGTGGAACCTGTCGACCCGAAATACGGCTGATCTTTTCCGCATCGCCATGACGTCGCGCCGGGCGGGGCTGTTTCTGGTCTCGCCCGCGTCTTGCCGCGCGCCGCTGGGAGGTCTCCCATGCTGAAGCATCGCGGCTTTCCCGGGCGTCTGCCCGGCACCGATTTCCAGTTCACGATCCGCCGCGCCAACGTCAAGGAAGGCGCCACGCCGCTTGTCGCGCGCGAGCGCTTCAAGGACCGGCGCACGCCCGACCGCCGCGCCGACGAAGCCTTCATCGCCGCGCTCTGGGAGCATTTCGGCGACGAGCCTTTCGAGCGCGGCAATCTCGATGCCGGGCGCCTGTCGTGGCTTTTCGGCCGCGAAGTGGTCGCCGCCGAGGACCCGTTCGATCCCCGCAGCTACGAGGCGCTTTTGCGCATCGATGTCCGGCGCGCGCGCCTGTCCTATCCCGACGTCTTCTGGGACGCCGAGATCAGCGACGAGGACGACAGCGATTGGGATGAGGACGACGCATGACAGCCATCGCCGCACATCCGTATTCTGAGGCCCCGACGGGGCAGGGGGAGTGACCATGTTCAAGAAGATTCTGATCGCCAACCGTGGCGAAATCGCCTGCCGGGTCATCAAGTCGGCTCGCAAGATGGGTATCCAGACCGTCGCGATCTATTCCGATGCCGACCGCAACGCGCTGCATGTGCAGATGGCCGACGAGGCCGTGCATATCGGTCCGCCCCCCGCCAACCAATCCTACATCGTCATCGACAAGGTGATGGAGGCGATCCGCAAGACCGGCGCCGAGGCGGTGCATCCGGGATACGGATTTCTTAGCGAAAACATGAAGTTCGCTGAGGCGCTCGAGGCCGAAGGCGTGGCGTTCATCGGCCCGCCTTCGGGCGCGATCGAGTCGATGGGCGACAAGATCACCTCGAAGAAGATCGCGCAGGAAGCGGGCGTCAGCACCGTGCCCGGCTATATGGGGCTGATTGCCGATGCCGAAGAAGCGGTAAAGATCTCGGGCGAGATCGGCTATCCGGTGATGATCAAGGCCTCGGCCGGCGGCGGCGGCAAGGGGATGCGCATCGCCTGGAATGACGATGAGGCGCGCGAAGGTTTCGATTCGTCCAAGAGCGAGGCCGCCAACAGCTTCGGCGACGACCGGATCTTCATCGAGAAATTCGTGACGCAACCGCGGCATATCGAGATTCAGGTGCTGGCCGACAAGCACGGCAATTGCGTCTATCTGCACGAGCGCGAATGCTCGATCCAGCGCCGCAACCAGAAGGTCATCGAAGAGGCGCCGTCGTCCTTCCTCGACCCCGAGACGCGCAAGGCAATGGGCGAGCAGGCCGTCGCGCTGGCCAAGGCCGTGGGCTATACCAGCGCCGGCACGGTGGAATTCATCGTCGATGGCGGCAAGAATTTCTACTTTCTCGAGATGAACACCCGCCTGCAGGTGGAACACCCGGTTACCGAGCTGATCACCGGCGTCGATCTGGTCGAGCAGATGATCCGCGTGGCCAATGGCGAGGCACTGCCTTTCAAGCAGGAAGACCTGACGATCAACGGCTGGGCGATGGAAAGCCGCCTCTATGCCGAGGATCCCTATCGCAACTTCCTGCCCTCGATCGGTCGCTTGACCCGCTACCGGCCCCCGGTTGAAGGCCCGACGCAGGGCGGCGGCATCGTGCGCAACGATACCGGCGTTTATGAGGGCGGCGAAATTTCGATGTATTACGACCCGATGATCGCCAAGCTCTGCACCTGGGGGCAGACCCGCGACGCGGCGATCGAGGAAATGCGCCTCGCTCTCGATACGTTCGAGGTCGAAGGCATCGGCCATAACCTGCCGTTCTGCGCGGCGGTGATGGACCACCCGAAATTCGTCTCGGGCGACATCACCACCGCCTTCATCGCCGAGGAATTCCCCGAAGGTTTCGATGGCGTCAGCCTGCCCGATCCGATGCTGCGCAAGGTCGCGGCGGCAGCGGCGGCGATGAACCGCGTGGCCGAGATCCGGCGCAGCCGCGTGTCAGGGCGCATGGACAACCATGAGCGCAAGGTCGGCGACGACTGGGTCGTGGTGGTGCAGGGGCAGGAATACCCGGTCGCCGTTCAGGCCGATCGCGGCGGCGCGACCGTGGCCTTCGCCGATGGCGCGGCGATGCGGGTCGAATCCGACTGGACCCCGGGCCAGTCGCTGGCGCGGCTTCTGGTCGATGGCGAGCCTGTGGTGCTGAAGGTCGGACGCCTCAGCGGCGGCTACCGCCTGCGTCTGCGCGGCGCCGATCTGAAAGCCTATGTGCGCAGCCCGCGTCAGGCGGAACTGGCCCGGCTCATGCCCGAGAAACTGCCGCCCGACACCTCGAAAATGCTGCTCTGCCCGATGCCTGGCCTGATGGTGAAACTGTCGGTGGCCGAGGGCGACGAGGTTTTCGAAGGTCAGGCTCTGTGCACCGTCGAGGCGATGAAGATGGAAAACATCCTGCGCGCCGAGAAGAAAGGCGTGGTCAAGTCGATCAATGCCGAGGTCGGTGGCTCGCTCATGGTCGACGACGTGATCATGGAATTCGAGTAAGGATGCGTTAACCGCGATGCGCGCGCTGCCCTTTCACTTTGCCGAAAATACTCCTGTCGTCCCGGGGCCGTGTCCCAGGACGACGGAGCAGGGGCCTGTCGGCCGTGTTCAGCGGCCCGAGGGCATCCGTTCCAGCATCTCCTGCCGTCTGAGCGGGAAGCGGTCGATATTGGCCGAAATCTCGCGCACCGAGCGGGGGGCGGGGCGGCGCTGCTTGATCTCGCCATCCTTACCGATGATCGCCAGCATGAAGCCGCGCGGCCTGAGCCGCAGGCGCAGCGGGCTGTCGGACCGGCGGTCGGTATCGACGATGACGATCACGTCGCGCGTCACCAGATCCTGCGGCAATTCCGCGATCTCGCGCATCTGGCGCTGGAAGGCAGGGTCGTTGGGGCTGTCGGCCAGCACCGCGACGATCCGCTGCTCCCACAGGAATTGCTCAAGCTCGACATCCGCCGCATCCAGAATGACCAGCCCGGCCATCGGCGCTTCGGCGCTTTCCAGTGGCACGGCCTCAGACACGTCCTGTGCCTGCGATCTCGGGGGAAAAGCCACGGCAAAGGCCACCGCAAGGCCAAGGGTCAGCACGGTCGCTGGCAACAGGAATTTCATGGGCAATGGGTCTCCATTCGCCCCAGATATAGGCAATCCCCGCCGGATTGCACCCGTGAACACGCAGATTTCGTTGCGGCACAGCGCCGCCGCGGTCTGACGCATTGGAGGAACGCAGCATGTCCGAGACCGACAACAAGGCCGAATGGGAAAAGCTGGCGTCGAAGGAACTGAAGGGCCGCAGCCCCGAGGACCTGACCTGGCACACGCTGGAAGGCATCGATATCAAGCCGCTTTACACCGAGGCCGATATCGACGGGCTCGAGCATCTGGGGTCCATGCCGGGGCTGGCGCCCTTCACCCGTGGGCCGCGCGCGACGATGTATGCGGGCCGTCCGTGGACGATCCGGCAATATGCCGGCTTCTCGACTGCCGAGGAATCGAACGGCTTCTACCGCAAGGCGCTGGCCGCCGGGCAACAGGGCGTCTCGGTCGCTTTCGACCTTGCGACGCACCGGGGCTATGACAGCGACCATCCGCGCGTGGTCGGCGATGTCGGCAAGGCGGGCGTGGCCATCGACAGCGTCGAGGATATGAAGATCCTGTTCGACGGCATTCCGCTGGAAAAGGTATCGGTCTCGATGACGATGAACGGCGCGGTGATCCCGATCCTCGCCAATTTCATTGTCGCGGGCGAAGAGCAGGGCGTCGACCGCTCGCTTCTTTCGGGCACGATCCAGAACGACATCCTCAAGGAGTTCATGGTCCGCAACACCTATGTCTATCCGCCCGAGCCTTCGATGCGGATCATCGCGGATATCATCGAATACACGTCGAACGAGATGCCGAAGTTCAACTCGATCTCGATTTCCGGCTACCACATGCAGGAAGCCGGGGCGAACCTTGTGCAGGAGCTGGCCTTCACCCTTGCCGATGGGCGCGAATATGTCCGCGCGGCGATCGCGCGCGGCATGGATGTCGACCGTTTCGCGGGTCGGCTGTCGTTCTTCTTCGCCATCGGCATGAATTTCTTCATGGAAGCCGCCAAGCTGCGCGCCGCGCGGCTGCTGTGGCACCGCATCATGTCGGAATTCGAGCCCAAGAAACCCGGCAGCCTGATGCTGCGCACCCATTGCCAGACCTCGGGCGTCTCGCTGCAGGAGCAGGACCCTTACAACAACGTCGTGCGCACCGCCTACGAGGCGCTGGCGGCGGCTCTGGGCGGCACGCAGTCGCTGCATACCAACGCGCTCGATGAAGCCATCGCGCTGCCCACCGAGTTCAGCGCGCGCATCGCCCGCAACACCCAGCTGATCTTGCAGGAAGAGACCGGCGTGACGAAGGTCGTCGATCCGCTGGCGGGCTCGTACTATGTTGAAAAACTGACAGCGGACCTGGCCGACGCGGCGTGGAAACTGATCGAAGAAGTTGAAGAACTGGGAGGCATGACCAAGGCTGTGGCCTCGGGGATGCCCAAGCTCCGCATCGAGGAATCCGCCGCCCGGCGTCAGGCACAGATCGACCGGGGCGAAGAGGTGATCGTCGGCGTCAACAAGTATCGCCGCGACAAGGAAGACCCGATCGACATTCTCGATATCGACAACGTCAAGGTCCGCGAAGGGCAGGTCGCGCGGCTGCAGAAGATCCGCGAGACCCGCGACGAGGCGGCCTGCACCGCCGCACTCGCCGAGCTCGAGAAACGCGCGAAGGAAGGCGGCAACCTTCTGGAAGCTGCGGTCGAGGCGGCGCGCGCACGCGCCAGCGTGGGAGAGATCAGCATGGCGATGGAAAAGGTATTCGGCCGCCACCGGGCCGAGGTGAAGACCCTCGCCGGGGTCTATGGCGCGGCCTATGAGGGCGATGCGGGCTTCGCGCAGATCCAGAAGGATGTCGAGACCTTTGCCGAGGAAGAAGGCCGCCGCCCGCGGATGCTGGTGGTCAAGATGGGGCAGGACGGTCACGACCGGGGCGCCAAGGTGATCGCCACGGCCTTTGCCGATATCGGCTTCGACGTCGATGTGGGCCCCCTGTTCCAGACGCCCGAGGAAGCCGCGCAGGACGCGGTCGATAACGATGTCCATGTCATCGGCATCAGCTCGCAGGCGGCGGGTCACAAGACCCTTGCGCCGAAACTGATCGAAGCGCTGAAAGAGCAGGGGGCCGGCGATATCCTTGTGATTTGCGGCGGCGTGATCCCGCAGCAGGATTACGATTTCCTCAAAGCCGCCGGTGTGAAGGCGATCTTCGGCCCGGGCACCAATATCCCCGCCGCCGCGCGCGATATCCTTGAACTGATCCGTCAGGCGCGTCGCTGAGCGAATACCCGGCCCGGCCCCGGGGAGGGGTGACGGGCCGATGAGGGGCGGCGCTGGAGGGTGCCGCCCCTTTCTGATTTCAGGCCCCGCAGCGGGCCGGATCCACCCGCAGGAGCCGATCATGACCGCCAAACGCCGCATCATCGCCGCCTCGATGGCTCTGGGTCTGGTCTGGGCGATCACGCTTGTCTGGCTGGGGCGCGGCGCAGGGGCTTTTCCCGATGCGCTGGTGCTGGGGTTCCTGCCCGGCGGGCTGACGATGATGGCGATGATCGGGCGGCTTGCGCAGCGGCGGTTTTTCGACGACGCGATCATTGATGGCGATGCGTTCGCATCGGCCTCGCCGGCCGAGATCGACCAGCGCGTGCTGACCAACACGACCGAGCAGATGGTGCTGGCGCTCGCGCTCTGGCCCTTCGCGGGCTGGGTGCTGGGATGGGGGCTGCTGGTGTGGCTGGGCCTGTCCTTTGCCGTCTTCCGGCTGGTGTTCTGGATCGGCTATCACCTGTCGCCCCCCTTGCGCGGGCTTGGATTTGCAGCCAGTTTCTACCCCACAATCGTGGCCGCGCTCTGGGCGCTGGCCCTCTGGATCTGACGGATAACAAACGGAATTTCATGGCCCTCTTCGACCACCTCGCCTTTGCCGCCGCCACGCTCGAAGAAGGCGCCGCCGCTGTCGAGCAGGCACTGGGCGTGCCGCTTGAACCCGGTGGCGCGCATGAGCAGATGGGCACGCATAACCGGCTTCTGTCGCTGGGGCCGGGCGAGTATTTCGAGCTGATCGCCATCGACCCCGAGGGCACGCCGCCCGGTCGGCCCCGCTGGTTCGCGCTGGACGATTTCTCCGGGCCGCCGCGCCCGCAAAGCTGGATCGTGCAAGCGCCCGACCTCGAAGACGCGCTGAAGATCGCCCCCTTCGGCAGCGGTGAGCCGATGTTGTTTCGCCGCAACGCCCTGACATGGCGATTCGCGGTGCCCGATAGCGGGCTGCAGCCCTTCGACGGGATTTCGCCCGCCGTCATCGAATGGGGCGAGGGCGTGCCGCATCCGTCCGAGCGTCTGCCCGATCGCGGCGTGCGGCTGACCAGGCTGGTGCTGCGCCATCCGCGCCCGCAGGACCTTGCACGCGCGCTCGAGCCGCTGATCGACGATCCGCGCCTGCGGTTCGACACCGGCGCGCCGGGGATCCGTGCCGAATTCGACACGCCCGACGGGCCCCGCGTGCTGGAGTAAGGCGCGCGGTCGTCAGGTTTCAGCGCAGACTGGCGCGGCCGGATGCCGCAGACCGATCACAAATTTGGCCGCCGACCGGATCTTGTGCAGATGCCGAAATTGTTGTGACTGTCGCATGTTCAAATTAACGACCCGCGCGTAAACTGGGCTTATGTCACTCTGGTCACGGATCACCGATGCAATCGAAGCGCTGCGCACAGGCGAACCCCTGAGCGTGGTGTTCGACCGGCTGCGCCAGCGGCCCGAGCGGACGATTGCCTTTACCATCGGCGTGATTGCTCTCGGCGCGAAGCTTGCCAAGGCCGATGGAATCGTCACGCGTGACGAGGTGACGATGTTCCGCTCGGTCTTCACCATCCCGCCCGAGGATGAGAAACACGCCGCGCGCGTCTTCAACCTTGCGCGGCAGGACGTGGCGGGGTTCGACGCCTATGCGCGCAAGATTGCCGCGCTGTTTCCGGCCGGTGACCCGGTGTTGCGCGATCTGCTGGACGGGCTGTTTCACGTCGCGCTGGCCGATGGCGACATGCACCCGGCCGAGGAAGCCTTTCTGCAGGAAGTGGCCAATATTTTCGGGCTGGGGCAGGGGTGTTACCGCTCGATCTATGCGCGCCTTGTTCCCAGCGCGGCGCCCGATCCCTACGAGCTTCTGGAATTGCCGCCCGATGCCTCGCTTGACGAGGCGCGGCGCGCTTTCCGCCGCATGGTGCGCGAGGCGCATCCCGATGCGCTGCGCGCGCGCGGCGTGCCGGACGAAGCCGTGACGCTGGCCGAGGAACGGCTCAAGGCGCTGAACAACGCCTGGGAAGAGGTCCAGCAGCGGCACGCGGCCTGATTTGCGGTAGCCAAGCCAATCGTGCGGTCCGGCGAAGGTCACGCGGTTGGCATTGTTCAGACGGAACCAACCCGGCTATGCTTGGCTTTGTCGCGCCGCCTGAACGGGCTTTGCACCGGCGGGCGTCTTGGTGCAGGTGTTGACCCGTGACAGCCTGTCGGGCGGCCTGTGCCCGAAATCCCACCCGGCCAGACAGGTCTCTGAGCCCTATCCGTGAGGTCCGGAATGCAGAAATTTCCCGTCAAACCCGCCCTGCTTGGCGCGCTGTTGGCGGCGTCGGCGATGCCCGCGCTGGCGCAGGACAGCGATAACGACACGGCCAACCGGCTGCGCGGGTTGTTCGACGATATGATGGGCACGGTGGATCCGTGGCTGTCGGATCTGTCCGAGATGCTGGGCGACCTGTCAGGCTGGCACGCGCCCGAACGTCTGCCCAACGGCGATATCCTGATCCGCCGCCGAGACGATCAGGAGCCGGAGGCCGTGCCCGAAGACGACGCCGAGAGTGACGCCGAGACCGACGAGGGGGCCGAACCCGGCGATACACTCGAACTCTGAGCCCGCCCGACCCGGTAGGTGGTCGTCACGCCCAGATGCTTCGCCAGCGCCGCGAAGCGCGAGGCCGCGACTTCGCCGAACAGGGATTTGCGCTCGGGCTGCAGGATCAGTTCGAGCACCTTTTTCTTGGGGAAATAGCGCAGCTCGCCCGCAGCCTGCGGCCCCGCCAGCGAGAACATCGCCCCAAAGCGCATCGCCCGGCCCAGCATGATCGCGTGGCGGATTTCCTCGTCCGTCAGCAGCTTCAGAAGCGGGGTGATGCGGCTGTCTGCACCCGGTGACTTGTAGCGGTTCATCAGCGCCAGACCCAGATAGACCCGGCCCTTGTGGTCCAGACCGCCCAGATTGGCGCGGGTGGCGGTGTCAAAACAGCTTTCCGCCCGGTAATCGGGGTGCGCGCGCCAGTTCACGTCATGCAGCAGGCAGGCGGCCTTGATCAGACGAAGCCGCTCGCCGGGGACGTTCTTGTAAAGCGGCATCAGGAAATCGAACAGCTGACGCCCGAAGCCCGGCATCCGAGCGCTGGTGGTTTCCAGATGGCGGCAGGCTTCGATCAGCGGGTCGCGCGCGCGCAGCACATCGGGCATCTGTTCGAACAGCACGCCCTCGCGGATGCCATAGCTGGAAATGTAGATGTCGCGCGGGCGGAACACGTTCAGGATCTGGCGCAGCACCACCGTTGCCAGCGGCACCAGCGTGATCCGCTCGGGCGAAATTCCGGTCCGGTTGCGCAGCGTCTTGAGATCCTGCGTTTCCAGCCAGTCGATGGTCTTGCGGATCGACTTGGGCGTCATCTCGTATTCGTGCAGCACGGTCAGCGGATAGCCGCGCCGCTCCATGTCGAGCCGCGCCAGCGCCCGCCATGAGCCGCCCACCAGATACAGCGCCTTGTGGTCGCTGCCGACCTGTTCGCGCAGCTCTTTGAGCGTCTCGGTGATGTGGGTCTTCAGGCCCTTCTTGCCGCCCTTGATCTGCTGCAGCCTGAACGGGCCCAGCGTCGAGCTGACGCGGCGCCCGACGCTGTTGTCGCCGACCTCGGCCAGTTCCATAGACGAGCCGCCGATATCGCAGACCAGACCCCGCGCGCCGGGCCAGCCCAGAAGCACGCCCTGTGCCGACAGCCGCGCTTCCTCGGTGCCGGGGATGATCAGCATCTCGATGCCGGTCTCGGTCTCGACCTCTTCCTTGAAGCTCTCGCCATCCTCGGCCTCGCGCACGGCGGCGGTGGCGACCATGGTCAGGCTGGTCAGGTTCATGTCCCGCGCAAGGCAGCCGAAGCGCTTGATCGCGGCGAGGGCCCGGGCGCGGCCCTCGGGATACAGCCGCCCGGTCTGTGCCAGATCGCGCCCGAGCCCGCACAGAACCTTTTCGTTGAAGAAATAGGCAGGCGAGCGGGCGGCGCCGTCGAACACCACCATGCGGATCGAGTTCGAACCCACGTCGATGACACCCACCCGGTCGAGCGCGCGCATCTGGTCGTCGTCGAAAAGCGGTGTGCCGCCGAAATAGCCGCGCACGGGGGTCAGTGCGGGCGGCACGCCGGTCGTGTCAGAGGTATCGGTCTTGGGGGTTGCTGCCGCCGTCTTTACCGGTGCCCTCTCGGTTCCTGACTGCGCCCCGGTTTCGGGATCGCTCGCGGGAGGGGCCGCTTCGGGGGCGGCTTTGCCATCAGGGAGCATGGTTTCGCGGTCGGCGGGCATGGCCGTCTCCTCGATCATCGTCGGGCAGGTGTCATCTAGTCTTCGCAACCGCGAAAGGTCAACGTCTTGGCGGCTTGTTGCCGCCAAGCGTGGCGTTTCGATGGCAGCGCCGGTCGCAACGGGGCGTTCAGATATCGGTATGCGTCAATTCCGGCACATCCGTCGCCCCGGCCGAACCCCGGCCCGAAAGAGACGGGTTTTCCATGAAGAACTTATGGCAGCTGAACATCGGCTTGTCGGGATCGTCCGAATTGGCGCGGGTAAAGGTGCCCATCCCGTCGAGAACCCATGTCTGCGCCTCGTCATAGAGATTGGCGGCCATGATCTGGCGCACGATCTGCGCGCGCACGGTGGGGTTCTTGATCTCAACCAAAGTCTCGACGCGCCGCATCAGGTTGCGCCCCATCCAGTCGGCCGAGGACATGAAGACCCGAACGGGTTCCGACGGCAGGCCATTGCCCGAGCCGAAACAGACGATGCGCGAATGCTCGAGGAACCGCCCGACGATGGATTTGACACGGATATTCTCGGAAAAGCCGCGAATGCCGGGCCGCAGCCCGCAGATCCCGCGCACGATCAGGCTGATCTTCACGCCCGCCTGACCGGCGGCATACAGCGCGTCGATCACGTCGGAATCGACGATCGAGTTCATTTTCGCCCAGATCTGCGCCGGACGCCCGGCGCGCGCGTGATCGGCTTCGCGCGCGATCAGCTCGATCAGCCGGTCCTTCAGCGAGATCGGCGAAATCGCCAGATTTTCCAGCGCGTTGGGCTGGGCATAGCCCGACAGGTAGTTGAACACCCGCGCCGCGTCGCGCCCCAGCGGCTCTTCGCAGGTGAAAAGGCTCAGGTCGGTATAGATCCGTGCGGTGATCGGGTGATAGTTCCCGGTGCCCCAATGGGTATAGGTGACCAGCTTGTCGCCTTCGCGCCGAACCACAGCCGAGATCTTGGCGTGCGTCTTGTACTGGATGAACCCGTAGACGACATGCGCGCCCGCGCGTTCCAGCCTGCGCGACTGGCGGATATTGGCGGCTTCGTCGAAGCGCGCTTTCAGCTCGACAAAGGCGGTGACGGATTTTCCGGCCTCGGCGGCCTCGCACAAGGCGTCGACGATCGGGCTGTCGCGCGAGGTGCGGTAAAGCGTCTGCTTGATCGCCAGCACATCGGGATCGTTCGCCGCCTGCTTGAGAAAGCGCACCACTGTGTCGAAGGTCTCGTAGGGATGGTGCAGCAGCATGTCCTTCTGGCGGATCGCCGCGAACATGTCGCCGTTATGGTCCTGCACGCGCTCGGGGATGCGCGGGCTGAAGGGCGCCCATTGCAGGTCGCGCCGCTCGTCGATGACCAGTTCCTTGATATCGGCCATGCCCAGAAGGCCGTCGACCTCGACCACCTCGTCGGCGGCGACGTTCAGCTCTTCCATGATCAGCTTGCGCACCGACGGCTCGGCGCCGCCTGTCAGCTTCATGCGCACGACTTCGCCGCGGCGTCGGCGCTTGAGCGCGACTTCGAATTCGCGGACCAGATCCTCGGCTTCCTCCTCGACCTCCATGTCCGAATCGCGCAGCACGCGGAAGCCGCAATGGTTGAGCGCCTCGTAACCTGGAAACAGCGATTCGAGCTGGTCGAGCAACAGCTCTTCCAGCGGCAGGAAGCGAAAGGCGAGCCCCTCGGCAGGCAGGCGGATGAAGCGGTCGATCTGCTGCGGCACGGGCAGCAATGCGCTGCGTTTCAGCCCGTCGGCCTTGCGCCGGATCGTCAGCGCCAGACAGAAGCCCGTGTTGGGAATGAAGGGGAAGGGATGCGCCGGGTCGATAGCCAGCGGCGACAGCATGGGAAAGACATTGGCGAGGAAATATTCATCCAGAAACGCGCGGTCGGCCTCGGTCAGGGCGCTGCGTTCGAGGATGAACATGTTCTCGGCTTCCAGAAGGCCGCGCAGTTCCTGATAGGTTTCCTGCTGCGTCTGCATCAGGCGCCGCGCCTGATCGTTGATCTGGGTCAGTTGTTCATAGGGCGTCTTGCCGTCGGTCGAGGGGTTGGTATTCCCCGCCCGGTGCAGTTCGCGCAGGCCGGCCACGCGGACGGTATAGAATTCGTCCAGATTGGTGGCCGAAATCGACAGGAACCGCACCCGTTCGAGCAGCGGAACCTTGGGGTTCGACGCCTCTTCCAGCACGCGCCAATTGAAGGCGATCCAGGACAATTCGCGGTTGAAGAAACGCGACGGGCCTTCCGGATCGAACCCCTCAGGCGGGTCGATCGGGTCGGGGAACGGGCCGTGAAGGAAATCCGAAGTGGTCATGCGCGGTCTGTAGCGGTCAATTGCGACGGTTTGGTGATACCCGGCATGATGCGTCGGCATCCGGATCATTGTCGAGGTCTTTGCTCAGAGCCTCGCGCACCATGCCGGCGGTGATCTTCTTCTTCAGTTGCAAGGCGCGCAGGTCCACCTCGGCCACCAGCGACCGCGCCGCATCGAGAGAACGCTCCATGCGTGGCAGGATATAGTCGATCAGGCCGGGGTCGATGCGCACCTGCCGGTCGGTGAAGAGCTTGACCAGCACGGCAGCCAGAAGCGCATCCTCGGGCTCGCCCAGCGACTGATGCGCCGCCGCTGACAGACGCGACGTCAGGTCGGGCAGGCGCAATCCCCAGTCGCGCACCGGCATCGGCGCGCTCAGCAACAGCTCGCCGCGTCCGCGCAGGTGATTGATCAGGTGAAACAGCGCCTCTTCGCCGTCTCCCCCCGCCAGCAAATGAGCATCGTCGATGACGATCCGGTCGGGGGCGCCGGGCTGAACCAGCTGTTCGAGCCGCGCCGTCAGCGTTTCGGCAGGCTGCCACAGTGCGCCGGTCCGCGCGGCCCAGATATGCGCCAGATGCGTCTTGCCCGAGCCGGGAGGCCCCACCAGAACGGTCAGCCCGTTGGGCAGGCCGCGCTCGGCCTCGACCGCGGCCAGGGCCACGGCATTCGAGGGCGCTTCGAGAAAGTCATCGCGGCCCATCGATTCCGCGCTGGGCAGGACCAGCGGCAGTTGCTCGGCGCGCTTACGCTCTGTCATCCGGGGTCCCGGGCCGATAAGGGTCAGCATCTGACATTGGCGGATCGCCACGATAAAGGGCGCTGTCCTTGTAGGCCCCCGCCATGTGCCGTGCGACGACACCAAGGGCTGCCGAGACGGGCACCGCGACCAGCATCCCCACAAAGCCGAACAGCGCGCCGAACACGCTGAGCGCAAGGATCAGCCAGACCGGGTGCAGGCCCACCGAGCTGCCCACCAGCTTCGGCGTCAGCACGTTGCCCTCGATCATCTGGCCGGCGGCGAAAACCGCCCCGACCAGCCCCAGCTGCACCCAATCCCCCCAGAACTGCACCAGCCCGAACCCCAGCGCCAGAACGCCGCCAAGGATCGCGCCGACATAGGGAATGAAGGTAATCAGCCCGGCAAAGGCGCCGATCACCAGCCCGAATTGCAGCCCGACCAGCATCAGCCCGGTGGCATAAAAGGCGCCCATCAGCAGGCAGACCGTCCCCATGCCCCGGATGAACGAGGCGACGGTGCGGTCGATCTCGGCGGCGATGGTGCGGATCTTGGGCGCGTGCTGGCGCGGCAGCAACTCATCGACCTTGGCCACCGCCTTGTCCCAGTCGAGCAGCATGTAGAACGCCACGACAGGCACGATGACGATCAGAAGCGCGATGTTGAGAAGCGAGACCGCCGATCCCAGCACCGCGTTGGCCAGTTCGCCCGAGCGCGCCTGTACCGCTTCGGCCAGACCCCGCAGGGATTGCCGCAGGGTCGAATTGTCGTCGAGGATCGACGGAAACCGCTCGACCAGCAGGTTGCTGCCGCGCTCGATCAGGCCCGGCAGCGAGTCGCTCAGCGCCTGCCCCTGTTCGATCAGCAGCGGCACGACCAGCACGATCCCCAGCACGAAGACCAGCACCACCAGAACCGAGATCGTCACCGTCGCCAGAACGCGGCTCATCCCCAGCTTTTCCAGCCGGTCGGCCAGCGGGTCCAGGAAATAGGCCAGCGCCGTGCCCAGGATATAGGGCAGGATCGTGTTCGCCAGCCCCCACAACGCCAAGATCAGAAGCGCGGCAAGCACGCCCCAGAACCAGACCTGGCGTTTGACGCTGGCGGCCATGCGATCAGATCTGCCGTTCGGGCAGGCGAACGACCAGACCGTCGAGGGCGGGCGTAACCTTGATCTGGCAGGTCAGGCGCGATTTCTCGGGGTCGGGCTCGTAGGCGAAGTCGAGCATGTCTTCTTCCATCGGGTCGCGCGCCGGAAGCTTTTCGACCCAGGCTTCGTCGACATAGACGTGGCAGGTCGAGCAGGCGCAGGCGCCGCCGCAATCGGCCTCGATGCCTTTGACGCCGTTATCACGTGCGCCCTCCATCACCGTCAGCCCTTCGGGCACGTCGATGACATGCTCGGTACCGTCAAATTCGATATAGGTGATCTTGACCATCTTTGCCTCGCGTCTCTCTCACTCGCATCGGACATACGAAAGTGTGGCCCCTTTGACCAGAGGCCAGAGCCGCAGGCAAACCAGTGTTCCACAGGTGAAATCCAGCCCCCGTCCGGCGGCGCGCGGATAGGCGCTCTGCCGCGAAATGGTGCCGCTGCCGCCCGGCCTTGGCCGTTTCCGTGCCCGGAAAATGCCGCGTTTGAGCGCCAGATTATCCCTCAAGACAGAAACAATGCGCGAATCGCGCTCTGGGAATATCATGCTCCGACTCGCTTCCACTCTGGTTATCGTCTCGGCCCTCCTCTCCGCCTGCCAGACGGCCGCGCCCGACGCGCAGGCCAGCCGGGCCGAACCCGCTCCCGTCAGCGAAGCGCCCATGTTGGGCGAATCCAGCGGCTGCTGGTCCACCGACCGCATTCCTGCCGTCACGCAGGTCGAATTCGTCACCGTTGACGGCGCCGAGGGTTTGCAGCCGCGCGAACGCGTGGTGCAACCGGCCGAGGACCGTCTCTTCGCCGTGCCGTGCCCCGAACAGATCGACGACGATACCGTCGCCACGCTGCAGCGGGCTCTGACCGCGCGTGGGCATTATGCCGGGCCGATCAGCGGTCAGTGGGACGATGCGACCTCGGAAGCGGTGCGCCGTTTTCAGGCGCCTCTGGGGCTCGACAGCGGGATCCTGACGCTTCAGGCTGCGCAGATGATGGGCCTTGTCGTTATCCCCCGCGAATCGTTCTGAGCGCTTAGCGCCAGATCCACGCGTAACTTGCCAGCACGCCCTGCAGCTTCGACAGAAGCCGCAGGGCGTGTCCGTTTTTGCCTGTCCGACCCGTGGCCAGCCGCTCGACCGCCAGCTCTGGTGGGCAAAGCTGCCCCGTGACCGGGTCGAGATAGCGCGGATAGGCGATCAGCGCGGCATGGATGAGGTGCTCAAGCGTCGGGCGCGGCTGCACGGCCAACCGCCGTTCTGGCACCGGGCCGCGATCATCGGTCAGCCCCCAGCCCGCGTAGAACGGCGCGCCCAGCACGGTGACAGGGATGCCGCGCAAGAGCGCCTCGAACCCCAGCCCCGAGGTCATCGTCCAGACCCGGTCGGCCAGTCTCAGGGCCGCCTGCGCATCGACGCCGTCCAGCACCAGATCGGCCAGATCGGCCGCCTCTGCCACCGCGCCCGGTCGCAGCCCCGCCTCGACATCGGGATGCGGTTTATAGAGCACGATCGCGTCGGGTTCGGCGGCGCGTGCGGCCTCGAGCAGGGCGCGGTTGGTGCGGATCTCGCCCGCGCCGAGCCGGATGGAGGCGTCGTCCTCGACCTGTCCGGGCACCAGAATCACCGCAGCCCCCGGTCGTGCCGCCTTCAGGGCCGCCAGCGGCGCGTCCAGATCGCGCGGCGTGCCGGTCAGGTTGTATTTCGTCACCCCGGCTTGTAGCACGGCATGGCGCAGATCGCGCGCGCGTCGCAGCTGATCGTCGCGGAGCGGCGTTGCGACAAGTTGCTCAAGCCTGCTCTCGCGCGTCGGATCGTAATAGATGCCCAGATCGTCCACGGCGAGCGACAGCGGCGGCACCAGTTCGGCGCCAAGGCCTTTCGAGCGCAGGAAACCGTCCTCGACCCGCAAACCGGCAAAATCCGGGTCCACTTTCGATGCCCAGGCCAGCGTCGCACCGTCCTCGGCAAAGCGGACAGGCCGCGTGCGCCCGAAAAAGCGCTGGATCGCGCCCCGTTTCCACCGCCGGATACCCGCCGCAACATGTCCCGCGCGATCCTGCCGGAACGCCGTGACCCTTGCTTCGAGTTGGTCGATCACCTCGTCCAGATCGCAAAGCCGGTCACGCAGCGGATCGTACCACGCGGGATAGACCAGCATGGCGATGGCAAAGATCTGCAGCCGCGTCAGCACGCGCTGGCGCCGGGGCAGGGGGTGCTCGTCCTCGCTCAGCCCCCAGCCAGCATAGAACGGCTGGCCGAAAACGCGCGGCCGATGGCCCGCCATGATCGCTTCGAATCCCAGTTGCGACGACACGGTATAGACCGCGATCGCGCCTTCCAGCAGCGACCACGGCGAATGCGGCCCGTCGACAAAGGCGATCTGCGCATCGGTATCGGCGGCAGAGTAATAGCCGTTGCGCGCCCCGGCCGCCGTCTCGGGATGGGCGCGGATCAGGATCGGCGCGTGCGGATGTTCGATCCGCGCCGCCAGCAGCATGTCGCGAAACCGCTTTGCCGCGCCGTCAGACCCGCCAAGTCCACCCTGCAACAGTGCCGCATCATCGCGCACCTGATCGACGATCAGCACATAGCCGGGCGGAGGCGGCGTCAGGTCGGGATCATGGGCATTGTATTTCGACAGATGCAGCGCCTGCAGCCGCGCCAGGCAATCGCGTGCGTTGGCGATCAGCGCACCGTCATCCAGCGGATGCGTGGCCAGAAGCTGTTCCAGTTCCGAAGGTTGCGCGGGGTCATAAGGCATCCCCAGCCGGTCGATCAGCAGGCCCATCGGCGGTTCGCCCGCGACGCGGCCGGGATGGATTGAGCGCAGCCACGCATCCTCGATCCGCAGGACAGGAGCGCCGCTGCGCCGCGCCAGCCATTCTGCCCGATAGGCGCGCGGGCTGTGGCCCCAGGCCAGAACCGCGTCGCCCGGTCCCGGCCAGCCGGGAGCCGGGCGCGCAAGGGCCAGTTCAAGGATGCGCCGTACCCGGCGCGACTGGGCACGGGGGCCCAGAAAGCCGAGGCTCGTGGCGATCAGGCGGCGCGGAGGGGCGTCGGCCATGGGGACGCGCCGCCCGCTTTTACTCGCCGGCCGCCCGGATCCGCGTCAGTGTGGCCGAGGCCGAGCCCGTCGCGCTCAGGGCGCCCGAGATGACCGAGATCTGCCGGTTCCACGCCACAGACGACGCTTCGGTCACATAGATCGTGTCGCCGTCGCGGATCTGGAAATCGCGGGCCATGAACATGCCGTTGGGCGCGGTCAGATCCAGCACATAGACAAAGCGCTGATCACCCACGAGGCCGGTCTGGTTCAGGATGCGCTGGGCCACTTCCACGGGTTCGTCGCGGAACACGAAGACGCCCGTCGGATCGGCGCGGGTTGGATCCAGCCCGCCGACCTGTGCCAGCGCCTCAATCGCGGTCAGTTCACGCCGGTCGAAGGTGATCAAAGCCTGATCGCCGGTCGCGCCCAGCACGGTATAGCGGCGCTGATCGGCCTCGACATAGATCCGGTCGCCGCCGCGCATGGCGATGTCCAGCTCGGGATGCTCGAACAGGTCGTCCAGCCAGATCCGGTCGGTGATCGACCCACGCGACACGGTGATCATCGCAGTCTGGGTGGGGATATCGACGCCGCCCGCGCTGGCCAGCATCGCCGTCAGGCGGCGGTTGGGACGGGTGATCGGATACACGCCCTGCGCCCCCACGGCGCCCACCACGCTGACGCTGGCCCCGTCGCCGCCGGTGCGGCTGACATAGACCTGCGGATCGGGCGTCTGCTGGTCAAGCTGGTTGGCAATGGCCGAGCGCAAGGCTTCGGGCGAGCTGCCGGCGGCGCGGACGCGTCCGGCGAAGGGGACGTAGATGAAGCCTTCGGAATCGACCTGCAGCTCGGTCAGCTGCGCGCCCGGCGTCTCGGACGAGGTCAGCAGCCCTTCGGGAACGTTTTCAAAGACGGTGACCGCGACAGTGTCGCCGGTGCGGATCGTGTCGCCGCCCAGAAGGGCCGCGTTGCGCAGAGAGGACGAGAAGCCCATCGCCATCGGCGTGTCGAGCGCCCGGTTCACCCGGTCGCCCACGGCCACGACATAGGCGTTCCCTTCGCGCAGCACGGAACCCGAAAAAATCTCGTTACTATTGGGGCCGGGACGGGGCATGGTGCAGGCACCGACGCTCGCCACGAACACGCCAAGCGCCAGCGTCATGGCGCGGCGGGAAGGTCTGACAATCACTGCTCGGGCTCCTTGTATGGATTTGCCTCAAGTTTTTTGTGCAACTATACGCATTACGGCGAAAAAATCCAAGCGGGGATATGCGCAGCAGGGGCGGTTGCCCGGCCTTCGGGTCGTTTTTCGACGCCAAGACCGCTTGCATAGGTCTGACTTTGGGCGGCCGGTGCAGGCGGGCTTGCGGCCAAGCGACAAGATAAAGCGCCGCCTGGGGGCAGATCACGCCTATCTGGTAGCGGTTTCAGCCACCCGGACAGGGCGCACCCGGTCTCACGGGACCAGCCGCAAGTGTTGCCTAGGTGCCGCACGTCCCGACAAGACAGCGCTATACGGGTCTTCGGGCGACAGGATCATGTCGACCACCTGCCGCAGCAATTGCCGCCGCCCCGCCGCCGAATAGAACCCGCCCGGCAGCTGCGAGGTCTCCAGCAGAAAGCGCCGGTAATCGCGATAGGCGCGCAGATCGGGCCGCGTGGGCTGGGCGAAGAACTCGGCCAGCGGCTGGGTCGAGACGAATTCCGGCTTGTCATAGACCGCTCCGCCGAACACCTTCAGCGGCATGCCACGCCACAGCACCTGCTGGGCCGCCGTCGAATTCGTCGTCACCGCGCTGCGCGCATGGTTGAGAAGCTGCGCCAGCTTGCCGCCGCGGATGAAATGTATCCGCCCCTCGACCCCCGCGTCGCGGGCAAGGCGGGCAATATCGCTTTTCAAAAGCGTACGCCCGTCCTCCAGCGGATGGGCCTTGAAGACCAGATGGTGATGCGGTGGCGCGCCCTCGGCAAAGCCCCGGATCGCGACCTCAAGAAACTCGGTCATCGTCGAAAAGGGCGAATGCTGCTGGAAATTGCTGTCATGCTCGAGCTGCAGCAACGCCAGATGATAGGGAAAGCCGCCAACCCGTACGCGCCGCGTGGCAAGACGGCGCTCGACCGCATGCAGCGGCATCGCCATCAGCCGCTTCAGATGCAGCCAGAATTCTTGTACCACGTTCTGCGCGCGGTGCGGGCGGAAGCCCTTGTAGCGGCGATTGGCCAGCAGGATGCGCGCGTGATAGGCGACGCCGTAGAAGACGTGCTGACGCATGTCGCCCCAATGCGCGGGCGCGTCGATCAGATCCGTCTCGAACGCCTCCAGCGCGCGGCGCATCTCGGGCACCGACAGCGTCATCAGCCGCGAATTCCCGTTCGAGCCGCCGCGCTCATAGGTTACCCACCACGGACGCAGATAGCCTTCCTCGAAGATATGCACCTCGATCCCGCGCGCGCGGGCATGGCGCACCGCCTCGGCATGAATGAACCGGGTATCGCCATACAGGATCAGGTCGGTGATGCGCAGGCGGTCCAGCTCGGCGCCGATGCGGGCGGGCCAGTCTTCCTGCGCGCCCAGATAGGGGATGAAGCCCTGCTTGCCCCAATAGGCCTCGTCGCCGCGGTTGAAACCGATCCGCCAGACCTCGGCCCCCGCGCTGCGCAGCAAAGCGCCCAGCTCGCGGAAGAACGGGCCATGCGGGCCCTGCAACATGAGGAATCGGCGTCCGTCGCCTGTCATCGGTACCATGGTCTGCCTGCGTGCCTGTCGCCCGTTGCGGGCATGGGGTTTTCCCCGGGGTGTTCCCCTTGTGTTGAAATGATGCCAGAGATAGCCACGTCTATAAAGCGCGAAGATGGCCGAATGATGGCCTGGGCAATCACGGGACGGGCTTATGTTCACAGGCATTATCACCGATATCGGGCGCGTCGTCGCCCTTGAGCAGCGCGGCGACCTGCGCGCGCGGATCGCGACCCGCTACGATGTCGACAGCATTGATATCGGCGCCTCGATCGCCTGCGACGGGGTCTGCCTGACGGTGGTGGCGCTGGGCGCCGAGCCGCAGAACTGGTTCGATGTCGATATCTCGGCCGAGACCGTCGCCAAGACCGCGATCGGGCGCAATTCGTGGGGCGAGGGCAAGCGCATCAACCTCGAACGCGCGCTGAAAGTGGGCGACGAGCTGGGCGGGCATATCGTCTCTGGCCATGTCGATGGCGTGGCCGAGGTCATCGCGATGGAGACCGAAGGCGACAGCACCCGCGTGACCTTCCGCGCGCCCGAAGCCTTGGCGCGTTTCATCGCGCCCAAAGGGTCGGTTGCGCTGAACGGCACCTCGCTGACGGTCAACGATGTCGCGGGCCGGGATTTCGGCGTCAACCTGATCCCGCATACGCAAGAGGTCACGACCTGGGGCGATGTGAAGACCGGCGACGCGATCAATCTCGAGATCGACACCCTTGCGCGCTACGTCGCCCGGATGCGCGACTGGGACCAGCAGGGTTGAGCGGCCCCACGCGCGCCTGAGGCACCAAAACCGCCGGTGCCGGGCGCCGCGCCTGCCCGACGCGAACGCCCCCCATCTTTAATCCGGAAATATCCTCGGGGGGTGAATTGGCCGCAGGCCAAGAGGGGGGCAGACACCCCCCCACCGTTTCCCGCCGAGCCTTACCCCTGATCCGTCGCCGCCATATCGGCCGCGCCGAATCCGCCATCGGTGAATTGCAGCCGCGCCAGCCGGGCATAGAGTCCGCCTTCCGCCACCAGCGCGTCATGGGTGCCGCTGGCGACGATATGGCCGCCTTCGAACACGACGATGCGGTCGGCCTTGCGCACGGTGGCCAGACGGTGCGCCACGACCAGCGTGGTGCGGCCCGCGCTCAGACGCTCCACCGCCTGCTGCACCAGCCGCTCGCTTTCCGCGTCCAGCGCCGAGGTCGCCTCGTCCAGCAGAAGCACCGGCGCGTCGCGCAGGATCGCGCGGGCGATGGCGATGCGCTGTTTCTGCCCGCCCGACAGCATTACGCCGCGTTCGCCCAGCTGGGTCTCGTAGCCCTCGGGCAGCGCGGTGATGAAGTCATGCGCGGCGGCGGCCTTCGCGGCCTCGTCGATCTCGTCATCGGTGGCTTCGGGGCGGCCGAAGCGGATATTCTCGCGCGCGGTGGTGGCGAAAATTACAGGGTCCTGCGGCACCAGCGCCATGGAACCCCGAAGCTGGGTGCGGCTGAGGTCGCGCAGATCGGTGCCGTCCAGTGTCACGCGGCCCTGTTGCGGATCGTAGAAGCGCATCAGAAGCTGGATGATCGTCGATTTCCCCGCGCCCGAGGGGCCGACCAGCGCCACGGTCTCGCCAGGCGCCACGCTAAGCGAGATCCCGTCGAGCGCCGATTGCGTGGGCCGCGACGGATAGTGGAAGCGCACATTCTCGAAGGCCACCGCGCCGCGCACCGGGGCGGACAGCGTCGTCGGCGTTTCGGGGTCCTGAATCGTGTCGATGGTGTCCATCAGTTCGACCAGCCGCTCGGTCGCGCCCGCCGCGCGCTGCAACTCGCCCCAGATTTCCGACAGCGCGCCGACCGAGCCCGCGACCAGCACCGAGTAGATGACGAACTGCACCAGCTCGCCGATGGTCATAGTGCCCTCGCGCACGTCGATGGCGCCGATCCACAACACGCCGACAATGCCCGAGAAGACCAGCGCGATGATCACCACGGTCATCGCCGCGCGGGTCAGGATGCGCACCATGGCGACGTCGAAGCTTTTTTCGGTCACGCGGTCGAACGTGGCGATCGAGCGGGTTTCGTGCGTGAAGGCCTGCACCGTCTGCGCCGCGCCCAGAGCCTCCGACGCGTTGCCCGAGGATTGCGCGATCCAGTCCTGATTTTCCCGCGACAGACGGCGCAGGCGGCGGCCCAGCACTACGATGGGGACGATCACCGCCGGCACCAGCAGCAGCACAAGGCCCGTGAGCTTGGGCGAGGTCAGCGCCAGCATGGCCAGACCGCCCACCAGCATCAGCAGGTTCCTGAGCGCGATCGACACCGACGAGCCGACGATCGACTGGATCAGCGTGGTGTCGGTGGTGATGCGCGACAGCACCTCGCCCGACATGATCTTCTCGAAAAAGGCGGGCGACATGCCGATCACGCGGGCAAACAGCGCCTTGCGGATATCGGCGACGACGCGTTCGCCCAACCGCGTGACCATGTAATAGCGCAGGCCCGTACCCAGCGCGAGCAACGCCGCCAGTCCCAGCGCCGCGCCGAAATACTGGTTGAGCAGTTCCAGCGCGCCCTGTCCGAAGCCGTCGACCACCCGCCGCACCGCCAGCGGCAGCGTCAATGAGACCGAGGCGGTCAGCACCAGCGCGACCAGCGCCCCCGCGAGCAGGCCCTTATAGGCGCTCAGGAAGGGCCAGAGCCCGGCCAGCGCGGCGATCCGGCGCGAGCTTTCGCGCTGTTGGGTTTGCGATGCGTCGCTCATTTATCCCGCCCTGTCCGTCGTCGTGTAAGGACTTCGCGTTTAGGCGCCCCACGCCTTCAGGGCAAGCATTGCGCGCCTCAGCGCCGTTGTGACGCAGCCGTTTCGGGGCCTGAAGCCGCGAAACGCGGGTCCGGGCGCGGGATGCCGCGGTGCAGCGAGCGGTCGGGAAATACGCGTTGTTGGAAGAATCTCCCAAATGCGCGACAATTTGCCACAGAATTGTCGCAAAGGCCTCAGCTCTGGCCGGGTTTGCGGAGAAAATTCCGCTCTGCTCGGCCTAGGGTTGTCGAAGCCCGGTGTCAACGGGCGCAACAGTGGAGAGAGAACATGACAACACCCCCGATCGTCGTGGCCTACGACGGATCCGGTGCCGGAGAACGCGCCGTCACGTTGGCCCAGACCTTTGCGGAAAGCAGCGGCGCGGCGCTGATCGTGGCGCATGTGCTGGAATGGTCGCCCTACAGCTTTCTCACCAAGGAAGAGATCGAAGAGCGACACAAGCGGCGAAAGGAAGAGATGACGCGCGCCGAACAGGCGCTGGTCAGCCCGGTCGTGGCCAAGCTGCAAGCGGCGGGCTTGTCCGTCTCGAGCGATATCCGCTTCGGCCATGTCGCCGAAACGCTGGTCGAGATCGCCAAGGCGAGCAATGCCTCGCAGATCGTCATCGGGCGGATCGGTTCGTCGGGGCTGGGCGCGCGGCTGTTCGGTTCGGTCACCGGCACGCTGGCGCAGATCGCCACCGTCCCCGTCACCATTGTGCCCTGAGCCAGCGGAGTATCCCATGCAACGATTTAGTCAACGCGCCGCTCTGGGCGTCTTTCTCACCGCTTTTCCCGCCATGGCGATGGCGCAGGACGAAGCCGCCGCAACCATCGGCGACACCATCAACGATATTTTCGCCGCCTCGACTGGCTGGTTCGTGGCGCTGATCTTCGCCAATGTGCCGGGCACGACTGTGCCTTGGATCGTCGGCTGGCTGGTCATAGCCGCGGCGGTGTTCTCGCTGTATTTCGGCTTCATCCAGTTCCGCGCCTTCAAGCATTCCATCCAGCTTGTGAAGGGCGATTATTCCGATCCCAACGACGCAGGCGAGGTCAGCCACTTTCAGGCGCTGGCGACCGCTTTGTCGGGCACCGTGGGGCTGGGCAATATCGCGGGTGTCGCGGTGGCGGTCAGCATCGGTGGGGCCGGGGCCACGTTCTGGATGATCCTTGCGGGTCTGCTGGGCATGGCCACGAAGTTCACCGAATGCACGCTGGGCGTTAAGTACCGCAACGAATATCCCGATGGCAGCGTGTCGGGCGGCCCGATGTACTACCTCGACAAAGGGTTCAAGGAACGTGGCCTGCCGCTGGGCAAGTTCATGGCAGTGATGTTCGCGATCTTCTGCGTGCTGGGCGCGATGGGCGGGGGCAACATGTTCCAGGCCAATCAGGCGCATGCGGCGATTTCCGGCGTGGTGGGGGATTATCCCGGCTGGATCACCGGCGTGATTCTGGCGGGCGTGGTCTTCGCCGTCATCATCGGCGGCCTGAAGTCGATCGCGCAGGTGACCGAAAAGGTCGTGCCGTTCATGGGCGTGCTCTACGTGCTGTCGGCGCTGGTCATCATTGCGATGAATCTCGACATGGTGGGCGAGGCTTTCCGCGAGATCGTCGCGGGCGCGTTCACCGGGCTGGGTGTGACGGGCGGCATCATCGGCGCGCTGATCCAGGGCTTCCGCCGCGCAGCCTTCTCGAACGAGGCGGGCATCGGCTCGGCAGCCATCGCCCACTCGGCGGTGCGCACCAAAGAGCCGATCACCGAAGGCTTCGTGTCGCTGCTCGAGCCGTTCATCGACACCGTGGTGATCTGCACGATGACCTCGCTGGTCATCATCATCACCGGGCAGTTGATGGTGAACCCTGAGACCGGTCTCTACATCCTGAACGACAGCGGCGGGATCGCCACGGTCGGCGACACGTCGGGCGTGGCCCTGACGGCGGCGGCGTTCAGCTCGGTCTTCGGCTGGTTCGGCTATGTGCTGGCCGTCGCGGTCTTCCTGTTCGCCTTCTCGACAATGATCTCGTGGAGCTATTACGGCCTCAAGGCGTGGACCTACCTGTTCGGCGAAGGCAAGGGCAAGGAACTGGTCTTCAAGCTGTTGTTCTGCTTCTTCGTGATCGTCGGCGCGGCGTCGAGCCTTGGCGCGGTGCTGGATTTCTCGGACGCGGCTTTGTTCGCGATGGGCGTCGTGAACATCATCGGCCTGTATTTCCTGATGCCGGTCGTCAAGCGTGAGCTGAACGGCTACCGCGCACGTCTGAAGTCGGGCGAAATCAAGAAGTTCAAGTAACTCCCCGGACGGGCCCGGCGATCGTGCCGGGCCCGTCTGTTGTCACGCGCCGCACACGCTCTGCTGGCGCAGTGGTGATCGCTCTCCCCCTTGGCCTGTGGCCGCCAATTGGGCACTCTGGCGCGACGATCATCGTCCGCCCGGAGTTTTCCTTATGCTATTTCAAATGCCCCATACCCGCCTTCGCCGTCGCCTGCGCAATACCGTGGTGCTGTCGCTGAGCGGTCTTGCTCTGGCGATGCCGCTGCAGGCCGAGACCGCGATCAATGCCGTGACCCTGTCGACTGCGGGGCTCGCCATGATCGAGGCCGAGGGGCAGCTCGGTCGCGAGCCGATCACCCTGTCCGTGGCGCGCGACGATATCGACGATTTCCTCAAGAGCCTCTGGGTGCTCGACCCCACCGGCGCCGTGCCCTTCGTCACGATGACCGGGCCGGGCAGTTTCGAGGATGCCTTCGCGCATTTCCCCTTCACCCCCGATGACGTGACCGATCCGGCGCGGCTGTTCGGCACGATGGTGGGGGCGCCCCTGCTGGTCGAGCGGCGCGGCGAGCAGTGGCAGGGCCTCAATATGGGCGTGACCGGGCGCGAGGGCGAGCACGGCACCGTCCATGTGCTGAACCTTCAGGCCGAGGACGGCACGCTGCACAGTTTCGAGATGGACGACGCGCTGGGCGTGCGCTTTGCCGATGCCGCCGATCAGGCGACGCTGACCGATGCGCTGAGGGCGTGGCGGGCCTCGGCCAATCCGCGACGGGTTGAGCTGTCGCTCGACAGCGACGACCGCACGCCGCGCGATGTGGGGCTGGTCTATCTGCAGGACGCGCCGCTCTGGCGCACCGCATGGCGCGCCGTCGATACCGAGGACGGCATCCGGCTGATCGGCTGGGCGGTGGTCGAAAACACCACCGGCATCGACTGGGACGATATCCAGCTGACGCTGGCGACCGGATCGGTGCGCGCCATCGAAGCGCGGCTCTATGCGCGCACCTATGCCCATCGCGAACAGGCGGGCGACATCCCGCCGCCCGCGCCGATGGTCGCCGCAGCGCCGCAATTCCGGGGCGCCATCGCCGAGATGGCGCAAGCAGGCGGGGGGGCCACGATGGCCGACATGGCCGAAAGCGCGGCGTCGGTTTCGGTCAGTGCCGATGACGGGGACAGTTTCAGCCGCTTCACGCTGGATACGCCGGTGACGCTGGCGGCGGGACAGATGATGAGCGTGCCCTTCCTGTCCGAAGACCTGCCCGATGCGCGGCTGGTCCTGTATCGCGGCGGGCAGGGGGATCGTCACCCGGTGATCGCGCTGTCCTTGGAAAACCCGCTGCCGCTGCGGCTACCTGCCGGGGTTCTGACGCTTTACGAGGACGGGCGCGGCCATGCCGGCGACGCGATGATCCCCGAACTGGCGCCCGGCGCGACCGAAATCGTCGATTTCGCCCGCGACACGGCGGTCGAGGTGCGCGAGGAAACCACCAGCACCGAGGCCGTGCGCGAGATGCGGATCGCGGGTGGGATGCTGCACGTGTCCGAGGATCTGGAGCGCCGCGTGACCTACCGGATCGAAGGCGCAGCCGATGACGCGCGCGAGGTCACCATCGACCATCCGCGCCGCGCGGGTTGGCGCGTCAGCAGCGCCACGGGCCCCGAAGAGCGCCCCGATGCCTGGCGCTGGGTGGTCGAGGTCCCGGCAGGCGAGCGCGCGCAGCTTGTCGTGACCGAGCGTCAGCCGCGCACCCGGCGGGTCGGCGTGCTGGACATGGACGTGGCCACGCTCGCCTATTGGGAAGGCCGCGCGGTCAGCGACGAGGTGCGCGAGACGCTGGGCCGGATCGCCGAATTGCGGCGCGAGGTGCTCGATAATGAGAACGCGCAGCGTCGGCTGGCGGGCGAGGTTCAGGCGCTCGAGCGCGAACAGCAGCGCTTGGTCAGCCTGATCGTGCAACTGGGCGACGACAGTCAGGCCAACCGCGAGCGCCGCGCGCGGGTCGACACGATCGACACCGAGATCACCGACGCGCGCGAGGCAAGCGACGCGGCGGGCGAGCGGGTCGAGACTCTGCGCGCGCAGATCCGCGAGATCGTCGGCGCCCAATAACCGGCGCAGCAGTACAGAAAAACGGCCACCGGGGTTCCGGTGGCCGTTTGTGTCTGCAGCAGGGGCCGGGGCCGGTCAGCCGAAGCGATAGCTCGACGCGGTGACACCGCCCATCAGGTCGACATCGTGGTAGATCCGCGTGGCGGGCTCGCCCTCAGCCGCACCCAGCGCCGCGAAAAGCGGCACGAAATGGTCTTCCTGCGCGTGGCAGGTGCGCGCATGGGGGGCGTCTTCCCAGTGCAACAGCGCCTCGGTCCGGGCCTCGGGCGCGCCGGCCAGCGTCTGGCCCAGCCAAGCATCGAACGCCTCGGACGGGACTTTGGCACCCGGGCCAAAGAGCCGCAGGTTGTGAAAGCTCAGCCCCGAACCCACGATCATCACGCCTTCGTCGCGCAGCGGTGCCAGCGCGCGACCCATCGCGAAATGCTCTTCGGGCGAATAAGTCTTGCGCAGCGACACCTGATATACCGGCATGTCGGCTTGCGGGTACATGACGTAGAGTGGCGCGAAGGTGCCGTGGTCGAAGCCCTGCTCGGTATCCAGCCGGGTGGGCAGGCCCGCGTCCTTAAGCAACGCCATCGTCCGTTGCGCCAGTTCGGGCGCGCCGGGGGCGGGATAGGTGATCTCGTAGGTTTCCTTGGGGAAGCCGTAATAATCGTAGACCATCGGCGGCTTCGGATTGGCCATCACGGCGAAGCTGTCGCCTTCCCAATGCCCGGAAATCGACAACACGGCCTTGGGCTTTTCGGGCAGCTCGGCGACCATCTGCTTGAGGCTGGCCTCGAGATTGTGGAACTGCGCGCGCATCTGCGGGATCCACGGCCACGGGCCGCCGCCATGCGAGATGAAATAGGTGGGAAGACGGGTCATCATCAGGCTCCTGTTGACGGAGAGGGCGGCGGGGGCGCCGCCCTCGGATCTTGCGCTCAGCTGCGGCGCAGCGCCCAGGCGCCGCCGCCCAGCAGCGCCTGCACCACCAGCGCGACGGTCCAGAACGCCGTGTATTCCCAGCCGCCGCCTTCGTTCGAGAAGAAGAAGCCGTTGGCGCCATGGCCGAAATACCCCGCGCCGATCATCAGCGGAATGAAGGCGAGCGACACCCAGCGGGTCCACAGGCCCGCGATCAGCGCAGCGCCGCCGACGATCTCGGCCGCGATGGTAACATAGCCAAGGAAGGCAGGCAGGCCGATCGCCGCGAAATATTGCGCGGTGCCGGCGGGGGTGAACACCGAGTACTTCATCCAGCCGTGCAGGATGAACAGAACGCCCATCGACACCCGCAGGATCAGGGCGGCGAGTTCGGCATTGTCGAGCCGGGTGGCGGAGGCGTTGGTCGCGGTCGTGGCAGTCATCGAAAGGGTCTCCAAAGTCTGGTTGCGGCGTCGTTGCGCCTTGTGACCCTCAGATGGCATGGCCTTGATCGGATTGTAATCCGACCGAAAGGCAAGTCATTCCTTCCATTTTGGAAGCTATCACGCCCCCACGGCGTTCGGCACCGGCAGCATCGGGTCATGCCGGCTGAAATCGTCGCCCAGATAGTCGATCAGCAGCCGCACCTTGCGGGGCAGGTGGCGTCCGGTGGGATACATCGCGAAGACACCGAGCGGCGCAGGTTCATAATCGGTCAGCAGCGGTCGGACGCGACCGGCGGCGATGCTGGGAAGCGCGGCGAATCCCGGCACGCGGGCGATGCCCAGCCCCTGTTCGGCGGCCAGAAGGCAGGCCAGCCCGTTGGAATAGCGCAGCCGCCCCGAAACGATCACGCTGCGGTCGGTGAAGCGCCAATGCGTCGGCTCGCGCAGATTTGTGTCGAGGATGCATTCGTGCCGCGCCAGCGCGTCGGGGCTTTCGACCGGACCATGCCGGGCAAGGTAATCGGGGCTGGCCAGCGTGATCACCCGCACCCGCCCCAGCTTGCGCGCGATCAGCGAGGAATCGGCGGGCGTGCCCACGCGGATCGCGGCGTCGAAGCCTTCATCCACCAGACTGACATAGCGGTCGGTGAACGAGACATCCATCTCGATCCCCGGATAGGCCAGCGCGAAGTCGTTGAGCGCCCGGGACAATTGCATCGTGCCCAGCGAGAGCGGCGCCGAGAGCCGCAGCTTCCCGCGCGGCGCTTCGCCCGCGTCGCGTAGCGTCTGGTCCAGCGCGTCGAGATCGCCGACGATGTTGCGGATCTGCGCGAAATAGGTTTGGCCCAGCTCGGTCGGCGCCAGCGCGCGGGTGGTGCGGTTCATCAGCCTTGTGCCCAGCTCGGCCTCAAGAGCGGAGACAAGTTTCGACGCCTGACCCGAGCTGGTGCCCAGCTTGCGCGCGGCGGCGGCGAAACTTCCGGTCTCCATGACCGCAATGAACATCCGATCGGCTGCGAGCCTATCCATTCCACAACTCCTGATACCGACACACTACGCTGGCATCGTGTCTAACATGCATGGCGACAGGCGACACCCGGCATCGCGCGATGCCGTTTTCAGAGCATCGTCATCACCTTGCTGGCCGGGAAGGTGGGGTTGCGTGGGCCGCAGGGGAGGGCGCGCAAGGCGGTTTTTCGGTTGACCTTGCGGAACCCGAGGGCGCCGGAAATCCCGGTGCGGGGCACCGCAGCCGAGCCACCACGGAAAAGGGCGCCGGTTTCCCGGCGCCCCTGTGATCGCGGGATCAGTGAACGACCTTCATGCGCGGCTCGTCATCATCGGCAAAACTCTCGCCGTTGATGATCAGCCCGGCCGGACCGGCCGAGACCGGGACCTCCGCGCCGTCCAAGACGGTGCCGCCCAGCAGCATCTCGGCCAGCGGATCCTGCAGATGACGCTGGATCACGCGCTTCAGTGGCCGGGCGCCATAGACCGGGTCGTAGCCCTTGTCGGCCAGCCACGTCATCGCCGCATCGTCCAGCGTCAGCGTGATTTTGCGCGATTCCAGACGTTTCAGCAGGCGCTTGAGCTGGATGCGGACGATGCCGTCCATATCCTCGCGCTTGAGGCGGTCGAAGATCACCGTCTCATCCAGCCGGTTCAGGAACTCGGGCCGGAAATGCGCGCGCACGGCGTCCATCACATGGGCCTTGGCCTCGGAGGCGTCGGTGCCATCGGGCAGCGTGCTGAGCGCCTGCGACCCCAGATTCGAGGTCAGGATGATCAGCGTCTGCTTGAAGTCCACCGTGCGGCCCTGACTGTCGGTCAGGACACCGTCGTCGAGAACCTGCAACAGCACGTTGAACACGTCCGGATGGGCCTTTTCCACCTCGTCGAACAGCACGACCTGATAGGGCCGGCGCCGCACGGCTTCGGTCAGGGCGCCGCCTTCGTCATAGCCGACATAGCCCGGAGGCGCGCCGATCAGGCGGGCGACAGAGTGTTTCTCCATGTATTCCGACATGTCGATCCGCACCATCGCCTGATCGTCATCGAACAGGAACTCGGCCACCGCCTTGGTCAGCTCGGTCTTGCCCACCCCGGTCGGGCCGAGGAACAGGAACGACCCCAGCGGGCGGTTTTCATCGTTCAGCCCCGCGCGCGCCCGGCGGACGGCATTCGCCACCGCGTGAACGGCGTGGTGCTGGCCGATGACCCGCTTGTGCAGACCGTCTTCCATGCGCAGAAGCTTCTCACGCTCGCCTTCCAGCATCTTGGTCGTCGGAATGCCGGTCCAGCGTTCGACCACCTCGGCGATCTCGTCAGGGCGCACGGCGTCGCCCACCAGCTTCTCGGCCTCACGCGCCTCGGCTTCGGCCAGCGCGCGCTCCAGCTCGGGGATCGTGCCGTATTGCAGCTCGCCCGCCTTGGCGAAATCGCCCACCCGCTTGGCGTGATCAAGATCGAGCCGGGATTTCTCCAGCTGCTCCTTGAGCCCCCGCGCGGCTTCGAGCGCATCGCGTTCGGCCTGCCAGGTCGACGTCATCTCGGCCGATTTCTGCTGCAAATCGGCGAGTTCGGCTTCCAGCTTGCCCAGACGCTCGCGGCTGGCCGCGTCGTCTTCCTTGCGCAGGGCTTCGACCTCGATCTGCTTTTGCAGGATGTCGCGGTCCAGCGCGTCCAGCTCTTCGGGCTTGCTGTCGATCTGCATCCGCAGGCGCGAGGCAGCCTCGTCCACAAGGTCGATAGCCTTGTCGGGCAGGAAGCGGTCGGTGATGTAGCGATGCGACAGCGTCGCCGCCGCAACCAGCGCCGAGTCCGAGATCCGCACGCCGTGGTGCAGTTCGTACTTTTCCTTGATGCCGCGCAGGATCGAGATCGTGTCCTCGACCGTGGGTTCGGCCACGAAAACCGGCTGGAACCGGCGGGCCAGAGCGGCGTCCTTTTCGACATGCTTGCGGTATTCATCGAGCGTGGTCGCGCCGATGCAATGCAGCTCGCCCCGCGCCAGCGCCGGTTTGATCAGGTTCGCGGCATCCATCGCGCCTTCGGATTTGCCCGCGCCCACAAGCGTGTGCATCTCGTCGATGAACAGCACGATTTCGCCCGCCGCGGCGGTGATCTCGTTCAGGACACCCTTCAGACGTTCCTCGAACTCGCCGCGATACTTCGCACCCGCAATCAGCGAGCCCATGTCCAGCGCCATCAGTGTCTTGTCGCGCAAAGATTCCGGCACGTCGCCGTTGACGATGCGCAGCGCCAAGCCCTCGGCAATCGCCGTTTTACCGACGCCGGGTTCCCCGATCAGAACCGGGTTGTTCTTCGAGCGGCGGCTGAGCACCTGCATGGCGCGGCGAATTTCTTCGTCGCGGCCGATGATCGGGTCGATCTTACCGTCTCGCGCGGCCTGGGTCAGGTCGCGGGCGTATTTCTTCAGCGCCTCGAAACTGTCTTCGGCATTCGCGCTGTCGGCGGTGCGGCCCTTGCGGATATCGTTGATCGCGGCATTCAGGGCCTGCGCGGTCACGGCACCGGTATCGAGCGCTTCCTTGGCGGGCGATTTCACCATCGCCAGCGCCATCAGCAGGCGTTCGACGGGCACATAGCTGTCGCCCGCTTTGTGCGCGAGTTTCTCGGCCTCGTCGAGGACGCGCACCAGCGCGCTGTCGGTGTAGACCTGACCCGCATCGCCGGAAATTTTGGCATGCTTGCCGACCGCGAGATCGGTCGCCTGCACGACGCGTTCGGGATTGCCCCCGGCGCGGCGGATGAGGTTTGACGCCATGCCCTGATCGTCGTCCATCAGGGCCTTCAGCAGATGTTCGGGGGTCAGCCGCTGATGCTGTTCGCGCGCGGCTATCGTGTTGGCGGCCTGGAGGAATCCACGCGCCCGTTCCGTGAACTTTTCAAGGTTCATCGCACTCTCCATATCAAAGCGCCCGGCTGTCGCGGAACGCCCTTTGCGGCGCGTTCCTCTTGCGGGCCTCAGATCCTAAATGGGGATCGGTTCGGACCAATCAAGAGCGCTGTTAACGGCACGGCAACCTCTTGATCGGAAACTGAAGAAAAAGCCATCGGGAGAACGAAGATGCCGAATCGCGCGCTGCGGCTGTCGACGCGGGCCTTCGTCCAGGTCCGGGCCCCCATGGGCGCGTTCGATGCCACGTTGGGAAATGTCTCGCCGGGCGGTGCCCGGCTTCTGGGGGTGCCCGACCGGATGCTGCGGATCAGCGACTGGGTTGCCATCCACGCGGCGGGCCTGAGCCTGAGCGCTGAAGTGCGCTGGCATTTCGACGATACCTGCGGGGTGATGTTCGAAGAGCCGCTGACCGACTATCATATCTCGCTGATCCTGGCCGCGCGGGGGCTGTATTAGGGCGGTATCGGGCAGCCGCCAGGCGGGGAATTGCGGCTGGCCCTGTGGTTGGCCGTCAAGGATACCCTGTGCGAGGGGCCTGGGCATGGGGCAGCGCATGCTTCGTCCCATCGTGTCGGCCATGGGCTGTTCCTTGACTTGCAGTTCGGTCATACGCATATCCCCGGTGAAACGGAGGCCCGCCATGTTCATCCAGACCGAATCCACCCCGAACCCCGCCACGCTGAAATTCCTGCCCGGACAAGACGTGCTCGGTCAGGGCACGGCCGATTTCCCCGATGCCGCCAGCGCCGCATCCTCGCCGCTGGCGCAGGCGATCTTCGCCGCGCCGGGCGTGACGGCCGTCTTTCTGGGCGCCGATTTTGTCACCGTCACCAAGGATGCCGGCGCCGACTGGTCGCATGTGAAGCCCTCGGTGCTGGGCGCGATCCTTGAGCATTTCCAGTCGGGCCGCCCGGCGATCGAAGGTGAAACCGAAGCCGCCCATGCCACGCAAGACGGCCCGGATGGCGAAGTTGTCGGCCAGATCAAAGAGTTGCTCGATACCCGCGTGCGTCCCGCCGTGGCGCAGGATGGCGGCGATATCACCTTCCACGGTTTCGACCGGGGCATCGTCTATCTGCACATGAAGGGCGCCTGCGCGGGCTGCCCCTCGTCGACGATGACGCTCAAGATGGGTATCGAGAACCTTCTGCGCCACTACATCCCCGAAGTGACCGAGGTTCGTCCGGTTGCCGTCTGACAAAGACCGGGCGGGGGTTGCGATCATCGCCTTCGATACGTCCGGCCCCTGGCTGAGCGGCGCGGTTCTGCAGGGCGGGCAAGTGCGCGCTCAGGCCGAGCAGGCGCTGCCCAAGGGGCAGGGCGAGGCGCTGATAGGATTTCTCGAAACGCTGCTGAATGAGGCGGGCCTTGGCTGGGCCGATCTCGACGCGCTGGGCGCTGGCACCGGGCCGGGTAACTTTACCGGCATCCGCATCACTACGTCGGCAGCCCGGGGCTTGGCGCTGGGGCTCGGTATCCCGGCCATCGGCGTCGACCGCTTCACCGCGCTGGCGCTCGACGGGCCGGACCTGCCGGTCGTGCTTCCGGCGATGCGCGGCGCCGTCTGGATCCGCGAGACGCCCGAGGCCACACCTGTACAATCGGACAGCCCACCCGCGTTTTACATCGGCGAGGGTGGAACGCCCCCCGCGCATCCGCTCGCCGTGGCGATTGCCCGGATCGCGGCCGCGCGGATGGATACGCCGCAGCCCCGGCCCGCACCCGCCTATCTCCGCGCGCCCGACGCGGCTCCGCCTTCGGAACGACCGCCGGCGCTTCTGGACTGAGCGCGCCGATCCCCGCAGGCGCTTTGCGCGGCGCGCAGCGCCGCGCCCGGTCGCACGAGGGCTGCGCGCCGGAGGCGTGCCGGACGAGGGTGAAACCGCTCCCCCGTTGCCTTTATCCGCGCGCCCCTCTAGGCGCCGCCCGCGCGACGCGGTAAGCCCGGCGCCATGACACCCGATCAGCTTGCCGCCCTTCATGCCCGCGCCTTCACCACACCCGCGCCGTGGCACGCGAGCGGCTTCGCGGCGCTTCTCGACAGCCCGTTTGTTTTCCTGACCGCCGATCCCGGGGGCCACAGCTTCGCGTTGGGCCGCGTCGTTGCAGGCGAGGCCGAGCTGCTGACCCTCGCCACCGATCCCGACCGGCGCCGGCAGGGACTGGCGCGCGCCCGGCTCGAGACCTTCGATGCCGAGGCCCGTGCGCGCGGCGCCGAAAGCGCGTTTCTCGAAGTGGCCGAGGACAACGCCCCCGCGCGCGCTCTCTACGGCGCCTGTGGCTGGACGGCGCAAGGGCGCAGGCCCGGCTATTACGTCGCGCCAACTGGCCAGAGCGTCGCGGCATTGATCCTTTGCAAGTCCTTCGCCTGAGATTTAACCTTGAGCTTACCAGACGATTCCCTGACTTGTCCGTTTGGTAAAATTCGCTTGACGGGCTGCAAGGACGTGGACCTAACTTGACCCCTGACCGGATTGATCCGCCGCGATCGGACGGATCAGCCGATAGACGGACCGCTACCGCGGCATGACGACCCAACTGGGAGAACAAATCATATGAAACTGACCCGCACATTTCTTGGCGCCACTGCCACCCTGGCGCTGACGGCAGGTGTCGCCTGGGCCGATCCGGCGCTGATCTACGATCTCGGCGGCAAGTTCGACCGCTCGTTCAACGAAGCCGCCTTCGGTGGTGCGCAGCGCTGGGCCGACGAAACCGGCGGCGAGTATCGCGACATCGAGATGCAGTCGGAAGCGCAGCGCGAACAGGCGATCCGCCGTTTCGCCGAAGCCGGCTACAACCCGGTCGTGATGACCGGCTTCTCGATGGCGACGCCGCTGGAAACCGTGGCCGCCGATTACCCCGACACCAACTTCGTCATCATCGACGGCGTGGTTGATCTGCCCAACGTCCGCTCGGTGATCTTCACCGAGCAGGAAGGCTCGTATCTGGTCGGCATGATGGCCGCCATGGCCTCGGAAACGGGCACCGTCAGCTTCGTCGGCGGTATGGACATCCCGCTCATCCGCCGCTTTGCCTGTGGCTATGCGCAGGGCGTCGTCGCGGCGAACCCGGAAGCCAACGTGATCGTCAACTACACCGGCACCACCCCCGCCGCGTGGAACGATCCGGTGCGCGGCGGTGAGATCACCTCGTCGCAGATCAGCCAGGGCTCGGACGTGGTCTTCGCCGCGGCTGGCGGTACCGGCGTGGGCGTGCTGCAGACCGCCGCCGATGCGGGCATCCTGTCGATCGGCGTCGACTCGAACCAGAACCACCTGCATCCGGGTCAGGTTCTGACCTCGATGGTCAAGCGCGTCGACAACGCCGTCTATGACGCGTTCACCGCCGGGGAAGATCTGGAAACCGGTCTGGTGGTGATGGATCTGGCTGCGGGTGGCGTGGGTTACGCGCTCGACGACAACAACGCCGATCTGGTGACCGCCGACATGCAGGAAGCGCTGGACGCGGCCACCGCCGCGATCGCGTCGGGCGAGACGGTTGTGCACGACTACATGTCGGACAACACCTGCCCTGTCTCGGTCGAGTAAGGCTGATTCAGGATGGTCGCTGACGTGACCGGCACCGGCATGGCGGGGGTAGCGGATGCTGCCCCCGCCATCGAGCTTCGCGGGATCTCGAAGGCCTTCGGCCCGGTCCAGGCGAATAAGGACATCAACATCCGGGTGCGCAAGGGCACCATTCACGGCATCATCGGTGAGAACGGCGCCGGGAAATCGACGCTGATGTCGATCCTGTACGGCTTTTACAAAGCTGATTCCGGCGAGATCCTGATCGACGGCAAGCCGACGCAGATTTCTGACAGCCAGGACGCGATCAGCGCCGGCATCGGCATGGTCTTCCAGCATTTCAAGCTGGTCGAGACCTTTACCGTGCTCGAGAATGTCATTCTCGGCGCCGAAGGCAATGCGCTGCTCAAGCCGTCCAAGGCCCGCGCGCGCAAATTGCTGACGCAGCTTGCCGAGGATTACGAGCTCAGCGTCGATCCCGATGCGGTGATCGAGGATCTGGGGGTGGGCAACCAGCAGCGTGTCGAGATTCTCAAGGCGCTGTACCGCGAGGCCAACATCCTGATCCTCGATGAGCCGACGGGTGTGCTGACGCCCGCCGAGGCCGATCACCTGTTCCGCATCCTTCACGGCCTGAAGGAACAGGGCAAGACGATCATCCTGATCACCCACAAGCTGCGCGAGATCATGGATGTGACCGACGAGGTCAGCGTGATGCGGCGCGGCGAAATGGTGGCGACGGTCAAGACCGCCGAAACCAGCCCGACCGAGCTGGCCGAGCTGATGGTCGGGCGCAAGGTTCTGCTCGACGTGAAAAAGGCCCCGGCGCAGCCCGGCGAGGTCGTCCTGTCGGCGCGCAACCTGAAAGTCGTGGACAAGCACGGCGTCGAAAAGCTGCGCGGCATCGATCTGGACATCCGCCGTGGCGAGATCCTTGGCATTGCGGGGGTCGCCGGGAACGGTCAGTCCGAGCTTCTGGAAGTGCTGGCGGGCATGATCCCCGGCACGGGCGAGGTCTCGCTTCTGGGTAAGTCGCTTGACCTGTCGCTCAGGCACGACGATGCGCGCACGCGGCGCGAGGATTCGGTTGGTCATGTGCATGAGGACCGCCATCGCTGCGGGCTCATTCTGGATTTCATGGCGTGGGAAAACATCGCCTTTGGCCATCACCACCGGCCCGAATACCAGAAGAACGCGCTGTTGATGGACAACCACGCGATCCTTGAGGACGCGAAGGGCAAGATCGAGCGTTTCGACGTGCGTCCGCCCAATCCTATGCTGACCGCCGAGAGCTTTTCGGGCGGCAACCAGCAGAAGATCGTTCTGGCGCGCGAGATCGAGCGCAATCCAGATCTGCTTCTGGTGGGCCAGCCCACGCGCGGCGTCGATATCGGCGCCATCGAGTTCATCCACAAACAGCTCATTGCGTTGCGCGATCAGGGCAAGGCGATCCTGCTCGTTTCGGTCGAGCTGGACGAGATCTTCGGCCTGTCCGACCGCATCGCGGTGATGTTCGATGGCCGGATCATGGGTGAGCGGGCGCCCGAGAATACCGACAGGCAAGAGCTTGGCCTGTTGATGGCCGGCGTGACGGGAGATGCGGCATGAGTTCGACACGGATGCCGAAATGGGCCGACGTCCTGCTCGTCCCGCTGTTCTCGCTGCTGATCGCTTTCGCGATCTCGGCGCTGGTGATCCTTGCCATCGGCGAAGACCCGGTCGAGGCGCTGGTCATCATGGTGCGCGGCTCGCTGGGCTCAACCTATGGCTGGGGCTACACGCTTTACTATACGACGAATTTCCTGCTGACCGGCCTTGCCGTGGCGATCGCCTTTCAGGCGCGGCTGTTCAATATCGGGGGCGAGGGGCAGGCGCTGATCGGCGGCCTTGGCGTCGCTCTGGTCTGTCTGTTCATCCCGTGGCCCAACTGGTGGACGGCGATGATCGCCGCGATCCTCGCCTCGGCCGCGTTCGGCGCGCTCTGGGCGGCGATCCCGGCCTTTCTGCAGGCCAAGCGGGGCAGCCATATCGTCATCACCACGATCATGTTCAATTTCATCGCCGCCTCGGTGATGAACTACATGCTCAGCCATGTTCTGCGCCCGCCGACCGCGATGGACCCGGCCACGGCGCGGTTCGACGACGTGCTGCGGCTGCCGCGTCTGCATGACATTCTTGGCCTTGTGGGGATCGAATTCTCGCGCTCGGGCCCGGCGAATATCATGCTGTTCGTGGCGCTCGTGTTCTGCGGGCTGGCCTATATGCTGATGTGGCGCACCCGGCTTGGCTTCGAGATCCGGGCGTTCGGGCAGTCGGAACCGGCGGCGCATTACGCCGGGATCTCGGGCGTCAAGATCATCATGGTCGCGATGCTGATCTCGGGCGCGCTGTCGGGTACGATGGCCGTCAACTCGGTCATGGGCGGGCCGCAGCGGCTGGTTCTGAACGCGGTCGAGGGCGCGGGCTTCATCGGCATCGCCGTGGCGCTGATGGGCCGGTCGCATCCGATCGGTATCATCGCACCGGCGCTGTTGTTCGGCTTCCTGTATCAGGGCGGCGGCGAGCTGGCGATCGAGACCACCATTCCGCGCGAGATGATCATCGTCATTCAGGCGCTGGTCATCATGTTCACGGGGGCCTTGGACAACATGGTCCGACAACCGCTGGAAGCGATCTTCCTGCGCATGCGGCGGAGGAGCTGACATGGATCTTGCAACCATCGTCCAGATCCTTGAATCGACGCTGCGGCTGGCGACGCCCCTGCTGTTCGCCTGTCTCGCCGGGCTGTTTTCCGAGCGCGCGGGCATCGTCGATATCGGTCTGGAAGGGAAACTGCTGATCGCGGCCTTCTTCTCGGCTGCAATCGCTTTTGTTACCGGCTCGGCATGGCTGGGCCTGTTGGCGGGGATCGCGGCCTCGGTCGTGTTCTCGCTCATCCACGGCATCGCGTCGATCACCTTCCGGGGCAATCAGCTGATCTCGGGCGTGGCGATCAACTTCCTTGCCTCGGGGATGAGCGTCGTCATCGCGCAAAGCTGGTTCCGGCAGGGCGGGCGCACGCCGTCGCTGATGGGCGAGGGGCGCTTCCCGCCGCTGCAACTGCCTTTCGCCGATGCGGTGGCGGATGTACCGGTGCTGGGGCCGCTCTACAGCCAGATCCTGTCGGGCAACTCGATCCTCGTCTTCGTGGGTCTGCTGGCGGTGCCGGCGACGTGGTGGGTGCTTTACCGCTCGCGCTTCGGGCTGCGGATGCGCGCGGTCGGAGAAAACCCGGCGGCGGTCGATACCGCGGGCATCTCGGTCGTGCGGCTGCGCTATTACGCCATCCTGATCGCGGGCGTTCTGTGCGGTATCGGCGGGTCCTATCTGTCGACCTCGCTTGCGGCGGGTTTCGTGCGCGAGATGTCGGCAGGCCGGGGCTATATCGCGCTGGCGGCGCTGATCTTCGCCAAGTGGCGGCCCTGGCAGGCGCTGTTCGCGGTGCTGCTGTTCGGCGCGCTCGAGGCGATCGCGAACCGCTGGCCGAACCTGGATCTGGGCTTCATCACGCTTCCCAACCAGTTCATGACGGCGCTGCCCTATATCCTGACGGTGATCATTCTGGCCGGTTTCGTCGGCAAGGCGATCCCGCCTCGCGCCGGCGGCGAACCCTACGTCAAGGAGCGCTGAGCGTCCTTCTCCCGCCCGCACATCATGCAGCGGGCGGGGGGTATAACAGATTTGTATTCGCGATACCTAAATTTCATGGAAAAGCCCCTGTTAAGGACAGGGGCTTTATCCTATTCAAAGCCATGTTGATCTACCTGCCCATTGCCGAGGTCTCGACGAACCTCTTTACCCTTCTGGGGGTTGGCGCGGGCGTGGGCATGCTGTCGGGCATGTTCGGGGTGGGCGGCGGCTTTCTGATCACCCCCCTGTTGTTCTTCATCGGCATCCCGCCCGCCGTGGCCGTCGCAACCGGAGCGAATCAGGTCGTGGCCTCGTCCATCTCCGGCGTGCTGGCGCATCTGCGGCGCAAGACCGTCGATCTGAAGATGGGAAGCGTGTTGCTGGCTGGCGGTCTCATCGGATCGTCGCTCGGGATCATCCTGTTTCGCTGGCTCAGCGCTCTGGGGCAGGTCGATCTGGCCGTGCAGCTCAGCTACGTGCTGTTTCTGGGCGTGGTCGGCGCGCTGATGCTGCAAGAAAGCCTGCGCGCGTGGTACCGCACCAAGAAGGCTGGCGCGAAGCGGCGAAAGCTGCACCAGCACACATGGGTGCACGCGCTGCCCTTCAAGATGAAATTCCGCGTCTCGGGCCTGTATATCAGCGTCATTCCCCCGATTCTGGTCGGTGCGGCGGTGGGCGTACTGTCGGCCGTGATGGGTGTGGGCGGCGGCTTCATCATGGTGCCGGCGATGATCTACCTGCTGGGGATGCCCACCAAGGTGGTCGTCGGCACGTCGCTGTTCCAGATCATCTTTACCACCGCCTACACGACGATCATGCATGCCGTGACCGGGCACAGCGTCGATATCATGCTGGCCACATTCCTGATCATGGGCGGTGTGATCGGCGCGCAGCTGGGCACGCAGATCGGGCTGCGGCTGAAGGCCGAGCAATTGCGCATCCTGCTGGCGCTTCTGGTGCTGATGGTCTGTATCAAGGTCGCGCTCGACCTGCTGATCCGCCCGGACGAGCTGTATTCGATCACCATCGCGGGGGGCCTGTGATGGCACGCGCGCTGCTGGCCGGATTGTTGTTGATGCTGGGCACACTGCCGCTGGGCGCGAGCGAAATCATCGGTGCGCTCAGCCAGAACCGGGTCTCGCTGACGGCGAATTTCTCGGGGTCCGAGATCCTGATCTTCGGCGCCATCCGCCGCAGTGCCGACGAGGTTCTGGCCGAGGCCGAGGCCGAAGCGGCGGGGCTTGAGGATTTCGACGTCGTTGTGGTGATCGAAGGCCCCCGCCAGCGGACCGAGGTCTGGCGCAAGGACCGGGTCGCAGGCATCTGGATGAACGTGGATTCGGTGCTGCTGGCCTCGGTGCCGTCCTTCTACGCGGTGGCGACCAGCGCGCCTCTTGAAGAGATCCTGACGCCCGAAGAAGACCAGACCTATCGCATTTCGCCCCGGCAGGCGATCCGCGCCGAGCAGGCGGGCGATGGCTCGCCCGAAGCGCTGCTGTTCGCCGAGGCGCTTCTGCGGATCCGCGAACGCTCGGCGCATTTCATGACGCTGGACCGCTTCGTCCATGTCGATGAAGGCATCCTGTTTCGCGCCAATGTCCGGCTTCCGGCCAATCTGACCGAGGGCGCCTATACGACACGGATGTATCTGGTTCAAAGCGGACAGGTGGTCAGCCAGTACCGCACGGCGATTTTCGTGCGCAAGGACGGGCTGGAGCGTTGGCTGTATGAGCTGGCCTATGAACAGCCCTTCGTCTACGGCGTTCTGGCGCTGGTCATCGCGCTGATCGCGGGCTGGGGCGCCTCGGCCGTGTTCCGGCTGATCCGGCAATCCTAAAACCTGACGGCTGTGCCGAACGACAAGCACCGGCCCGAAGGGGGCCGGCGCGGGTCGGTTGGTTATCGCTTAAAGCGCGGGAACGCCTGTTACAGATCGTTCTGGACCTGTTGCGCGCCGCTGCTGACGGCGTGGCCCGCGGATTGCAGGTCGCGGCCGGCGCCCTGAACGGTTTCGCAGGCCGACAGAAGCGCTGCGGCGACGATGAGAAGCGGGATTAGCGGTTTCATGGCGGTCACTCCGGGGAATTGTGTGAAGGGATAACCCGTCTCGGGGCCGTCCGGTTCCCGGCGCGGGCGGATTTGGTCGCCGCCCGTCGTCGTTTTATTCCGGCGCTGAGGTCAGCCCCGGCCCAGCCACGGCATGTTGGTGGCCATGATCGACAGGAAGGGGATGTTGGCGCCCTTGGGCTGGCTGGCCATGTGCAGCACGGCCTCGGCCACCTGCGGCAGGTCCATCATCGGCTCGGCGCGGACCGAACCGTCGGCCTGCGGCATGCCCTTGGCGATCTGCGCGGCCAGTTCGGTGCGCACATTGCCGATATCGATCTGTCCCGCCGCGATGTCGAAGGGGCGGCCATCCAGCGCCAGCGTCTTGGTCAGTCCCGTCACCGCGTGCTTGGTCGCGGTATAGGCGACTGAGCCCGGACGCGGCGCATGGGCGCTGACCGAGCCGTTGTTGATGATCCGCCCGCCCATTGGGTCCTGCCGCCGCATCTGGCCGAAAGCGGCGCGGGCGCACAGGAACATGCCGGTCAGGTTGACGTCGACCATGCCGCGCCAGTCGGCCACTGACATCTCGTCGATCAGCTGGCCGGGCAACATGCGGCCCGCATTGTTGAACAGCACATCGAGCCGCCCGAAACGCCGGGCGATGGCGTCAAAGGCCGACGCGACCGCGTCTTCGTCGGTGACGTCGCAGGGCAGGGGAAGGGCGGTCTGATGCTCGTCCGCAACCTCGGCCAGCGCATCGGCGCGACGGGCGAGCAGCGCGACCTCCCAGCCTTTGGACAGGAACAGTTCAGCCGTCGCGCGCCCGATCCCGGCGCTGGCGCCGGTGATGGCGATGACCGGCATCGCTCAGAACGCCTTGAAGGTCATGGTGGTGAGCGTGCGCACGATGTCGGGGACATCGAACAGCTTCTCGCTCAGGTAATGGCCGACATCGGCGTCGCCGGGGATGTAGATCTTGGCGATCAGGTCCCAGTCGCCCGAGGTCGAGAACAGCTCGGATACGATCTCGCGGTCGTAGATCGCGGTGGCGACCTCGTAGGTCTTGCCGGGCGTGCAGCGGAACTGGACGAAGACGCAATTCATGGGGGACTCCTGTGATTGGCCGCAGGTTAGGCCGGGCGGCGGGGTGGGCGCAAGCGGGTGGCTCAGCCCCCAAGCCGGTATTCCGCCAGCGGATCGTAGACCGGCCCGTCGGCGCGCAGGGTCGAGCGGTAGAGCACCAGCGTCTCGGCCAGCCACGGCTGTGACGTGACCTCGCCCAGCGCGCCTATCGCTCGGGCCAGCGTTTCGGGGCCGACCTCGTGCTTGCGCAGGCGGCCCAGCGTGATGTGGGGCACGAATTTGCGCGCCTTGACCGGGATCCCGGCCTCGCGCGCGGCGCGGCTGAGCTTGGTGTGCAGCGCGCTCATCCGTGCATCGGGCGCGACGCAGGCATGGACGGCGTCCGGCTCGTTGCCACCGAAACTGCCCAGCCCGTCGAGCCGCAAAAGTGGTGCCGCAAGGCGCATGGTTTCGATCGCGTGATGCAGATCTTCGAGCAGTGGCTCGGGCTGTTTGTCGAGAAAGACCAGCGTGATGTGAAAGTTCTCAAGCGGCACGGGCCGGGGCAGGGGCAGCCGGTGTTGCAGCGCGGACAGGCGCAGGCGGATGTCGTCGGGCACCGGCAGGGCGAGAAAGGCACGGATCATCGCCAAGGGCTATCCCCGGATTTGCGCCAGATCAAGGTATCGCGCGGCGCATCGGGGCAGGCTGCGGGCGAGGCAGAACAGGCAGGCAAAAGACCTGTGGGGCATCGCGTCACGGCCAAGGAGGGCCATCAAGGAGGAAGAACGATGATCGAGGGTTTCCTGCGCATGTTCCGGCTGAGCCGCGACCTGCACGACATCAAGGCGATGAGCGATGCCGATCTGGCGGATATGGGCGTGACCCGGACCGAGGCTCTGCAACTGGCTGCGCTGCCTGATGACGTGCCCGCCCGCGTGACCGAGATGGCGCGGCTGTTCGGCCTGACCTCGTCCGAACTGATGGCCGATCGCCGCGTCTGGCACGAGGTTCTGGGCCGCTGCAACGGCTGCACGGATCTGGGAACCTGTCATCGCTTCATGGCGCGCGAGGATCACGACGAGCCGGTCGATACCGCGACGCTGACCTTCTGCGCCAACCGCGCAGCCTTTGACGAACTGGCCCACGCGCTGGGGGCGTGAACGCAAACGGGGCGGCAGGTGATCCTGCCGCCCCGTCTTTTCATGGTGCCAGTGTCGGCGCGTTAGCCGCGCGGCTCGGCCATCAGGCCCTTGACCAGCGCCCAACACCCGAGCAGCAGCACGATGGCGAACGGGAAGCCCGTGGAAACCGCCATCGCCTGTAGCGCCACAAGGCCGCCACCGATCAGCAGTGCCGCCGCGACCAGCCCTTCGAACACGCACCAGAACACGCGCTGCGCGACCGGGGCGTCGACCTTGCCGCCGGCGGTGATCGTGTCGATCACCAGCGAACCGGAATCCGACGAGGTGACGAAGAACACGATGACCAGCACGATGCCGATGACCGACGTGACCTGCGCCAGCGGCAGTTCCGAGAGCATGCCGAACAGCGACAGTTCGGGCACGTAGTTCTCGATGACATAGCCGTAGACGGCGCTGTCCGTCGCATGCTCGATGATCTGTTCGATGGCGGTGCCGCCGAACGTGGTCATCCAGATCATCGACACCGCCGTCGGGATCAGCAGCACGCAGGTGATGAACTCACGCACGGTGCGGCCGCGGCTGACGCGGGCAATGAACATACCGACGAACGGCGACCAGCTGATCCACCACGCCCAGTAGAACGCGGTCCAGCCCTGACGGAAGCCGTCGTCTTCACGCCCGATCGGGTTCGACAGCGGGATCAGGTCGGCGAAATAGGCGCCGATATTGCTGAAGAACTGGCTGACCAGCGTCATCGTCGGACCGACGAAGATCACGAAGAGCAGCAGCACGGCAGCAAGGCCCATGTTGATCTCGGACAGCAGCTTCACGCCGCCGTCGAGCCCGCGCAGCACCGAGATCAGCGCGATCGCGGTGATGCCGGCTATCAGGAAGACCGAAACGGTGACCGTGTCGTTGATGCCGTCGACACCGAACACGAAGCCGATACCGGCCGAGGCCTGTTGCGCACCGAAGCCCAGCGACGTGGCCAGACCGAACAGCGTGGCCAGAACCGCGAGGATGTCGATGATATGGCCCGGCCAGCCCCAGATCCGCTCGCCGAAGATCGGGTAGAAGATCGAGCGCATGGTCAGCGGCAGGCCCTTGTTGAAGGCAAAGAGCGCCAGCGCCAGTGCGACCACGGCATACATTGCCCACGGGTGCAGGCCCCAGTGGTACATGGTCGACGCCATCGCCATCGAGCGCGCAGCCTCGACGGTCGCGGGATCGGCAAGCACGCCGTCCACGATGCCAAGGTCATTGCCCAGCGGCTGATCGCCCCACGGCGTGCCGAAGTAGTAAACAGGCTCGAGCACCCCGAAGAACATCAGGCCGATGCCCATGCCTGCGGCGAAGAGCATCGCGAACCAGCCGATATAGCCGTAATCGGGGGTGGCATCGACGCCGCCGATGCGGACCTTGCCCAGCGGCGAGACCAGAAGGCCAAGGCAGACGAGCACGAAGATGTTGCCCGCAATCAGGAAGAACCAGTCGAGCTTCGAGGTCAGAAAGCCCCGCATCGCCGAGAAAGCCGGTTCGACCTGCGTCTGGAAGGCCAGCGTGACGATCACGAAGGCCACAACCGTCAGTCCCGAGATCAGGAAGACCGGGTTGTGGATGTCCAGACCGAAAGGTTGAATGTTGTTCTGACCGATCTCGTAATCGGTGTCGATGATATCCGAAGGTCCCTCGGGAGCCGGGATCGCTTCGCTGTCAGTACTGTCTGACATGCATGATCTCCTGTTGTTTTGTATCATACGCCGCATACGGGATGCGGCCTGTTGCAAGGGAACGTCCTGTATTGAAGACGGGTCCGTGAGACGGGTCGTTTGGGTCGTTACGCGGGCCTTTTGGCGCGCGCTGGACGGGGGAAGTCAGCGAACGACGAAGACCGACACGCTGGTATGCGCGGCCAGCGAGCCGCCATGCGATCCCCAGAAAAAATCGGCGATGCCGGGCTTGTGCGACGCCATAACCACAAGGTCGGCGCCGGTATCGTCGATTGCCTTGAGCAGCGTCTTGTCCATGTCGATCGCCGGATCGTGCGCCGCGTAGCTCTTGGTCGAGCTGTTACCCGGGCGGCCCGCCGAGAAAGCTTCAAGCTTTTGGGCGAACTCTTTGGGATTGTGGGCGATCTTCGTGGGCATTTCGGCGGTGACCGAAACGTAGACGATCTCGGCGCCATAGGTCCGGGCGAGTTCCTCGCTGACGGTCAGGGCCTTTTCCAGTTGCTCAAGGTGCGTCAGGTCCACGGGGACCATGATCCTTGAAAACATGTTGTCCCTCCTTTTTGCCATGGTTGGGGCCAACTGCGGTCGAATGTCACAGCCGGCTCTTCCCATGGGTAACAAGTCCGTTAACCTTACCGAAACCCAAAAGCGACATGAATGCCCAAAAAAGTCGGTTTCAGAACACTGCTTTAGGGGGTTACGGTTCCTGGACCTGCAGGGTAAGGGGCGCCGCCGGTTGGGCCAGGTCATCGATTCGCAGGGGCCCGTCGGGCCGCGCCAGCCGGTTGCGCACGACCCAGTGAAGCCGGTGCTCGGCGCGGGTGATGGCGACATAGGCCAGCCGCTTCCACAGCGGAATGCCGGCTTCGTTGCGGCCCGCGCGCGCGGCCGCATAAAGATCGGGTGCGAAAACCTGCACGTCGCGCCACTGGCTGCCCTGCGCCTTGTGGATCGTCACCGCCGCCCCGTGCAGGAACGCAGCCCCCATCGTCGCGGCGAAGGGGATGAAGGGTTCTTCCTCGCCCTCGCGCTCGATCTTCACGATCGACGCCGCCGACAGGCGCGGTTCCTCGGCCCCCATCACATGCAAGCGCGAGAAGCCGGGTTTCGAGCCGGGGCCAAGATAGATGCACTGCGCGCCCTTGATCAGCCCGCGCGCTTCCAGATCGATCCGGCGCTTGCGGTGCTTGAGCGGCAGTTCCAGCCCATCGCAGATCAACGGCTCGCCCGGCAACAGCTCGGTCTCGGGCGCGCCATGGGCGGCGCGAAAGGCGTGGATCAGCCGGATCCGCGTGGCATTGCGCCAGACCAGCACCGGCGAACGCGCCATCAGCGCGCTTTCGACCCGCCCGGCCCAGACGACGCGGTCATCGCGCTGCGCGGCGTCTTCGATCATGCGCTCGAATTGCTCGAAACTCAGATCGGGATCGGCCAGCGCATGGGCGAGGTCCAGAATCGGGTTGTCATCGGCCTGCCGGTGAACGCGGTGCAGTTCCAGCTTCTGTTTTGCGGGCAGCGTGTCGAAGACCATTTCGCCCGACTGGCCCACTGGCGCCAGCTGCGCGGGATCACCGAACAGGACGAGGGTTTGGAAGATCTCCTGCAGATCTGCCATCTGCCGCGCATCCAGCATCGAGCTTTCGTCGACGAAACCGATATCCAGCGGATCTTCGCGCCGTTTCCAGCCCTTGATGAAATCCGATCCGCGCAGACCGGCTGCGGCCAGCGCGCCGGGGATCGACTTGACCGTCTCGTAGAACGCCTTGGCGCGGTCGAGGGCGGTTTCGGTCAGATCTTCGATCTCGGGCTTCGACGCGTTGCCTTCCAGCCATTCGGCGATCTTCTCGTATTCCGGGTCATAGACCGGGGTATAGAGAATGCGGTGGATCGTCGTCGCGGGCACGCCGCGATTGCGCAGGACGGACGCCGCCTTGTTGGTGGGGGCAAGGATGGCCAGCGTGCGCCGTTCCTTGCGCCGCTTGCCCTCGTAATCGCCGCTGACGGTTTCCACACCCGCCGCAGACAGCGCCTTGGTCAACTGGGCCAGCAGCATGGTTTTGCCCGACCCCGCCTTGCCCAGCACCGCCATCACCGCGCCGTCGCCATCGGGATCGGGGGGCATCAGGGTTTCGTCGGCCAGATCGACCCCGGCCTTGGACAGAAGCTCGGCCAGCGCATCCCAGGCGGCGGCCTGATCGTCGGAGAAAGTCAAGGCAGGAGAGGCGTTTGTCATGGCGCGACCCTAATCCAAGGGGCGGGGGGAAGGAAGCCTGCCGCGCAATCGCGCAGCTGCCTGCGGCGCGGGCAGGAACGGTGACGCAGGCGCCCCTTTGCCGTTCTGCGCTTCCCGCGCCCGCCGCCCGGCGATAGGCTGGCCTGCACAATCACGGTGGACCCTTTGAGATTCCTGATATTCACCGATCTGGACGGCACGCTGCTGGACCATCAGACCTACGATTACACGCCTGCACTGCCGATGCTGGCGCGGCTCAGGGCGATGGGGGCGGTGGTGGTTCTGGCCTCGTCCAAGACCGGGGCCGAAATCGCAGAATGGCAGGATCGGCTGGGACTGGGCGATTGCCCCGCCATCGTCGAAAACGGGGCCGCCTTGTATGACGGCAGCTTCGACGACCGCGATTACCGGCGCATCCGCGCGGTGCTGCAGACGCTGAACGCCCCCTTTCTGGGCTTCGGCGACATGGACGACGCGGGCGTCGCCGATGTCACCGGATTGTCGCCCGGGGCGGCCAGAAAGGCCCGGACACGTGCGCATTCCGAGCCGGGGTTGTGGCAGGGAACCGAAGCACAACTTGACGGGTTCCTGTCGGCGTTGGCCGAACACGGCATTCAGGCGCGGCGCGGCGGGCGGTTCCTGACGCTCAGTTTCGGCGGCACCAAGGCCGCACAGATGGAGGCTCTGATCGACCGCTATGCGCCCGAGGTGACGGTGGCTCTGGGCGATGCGCCCAACGATGCCGAGATGCTGGCGCGCGCCGATTACGGCATCGTCGTGCGCAACGATCACGGGCCGGGGCTGCCGCCTTTGCCGGGGGAAGACCGGGCGGCGGAAGACGGGCCGGGGAAAGAAAAGGGCCGGATCCTGCGCACGCGCGCCGAGGGTCCGGCGGGATGGACCGAAGGCATGGCCAGGCTTCTGGCGCGGCCGGAACTATCAGGAGCGGCGGATGGCTGACTTTCACCAGAACGGCAATATCGCCCAGTTTCACAACCTGCGCACGCGCTCGCTCGACGAGCTGGAGTACCGGCTGGCGACTTTCGCGCAGACACGCAAGATCAGCCTGATCCTGCCCTCGCTGTTCACGGAACTCGAAGGTCCGGCGCTGCAGAACATCCTCGATGAGCTGTCTAAGGTGAAATACCTGCACCGCATCATCATCGGCCTCGATGCCGCCAGCGAAGAGCAGTTTCGCCATGCGCGTCAATTCTTCGCCCGCCTGCCGCAAAACCACGTCGTGATCTGGAATGACGGGCCGCGCATGAAGGCGCTGATGGAGCGGCTTGAGCCGCACGGGCTGGGCCCGATCGAGCCGGGGAAGGGGCGCAATGTCTGGACCTGCATCGGCTATCTGATCGCCTGCGCCGACAGCGCCGTGATGGCGATCCATGATTGCGACATCGTCACCTACAAGCGCGAGATGCTGTCGCGGCTGGTCTTCCCGGTGGCGCATCCGGCCTTTCCCTATCAGATGTCCAAGGGCTTCTACCCGCGCATCGGCAATAACCGTCTGGGCGGGCGGGTCACGCGCAACCTTGTCAGCCCGCTGCTGATTTCCCTGAAGAAAGTGCTGGGGGACAGCGAATATATCGATTACCTGCGCGCCTTCCGCTATCCGCTATCGGGCGAATTCGCGATGCGCACCGCGTCGCTGCCCGATCTGCGGATGCCCTCGGACTGGGGGCTGGAGATCGGGGTTCTGTCGGAAGCCTGGCGCAATCTGGGGCCGCGCGCGGTCTGTCAGGTGGAAATCGCCGATGTCTACGATCACAAGCATCAGGACCTGTCGGCGGCGGATTCGGTGACCGGGCTGAACCGCATGTCGCTGGATATCTGCAAGGCGATCTTCCGCAAGCTGGCGGCGGACGGGAAGGTGCTGTCGCCCAACATCTTCCGGACGCTCAAGGCCACTTATTACCGCCGCGCGCTGGATTTGCTGGAAACCTATTCGCACGACGCGCAGATGAACGGGCTGGATTTCGACCGTCCGGCCGAGGAACGTTCGATCCAGCTTTTTGCCGAGAACATCGTTCAGGCCGGGCAGATCTTTCTGGAGAACCCGCAGGAACTGCCCTTCATTCCGAACTGGAACCTCGTCCACGCCGCCGATCCGGCATTCCTGAGCGATTTCCGCACCGCCGTCGCTGCCGACATGGCCGACAGCGAGCCGGACCGCGCGGTCTGAGCGGGCTCAACCGGCGTCGTTGGTGATCCAGCGGACCTGATAGGGGGCCATCGGGATCATGCCATCGGCGTCGATGGGCTCGCCCGAGAGCAGGTCGTACCATTCCTCGTCGTCGATGAGGTTGAGCGCATAGGCGTCCAGCTCGACCGCTTCGGCCGAGACGTTGTGCAGCGCGAAGATGGATTGCCGCCGATCCAGCGACTGACGCCAGACGCCCAGAAGCTGGTCATCAAGCTGCAGCGTCAACTGCGTGGCATTGGGATGAAACGCGGCCTGCCGCGCGCGGATCTTCAGCCGCCGCGTCAATTCGCCCAGCACCCGCGCCTGATCGCTTTCGGGATCGGCCAGCCGGTCTTGCAGCGCGGGATAATGCCAGCGGTGGCGGTTGATCGCCCGGTTCATGCCGCGCCGGGTCACGGCCTCGTGGTCGTTGGGCGTGCCGATCATCGAATGCAGGTAAAAAGCGGGCATCCCCTCAAGCGACATGACGATGCTTTGCGAACACAGGAACCGTTCGATCCTGAGCGCCGTCTCGCCGCCGAAGGTCTTGGTCATCGCATCGTAATAGGCGCAGTTGATCTCGTAGACCGATTGCCCACCACCCGCGAGGGCGCGCATCGACACAAGGCCGCCGACCTCTTCCACCGTGTCGATGATCTGCGCGATCTCTTCGGCGGGCAGGATGCCTTCGACCGGGCGCATCCCGATCCCGTCATGCGAGGCGGTGAAGTTGAAATACGCACAACCCAGCGGCGCGGGCGGCATTGAGCGCAGCCAGCGCCGCAGGTAGCGCACATTGCCCGACAGAAGCGCATGCAGCACCAGAGGCGGCAGCGGGAAGTTATAGACCATATGCGCTTCGTCCCGGCGCCCGAAATAGGACAGGTTCTCGGTCTTGGGGACGTTGGTTTCGGTCAGCAGGATGACCTTCTCCTGCGCAAAATCGGCCAGCACCCGCATCAGTTTGACGATCGCATGGGTCTGCGGCAGGTGGATCGAGGGCGAACCGATTTCCTTCCACACGAAGGCCACCGCATCCAGCCGGATCGTGCGCACGCCCTGATCGATATGGAAGCGCAGGATGCGGAGGATCTCCAGCAGCACCTCGGGGTTGTGGAAATCCAGATCGACCTGATCGTGGCTGAAGGTGCACCAGACATGGCGCGGGCCGGTCGCGGTCTCGACCTCGCGCAGCAGGGGCGTGGTGCGGGGGCGGACGACGTCGGACAGATCGTCCTCGGGCGAGGCTTCCTTGAAGAACCGGTCATAGGGCGCCTTGCCCTGCAGGTAGTCGTTGAACCACGTGCCCTGACTGCTGACATGGTTCAGCACCATGTCCGACATCAGGTGGAAATCCTTGCCGATCCGGCGGATGTCACTCCAGTCGCCCAGCGAGGCATCGACCTTGTAATAGTCCGTGACCGCGAAGCCGTCATCGGAGGTATAGGGAAAGAACGGCAGGATATGCACGCCGTTGACCGCGCCGCTCAGATTCCGTTCGAGGAAATCGTGCAGCAGGTCCAGCGGCTTGTGGCTGCCATCCGAGATCGTGTTGCCATAGGTGATGACCATGGCGTCGGCTTCGGACCACAGGTTGTTCGACGGGCGGCGCGGACGCTGGCGACGGGGATGCCCCTCGGGCCAGAAAGCGGCGATCACGTCACGGGTGAGCGCGCCGGCATCGTGATCGGGATAGATCTGCGCGAGCAGGGTGTACACGCGCGTGCGCAGGCTGGTGGCGGCGGCTTTGGGAATGGGGTCTCTCCCGGTCCTGAACGGCTTGGGACGAGTGTAACGTCTTGACGACAAGGGTAAAGGGGCGCGCGCCCGGGGCAGGGCCCGGTGCCGCTTCGATGGGCATTCGCGCTGAGAGTTCGGGCATTTTGCGGATCAGGGGCGCCCGCGCGAGGGGGATCGCGCCGGCGCAGCCTCAGAACAGCGAGCCCTGGCTCGGCGGTTTCGGGCGTCCCGTCTGCGCCTCGGCCTCGGCCGTCCGCGCGCGCGGTTTCTTCGGCTTCGGTGCATCGCCCACCGGCAGGGCTTCGAACCGGCCATCGCGCATCTCGACGGTGATCTGCGGCAGTGCGCGGGCGGTTTCGGCGCTGGTCAACGGCGCACCCTCGGCCCCCCGGATTACCGCAAAGCCCCGCGCCAGCGTCTGTTCGTAGCTGAGCGACCGGTGCATCCGGTCGAGCGCTTTCAGCGCCTCGGCGGCATCGCGGGCGTGGCGGGTCACGGCAGCCCGCGCGCGCTGGGCAAAGCGCGGGGTCGTCAGCCGCTCGGATTTGCGCGCGACGCTTTGCGTCAGCGCGGGGGCAAGGCGGCTTGCGGATTGCTCCAGCCGCTCGCCGCGTTGGTCAAGCTTGGCGCGCAGCGCGCCGGGGCGCAAGCCCGCGCCCGCGCGGTTGAGCTCAAGCGCCTTGCGCTGCGCAAGCGCCCGCAAAGAGCCCGCGAACCGGTCCGAGGCCCGGTCGAGCCGCTGCACCGGCGTAGCGATCAGCGCATCCGGGCGGGGCAGGGCGCGCGCAAGGTCGCGCAGGCGCTGCGCGCGCTGCTGGGTGGCATGGGTGCCCGCGCGGTGCAGCCGCGCGCCCAGATTGGCCACATGCGCCATCAGGTCGGCGCGCACCGGCACCGCCAGTTCCGCCGCCGCGGTGGGCGTGGGCGCGCGCAGATCGGCGGCATGGTCGATCAGCGTGGTATCCGTCTCGTGCCCCACAGCCGAGATCAGCGGAATATCCGATGCGGCGGCGGCGCGCACCACGGCCTCGTCGTTGAAACCCCACAGATCCTCGATCGAGCCCCCACCGCGCGCGACGATCAGCACATCGGGGCGCGGCACGGGGCCGCCGGGCTTGAGCGCGTTGAATCCCTCGATGGCGCGGACCACATCCGCCGGGCAACGCTCGCCCTGAACGGCGACCGGCCAGACGATGACCCGGCGCGGGAAACGGTCGGCCAGCCGGTGCAGGATGTCGCGGATCACCGCCCCCGAGGGCGAGGTGATGACACCGATCACCTGCGGCAGAAAGGGAACCGGGCGCTTGCGGCCGGTATCGAACAGCCCCTCGGCGGCCAGCTTCTTGCGGCGCGCTTCCAGCATTGCCATCAGCGCGCCCGCGCCCGCCGGTTCGACATTCTCGACCTGAAGCTGGTACTTGGATTGCGGCGCATAGGTGGTCAGCCGCCCGGTGGCGATGACCTCCATCCCTTCCTCGGGCCGCACCGCCATGCGCGCGACCTGCCCCTTCCACGAAACCGAGGCGATCACCGCACGGTCGTCTTTCAGGTCGAAGTACATGTGACCCGTGCGCGCCAGAACCACGCGTCCGACCTCGCCACGCACCCGGATGCGGCCGAATTCGTCTTCCAGCGTGCGCTTCACCTTGCCCGACAGCTCGGACACGGTGAAATCATGCGCGTTTGAGGCACCGCCCGGGGTCGGTTCTTCGTCGTCGATCAGATCCATGCGGGCAATCTAGCGCGCCATAGCGGCGGGCGGAAGGCGGGACGGGCGAGGGCCGCGCGTCCGCTTAAGCGCAAACGCCTTGAGACAGGCAAGCAACCCGCTTACAAGCGCGCTGACTTTCAGTCTTTACGGGCGCGACAGGAACAGGCGGGCGGCATGAACATCCTCATCCTCGGCGGCGGCGGGCGCGAACACGCGCTGGCCTGGGCGATCAAGCAGAACCCGAAATGCGACAAGCTGATCGCCGCGCCGGGCAATGCGGGTATCGCCGCGATTGCCGAATGCGCGACGCTCGATGCCGAGGATGGCTCGGCCGTGGTGACCTTCTGCGAGGAAAACGCCATCGATTTCGTGGTGATCGGCCCCGAAGCCCCGCTGGCTGCCGGTGTCGCAGACGCGCTGCGCGATGCGGGCATCCTGTGTTTCGGCCCCTCGGGCGCGGCGGCGCGGCTCGAAGCCTCGAAAGCCTTCACCAAGGAAATCTGCGATGCGGCGAATGCCCCCACGGCGGGCTATGCGCGGTTCACCGAGCGTGAGGCCGCGAAAGCCTATGTACGCGAGCAAGGCGCGCCCATTGTCGTCAAGGCCGACGGTCTGGCTGCGGGCAAGGGCGTGATCGTGGCGATGACACTCGATGAAGCGCTGGCCGGTCTGGACGAGATCTTTGGCGGGGCCTTCGGAGACGCAGGCGCCGAAGTGGTGATCGAGGAATTCATGGAGGGCGAGGAAGCCTCGTTCTTCGTCCTCGTCGATGGCGAGACCTGTCTGCCCATCGGCACCGCACAGGACCACAAACGCGTGGGCGAGGGCGATACCGGCCCCAATACCGGCGGCATGGGCGCCTATTCGCCCGCACCGGTTCTGACCGACGCCATCGCGCAGCAGGCGCTCGACGAGATCGTGCGCCCGACCATGGCCGAGATGGCCAGGCGCGGCGCGCCCTATCAGGGCGTGCTCTATGCCGGTCTGATGATCAAGGACGGGCGCGCGCGGCTCGTGGAATACAATGTCCGCTTCGGCGACCCGGAATGTCAGGTGCTGATGATGCGGCTGGGCGCGCAGGCGCTCGACCTGCTGCTCGCCTGCGCCGAGGGGCGTCTGTCCGAGGCCCGCGTCAACTGGGCCGGGGATCACGCGATGACCGTGGTCATGGCCGCCGGGGGCTATCCCGGCAGCTATGAGAAAGGCACCGAGATCAAGGGCCTCGACGCGCTGCCCGAGGACAGCTTCAACATGGTCTTCCATGCGGGCACGAGGGGCGATCACGGGCGGGTGGTGGCCAATGGCGGTCGTGTGCTCAACGTCACCGCGCGCGGCGCGACGTTGGCCGAGGCGCATCAGCGGGCCTATGCGATGGTCGATGCAATCGACTGGCCGCAGGGCTTCTGCCGCCGCGATATCGGCTGGCGGGCGCTGTGAATGGACTGGGCGGGTGAAGGGCTTATGCTCGGCACGCGCCTGCATGGCGAGAGCGCGGCGATCATCGAGGTCTTCACCGCCGAACAAGGGCTGCATCGCGGCGTCGTGCGCGGTGGCGTCTCGCGCAAGCTGACGCCGATCCTGCAGCCGGGCAACACGCTGGCGCTGAGCTGGCGCGCGCGGCTCGACGATCATCTGGGCAATTTCACCGTCGAACCCGCGCGCGAACGGGCGGCGGCGATCCTGACCGATGCCGAGCGTCTCGCCGCGCTCAACGCCCTCTGCGCGCTTCTGGTCTTCGCGCTGCCCGAACGCGATCCGCATCCGCGCCTGCACGCGCTCACCACTCATCTGCTCGACCGGCTGGCCGGGGGGGATCGCTGGTTCGGCGCCTATCTTCTGTGGGAACGTTCGCTGCTCGAGGAAACGGGCTACGGGCTCGACTTCTCGGCCTGTGCAGTGACGGGGGCGGTGGACGGGCTGACCCATGTCTCGCCCCGCACCGGCCGGGCCGTCACGCGCGAAGGTGCGGGCGACTACGCCGACCGCCTGCTTCCGCTTCCGCCGCTTTTGCTCGACGCCACCGCGCCCGAGGACCGCGCGCAGATGGCGCAGGGCCTGCGCACCACCGGCCATTTCCTGCGGGACGTGCTGGCGCCTGCGCTGGGCTCGAAACCTTTGCCCGAAGCGCGCAACCGTCTCGCGGCCCGCTTTGATCGCTGAGCGGCATCTTTAATCCGCAAATATCCGCCGAGGAGGTCCAGAGGGGGAGGTCCGGAGGGGGCGCGTGAGTCCCCTCCGGGCGCCGAGGGGCTCGATGCCCCTCAGCGCCCGCCTTCCTTGACCGATTCCATCGCGACATGCGTCGAGGTCGACGAGACATGCGGCAGCGCCGAGATCCGTTCGGCCAGCGTCCGGCGATAATCGAGGATATCCTGCGAGCGCACCTTCAGCAGATAGTCGAACGCCCCTGCGATCATGTGGCATTCCTCGATCTCGGGCGTTTGCAGCACCGCCTTGTTAAAGGCCGTCAACGCCGCCTCGCGGGTATCGGACAGTTTCACCTCGACGAAGGCCACATGCGCCTGTCCCAGCCGATGATGATCCAGCCGCGCCTGATAACCGGTAATGAATCCCTCGCGCTCAAGCCGCCGCAGCCGCGCCTGCGTGGGCGATTTCGACAGGCTGATTCGATTGGCCAGTTCCGTGACGCTGATCCGTCCCTGCTGCTGCATCAGCCGCAGGATTGCGTGGTCGAAACTGTCGAGATCGTCGCGGTTCATGTTCCCGCCTTTCTGCCGAAAATCGGCGTATTTGCCTGCGGCGCGACCGTATTCGGGAAGAACGCGAGCCGCAATCGCGATATTATGGGGCCAACGTCTCTTGGCCCTTTTCCTTATTTCACGCAGGTTGTCCCATGAGCATGGATCCCCTTCTCGACCCCATTCCATCCAACGAAGAAACGCTGGTCAGCCGTCTTGCCGCCGATATGGCGCTCGACGACGCGGCGCGCGCGCGGGTTCACGACCGCGCCGTGGCGCTGGTGCGCGAGATCCGTGAGGGCGCGAAGCCCGGCCTGATGGAGGTCTTCCTTGCCGAATACGGCCTGTCGACGGAAGAGGGGATCGCGCTGATGTGTCTGGCCGAGGCGCTGCTGCGCGTCCCCGATGCGGCCACCATGGATGCGCTGATCGAAGACAAGATCGCGCCCTCGGACTGGGGCAAGCATCTGGGACATTCGGCCTCGTCGCTGGTCAATGCCTCGACCTGGGCGCTGATGCTGACGGGCCGGGTTCTCGACGAACGCGAGCCGGGCATTGCCGGGCATTTGCGGGGCGCCGTGAAGCGTCTGGGCGAGCCGGTGATCCGCACCGCGGTGGGCCGGGCGATGAAGGAGATGGGCCGTCAGTTCGTGCTGGGCGAGACGATCCAGTCGGCGATGAACCGCGCGCAGGGGATGGAGGCGCGGGGCTACGCCTATTCCTACGACATGCTGGGCGAGGCCGCGCGCACCGAGGCCGACGCGCTGCGCTATCTCGACGCCTATGCCCGCGCGATCGAGGCAATCGGCAAGGGCTGCAAGGGGCAGAACGTCAAGGCCAATCCGGGCATCTCGGTCAAGCTGTCGGCGCTGCATCCGCGCTACGAGGAAGCGCAGCGCGAGCAGGTGATGGAAGACCTCGTGCCGCGCGTGACGAAACTGGCGCGCATGGCTGCCAAGCGCGGCATGGGCTTCAATATCGATGCCGAGGAACAGGATCGTCTGGTCCTGTCGCGCGACGTGATCGCCGCCGTGCTGGCCGATCCGGCGCTCGAAGGCTGGGACGGGTTCGGCGTCGTCGTGCAGGCCTACGGGCCGCGCGCCGGCGCAATGATCGACTGGCTCTATGCCGAGGCCACGCGGCTCGACCGTCGCCTGATGCTGCGGCTGGTCAAGGGCGCGTACTGGGATACCGAGGTCAAGCGCGCACAGGTGATGGGCCTGCCCGGTTTCCCGGTTTTCACCGCCAAGACCGCGACCGACATTTCCTACATGGCGAATGCGCGCAAGCTTCTGGGCATGACTGATCGCATCTATCCGCAATTCGCCACCCATAACGCGCATTCGGTCGCCACCGTGCTGGAAATGGCTGACGGCCTGCCGCGCGACGCGTTCGAGTTCCAGCGCCTGCACGGCATGGGCGAAAGCCTGCATGACATCGTGCTGGAAGCCGAACGCACGCGCTGCCGGATCTATGCGCCCGTGGGGGCGCATCGCGACCTGCTGGCCTATCTGGTGCGGCGCCTGCTTGAGAACGGCGCGAACAGTTCCTTTGTCAACCGCATCGTCGATGACAGCGTGCCGCCCGAGGATGTGGTCCCCGATCCGCTGGCCGCGCACAAACCCTTCGCGCTGACCACCGGGCCCGACCTGTTCCGCCCCGAGCGCGCCAATTCACGCGGCTGGGACCTGACCGCCGCGCCGGATCTCGCTGCGATCGAGGCCGCGCGCCAGCCCTTCGGGATCGAGCATTTCGAAGCCGCGCCGCTGCTCGCCGTGCCCGCACAGGGCGGCGCAGCGGTCGATGCGCTGAACCCGGCGCGGCCCGGCGAGCGGGTGGGCCGCGTGACGCAGGCCAGCCGTGCTGACGTCGAGGCCGCTTTGGGGGCCGCCAAGGTCTGGGACGCTTCGCCCGAAGAGCGCGCGGCAGTGCTGGTGCGCATAGCCACGCTGTACGAGCGCGATTTCGGTCGGTTCTTCGCGCTGCTCGCGCGCGAGGCGGGCAAGACCCATCTCGATTGCGTGGGCGAGGTCCGCGAGGCGGTCGATTTCCTGCATTACTATGCCGCCTGCATCACCTCGGACATGGCACCGCGCGGACGTGTCGTCTGCATCTCGCCGTGGAACTTCCCGCTGGCCATCTTCACCGGCCAGATCGCCGGGGCGATGGCTGCGGGCAACGCGGTGCTGGCGAAACCCGCCGAGCAGACGCCGCTGATCGCCGCCCATGCCGTGGCGCTGATGCATGAAGCGGGCGTGCCGCGCGAGGTGCTGCAATTCCTGCCGGGCGAAGGCGCCGAGGTGGGCGCCGCGCTGACCTCGGACCCGCGCGTCGACGGGGTGGTGTTCACCGGCTCGACCGACACCGCGCAGGCGATCCGCCGGGCGATGGCCGACAATCTGGCCCCCGGCGCGCCGCTGATCGCGGAAACCGGCGGGCTGAACGCGATGGTGGTGGATTCGACAGCGCTGCCCGAACAGGCGGTGCGCGATATCGTCGCCTCGGCCTTCCAGTCGGCGGGCCAGCGCTGCTCGGCCCTGCGCTGCCTCTATGTGCAAGAGGACGTGGCGGGTCATATGCTGGAAATGCTGGGCGGCGCGATGGAGGCGCTGGTGATGGGCGATCCGTGGCACCTGTCCACCGATGTGGGCCCGGTGATCGACGCCGATGCCGCGCGCGAGATCCGCGCCTATGTCGCCGAGGCGCGCAAGGCGGGTCGCGTCCTGTACGAGCTGCGTGCGCCGGGTTCGGGGCATTTCGTGGCGCCGGTGGTGATCGAGGTGAACGGCATCGACGATCTGCCGCGCGAGATCTTTGGCCCGGTCCTGCATGTCGCGCGCTTCAGGGGCCGCGATCTGCCAAAGGTGATGGCGGCGGTCAATGCGCGCGGCTACGGGCTGACCTTCGGGCTTCACACGCGGATCGACAACCGCGTGCAGGAGGTGGTCGAGGCCATGCGCGTGGGCAATCTCTACGTCAACCGCAACCAGATCGGCGCGGTGGTTGGCAGCCAGCCCTTCGGCGGCGAGGGGCTGTCGGGTACCGGCCCGAAAGCGGGCGGTCCGGATTATGTGCCGCGACTGGCGGCCCCGGCGGGCGCTACGGTCACGGGTATGGGCACGGATACGGGCGCGGCGGATCTGAAGGCGCTGGAACGCGCGCTGGCCGCGCCGGTCCCGCAAGAGCCGGTTGCCGTGCATGACATGCCTGGACCGACGGGCGAATCCAACCGGCTGAGCCTGCATTCGCGCGCGGCCGTCCTGTGCCTCGGGCCGGGGGCGCAAGCCGAAGCGGCGCAGGCGACGGCGATCCGTGCGGCGGGCGGCGCGGCGGTCGAGGCGGGCGGCTCGGTTCCGGCCGCGTGGCTTGAGACGGCGCAGGGATTCTCGGGCGTTGTCTGGTGGGGCGATGACGACACCGCGCGCGGCTATACGCAGGCCCTGGCCCGGCGCAAAGGGGCGATCCTGCCGCTGATCACAGCGATGCCCGACGCGGCCCATGCCCTGACCGAGCGGCATCTGTGCATCGACACGACGGCATCGGGCGGAAACGCGCAACTGCTTGTTGACGCATCGGCGGCTTGACGGATGCGCGCGCGTCGCGCATCCCCTTTGCCATGCTGCCGTTTCGTGACCGTAACCCGTCGGGGTGTGTGCCCTATGTGACCTGGGCGGTGATTATCGCCAATGTGCTGGTCTTTGCGGCGTTCTATCCACTCGGCACGGACGCCTCGATCGCGCGGATCTATCACGATTGGGGCCTGATCCCGGACCGGTTTCTCAGCGGCAGGGGGCTTGTGACCCCGTTTACGGCGATGTTCGTACATGGCGGCTGGTTTCATCTGGCGCTCAACATGCTGTTCCTGCGCGTCTTCGGCGACAATCTGGAAGCCGAGCTGGGGTCTTTGCGCTTCGGGTTGTTTTATCTCGCCTGCGGGCTCATCGCCTTCGCGCTGCAGGTGCTGGCCGAACCGTCCAGCATGGTGGCCATCGCAGGGGCCTCGGGCGCGGTGGCGGGCGTGATGGGGGGGTATCTGCTGATGTTCCCCCGCGCACGGGTCGAAATGGTGGTCTGGTATGTGGTCGGCCTGCGCGTGGTCGCGGTGCCGGCCTGGGCGCTTCTGGGGGCATGGTTCGTCGTACAGGTCGCGGGCGGCATGACCACGCCCGCCGATGGCGGCGTGGCCTTCTGGGCGCATGTCGGCGGCTTCCTTGCGGGCGTCGCGCTGTGCTCGCGCACCTGGCGGCTGCGCGGCGGGCGGATCTTCTGGCGCCGTTTCGGGGGCGTGCCACCTCATCCCAGCGCACAGGTGGTGATCCCGGTGGTCCGCCGCCGTGGCGCCGCGCCCTTGCCACCCGCGCAGCCCAACGGCCTGTTCCGACGCTGATACCGCTCTGTGCAACGGCGCAGGTCTTGTCTGCATCTGTTGCCGCCGAAGCCGGGAACACCATCTTAGGGAGACGACCCGAGAGAGGAGCCTCAACGATGAGCTGGAACCCCACCTTCGACCCCGGTCCGTTGACCACGGATCCCGACGCGATTGAAACCGTGATCATCCCGCGAACGCGCGATCTGGGCGGGTTCGAGGTCAGGCGCGCGCTTCCGGCGGCGGCCCGGCGCATGGTGGGGCCTTTCGTGTTCTTCGATCAGATGGGACCGGCCGAATTCATCACCGGAGAGGGCATCGATGTGCGCCCGCATCCGCATATCGGGCTGGGCACGGTGACCTATCTGCTGGACGGCCATTTCATCCATAAAGACAGCCTCGGGACGGATCAGCGGATCAATCCGGGCGAGGTCAACTGGATGATCGCGGGGCGCGGCATTACCCATTCCGAGCGCACCGATGCCCAGGGCCGTCAGGGCCGCCACGATCTGTTCGGCGTGCAGACATGGCTGGCGCTGCCCGAGGACCGGGAAGAAATGGAACCGGCCTTCGAACATCACGGCAAGGAAGTGCTGCCGTTGCTCGATGCCGAGGGCAAGCGCGCACGGGTGATCCTGGGCCATGCCTGGGGCGCGCAGGCGCCGGTATCGACCTTTGGCGATGTGTTCTATGCCGATGTCCGGCTCGAGGCCGAGGCCAAGCTGCCGATGCCCGACGGGCACGAGGATCGGGGGCTGCACGTCCTGTCGGGCTCGGTGCATGTTGCCGGGCAGGAGATCAGCGCGGGGCAGATGGCGGTGTTCCGTCCGGGCGACGCGATTACCCTGCAGGCGGGCGCGGCGGGCGCACGGCTGCTTGTGCTGGGCGGCGATACGCTGAACGGGCCGCGCTATCTGTGGTGGAACTTCGTGAGTTCGTCGAAAGAGCGGATCGAGGAGGCCAAGGAACAATGGCGTCAGGGCCGCTGGGGCAAGGGCCAGTTTGACCTGCCGCCGGGGGACGATCAGGAATACATCCCGCTGCCGGATTGAGGTCTGGCGCATGGTGCGTGCAGAGCACGCACCCTACAGCCGGGCTCTGCTTTATGTGGCGGTAGGACAAAGCCCCGTGCCAAAGCCCTGTGCCCGGCGCGCGCGCGGGACCGCTGTCTTGAGGATCTGGCCCTATAAAGTGCCCCTATCCGCCGTCGCAGCGCCATCCCACGGAGCAGCGCTTGCCCGACATCCCTTGTCCGACGCTGTAGGGTGCGTGCTCTGCACGCACCACTCCTCACCAGCGCAGCAGCAGCGCGCCAATCAGGGCGCCCGCCAGCGTCACCGCCGCCATCGCCACACCATAAGCCGGGAAGAAATACATCAGGTGGTCATGCGGGCAATGCAGCGAATAGATCGCCGCCCCGGCCCCGCCCGCGATCAGCCCTGCCGCCGCCCCTGCGCGTGCCGGGTGCAACGGCGCGCCTGCGCGCAACGCCCAGAGCGATGCAGCGAGCGGCAGCGCCGCCAGCGTGGGGACCGAGATCAGGCAATTCGTGTAATCGGGCGTATCGAGGATCTCGGCAATGCGCGCCGCGGGCGTCACCGCCAGCCCCCAGACCAGCGCCAGCGCCAGCGCCGCTATCAACACGCCGATCAACGCCCATTCCCGGCGCGCCCGTGCTTCCGGACGGGCAAGGCCGCGCGCAAGCCACAGCGCGCTCAGCGCCAGCGCCACCGGCACCGCCGTCTTGTACACGGCGACCGAGCTCAGCGTCGCGGCCAGATCGGGGCGAACATGCCAACCCGCCAACAGCGCCGCCAGCGACAAGGCAACCGCCAGCGGCAGCACGCGCATCATCCGCGCGCCCGGCGAGGGGCGCGGCGTGGTGTCGGCGGCAAGCGCCGCGATCAGCGCGTCGGTCTTCATTCGATCATCCTTTCCCGCAGCCGGGCCACCGATTTCAGGGCCCGGTGCAAAGCCACTCTGACCGCCCCCTCGGTCATGCCCAGTTTCTCACCCGTCTCGGCGGTGCTGTCGCCGTCGATGCCGATCGCCCGCAGGATCTGCGCCGCGCGCGGCTCGAGCTGGTCGAGCACCCGCGCCATGTCGCGCGCCTCGAACGGATCGGCGCCTTCGGGCGCGGGCAGGATCTCGGCCATGTCCTCGACCGGGATCTCGACCCGCGTGCCGCGCGCCCGCAGCGCGTCGATCACCTTGTGGCGCGTCACCGCGTAAAGCCACGGACGCAACGGCGCATCCTCGCGCCATGTCTGACGCTTCAGATGGATCGTCAGCAGAACCTCCTGCACCACGTCCTCGCAGCCCTCAGCCCCCAGCGCCCCGCCGCGTGCCCGCACGATGCCGCGCACGACGGGCGCGATCTCGCCCAGCAGCCGGGCATAGGCCTGTTGATCGCCGCGATTGGCGGCGTGCATCAGGGCTTCCCATGACAGGCTCTCGGACGGTCTCACTCAGGCTCCATTACGCAGGCGGCGGGGCTGTTGTTACACCGCCCCCGGCCAATTTCGACGAAAATTCCGTCGATGTCACGGCTGCGTGAGCGGGCGTAACGCTTGCGGTGGGTCAAGCGTCTTGGCGATCAGGACCGCATGGTGCGGGCCGTTCCAACGGGAGAGTTCCGATGACCAAGACCAAACACAATGCCGCCCCCCTTCTTGCCGCTTCGATCGCCGCCGCGCTGGGCATGGCCGCGGGCGCCGCGCAGGCGCAGGAACAAGAGCGCTGCTACGGCGTGTCGATGGCGGGAGAGAACGATTGCGCAGCCGGTCCCGGCACCAGCTGCGCGGGCACCTCGACGCTTGATTATCAGGGCAATGCCTGGACCCTAGTTCCGGCGGGCACCTGCGCCGAGATGATGCTGCCCGAGGACGGGATGGGCCATGCCCGGATGGGCGTCAGCGCCGAAATGCTCGAAGAAGGCGGCTACGGTCCCGGTATCGCGCGCGATCTGCCCGCCAGCCTCGATCCCGCCATCGTCGCCACCTACATGCCCGCCATGATGGGCGACGACATGATGCATGACGACATGTCCGACGACACGATGATGGACGAGGGCTGACCCCTCGTCGCGGCCCCGGTTATCGCATTGACCGGGGCCGCGACTGCCTGACGGAGGATTTGCCATGCATCCCGATCCCGATTTTCATAGGCCTGACATCACCTTGCCCCGGCGCGCAGGGTTGGGCTTCAAGGCCGAGCATTTCGCCGATGCGCTGACGGCGCCCGTCGGTTTTTACGAAATCCATGCCGAGAATTACCTCGGCGCCGGCGGCGCGCCGCATGCGATGCTGACGCGGCTGCGCGCGGATCATGCGCTGTCGGTGCACGGCGTGGGCCTGTCGATCGGCGGCGCCGGGCCTCTGGACCGCGCGCATCTGGCGCGGGTGAAGGCGCTGGTCGACCGCTATCAGCCCGAGAGTTTCTCGGAACATCTGGCGTGGTCCTCGCACGGGGCGGCGTGGCTCAACGACCTTCTGCCCTTGCCCTACACGGACGAGACGCTGGCGCGGATCTGCGCGCATATCGACGCGGTGCAGTCGGCTCTGGGCCGCCCAATGCTGCTGGAGAACCCCGCGACCTATGTCACTTTCGCCGCCAGCACGTGGTCCGAAACCGATTTCCTGCGCGAGATCGTCCGGCGCACCGGCTGCGGGCTGCTTCTGGATATCAACAACGTCTTCGTCTCGGCCACCAATCACCGCAGCGATCCGCGCGGCTATCTGGCTGAGTTCCCGCTGGCGGCGGTGGGTGAGATCCATCTTGCCGGGCACGAGGCCGAGGATTTGCCCGATGGCCCCCTGCTGATCGACAGCCATTCGCGGCCCGTGGCCGACCCGGTCTGGGCCCTTTATGCCGAGGTGATCGCGCGCACGGGGCCGCTGCCGACGCTGATCGAATGGGACAACGACGTCCCCGCCTTTGCCGTGCTCGCGGACGAGGCGCGCCGCGCCGACCGGGTGATGGAGGGCGCGCGCCATGTCGCCGTCGCCTGACCACGCCGCCACCGAGGCCGCTTTCCACGCCGCGCTCTGGTCGCCCGACACGCCCGAAGGGCTGGCCCCGGCCGACGCGCTGGAGCGCCGCTTCGCGGTCTATCGCAACAATGTCCGCCACGGGCTGACGCGGGCGCTGGCCGCCCGGTTCCCGGTGGTCGAACGGCTGGTCGGGCCTGAATTCTTCAGCGCGATGGCGGGCGTCTTCGCTGCCGCGCATCCGCCCGTCACGCCGGTTCTGTCGGAATGGGGCGGCGATTTCCCGGCCTTCCTGTCGGGCTTCCCGCCCGTCGCGGGGCTGCCCTATCTGCCCGATGTCGCCCGGCTCGAAGCCCTGCGCGGGCAGGCCTATCACGCCGCCGATGCGCCGGTCGCCGATACTGCCGCGCTGAGCACGGGCGATCCCGCGCGGCTGGTGCTGACGCTGGCGCCCTCGGTCCATGCCTTCGCCTCGGCCCATCCGGCTTTGCGGATCTGGCAGGCCAACCAGCCGGGCCGGGCGCCCGCACCGCCCGGGTCCGGCCCCGACCACGCGCTGATCGCGCGCAGGCCGGACTTCGCCATCGTCACAGAACCGCTCGACGCGGGCTCGCACGCGATCCTCAACGCGCTTCTGCAGGGCAAGCCCCTCGGCATGGCGGCAACCCGCGACCCTGCGCCGCTGCTGGTGCTGCTTTTGCGCCATCAGCTCATTTCCCGAATCGGAGACCGGCCATGACCGACACTGCAAGCAACGCTTCCCGCACAGGCCGCGAAACCGGTCTCCGCCCGCGTCTGCGCGCGCTCAACGCGCTCGCGGCCCGTCTGCTGCCGCTGGATCTTGCCCAGCTTGCGGCACGGCTGGCTGTCGGCATCGTCTTCTGGCAATCGGCGCGCACCAAGGTCGAGGGGTTCTCGATCCGCGAGCAGACCTATTTCCTGTTCGAAAACGTCTACGACCTGCCGCTGATCCCGTCGGACTGGGCGGCGGTGGCGGCGACGCTCGGCGAGCATACCCTGTCGGTGCTGTTGATCCTTGGACTGGCCAGCCGCTTTGCCGCCGCCGGGCTTCTGGTGATGGTGGCGGTGATCCAGCTGTTCGTCTTCCCCGAAGCCTGGGTCCTGCACGGCACCTGGGCGGCCTGTCTGTTGCTGGTCCTGTCGCGGGGTGGTGGTGTCGTGTCGCTCGACCGCGCGCTGCGGATCGACCGCTGACGGCGCACTACCTCGCGGGCGTCGCGGATGAGTATTTGTGGCAGAATGAAAGCCCGATTGCCGGTTGCGCGGCAGGGGGCGGCGGTCCTAACCTGCGCGCTCACCGCGATGGAGCACCGCATGACCGATACCCCTCTCTGGCAATTGACGGCAACCGAGCTGTCGGCGCTGACGCGCGCAGGCGAGGTCGGCGCCGAAGAGGCGGTGGGCGCGGCCATCGAACGGATGCAGGCGGTCAACCCGGCGCTGAACGCGGTGGTCGTGGACTTGTCCGAGGCCGCGCTGAAGCGCGCGCGCGCGCTCGATGCCTCGGACGCGCCCAAGGGGCCGCTGCACGGTGTGCCGGTGACCATCAAGATCAATGTCGATCAGGCGGGGCAGGCGACGTCGAACGGGCTGCCGGGGCTGAAAGACGCGGTCGCGGCCGAAGACGCGCCGCTTGTGCGCGCGCTGCAGGAAGCCGGCGCGGTGGTGATCGGCCGCACCAACACGCCGGAATTCTCCTTCCGGGTCGATACTGACAATCCGCTGTTCGGGCGCACCCACAACCCGTGGGGCGCGCATCTGTCGGCGGGCGGCTCGTCGGGCGGGGCGGGGGCCTCGGTCATGGCGGGGATCGGCGCGCTGGCGCATGGCAACGATATCGCGGGCTCGCTGCGCTATCCGGCGGCGGCGAACGGTGCGGTGACGGTAAAGCCGGGTCTGGGCCGCGTGGCCGCGTGGAATCCGGGCCAGAAGGCCGAGCGCGGGATGCTTGCACAGGCGATGTCGGTGCAGGGGCTGATCACCCGCTCGGCGCGCGATCTGGCGCTGGCGATGCCGGTGATGATCCGTCCCGATGCGCGCGATCCATGGCATGTGCCGCTGCCGTGGAAGGGCGCGCAGATCGAGGGCAAGATCAAGGTGGGCTTCACCAAGGAGACGCTCGATTTCCCCCTCCACCCCGAGGTCGAAGCGGCGCTCGACGATGCCCGCGAGGCGCTGATCGATGCGGGCTACGCGGTCGAAGAGATCACCCCGCCGGGCCTGCGCCAGCTTGCCGAGACCGCGTTCCGCGCTCTGATGACCGAGACCGAGGCGATGCTCGGCCCCGATATTCAGCGGTTGGGCTCGGATACGATCAAGAGTATCTTCGCCGAGTATTTCGCGGCCTTCCCGCCCTATGAGCCCGAGGAATACCTGCAGGCCGTCGCCGCGCGCACCGGGCTGGCGCGTCGCTGGTCGCTCTTGCTCGAAGAGTATCCGCTGGTGCTGACCCCCTTCCTGCCGCAGCCCTTCTTTGCGCCGGGCCGCGATACCCAGGGGCCCGAAGGCGTGGCCGAGGTGCTGGGGTCGGCGATCTGGTCGACCTCGATGAATTTCCTTGGCTTGCCCGCGGGCAACGTTCCGGCCCGGCTGGCAGGGTTGGAGACCGGCGCGCAACCTATCGGTGTGCAGATCGTCGGGCGGCGCTGGCGCGAGGATCTGGTCGTCGGCGCGATGGCTGCGATCGAGGACGGGATCGGCCCGATGGCGCCGCGCCTGTGGTCGCGCATGGATCGCGCCTGATCCGCCCATCTTTAATCTGCAAATATCCTCGGGAGGATTTTCAAGGAGGGTGGAAAACCCTCCTTGAAGCGGGGGGCACCGGGGGGCGGCAGCCCCCTTTAAAGCCGCCCGGCCTCCAGCAGCCGCTCCAGAAATTGTCGCGTGCGCGGATGTTCGGGCGCGTTGAATAACTGGGCGGGCGGGGCCTCTTCGACGATCCGGCCGCCATCGAGGAAACACACCCGGTCCGCCAGATCGCGCGCGAAGCCCATTTCGTGGGTAACGATCACCATCGTCAGCCCGCGCGCTTTCAGGCCCCGGATCGCATCCATCACCTCGCCCACCAGTTCGGGGTCCAGCGCCGCCGTCACCTCGTCGAGCAACAGCACGTCCGGTTGACCGGCCAGCGCGCGGGCCAGCGCCACGCGCTGTTGCTGGCCACCCGAAAGCTGTTCGGGATAGGCGCGCGCGAAGCGTTCCATGCCGAAAAGCGCCAGCGTCTCGATCGCCTGTTCCTCGGCCTGCGCGCGGGGCAGGCGCAGCACCTTGCGCGGCGCGAGGGTGATGTTGTCGATCACCCGCATATGCGGGAACAGGTTGTAGCTCTGAAAGACGATGCCGACGCGCTGTTGCAGCCCGGTCCGGCCCCAGCTGGGATCGGTGACGGGGCGACCGTCAATGCGGATCTCGCCCCAATCGGGGTCGATCAGCCGGTTGATGCAGCGCAGAAGCGTGGATTTCCCCGACCCCGAGGCGCCGATCAGGCAGACAACCTCGTGCCGGGCCACGTCGAGAGTGACGCGGTCGAGCACCAGATGCGGCCCGAAATACTTGGTCAGCTCGCGGATCTCGATCATGTTTCCTCGGCCATCTGCAGGCGGCGCTTGCGGTCGCGATGGGTGATCCAGTCGGCCAGCCGGGCCATCGGGATGGTGGCCAGCAGAAACAGCAGCGCGGCCACCACCAGAGACGAGTAGTTGAACGTGCTGGCGGTATAGATCTGCGCCTCGCGCACAGCGTCGCGCACGCCGATCACGCTGAGCAGCGCCACGTCCTTTTGCAGCGCGACGACGATATTCATCAGGGATGGCACGGCGTTGCGCAGGGCCTGCGGCAGGATCGCGTACAGCATCACCTGTCCTTCGTTCAGACCCAGCGCGCGCGCGGCCGAGCGCTGGCCCTCATGCACCGCGTCGATGCCCGAGCGGTAGATTTCGCACACATAGGCCGAATAGCTCAGCACCATCGCCACACCGCCCCAGAACAGGCCGGAATTGGGCAGGCCGGCGATGCGCAGGGCCGGGATGCCGAAGCCGAACAGGATCACCAGCAAGAGCGCGGGCAATCCCCGGAACAGGTCGACATACAGCATCACCATCAAGCGGAAGGGTGCGAACCATGGCCCCCGCAGCGAGCGTATGACGGCGAGAACCAGCGCCCAGACCGCGATGCAGGCCATGGCGATCAGCCAGACCTGAAGGTTGGTCAGGAAGCCATGCGCGACGCGGGGCAGGGCGGCCAGCATGTGATCGACCGAGAAGAATTGCCGCTGGATGCGCGGCCAGTTCTCGTTTTGCGCGATGAGCCAGGCCAGCCCGCCAAAGACGGCAAGGATGCTGCCCGCGCTGATCATCCCCGGCAGCAGCGCGCGGCGCCAGTCGAAGCCCCGCCGCCGGGGTAGCGGCGGGGGTGTCGTCGGTTGTTCGGGGATCATCCGGTCTCTGCTTCGTGCTTATTCGGAGATCATCGGCAGGTCGGGATCGGCCAGCAGCCATGTCTGGACCAGTTCGTCGACGGTGCCCGACGCGATCACTTCCGACAGCGCCGCATCGACCCACGGGATCAGCGGGCTGCCCTGTTCGAACAGCAGGCCATGGCCTTCGTCGCCGCCATCGGGCGGCAGGATCGCGGTGATCGAGGCTTCGGGGATCTGCACGGCGGTGGCGAACAGCGCGGTGGGGATGGCGGCGACGGTGGCGTCGATCTGGCCCGCCTGCATCGCCTGGAATACGCCGACCTGATCGTCATAGACCATCACGTCTTCGACCCCCATTACGTTTTCCAGATAGGCCAGATCGGTGGTGCCGATTGCCGCGCCCCAGCGCGCCTGCCGCAGATCGGCGAAGCTTTCGGCACCGATCACCGGCGAGCCGGGCAGCGCAATCACCGCCTTGTCGGATTGGTAATAAACTTGGCTGAAGCCCACCACCTCGGCCCGCGCGGGCGTCACCGAGACCTGATTGATGGCGAAATCGAAGGGTTTGTCGCCGGGTGCGATGATCTGTTCGAAAGTCATGCGGACCCATTGCACCTGATCGTGCTCGAAGCCCATCTGCTCGGCCAGCGCGTAGACCAGCGCGTTCTCGAAGCCTTCGCCGCTTTCGGGCGAGTCGTTCATCATCCACGGCGGATAGACCGGGTCCGAGGTTCCGACCGTCAGCATGCCCGGATTGACGAGGCGCGGGTCGTCGGTCGTGCCGGTCGTGTCCTGCGCCATGGCGGGGTGGGCTAGCGCCAGCGCGGCGAGCGTGGCGGCGGCGAGCATGCGGAAAGCGGATCTGCGGTCGGACATCTGGGTCACGGACTCCCTGTTGGCCCCCGGTTCAGCCGGGATGCGGTGGAACATGGCGCAAGCTTTGCGCCCCCGCGCGACTTAGGCAAGGGAAAGCGTGACAGGATTCTGCATTGATCGGGCAGGACGACGAAACCCCGCGACGCGGCGATGCGCGCGTGGCGGGGTTCGGTCGGCGGGGACCCGGGGGATTGTTCAGGGGGCGTTCAGCCCTCGTCGGGGGCGGGCGAAATCTCGGGCGCGGGCATCGGGTCGGCGCCGCAGAACATGTCGTACATCAGCCCGATCGTGCGGGCCGCGCGCGGATCGCCCAGCGTGTAATAGATCGTCTTGCCCTCGCGGCGGCAGGTCACCAGACCTTCCAGCCGGAGCCGTGCCAGTTGCTGGCTGACGGCGGCCTGCCGCGAGCCCAGAAGCTGCTCAAGCTCGGTCACCGATTTCTCGCCCGAGGAGAGATAGCACAGGATCAGCAGCCGCCCTTCATGCGCCAGTGCCTTGAGAAAGGCGGCGGCGGCCTGCGCCTGTTCGACCATGTCGTCGACCGGACGCAGCGCGCAGTCGGTGCCTGCGGGCATGTCGGTCGGATTGACGCTCATGATCTCCGACGTATTCGAGTTTTCGAGCGTGTTTGCGTTTGAAGCGGTGCTCATTCACGCAACTCCGGTGAGTTTTGGATGCAAGGATTGCGATTTGTACAAAAGAAATAGGGGCGCAAGCGCGATCCGGCAAGTCTTTAACATGCAAAAGGGCGCACAGGTGTAACACCGTGCGCCCTTCGCTGAGTTTTTGAGCGGCCTTATGCCGGGCCAGGGCGGCCCGACACGCGGCACGGCCCGGATCAGGCGTCTTCGTCTTCGTCCGAAGCGGCACCGATTTCGTCGAACAGTTCCTGGATCTCGAATTCGGCCTCGGCTTCTTCCTCGGCGGCGAGTTCCTGGATCGACTTGCCCGACGCCTGCAGCTCGGCCTCTTCGGGCGAGCGGGCGACGTTGACGGTGATCTCGGCGTTGACTTCCGGGTGCAGCGCCACGGTCAGCGTGTGCAGGCCGAGGTTCTTGATCGGCGCGGTCAGAATGACCTGACGGCGGTCGATCGAGAAGCCTTCGGCGGTCGCGGCATCGGCGGCGTCACGCGGGGTGACCGAACCGTAGAGCGCGCCGCTGTCCGAGGCCGAGCGGATGATGACGTAGGTCGTGCCATCCAGTTTCGCGGCCAGCGCTTCGGCTTCCTTCTTGGTTTCCAGGTTGCGCGCTTCGAGCTGCGCTTTCTGGTCCTCGAAAGCAACCTTGTTGGCTTCGGTGGCGCGAAGAGCCTTGCCCTGCGGCAGCAGGAAGTTCCGGGCGAAACCGTCGCGAACCTTCACGACGTCGCCCATCTGGCCCAGCTTGGCCACACGTTCGAGCAGAATCACTTGCATGGTGGGATCCTCACTTCACGGCGTAGGGCAGCAGGGCGAGAAAGCGCGCGCGCTTGATGGCGCGGGCCAGTTCACGCTGCTTCTTCGCCGAAACGGCGGTGATGCGGGCGGGGACGATCTTGCCGCGCTCAGAGATGTAGCGCTGCAGAAGACGGGTGTCCTTGTAATCGATCGCGGGCGCGTTATCGCCCGAGAACGGGCAAACCTTGCGGCGGCGGAAGAACGGCTTGGTGGCCATGGGGTGTTACTCCTGTCTGACCTGAATCAACGGCGACGGTCGCCGCGGTCACCGCGGTCGTCACGCTTCTGCATCTGCGCGGTGGGGCCGTCTTCGTGCTTGTCGACCTTGATCGACAGGACACGCATGACGTCGTCGTGCAGGCGGGCCAGACGCTCCATCTCCTGAATCGCGGCCGACGGGGCGTCGGTGCGCAGGTACATGTAGTGGCCCTTGCGGTTCTTGTTGATCTTGTAGGCCATCGTTTTGACACCCCAGTATTCGGTGCCGACGATGCTGCCGCCGTTGTCGGAGACCACGGTCGAGAAATGCTCGATCAGGCCTTCCGCCTGCGCGTTGGACAGATCCTGACGCGCGATCATGACATGCTCGTAGAGAGGCATGCGTGCTCCATTTCTATCAGGGCGCATTTCATAAGGCGGGCATGTGATACCCTGCCGCGGCCCGCCCACGAGAGTCTGCGCCGGAATCGTGGATGCAGCAGGATGGGGCCTTATAGCCGGATTGCCGTCCGACGCAACCCCGGACGCGATCGGCCAAGGGCATGAGAACGGGCCCCGGAACAGGGCCCGGAACAGTGTCCGGCTGGGCTGTGCGAGTCTCTTGACCGATAAGCTTTACGGGTTAAATATTAACCATAGCATTCAACAGCGATCATGGACGGATTGTGGGGGTCCATCATGTGGACACGTATGCTCGATACCTATCTGAAGTCGTTGGTGCGGATCGGCGCGCTGACCCTGCGCCTGCCCGACGGGCTGAGCTATCGCTACGGGCCGGGGGGCGACGGGGCGCCCGATGTCACCGTTACCATCAAGGATGAAGCGACGCTGCGCTCGCTGGCTCTCAACCCGCATCTAACGCTGGGCGAAGCCTATATGGACCAGACGCTGGTCATCGACGGCGACGACCTGCACGGGCTTCTGGAACTGGCGATGCGCAACATCTCGGCGGGGGCGGATTCGGCGCTGAACCGGCTGCAGGGCGCCGTGCGCTCGGCGCTGACGACGGCGATCCGGCGCAATCCGATAGCCAAGTCGAAAGAGAATGTCGCCCATCACTACGACCTGTCGGGGGCGCTGTACGATCTGTTCCTCGACGAAGACCGGCAGTATTCCTGCGGCTATTTTCTGTCGCCTGATGACAGTCTGGACGTGGCACAACGCCAGAAAAAGGCGCATATCGCGGCCAAACTGCTGCTTAAGCCGGGCATGAAGGTGCTGGATATCGGCTGTGGCTGGGGCGGCATGGCGCTGACGCTGGCGCGCGATCACGGCGCCGAGGTGCTGGGCGTCACATTGTCCGAGGAACAGCTCAAAATCGCGCGCGCCCGCGCGCGCGAGGCCGGTCTTGAGGACCGCGTGCGCTTCGAGCTGATGGATTACCGCGCGGTGACCGGGCAGTTCGACCGCATCGTCTCGGTGGGCATGTTCGAACATGTCGGCGCGGCCCATTACACCACGTATTTTGCCAAGGTGCGCGACCTGCTCAAGCCCGACGGCGTGGCGCTGATCCATACGATTGGCCGCTTCACGCCCCCCGGTGCAAGCAATCCGTGGATCACCAAGTACATCTTCCCCGGCGGTCATATTCCGGCGCTCTCGGAAATCATGGAACCGGTCGAGAAGCTCGATCTGGTGCCCACGGATGTCGAGGTCTGGCGGATGCATTATGCCTATACGCTGCGCAACTGGCACGATCGCTTCATGGCCCGGCGCGACGAGGCGGCGGCGCTCTATGACGAGCGGTTCGTGCGGATGTGGCGGTTCTATCTGGTGGCGAGCGAGCAGAGCTTCCGCTGGTACGGGCAGGGCGTGTTCCAGCTGCAGATCGCGCGCGATCAGCAGGCGGTACCGCTGACGCGCGATTACCTCGCGGGACAGGCGACGAATGCTGCCACGCGGCTGCCGCAGGGCGAACCGGCAGAGTAACCGCCGCCCCCTGCCGTCCAACGCAGCGTTGCGCTGGCGCCTTGGCATCGTTATGCGATGGCCCAAGCGTTTAAGGGAGGTTTCCAATGAGCAAAGCCCTCGTCTTTCCGGGCCAAGGGGCGCAGTCCATCGGTATGGGCAAGGATCTGGCTGCGGCCTATCCGGCGGCGAAAGCGGTGTTCGACGAGGTCGACGACGCGCTGGGTCAGTCGCTGTCGTTGCTGATCTGGGAAGGGGACGCGGCCGAGCTGACGCTCACCGCCAATGCTCAGCCCGCGCTGATGGCGACCTCGCTTGCCGCGATGCGCGCGCTCGAAGCCGAGGGCTTCGCGGTCACCGACTCGGCCTATGTCGCGGGCCACAGCCTTGGCGAATATTCGGCGCTCGCCGCGGCGGGCGCGCTGAGCGTCGCCGATACCGCGCGGCTGCTGCGGATCCGGGGCGAGGCGATGCAATCGGCGGTGCCGGTGGGCATCGGCGCCATGGCCGCGCTGCTGGGGCTCGACTTCGCCACCGCGACCGAGGTCGCCTCGGAAGCCGCGCAGGGCGAGATCTGTCAGGCCGCCAATGACAACGATCCCGCGCAGGTCGTCGTCTCGGGCCACAAGGCCGCCGTCGAACGCGCGGTGGAGCTGGCCAAGGCGCGTGGCGCGAAACGCGCGGTGATGCTGCCGGTCTCGGCCCCGTTCCACTGCGCGCTGATGCAGCCCGCCGCCGACGCGATGGCCGAGGCGCTGGCAGGTGTGAGCATCGCCGCGCCTGCGGTGCCGCTGGTGGCCAATGTCCGCGCCGATGCGGTGAGCGATCCCGACACGATCCGTGCGCTGCTGATCGAGCAGGTGACCGGCTCGGTCCGCTGGCGGGAATCGGTTGTCTGGATGCTGGCGCAGGGCGTCGACACGTTCTGGGAAGTGGGCGCGGGCAAGGCGCTGTCGGGCATGATCAAGCGCATCGAGCGCAGCGCCACGCTGGCCGCTGTCGGCACCCCCGCCGATATCGCCGCGCTGAAGGGCTGAGCGGCGAAGGGGGGCTGTCTGCCCCCCTCGGCGCGGATGCGCCTCACCCCCCGAGGATATTTCCGGATTAAAGATGACTGGGCGCGGTCTTCCGGCGGGAGGCCGCGTCTTTTGCTTGCGCGCGGCTTCACGAACCCTTCAGGGCGCGCGAAAAGGCTTGACGGTAAGCGGCGCGCGGCCTCGGATAAAGGTATGCGCGCGCTTTTGCTTTTCTGTGTCCTGCTTGCCGCCTGCGGTCGTCCGCTGACGGTGCACGAGGCCGATCTGGCGGCCCGGCTTTTCGGTGCGGGGCTGGACCCGGCGCCGGTGCGGGTGGTCGAGAATGGGCTGGTAGGGCTGCGCAGTCACAGCTTCCCGGTCCGGCCCCGCACCACCTGCCGCGAACGCATCCTGCCGCCGGTCGAGGGGCCGGTCTCAGAAGCGCGCGGCGCGGGGGTGGTGCTGGGCAACCGGATGCAGATCCGCCCCGATCTGTGGCGCGAGGATTATGCGCGGCGCGAAGACGGCGACGGTCTGTCGCTGGGCGCGGCGATGTTCCTCGCCCACGAGCTGACGCATGTCTGGCAGCATCAGAACCGCGCACGCACCGGCTATTCGTTGTTGCGGGTGGGGCGCGAGCATGTGGCGCTGGAGGATCCGTATCTGTTCGATGCCGAACCGCAGGTCGGGGCCGAGACGCGGTTTCTGGATTACGGCTACGAGCAGCAGGCGAGTCTGGTCGAGGAATATGTCTGTTGTCAGGCGCTCGATCCCGAGGGGGCGCGGACCGCGCGGCTGCGCGGGCTTCTGGCGCAGGCGATGGCGCCGGGCGACTTGCCCGATATTCCCGTCTATCTGCCGTGGGACGGGGTCGAGCGGCGCGGGATCTGCGGTTAACGCGGGCTTGACCTGCGCAGCCATGCGGAGCGTGTTAGGATGGCGCAAAGCAATCGCGAGGCAGACATGGATCGTCGCACTTTCATCACCGCGCTGACGGGCGCGGGTATCGGGCTGGGCGCGGGCGCGCTGCAGGCCCAGGGTAATCTTCGGGAGCGGATCGGCGAGCGCAATCCCGTCCGGGTGCGCGAGGGCGGCGAGACCGCGCTTCTGACGCAGATGCTGGTCACTGACGGCGCCTCGGCGCTGGTGCTGAACTGGCCCTCGGGCGGGCTGCTCTATCCCGAGGACCGGGTCGATCTGTCGGGCGTTCCGGGGGTCGGCGGGGTCTTCCGCACACCGTTCCGGACCCGCTGGGTCGAGGCGCAGCCGCTGGCATCCGTCAGCATGATCGCGCAGGTCGGGTTGTTGATGGCGCGGGTCGTGGACCTGTCGGCGCTGAGCGGGCGCGGGGTCACGCTGGGTGCCGAGGATGTTAGCTGGGATCTGCCCGGCGCGTTGCGGCCCGGCACGCCGCCGATGATGCCCCGGATCGCCGCGCGCGATGTCGGCGCGATGCGGTTGGGAACGGATGGCCGGGTGCTGGTCCATCTGCCGCAGATGTACGCGCTGACCTGATACCGAGGGACCGGATGGAGCAACGCAGGGGCAGGCCCGATCCGGAGGAGGAAGCCGCGCGCGCCGCACGGGCGCGGCTTCTGGCGCGCGGCACGCGGGCGCCGGTTCAGGCGCATTACGACGGTGAAATCTGTGAGATCGCGCATCTGGTTATGACCGACGGCGCGGTGTCGCTGTCGCTCGACTGGAACGGGCCGTTTTTGTTGCATGACGAAGAGCGGGCGGATCTGTCGGATCTGGGTGCGGCGCCGGGGCTGTTTCGCAAACCCTTCAAGGCGCGCTGGGCCGAGGGCGTGCATATCGGCCATTCCAAGATCGCGCCCGCCGCGCAGACCCTGATCGCGCATGTGGGCGATCTGCGCGGGCTGGCCGGGCGCGGGGCGACGCTGTCATGCGACGGGATCGGCTGGGATCTGCCGGGCGTGCTGGCAAAGGGCGGGCTGCCGGTCGATCCGGCGCGCGACGGGGCCTCGCGCATTGCGGGCGGGGTGAAGCTGGGCGCGGACGGCCGGGTGTTGCTGTCGCTTCTGCGCGTCTACCGGATGCGCTGACGGGCATGACCGGGCCGCCGATCTGCCCCCTGTGTGGGCGACCGATCCCCGAGGATGTGCCTCAATCGCTGCACCATCTGATCCCGAAGCTGAAGGGCGGCCGGAACGGGCCCACGGTGTTGCTGCACCATGTCTGTCACAAAGAAATCCACGCCACGCTGAGCGAGGCCGAACTGGCGCGGGACTATGCCAATATCGAGGCCCTGCGCGCGCATCCGAGGCTGGCCACGTTCATCGCCTGGGTGTCGAAACGCCCGCCCGGTTTCCTGTCGCGCGTGCCGACCAAACGTCGCGCTCGACAGCGCTGAGCGCGCGCGCTAAAGGCGCGGCATGGATTGGGATGACGAACTCGATGCGCAGGGGCTTTTGTGCCCGCTGCCGGTGCTCAAGGCGCGCAAGCGGCTGATGTCGATGGCGCCGGGGGCGGTTTTGCGCGTGGTGGCGACGGACCGGGCCTCGGTCATCGACATGCCGCATTTCTGCACGCAGGAAGGCCATACCTATCTGGGCTGCGACGAGATGGGCGACACGCTGGCGCATATCATCCGCCGGGGCGAGGCCAGACCCGCCTGAGTGCCTCGCGCAGGGCAGGTTCGTGGCCGAGGCCGAGGATCCAGCCCTCTTCGGCAATGCGCGCCTCGTCGGGGGTTTCCAACAAGGGCGACAGCGAGGGCAGCGCTGAAAGGGCGCGGGCCAGAGCCGTGACCTGCACCTGATCCTTGACCCGGCCCGGCGCCATGCGCTCGGCCACCTCGGCGGCCAGCAGCGAGGGAAAAACCTCGGCCAGAATCACGGGCTTGGTGAGCGGCTCGAACGGCCAGACGGCGATGCGGTCGGGAAAAGCCACGCGCAACCGTTCGAGCATGGGAATGCCGGTCAGCGCCTGCGAGCCGACCGATCCCGCGCCGCCGAGTTTCCAGGGCGACTGCGCCCCCTTGGCTTGCCCGTCGCAGAGCCGGTGTTCGGCAAAGCCATGGCCGTCACGGGCGCGGCCCTTGCGCGGCAGATGGGCGAGAGGCTCGCGCGTGGCGTTGAACCAGAACGGGCCAGTGCCGGGAAGCCGCGCATTGATCGCATCCCCCAGCGCGAAGCGGTTCGAGCGGTTGTCGGGCCCGTCCTGCAGGTGGCGCACCAGCCAGTCCCAGATCGCCAGAGGATCGTCGCGCCCGGTCAGCGCGCGGGCGAACCCCACCGGATAGGCAAAGGGGAAATCGGCGCCGATCAGCAGCGTCTTGCCCTGTGCCAGCGTGTCGTCGATCAGCGCGGCGCAGGCCTCGAACGCGGCCTGCCGGGTGGGCAGGTTCTGCGCGCGGCCATCCTCGTGCCCCAGCCAGATCGAATCCTTGCCCGTCCGGGGCCTGTTCGCGGCGGACCAGTCCAGAATCGCGATGCGGTCAGGTTTCATGGCGCGGGTTTCATGGCGCGGGTGTCACGTCCATATCTCGGCCTGACGCAGATCCGCCGGGGTGTTGACGTTGAAGAACGGATCGGGCGTGGCGTCGAAGGCGATCTCGACCGCGTTCTGCGAAGCCGCGAAGCGCATCGCCCGGCGTTCGTCCTGCGCAAGCTGCGCGCGCAGGGCGTGGCGCGCCTCCGTGGGCCAGAGGCCGACCACCGGATGCGCCCGGCCGCCGCTGGCCGCGATGGCGGCGGGGGCTGCGCTTAGCCTTGTGACGAGGTCATCGGGCAGGAAGGGCGTATCGCCCGGCACGCTCAGAAGCTGCGTATGGCCCTGCGCCGCCGCCCAGTCGAGGCCGGCAAGGATCCCCGCCAACGGGCCGGGCTGATCGGGCAGGCTGTCGGGAAGGACCGGCAGGCGGAATTCCGCAAACCGCGCCGGGTCGCCATTGGCGTTGAGCGCCAGCGCCGCGACCTGCGGCGCGATGCGGGCGATGACGCGTGCCAGCAGGCTCTGCCCGCTGAGCATCAGAAGCGGTTTGTCGCCGCCGCCCATACGGTTGGCCTGTCCGCCTGCAAGGATTACCGCTGCGACCATCCTCTCCCTTTCCCCTGTGACGCGTGCAGGCTATCAGGGTATCGTCCCTTAACAAGAGGCGCCTATGTCATCGCTCGCTTATGTTTCCGGAACCGAGCGCGGTCAGACCGACCGCCTGCTGGCCCAGACCGCCGACACGCTGGGGGCCGAGGGCTGGGCGCTGGCGGGCGTGGTGCAGCTGAATACCGACCGCCCGGGGCGCAAAGATTGCGACATGGACCTGCGCGTGCTGGGCCGCCCCGAGGTGATCCGTATCAGCCAGAATCTGGGAGCCGAATCCTCGGGCTGCCGGCTGGACCCCGAGGGGCTGGAAACCGCCGTGGCGCTTGTCGAGCAGACTCTGGCGCAAACGCCGCGTCTGCTGATCCTCAACAAATTCGGCAAGGCCGAGATCGAGGGGCGCGGATTTCGCGCCCTGATCGGTGACGCGCTGGCGCGCGGTATCCCAGTGTTATTGGGTGTCAAGCCCCTGAACATGCCGGGTTTTGAGGCCTTCGCGCAGGGCATGGCCGACGCCCTTCCGCCCCGGCCCGAGGCGCTGCTCGACTGGGCACGTGCGCAGGCGCATGCGGCGATCTGACTTTTCGGGCTTCTTCTGTCGGACTGGCCCTTGACCTTCCACTAGCTGGAAGCATCATATGCCTAAGGACCGAGATTGGAGGTCCCGATGAGCCCGACCCAGTTAACCGCCCCAAACCCGCTTCAGACCCAGACGCTGCGCGTCGAGGGCATGACCTGCGCCGCCTGTACCGGCCGCGTCGAGCGCATGCTCGCGCGCGAAGAGGGCGTGAGCGGCGTGCGCGCCAACCTGATGACCGGCATGGTCGCGGTGGATGGCGCCGCCGAACCCGCCAAGCTGGCTGAACGACTCACCGCTTTGGGCTTCACCGCCGCCGAGGATGTCACACGGCTGGCCATCACGGGCATGACCTGCGCCAGCTGCGTGGGCCGGGTCGAGCGTGTCCTTCAGGCGCTGCCGGGGGTCACGCAGGCCAGCGTCAACCTTGCCGATGAAACCGCGATGGTGCGCCATTACGCGCTGGCGGGCCTGCCCGAGCGCATGGTCGAGGCGGTGCGCGCGGCCGGGTACGAGGCCCGCATCGCCACCGAAACCAGCCGCGAGGATCTGGCGGCGCATAAAGAAGAAGCGATACACCAGCTGGCCCGCGCCGTGCTGCTTGCGGCGCTGCTGACACTGCCGGTCTTCGTGGCCGAGATGGGCGGGCATCTCTATCCGCCCTTCCACCACTGGCTGCACGGGCTTGTGGGGCAGCAAGCGCTGTGGCTGGGCCAGTTCGTGCTGACCACTCTGGTGCTGTTCGGGCCGGGCTGGCGCTTCTTCCGCGCGGGCGTTCCGGCGCTGCTGCACGGCGCGCCCGACATGAATTCGTTGGTGGTGATGGGCGCGAGCGCGGCTTGGGGCTATTCGACCATCGCCACCTTCGCACCGTCGCTGTTGCCCGAAGCCTCGCGCGCGGTCTATTTCGAGGCCGCCGCCGTCATCGTCACGCTGATCCTGCTGGGCCGCTATCTGGAAGCGCGCGCCAAGGGCCGGACCGGCGCGGCCATCGCCAAGCTTGTGGGCCTGCAGCCCCGCACCGCGCGGGTCGAACGCGACGGCGTGACCGTGGACCGGCCGATTGCAGAGATCCGGCCCGGCGACCTGCTGCATCTGCGCCCCGGTGAGCGGGTGGCGGTCGACGGCACCGTCATCTCGGGGCATTCGTGGCTCGATGAAAGCATGCTCACGGGCGAGCCCGTACCGGTCGAGAAATCGGATGGTGCGCCGCTGACGGCGGGCACGGTCAACGGGCAGGCGGCGCTGACCTACCGCGCCGAGCGGGTGGGTGGCGACACGATGCTTGCGCGGATCATCCGCATGGTCGAAGAGGCACAGGGCGCAAAGCTCCCGATCCAGGCCGCCGTCGACCGGGTGACGCGGGTTTTCGTGCCGGTGGTTATGGGCATCGCGGCGCTGACTTTCGCTGCGTGGATGATCTGGGGCCCGGGGCTGGGCGAGGCCGTAGTCGCCGCCGTGGCCGTGCTGATCATCGCCTGTCCCTGCGCGATGGGGCTGGCGACGCCCACCTCGATCATGGTGGGCACCGGGCGCGGCGCCGAACTGGGCGTGCTGTTCCGGCGCGGCGACGCGTTGCAGGCGCTGCACGATGTCGATGTCGTGGCCTTCGACAAAACCGGCACCCTGACCGAGGGGCGCCCCGACCTCGTCGCCATCCACACCGCGCCGGGGGTGGATGAGGCCGACGCGCTGGCGCTCGCCGCCGCGGCCGAGAGCGGTTCGGAACACCCGATCGCGGGCGCCATCCTGCGCGCCGCCGAGGCGCGCGGCCTGAGCGTGACACCCGCCAACGGCGTCGCGGCGATCCCGGGTTTCGGGCTGCAGGCTCAGGCAGGCGATCGCGCGGTGTTGCTGGGCGCCGCCCGGTTGATGGCACGCGAGGGGATCGCCACCGGCGATCTGGCTGCGCTCGCAGAAACGCAGGCGGGCCAGGGGCAGACGCCGCTGTTTCTTGCCGCCGACGGTCGGCTGCTCGCGCTGTTTCTGGTTGCCGACAGGGTCAAACCCACGACCAGACCGGCCATCGATGCGCTGCACGCGATGGGGATCGGCACGGCGATGATCACCGGCGATGCGGGGCCCACCGCGAAGGCTATCGCGGGCGCTCTGGGTATCGACCGGGTCGAGGCCGAAATCCTGCCCGACGGCAAGGTCGCGGCGCTGGATGCCCTGCGGCAGGGCGGCGCGAAAGTGGCGTTCGTGGGCGACGGGATCAACGACGCCCCGGCGCTCGCGGCAGCAGATGTCGGGCTTGCCATCGGCACCGGCACCGATGTCGCCGTCGAAGCCGCGGAAGTGGTGCTGATGTCGGGCGACCTGCGCGGCGTGGTGAACGCGCTGCACCTGTCGCGCGCGGTGATGCGCAATATCCGCCAGAACCTGTTCTGGGCCTTCGCCTATAACTCCGCGCTCATTCCGGTTGCGGCGGGGGCACTGTACCCGGCTTTCGGCCTGACCCTGTCGCCGATGCTGGGCGCGGGCGCTATGGCGCTGTCCTCGCTCTTTGTTCTCACCAACGCGCTGCGCCTCAAGGCTCTGCGCCCAAGGCTGGAGGCAGCTGTCTGATGAGTAGCACGACGAACGGTCTGAATATCGGGCAGGCGGCAACGGCATCGGGCCTGCCCGCCAAGACCATCCGGTATTACGAAGATATCGGCCTGATCGCCCCGCAACGCGATTCCAACGGCTATCGCAGCTTTTCCGAAGCCGAGATCCACCGTCTCGCCTTTCTCAACCGCGCGCGCGGGCTGGGCTTCTCGATCGAGGATTGCCGCGCGCTTGTTAGCCTCTACGACGACGCCTCGCGCGCGTCGGAAGATGTGAAACGGCTGGCGGCGGAACATCTCGACCGGATCGACGCCCGCATCGCCGAATTGCAGGAAATGCGCGCCACCGTCGCCGGGCTGGTCGAAAGCTGCGCGGGCGACGGCCGCCCGGATTGCCCGATCCTCGATGATCTCGCCGCCGGTCCGCTCTGCCGCCATGCGCCGCGCAGGCGCAATTGATCCGACGGCCCGGGTTTGGCAGGCCGGGGCCAGGGGGGCTGTCTGCCCCCCTTGGATCCCCCCGAGGATATTTATGGATCAAAGATGTGCGAAAGGTCTTGTTAATCCTGCATCTTTGATCGTCAAATATCCTCGGGGGTGAATTGGCCGCAGGCCAAGAGGGGGCAGACAGCCCCCGTTGTTTCGGCTACCTCTCGCGCGACACCACCGGAAAGGACGCCGCCATGACCATCGCCATCTGGGGCCTGAAGACCTGCGATACCTGCCGCAAGGCGCGCAAGGCGCTGCCCGAGGCCGAATTCCGCGACATCCGCGAGACGCCGCTGACCGATGCCGAGATCGCGCTCTTGCTGGGCGAGTTCGGTGACAAGCTGGTAAACCGCGCATCGACCACATGGCGCGGGCTTGACGACGCGGCGCGGGCGCTGCCGCCGGCGCAGCTTCTGGCCGAAAACCCGGCGCTGATGAAGCGCCCGGTGATCCGCGCCGAGGGCACATGGTATCTGGGTTGGACGCCCGCCGTGCGCACGGCGCTCGGAACGGTGTGAGCCCGCGCGCTTCAGGGCCGGGGCGCCGTCCTGTGAGCGCTGGAAAACATAAACCCGCCGCGAAGGGCGGCGGGTCGGGGCAGGTGGCGTCTGCGGGCTGGCGTCGGGTCTATCCCGAGGCGGCCCGGCAAGGGCCGGTCGTACCGGATCGGTTCCAGATCAGAGCAGCTTGAGATCCGATGCCGACGAGCGCCCGTCGCGGCCCGATTGCAATTCGAAGCTGATCTTCTGGTTGTCCTGAAGGCCGGTCAGCCCGGCGCGTTCGACGGCCGAGATGTGGACGAAGACGTCCTTGCCGCCCCCGTCGGGTGCAATGAAGCCGTACCCTTTCGTCGTGTTGAACCATTTGACAGTGCCAGTGGCCATATCTGTATCCATCCTCTCAGTTTCCCGCGACAGGATTGTCATCGGGCCGTGCAGCCAGGCCTTCGGATCGTGCGGGCTGCCTGAGCAGGCGGGCGGACGCAGGAAGTCTGTTGTCACACCCCGAGGATGACACGAATCGTCAGCAAATCAAGGGTTCTGTTGCCGTTTCACGCCCATCCGGGCGGGGCTGAAGCACGGAATGCTTGACTTCGCGCCACTGCGGGACCATCTGGCAGGCGTGTAGGCTGCGCGTGACCCCGTTGCGGTCGTGCTGCGCGCCCTCCCGGATCTTTTCCGCGTTTTCGCCGGTCTGAATGCCGGCTCCGAAAGGACTTGAATGACCGATTTCTCGATGCTGGACCTCGCCCCGACGCTGCTGTCGGCGCTTGAGCGGACCGGCAAGACCGAACCCACGCCAATTCAGGCACGGGCGATTCCACCGCTTCTGGAAGGGCGCGATCTGATGGGCCTGGCCCAGACCGGGACCGGCAAGACGCTGGCTTTCGGCCTGCCGATCCTGCACCGGCTGCAGGGGCAGGGCAAACCCGCGCCGAAATCCGCGCGCACGCTGATCCTGGCACCCACGCGCGAGCTGGTGCAGCAGATTGCCGCCTCGCTGACCGAACTGGCGCAAGGACTGCCCACATCGATCGTCACCGTCGTCGGTGGCGCCTCGATCAACCGGCAGACCGACCGGCTGGTGCGGGGCTGCGACGTGCTGGTGGCGACGCCGGGGCGGCTGATCGACCTGCTCGAGCGCAAGGCGGTATCGCTGGGTAAGGTGCAGATGCTGGTGCTCGACGAAGCCGACCAGATGCTGGACCTTGGCTTCATCCACGCGCTGCGGCAGATCGCCCGGCACCTGCCCAAAGAGCGCCAGACGATGCTGTTCTCGGCGACGATGCCCAAGGACATGTCGGAAATCGCCGATACCTATCTCGACCGGCCCGTCCGCGTTCAGGTCTCGCCGCCAGGCAAGACCGCCGACCGCGTCGAACAGGCGGTGCATTATGTGGCGCAGGGCGACAAGGCGGCGCTTTTGCAGGAATATCTGGCCAAGCATCCCGATGAGCTGGCGCTCGTGTTCGGGCGCACCAAGCATGGCTCTGAAAAGCTGTCGCGGCTCCTCGACAAATGGGGGTTCTCGGTCGGCGCGATTCACGGCAACAAAAGCCAGGGCCAGCGCGAGCGCACGCTCGCGGCCTTCCGCGCGGGCGAAACCAAGGTGCTGGTGGCAACCGATGTTGCGGCGCGCGGCCTCGATATCCCGCAGGTCATGCATGTCTACAATTTCGACCTGCCCAACGTGCCTGAGAACTACGTCCACCGCATCGGCCGCACCGCGCGCGCTGGGCGCGAGGGACGCGCGGTGGCCTTCTGCGCGCCGGCCGAGATGGCCGATCTGCGCGCGATCGAGAAGCTGACCAAGCAGCCGATCGAGGTGATCGGCGGCGACCCTTGGCCCGAGCGCATGGCTGAAGAGGCCCGCACCAAGGCCCGTGCTGCGGCCGGGCAGGGACGGGGCGGCCGACCGCAGGGCCAGAAGCCGAAACAGGGGGGGGCCGCCAAGTCCAAACCCGGCGCCGCGAAAGCGCCCGGCGATGCGGCGAAACCCGCCCGTCCCCGCAAGGCGCGTCCTCATCCCGCGCTGGCCGAGGCGCTTGCAGACGAGCGCGGCCAGAAACCGCGCCGGTTCCGCAAGAAACCCGTGCGGCGTGGCGGCGAATGACACTTTTCCAACCCCGGCCCGCTGCTTTTCGCGCGGGCCGCTTGGTTTGATGTCACTTATCCGATTTTGATGTCACTGGCCTGAATGTCAGGCATTTGTGGCGTCATGCCGGTGCAGCGCCCGTCATCTTTAATCCGAAAATATCCTCGGGGGTGAATTGGCCGCAGGCCAAGAGGGGGCAGACAGCCCCCTTCCGCACCTCTGGGCTCAGCGCCCGACGCGGGGCTCTGTGCCGTTCAGGATACGCCCGATATTCCCCGCATGCCGGATCCAGACCAGCGCGGCCAGTGCCAGCGCCAGCACGATCATGCTGCGCGGGCCGACAAACCACAGATAGGGCGCGGCGGCGAGCGAGGCGACCAGCGCCGAGGCCGACGATACCCGCGTGAGCGCCACGACCACGAGCCATGTTGCGCAGCACATCAGGCCGATGGGCCAGGACAAAGCCAGTAGCGTGCCGAGGAACGTGGCCACGCCCTTGCCGCCCTTGAAGCCCAGCCAGACCGGGTAGAGATGGCCGAGGAACGCCGCGAAACCGGCCAGCTGGGCTGCGTCCTCGCCCGCCAGCGCGCGGGCGATCAGCACGGCGATGCCGCCCTTGCCCGCGTCCAGGATCAGGGTCGCCAGCGCTGCGCCCTTGTTGCCGGTCCGCAGCACATTCGTCGCGCCGATATTGCCCGAGCCGATCTTGCGCAGATCGCCAAGTCCCAGCGCGCGGGTGATGACGATACCGAAGGGGATCGAGCCCAGCAGATAGGCGCCGATGCCGATCAGGGCGAGAAACAGCGGGGCGGTGGTGAGGTCGGGCAGAAGCATCAGGCGACCTCGCGCTGGTAAACCGGCTCGCCATCGACCCAGGTGCCCAGCACCTTGCCCTGCAGCCGGGCGCCGTCGAAGGGCGAGTTCTTGGATTTCGAGCGCAGCGTGAAGCGGTCCAGAACGAAGGGCGCATCGGCGTCGAACAGGACCAGATCGGCGGGGGCGCCCGCGCTCAGCCGCCCGGCATCGAGACCCAGCCGTTTCGCCGGGTTCAGCGCCATCGCGCGCCAGAGTTGCGGCAGGGTAAGCTGACCGTTGTGGTAGAGCCGCAGCGCCGCGGGCAGCAGCGTTTCCAGACCCACCGCGCCGGGCGCGGCCTCTTCGAAGGGCAGGCGTTTCGATTCCTCGTCCTGCGGCGTGTGCAGCGAGCAGATCACGTCGATCGTGCCTTTCGCCACGGCCTCGATCGCGGCGAGGCGGTCGTCCTCGGATCTCAGCGGGGGCGAGAGCTTGAAGAAGCTGCGGTAATCGCCCACGTCGAATTCGTTCAGCGTCAGGTGGTGGATCGAGATCCCGGCGGTGACATCCAGCCCGTTGGCCTTGGCGCGTTCCAGCGCGGGCAGGGTGCGCGCGCAGGTGATCTGTTCAGCGTGATAGCGCGCGCCGGTCATCTCGATCAGCGCCATGTCGCGGTCGAAGGCCATGCGCTCGGCCATCGGCGAGACGCCGGGCAGCCCGCGCAGCGAGGCGAATTTGCCCGAGGTGACGGCGGCGCCGCTGCTCAGGCCCGGATCTTGCGTATGCGCCACGACCAGCGCCCCGAGGCTGCGGGCATAGGTCAGACAGCGCGAAAAGACCTTGGTGTCGCGCGTGACCTTCTCGCCGTCGCTGAAGGCCACCGCACCTGCATCCTGCAGAAAGCCGATCTCGGCCATCTCGCGCCCTTCGCGCCCACGCGTCAGGGTCGCCATGTGGTGCACCTTGACCTGCGTTTCGGCATCGGCCCGGCGGCGCAGGAAATCCAGCGCTTCGGGCGTGTCGGTGGGGGGCGTCGTGTCGGGGCGGGTGATGAAGGTGGTCACGCCGCCCGCCGCCGCCGCGCGTCCGGCCGAGCGAAAGCTCTCCTTGTGGCGCCCGCCCGGTTCGCCGACATGGACGCCCCAATCGACGATGCCGGGGGCCAGACATTTGCCGCGCGCGTCGATCAGCGTGGCCCCGGCGGGCGCGGCCTGGTCGATAGCGGCGATGCGACCGTCTTCGACGGTGAGCGTCCCGGTCTGGTCGGTTCCGGCCTCGGGGTCGATCAGCCGGGCATTGGTGAAGTGCAAGATCATGCCGCCGCCTTCTTTGCGCCTGTGGTCCCGCCCTGCAGGCCGCCGAGACGGCGCCGCTGCCGGGGCGTTCGGGCGGTGTATAACGTCGCGCGGCGGCTGACGCTACTGCCGAAGCGCGCGGGCGGGCGTGGTCATGGCATGGGCGGGCAGGCTGTCGCGGATCAGTTGTGCCGCGCCATGGGCATCGGCCAGCCCGGTCAGGCGCAGCGACTGCGTGCCATGCCCGTCGAGGCGTACCAGCATCGGTCCGACCGTGATGCGCCCGATCTCGCCAAGCGGCAGGCTTGCCCCCAGCGCGGTGATCACCCGGCGATCGGTCAGCCGCCAATGGCAGCGCGTCTGGCAGGCAAGGTGGATCGCCAGAGCGGTCGAGAAGGGCAGAAGCGTCAGCAGCGCGATATCGCGGGGCGCACCCAGCAGGATCTCTTCGGTGAGCGCGGCGCCGATGGTGCCTGCGATCAGCAGCGCGCCCAGCAGGATCAGCACGCGGGCATCGGGGCGCAGGTCGGCAATCACGCATTCGCCGGGGGCGAGGGCGGGGTCGGGCGCCGGGGTCAGGAAGGCGCGGCGCACCGGCTCAAGGCCCGGCAAGAGCAAAGCGAGTCCCAGAAGCAGGCCAAGGGAAACGATGATCAGAGCGTAAGCAGGCAGGGGCATACGGGGGTTCCGGACAAGCGTGTCAGACAAGCTGATCCGAAAAAGGTGAGAGTCCCGTAAACCAATCGCGTGGCGTTAATCCGCGCGGCGTTTTGCCCGTTTGTCGCGCGCTTCGAGGATGCGTTGCACAACCGCCGGGCCGTTGGCCAGATGCTTGAGCAGATGCTTGTCGCCACCGCTTGTGACGATCTGCACGTCGCCCAGAAGGGGGCGAACCTTGGCAATCTCGCCCAGCATCACGGCGCGCTGGCCGCCCGGCAGGATCACCCGGCGGTCCGTCAGCACCCAGCGCAGCGACAGAGTTTCGCTGGCCAGATAGGTCGCACGCACGCCCACCGCGAGGATCGCGCCCAGCGAGCCGATGGCGGGGTAGGGGCTGTCGATGATCCACAGGCCGATCCCCGCCAGCGCCATCAGGATCACGGCCATCACGCCGTGGTCGCGCCAGTACTTGCCCCGGTCGGGGCGGAATTCGGCAAGGGTCTTCTCCCCGGGTTCAAGGATCGGGGCGTTGCTGGGGGAAGAGGTCATGAAAAGTGTCCGCCGGAAAAAAGCGCGCCCCCGGCAAGGCGGGGGCGCGTCGGGTCTGTCAGGGGATCAGTTGGCCGGGACGGGTTCGTCTTCGGGGCTGTCCTCGGGCGCCGTGACCGCAGGCTCTTCGCTCGGGGTCTCGGCGGTGATGTCCGGCGTCTCGACCGGCGCGGGGTCGACCGTTTCGGCCGGGGTCGCGTCGGTTGCCGTCTCTTCGGCGGGGGCGTTCTGCTCCGCCGCTTCGGCAGCTGCGGCCTCTTCGGTCGCGGCCGTCGCGGTGACCTGGCTTGCGGCGGCGTTGCCCGTCGGGTCGATCTCGCGCAGGAAGCGGAAGAAATCGCTGTCGGGGCTCAGCACCATGGCCGCATTGTCGCCGGTCAGAGCGCGCTCGTACGAGGTGAGCGACCGCGAGAAGGCGAAGAACTCGGGGTCCTGACCAAAGGCCTGGGCATAGATCCGGTTCCGCTGGGCATCGGCCTCACCGCGAATGATCTCGCTGTCACGACGCGCGGTCGAGACGAGTTCGACCACCGTCCGGTCGGCTTGCGCCCGGACACGCTGCGCGGCTTCGTTACCCCGGGCGATTTCATCCGCCGCTTCCCGCTCCCGTTCGGCGCGCATCCGCGCGAACGTAGCCGAGAGGTTCTGCTCGGGCAGGTCGGTACGCGTCAGGCGAACGTCGATCACGTCGACGCCCAGCGAACGCGCCTCGCGGCTGGCGAGATCCTGAATGAGCTCCATCAGGCCGGTCCGGTCTTCCGACAGCACGGCGCCCGACGGCACCGAACCCAGAATTTCCCGGATCGCGGCGTTCAGGATCCGCTCGATCCGGCCCTGTGCGGCACGGATGCCCTCGGTGCCGACCGCTTGGCGGAATTGCTGCACGTCGCTTATGCGCCAGCGCACGAAGGCGTCGACGACAAGGCGGCGGTCATCCAGCGGCGTGATTTCCAGGGGCTGCGACTGCAGGCCGAGGATCCGCGCATCGTAACGCACGACTTCCTGAATGAAGGGGAAGCGGAAATACAGCCCCGGTTCGGTGCGGACCTGCTTGACCTGACCGAATTGCAGAACCAGTACGTTTTCCCGCTCGTCGACGATGAACATCGACGACAGGGCCACGGCGGCGGCGATGATCAGGGCGGGGATCAGTAGCGTGATGCGTTTCATCAGTTGCTCCCCTGATTGGATTGGACCGAACGGCTGGTCGTGCCATCCGAGCTGGACGAGCCGGAACGCAGGCTGTCGAGCGGCAGGTAAGGCACGACGCCCGAGCCGCCATTTTCGCCGGTGACGTTATCGAGGATCGTCAGATCCATCCCACCGAGCACGCGCTCCATCGATTCGAGATACATCCGCTGCCGGGTGACCTCGGGGGCGTTCTGGTATTCTTCCCAGACCGCAAGGAAGCGGCTGGCTTCACCTTCGGCCTCGTTCACGACCTGTGCGCGATAGGCTTCGGCCTCTTCGAGCACCTGAGCGGCTTCACCACGCGCGCCGGCAAGGACGCGGTTGGCATAGGCATCGGCCTGCCGTTCCAGACGGTCGCGTTCCTGACGCGCGGCCTGCACTTCGCGGAAGCTGTCGATCACCTCGGCCGGCGGGTCGGCGCGGTCGAAGTTGATACGAATGACGCTCACACCGGATTCGTAATCGTCGAGGATCCCCTGCACCTGCTGGCGAAGCTCGGCGGCGATCGTGCCGCGATCCCGGTTCAGAATGGGCGAGAGTTCCGAGCGCGCGATAATATCGCGCATCGCCGATTCCGCCGCCGCACGAACGGTGTTCGACGGATCGGCAAGGTTGAACAGGTAGTCCGACGGATTGGCGACGTTCCAGACGACCTGGAACTCGATATCCACGATCGCCTCGTCACGGGTCAGCATGAGGCCCGAATCGAGTGCCGAACGACCGGCGCCGACCTCGGTCACGCGTTCGGTCGTGGTTTGCACGATCTCGTAGCTGACGGCGGGCCACGGCGCGAAGTTCAGGCCCGGCTCGCCGGTCGAGAATTCCTGCCCGAAGAGCAGCTCGACCGAGCGCTCTTCCGGACGCACCGTATAGAACGACGCATAAGCCCAGACGGCAGCCAGCACGACGACCACGATCAGAACGCCGCGTCCGGAAAAGCCCGGACCGCCCGAGCCACGCCCGCCGCCCGATCCGTTCGCGCCGCCGCCACGGCCGCCCATCAGCACCTTGAGTTGCTGCTGGCCCTTCTTCACAAGATCCTCGATTTCGGGGATCTGCGGGCGTTCGGGGCCATTACCGCCACCATTGGGGCGGTTCCCCCCGCCCGAAGAGCCGCGGTTTCCACCGCTGCCGCCCCAGGGGCCTCCACTGTTGCCTGACATGGCCTCTCCTTGGTTCAGGTCTGTCATCGGTCTGTCTTACGCCCTCAATTGGGCACGTTCGGCAGGGATTCAAGGCGAAGCCGCCCGTTCCCTGCCGCGATGATGGGCATAGTATCAAGCCAAGCCGCTTACCGCGAGGGCTTGCGCATCAGCACGAGTTCCTCGCTCATCGTCGGATGCACCGCGATGGTGGCGTCGAAATCGTCTTTGGTGGCGCCCATCTTGACCGCGACGGCGGCGATCTGGATCAGCTCGCCCGCGCCGGGTGCGACGATATGACAACCCAGCACGCGACGGCTGGGCTTGTCCACGACCAGCTTGAACAGCGCCTTCGTCTCGGCGCCGATGAACGAGGTCTGCATCGGCCGGAAACTGGCCTGATAGATTTCGATATCGTGGCTCTCGCGTGCCTGCGCTTCGGTCAGCCCGACGGTGCCGGCCTCGGGTCGGGTGAAGACGGCGCTGGCTACGTTGGTGTGGTCGACCGTGACGGGCTTGCCGCCGAACACGCTGTCGGCAAAGGCATGGCCCTCGCGGATCGCCACCGGGGTCAGCTGGATGCGGTCGGTCACGTCACCCACCGCGAAGATCGACGGCACGTTGGTCTGAGAGAAATCGTCCACCATGACGGCGCCGCCCTTGCCCAAAGTGACGCCCGCTTCTTCAAGCCCCAGCCCGGCGGTGTTGGGCACGCGCCCGGTGGCGAACAGCACCTTGTCGAAGACCCGGTTGCGGCCCTGCGTGTCGCAGGCGCGGAACCGCCCGTCGGGCAGTTTCTCCAGCGATACCAGATCGGTATTCACCTCAAGCGCGACGCCCTGCTGCACCAGCGCCACCGCGACATGCTCCTGCAGGTCGTCGTCGAAGCCACGCAGGATCTGCTGCCCGCGATACATCTGCGTCACCGCCGAGCCCATGCCCTGGAAGATCCCCGCCATCTCGCAGGCGATGAAGCCGCCGCCGAGGATCAGGATCGATTGCGGCAGGCTGTCGGACAGGAAAACGTCGTTCGAGGTCCACGCACCCAGTCCGCGATAGGGCTCGGGCACGAAGGGCGTGCCGCCCACGGCGATCAGGATATGCTTGGCGCTCACCACCCGACCATCGGCCAGCCGCACCTCATGAGCGCCCGCGACCGAGGCCCGCTGGTGGTAGATCGTCACGCCTGCGGTCTCGGCATTGCGGGTATAGATCGATTCCAGCCGGTTCAGCTCGGCATCGAGCTTGTGGCGAAAGGCCGTCCAATCGAAGGCGCCCTTGGTGACCTGCCAGCCATAGAGCGCGGCCTCATCGATCGTGGCACCGTGACCGGCGGCGAAGACCATGAGCTTCTTTGGAACGCAGCCCCGGATCACGCAGGTGCCGCCCATGCGGTATTCCTCGGCCATCGCGACCTTGGCGCCGTATTCGCTCGAGGCGATGCGCGCCGCGCGCACCCCGCCCGAGCCTCCGCCGATGACAAACAGGTCGTAGTCGAAAGCGGACGATGGGGCGGAGGATGGGGCGGACATGGGGCGGGGTCTCCGTGGGAAGTCGTGCGAAACTGCGTCGCCCTTACCTAAGCGGGCCGCGCACAGAGAACAAGCGCAGCCGCCCCGCCCGGGGAAAGCCCACCTTGCGCCCCTTCATTCTGCTGAAAATACTCATCTGCCACGCGGGGCACCCCGCGCCGTCTCAGATATCGCGAAAGATGTTGTCTTCGTCTTCGAACACGATCTTCTCATGCTCCACGCTGCCCGAGGCGATGTCGCGCATCTCGACCCGCCCGTCGCCGAAGCCGATCACCACCGCGTCGCAGATATCGATGAACAGCCCGTTCTCGACCACGCCGGGCACCTGATTGAGCGCCAGCGACAATTGCCGCGGATTGCCGATCCGCCCCAGCGACAGATCGAGGATATAGTTACCCTCCTCGGTCACGAAGGGCGTCTCGCCGTTCATCCGCAGCACGGCCTGCGTGCCCATCACGTCCATCGCGCCCAGCAATTCCTCGGCCAGCATCCGGCTCGACTGCCAGCCGAAGCGGATCACCTCGACGGGCAGGGGGAAATGGCCCAGCGTCTTCACCTCTTTCGAGGCATCCGTGATCACCACCATCCGGTCCGACGCCGTGGCGACGATCTTCTCCATGAGCAGCGCCCCGCCGCCGCCCTTGATCAGCGTCAGATCGGTGTCGAACTCGTCCGCGCCGTCGATCGTCAGGTCCAGCCATCCCGCTTCGTCCAGCGTGACCACTTTCAGCCCCAGCTCGGTCGCCAGCTGCCCGGTCCGCGCCGAGGTCGCCACGCAGGTCAGCCGCAACCCGTCCTCGCGCACCCGCTCGGCCAGTGCCCTTACCATCCAAGCGGCGGTCGAGCCGGTCCCCAGCCCCAGCTTCATCCCGTCCTCGACGAGATCGACGGCCCGTCGGGCGGCGGCGTATTTGGCGCGGTCGATAGGGGTGAGCTGGAGGGACATGGCAAGGCTCCTGATCCGGTCGCTAGGCTTATAGCAAGCCGGGCCGCGCGCGGACAGGGGCGGAGGTGCCGTGTGACCGTAAGTTTTTCGCGCCGCGTTTTTTCCGTTGACGATGAATCGCCGGATTCAGATGGTGGTGGCATACAGGTATAGGTTGTCCCGCATGTCGGGGAGGGCGCATGGCACGGATCTGGAGCGAGATCGAAGCGCTGAACCCCACCGAGCCGGAACGGGCGCTGATCGACGCCTGCAAGGCGGGGTCGGGCTGTTGGCTGGGCGATGGCACGCTTCCTGACCGCCCGGACCCCGACCGCACCATCCGCGCCGAAGTGCTGCGCTATCTGATCCTCGGAGGGTGCGATGCGTGTCGCGTGCACGAACAGGGTGTGCGGATGCTGGGTGCCTATGTTTCCGGAAAACTGGACCTGAGCTATGCCAAAGCGAACGGTCCGACGATGCTGGCGTTTTTCCGGTTCCAAGAGCCCATCGTAGCTCTGCAGACTTGGTTCGAAACTCTAAATCTGACGGACAGCGTTCTTCCCGGTCTCAACGCTCAGGGCGTGCGAGTGGCTGGCAATGTGTTCTTGCGGGGCGGCTTCACCTGCGAAGGAGAAGTCAGTCTCTCGGGCGCCGAGATCGGGGGCCAGTTGGCTTGTGAAGAAGGCACTTTCCGCAACCCCGGTGGTATAGCGCTGAGCGCTCAGCGCGTAAGGGTATCAGGCAGTTTGCTTCTGTCTGACGGCTTCACCGCCGAGGGACAAGTCTCTCTCTCGGGCGCCGAGATCGGGGGGCAGCTGGATTGCGAAGAAGGTATGTTCCACAACCCCGGTGGTATCGCGCTGAACGCCCAAGGCGTGAGGTTGGAAGGCGATTTGTTTCTGTCTGCGGGCTTCACTGCCGGAGGAGAAGTCAGTCTCACGGGCACCGAGATCGGGGGGCAGCTAATTTGTGAACTAGGCGAGTTCCGCAATGCGGCTGGTAAGGCGCTAATGGCTCAGCGGCTAAGGGTTGGTGAAGGCTTTATCTGGCGCCGCGTGGATATAAGTTCGGGGGCGGTTGATCTGGCGTCAGCTCAGGTCGGCGATCTGGTGGACGATATGGATTCTTGGCCTGTAGGTCGAGTGAACCTCGACGGTTTCACCTACCAGCGTATCTCCGCCGCCTTTACCGACACCGAATCCCGCCTTGAATGGCTCCGGCGCGGCACAGTTTGGAGCGACGATTTTTATCCCCAACCCTACAGCCAGCTAGCCAAAGTCCTGCGCGAGATGGGGCATGAGCGCGCGGCGCGCCGGGTCAGGATCGAACAACGCCGGCTGACCATGCTGCATGACTGGCGCCGGGCGCATCGGGCACTGGACGGAACATGGCGCGCGCGCTGGCGTAGACTCGGGGCCGATCTGCGGGGGGTCTCGGACGGGTTGCAACGGGTCGTGGTCGGCTATGGCTGGCGCCCGTTCCTCAGCCTCGTCTGGTTGGCGGGCCTCTGGCTGATGGCCGCTTTCCTTGCCCGGATGGCGTGGTCAAGCGGCGCCATGGTGCCCAATTCCGATGTTATCCTGACCTCGCCGGGCTGGCAGGCCGTCGAAGGCGCCCGCGATGCCGCGCTGACATGGTCCGAAACAGTGGGCCGCGACTGGACCACCTTCAACCCTGTCCTCTGGGGCTTCGACACCGTCGTGCCGATCATCGAGGTGGGCCAGACCGGCGCCTGGGCGCCCTCGCCTGCGCGCGGCGGCTGGGGGCAGGCGGCCTTCTGGGGACAATGGCTTCTCTCCATCGCCGGCTGGATCGTCGCGGCGCTCGCCGCCGCTGCGGTCACCGGCCTCATCCGGCGCGACGACGAATGACCTATATCCTGCATTACGCCCCCGATAACGCCTCGCTCATCATCCGCCTCGCGCTCGAAGAGTTGGGACAGCCTTATCGCACGGCCCTTGTCGACCGCCGTGCCCGCGCGCAGGACAGCCCCGCCTACCGCGCGCTCAATCCGGCAGGGCTGATCCCGGTGCTCGAGACGCCCGACGGGCCCGTCAGCGAAACGGCGGCGATCCTGTTGTGGCTGTCCGAGCGCCACGGCGCGCTGGCGCCCGCGCCGGGCGATCCCGCGCGCGGGGCCTTCCTGAAATGGCTGTTCTTCACCTCGAACACGCTGCACGCCGATCTGCGCATCGCCTTCTATCCCGACCGATACGCGCCGGGGGCCGAGGCGGCACTGCTTGCGGGGATCAAGGCGCGCCTCACGGATCATTTCGCGCTGCTCGAGGCGGAATGCGGACGCCACGACTGGCTTGGCGGCAAAGAGGTCTCGGTGCTCGATCTCTATCTCGCGCCGCTGATGCGCTGGGCGCAGATCTACGGCGCCGGCCCGCGCTGGTTCGAGCCCGCGCGCTATTCCCGCCTGATGGCGATGGCCCGGGCGCTGGAAAACCGCGCCAGCGTCGTCGCCGCGATCCGGGCCGAGGGGCTCGGCCCGGCCCCCTTCACGGCGCCGCAGCCCTGCGATCCGCCCGAGGGCAGCGCGCTGTGACAGGGCAGGAGCGCGCGCGTCGCTCCCACCCACCCGCCCCGCTCGCGCGCGCCTCTGACGAAGAGTGGGGCCCCGACGGGCCATGAGTATTTTCGGCAGAATGAAAACCGGCCGGATCTCATCTTCGATCCCGAAATATCCTCGGGGGTGAATTGGCCGCAGGCCAAGAGGGGGCAGACAGCCCCCTCATTTCGGCCCATGGTGCCGGGTCAGCCCGCCCGGGCGATGCGGTCCCTCAGCACCCGGCGCAGGATCTTGCCCGAGGCGGATTTGGGGATCGTGTCGATCACTTCCAGCCGGCGGATCTGCTTGTAATGCGCGACCTCGCCGTCCAGATGGGCCTGAATCTCGGCAAGGCTGGGTGGGGTCTGCGCGGTGATGAACGCCATCGGCACCTCGCCCGCCTCGTCATCGGGCACGCCGATCACCGCCGCATCGGTGATCGCGGGATGCGTCACCAGCAGCGCTTCGAGTTCTGCGGGCGCGACCTGAAACCCCTTGACCTTGATCAGCTCTTTCAGCCGGTCGGTGATATAGAGATATCCGTCCGCATCGAAATGCGCGATGTCGCCGGTTCTGAGCCAGCCGCCCTCGACGATAGTGTCGGCGGTGGCGTCGGGGCGGTTGAGATAGCCCTTCATCACCTGCGGCCCCTTCACCCACAATTCGCCATCCGTCCCCTGCGCGCAGTCCTGCAGCGTTTCGGGATCGACGATGCGGCATTGCGTGTTGGGGATCGTCACGCCCGAGGCCCCGGCGCGGCCCTTGCCCTTGGGCGAGACATGGCTGACCGGGCTGAGCTCGGTCATGCCATAGCCCTGCGTCGCCATCGTGCCGATCCTTGCGCCCATCGCCTCGGCCAGATCGGCGCCGAGCGGGGCTGCGGCCGAGTTGATCTGCACGACATGCGACAGGTCGAACGTTTCGACCAGCGGGTGTTTGGCCAGCGCCAGCGCGACGGGCGGCACGATCCACATGCGCGGCGTGCGGTGTTGCTGGGCCAGTGTCAGGAACAGTTCCAGATCGAAGCGCGGCATGGTGACCAGCGTACCGCCCCGGCACAGGTAGAAATTCATCAGCACTTGCAGCCCGTAGATATGGAAGAAGGGCAGGAAGGCAATCGTGGTTTCGCCGGGTTCAAGCGGCGCGATGGCGAGCGACTGGTCGATATTGGTGACGAGGTTGCGATGCGTCAGCATCACCCCCTTGGGCAGCCCCGTCGTGCCCGAGGAATAGGGCAGCGCCACGACATGCGTTTCCGGATCGACTGGCGCCTGCGTTTCAAGCGGCGCGCCCATCAGCGCGACAAGGCCCCGTGCGCCTTCGGTGTCCGGGCCGATGACGACGATCTCCTGCACCGACGTGCCCTTGATCCCTTCGCGCGCCGTGTCGAGGAAGGGCGCGACGGTGATCAGCAGCGTCGCGCCGGCATCGTTGAGCTGATGGGTCAGCTCATGCGCGGTATAGGTCGGGTTGACGGGGGTGACGGTGCCGCCGGCCCAGGCTACCGCATGGAACAGGGTGCAGAATTCGGGCATGTTGGGCGCCATGATCGCCACGCACCCACCCGGCGCATGGCCGCTTTCGGTCAGACCGCCCGCCAGCCGTTTCACCGCTGTGATGAATTCCTGCCCGGTCATCTGCCGTCCGCTGGGGCCGTCGATCAGGACGATCCGGTCCGCAGGGACGCCTTCGAAGATGCATTCCGTCACGCTGATATTGCGCAGCGGCACATCGGGATGCGTGCTGTGAATGATGGTCATGGCTGGTCCTCCCTGCCAGCAGCTTAGCACTGGCGCGGACTCTGCCTAGCCTTTCCGTTTTCGGATGACCGCGCGTCACGCGCCGGTGTCAGCCGCCGCGCCTGCATCGAAGCTTTCACGCGCCGCGTCGATATGGTCGAGATGCGCCAGAGCCCAGTCGGTCAGCGCGCGCACCGGCTCGCGCAGGCTGTGGCCCAGCGGCGTGAGTTCGTATTCCACGCGGGGCGGGATCTCGGGGTAGTAGTGGCGCAGAACGAGCCCGTCGCGTTCAAGGTTGCGCAGCGTCAGGCTGAGCATCCGCTGCGAGATGCCCAATTCGCGCTTCAGGGTGTTGAACCGCACCGGCCCGTCGCGCAGCGCGTAGACGACCAGCATGCTCCAGCGGTCGCCCACGCGCGCCAGCACATCGTTGATCCGCTGGCAGGTGGTGCCGTTATGGATGACGTCCTTCATGGCTGTACCCCTTTGGTTCCGGTTCCCTTGATGTGACCGGGTGACGGATCTGTGCCTTCTTGTTCCCGGATACAAGTATCACATATTCACCCGGTCACAAAACAATACCACCCCCGAAGGCGGGGGAAAGGAGACCGGAATGCTGATCGAAAAACTCCACTGGCGCTATGCGACCAAGAAAATGGACCCCAACCGCGCCGTCCCCGACGAGGCGCTTGAGCGGATCCTCGAAGCCGCGCGGCTTGCGCCGACTTCGAGCGGGCTGCAGCCGTTCGAGATCATCGTCGTCACCAATCCCGAAATCCGCGCGCAGCTTCGCGCCGCGGCGTTCGATCAGGCGCAGATCACCGATGGCTCGCATCTGTTGGTCTTCGCGGCATGGGACAACTACACCGAAGAGCGCATCGACGCGGTGGTCGAGCAGACCGGCGCTGAGCGGGGCGGGGTCAGCGAGGCGCTGACGGGCTATTATGATCGTCTCAAGGCGATGTATCTGCCGCGCACGGCGGAAGAGAATTTCAACCATGCCGCGCGGCAGGCTTATATCGCCTTCTCGCAGGCGATCACGGCGGCCGCGTTCGAGGCGGTCGACGCGACGCCGATGGAAGGCTTCGATGCCGACAAGGTCGACGAGATCCTCGGCCTGCGCGCACGCGGTCTGCGCTCGGTGACGCTGTTGCCGCTGGGCTACCGCGACATGTCGGGCGACTGGCTGGTCGACATGAAAAAGGTGCGCCGCCCGATGGACGAGCTGGTCACCCGTGTGGCTTGATCGGGGCCTGATAGGTGCCTGATCACGACCGCAGGATCTGTTTCGGGATCTGAGGGACGGCGCGGCGCGGGGCAGGGCCTTGTAAAGGGTCCTGCGCATGGCGCCGGGATGGATGGCGGGAAGGGCCTTTTGCGGCGGCCCGCCGATCACCCCGAAAGCCGGGTTTCCCCTTGCCAGACAGGCTTCGCGCGGCTATAGCCGCCCCCATCCCGAGGCAGAGTTGCAACGGGCGTCCCGGTGGCGCCCGTTTCGGTTTTGGACCCGGGCAGTCAAAGACCGGCGGAGCCAACCGTCTGGCCAGTGAAACAGAACCCAAAGGAACTGATCTGCATGAGCACTGCTATGGACGAATTTGAGGCCCTCCTTAACGAGAGCCTCGAGATCGACACCCCGAATGAAGGGACTGTCGTTAAAGGCAAGGTCATCGCCATCGAGGCGGGCCAGGCCATCATCGATGTCGGCTACAAGATGGAAGGCCGCGTCGAGCTGAAAGAATTCGCGAATCCCGGCGAAGCCCCCGAAGTCGCCGTCGGCGACGAGGTCGAGGTTTATCTGGAGCGCGTCGAGAACGCCCGCGGCGAAGCCGTGGTGAGCCGCGAGAAGGCCCGCCGCGAAGCTGCGTGGGACCGTCTGGAAAAAGCCTACGAGAAAGAAGAGCGTGTCGAAGGCGCAATCTTCGGCCGCGTCAAGGGTGGCTTCACCGTCGATCTGGGTGGCGCGGTTGCGTTCCTGCCCGGCTCGCAGGTTGACGTGCGCCCCGTGCGCGACGCGGGCCCGCTGATGGGTCTGAAGCAGCCGTTCCAGATCCTGAAAATGGATCGCCGTCGCGGCAACATCGTCGTCTCGCGCCGTGCCATTCTGGAAGAATCGCGCGCCGAACAGCGCGCCGAGGTCATCGGCAAGCTGGCCGAAGGTCAGGTTCTGGATGGCGTCGTCAAGAACATCACCGAATACGGTGCGTTCGTCGATCTGGGCGGCGTTGACGGCCTGCTGCACGTCACCGACATGGCCTGGCGCCGCATCAACCACCCGTCGGAAGTCCTGTCGATCGGCCAGAACCTCAAGGTTCAGGTCATCAAGATCAACAAGGAAACCCACCGCATCAGCCTCGGCATCAAGCAGCTGCAGGCCGATCCGTGGGATTCGGTGGAAGCCAACTACCCGCTGGGTTCGGTCCACAAGGGCCGCGTGACCAACATCACCGATTACGGCGCGTTCGTCGAGCTGGAGCCCGGTGTCGAAGGTCTGGTCCACGTCTCGGAAATGAGCTGGACCAAGAAGAACGTGCACCCCGGCAAGATCGTGTCGACCTCGCAGGAAGTCGAAGTCATGGTGCTCGAGATCGACTCGGCCAAGCGCCGTGTCTCGCTCGGCCTCAAGCAGACCCAGCGCAACCCGTGGGAAGTCTTCGCGGAATCGCATCCCGCCGGTTCGACCATCGAAGGCGAAGTCAAGAACATCACCGAATTCGGTCTGTTCATCGGCCTCGACGGCGATATCGACGGCATGGTCCACCTGTCGGATCTGTCGTGGGATCAGCGCGGCGAAGAAGCCATCCAGCAATACCGCAAGGGCGACATGGTCCAGGCGGCGGTGCTGGAAGTCGACGTCGAGCGCGAGCGTATCTCGCTGTCGATCAAGGCTCTGGGCGCCGACACCTTCTCGGAAGCCATTGACGGCGTGAAGCGCGGCTCGATCATCACGGTCGAAGTCACCGCGATCGAAGACGGCGGCATCGAGGTCGAGTACAACGGCATGAAGTCCTTCATCCGTCGTTCGGACCTGGCCCGCGACCGTGCCGACCAGCGCCCTGAGCGCTTCGGCACCGGCGACAAGGTCGACGTCCGCGTCACCTCGGTCGATTCGAAAGCCCGCAAGCTGGGTCTGTCGATCAAGGCCCGTGAGATCGCCGAAGAGAAGGAAGCCGTGGAACAATACGGCTCGTCGGATGCCGGTGCGTCGCTGGGCGACATCCTCGGCGCCGCCCTTCGCGGCAACAACTGATCGGCACAGCCCGAACAGTCACGATTTGGAAAAGCCCCGCGAGAGCGGGGCTTTTTCTTTGGCCCGGTTGCTCTGGCCCTTTGTCGGATGGCCGACGCCGTGCCGTGCGGGAATTCGCGCGCTGCGTGCCGGCCCGATGCCCGACTCACCCGATGACGCCGCGCTCGCTTGCACGTGGCGCCGGCAGGCCGCCGATTCGTCGCTGTCGCGCCGCTCTCGGGTTGCGTTTCGCAGGCAATCCCCGATATTGACGGCGCAAACATGCGAAATTGCGCAGTTTTCGTTGCCGGGCCTGAAACAGGGTCTATAGTCAGAGCGTCGAAGCCATATCCGCAGAAGATGCTCGACAGCTGCCAGAACTTAAGCCACTCGGGGGGGGCAATGATCCGTTCGGAACTGATTCAACAGCTTGCCGAGGCTAACCCGCATCTCTACCAGCGGGACGTCGAGCGTATCGTCAACACCTTCTTCGACGAGATCATCGAAGCGCTGTCGCGCGGTGAGCGGGTCGAGCTGCGTGGTTTCGGTGCGTTTTCGGTCAAACAGCGCGATGCGCGCACGGGGCGGAACCCGAGGACGGGTGAGACGGTTGAAGTGGAAGAGAAATGCGTTCCCTTCTTCAAGACCGGCAAGCTTCTGCGCGACCGGCTGAACGGGCTTGAGACCTCAAACGACGAGTAGACAACCCAGATCATGAAATACCTTCGCTACGCCTTCCTTGCCATCGTCCTGCTGTTCTGTGTCACCATCGCGCTGGCTAATCGCGAACCCGTGACGCTGGCCCTTTGGCCGGACACCGTGACCGCGTTTCTGGGCTTTGGCTATTCCATCACCCTGCCTTTGTTCATCATCGTCGGACTGGCGGCGGGGCTGGGGCTGGTACTGGGTCTGATCTGGGAATGGCTGCGCGAACGCTCGGTCCGGGTCGAAGCCAAGCAGAACCGCCGCGAGCTGGACCGCCTGCGCGCCGATCAGGGCACGCCTGCCACCGTCACCACCGGCAGCGCGGTTGCCACGACGAAGCCGGGCAATGGCTCGCGCGATCAGGTGCTTGCGATTCTCGACGACAAGGACGCGTGAGCAGGCAATGCCGGCTGATGTCAGGGTCAAGATCTGCGGGCTGACGCGCCCGCAGGATATCGACGCCGTGGTCGCCGCCGAGGCGGGCTATGGCGGTTTCGTCTTCTTTCCCAAATCCCCCCGCAACCTGAGCGCGCTGCAGGCCCGACCGCTGGCGCTGTCGGTACCCCCCGGTCTGGCGCGGGTCGGGCTGTTCGTCGATCCCGACGACGCGTTTCTGGATGCGGTACTGGCCGAGGTGCCGCTCGACATTCTGCAGCTTCACGGCAAGGAAAGCCCCGAGCGCGTGCAGGCCCTGCGCGCGCGCCACGGGCTGCCGGTGATGAAAGCGGTGGGCGTGGCCGATGAAGCCGACCTCGCCGCGCTGACGACCTATGGCCGGGTGGCGGACATGCTTCTGGTCGATGCCAAGCCGCCCAAGAACGCCCATCTTCCGGGCGGTAACGGGTTGGCCTTTGACTGGCGTCTGATTGCCGGGCGGCGCTGGCCGGTGCCGTGGATGCTGGCCGGTGGCCTGACGCCCGCCAACGTGGCCGAAGCCATCGCGCTGACCGGCGCGAAGCAAGTCGATGTGTCGTCGGGGGTCGAAAGCGCACCGGGCGTCAAGCAGGCAGACCTGATCGCCCGTTTCGCCAGCGCCGCGCGGGGCTGAGGGCGCTTCGTTCAGCTTTCGCGTTCGATGACCTTGCCGAAGGGCAGGGCGGGATCGTCGCGGTCGACCAGATCGGCGGGCGTGACGATACGCGTGTCGCGACGGGTGGTCGGATCCGACTTTTCGTTGGGCAGCGCGAAGGTGACGATCAGACCGCTCGCCTGCAATCCCGCCGATACGATGCCGACCTGCCCGCTGCCCGAAAGCTGCGTGGCCGAGGTCGAGGGGGCCGGGGGATTGCCGAAAGCCGGTGCAGCGAAGCTCACAACGGTAAGCGCGCAGGCGGTGAGGGGGGCGATAAGGCGGGGCATGGGGATCTCCGTATCATCAGCCCTTATCGCCGCGGCGGCTTAGCTTGCGGACGGGAAACCGCCGCGGCGGGGCTTTCCTGACAAACGCGTGAGATCGCAAAAGGTTTCACGCCTATGTGAGGAATATTTCGCTTTTTCGATTTCTTTGATCAGGGCGCCACAACCCCGGCGCGTGCGCGCGAAAAAGGGCGACCGTCTGACGCCTTGAACGCCGGGGACAAGGCGCTAGGTTCGCCTGCATGGAACCGTCCCCAGAGGAGCCATCCCAACACAGCCGGCGCGCGTCGCCGTTCTATCGCGGATCCGTGTGGGTCGGCGGTGTCGCGCTCGTCTTTCTGTTGGGGGTCGGAAGCTGGCGCAGCCTGTCGGCCCCGCCCGACGCGGCCGAACTGGATATCGAACTCCGGCAGGCCATTGGTGGATGTCAGGCCACGCGCGTGGCCGAACTGATCGCTGCCGGGGCCGATGTCAACCGCGAGGCACCGCCGACGGATGACCCGTCTATGCTGGCACCGCCTGCGGGCAGCCAGCCGATCGACGCCTATGCACGGTGCGAAACCCCCGACACGCTGGCCGCCTTGCAGGCGGGGGGCGTGGATCTTCAGCCTCAGATGCGCCGGCTGGCCGATCAGGCGATGCTGCCGCCGCGCCCCGACGTGTTCCGCTGGCTTTTGCAGAACGGCCTGTCGCCCGAAACGCGCTGGCACACGCTTGAAGGCTGGGAGACGCTGTGCCACCGCGTGGCCCGGCGTGGCCAGATCGGGCTGTTGCGCATCCTGCAGGAAGAGGGCGCGGATCTGGCGCTGACCGACAGCGACAACATGACGCCGCTGGACCGTGTGCGCCGCGTGATCGAGCAGCAGGCTGCGCGTCTGACCTCGGATCCGCGCGGGCAGGAGATTCTCGACGAGGGTTTTGAGCCGCGCGCGCTCTATATCGATGTCATTGCCTTATTGCAGCAGGCTACCGGAACAGAGTAGTCAGAAGCGAGACACGAGGGACCCCATGCCAGACGACCTGATCAATTCCTTCATGACCGGCCCCGACGAGACGGGCCGCTTCGGCATCTTCGGTGGCCGCTTCGTCAGCGAGACGCTGATGCCGCTGATCCTGGAACTCGAGGCGGAATACGAGCGGGCCAAGACCGACTCGGATTTCTGGGCCGAGATGGACGATCTGTGGAAGCACTATGTCGGGCGCCCCTCGCCGCTTTATTACGCCGAGCGCATGACCGAAGAGCTGGGCGGCGCGAAAGTGTATCTCAAGCGCGAAGAGCTCAATCACACGGGCGCGCACAAGATCAACAACGTGCTGGGGCAGATCCTGCTGGCGCGGCGGATGGGCAAGAAGCGCATCATCGCCGAAACCGGCGCGGGCCAGCACGGCGTGGCGACGGCCACCGTCTGTGCCAAGTTCGGGCTGGAATGCATCGTCTATATGGGCGCGACCGATGTCGAGCGTCAGGCGCCCAACGTGTTCCGCATGAAGCTTCTGGGCGCCGAAGTGGTGCCGGTGACCTCGGGTCGTGGCACGCTGAAAGACGCGATGAACGACGCGCTGCGCGACTGGGTGACCAATGTGCGCGACACGTTTTATTGCATCGGCACGGTGGCGGGGCCGCATCCCTATCCGGCCATGGTGCGCGATTTCCAGTCGATCATCGGGCGCGAAACCCGCTGGCAGCTTGAAGAGCACGAAGGCGCGGGCCGTCTGCCCGACACGATCATCGCCGCCGTTGGTGGCGGGTCGAACGCGATGGGGCTTTTCTATCCGTTCCTCGACGACAAGTCCGTCGATATCATCGGCGTCGAGGCTGGCGGCCATGGCGTCGACGACCGGATGGAGCATTGCGCCTCGCTGACCGGCGGGCGCCCCGGCGTGCTGCACGGCAACCGCACCTATTTGCTTCAGGACGATGACGGGCAGATCCTTGAGGGGCATTCGATCTCGGCCGGGCTCGACTATCCCGGCATCGGGCCCGAGCATAGCTGGCTGCACGATATCGGCCGGGCGAAATACGTCTCGATCACCGATGACGAGGCGCTGGATGCGTTCCAGTTCTGCTGCCGGACCGAGGGGATCATTCCCGCGCTGGAAAGCTCGCACGCGCTGGCGCATGTGATGAAGATCGCGCCGGACCTGCCCAAGGACCACATCATCGTCATCAACCTTTCGGGCCGGGGCGACAAGGACATCTTCACGGTGGCCAAGCATCTCGATGTCGAGATGAAGGTCTGAGCGAAAATCTGATCGGCGAAACGACGCGCAGGGCGGCCCATCGGGCCGCCTTTTGCGTGGCGACGGGGGAACGGTCGGGGCACGTTCGCGTTGAATTCGCAGATGCGAACACAATGCCAAAGACCCAAGATTGGAGACCGACATGACGACCCGTATCGCCGCTTTTCTGCCCGCCGCCGCGCTGGCCTTCGCGGCCATGAGTGCCGCCCCGGTTCTGGCGCAGACCGCCGCTGCGCTGGATCCCGATCACCTGCGTGACCAGTTCCAGTCAGGCGGCTGGGATTCGGTTCAGGTGGAATCCAGCGAAACGCATATCGAGGTCGAAGCACGCCGCGGCGGGATGGAGCTGGACGTGACCTATGATCGCGCCTCGGGCATGGTGCGAGATCTCGAGATCGAGAATTCCGATGGCCGCCCGGTGATGATCCCGGGCGTCACACTGAGCCCGGCGGCATAAGCCCTAAAGCTTCACATTCCCGGATCGGCGGGCGGCCTTGGCAACGCATCTGCGCGCTTTGGCCGCCACCAACGGTACGGGAGGCATGTCTCAGACGCAGCGCGCCTCAGCGCAGGCTCGGCGGGCCGAAGCCCGTATCGTCGCGCAGGTTGGGCACGCCCTTGGTTGCGCTGGGGACCAGCCCCGCCCGCAGGCTGCGCCCGATCCGGTGGGCCAGCGCCGACCACGCGGTCGCGGTTTCGGGCGGCAGGTGCTTGTGCAGGACCATGTCGAAAAGCCCCAGCCACGGATCGAACATGCCGGGACGCACATCGCCCGCCTTGGCATGCACCTGCATCGGGTTGCCGTCATAGCTGCGCTCGAACAGGATCGCGTTGCGCCAGAACCCGGCGATCTTGGCCTCGTGCGCGGGCCAATCGGTGACATGGCGCGCGAAGACCGGACCCAGTCCTGGGTGTTGACGCACCAGCGCGTAGAACTCGGTCACGACAAGGTCGATCTGTTCGGGCGTAATCGGAAAGCGCGGTTCTATCATGGGCCTGACATGCGCTTCGTCCACCGTCTTGGCAAGGTCCCGAAGGCGCGGCGCGCCGTCTTGTCGCGACAGGGCGCGAAGATCTACAGAGCGCGCACGCACACGTTATACGAGATTTTCGTTCCTCCTCCACCACTTTTAGAATGCGCATTGTCCGGCAGATGGCGTGAATTACGCTACGCTTGTGCAATAAATGCGTCGATAATTGTTCACAATTTGAGATCAAACCGCGAACATTCAGTATAATTTCCTTCGGCATTTTCGTAACGGCTTTTGCGAATCGGTGGCTTGGGTGACGCTAGGTCAATGTCATTTTGAAAGAAGGAGATCGGTATGAGCATTTTCCGCAAAAGCCTTCACCTTGCCGCCGCGAATTTCAGGCGGGTCAGATTGATCGGCGCCAGCGTGTTGGGGGCCGGACTTCTTGCCGCCGGGCTGACCGCCACCCCGGCTGCGGCGCAGGACGGCACGACAACAATACCCGACACGTCGACCAACGCGGTTTACGAGGTCGGCTGGATGCGCTGGATCCAGTATTGGACAGATTCGGCGCTCTACAGTGGCGGGGTCGGGCTGCGCAATCGCGGCTATGGCGCAATCGAGATTTCGGGCATTCCGTCCGGGGCCACGGTACGCAACGGTTATCTGTACTGGAACATCATCACCTCGGGCACTCCCGGACCGGGCCAGCGGATCTTGTATATTCAGCGGCTCTATCCCAACCGCTCGGGCTTTTACCGCGTGACCGGCACGCAGGTCGGGCAGGGTTCGACCCCGTGCTGGGGCGGTACCTATAATACCGTTTACCGCGCTTGGGTCGGCCGGAACATCATCACCGGCAACGGAACCTATGGTCTGACGGTACCTGCATGGGCCTTTGGGCGTACGGATGGCAGTCTGCCCTGGGGCAACGTCGTCCATCCGTCGATCAACGGAGCCTCGCTCTTCGTGATCACCACGGGCGACCGCTATGTCTCGCTCTACGACCGGCCGATGGCGGGGCAGATGTTCTACAGCTACGACGGGCTGAGCGTGAACGCCGCTTCGCCCTGGGCCGCGCGCAACAGCTATTCGACGATCCTGCATTTTGCTCAGTCCGACGGTCAGTACGGCAATCCCGGCCTGACACTGAGTTCTGCGGTGGCAGATGAAAGCGTGCAGGTGAACGGGACCTATATCTCGGGCCCGCTGTCAACGCGGCGTACCGATGGCGACTGGAACGGTGATGCTGGCGGCTCGTATGCGCAGCTGTGGGATCATGTGGTCCACGATGTCAGCGACCTCGTGGATTCGGGTGATACCTATGTCGCGATCCAGCACGCCGGCGAGACCGGCTCGTCCGATTGCCTCGTGCCCGTTGCATTGGGGATGGAGCGTTACTGATCCGCCCAAGTCTTTCCTGTCCGCAAGCGAGACCGCGCGCAGCCTCAGGGTTGCGCGCGGTTTTCGCATCAGGCGTTCAGCTCAGCGGTTCGTCGGTGGCGTAGAGACGCAGCACCGAAAGCGGCACGATGTCGAGCGTGCGCAGATGCGTCGCGCGCAGCCGGAGGCGCGGGGCGGCGCCTTCTTCATGCGCCTGCAGGAACCGCCCGGCGCACAGGCACCAGCTGTCGCCGGGTTTGAGGCCGGCGAAACCGTATTCCGGGCGCGGCGTCGACAGGTCGTTGCCGAGATATTTCGACAGCGCGAGGAATTCGGCGGTCATCTCGGCGCAGACGGTGTGCAGGCCATGATCCTGCGGCCCCGTATCGCAGCAGCCCGAGCGAAAGAAACCGGTGAGCGGGTCACGCGAACATTCTTCGAGCGCACCGCCAAGGACGTTGAGAGAGGCTTCCTTGATCATGGTGTCACCTTGCCGTCGGGGCCGGTTTCAGCGGTTGGGAAGGGGCGTGCAGGTCTGGGTGTCGGCATCAAGGCTTTGGCCCTCGGGGCAAGGAATGGAGTATGGTGTCTCGCGGGTCCGTTTGCTCGTGGCAGGGGCACAGAGCAAGCGTGCTCATGGGGTGTCGGTCTGACCGGAATAATCCGGAGCATCGCGTCTCTCGAGCGTAAGGCAATCCTAACACGGATTAGCCCCGATGTGTCGGCTGTTCACGCGGCCTTGTTGTCGTCAGCGGGCCGGTTTGCGAGGCCTGTCAGGTCGGATCGGGCGACAGCGCGCGGGCGATGGCACGAAACAGCGCGATCTTCTCAAGCGTGACCTCGCGCGTGGAGAAACCCCGGTCGGCGGCATTGACGGCGATCACCACGCCGCGCGGGCGGTCGATCCAGATTTCCTGTCCGTAGACGCCGCGCGCCCAGATCTCGCCCGGCTCGGCCTCGGGCGGCAACCACCATTGATAGCCGTAGCCCGTGCCCAGCTCGGCTTCGAAGGCGCCCGGCGCGGTGCTTTCCGCGATCCAGTCGGCGGGCACCAGCTGACGCCCCTGCCACGCGCCGTTCTGCGCGACCAAAAGGCCCAGCCGCGCATAGTCGCGGGTGGTCAGGTTCAGCCCGCCCAGAACGAACGCCACGCCGTCGCCATCGGTGACGTAATAGCCGTCGCGCTCCAGCCCCAGCGGGCGCAGCAGGCGCTCATCCATCAATTCGGGGATCGAGCGTCCGGTGGCGCCGCGAATGACCATGCCGATCACATGCGTGTCGAGCGAAACATAGGCCCAGTCGCTGCCCGGCGGTCCGCGTCGCCCGGTCTGGCCGATGGTAAAGCCGTCCATCGAGCCGCCCATGGCCAGCACCCGGCCCATGCGGTTGATGTCGGACCAGAAGTCCAGATAATCCTCGTCGAAGGCCACGCCCGACTGCATCTGCAGCACCTGCCGGATCGTCGCGCGCGCATAGGCCGAGCCGCGCAATTCGGGCGCGTAATCGGTGACGGGGACGTCCAGATCGGGGATCGTGCCATCGGCGACCAACGTCCCCAGAAGCAGCGACAGCGCGCTTTTCGCCACCGACCACGAGACGCGCAGATCCTCGCGCCCGGTGCCAAGGCGGTAGTCCTCGAACACCACGGCGCCGTCATGCAGCACCACCATGCCGGTCACCGCGCGTTGCGTCATCCACGCCTCGAGCCCCTCGGGCATCGTCGCTTCGGGGCCCTGCGGCAATACCGAGGGCGTGCCGCCATCGAGCGTAGCGGACAGAAACAGCGTGTCCATATGCGAGAAGTTCTCGACGATGCGGTCGGCGTCAAACAGCGAATTTACCGCCCAGAGACGCGCGACCTCTTCGCGTTTCCATAGCCCCACCGCAGCCAGCACAACGACGATCGCCACCAGAATCCAGCCCAGCCGCTTGAAAAATTTGCGCATGTTCCGCTCCTTCGCTGCGGTCAATGTGGCAGGCTGGGCGGTAATCGCAAGGCCCCGCTTCATCCCGTCTTGACCGGCGCGCGGCGCGGCCCTATCTGCGCGCTGCACCGCGCCTGACAGGCGGTGTTTCCGGGTCCCGCGCGGGGCAGGCAATGCCCCCGGCTCCCCCTTTTGGACATGGCAGACCATGGCGGCTTGGGCGTCAACCTCGGGCGATCTGATCGTGGATCGGCGGTACGAATTCGCCGAAGCACTGGCAGCGGGCGGCGACCGGGCCGGCGCGGCCGAGCTTCTGGCACAGGCGCTGGACCTCGCGCCGCTCTGGGCGGCGGGTTGGTTCCGGCTGGGCGAATGGCTGGAAGCCGAGGGCCGCTTGGACGAGGCCTGCGCCGCATGGGACCGCGCCACCGCCGCCGATCCCGCCGACCGGCTGGGCGCCGGGCTGAAACGCGACCTCGCGCGCAAGGTGCCGATGGTCGAGACGATTCCGCAGGCCTTCGTCGAGGCTCTGTTCGACCAGTATGCCGAGCGTTTCGACACCGCGTTGGTCGACAAGCTGGGCTACCGCGCGCCGTGGCTTCTGCGCGACGCGCTGACACGCGCGCATCCCGGGCGGCGTTTCGGGCGGGCGATGGATCTGGGCTGCGGCACCGGGCTTGCGGGCGAGGTGCTGCGCGGCTCGGTCGACTGGCTGGAAGGCTGCGATCTGTCGGGCGCGATGCTGGCGCAGGCGCAGGCCAAGGGGCTCTACGACCGGCTGCAAAAGGCCGACCTGTCCGCACTGGAAATCGGCGCGCCCTACGACCTGATCCTTGCCGCCGATGTCTTCGTCTATCTGGGTGCGCTGGAACGCATCGTCGCGTGGTGCGCGGGCTCGCTGGCGCCGGGCGGCGTGCTGGCCTTCAGCGCCGAGGCGGGCGAGGCGCCGCTCACGCTGCGCGAAAGCCGCCGCTTCGCCCATTCGCAGGATTACCTGCAGGGCGTGCTGGCGGCGGCGGGTTTCACCGCCATCCGGCTTGAGCGCGCGGTGCTGCGCCACGACCGGGGCGCGGCGATCGAGGGCTTCATCGTCACCGCCTCGGCCCCCATGGCGCTGCGCGATCTGCAGGGCGATGGCGAAGGCGCGGCGCTGGTCTGATCATTGACCTTCCCGCCCGGCCCGGCGCAAATCACCGGATGGGAGATTTTTCGAACCGACTCGCACGCATGCCTCTGCCCTTCGACCCCGACGCGGCAGCGGATATTGCGCAGACCTTTGCCGACCTTGCCCCCGAACTGCGCGATCTCTTGGGCGGCACGGCGGGCTGCAGCCCGTTCCTGAAGGGCCTGATCGAGCGTGACGCCGACTGGCTGCGCGCCGCGCTCGCGCAGGGCCCCGAAGCGGCGATGGCGGGCATCATGGCCGCCCTCAAGCCGCAGGGACCTGCCGAGACAGGATCGGCGCTGAGGCTGGGCAAGCGGCGCGTCGCGCTGCTGGTGGCGCTTGCCGATCTGGGCGGCCTGTGGTCGCTGGAAGAGGTGACCGGCGCGCTCACCCGCTTTGCGGACGCCGCCGTCCACCGCGCTTTCGCCACCCATCTGGCCGAGGAAATCCGCCGCAAGAAAATCCCCGGCGCGCAGCCGGGGGACGAGGAACACGGCGCGGGCATGGTGGCTTTCGCGATGGGCAAGATGGGCGCAGGTGAGCTGAATTATTCGTCCGATATCGACCTGATCTGCCTGTTTGACGAAAGCCGCTTCGATCCCGACGACTGGCACGAGGCGCGGCAGGCCTTCATCCGCGCCACGCGCAAGGCCTCGGCGATGCTGAACGACCCCACGGGCGAGGGCTATGTCTTCCGCACCGATTTGCGGCTCAGGCCCGACGCCTCGGTCACCCCGGTCTGTATCTCGATGGACGCGGCCGAGCGGTATTACGAAAGCCTTGGCCGGACGTGGGAGCGCGCGGCCTGGATCAAGGCGCGGCCCTGCGCGGGCGATCTGGAGGCCGGCGCGAAGTTTCAGGAGGTGCTGCGCCCGTTCGTCTGGCGCCGGCATCTGGATTTCTGGGCGATCGAGGACGCCTATGATATGATCCGCCGGATCCGCGAGCATAAGGGCCTGTCAGGGCCGCTCGCGCTGGAATCGCATAACCTCAAGCTGGGACGCGGCGGGATCCGCGAGATCGAGTTCTTCACCCAGACCCGCCAGTTGATTGCAGGCGGTCGCGACCCGGCGTTGCGCCACCGCGACACGGTGGGCGCGCTGGCCGCGCTCGCGGACAAGGGCTGGGTGCCCGAAGCCGTCACCACGCAACTGACCGACGCCTACCGCGCGCATCGCGAGCTCGAACACCGGCTGCAGATGGTGCATGACGCGCAGACCCAGATCCTGCCGCGCACACCCGAGGAATGGGACCGCCTCGCGCGGTTCTCGGGGCAGGGCGATACCGACGCTTTCCGCAAGGATCTGCGCGCGCGGCTCGAAGCCGTCACCGATCTGACCGAGGATTTCTTCCAACCCGGCGAAACCGGCGCCGCGCCGCAGGCATCCACCCCGCGCCCGGTGCTGAGCGACCAGCAGCGCGGAATCGTGCAGGGCTGGCGCGCCTATCCGGCGCTGCGGTCGAACCGCGCGCAGGACATCTTCGCCCGGCTCGAACCCGAGATCCTGAACCGGCTGCTCAAGGCCCCCGTGCCCGACGATGCCATCGTCAATTTCGACCGCTTCCTTGCCGGTCTGCCCGCGGGCGTGCAGCTATTCTCGCTGTTCGAAGCCAATCCGACGCTTATCGACCTTCTGGGCGATATCCTGTCGACCGCGCCTGCTCTGGGCCAGTACCTGTCGCGCAATGCCGAGGTCTTCGAGGCGGTGATCGCCGGGCGCTTCTTCTCGGAATGGCCGGGACGCGACGAGCTGACACAGGGATTGATCGCGCGGCTCGATAGCGAACCCGATTACGAGGCCCGGCTCGACTCCGCCCGTGCCTGGATGAAGGACTGGCATTTCCGCATCGGTGTTCACCATTTGCGCGGCCTGATCGATAGCTTCGAAGCGGCCAAGCAATATGCCGATCTGGCCGATGCCGTTTTGGCCGCGATCTGGCCGGTGGTCGGCGCCGAATTCGCCCGCAAGCACGGCCCCGCACCCGGACGCGGTGCGGTCGTGCTGGGGATGGGATCGCTGGGCAGCGGGCGGCTCAACGCGACTTCGGATCTCGACCTGATCGTGATCTACGACGCGGATGGTCAGGAAAGTTCGGAAGGGCCCCGGCCCTTGGGCGCGCGCGCCTATTTCGCGCGGCTGACGCAGGCGATGGTGACGGCGCTGTCGGCGCCGATGGCGCAGGGACGGCTCTACGAGGTCGATATGCGCCTGCGTCCCTCGGGGCGGCAGGGTCCGGTGGCGACCGCGCTCAGCGCTTTCAAGAGCTACCAGTCGGGCGAGGCCTGGACTTGGGAACATCTGGCGCTGACCCGCGCGCGGCGTGTTGCGGGCTCGGTGCCGCTGGGCGACGAGGTCGAAGCCTTCCGCCGCGACCTGCTGGCCGAGAAGGCAAAGGGCGAGACGCTGCGCGCCGATGTCTCCGCCATGCGCGCGCGGCTGAGATCGGCCAAGCCATCGGAGGGCGCGCTCGACGCGAAGAACGGGGCAGGGCGGCTGCAGGATATCGAGCTGCTGGCCCAGACGCTGGCCCTGCAATCGGCCTCGCCCGCCCGCCGGATCGAAGCCCAGCTCAGCGCCGGGAAACGCGCGGGCCTGATCGATGGCGCGGCGGAAAGCGCGATCCTCGCGGCCTACCGGCTGTTGTGGCACCTGCATGGCGCGACACGGTTGCTGGCCGACCGCGTGCTCGACCCCGAGGCGCTGGGCGAGGGCGCCTGCGCTCTCGTTCTGCGCGAGACCGGAAGCGAGGATCTCGAGAGGCTTCTCAGCCGGCTGCAAAGCGCCACCGCCGAAAGCGCCCGCCTCATCGACGCGCTGCTCGATCCCCCGGCTGGCGCGCCCTCTGATTGAACTCGGCCAGAGGGGGCTGTCTGCCCCCTCTGGACTCCCCCGAGAATATTTAGAGAACAAAGATGCAGGGTTAACGGGGCATTAAGGCCCCATCTTTAATCCCCAAATATCCTCGGGGGGTGAATTTGCCGACAGGCAAAAAGGGGGGCAGAAAGCCCCCCTCTCGATCTGCAGAAATCCGGCGCGCGTTCAGGCTTTGCCGCGATAGATATCGACCAGCTTGCCCAGCATCGCCAGCGCATCTTCACGCGAGCGCTGGAACGAGTTGCGGCCGATGATCGAGCCGTTGCCGCCGCCGTCGCGGATCGCGCGGGCGTCGTCATAGACCGCATCCGTGCCCTTCGCGGCGCCGCCCGAGAAGACGATGATCCGGCGCCCGTTGAACGAGGATTGCACGCAATGCTTCACGCGCGCGGGCAGGGTCGAGATGTCGATCCCTTCCTTCTCGTAGACCTTCTTGGCCTCGGGCTGCATGATGTGGTCGGTCGACAGCTTGATCTTGATGATATGCGCCCCCAGAAGTGCTGCCATATGCGCGGCATAAGCGGCGACGTCGATCGCGGTTTCGCCCTCTTTGGTGATGCCTTCGCCGCGCGGATAGGACCAGATCACCGTCGCCACGCCCTTGGCCGCAGCCTCGCGGCGCATCTCGACGATCTCTTCGAACATGTCGAGCGCCATGTCCGAGCCGGGGTAGATGGTGAAGCCGATGGCCGAGGCGCCGATGCGCAGCGCGTCATCGACCGAAGCGGTCACGGCCTGGTTCTTGCCCGCCGTGTCCGACATCACCGAGTTGGACGAGTTGACCTTCAGGATCGTCGGGATCTGGCCCGCGAACGTGTCGGCGCCCGCTTCCAGCGCGCCCAGCGGGGCGGCGTAGGCGTTGAGGCCGGCATCGATCGCCAGCTGGTAGTGATAATGCGGGTCGTAACCCGCCGGGTTGGGCGCGAACGAGCGGGCCGGGCCGTGCTCGAATCCCTGGTCCACGGGAAGGATGATCATCTTGCCCGTGCCGCCCAGTTTGCCCTGCATCAGCATGCGGCACAGATTGGCCTTCACGCCGGGGGTTTCGCCTTCGTAATTGGCGAGGATCTTCTGGACGGTTCTGGTGGCGCGCATGGCGGGTCCCCTCTGAATTGACTGTTGGTCAAAGGGATACGCGGGCGAATGGGTCACGACAATGGCGGCACGAAGACGTTAGCGCCCACACCCGTCTTTTTTTCGCGAATGCGGCGGATCGGCGCGTTCCGCCCGGCTATTGGGGCGCAAGGAGGATGTTTGTTCGGCTACTAAAGCGTGGGAGCGGGCCGCAGGCCGGATTGTTTCAATATCAAGAACAATGGTCGGGTGCTCGCTACCACAGCTTCATCGGTTGTTAAGCCGTGGTCTTTATCCCTGAGACACAGTCAAAAGGGGGCATCGCCATGCCGCAACGTGTCAGCGACCGTCTGTCCCGCAGCGCACCGATCGTGGTGATGCTGCTGGTGACGCTGGGCTTCGGGGCCAACCTGATGGCGGGGTCTGGCTCGGACCGGCCGGCTCTGGCCCTGCCCACCGCGCTGGCCTATCTCGCGCTGGCCTTCCTGTCGTATCCCGGTCGCGTGCCGTCGCGTGTACTGCGCACCACGCTCGCCGCGGCCATTACGTTGGGCAGCGGGCTGGTGCTGGCAGACCGTTTCACCGGGCTGTTGGGCGGTTCCGCCGATGCGGCCCTGCAGGCGGCCGAGCTGTCGCAACTGGGCTTGAACGGCCATGTCTCGACCAAGTCGCTGATCTTCATCGCCACCTGTGCGCTGGCGGTGCTGAGTGCGCGCCAGAACCGGCTGGTCTCGGCGCTGTTCGTCACCGCGCTGCTGGCAATGACCAATGTTGCGGTTGTGGATCTGGCGATGGCGGGCGCGTTGTGGGACGGCGATCTGTCGCTCTGGTCTACCTTGTGTGGTTTCATTCTGACGCTTTCGGCGGCGCTGCGGCTGCGCGACCGCAGCCTGTTCTCACCGCTGTTCCTGCCGGGACCCGCTGGTCGGGCGTTGCGGCTGATGGCCGGGGGCGCGCTGGTTCTGCCGATGGGCGCGGGGTGGATCTATGCCACGCTGCTCGCGCCCGATGCCGACGAGGCCGCGCTGATCGGCCTACTGTTCGGCGGGCTGGGTTGGGGGATGTTCCAGATCACCTTCATTCTGGGCATCTTCATCGCGCGCGAGTTGCGGCGCGTCCAGACGATGAGCCGGCAGGATGCGTTGACGGGGCTGCTCAACCGCAAGGGGTTCGAGGTGGCGATGGCTGGGCTGAAGGCCGATGTGGCGGGGCTGATGCTGTGCGATCTCGACCGGTTCAAGACCGCCGATTACCGTTTCGGTCACCGCGAACGTGACGCCCTGCTGCGCGATGTTGCAGCGGTTATCGAAGGCGAGATTGGCAAGGCGGGCGAGCAGGCACGCGGCGCGCATGTGGCGCGGTTGGGCGGGGATGAATTCATGATCGCGGTGCCCAACCTGACCGAGCCCGCACTGAGCGCGCTGGCCGAACGGATCCACCGCGCGGTCGCGACGATGCCGCCGGTCACCGCCGATGATCAGGTCTATCAGCCCGCGCTGCTGATAGGTTGTGTGCTCTATGTTCCGGCGACGATGGCGTTGGAAAGCAGCCTGCGCGACGCCGATGACGCGCTGCACTGGGTCAAGCAGAACGACGTCGCGATCCGGCGCGCGGAGGAAGAGACGGGCGCCGGGCCTGCCGGTACCCAGGAAGCGGGGCGAACAGAGCGCGCGCAAGCGAGCGTGGTCAGTGGCGTTGGCGCGCCGGGGACCACGGTCGACCAGGGCGGCGCGATCCCGCCGCGGGTCGCACGCGGCATCGTCCGGGCACCCGAGGTTTGTTGAACCGGACAAGGCGCAGGCGGCCCGCATCCTTCAATGCCATTGGCTCTGGTTCATCGCTTTGGCTGCGGCTCCTGCGTGAAGCAGAATGCCGCGCGCGGTCACGGGTCGGTCATTGCGATGGATGACGGGCCCCGGAAGCAAGGCAACCCTTCACGTGCAGCGGGGGCATTCTGGTGCCGTCATTCACGGGTCTTGCGGCCCGAGGATCATAGCGCCGTCACGGCGGCAGAATAACCGGGAGAGGGCGCCGGCGCTTCTGGTCGCCCGTGATTTTTGCCGTGGGGTTTCGCCTTTAGGACAGCTTCAGCCCGCGGGCGCGGAACAGTTCCTCGGCAATGATGATCTTGCGGACCTCGGTGGTGCCACCGCCAAGCGACGCGATGCGAGCATTGCGGTAGTGGCGGTTGACCTCGGTTTCCCACACGAAGCCCGAGCCGCCATGGATCTGCACCGCGAGATCGGTGACCCTGGCGATCATCGCCGCCCCGTGCAGCACCGCCCCCGCGCAGAGCCGGTGGATCGATCCGCGGCCACCGTCACCGCGGTTCATGGCATCACAGGCGGCGAGGGCCTGATAGTTGTAGCTTCGAGCGCTCTCGATGGCGACGGCCATCTCGGCCAGATGCGACTGGATCATCTGGAAAGTCCCGATCGCCCGGCCGAATTGCCGCCGCGTCGCGGCGTAATCCAGCGACAGGTCCAGACAGCGTTGCGCTGCGCCGATATAGGGCAGGCCGAGAAACGCCCGCTCGATATCGAGGCCCGACATGACGATGCCGACGCCGCCATTCTCGGCCCCCAGCAGGTTCGCGGCCGGGACGCGCACGTCGTCGAACACCAATTCGCCCGTGGGGCAGCCGCGCCAGCCCATCTTGGTCAGCGTCTGCGCAACCGAGAATCCGGGCGTGTCCGTTTCGACCATGAAGGCCGAAATCCCGCGCGCACCTTTGGCCGGGTCGGTCTTGGCATAGGTCAGCACGACATCGGCAACCGGCCCATTCGAGATGAACATCTTGCGCCCGTTGAGCACGTAATCGTCGCCGTCGCGCACCGCCTTCAGTGCCATCGACCCCAGCGCGTCCGAGCCCGCGCCCGGTTCGGTCAGGCCCAGTGCGCCAATCGTCTCGCCCGAGATCAGGCCGGGCGCGAAACGGGCAATCTGTTCGGGCGTGCCGTTGCGCAACAGGTTGTTGAGACAAAGATTTTCATGCGGCCCCCAGATGAAGGCGGCATTGGTGTTCCAGTAACCGAAGGCCTCGCCCACCAGCCCCGCCGACAGCAGGTCCATCCCCGCGCCACCCTGCTCAACCGGCGCCGTCAAGCCCAGATAGCCGTCCGAGCCCAGCTTGCGCATCAGCTGCGGCGGGTACCAGTCGTCATCGTCCATACGCGCGAAAAGCGGATGCAGCTCGGCCTCGCCGTAGCGGAAAGCGGCGTCATAGATCGTGCGCTGCTCGTCGGTCAGGTCGAATTGCATGGGCTACTCCGCGAAGCTTGTGCCATGGGCATTGGCGCGCGCGAAAGCCGGGCGCGCGGTGATCCGCTCAAGCCAGCCGCGCGTCTGCGGTTTCAGATGCGCGCCAAGCCCGATGACATCCGCCAGATAGAGCGCGTAGCCCACCGTGATATCGGCGGCGGTGAAGCGCCCGGCGCACAGATACTCGGCCCCGTCGAGCCGCGCGTTCACCAGTTTCAGGCGCGAGAAGAACCATTGCGTGTAATCCTCGACCACCTGTTTCTGGCGCCGCTCGGCCGGCTCGAACCGACCGTAGCGCAGCACCAGCGTCTGCGGGAAGGTCAGCGTGGCATCGGCGTGGTACATCCAGTTCAGCCAGTCGCCATAGGCCGGATCACCGGGCGCCACATCCAGCATGCCCGCGCCGTAAACGCGCGTCAGGTAATGAACGATGGCGCTGGATTCGGTCATCCGTGTCTCGCCATCGGTGAGATAGGGCACGGTGCCCAGCGGGTTGATCTGCGTGAAATCCGGGTCGTGCAGGCGCGGCGGGAAGGGCAGAGTGTGCAGCCGATAGTCCAGCCCCAGCTCTTCCAGCGTCCAGAGAACGCGCAGCGAGCGCGAATCCTTGCTGTGCCACAGTTCGATCATGGGTCCTCCTGCGGGTCGATTTCGATCAGAAGCTGGCGCGCGCGAACCTGCGCCCCGTGGGCCAGCGACAGCCGCGCGATCCGGCCCGAAACCGGGGCGCGCAGCGGATGTTCCATCTTCATCGCTTCAAGCACGGCAAGCGTCTGTCCTTGGGCCACGCTGTCGCCCTCGGCCACCGACAGGGCCGTGACGCTGCCCGCCATCGGTGCCAGCACGCGTCCGTCGCCGCCCGTCTCGCGCGTCTCGGCGGGGGCCAGAGTGACATCGCGCAGGATCAGGTCGCCCAAATAAACCGTCGCGCCCGCGGTGACGCAGGGCAGGGCGCGCGCCACGCCGTCGATGCGCGCGCGGATCTGGCCCGGCTCGCGGGTTTCGAGCGTCACGGCGCGTCCATCGGGCAGACGCGCTGTCGCGCCGTCGAGCGTCAGGGTAACGGAATGAGTGCTGCCCCCCATCTCGAAGCGCCGGGTCAGGACAGGGGCGGGGCCGGTGGTGAAGCCGAAACGCGGCGCGGGGGCGCCCGCCAGCACCAATACGGCGAGTGCCAGAAGCGCGGGATCGGGCAGCGACACGGCGTCGGGTGCGGCATCGCGGATCAGGAAGGCGGTCGTGGCGGCGCCTGCGACAAAAACCGGATGCCCGACGACGCCGCGCAGGAAGGACAGGTTGCTGCCAAGACCCAGAAGCGCCGTGTGATCCAACCCTTCGGCCAGCCGCATCCGCGCGGTTTCACGATCCGGGCCATGGGCGATGAGCTTGGCCAGCATCGGGTCATAGCCCGCGCCGATCTCGATCCCCTCGGCCAGCGCATCGTCCGAGCGCAGGCCCGGCCCGGGTTGCCAGCGCAGCACGCGCCCGGTCTGCGGCAGAAAGTCCTGCGCCGGGTCCTCGGCATAGAGCCGGACCTCGATGGCATGGCCGTTTAGCGCGATCTCGTCTTGCGTAAGCGGCAGCGCCTCGCCCCGCGCGACGCGGATCTGCCAGTCGACAAGGTCGATCCCGGTCACCGCCTCGGTCACCGGATGTTCGACCTGCAGACGGGTGTTCATTTCCAGAAACCAAAACTCGCCGTCTTCCAGCAGGAATTCCACCGTCCCCGCACCGACATAATCGCAGGCGCGGGCGAGCGCGATGGCCGCCGCGCCCATCCGTGTGCGCAGATCGGCATCGACGGCGGGCGAAGGCGCTTCCTCGACCACCTTCTGATGGCGGCGCTGGATCGAGCAGTCGCGCTCGCCCAGATGCACCACGTTGCCATGGCTATCGCCGAAGATCTGCACCTCGACATGGCGCGGGTCGAGCAGCGCTTTCTCGACGATCAGCCGTCCGTCGCCGAAGCTCTTGGCGGCTTCGGACGCCGCGCGTTCCAGCGCCTCAGACAGATCGGCGTCGCGCGTGACCAGCCGCATCCCTTTGCCGCCACCGCCCATCGCCGCCTTGACCATCAGCGGCAGGCCGATGGCACCCGCATCGCTGGCGTCGCCGCCGGGCAGGCAGGGGACGCCAGCCGCCTGCGCGGCCTCCTTGGCGCGACCCTTGTCGCCCATCAGCGCGATCGCCTCGGGCGAGGGGCCGATGAAGACCAGCCCGGCCTTTGCGCAGGCCCGCGCGAAGTCTGCATTTTCGGACAGGTAGCCATAGCCCGGATGGACCATCGCCGCGCCGCTTGCGCGCGCGGCCTCAACGATCGCCGCCCCGTCCAGATACGAGGGCACGACCCGCGCCAGATCCGCCGCGCGCGCATGCGGCGCCGAGGGCTCGTCCGGCGTGTGGATCGCCACGCAGCCATAGCCCAGGGCGCGGGCGGTGCGCATGACCCGCAGGGCAATCTCGCCCCGGTTGGCAATCAGGATCTTCATAGCCGCGCCACCCCGAACGTGGTCTCGCGCGTTACCCGCGCGTCTTCGCCCGCGATCACGCCCAGAACCAGCGCCAGGACGTTGCGCGTGGCCTCGGGCGCGATGATCCCGTCGTCTTCCAGCCGCGCGGACGAGGCCAGTGCCGTCGTCGCCTCGGCCAGCATCGCCGTGGTCCCCTGTTCCAGCGCGTCCAGCTTGGCGTCATCAACCGCACCGGCGCGGCGCATCTTGGCTTCCGACACGATGCGCATCACCTGGCCCGCCTGCGCCGGTCCCATGACCGAGGTCCGCGCATTCGGCCAGGCGAACAGGAAGCGCGGATCGAAGCCGCGCCCGCACATCGCGTAATTGCCCGCGCCATAGCTGCCCCCGACCACGACCGAGAGCTTCGCCACCCGCGCATTCGCCACCGCCTGGATCATTTTCGAGCCATGCTTGATGATCCCCGCGCGCTCGGGCTCGGTGCCGACCAGAAAGCCGGTCGTGTTGTGCAAAAACAGCAGGGGCATCCCCGCCTGATCGCAAAGCTGGATGAATTGCCCCGCCTTCGCTGCGCCCTCGGCGGTGATCGGGCCATTGTTGCCGATGATGCCCACCGCGTGCCCTTCGATCCGCGCCTGCCCGCAAACTGTCGCGGCATCGTAACCCGGCTTGAAGTCGAGAAAGTCCGAGCCATCCACCAGCCGCGCGATGATCTCGCGGCAATCATAGGACTGCTTGGCATCGGCGGGCACCAGCGCGGCCAGATCCGCCGCGGGATAGAGCGGCGGCGCGAAAGCCACGGTTGGCGCGTCTTCGGGCCAGGGAAGCGCCGCGATCACGTCGCGCGCCAACCGGATGCCGTCGGCATCGTCCTCGGCCAGATAATCTCCGACGCCCGAAACCTGCGTATGCATCAAAGCCCCGCCCAGCTCTTCATCGGTTGCCACCTCGCCGGTCGCGGCCTTCAGCAGCGGCGGGCCGGCCAGATACATCGTCGCCTGACCCCGCACCATGATCACGTGATCCGACAGGCCCGGCTGATAGGCGCCCCCCGCCGTGGCCGAGCCATGCACCACCGTCACCTGCGGGATGCCACGCGCCGACAGCCGCGCCTGATTGGCAAAGCCGCGCCCGCCGGGGATGAAGACTTCATGCGCATATTGCAGATTGGCGCCGCCCGACTGGCTCAGGCTGACCAGCGGCAGCCGGTTTTCCAGCGCCACTTCCTGCAGCCGCAGCTTCTTGGCCAGCCCGTCGGGCGTTACCGTTCCGCCCTTGACCGCGGAATTGTCGACCACCACCACGCAGGACCGCCCGCAGATCCGCCCGATCCCGCCGATCGCCCCGGCCCCCGCCCCGGTCCCGTCTCGGTCGCCATAGCGTTTCCATCCGGCATAGGGGCACAGCTCCAGCCAAGGCGCGCCGGGGTCCAGAAGCAGCGCCAGCCTTTCGCGCGGCAGCAATTGCCCGCGCGATTCCGCCCGTGCACGCGCGCCTTCCGCCGCCGCCTCGACCGCATCGCGCACCGCCGTGACGGGCGCCATGGCGTCCGCCATCGCCGCCGCATTGGCCGCGCGCGCGCCTTCGTCCAGCAGGGATGTCAGAACCGCCACGATCGCGCCCCCATCTTTAATCTCCAAATATCCTCGGGGGGCGCGGGGGGCAGACGGCCCCCCGCTCCGCATTCTCCGCTCATCCCAGCCCCCAGATCCGGCGCGCCTCGTCCGCCGAGGCCAGCTTGCGCCCTGCCGCGCGCGCGGTATCGGCCAGTGCCGAGATCAGTGCGCCGTTGCCCGCAGCCCGGCTGCCATCGGGCAGATAGAACGTGTCTTCGAGCCCGGTGCGCAAATGCCCGCCCAGTTCGGCCACGCGGGCGTGAAGCGGCCAGATTTCGGCCCGGCCGATCACCGTGGCCTGCCACGGACAGCCTTCGGGCCGATAGCGCAGCAAGAGCGGCAGCAGGTCGGGATCGGCGGGCATGCCCGAGGCCACGCCCATCACGAAATTTACCTGCGGGCGGCGGACCATGCCGGTTTCGGCGAACATCCCGACCGAGCGGACGATGCCGGTATCGAAGCACTCGAATTCCGGCTTCGTCCCGGTTTCGGCCATCGCCTCGACGATCTCGGCGACTTTCTCGACGGGATTATCGAACAGCATCGGCGGCCAGGCCCAGCTGCCGTCCGAGCGGGTTTTCAGGTAATTGAGCGAGCCTGCATTGCAGGCGGCGATCTCTGGGCGACCTGCGCGCAGGCAGGCGATCGGGCCCGACTGGTCACGGCCCGTCACCCCGGTGGTAAAGTTCAGGATCACGCCGGGGCAGGCCTCGCGGATCGCAGCGGCGATTTCGGCGGCAAGCGCCGGGTCCCAGCTTGGCAGGTGACCGCGCCCCTCGGCCTGATCGCGGAAATGCACATGCATGCAGACCGCGCCCGCTTCCCATGCCTCCCGCGCGCTGGCGGCCAGTTCGGCGGGCGTCACCGGAACATGGTGGAGGCGCGGATCGGTCAAGACGCCCGTCAGCGCACAGGTGATGATTGCGGCATCGGCCATAAGGTCCTCCCTCGGGGGCAGGCTAGCGAGTCATCAGCGACCAAGCAAGCGCTTGGTTGTTTCAGCCGGGAACTTGCGCTAACAAAGATCATGCGCGCGCAACTTTTCGATCCCGAGAATTCCCGTGACCGGCTTCTGGCTGCCGCCGCGCGGCTGTTCCGGCAGCAGGGCTACCGCGCGACGACGGTGCGCGGGATCGGAGCCGAGATGGGGCTGTTGTCGGGCAGTCTGTTCCATCACGTCCGCTCGAAGGAAGAGATCCTGTTTGGCGTGATGGAGCGGGTGATCGCGGCGATGCTTGAGGATCTTCGCGCCGAACTGGCCGGGGCGCCGGATACCCGCGCCCGTCTGCGCGCGCTGATTGCGGTCGAGCTGAGCTATCTGCACGGCCCCTGCGCGGATGCGACGGCGGTGTTATTCCACGAATGGCGCGCGCTGTCGCCCGAGCGGCAGGCGGTGCTGCTGTCGGGACGGGACGCCTATTTCGCGCTCTGGCATTCGGTGCTGCAAAGCGCGCGCGACGAGGGTCTCACCCGCGTCGACCCTGCGGTTTTGCGCCAATTGCTGCATGGTGCGCTGGCTTGGACCAGCTTCTGGTACCAGCCCGGCGGCGCGCTGGATCTGCCCGCGCTGACCGATCACGCGCTGGCGATGGTGGCCGCGCCGCCCGGGCCCGGTTAAGGCTGCCACCGCCGCCGGTCCCGGCGGCAAGCGCGACTATGTCATTGACAAGCGGCGCAGAACCGCATGGGACGAGACAGAGAGGAGACAGCATGGACGGACACGCGCGCACCCCCCTCGTTGGCACGCATTGGGGCCATTTCCGGGTTTCCGCCGATGCCTCGGGCATCCGCGACGTGCAGCCCTACGAGGGCGACGACAACCCGTCGTGCTATGGCGCTTCGCTGGCTGACGGCTTCGACACCTCGGTGCGGATCGCGCAGCCGATGGTACGCAAGGGCTGGCTGGAAACCCGCGATGGCACCGGGCGCAGCAAGGGGCAGGGCCCGTTCGTGCCGGTGTCGTGGGACACCGCGCTCGACCTTGTCGCAGGCGAGCTTGAGCGCGTCCGCAGCACCATGGGGAACGAGGCGATCTATGGCGGCAGCTATGGCTGGGCCAGCGCCGGCCGCTTTCACCACGCCCAAAGTCAGGTCCACCGATTTCTCAATGGGATCGGCGGCTATGTCAGTTCGCGCAATTCCTATTCCGCCGCCGCGGCGGAGGTGATCGTGCCGCATGTTCTGGGCCTTTCGCCCTATACCGTCATCGAGCCCAGCTACGAGGAAATCCTGGCCCATGGCAGCCTGATGGTCGCCTTTGGCGGGGTCTGTCCGCATAACAATCAGGTCGTGCCCGGCGGCGTGCTGCGCCACAACGACCGCGCGCTGCTGTCGCAGTTTCGCGAGCGCGGCATCGAGTTGGTCAATATCAGCCCGATGCGGCAGGACGTGCCGGCCTATATGGATCAGACCTGGGTGCCGATCCGCCCCGGCACGGATGTCGCGCTGATGATGGGCATCGCGCATGAACTCATCACGCATGATCTGTGCGATCAGACCTTCCTCAACAGCCACACCGTCGGGTTCGACGATCTCGCCGCCTATATCACCGGCAAGGCAGACGGATGCGTGCGTGACGCTGACTGGGCGGCGGCGCTGTGCGGGGTCGAGGCCGGGCAAATCCGGGCGCTCGCGCGCAAGATGGTCGGGCGACGCACGGTGATCGCGCTGAGCCTGTCGATGCAGCGCGCCGAATTCGGCGAACAGCCCTATTTCATGGGGATCGCGCTGGCCGCCATGCTGGGCCAGATCGGCTTGCCGGGCGGGGGCGTGGGCCTGTCATGGGGCAATAACGGGCGCGGGCTTTTCGGCACCCGGCGGGTCAATTTCAGCTGGGGGAAGCTGCCGCAGGGTTCTAACCCGGTCGAGGCCTTCATCCCCGTCGCCCGCATCGCGGACATGCTGGCCAATCCCGGCGCGCCCTTCGATTACGATGGCCAGCGCTATCAATATCCCGATATCCGGCTGGTCTATTGGGCGGGCGGCAATCCGTATCACCATCATCAGGATCTGGCCAAGCTCGAACGCGCGTGGGAGCGTCCCGAGACGATCATCGTGCAGGATTCCGTCTGGACCGCCAGCGCGCGGCGCGCCGATATCGTGCTGCCCGCGACCACCTTTCTGGAACGCGAGGACGTGGTCTGCGGTCTGGGCCAATCGGTCTCGTTCAGCGCGCAGGCGGCGGCTCCCTATGCGCAGGCGCGCGACGATTACGCGATTTTCTCGGATCTCGCGCGGCGGATGGGCACCCATGACGCCTTTACCGAGGGCCGCGACAGCGCCACTTGGATCCGCCATATCTATCAGCAAAGCCGCGACAACGCGGCGGCGGCGGGGATCCAGCTTCCCGATTTCGAAACCCTGCGCACGCTCGAAGTGGTGGATGTGACAGACCAGCTGCCCCGCTCGACGCATCCGCTCGAGGAGTTCCACAACGACCCGCTCGGCGCGCCGCTGGGCACACCTTCGGGGCGTATCGAGCTCAGTTCCGAGCGGCTCGCCTCGTTCGGCTATGACGATTGCCCGCGCCATCCCGTCTGGCTTGAGCGCAAGGAATGGCTGGGCGCGCCGCTGGCCTATCGCTTTCCCTTGCACCTGCTGTCGCCGCAACCGCAGAACCGGCTGCACAGCCAGTTCGATTTCGGCCGCGCCAGTCGCGACGCCAAGATCGAGGGGCGCGAGGTGATGATCATGTCCTGCACCGATGCCACGCAGCGCGGCTTGACCGACGGCGATATCGCGCGGGTCTACAACGATCGCGGCGAGACCTTTGTGGGCGTGCGCGTGACCGACGCCCTGATGCAGGGCGTGGTGCAATTGCCGACCGGCGCGTGGTACGACCCCGACGAGGACGGCATCGACCGCCACGGCAATCCCAACGTGCTATGCGCCGACCGCCCGACCTCGCGGCTGGCCATGGGCCCGACCGCACAATCCTGCCTGGTGCAGGTCGACAAACATACTGGTCCGCTGCCCGAAATCCGCGTCTTCACCCCGCCCCTGATCGAGCGGGCGGAGGACTGAGCGCGCCGGGGCGCGGAATGAGTTCGCGTGGCTGCGCTCCATCAACCTGAATGGGCGCCGCGCGGGGCAGTGTCGTCTGTCAGGGCTATCAGGACGCAGGCGTCACCTGCGTGCCAGCCGCAGACGTTTCTGCGCGGGGTCGAGGGAAAGAGAAGTCGTAACAGCCAAGACCTTGAGGGCTGGTAGCCGCTGTGGGACTCGAACCCACACGCCCATCCGGGCAACGGATTTTAAGTCCGGTCTGTCTACCATTCCAGCAAGCGGCCTAACCGTTTTCTTTCAACACGTTAACGGCATGGTTGCAAGAGAAATCCGAAGCCGTTTTAACGGGTGCTTCAAGATTCGTTTTCTGGCCCCTTTCTGTTCCCGCGCCGGGATTGGGCTTCGGTGGCGCGGGCGCGCTGCCGCGTGGCGCCTGCGTAAAGTGGGCCACCATGCGGGCGCTGGAATGGCCGTTGGCGGACATGATCAGCTCATCGCTGCAGCCGAGCGCGGCCAATTCCGCGGCGGCCGTGTGGCCTAGGGCGTGGATTGCGTCAGTATCAACGTGAATGGTGACGGCGCGAATGGGGACCAGCACGTCATGGACCTGGTGGCCCAAGGCGTCAAGACCGGCCTCAGCCGCTTCGACCGCGCGCTTCCGGGCCGCGTGCGCGAGATCCAGTCCAACCCGAGGTGCCGCTGATGGCTCTGACCTTTCCCCTCGCGCTGGACGAGTTCTTCGCCGGGCTGCCCGTGGCGGAATGCGAATTCCATCTGTCCGCGTCGCTGGCGATGAGCCGGAGACGCGGGGGCAGCATCAAAACCGCCCGCTTTGCCGAGCGGCTATGGACGGGCAAAGTGACGCTGGCCATGCAGGAACCCGGCGCAACGGCGGTCGAGGCGAAAGTCTCGGCGCTGCTGGAACCGGGGCGTTCGTTCTTCGTGCATCCATTGCCGTTCTGCTATCGGCAGGGGGATCCCGATGGGGCAGGGATCGCTGGTGGTCTACCGGTGATCTACAGCATTGCGTCGGGTGGACGCGAGATAAGGATCTCTGGTTTGCCTTTGGGCCATACTTTGAGCATCGGGGACAGCCCGCCGCGCGAATGCGCCATCGGGCGTCAGGCCGATGTCAGCGCCGGAGACAGGCTCGATGTCGCGGTGCTGGCGCTGGCCCTGGTGCAGGCCTGACACAATGCGGACAAGCGCGTCTGCGGTTCCTAGCTCAGCACGTATCTGGAGCAGCTCCAGCATTGAAAGTTCATCCCCTTTGCGAAAAGGGTTGGGCCTGATGATCGGTTTGTTGCGCGCTGTTATGCCCTGTGCGACCTTGAGCCATGGTCAGCAACCGCCCCCCTGAGATCTTCCGCATCGATCCGATATTTCCAAGGATTCTGGCCGTCGCCGCGGTCTGCTTCATCCTGTACGGTACTTACCTCGGCATAACAGATGATCTCGGTGTGTCCTTCGCCGGCGTCGGTGTGCTGATCGGCTTGGCGTGTATCCCTTTTTCCCGGCATGCGTTCGCGGCGCTCTACGACGATCACCTTCGCGTCGGCAAGGAAGTGATCAGGTACCGCGATATTGTTGCCGTGATGCACGGGGAACTTGCCCTCGGCAGAGTCGGGAGTGTCAGAGATGCCCGACAACCGTTCCTGCTGATCCAAACCAGGCAATCGGAAGTGCCTAAGGTCGTCCGCGTGGCCTTTGTTCAGGGCGGAGTCGCCCGGCTCAGGGCGCGCCTGGAACTTAGGGTGGCTGAGGTGAACGGGCAGAGCGAGCAGACGATTGAGCCTTCGACCTGAGAGCGTATGTCTGAGGGTCGACAGGCTCGACCCCGTATTTCTGGGGCGAAGCGCGGCCTTCGTAGGCGTCTTCGCTTGGTGTCAGGATTCGCGTGAATCTCTTTAGCAGCGGGCAATCCGCTTGACTGCTAGGCTCCAGCCTCGTTGTCTTTCAAAACTAGAAGATGACAGTTGCGGCGAGGGCGATGGCTGAGAGGAAGACGTTCGGGCTCCTGTCGTAGCGGGTCGCAACGCGGCGCCACTCCGTGAGCTTGCCGTGCATGATCTCGCATCACTGCCCGACAGTGCATCGCAAAGCGATGTCCCGAGAGGGGCGGTTGCGCCGCTTGTAGCGGCGCTTGTCGTATTTGACAGGCTTGCTTCGGAACTTCCGGCCCGGGATGCAAGGCTTGATGCCCTTGTCCTGCTGGGCTTCACGATACCAGTCGGCGTCATAGCGCCGATCGGCCAACAGCCATTCGGCCCCTGGCAGGCTGCTCAGCAGGGCCGCCGCACCGGTGTCGTCGCTGACCTGACCGGCTGTCACGAAGAACTTGGTCGGGCGGCCCTTCGCGTCCGTGACGGCATGCAACTTGGTTTTTATGCCACCCTTTGTCCGCCCAATCAGCCTGCCACGCCCCCTTTTTTCAACCGCAGGCTCGAAGCCGTGCGGCGCGCCTTGAGATACTTGCGCAGGCTCTTTCGAACGCATGGCGTTCGCCTGCTCACGTCAATCATCACTGTCTTCGGGTCGGCGGCCTCGGCAGCAAGCCCTTCCATCATCCGGGCGAAAACACCCATGTCGCTCCAGCGCTCCCATCGGTTGTAGAGGGTCTTTGTTGGACCAGACTCTGGCGGCGCATCGGACCAACGCAAGCCATTGCGATTGATGAAGCCTATCCCGTGTTCAGTCCCGGCATCTGGTGCGATCCATTCGACGGAATGGAAGGAACCACTATGGGACAAGTTCGCCATGGCAGCGCCACGTACTGTTACCCGACAGGCGATTTGCATGGCAAACCCACCGGGTGACTCGCGGGCAGCAAAAGCTGCGACGTGGCGTCCTGCGTCTGGTATCTTGACCGTCCCGGCGCAGGGGTTAGGCATAAGGCAGACAAAGGGAGGACCCTGAATGCTTGGTCAGATGATGAGCCAGCCGCTGCTGATTTCCAGCCTGCTGGTGCATGCCGAACGCCACCACGGCAACCGCGAGATCGTCACGCGCCGCCCCGAGGGCGATATCCACCGCACGACCTGGAAAGGCCTCTCGAAACGCTCGCGCCAGCTCGCCAATGCGCTCGAAGGGCTGGGGCTGAAAGCCACCCAGCGCGTCGGCACGCTGGCATGGAACACCGACCGCCATCTCGAACTCTATTACGGTGCTTCGGGTGCGGGCATGGTTCTGCACACGCTGAATCCGCGGTTGCATCCCGATCAGCTGGTCTGGATCGCCGACAATGCGGGCGATCAGGCGATCTTCTTCGACCTGCAATTCCTGCCGCTGATCGAGGCGACGGCGCATCGCTACGAATCGGTCAAGCATTTCGTGCTGATGTCCGACCGCGCGCATATGCCCGCCGAGACAAAGATCCCCGGGCTTATCTGCTATGAAGAGCTGGTCGAAGCCGCCTCGGATCACTACGACTGGCCGCAATTCGACGAACATCAGGCCTCGTCGCTGTGCTACACCTCGGGCACGACCGGCAATCCCAAGGGCGTTCTCTATTCCCACCGTTCGACCGTGCTGCACGCCTATGCGGCCGTCGCGCCCGATGCGCTGAACCTGTCGTCGCGCGACTCGGTCCTGCCGGTGGTGCCGATGTTCCACGTCAATGCCTGGGGCCTGCCCTATTCGGCGGCGATGGTGGGCGCGAAGCTGGTCTTTCCGGGGCCGGGCATGGACGGAAAATCGCTGTTCGAGCTGTTTGAGACCGAAGGCGTGACCGTCTCGGCGGGCGTGCCGACCGTGTGGCAGGGGCTGCTCGCGCATGTCGAAGCCGAGGGCGCGCGCTTCTCGACGATGAAACGCACGGTGATCGGCGGGTCGGCCTGTCCGCCCGCCATGCTGCGCGCCTTCGACGAGACATACGGGGTCGAGGTGCTGCACGCCTGGGGCATGACCGAAATGTCGCCGCTTGGGACGGTCTGCACGCTGAAAGGCGGGCAGGAAGACCTCGAAGGCGAAGAGCGTTTCGCCGTGCTCTCGAAACAGGGCCGGGCGATCTTTGGCGTCGACATGAAGATCGTCGGCCCCGAGGGCGAGGAACTGCCCTGGGACGGCGAAACCTCGGGCGAACTTCTGGTGCGCGGCCCGTGGATCGTCGATAGCTATTACAACCGCCACGGCGACGACATTCTGCGCTTCGACAAGGCGGGGCTGGGCTGGTTCCCGACGGGCGACGTCTCGGTCATCGATCCTGACGGCTTCATGCAGATCACCGACCGTACCAAGGACGTGATCAAATCGGGCGGCGAGTGGATCTCGTCCATCGATCTCGAGAACATCGCCATGGGCCATCCCGGCGTCGCCATGGCCGCCTGCATCGCCGCCCATCACCCGAAATGGGACGAGCGCCCGCTTCTGGTGGTGATGAAGAAACCCGGCGCCGAGGTAACGAAGGACGACATCCTCGCTCATCTCGACGGCAAGATCGCTAAGTGGTGGACGCCCGATGACGTGGTCTTCGTCGACCAGATTCCGTTGGGCGCGACGGGCAAGATGCAGAAGAACAAGCTGCGCGAAGAGTTCAAGGATTACAAACTGCCGACGGCATAAGCGCGGGGCGATGAGAGGGGGCTGTCTGCCCCCTCTTGGCCTGCGGCCAATTCACCCCCGAGGATATTTATGGATCAAAGATGCGCAGGGTTAACAAACTCTGAAGGCCCATCTTTAATCCACAAATATCCTCGGGGGGTTCCAAGGGGGGCAGACAGTCCCCCTTGGCCCCGGCCTGCCAGAAGCCGGCCATGTCTCAATCCGGGTGGCTGCCCTGCCACTCCTCAAGCGCCGCGCGCAGGTGGCGGATCAGCACGGCACGGTTTTTTTCGTCACTCGCGCCGCTCAGGGCTTCGTTGAGGTCGAGGAACAGTTTCGACACATCGTTGTGCCAGTCGAGGCTTGCCACCGCGTCGGGCCGCAGCCGGGGCGGGGGGCGGCGCGGGTTGTCGGGCAGGGCTTTGGGGCCCGCCGGGGTCAGCGTGAAGCCTTCGTCCAGCACCGGGCGCAGCACCGGCAAGGGCGACAGAGCCTCGGCTTCGGCCTGCGCCAGCGCGTCCATCGCGGGCGCTTCGCCGTGGGTCAGGAACAGTGCCTGCCGGATTGGCGCGCGGGCGGCGATCCAGGCTTGCAGTTCCGGCCCGTCCGCGTGGCCGGAATAGAGGTCCATCGCCCGGATGCGGGCGCGCACCTCGATCGGTTCGCCATGGATGCGTACGCGTTTCGCCCCGTCGAGCAGAATGCGTCCCAGCGTGCCCTGCGCCTGATAGCCTGCCATCATCACCGTCGCGGCCTCGGACCACAGCCAGCGCTTCAGCCGGTGACGGATGCGCCCGGCCTCGCACATGCCCGAGGCGGCGATGACGATGTGGAAGCCGTCGATCGCGTCGAGCCGTTTCGACTCTTCGACATCCTGCGTGATATGCAGCCAAGACGCATGCACCGCCCGGCTGAGCGCGCCGCCGCTTTCAAGGATACGGTGGTGGCGGTCGAAGATCTCGGTCGCGCGGGCGGCCAGTGGGCTGTCGAGATAGACCGGGATTTCGGGCAGCGTGCCGTCCTCGAACAGCCGTGCCAGATCGGCGATCAGTTCCTGCGCGCGCTCGACGGCGAAAGAGGGGATCAGCAGCACGCCATCGGGCCGCATCGCCGCGCGGATCTCTTCGCCCAGAAGCGCGCGGCGGACCTCGTCCGAGGCCGAGAGCCGGTCGGTGCCGCCATAGGTGCTTTCGCAGATCACGTAGTCCAGCCCGGACGGGCCTTCGGGATCGGGATGCAAAAGCTTGAAGGCCGGGCCGATATCGCCCGAGAACAACAGCCGCATCGGGTCGCGGTGGCCGGGGATCATCACCTCGATCTCGATTGAGGCCGAGCCCAGCATATGCCCCGCATTCCAGAACCGTGCGCGGGTGCCGGGCAGGACCGCGATCCACTCGCCGTAATCGGCGCCCCGGAACTGGGCCATGGTGCGCGCGACATCCTCGCCGTCGTAGATTGGCGTCACCGTGTCACGGTTCCAGCGCGCGCGGCGGCGGTTGAGCTGCTTGACCTCGAGCGCCTGAATATGCGCGGAATCGGGCAGCATGACGCCGCACAGATCGGCGCAGGCCCGCGTCGCGTGGATCGGCCCGGCGAAGCCCGCGCGCACCAGTTTGGGCAGCAGCCCGGAATGGTCGATATGGGCATGGGTCAGCAGCACCGCGTCGATCTTGGCGGCGTCGAAAGGGAAGGGGCGGTAGTTCAGCTCTTTCTCGGTCTTCGAGCCCTGCACCATGCCGCAATCTATCAGCAGCGTCCCGGTCGCGGTTTCGAGCCGGAAGCACGAACCGGTTACCGCGCGCGCGGCGCCGTGGAAGGTCAGGGTGGGGAACGTCATGCGGGCACCTCCGAGCGCATCCTCGCCCTCAAAGGCCCGTCGTGCAACGGAAAACCCCGGCGCGGGGCCGGGGTTCGTCAGGGGGCTGCAAGCCGAGAGCGGTTCAGTCGCGCCCGCGATAGGGCTCGACATATTGCAGCGCCATGTCCCACGGGAAGAAGATCCACGTGTCCTGGCTCACGCCGGTGATGAAGGTGTCGGTCTGCTTCTCGCCCTCGGGCTTGGCATAGACGCAGGCGAAATGCGCCTTGGGGTAAAGCTTGCGCACCAGTTCCAGCGTCTTGCCGGTATCGACGAGGTCGTCGACGATCAGGATGCCTTCGCCGTCGCCCATCATCTCGGCATCAGGCGATTTGATGACCTGCGCTTCGCGGCGCATGTCTTCCTTGCCGCCGCCGGAATGATAGGACTTCACGCTGATCGTATCGACCGTGCGGATATCGAGTTCACGCGAGACGATCATCGCGGGCGCCATGCCGCCGCGGGTGATGGCGACCACGGCGCGCCAGTTGCCATCTTCGGGGCCACGGCCCTGCAGGCGCCAGGCCAGCGCGCGTGCGTCGCGATGGAGCTGGTCCCAGCTGACATGGAAGCCTTTTTCGTGCGGCAGACGGTCGTTCATCTATGTCTCCTTCAGCGGGATAGCAGCAGGCGCAGCCCCAGCGCGCCCAGAACAGCACCGGCGGTGCGGTCGATCCAGAGCTTGGCGCGCAGATAGGCGCCGCGCGCGGCGGGATGCGAGAGGGTCAGCGCAATCAGCGCATAGCCCAGAAGCTCGAGCATGAAATGCGCGCCGATCACCAGTGCGCCGTCGCGCAGGCTCAGCCCGGCGGGAAAGATCACCACCAGCACCGCGCCCGCGAACAGGACCGATTTCGGATTGCCCAGATTGACCAGCATCCCCGACACGAAGGCCCGGCCCCAGCGGCGACGCCCGGTCTGCCCTTCGCCAAGCGGCGCACCGGCTTCGCGCCAGAGCTGGATCGAGATCCAGATCAGGTAAAGCGCGCCCGCAAGCTTCATCGCCCCGAAGGCCCAGGGCACCAGTGCGAAAAGCGCGCTCAGCCCGGTCAGAGCAGCCAGCGTCCAGCAGGCCGCGATCAGGCCCAGACCGGCCCCGGTGGCAATGCCCGTGCCCAGACCTCCGGTCAGCGTGTTGCGCATGGCCAGCAGCATGGCGGGCCCCGGCACCGCAAAGGCGGCCCCGAGGGTCAGAACGAAGGTGAGAAGCTGCGCGCCGGTCATCGCGGGGCGCCCGTCAGTCGGGCTTCTTGCCCGCGTCGATATCGGGCGCGTCGACGGCTTTCATGCCGACGATGTGATAGCCCGCATCGACATGAAGCGTCTCGCCCGTGGTGCCCGAGCCCAGATCGGACAGCAGGTAGAGCGCGGCCTTGCCGACCTCTTCCTGCGTCACGTTGCGGCGCAGCGGCGCGTTCAGCTCGTTCCACTTCATGATGTAGCGGAAATCGCCGATCCCCGAAGCGGCCAGCGTCTTGATCGGCCCGGCCGAGATGGCGTTGCAGCGGATGCCGTCCTTGCCCAGATCCTCGGCGATATACATGACCGAGGCTTCCAGCGCCGCCTTGGCCACGCCCATCACGTTGTAATGCGGCATGACCTGCTCGGCGCCGTAATAGGTGAGCGTCAGCATCGAGCCGCCATTGGGCATCATCGCGGCTGCGCGCTTGGCTACGGCGGTGAAGGAATAGACGGAAATGTCCATCGTCGTCAGGAAGTTCGCGTGCGACGTGTCGACATAGCGCCCGCGCAGCTCGTTCTTGTCGGAAAAGCCGATCGCGTGGACGAGGAAGTCGATCTCGGGCCATTCGGCCTTTAGCGACTCGAACATCGCGTCGACCGAATCCATCTTGGACACATCGCATTCGAAGAGCCGCGGCACGCCCAGTTGTTCGGCCAGCGGCACCACGCGCTTCTTCAGCGCTTCGCCCTGATAACTGAAGGCGAGTTCCGCACCCTGCGAGGCCAGCGCCTGAGCGATCCCCCAGGCAATGGATTTGTCGTTGGCGAGGCCCATAATAAGGCCCTTCTTGCCCGCCATTAGCCCTGCTGACATCGCGGTCTCCGGATCCTGATCTTGCGTAAAGTGCAGCTATAGGCCGAAGGCCTTGGCGCATCAAGGGTTCGTGCTCTTGCCAGTGGATATGGAAAGCTGCGAGTGTCGGCACGGTTGCAATCGAGACCCGGAGTCAGTGCCATGAGCGACGCCCCCCACAATGACCGCCCGAACGGGCCGCAGACCGACGAAGAGGCCGGGCAGGATGTGGCGCGTGACGGTATCTTTTCCGGCGAAGATCCGTTTCTGATCGCGAAACGATGGCTCGCTGAAGCTGAGTCCTCGGAGGTGAACGACCCTAACGCGATTGCTCTCTCGACGGTTGATTCGGACGGGCTGCCGAATGCGCGGATGGTCCTGCTCAAAGACATCGAAAGCCATGGCGCGGGGCAGGGGGCTTTCGTCTTCTATACGAACTACGAAAGCGTGAAGGCGCGAGAGATCGAACAGGCAGGAAAAGCCGCCTTCGTCATGCATTGGAAATCGCTGCGGCGGCAGATCCGTGTGCGTGGCCTCGTGACACGGGAAAATGGTGAAAAAGCAGATGCTTACTACCAAAGTCGGTCTTTACAGTCACGGCTCGGCGCCTGGGCGTCGCGGCAGTCTCAGCCGCTGGCCTCGCGCGGGGCGCTGATGGCAGAGGTGGCGAAGATGAGTTTGCGCCACGGCACCCATCCGCCGCGGCCCGAATTCTGGGGCGGATTCCGCATCGCTCCGGTTGAAATCGAGTTCTGGGCCGATGGCGCCTTCCGGTTGCATGACCGCTTCCGCTTTACGCGCGTTGCCGGTTCAGACAGGTGGCTGACCCAGCGTCTCAACCCGTGAAATTCACGCTTCGTGAAACGACCAAGCCTTGTGTTCCGTACATTTTACGTGGATGCTGACCATTGGTTGGTGATTGTATGGTTGGGACTCTACGAATGGTTGAGGTTGAGCGAGGTCTTCCGCGTGTTCGCGGGAGCGTTAAGTGGTTCGATCCCGGAAAAGGCTTCGGGTTCATCGTGGCCGATAGTGGCGGGCCGGACATTCTGTTGCATGTCAATGCGTTGCGGAATTTCGGTCAAAGCTCGGTCTGTGATCGCGCGGGAATCGAAGTGACCGTGCAGCAGACACAGCGGGGATTGCAGGCCGTCGAGGTCTTCGAAATCACGCCGCCCGAGGATGCCACGCCGGATGCCGAGACGGAGATTCCCGTCGATCCGGACGTGCCGCTCGAACCCGCGCGGATCAAATGGTTCGACAAGGTGAAGGGGTTCGGCTTCGCCAATGTCTTCGGTCGTAACGAAGACGTGTTCATTCACATGGAAGTGCTGCGCAAATCGGGCTTTGCCGAGTTACAACCGGGCGAAGCGGTCGGTTTGCGGATCGTCGATGGCGAACGGGGCCGTATGGCCGTGTCCATCGCGTCGTGGGAGACCGCGCTGCACAAGAAGGGATGATCGCGATGCAGGGAAAAACGTGGGCCGGTGCCGTGCTGGCGAGCTGGCTGGTTGTGTTGTCGATGGCGGTTCCTGCCATGGCCGAATGCCGCCCCGATCAGGTACAGCTGCGCGGCGATTTTGGCACAGCGGCTTTCTCGGTCGAAATCGCCGATGACGATGCCGAGCGTGCGCAGGGCCTGATGCACCGCGAAAGCATGGGCCGGTTTGCCGGTATGCTCTTCGTTTTCGAGCGTCCGCAGCGCGCGGTGTTCTGGATGGAGAACACGCTCATCCCCCTCGACATGCTGTTCATCGATGATCAGGGCGTGGTCCAGCATGTGCACGAAAATGCCGTGCCGATGGACCGCACGCCAATTGATGGCGGCATGGGGATTCAATACGTGCTTGAGATCAATGGCGGCATGGCCAGCCGCCTGGGCATCGAAGAGGGCGCCGAATTACGCCATCCCGCGATCGCGGCCGGAGCGGGCGAAGGCGCCGCCTGGCCCTGCGGCGAATAAACCCCGACGCGTCACCCTTTTCCACAGTGGATAGGGTGACGTTTCGCTCTTCCTTGTCACCTTTCAGTGGTCTATGACGCGCCTGTCGGGGCGTGGCGCAGCTTGGTAGCGCGACGGTTTTGGGTACCGTAGGTCGTAGGTTCGAATCCTATCGCCCCGACCATTTCTCTTAAGTATCGGACGCAAGTGTTTCCCGGTCAGGCGGGCGCTTTGTCGTCGGCGAAGCTGCGGATCGTGGCGAGCGTGCCTTCGACCGCCGATAGCTCAGGCGTGTTCAGCGCCGAGTCCATCAGCCGCCGTGCCCAGTCTGCGGCGTCCCTGCGCCCTTCGACCAGCGCCAGCCCGGCAAGCACGACGTCGAACTTGCTGTGTCCGCGGCTATGGGTGTCGGAATAGCCCTTGATCAGCCGCCGCGCTTCCAGCGTCGCGATCGCCATCGCGTAATCGCGATTCAGTCGCGACTCGGCCAGCGTCAGCCATGCCTCGCGATGCGCGCTTTCCACCCGGTCGCGCCACAGGCTGCGGCGGAAGCGGCGCAAACCGCCCAAGCCATAAAGCAGCACGAAAGCGGGCAGGCGGCCGCTGCGCAATCTGCGGCCCTTGTTCACCATCCGGTCGAGCAGGCGGAACAGACGCGGCGAGGCCTCGATCCGGCGGCCCAGAGCGGCGGGCATGAGGCCGCAGATCTCTTCGGCGCGCGGATGCATGTATTCGGTCACCGCCAGAACCGCCGCGTCATCGGCCTGAACATGCGCGCGCACCCGCGCGAACCGGGTGCCGCGCGTTTTCAGATCGGCCACGCGGATGATGTCGTCATAGCACAGCGCATTCGCCAGATGCTTGGCCAGCGCGGTGGCATAGGTCCAGCCCTGCGCCTCGCCTCCGGCGGCGCGATCGGCCTCGGCCCCGCGCAGCACGCAATCGACATAGAGCGCGCCATAGCGAAGGTCCTGAAAATCCACCACCTTGCGCAATCCTGCCCCGGCCATTGCGCGGGCGGGATCGGGCAGGGCGTCGAGCCGGGCCGCCAGCGCCGCCCATTCCCTGCGCAACAGCTCCGGTCCGGCGATGCCGGGTTCGGGCGTTTCGGCCACGGCTGGCATCTCGGCCTCGGCGCCGTTTTGCGCGCGGGCATAGGCGTCGCCGAAGGCGCGCAAAGCCGCCCCGACACCCCGGCCCGAGGCACGGATCGCGGCCTCGAATGCCGCACGCTCAAAAGGCAGCGCGCCCGAGCCTGCCAGCGCCCCCAGCAAGCAATTGGTGATATGGCTGCCATTCTCGGCGGCCACCCGCTCCATATCCATCGCCACCAGATGGTTTGCCGCCTGATCCAGCGCCGCCAGCACCACCGCGCTGTCGGCACGCCCGTCGCCCGGCACCAGCTTTTCGGAAATCGCCAGAACGCGGTGGGTCGAGGTCACGAGGGTCGTGCGCAGGGGGGTCACGAAGCCCCGCTCGATCCCGCGCCCGGCTTCCATGATCTCGCCCGAGACGACGATGTCGATATCCCCCGGCGCGGGCATCAGCGAAAAGACCGCCTCGGCCCCGGTATCGGGCGCCATCTCGATATAATAGATCGTGGCGCCCGTGCGTTGCGCCACGCCCGGCACCGAGGTGCTTTGCGCGCGGTAGCCATTGGCCTCGGCGATGGCGACGATCCAGTCGGTCAGCTGACCGCAGCCCTGACCGCCGACGGCAAGAATGGCCAGCGTGATCAGTCCGTCGTCATCGGTACGGGCAGGGGTGAAATGTCGGGGATGTTCGCTCATGCCATCTCGGCCTTCTCGAAAGTCAGCCGCTTTTTCGCGCGGCGGCGTTGCAGGGCTGCGATCGCGCGGGTCGAGACGCGGGCATACCAGCGCTCAAACCAACCGGGATTGTGGACCGTGTCGACCTGAAAGAAGGATGGGCACAGCACGGCGGCATCGGCCACCTCGCCGCAATTGCCGCATCCCACGCAGCCGTCATCGATGGCGGCGACGGGATCGTCGCGCAGCGGGTCGTCGAGCGTCTTCATCGTCAGCGACGGGCAGCCTGACAACCGCATGCAGGCGTGGTCGCCGGTGCAGATGTCTTCGTCCACGCCGAATTTCGGCACCACGACCCGCTTGCCGTCACCGATGGCGGCGGCGCGTTGCGGGCGTTCGCGGCGCTGGCGGTTCAGCATGCATTCCGACGAAGCGACGATGACCTTCGGGCCTTTCACGGACGTGGTCAGCGCCTCGGTCAGGGTGTCGCGGACCTTGGTTACGTCATAGGTCCGGTCGATTTCGCGCACCCATTTGACGCCCACGCCTTTCACCGCGCCGGCAATCGAGTTGTTGGTGGCGCGCGTCGGATTCTCGGCGCGCGAGGACATGATGTCCTGCCCTCCCGTGGCGGCGGTGTAGTAATTGTCGACGACAACGATTACCCCGTCTGACTGGTTCAGAACCGCGTTGCCGATCGAGGTCGCGAGGCCGTTATGCCAGAAACCGCCATCGCCGATGACCGAGATGGGTCGTCGTTCGCCCCCGCCATCAAAAGCCCCGTTCGAGGCCGGTCCCAACCCGAAGCCCATCGTGGTGCCGCCCAGATCGAAGGGCGGCAGAATAGAGAACAAGTGACAGCCGATATCGCAGGCGATCTGGTGCGGGCCGATCTTCTGATCGACCAGCTTCATCGCCGCGAAAATCGGTCGCTCAGGGCAGCCGACGCAGAAACCCGGCGTGCGCACGGGGACTGCCGCGCTGAGATCGGGCACTGGCGGTGCGGCGGTGTCGTTGGGCGCGCGCTGGCGCGGATCGGCGGCGGGGACGCCGTTATCGGCCAGAAAGCCCGACAATGCGTCCAGCATCACGTCCGGCTGGTATTCGCCCGCCATCGGCAGATAGCCCTTGCCCTGCACGCGCGTGGGCAGGCCCTTGCGGTGGACCATGCTGCCAAAGGCCTGTTCTATGTAATTGGGCTGGCCTTCTTCGACCACCAACACCGCGTCCTTGCCGTCGCAGAAGGACAGGAATTCGGCCTCGGCCAGCGGATAGGTCACGTTGAGGACGTAGAGCGGGATCTGGCTGTTGCCGTTCAGATCGGCCAGCCCCAGCCGCCGCAGGCTGCGCATCACGGTGTTATACATCCCGCCCTGCAGCACGATGCCGACCTTGCCCGCCTTGGGCCCCATGAATTCGTTCAGGCCGTTTTCCATGATGAACTCGACCGCGCGCGGCCAGCGTTTCGAGACCTTCTCCTGCTCGTGCCGGAAAGCGAAGGGCGGCATCGCCAGTCGCTCGGTCGAACGGCGCGGCGCCGACAGCGCGTCCTTCACCGACAGGGGCGGGCGCTGGTTGTCGCGGGCCTCGAAGGCGCCATGGACATGGCAGGCGCGGATGCGCAGTTCCAGAATGACCGGCGTTTCGGTGGCCTCGGACAGCTCGAACCCGTCGCGCACGGCCTTGGTCATCGAGGTCAGGTTCGGGCGCGGGTCCAGCAGCCAGACCTGAGATTTCATCGCGAAGGCATGCGTGCGTTCCTGCATGATGGCCGAGCCTTCGCCGTAATCTTCGCCGACGATCATCATCGCCCCGCCGGTCACCCCGCCCGAGGCCAGATTGGCCAGCGCATCAGAGGCCACGTTCACGCCGACCGGCCCCTTAAAGGCCACGGCACCGCGGATCGGGTAATGAACCGACGCGGCCAGCATCGCCGTCGCCGCGGCTTCCGAGGCGTTCGCCTCGAACCGGACGCCCAGCTCGCTCAGGATCTCCTGCGCGTCGGCCAGCACGTCCATCAGGTGGCTGATGGGCGCGCCCTGATAGCCGCCGACATAGCCCACGCCGCATTCCAGCAGCGCCTTGGTGATCGCCAGAATCCCCTCGCCGCGAAACTCCTGTCCGGCGCCGATCCTGAGTTGTTCGACTTCCTTGGCGAAAGACCTCTCGGCCATGGTGTCTCCTTTCGGGTAAGGGGTTTCAGCGCGCGAAGAGCATGTCGGGCAGGAACAGCGCGACCTGCGGCCAGCCGATGATCAGCGCCAGAACGCCCAGCTGGATCAGCAGGAAGGGCACCACGGCGGTGGTGATCCGTCCCAGCGTGATCTCGGGCGGGGCTACGCCCTTCATCACGAAGAGCAAAAGGCCGAAGGGCGGGGTGATCAGCGCGACCTCAAGGCAGAGCAGATAGACCAGCCCCAGCCAGATCATGTCGACGCCGACCGCTTCGGCCATTGGGATGAAGAAGGGCAGGGTGATCATCATCATCGACACCTGATCGATGAAGCAGCCGAGTATCAGCAACACCGCGACCACGATCAGGATCACTTGCAGCTGGGTCAGCTCCATCGCCGTGAGCAGCCGCAACAGCCCCGACGCCGCGCCGGAAAAGGCAAGGATCTGCGAGAAGGTGGTCGAGCCCACGATGATGAACAGCAGCATCCCCGAGATCTTCGCGGCCTGCATCATCGCGTGCCCCAGATTGCCGAAGGACAGCCGGCCATAGAGCAGGGCTGCAACCAGCGTGGCCGCCACACCCACTGCCGCCGATTCCGTCGGCGTGGCAAAGCCACCCAGCAGGCTGCCGACCACGGCAAGGAAGATCGCGAAAAGCGGCACCACGTCGCGCAGGAAGGGCCACGCGCGCTGCAGGAAGGTTTCGCCCGATGCCGGTGCATCGGGCTCTTTCGCGTCGCCCACGATCAGCGAGCGGGCGATGATATAAGCCACGAACAGCACCGCCATGATCAGCGCAGGCATGATGCCGGCGATCAGCAGTTCGGAGATCGACAGTTTCGCAAGGCTGCCCAGCAGCACCGCCAGAGCCGAGGGCGGGATCAGGATGGCGATGCCGCCCACCGCGACGATGGGGCCGATCGCCAGTTGCGGCGCGTAGCCCTGCCGCAGCATCTGCGGCAGCAGCGTGCTGCCCAGCATCGCGGTATTCGCCATCGACGAACCCGAAAGCGCCGCGAACATCGTGCCCGAGACGACCGACACGATCGGCATCCGCCCCGGCACCCGGCGAATGAGCCGCTCGACTGCCGATATCGCGGCGGCCGCCATGCCGGTATGCAGCATCAACTCGCCCATGATGATGAACATCGGGATCGGTGCGAGCGAATAATTCTGCAGGGATTGCACGCCGTTGCGCACCATCAGGCCCAGCCCGGCAGGCCCGCCCAGAAACAACAGGCCGCCCGCGATATTCACGCTCAGGAAAACCAGGGCCACGGGCAGGCCGGTCATCATCAGCAGCGTGGCCAGACCCAGCAGGATCGTCAGTGCCCAGTACCATTCCATTGTCTTTGTCCTCAGATCGCCGCGCGTTCTTCGCGGCTGCGCAGCCCTGCGGCGCGCAGGACAAGCTCGACGCACAGGGCCGCGAAGCAGTAGGGCACCACGGTCAGGATCCACCATTCCGGGATCACGAAGCTGCGGATGAACAGCGTCCCGCGCTGCGCCGCGCTCAGCAATTCGCCGATTGCCAGCCAGCCCAGCCACCCGCACAGAACCGCGCCCCAGCCCCAGGCGAGCCGCTCGACCCCTTTGGCCAGCCGCGCGGGCAGGATCTGCAGCACGATATCGACCCGGACATGCGCGCCGACGGTCAGAATCCACGGCGCCAGCAGGAAGGTGGCGATCACCAGCCCCAGTTCGACCGCATCGACATGCCAGCTGAAATAGCGCAGCCCGAAGGGGCGCAGGATCACGTCCCCCACCGTCACCGCCACGCTCATCGCGAGAAGAAATGCGCCGAGCATGGCGGCGCATTTCACGATGGCATCAAAGATGCGCAACAGGGTCTGCATCGTCACTCCGCGCCTTCGGGCGCCAGCAACTCACGCAGTTCTGTCACGTATTCGGGCTGCAGACGTTCCAGCTCGGCCCAACCGGCATCGCTGGCGCGGCGAAGGAATTCCTCGCGCTGGTCGCCTTCCAGTTCGATCACCTGCACCCCGGCATCGGCCTGACGCTGAAGTTCCTCGTCCTGCAGGTCGAGCAGGATATGGTCCTCGCCCTCGACCCACAGAGCCGCCTCGCTAAGGCATTCCTGCGCGGCCGTATCGAGGCCGTTCCAGCGGTCCAGATTGACCAGGATGTTGCTGTCCGAGACGTAGAAGCCCGGATCGACGCGGTAGCGGATATGCTGATCCCAGCCCTGATCGAACAGGCCCAGACTGGTCCAGCCCAGCCCCTGCACCACGCCGCGTTCCAGCGCGGGATAGACCTCGGCGGGGGGGATCTGCACCACGGTGGCTCCCAGATCTTCGAAGAAGGCGCGATAGACCGGCGCGATGCGCAGCGTCACCCCCGACAGATCCAGCGGATCGGCCTCTTCTGTCAGGTACAGATGGAACGGAATCCCGTCCGAGGTGCGCGCCAGATAATAGGCGTTCATACGCTCGTTATGGATCCGGTTCAGCAACTCCCAGCCGCCATTCTCGCGCTGCTCGGCGGCGGTGTTGGTCGACAGCCGGATCGCCGAGGCGTCGGGCACGATCGAGGTGTAGAAGGACTGCGAGCTGAAGCCCACGTCCACCACGCCCCGGCGCACGGCTTCGCCCAGCTCGAAGGTTGGGATCGCCTCGGGACCGCCGACGAAATTGAGCGAGACGCTGTCGGCGCAGGTCTCGTTCACGTGGTCGATGAAGGCGGTCAGCGGAATGTTCTGCATCGTCCCCTGCGGGAACGCGGTCACCACGCGCAGCGTGGTCTGGGCGAGGGCCGGCGCGCCGATCAGGCACGACGCCATCGCCAAGGCGAGCGTCTTGTTCAAGGTAATCCTCCCTTTGGTCTCCCATCACGAAAAATACTGAGGTGGCTCCCCTCCAAGCCTCAGAATCGCGATTGGGTCATGCACGGATCGCGTTGCAAACAAGTGGTTTCGCGACCTGCTGAGGAACAGACTTCCAGTAACCTCGTCATTATGCCAATGCTTATGCGATCCAAACCCATGCGGAATTGTTATGAGCTTCAGCCATCGCCACCTGACCGCCTTCGTCACGGTCTCTGCGTTGCACAGCCTTGGCCGCGCCGCCGAACAGATGCATATCACCCAGCCCGCGCTGAGCCGGATCATCCGCAATCTCGAAGAGACACTGGGCGTGCGCCTGTTCGAACGTCATCCTCTGGGCATGACGCTGACCGCGCATGGTCAGGCCTTCCTACCGCGCGCCGAGCTGTTGCTGGCCGACTGGTCCGCGGCGATCGAAGAACAGCGCCACATCTCGGCGCTGACCACCGGCACGCTGCGCATCGGCTGCGTCGCGGGGGCGGTGAAGCCGCATCTGAACCGCGCGCTGCAGATCATGCTGAAGCGCCATCCGGGCCTGCGCATCATCGCCACCGAGGCGATCGAGGACAAGCTCACCGACGCGCTGGTGGCCGGGCAGATCGACCTAGCTGTCGCCGGCGAGATCGAAGGCTGGGCCCGTTACGGACTGCGCCAGAGCTATTACGCCAGCGATAGCTGGAACCTCTTCGTGGCCCCCGACCACCCCCTTTGTGCGCTAACCAAACCGTCGCTGTCGGATCTTCTGACCTATCGCTGGGTGATGGTGCCCGAGGACAGCATCGCCCGCGATCACCTGCGCGCGGTTTTCGGCACCCAATCGCTGCCGCCGCCCGATTGCGTGATGCAGACGCGCTCAATCACCGTCGCGGCGGCGACGCTGGTCGGGTCGGATTACATCACCATGATGCCCGACAGTCTGCTGGAAAGCGAGGTCGCGCTGGGCCGTCTCGTCAAGCTGCCCTTCGAGCCGCTCGCATGGCACCGCGCGCTGTTTCTTTATCGGCGCGACAAGGGCTCACTGTCGCCCGCCGCGCGCGAATTCATCGCGATCATGGCCGAAACCGGCGAGGCCCGGCCCGGCGCGTGATCCTGGCCCGATGCGCCCGTTCGGAGCGATCTTCCCATACCGGACGGGAAGACCGCAGCGTGGCAGGCACCGTCAGAGCGTCGTGCGCAGCGCCCACAATTCGGGGAACAGCTCGACCTCCAGCATCCGCCGCAGATAGCTGACCCCTGCCGTGCCGCCGGTGCCGCGCTTGAAGCCGATCACACGCTCGACCGTGGTGACATGGTTGAAACGCCAGCGGCGGAAGTAATCCTCGAAATCCACCAGCTTTTCGGCAAGCTCATAAAGCTCCCAGTGCCGCGCGGGATCGGCATAGACGCCGCGCCACGCCGTTTCGACCTCGGGGCTCGCCTGCCACGGCTGGCGCAGATCGCGCGACAACACCGAATCGGGGATCTCGAACCCCGCCTTGGCCAGCTGCCCCACCGCCACGTCGTAAAGCGAGGGTTTCGCCAGCTCGGCCTCCAAAGCGGCCAGCAGATCGGGGCGGTGCGCATGGGGCTTCAGCAGCGCCGCGTTGCGGTTACCGACCGCGTATTCGATCAGCCGGTATTGCCACGACTGAAAGCCTGAGGATTCCCCCAGATCGTCGCGGAAGGTGGTGTATTCCGACGGCGTCATCGTGCGCAGCACGTCCCAGGCGGAATTGAGCTGCTCGAAAATCCGCGCCACGCGGGTCAGCATCTTGAAGGCGGGCCGCGCCGCGCCCCTCTCAAGCTGATCGCGCGCCGCGCCGATCTCGTGCAGGGCCAGCCGCATCCACAGCTCGCTGGTCTGGTGCTGGATGATGAACAGCATCTCGTCATGCGCGTCCGAGCGCGGATGCTGCGCTGTCAGGATCGCGTCCAGCGACAGGTAATCGGTATAGGACATGCGGCCGTCAAAGGCCATCTGCGCGCCGTCTTTGGCGGGATCGTAAGCGTCGGTCATCGGGGTCTCCGTTGAAAATCGTCAGGCAAGGCGGGGTCAGCCCGCCGCCCGCGCGTTCAACTTCCCCACCATCGCCAGCCGCTTCCACAACGCCACCCAGCCCGCCGGACGGCAGAGCGGATCCGCGCCCGCCCCATCTTTAATCCATAAATATCCCGGGGGGAGCCGCAGGCGGGGGGCAGAGCCCCCCAGCGTCGCCGCCCTAAGGCGCGGCCTCACGTCACCCTCGCGCGGGTTTTGTATTCGGGCTTGTCCCAGGCGCTGGTTTCCATGATCTCGGCCAGGATCTTCACCGCGCCTTCGACCTCTTCCATGCCGATATAGAGCGGCGTGAAGCCGAAGCGCAGGATGTCGGGCGCGCGGAAATCGCCGATCACGCCGCGCGCGATCAGCGCCTGCATGATCGCGTAGCCCTCTGGATGGCGGAAACTCACCTGGCTGCCGCGCATCGCCGGATCGCGCGGGGTGGCCAGTTCCAGCATCGGGCAGGCGGCTTCGACCTGTTCGATGAAGGCCTCGCACAATTCAATCGAGCGGGCGCGCAGATCGGCGATTTCGACCCCGTCCCAGACGTCGAGCGCGGCGTCGAGGGCCGCAAGTTGCAGCACCGGCGGTGTGCCCACGCGCATCCGCTCGATGCCACGCCCGGGCCGGTAATCGAGGTCGAAGGCGAAGGGCGCCTCGTGGCCCAGCCAGCCCGACAGGGCCGGGCGTGCGATTTCGGCATGGCGGGGCGCGACATAGATGAAGGCCGGGCCACCCGGGCCGGAATTGAGGTACTTATAGCTGCAGCCGACCGCGAAATCCGCGTTGCCCTCGGCCACTTTCACATCCGTGGCCCCGGCCGAATGCGCCAGATCCCAGACCGCCAGCGCGCCCACCGAATGCGCCTTGGCGGTCAGCGCGGCCATGTCGTGGCGGCGTCCGGTGCGGTAATCGACCTCGGTGATCATCAGCACGGCGACGCTGTCGTCGATGGCGTCGAGCACGTCTTCGGGGGCCACGGTCTTCAGGCTGTATTCCGGGCCCAGCGTGCGGCACAGCCCCTCGGCCATGTACAGGTCCGAGGGGAAATTGCCGGTATCCGACAGGATCACCCGGCGCTTCGGGTTCATTTCCAGCGACGATGCCAGCGCCTGATAGACCTTGATCGACAGCGTGTCGCCCAGCACCACATGGCCCGGCTCGGCGCCGATGATGCGTGCGATGCGGTCGCCGATCTTCGTGGGCAGTTCCATCCATCCGGCCTTGTTCCAGCCGGTGATCAGCATCTGGCCCCATTCGTCGGTCGCGGCCTGTTGCAGGCGTGCGGGCACGGCGCTGGGCAGCGGGCCCAGCGAGTTGCCGTCGAGATAGATCACCCCCTCGGGCAGGTCGAACAGAGCGCGGGTGGCAGAGAAATCGGTCGGCACAGGGCAATCCTCGGGCGGGTGAGCGATGGCAGAAACGCCCCAACGCTAGTGCCGCGCCGGTTAAGTTTCAAGTTTAAAATATGACCGCTCCCGCCGCATCGGCAATTGACAGCGCGCAGGCCGGTCTGGCATGGCTACATGAAATAATGAATAATGAGTTATGAGTAAAGAGTCCGAAGGCACGCCCGCGCCCTCACCCGAGCGCAGTGCAACGGCAATCGGAATGCGCCCCTCGGATACGGAGACACGCCCATGACAGACATTCGGATCGGGATCGATGTGGGGGGCACCTTCACCGATTTTGCGCTCGCGACGCCCGGGGGGCTGACCACGCTCAAGCTGCCCACCACGCCGCGCGCGCCGGAACGCGCGATCCTTGACGGCGTGGCGCAGATCCTGTCGCGGGCCGGCATCGCGCCAGGGCAGGTGACAGGCATTGTCCATGGCACCACGCTGGCCACCAACGCGATCATCGCCCGCAAGGGCGCGCGCACCGCGATGATCACGACGCAGGGGTTTCGCGACGTGCTGGCGATGGGGGATGAGGGGCGCTTCGACCAGTACGACATCACCATCGTCAAGCCCGAGCCGCTGATCCCCCGCTGGTGGCGCTTTCCCGTGCCCGAACGCATGGCGTCTGACGGCGCGGTGCTGTTGCCGCTTGATGAAGAGGGGCTGCGCGATCTGGCTGCGACGCTGAAAGCCGAGCGGATCGAAAGCGTCGCCCTCTGTTTTCTGCATGCGCATGTAAACCCCGACCATGAGCGCCGCGCGCTGGACATCCTGCAGCCGCTGCTGCCCGGCGTGCTGTTCAGCCTGTCGAGCGACGTCTCGCCCGAGATCGGCGAATACGCGCGCTTCTCGACCACCGCTGCCAATGCCTTCGTCCAGCCGCAGGTTGCCCGTTATCTCGACCGGCTCGAGGTCGGGCTGGCGACGCTGGGCCTGTTCGCACCGGTCTTCATGTTCCTGTCGAATGGCGGGTTGTGCCATCTCGACACCGCGCGGCGCTATCCGATCCGGCTGGTCGAATCCGGCCCCGCAGGCGGTGCGGTTTTCGCCGCGCATCTGGCCCGCACGCTGGATGAGCGCGAGATCCTCGCCTTCGACATGGGCGGCACGACCGCCAAGGTCTGCCTGATCGAGAATGGCGTGCCGCGCCGCAGCCCGTCTTTCGAGATGGCGCGCGAACATATGCACCGGCAGGGCAGCGGTCTGCCCGCGCGTATCCCGGTCATCGACCTTGTCGAAATCGGCGCAGGGGGCGGCTCGATCGCCCGCGTCGATGCGCAGCGCCGCCTGCAGGTCGGCCCCGACAGCGCGGGTGCGGATCCCGGTCCGGCCTGTTATGCCCGCGGCGGGACCGACGCCGCCGTGACCGATGCCAATCTGCAACTGGGCCGCCTGTCGCCCGGGGATTTCGACGGCTCGGGCATCGTCATCGACCCGGCGCTGGCCACGCAGGCGCTTGAGGCCGGCGTGGGCCGTCCGCTGGGCCTTGGCCCGCAGGGCGCGGCGGCGGCTCTGGCCGAGGTGGTCGAGGAACAGATGGCCGGCGCCGCGCGCGAACATGCCCGCGAGAAGGGCGTCGATCTGCGCGCCCGGGCGATGATCGCCTTTGGCGGCGGCGGCGGCATCCATGCCGCGCGCATCGCCCGCAAGCTGGGTGTGTCGCGCATCATCGTGCCGCAGGGTGCGGGCATCGGCTCGGCCATTGGCTTTCTGCAGGCCGAAGCGGTTTTCGAGCTGTCGCGTACCGTGTCGATGCCGCTCGCCCGGTTTGACGCCGCGCTCTACAACCGGCTTTATGCCGAGATGGCGAGCGAGGCGGGCGCCTTTGTCGAGGCCGCCTCGCCCGGCACGCCGCAGCGCGCACAGCGCACGCTCTTCATGCGCTACAAGGGGCAAGGCCAGACGCTGCAGATCGATGTCGAGGACCGCGACCTGCAAGAGGCCGATGCCAGCGCGCTGCACAGCCTGTTCCAGCGCCATTATGCCAGCCTTTACAAGCGAGCGCTCGACCGGATTCCGGTGGAAATCGTCGCGCTCAGCCTTCGGGTTGCAGCGCAAGACGGGGGAGGGCGCCAGATTGCCGTCATTGACCCGCTTGAGCGGGATCTGCCGCCCGAGGCCCCGCTTTACGATCTCGACACCGATGCCATGGTCCCCGCCGCGCAGATCCTGCGCAGCCAGCTGGGCGCCGCGCCGCTGCCCGGCCCCGCGCTGATCAAGGACAAGGGCACCACCATCCACGTCCCGCGCGGGTTCGATGCGCGGGTCATCGCGGGCGGCCATGTGCTGCTTACCGACACGATGCAGGAGACCGCACAATGACCCAGGCTCGCGACGAAATCCGCTTTCAGGTCATCTGGTCGAACCTCATCGCCATTGTCGAGGAACAGGCCCGCACGCTGATGCGCACCGCCTTCAGCCCGGTGGTGCGCGATTCGGGCGATCTGTCCGCCGCGCTGTTCGACCGCGCGGGCAACATGCTGGCGCAGGCGCAGACCGGCACGCCGGGCCACGTCAACTCGACCGTCGCCGCCGTGCCGCAGATGCTGGCCGTCTACCCGGCCGAGACACTGGAAGAGGGCGATCACCTGATCACCAACGACCCGTGGATCGCCTCGGGGCATGTGCACGACATCACCGTCACCTCGCCCGTGTTCCGGGACGGGCGCGTCATCGGCTTCTTCGCCTGCACCTGCCATCAGCTCGATATCGGCGGGCGGGGGCAGGGGCCGGATGGCGCCTCGGTCTTCGAGGAAGGGCTGGCGATCCCGGTGATGAAGCTCATGCGGCGGGGCGTGGTGAACGACGATCTCATGCGGATGATCCGCTCGAATGTCCGCACCCCTGACGAGGTCGAGGCCGACATCCTGTCCTATGTCGCCGCCAATGAAGCCAGCGCGCAGGTGCTGGTCGATGCCGTCGCGCTGCTGGGCCTTGACGATCTGGAAGAGGTCGGCGCCGAGATCCTTGCGCGCTCGCGGGACGCGATGATCGCCGAGATCCGCAAATTGCCGAAGACCTCGGCCACCAACACGATCACGCTGGACGCGTTCGGCACGCCGATCACCATCACCTGCACCCTGACCATCCGCGAAGACGAGGTCGTGCTGGATTTCGACGGCACCAGCCCCTCACATCCCAAGGGTATCAACCTCGTCTATAACTACACCAACGCCTATGCCTCGTTCGGGGCGCGCTGCATCATCGGCGCGGCGGTGCCCAACAATTCGGGGTCGCTGTCGACGGTGCGCGTGGTCGCGCCCGAAGGCTCGATCCTGAACGTCCAGCGCCCCAACCCGGTCAGCGCGCGCCATATCATCGGCCAGTTCCTGCCCGAGGCGGTGCTGGGCTGTCTGGCACAGATCCTGCCTGACAAGGTGCCGGCCGAAGGCTCGGCCGGCCTGTGGGGTATTCAGCTGCGCGGGGGCCCCGAGATCGCGCGGCAATTCCCCGGCGACTGGACCGGCCCGGCCTGGGAGACGCTGTTTTTCAACGCGGGCGGTGGCGGGGCGCGACCGATGGCGGACGGGCTGTCGACCACGGCCTTCCCCTCGGGCGTGCGCGCCATGCCGGTCGAAGTGGTCGAAAGCCACGCGCCCATCGTGTTGTGGAAAAAGGAACTGCGGCCCGATTCCGCGGGCGACGGGACTTATCGCGGCGGCTATGGCCAGTCGATTGAGCTTGCCACCCGCGACGGCAGCCCGGTGGCGCTGTTTGCGATGTTCGACCGCACAACGGTGCAGGCGCAGGGCCGGCAGGGCGGCACGCCGGGGGCGATGGGGGCGCTGGCGCTGGCCTCGGGCGCGGGGCTGCAGCCCAAGGGGTTCCAGACCATCGCCCCCGGCGAGCGGCTGTGCTTCGAGGTGCCGGGCGGTGCGGGCTTCGGCGATCCGGGCGGGCGCGATCCGCAAGCGCGGGCGCAGGACATTCGCGCGGGACTTGAGACCGGGAAGGACGGCGAGACGAGGAAGGACGGCAAGACGGGCTCGGGCGATATTGTCGCCCCCGACGCGGCCCCGTAAACTCGGACCCCCAAGACAGGACCCCGCCGCCCATGCGCACAGATCCCCCCGCCGAGAAACCCCGTGTCCTGCGCCGCGCGCGGCTCAGCGATCAGGTCTTCGACTGGGTGCTTGAGAGCATTCGCGGCGGGGTCTATGGCCCCGACGACCTGATAACCGAACCGTCCCTGGCAACCGCGCTTGAAACCTCGCGCACGCCGATCCGCGAGGCGCTGTTCCGGCTGGTTGGCAACGGCATCCTGACCGAGCGCGGACGCGGCTATTGCCTGCCGCTGCTCAGCCGCGACGAGGTGGCGGACATGTTCCACACCCGCCTGCTGGTCGAAAGCGATATCCTGCGCCACCTCCCCGCGACGCCGGATGTCAGGGCACTGAAACAGGCGTCGCGCGAGGAACACGACGCGATCCGCGCCGATGCGCCGCGCGATTTCATTGCCGCCAATACCCGCTTCCGCCGCGCGCTGTTCGATCTGTGCCCCAACCGTTTCCTCACCGAACTGGCCGATCACTGCAACGACCGCATGCAGGCCTATCGCAGCGTGACGCTGGCCGAAGCCGCGAACCGAGCGGCGGTGGCGCAGGCCCATGCCGAGGTGGTCGAGGCGCTGGCTCAGCGCGACCGCGACGGGGCCGCGCGGCTCTATCTCGAGACGCTGGACCGGGCGCAGGCGGCTTATGCGGTAGTGGCGGAGAAAGGCCGGACATGACCGACGACGCGAATGGCTGGGAAGCCTCGGCGCAAGCGTGGATCGCCGATATGGGCGATACGGGCGATTATTCGCGCTACCAGATCCTCGACGCGCCGATGCTGGCCCGCGCACGGCAGGGAAGTCCTGCGACGGCGCTGGATGTGGGCTGCGGCGAAGGGCGCTTTTGCCGAATGCTGCGCGCCGAGGGCATTGCGGCCACCGGCATCGACCCCACACCGTCGCTGCTGGCCATGGCCCGTGCCCGCGACCCCGAGGGGCATTACGAACACGCCCGGGCCGAGGCGCTGCCCTTCGCCGATCAGAGCTTCGACCTTGTGGTCAGCTATCTGACGCTGATCGACATTGCCGATATCGACACCGCCATCGCCGAGATGGCCCGCGTTCTGAAGCCCGGCGGCGCGCTGCTGGTGGCGAACCTGAACCCGTTCAGCACGGCGGGCGGCTGGGTCGGGGATGCGCGCGGCGAGACGCATATGCAGATCCGCGACTACATGACATCGCGCGCCGGATGGGTCCGCTGGCGCGGGATCGAGATCCGCAACTGGCACCGTCCCCTGCATGTCTACATGCAGGCGTTTCTCTCTCACGACCTGCGGCTGGTGCATTTCGACGAACCCGCGCCCCATGGGGGCGACCCCGATCTGGCCCGGCGCTATCACGATTGCCCCTATTTCCACCTGATGGAATGGACGAAGGCCTGAGACCCTGCCGGTCCACCCCTTCGGGCCTGCGGATATCCGGCGGATGTTTTTCGATATCGGAAGCATCGGCCGCGCCGCGCTTCCAGCTTCTCGCCGCTCCCCTCATGCTGCGCCAAACGCGCCGCATTACCCACGAGGGAGACCAGTTCACATGAGCCGTGCCATCGACGTGCCGAACCCGCGATCCGGGGTCGTCGACTTCAAAATCGAGGTTCCCGACCTCGCCGCCGTGACGGCCAAGGCCGCGCGGCTGCGCGACGGGCAGACCAAATGGCTCGAGATCGGGCTCGAAGGCCGCAAGGCCGCGATGCTTCAGCTTTGCGAGGCGGTCGACCGCCATTACACGGCCATCGTGGATGCTTTGTCCGTCGATACAGGGCGTTACGAGATGTCGGTGGCCGAGGTCGAAGGCGTCAAGGGGATTACCCAGATGCGCGTCGCCACCGCCGAACAGGCGCTTGCCGCCGCGACCGGCGGCTCGGGCGACGGCTCGCTCAGCTTCCGCCAGCAGTATGTGCCCAGACCGCTGGTCGGGATCATCTCGCCGTGGAACTACCCGCTGATCCTGTCGATGATCGACGCGATCACCGCGCTTCTGGCGGGCTCGGCGGTGCTGATCAAACCCTCCGAAGTCACCCCCCGTTTCATCGCCCCCTTCCTGAATGCGGTGGCCGAGGTCGAGTATCTGCGTGACGTGCTGGATTACGTGGCCGGCGACGGCGAGACCGGCGGCGCGGTGATCGACGTGACCGACATGGTGGTCTTTACGGGATCGGTCCCCACGGGCCGCAAGGTCCATGAACGGGCCGCAGCGCAATTCAAGATGGCGTTCCTTGAACTGGGCGGGAACGACCCGGCGGTGGTGCTCGACAGCGCCGATGCCGATGAGGCCGCCGAGATCGTCGTGCGCGGAGCGATGGAGAATTCGGGCCAGCTGTGCTGTTCGATCGAGCGCGTCTATGCCGGGCGCGACATCTATCCCACCTTCGTCGACCGCGTCGTCGCCCGGACCAAGGCGCTGACGCTGAATACCGAGGGCTTGCAATCGGGCGAGCTGGGCCCCGTCATCTTCCGCAAGCAGGCGCAGATCCTGAAGGCGCAGCTCGACGATGCCGTCGCCAAGGGCGCGCGCATCCTGACCGGCGGGAAGCTGATCGAGAAGGATGGCGGGATCTGGTGCGAGCCGACCGTTCTGGTCGATGTCACGCAAGAGATGGAGATCATGCAGGCCGAAACCTTCGGCCCGATCATCCCCATCGCCCGTTTCGACGAGCCCGACGAGGCAATCCGCCTTGCCAATGACACCGTTTTCGGCCTGTCCGCCACCGTCATCGGGGACGAGGACGAAGCCGTCGCTGTGGGCGAGCGGATCCATGCGGGCGGCGTCTGGATCAACGATTTCGACACGATGGGCGGGGTCGGCGACCGCGCCGAGAAAACCGCCTTCGGGGCCTCGGGCCTCGGCGGCAGCCGCTACGGGCATGGCGGGTTCCACCGCTTCCTGCTCAAGAAAGCCCTGATCGTCCGCAAGCCCGAGGAGGCCGCGCAATGAAGGACCGTATCTTTTCCGGCTCTCCCGCTGAAGATTTCGCAGGCTTCGCCAAGGCGGTGATCGACGGCCCGGTGATCCATGTCTCGGGGAGTCTTGGCCCCGATGCCGATGGCGGCTTTCCCGACAGCGTCGAGGCGCAGCTTGAGAACGCGCTGGCCTCGGTCGCGAAAGCGCTCGGGCAGGCCGGCGCGTCGCTGGCCGATGTGAAGACCGTGCGCGTCTATATCACCGAAGCCGGGTTCGCGAAGGGCGTGGCGGGGGTGCTCAAGGCGCATTTCGACGCCGTGCGCCCGACCAACACCCTGCTGGTCTGCCAGCTTCCCGCGCCGGGCGCCAAAGTCGAGATTGAGGTTTCGGCCTCGCGCAGGCTATCCTGAGCGGCAACGCGCGACGACGAAAGGGACCGCCCGCAATGCCCGGCCAGCCCGATACGCAACCTGCGGCGAAAAGCCTGTGGCGTCGCGAATTCGGTGACGGCACGGGCACTTTGCGGGGCGTGTTCCGCGCGCTGGATGCCCGCCCCGACGCCTATCCGCCGCTGGTGGATCCGGTGCAGGGCCTGTTCAGCGCGCGCGTCGATCTGCCTGCCGAGGCGGGCAGCGGTTTCTACCGCTTCCTGTCGATCCGCGACGAGATTTTCTGCGGCATCACCAATTGCACGATCCTTGACGAGCGCCACGAAGAGGTGCGCGACGAGGGAATGGTCGAGCTGCATTTCCAGATCGAAGGGCCGGTGCGGCTGAGCTGGGATGTGGAAGAGGGCAGCGTGCCGCCGGTGGACGACCGCGGCCACCCGGTCCACGAAGCGACCATGGTGGCGCTGCGCTGCGCGCCCGACATGACCTATACCGTGCGCGTCCCGCCGGGCAGCTACCGGCTGCTGGGGATCTATGTCACGCCGCGGATGCTGCGCGACTCGATGGGGCTCGATTCCGAGCTGGTCGAGCGGTTCTTTCACCCGCCGCCCGGCGAAATCCCTCTGGTCGAGCGCAAGATCAGCAGTGCCTTCGTGCGCGCGCTTCAGGGCCTGTGGGACATCCCCTTCGACGGCCCGCGCGACCTGATGCGTGCCTCGGCCAAGCTGACCGAGATCATCTGCCTTGTTGCCGACGCGTTGTCGGACGGCTCGGATGAGGGGGCGCAGAATTTCTCGCATCGTGACTTCGCGATGTTCGAGCGCGCGCGCGAGATGCTGGCCACGGATTTCTCGAAAAACTACTCTGCCACCAATCTGGCGCGCGAGCTGGGCACCAATGCCACCAAGCTCAAGGCCGGGTTCAAGTTCTTCTACGGCACGACGATTTTCGAATACCGCAAGAAATACCGCATGGATTACGCGCTGACGCTTTTGGAGGAAGGCGAGCTGTCGATCGCCGAGATTTCGCAGACGGCGGGCTACAAGCGGCAGGCCAGCTTCACCTCGGCCTTCAAGCTGCATTTCGGCGTCCTGCCGTCGAGCGCCCGGCAATCGGCCAATCCCGGCGCGGCCCCGGGGCAAAACCGGGGCCGCGACGACGAGGCGTAACGCCCGGTCAGAGCGTGGCCATGATCTGCCGCGCTGCCCGCTCGCCGCTGGCAGAGGCCCCGGTCAGCAGCGATTGCGCCAGATAATCCCCGCAAAAGGCCAGACCGCCCGATTGCCGGTCGCGAAAGGCCGCCATCGCGCGCGCATAGCCGGGATAGAAGGTCGGCAATTTGCGCTCGATCCACTGCTCGACCCGGTCGTCGCAATCGGCGTTCAGCGTCGGGTAAAGCTGCAAGACGCGCTCTTCGATCAGCCCGTGCAGGGCGCCGGTGCGGCCTTCGGCCTTGGCTTGCGCATTCGCTTCGGGGGAAAGCTGCGCGTAAAGCTGGGCGGCCTGTCCCTTGGCGGGGTTTGCCGGAACCTGCTGATAGGTGGCGATGGGGCCCGCGGCCTCGCGCGCGAAGAAATTCATCTTGGGCGCCACATCGCCCTTCAGCCGGTAATGCACGATGCCCAGCGAATTGTAGCGAACGCCGTCGAAAAACGCCCGGTCTTCGGCGGCCATATCGGGCATCAGGCCTGCCACCAGCGACCCTTCGACCGCCATCACCACCCGCGCTGCGCGCAGCGTCCCGGTCTCGGTTTCGACGGCGTAGCCATCGCCCGATATCGTCACCGACACCACCCGCGTGTTGCAGCGCAGATCCAGACCGTGTGCGAGCGCTTCCGGCAGCGTCGCCATGCCCTGTTTGAAGACATAGACGCTGTCCTGCCCGATCAGATGCGGCGTGGTCGAGGCAAAGAAGGCGGCCGAGATATCCTCGGCATTCCAGGCTCTTGTGCCGCGAAACACCGGATCGACCATCCGTGCCAGCACGTTCGGCCCGGCGTGGCGGCGGGTATAGGCGGCAAGGCTTTGGGCATCGGCGGCGAGCGCGCTTGCCGCGTCGTCGGGATCGCTGCGCCGCCGGGCCAGAAGCATCTTCGCGCCCAACGCGATGAATCCCATCCGCTCGGCCAGCGACAGGCCCGGCGTCAACAGGCTGCGCGGCCCGGGCATCAACTCGATCAACCAGTCGTCATCCGGGCCGATGCATTGCGCCGAGAGCTTGCGCACCGGCACCATCTGGTCGCGCAGTCCCAGTTCGTCGAGCAGCGCGTTGAAGGGTTTGGAAAACGGATAGATCAGCCGCGCGCCGGCATTGTAGCGAATGCCGCGCGTCTCGCGGTCGCCCACGCGCCCGCCGGGCACCGCGCCCGCTTCCAGTACGGTGACCGAATGGCCTGCCTTCGACAGCCGGTAGGCGGCGGTCAGACCGGCAATGCCGGCGCCGATGACAATGATATCGCTCATGGTTTCAGGGCCTCTTCGCCGGTGATGAGTTCGATCAGCGTGGGCCCGTCCTCGCCCAAAGCCGCCGCCAGAGCCGGGCCGAAATCGGCGGTCGTCGTGACCTTCCAGCTTCGGACGCCCATCGCCCCCGCGAGCGCGGTGAAATCGACAGGCGCCAGCGCGGTCCCGCTGCGCCGCCCGAACATCCGGCTTTGCGAGGCTGCGATGGCCCCATAGAGGCTATTATTCACCACGATTGTCAGGATCGGCAGGTTGTACAGCGCCGCCGTCGCCAGCTCTTCGCCCTGCATCATGAAACAGCCATCGCCCGCCACCGCGACCACGCGCCGGTCGGGTTGCGTCGCCTGAACGCCGATGGCGGCAGGCAGGCCGTAGCCCATTGCGCCGCTCTTGGGGCCAAGCTGGGTGCCGAATTCCTCGTGCGGGAAATAGCGTTGCGGCCAATGCGCATAGGCGCCTGCGCCCACGGTCAGCATCGCATCCGCCGGCAGCGCCGCGCGCAGGGCACGGAACACCGCGTTCAGGTCGACGGGGCCGGGGCAGGGCTTGCCGGTGGTGAAGACCTCGCGCGCGGTGCGCAGTTCCCTGGCCCATTCCCCCGGCTCGCGGGGGGCGCGGACGCGGTCCAGAAGGCCGGGCAGCGCATCGGCGGGATGGGCCAGCACGGCCTCGCTCACCCGGTAGACGGCGTTCAGCTCGGCGGGATCGGGATGGACGTGAAAGACCGGCATCGCGGGGACCGGCGCGTCGATCAGCCGGAACCCTTCGAACACATTCGCGCCGAACGTGTTGATCTCGCCCAGCCGCATCCCCAGCACCAACAGGCAGTCGCTGTCGCCCACGCGCCGCGACAGAGCCGGATCGGCGCCGATGCCCAGCTCGCCCACCATCAGCGGATGGCTGGCGGGCATCAGGTCGCGGCGGCGATAGGCGGTGGCGACCGGCACGCCGGTTTCGTCGGCCAGCCAGACCAGCCGCGCGCGGTCCTCGGCGCGCCAGCCCGTACCGCCCGCGATGATGAGCGGACGTTTGGCCCGGCGCAGCGCCTCGGCGATGCGGTCGAGCTGCATAGCCTCGGGCTGCGGACGGGGCAGGGCGGGGGGCGTTGCGGGCAACGGGCTGTCGATCGGGCCCGCCCAGACCTCTTCATGCAGCGCCAGCACGACCGGCCCGCGCTGGCCGCCCATCGCCTCGGACCACGCGCGCGAGAAGAGTTCGGGCAGCCGCCCGGCGCGGTCGCAACTGCCGACCCATTTGGCCGAGGGCGCAAAGGCCTGTGCGAAATCCTCATTCGCCAGATAGGGATCGCGCCCGGCAATGGCGCCCGACGGCTGCCCGAGGATCATGATCATCGGGGCCGCATCGGTGCGCGCCGTGTGAAGGGCCAGCGCCGCGTTCAGCGCCCCGGGCGCGCGCCCCACCAGACAGATCCCAGGCCTGTCGGTGACATGCCCCGCCGCCTGCGCGGCCACCGCCGCCCCGGCTTCGTGTCGGCACGAGATCAGCGGCACGCCCGCCGTATCGAGCGCGTCGAGGATTTCCAGAATGCCCTCGCCGGGGACGTGAAAGACGGGTCCGCCGGTCCAGTCGCGGATCATGTGGGCCAGCGCCTGAGCGCCTGTTGCGTGATCCATGTCGCCAATCCCGATTGTTGATTTCCAAGAGGTTTTTCACCTCAGACAGGGCGGTTGCAACGGGCTTCGCGCTCTGATTGTGGGGGGATTCCCGGAAATGACCGATAACAGAAAAATCAGAACTGGAATCGGAAACCTGCCTACTGGCGAGAAGGCAGGCGGCTCGGAATACTCGGATCACTGCGTCTCAGGCGCCACAAGAAGAGCACAACAATGCCGACGGTCCTTTCGGGGGCCATGGCCTTCCGGCCAACTCGACCAGCGCAAAAGGGAAATGCCATGATCAAAACTCCGACCAACCCGACCTTCGCCATGAGCCGCCGCGGCCTGCTCATGGCCAGCGGCGCGGGCCTTGCGGCCAGCCTGCTGCCCTTCGGCACGGCGCACGCACAAGGGACGGGAACGCTGGCGATGTGCGTCACGCCCGAACCCAACGCGATGTGCGCGGCCTTCAACACCGCATCGCCCGTGGCGGTCGTGTCGGGCAAGATGCTCGAAGGCCTGCTGAGCTACGATTTCGACATCCAGCCGATGCCCGCGCTCGCCACCGCTTGGGAGGTGGCCGAGGACGGTCTGTCCATCACCTTCACCCTGCGCGAGGGCGTGAAGTGGCATGACGGCGAGCCCTTCACCTCGGCCGATGTGCAATACTCGATCATGGAGATCCTCAAACAGCATCACCCGCGCGGTCGCTCGACGCTGGCCAGCGTCACAGCGGTGGAAACGCCCGACGATCACACCGCGATCTTCCGCCTGAGCCAGCCCGCGCCCGCGCTGATGTATGCGCTGGCGGGCTGGGAATCGCCGATGCTGCCCAAGCATGTCTACGAAGGCACCGACGTGCTGCAGAACCCCGCGAACAACGCGCCCGTGGGCACCGGCCCCTTCGTGTTCCAGTCGTGGGAGCGCGGGTCGCATATCATCATGGGCGCCAACCCCGATTACTGGGGCGAGGGCGAGCCGAAGCTCGAGCGTCTGGTGATCCGCATCATCACCGACCCCTCGGCCCGCGCCGCCGCGCTGGATGCGGGCGAGCTGCATCTGGCCGGTGATGGCCCGATCCCGGTCAATCAGGTGCAGCGCTTCATGGACAGCCCGGATTTCCAGGTCGATACCCGCGGCACCGAGATGAACAACTCGCTCGACATGATCCACACTAACATGCGCAACGAGCATCTGGCGAAGCTGGAAGTGCGGCAGGCGCTGATGTACGCGATGAACCGCGCGCAGATGCTCGACGTGGTCTATTACGGTCTGGCCGAGATGCTGACCGGGCCAATCCCCGAAACGCTGCCCGCCTTCTATACCGACGACGTGCCCAGCTACGACTACGACCCCGACCGCGCGAACCAGCTTCTGGACGAGGCGGGCTATCCGGCGGGCGAGGACGGGATGCGCTTCAGCCTGCGCCTGATCGCGCCGGCGGTGGGCGACACCTATGAGAGGATGGGCCAGTTCCTGAAGCAGAACTTCCGCGCGGTGGGGATCGATCTGGACCTCAATATCGCGGATATCCCGACCTTCATCCGCTCGGTCTTTGGCGATTACGACTATGACCTGACGATGTATCCGGGCTCGGTCACCGCCGATCCCACCATCGGCTCGCAGCGCTTCTGGTGGTCGGAAGCCGTTTCGCCGGGGACGCCGTTTGTCAACTCGACGGGCTATGCGAGCGAGGAAATGGACGCGGTGCTGGAAGCGGCGGCGGTCGAACCCGACACCGAAGTGCGTCGTCAGCTGTTCGTCGAGTTCCAGCAGATTGCCATGACCGACCTGCCGATCCTGCCGATCGCGCGGCCGATCTACGTCACCATCGCGGCGGCGAATGTCGAGAACTTCCTGACCGGTCCCGAAGGGATCCGCGCGCCCTACGGCTCGCTTGCCTTCACCTGATGGCCGATACCGGAAACACCCGGCCGCGCATGGGCGTGATGCTGCTCGACACCCGCTTCAAGCGGCCTGCGGGCGATATCGGCAATGCCGAGACCTTTGGCGGAAGGGTGCTTTTCGAAACCGTGCAGGCGGCAAGCATCGACCGGGTGTTGCGGGGCGATCCCCGTGATCCGGCGCTGGGCGTTGCTTTTCGCGCCGCGCGTGACCGACTGGTTGCGCGCGGTGCGGGGATGATCACCACCTCTTGCGGACTTCTGGTGTTCCAGCAACACCAGCTGGAAACCGGTTGCCCGGTGCCCGTCACCACCTCGTCGCTGTTTCAGGTGCCGCTGCGCATCGCGCAGCATGGCAAGGTGGGGATCGTGGGGCTGCTGGACGGATCGATCACCCAGGATCACCTCGCTGCCGCCGGCATCCCGGCTGATACGCCGGTGGGGGCGCTGGCCGATGACGCGCATCTGCTTGACGTGCTGCGCGCCGACGATCCCGACCGTGCCATCGACCCTGCTCTGGCCGAGGCCGACCTCATCGCGGCGGGCCGGCGTCTGACGGCGCGCCGTCCCGATTTGCGGGCCATCGTGCTCGAATGCACCAACCTGCCGCCCTATGGGCCGGCGCTGACGCGCGCGCTGGGCTTGCCGGTCTACGGGTTCCTCGACTGGCTCGGCGCAGTGGATCAGGGGCTTGCGCGGCCCGATGGCCGCCTGCCGGACGCACGCACTACGGAAATTGCTCAATGAAACCGATCCGACGCCGCTTTCCCTGGGCCTTTCTGGCCAAGCGGGTGGCCTATGCCGTGCTGGCAATGCTTGCCATCGCGATCATCAACTTCTTCCTGCTCAAGCTCGCCCCCGGCGACGCGGCCGAGGCGCTGGCAGGGCAGGCGGGCACCGCCGATCCCGAATACATAGCCCAGCTACGTGCGCAATTCGGGCTGGACCAGCCGCTGCTGCAACAGCTCTGGGCCTTCATCGCGCGACTGGCGACGCTGGATCTGGGCTATTCGCATGTCTTCAACGAGCGCGTTTCGGTGCTGATCTTCGACCGACTGCCCGCGACGTTGATGCTGATGGGCACCGCGCTGCTGATAGCGATTGTCGGCGGCATCGTGCTGGGCGTGACCGCCGCGCGCTATGCCAACCGCTGGCCCGACCGCACGATCTCGTTCGGGGCGCTTCTGCTCTATGGCACGCCGCCCTACTGGATCGGGCTGATGATGATCCTCGTCTTCTCGGTCATGCTGGGCTGGACCCCGACCTCGGGGATGGAGAACGTGCTGGCCTTCAATACCGGCTGGGACCGGGTGTTGGACATCGCCCATCACCTGATCCTGCCCGCGCTGGCGCAGTCGATCTTCTACCTTGCGATCTATATCCGTCTGGTGCGCGCAGGCATGCTCGAGGTGCTGTCGCTCGACTTCATCCGCGTCGCGCGGGCCAAGGGCATCTCGGAGCGCCGCCTGTCGTATCGCCACGCGCTTCGCAACGCGGTGCTACCGCTGGTGACGGTGGTCGGCACCAATGTCGGCAATTTCCTTGGCGGGGCGGTGCTGACCGAAACGGTCTTTTCATGGCCGGGCGTCGGACGGCTGATGTTCGACGCGATGTTCCAGCGTGACCTGAACCTGCTGCTCAGTATCCTCGTGCTCAGCTCGTTCTTCGTCATCCTCGCCAATCTCGTGGTGGATCTGCTCTATGCGATCATCAATCCGACCGTGGAGCTGAAGTGATGGACCGTGTGAAAACCTTCCTCTCCGCGCTTGGCCGCGACTGGATGATGCTGGTGGGGCTGCTGTTGCTGCTCACCGTCGTCTTCATGGCCGCCACCGCCGGCCTGTTCTTTCCCGATCCGCCCGACACGATGATGGGGCCGCCGCTGCAATGGCCCGGCACCTACACGGGCGCGCCGCTGGGCACCGACGGGCTTGGGCGCAACATCCTTGCGGGCCTGTTCTATGGCGCGCGGATCTCGCTGTTGGTCGGATTTGCCTCGGTCATCGTGGCGCTGGTCTTCGGCATCCTCGTCGGCGCCTTTGCGGGCTATTACGGTGGATGGATCGACAATCTGCTGATGCGCACGACCGAGCTGTTCCAGACCATCCCGCAATTCATGCTGGCCATCGTCGTCGTCGCCGTTCTGGGCCCGTCGATCGAGGTCATCATCCTGTCGCTGGCCATCGTCAGCTGGCCCGCCATCGCCCGTCTGGTGCGGGGCGAGTTCATGGTGCTGCGCGAAAAGGCCTATGTGCAGGGCTGCATCGTCGTGGGGATGAGCGACATGCGCATCATCTTCACCCAGATCCTGCCCAACGCGATGTCCGGCGTCACCGTGATGGCGACGATCATGATCGCCACCGCGATCCTGATGGAAAGCGCGCTCAGCTTTCTGGGCTTTGGCGATCCCAATGTGATGAGCTGGGGCACGATGATCGGGATGGGCAAGAACAACCTGCGCGATGCGTGGTACATTATGACGATTCCCGGCATCGCGCTTTTGCTGACGGCGCTTGCGCTCAATCTCGTGGGCGACGGGCTGAACGATTATCTCAATCCGCGGCTGCGCAGCCAGAGGGGGCAGTGATGACCTCGACAACCCCCGTCCTTGCGGTCGAAGACCTGCGGATCAGCGTCCGCAAGAAACCCGATGTGCTGATCCTGCGTGGCGTGTCGTTTACCGTCAACGCGGGCGAGACGCTGGCCATCGTCGGCGAATCCGGCTGTGGCAAGTCGATGACCTCGCTGGCCGTGATGGGCCTTCTGCCCGACGCGGTCGAGCGTCAGGCGGGCTCGGTCCGGTTCAAGGGTACCGAGCTGCCGATCACCGATAACGAGGCCATGCGAAAGGTGCGCGCGGTCAAGATCGGCATGGTGTTTCAGGAACCCATGGCCGCGCTCGATCCGCTCTATCCGGTCGGCAAGCAGGTGCTCGAAGTTATCAACGAACACGAGGCGATCTCGAAAGAGGACGCCTGGGCGCGGGTGATCGACCTGTTGACCAAGGTTGACCTGCCCAATCCCGAAGCGCTGGCATGGTCCTATCCGCACAAGCTGTCGGGCGGGCAATTGCAGCGCGTGGTGATCGCCATGGCGCTGGCGTGCAATCCCGAGCTGCTTATCGCGGACGAGCCCACCACCGCGCTGGATGTGACCGTGCAGGCGCAGATCATCCGCCTGCTCAAGCGGCTGCAGCGTGAAACCGGCGTGGCGATCGTGCTCATCACCCATAATCTGGGGCTGGTCGCGCATAGCGCCGACCGGGTGATGGTGATGTATGCGGGCTACAAGGCCGAAGAGGCCGAGACCCGCGATCTGTTCCTGTCGCCGCGCCATCCCTATACGCGCGGCCTGCTGGACGCGACGCCCAATCCCCGACGCGTGGCCGAGGGCGGCGGCGTGCTGCGCGAGATCCCGGGCACCGTCCCGTCGATTGTCGATCCGATGCCCGGATGCCGCTTCGCGCCGCGCTGCCCCAATGCCGGGGATGCCTGCCGCGCGCAGGTTCCCGGTCCGATCTTCGAGGGCACGCATGGATATGCCTGCTTCAACCCCGTTTCCGACGCGAGGACCTGACATGGCCACCCCGCTTTTGCGCATCGACGATCTGCATGTTTCCTTCCGGGTGGGCAAACAGATGATCCACCCGGTGCGTGGCATCTCGCTTCACCTCGAACGCGGCGAGACCTTGGCGCTGGTGGGCGAATCCGGTTGCGGCAAGACCACGCTGGCGCGCACCATTCTTGGCCTGCAGGCGCCCAGTTCGGGGCGGATCGAATACGAGGGCAACGATATCGCCGGTCTCGACCGCTTTGCGCTCAAACGCTACCGGCCGCATATCCAATGCGTGTTTCAGGACCCGTTTTCCTCGCTCAACCCGCGCAAGCGGGTCGAGCAGTTGATCCGCGAGCCGCTCGATATCCACGCCATTGGCGCGCCGGGCACAAGGCTGGCACGTGCGCATGAGATGATGGAGCGGGTGGGTCTGCCCACCGACTGGGGCCGGCGCTTCCCGCATGAATTCTCGGGCGGGCAGCGTCAGCGGATCGGCATCGCGCGGGCGCTCGTTATGCAGCCGGACCTCTTGATCTGCGACGAGCCGGTCTCGGCGCTCGACGTGTCCATTCAGGCGCAGATCATCAACCTGCTGTGGGAACTCAAGCGCGACATGGGGCTGAGCTTTCTGTTCATCAGTCACGATCTGATGCTGGTCGAAACCTTCGCCGACAGGGTGGCGATGATGTACAAGGGCGAGATCGTCGAGACCGGCCCCGCGCGTCAGGTCTGGTCCGACCCGCAGCACGCCTTTACCCGCCGCATGATCGACGCGATCCCGGTGCCCGACGTGACGCTGGCGACGCCGCCTGCCTTCCGGATCGACGGGTAGGGGGGCGGGGCGCAACGCGCTCAGCCGTTGCGGTCCAGCCAGCGCAGGAACAGCGATTCCTCAGCATCCAGCCCTTTCAGGGGGCGGGGCGTGCGTCGCCTGAGCGTGGTCAGGGCCGAGGCCAGCGCGCCGTCCTCCCACGCGGCGACGATCGCGGGGTGGATATAGCTGCGTCGGCACACCGCGCGGGTGTTGCGCAATTGTGTCGCCACCTCGGCCACCATTGTGTTGAGCGCGCGGGCGCGGGCATTCTTCCCCTCGGGGCGTTCCAGATCGGCCAGCAGCCCCAGCGCCTGCACGCTGCCGCCCCACGGGCGGAAATGCTTCGAGGAAAACGCCTCGCCCGCCGCCGCGCGGATATAGGCATTCACGTCCTGCGACAGCAGGTCCTGCGCCTTGCCGTCCTCGTCGAGATAGCGAAACAGCCGCTGGCCCGGCAGATCCTGTATCGAGCGCAAGGCGGTGGCGATGCGGCGGTCATGGACCCTGAGCTTCCATTCCTTGCCTGACTTGCCGGTAAAGGCAAAGCGCAGGTTCGACCCGTCCAGCGTGACATGGCGCGCGCGTAGCGTGGTCACGCCATAGCTGCGGTTCTCGGCCGCGTAGCGGTCATTGCCGATGCGGATCAGCCCGATATCGAGAAGCCGCACAACGGTTGCCATCACCCGAGCACGCGGCACACCATGGCGGCGCAGATCGGCATCGACCTGCGCCCGCAAGGCGGGCAGGGCGTGGCCGAATTCCCCGAGGCTTGCGAATTTCTGTTCTTCCTGCGCCTGTGCCCAGAGCGGATGATAGCGGTATTGCTTGCGCCCCCGCGCGTCACGCCCGGTTGCCTGAATATGGCCCCTTGGATCGGGGCAGATCCAGATATCGCGCCAAGCGGGCGGGATGGCGAGCGCGCGCAGGCGCTTCACGCAATCCCTGTCGGCGATGCGCTGGCCGTCGAGATCGAGATAGTAGAAACCCTTGCCCGCGCCGCGACGCGTCCAGCCGGGTTCGTCCTCGCCCACATAGCGCAGCCCGGCATCCGAAGCGGCACCGCATGGCGTCTGCGCCTGATCGACAAGCCGCTTGAGCATCCCGGCTCTCCCATTGGGGATGAATGCCGGATCAACGCGCGACCGCGAATGCGGGTTCCCGTTTCCGGGCCGGGACGGCAAGCGGGGCCTGCCGCCTATCCGGCCCTCAGGTCGCGGGCAGCGGTTTTCCTGCGGCGCTATGCGCGGCGATGAAGCCAAAGGTCAGCGCCGGGCCCAGCGTGATGCCCGCGCCGGGATAAGTGCCGCCCATGATCGAATTGGCATCGTTGCCACAGGCAAAGAGGCCCGGGACCGGCTGGCCTTCGGGCGTGACCACCCGTGCCTGCGGGTCGATGGGCAGCCCGACCGAGGCGCCGATATCGCCGGGATAGAGCCGGATCGCATAGAACGGCCCGCGCGCCAGCGGCCCAAGGCAGGGATTGGCCCCGCCCAGTTCGGGATCGCCCAGATAGCGGTTATAGGCCGTGCTGCCCTTGCCGTGATCGGGATCCTCGCCTTTTTGTGCGAAGCCTGTGACGCGCGCGGCGGTCTCGGCCAGCGCCTGAGCCGGCACGCCGATCCGGGCAGCCAGATCCGCCAGCGTCCGCCCGCGCTTCAGGTAGCCCGAGCGCAGATGCCCGCCCATCGGTGCGGGGAAGGGGCGCACCGCGCCCAGCCCGTAGCGTCGGATCGTCGCGTGATCGGCCAGCAGCCAGACCGGCCCCTCGGGCGCGCGTCCGGGCCCGTTGCCCAGCATGGCGCGGACGAAATCGTGATAGCTCGCAGCCTCGTTCACGAAGCGCTGTCCGGTGCCGTCGACGGCGTAAATGCCGGGCTTCGCGCGGTCGAGGAACAGGTGCGGGAAGGGCCGGACACTGCCATCGGCCTGCGGGATGAGCGAAACGGGCGCGTAGAAAAGCGGCGCGGCATTGCCTTCGGCCGGGCGCACGCCCAGCGGCGCGGTCAGCGCGATGCTGTCGCCGGTCGAGCCCTCGGGCGACATCGAGTAATGCTGGCCATGCGGATGCAGAACGTCATCCAGCACCTTGGCCCGCGCCGCCCCGCCGCCCGCCAGCACGACGCCCAGCCGCGCGGTGACGCGCTTGTCGCCTTCGGGCGTGTCCAGCAGCAGGCCGGTCACGCGGCCCCCTTCGATCAGCAACTTCTTGGCTGCGCTGCGTGTCTGCAGGTCGATCCCGGCTTCGAACACCGAATGCGCCAGCCGCCCGGCCATGGCCGAACCCAGCACCAGCCGCGTCGCGCGTCCGCGCGTCAGCTTGTCTTTGGCGTGACGCGCAAGGATGCCCGCCGCGTGCAGGGCCGAGGCCGGTTTGCGCAGCATCGAGAACATGTGCGGGATGTCCTTGCGCCCCACCATCATGCCGCCGAACACGGTGAATTCCCGGATCGGCGGGCGGATCAGCGCCAGTTTCTCGCCCATCACCTGTGCATCGAAATCGAGCGGGTCCAGCACCCGGTGCCCCAGCGTGCCGCCGGGCTGGTCGGGGTGGTAATCGGGCGCGACGGAGCGCATCGAGAATTTCAGATGCGTGTTCTCTTCCATGAAGCGAACCATCTTCGGCCCGGCATCGAGGAAGCTCTCCCACAAATCGGGCTGGCCGTGATTGCCCACCTCGGCCTGCAGATAGGTCATGGCCTTGCTTTTGGGCTCGGCCGCGCCCGCCTCAAGCTGATGCGGGTTGTTGGGGATCCATGTCGCGCCGCCCGAATAGGCGGTCGATCCGCCGATATACTCGGTCTTCTCGACGATCAGGGCAGAAAGGCCCAGATGATGCGCCGTCAGCGCAGCGGCCATCCCCGCCGCGCCCGATCCGACGACGACCAGATCGTAACTGTCCTGCATCGCTCAGTCCTCGTCGGGGCGCGGGTATCGGCCCAAAGTCCAGCCGCCATCGATGCGCAGCGTTTCGCCGGTGATGAAGCTGGCTTCGTCCGAAATGAGGAAGATCGCACCGTTGGCGATATCCTCGGGCTTGCCCACGCGGCGCAGCGGGCTCTGGTCGATATAGATATGGCGCCGCCACGCCTCGGTGCGGATGCGCTCGGCGGTCAGCGCGGTCTCGATCAGGCCCGGCGCCACGGCGACGACGCGGATGCCCTCGACGCCGTAATCGGTGGCCATCTGGCGTGTCAGCCCCGCGACCGCAGCTTTTGAGGTCGAGTAAGCCGCCGATCCGGTGGCGCCGATGAAGGAATAGATCGAGGCGGTGTTCAGGATGACGCCGCCCTTGCCTTTCCAGTCGTTCACCGCCGCGCGTGACAGTCGGAACAGGCCGGTGACATTGACGTCGAGATAGCGGTTCAGCGTCTCGTCATCGGTCTCGCCCGCCATGCCGCCGCCGCCGATGCCCGCATTGTTGCACAGCACGTTCCACTGCCATCCCAGTGCGGCTAGCTTCGTGCGGATCGCGTCGGGCAGGCCTTTGTCGGTGACATTGCCCACAAGCGTCTCAAACCGGCCCGGACCAGAGACGCGGGCGGCGGTCTCGGCTAGTCCGGCTTCGGACAGATCGACCCCCAGAACCTGCGCGCCCTCGCGCACGAAGCCTTCGGCCATGCCTTGACCGATGCCGCTTCCGGCGCCGGTCAGGACGATGCATTTATTGGACAATCTGGCCATATCAGGCCCCTCCCAGCGTGCCGACCGACGCGCCGCCATCCACGATCAGCGTCTGGCCGGTGATGAACCCGGTGCGGCGGTCGGCAAGGAAGCCCACCACGGCGGCGATGTCTTCGGGGCGGCCGAGCCGCCCGATCGGCTGGCGTGCGGCCAGCGCGGCGCGGGCCTCGTCGTCCCAGGCGTCGAGGATCGCGGTCTCGATCACGCCCGGCGCGATCGCGTTGACCAGGATGCGCTTGGGCGCAAGGTCCAGCGCCATGGCGCGCGTCAGGCCCACCACGGCGGCTTTCGACGCGGCGTAATGGGCGATGGATTTCGCCCCCAGCCACGAGCGCGAGGCGATGTTGATGATGCGTCCGTCTTCCGGCATCCGGCGCGAGGCTGCCTGCGATACGGTGAAGACGGGGATGTAATTGACCTCGGTCATGCGGCGCAGATCGGCGGCTGTCAGGGCGTCGAACTCGATCACGTCGAAGATGCCGGCATTGTTGACCAGCACATCGAGCCGGGGCAGGGCGTCGATCTCGGCACGCACCGCGTCTTCGTCGCGCAGGTCGATCCCGGCGGCGGTGACGTTCAGGCCGCGTTCGGCCAGCGGGGCGGCGGCGGCGCTGATGCGCTCGGCGGACAGATCCAGCATGCGGACGGCGAACCCGTCCTCGGCAAGCCTTGTGGCGGATGCGAGGCCGATGCCTCCCGCCGCGCCGGTGACCACGGCAACCGGCAGATCCTGTTCAGAGGTCATGGAAAACTCCTTGGGCCTTACAAAGGCCGGGTGGCACGGGGCCGGGTCGTCCGGGGGCGGGTCGGCCCGCCCCCGGGATAAGGGTTACTCGAGACCCCAGGTGTTGACGTCGATCGGGCCATAGAGGTTGTCTTGCAGCAGGGCCGTCAGATCCTCGACCGTGTAGGGCTGTTCCAGCCCGCCCAGCAGGTCGACCCACTTGTCGACATATCCCTGGAAGCTATCGAACAGCGCCTGCGGATCCTCGATCCCGTGGGCCGAGGCGGCGATGCCCGCCATGTCGCCCACGCCGTCCGCGACCCAGGCGTCATAGGCTTCCTGCAGCGAGGCGTCGGGCTCGACGATCGGGATGCCACGCTCGGCCGCCGCTTCGCGCGCTTCGCTCGCTTCGCGGGCATAGGCCACCTGCAGACGCGCCAGCGATTCCGCCGAGACGTCGAACACGGTGCGGCGCTGTTCGGGCGTCAGACCGGCCCAGAATTCGGGGTTATAGGCCCAGGTCACACCGGCATAGAACGGGCTCATGGCCAGCGTGGTGACGCCGCCTGCCACTTCCATCAGCGTCGCGCCGCCGGTCAGGTGCGAGGTGTCCGACGCCGTGCAATCGACCGAGCCACGCTCGAAGGCGGTGTAGATCTCGTTCGAGGGGACGTTGACGCCGACGACGCCGATCGCCTGACCGAACCGCGCCCAGCCGCCGCCCGGCATCCGCACGCGCTTGCCTTCGAAATCGGCCAGCGTGCTCAGCGGTTCGCGGCAGATGAAGTTGTATTCCGGTACCGCGTAGCCGCCACCGAACAGCACGCCGTTATCACGCCAGTCGTTGAAGCCCGCAGGCTCGTTCATCATGAAATCGCTCCACGCGAAGGCCATGACGAAGGGGTCGGGCGTGATGAAGCCCATATCGGCCACGGCGTTAGACACCGGCAGATCCGACGGCGTGTAGGTCGCGGTGTGGAAGCCCGCCTGCGCCAGCCCGTCGGCCACGCCTTGCATGGTCGATTGCGCGGGGATCAGCGCCCCGCCGACGATCACTTCGAAGGCGACCTCGCCATCGGTGGCCTCGGCCAGATCCTCGGCCCATTGCATATGGGCTTCGCGGGTGATGACGTGGTTGGGTTCCAGCCACGACGAGAACAGGTATTGCGCGTCGGCGGCAGTGCCGATGGTCAGCGCGGTGGTGCCCGCAAGGGCCATGGTAAAGAGTGCTTTCATGTCCGTTTCCTCCCTGGACGATGAGTTGCGTGGTGAAGGGGTGAAATCAGTTCGCCATCAGGCCGGGCAGCCACAGCACCAGCGACGGGAACGCGACCAGCAGGATCAGCGTGACCACATCCATGGCGAGGAACCACATTGCGCCGCGGAACACGGTCGTCAGGGGCACCGCGCCCTTGAGCGCCGAGTTGATGACATAGACGTTGAGCCCGACAGGCGGTGTGATCAGGCCGATTTCCAGCAGCTTGATGATGATGATCCCGAACCAGATCATGTTCACATCCGCGCCGCCGAGAAGCGGGATCAGCACCGGCAGGGTCAGCAGCATCAGCCCGATCGAGTCGATGAACATGCCCATCAGGATGTAGACCACGGCGATCATCAGAATCAGGATCAGCGGGTTGGTGCTGATACCGAGCATCGTGTCGGCGATCACGCGGGGCAGGCCGGTCAGGCCCATGAAGCTGGTGAACATGCTGGCGCCCATGGCGATCACGAACACGATGCTGGTGCCGCTCGCCGCTTCGCGCAGCGCGGTGCGCATAATCGAGAAGGTCAGGCTTCCGCGCGCCAACGCGATCAGCACGGCCAGGCTTGCGCCGACGGCGCCCGCTTCGGTGGGGGTCATGACGCCCGTCATGATCCCGCCCAGCACGCCGAGGATCAGCAGCGGCAGCGGCCAGACCTCGCGCAGGGCGGCGGCCAGTTCGCCGGGCGCCGGGGTTTCGGTCATCGGTGGCGCAAGGCTGGGGTTCAGCTTCGAGCGGATGACGATCATCGCCATATAGACCAATGCCGACAGGATGCCGGGAATGAAGCCCGCCATGAACAGCGCGCCGATCGAGGTCTGAGTGAAGATGCCGAACAGGATCATCAGGATCGACGGCGGGATGAGCGAACCCAGCGTGCCCGAGGCCGCGACCGAGCCGGTGGCCAGCGCCTTGTCATAGCCCGCGCGCACCATTTCCGGCACGGCGATGCGCGACATCGCAGCCGCTGTCGCCACCGATGATCCCGACGCCGCCGCGAACAGAGCCGAGGCGCCCACCGTCGAACAGGCCAGCCCGCCGGGCAGCTTGCGCAGCAGGATGCGCATCGCCTTGAACAGGCCGCTCGTTAGCCCCGCATTCGAGGCGACGAAGCCCATCAGCAGGAACATCGGCACTGCCGAGAACGACCAGTTGGCGATGAACTGGAACGGCACGGCCCGCACGAGGCCCCAGGCGGCGGTGAGATTGGTCGCGGCCCAGATGCCGCAGAATGAGACGATCACCAGCACAAGCCCGATGGGAACCCGCAGCGCGATCAGCGCAAGCACGGCGGCAAGCCCGGTGAAACCGATTTCAAGGCGATCCATCAGACCGTTCCTTCGTCAGGGTTGGGGGGCGCGATCAGTTCGGCGCGCGCGTCGCGGCTGACCACCAGCCGGGCGAGGTGCCACAGGCAGACGAGACCGGCGAGCGTGAAGCTGATCGGCAGGATGAAGCGGCTGGGCCAGATCACCACGGTGACCGGGCCCATCACGACCTCGCCGCGATCAAACGAGCGCAGCGCGTCCAGCCACGTGATCCGCGCGAGACCGGCATAGGCCGCCACGCACAACAGCAGCACCAGTGCGATGCACAGAACCTGCATCGGGCGCGGGAACATGTTGAAGAACAGCTCGACCGAGACCGCCGAGCGCGTCATCTCGACCAGAGCCAGCGGCAGGAACACCGCCCAGACCATGTAGTAATAGGACACCACTTCCAGCGTGCCCTGAATGGGCCGGTTGAAGAGGTATTTCATGCCCACATCCGCGCAGACATGCAGCATCATGACCAGAAGCAGGATGGCCGAGATATCGAGCAGCCGGTTCGCCAGCCATGTGATCGGGGTGCGTCCCATCACGTCCTCCTCATTGCATCCGGTAGCCGCCATTGATGTCCAGCATCCCGCCGGTCATGTAGCCGCCGCCCTCACTCATCAGATACGAAATCGCCGCCGCCACATCCTCGGGCGTGCCGATGCGTCCGAGCGGTATCGCTTCGGCGGCGGCCTGTTCCTGCCCCGGGGCCAGCGACAGGCGCAGCATCGGCGCGTCGATCAGGCCGGGGGCGACGCCGTTGACCGTGACCCCCAGCGGCGCGGCTTCGCGCGCGGCGGCCTTGGTCAGGGCCATGACGGCGCCTTTGGATGCAATATAGCTGGCCGAAGACCGATAGCCGCCCAATTGCGCGGCCACAGATCCGAAGGTCACGATGCGTCCGCGCGCCGGTCTGGCAGCGCCTTGCCATTGGCGCAGATAGGCGCGGATGCACAGGAAGGTGCCCCGCGCATTCACCGCCAGATGGTCGTCGAAATCCTCGACCTCCATCTCGGCCAGCGGGGTGCGCGCCCCGCCTTCGCCCAACCGCAGGATGCCCGCCGCCGTGACCAACCCGTCAACGATGCCGTAATCCTTGGAAATCATGTCGAAAAGCTGGGTGACGGACGTTTCGGACGCGACGTCGCAGCCCAGCCCGCGATGACCTTCACCGGGCAGCTCAGCCGCCAGTGCCTCGGCCTTCGCGCCGTCCAGATCGGTAACGACCAGCCGCCACCCGTCTTCCGCCAGCCTTTCGGCCACGCCGCGACCGATACCGCCGCATGCGCCCGTAAGCACCGCCGCAAGCGAATGCGGCGACGTTTGATTCGTCGATTCCATGGGTGTCCTCTCCCGATTTGCATCCAATTCACGCAATCAAAGAGGAGTTGTCAACGCATCTTTTGATGATTAGAACGATATTGTATCCAAGTTGGGGGAGCGCGTGGCGACCACATCAACCCAGAGTACAGCGGAAATCCTGCGCGAAAGGATCCTTGAAGGGTCTTTTCCGCCGGGCACGATTCTGCGTCAGGACGCGCTGGCGCATTTGCTTGGCGTCTCACGCACGCCCTTGCGCACGGCGCTGGCAGAGCTGGCCCGCGACGGGCTGGTCACCTACGAGGCCAATCGCGGCTACACCGTGCGCGGCTTCAATGTCGACGACATCCGCGCCGCGTTCGAGGTGCGCGCCAATCTCGAAGGGCTGGCCTGTCGTCTGGCGGCCCCGCGCATTACCGAGGCGCAGCTCGACCGCCTGCAACGCTGCGTGACCGAGGGCGACGCGATCCTCGATAAGGGGATATTGGATCCAGACGATCTTGCCCCCTATCGCCGCCTGAATGTCGAGTTCCACGAGACGATCATCGCCGCCAGCGCCAATCCGTGGATCGCCGATTTCGTCAGCCGGACTCATAACGTGCCGCTGGCCTCGGACCGGGTGTTCCACTGGGAAGACCACGCGATCATCTTCCGCTCGCACAATGACCATCACCGTATCCTGAAGGCCCTGCGCGAAGGGCAGGCGATGCGGGCCGAGGCGCTGATGTGGGAGCATGTCACCAATGCCGGCGACGTGCTGGTCGAGCATGTCGCGCCCAAGATCACCGACCGGCAGGCGCCGGTCACCTTTCAGTCCAAAGACACGGAAACGCCATGAAACTCTACTTCTCGCCCGCTTCGCCCTATGTCCGCAAAACGCTGGCGTCGGCGCATCTGCTGGGTCTCTTCGATACGATCGAGCTGCTGCCGTCGGCCGCAAGCCCGGTCGCGCGCGACATGACCATCGCGCCCACCAACCCGCTGGGCAAGGTGCCGACCGCTTATCTCGAGGACGGCACCGCGCTGATCGACAGCCGCACAATCTGCGAATACCTGCACGAACAGGCGCCGCAGAAGGGGCTGTTCCCGGCAGGCCAAGCCCGTTGGGAGGCGCTGCGCCTGCACGCCATCGCCGACGGGCTGCTCGATGCCGCGCTGCTGGCCCGCTACGAGGTGGCGATGCGCCCCGAAGCGTTGCGCTGGAACGACTGGCTCGCGGGCCAGATGGGCAAGATTGACGCCGCTGTCGCGGCGCTCGAGGCCTCGGTCGATCAGCTTCAGGGCCGTGAGGATATCGGCTCGATCACGGCGGGCTGTGCGCTGGGCTACCTGGATTTCCGCTTCCCCGATCACGACTGGCGCAGTGCCGCGCCGAAGCTGGCGCAATGGTGGGAAGCCTTCGCGCAGACCCCGCCGATGGCCCTGACGGTCCCGCACTAAAGGAAAGGGCAGGGCGGTGGAGGAGGTCCCGCCGCCCGCTCTGGTCATTCGCTTCGGGTTTCGTGTAGGGATCGCCCGGCACAACCCGGAAGCGAACAGGGCAGGGCTGCATGACTGAGACGCTGGAGGCGCTGAAGCGCCGCTACCCGAAGGCCGAACCCTTCAAATTTGGCGATTCCGCTGCCATCTCCGACGCCCTGATCGCGCTGGTGCGGTCGGGAAAGAAGGTCGCGACCTGCGGCGCCTTGCGCGATTTCGAGAACGGCGAGCCGATGCCCGCGATCGGGCGGCAGGACATCGCGCTGAACTGGGACGACACGCCCGCGCTGGTGATCGAGACGGTCGAACTGATCCAGTGCCGGTTCGACGACGTCACCGAGGCCATGGCGCTGGCCGAGGGCGAAGACGACAGCCTGCAGGGCTGGCGCGACGGCCACAGCGCCTATTTCGAGCGCAATGGCGGCTTTTCCCCGGACATGCAGATCCTGTGGGAGCGCTTTGTTCTGATCGAGGATCTCGCCTGATCGCGCGCGGTCGCGTCAGCCCGGAATCGCGGTCGTTTCTGCTAGATAGCGCTCGCCCCATCTGCTGATTTCATCGATCACCGGGGCGGTGCTTTCACCGATCTCGGTCAACGAATACTCCACCTTGGGCGGCACCGTCGCATAGGCCACGCGGCGCACGATGCCGTGGCTCTCCAGATGCTTCAGCTCCTTGGTCAGCATCCGCGTCGAGATGCCGGGTACGGCGCGCTCAAGCTCCTTGAAGCGCATCGTGCCTTCGCGGCGCAACACGTAGAGGATGCCGAATTTCCACCGCCCTTCGAGCAGGTTCATCGCCAGATGAAAGGGGCAGTGGACATAGTCTTCCAAAGATTTCTCCGCCATGTCTGCCTTGTTTTCCTGCATTACTTACGTTTTGGCCCCTAGGAACCAAAGATGTCCCTACTTGCGTCCCGAAAGCCTTAGCAACACGTTTCCCTCTGTCAACACGGCGCTGCAGCCGCAAGGGCCGCGCAGAACGCCTCGGCCGATGAGGAGACGACGACATGGATATGACCGGCAAAACCGCCCTGATTACCGGCGCGAATACGGGGCTGGGCTTCGAGATGGCGCGCGCGCTGGCGGCGCGCGGGGCACATGTCATCGTCGCCGGGCGCAGCGCGGCCAAGCTCGATGCCGCCATCGCGCGGATCCGGGCCGAGACGCCCGAGGCATCGCTGGCACCGGGGGTGGTCGATCTGAATTCCCTCGCCTCGGTGCGCGACTTTGCACAGGCCGTCGCCGCGATGCAGCCTTCGCTTGATGTCCTGATCAACAATGCGGGCGTGATGGTGCCCCCTGAGGGCACGACGCAGGACGGGTTCGAAACACAGTTCGGCGTCAATTTCGTCGCGCATTTCGCGCTGACCGGAGGGCTTTTCAAGACGCTCACCGCCGCGCCCGCCGCCCGCGTTGTGACGATGTCCAGCATCGGACATCGCGGGGCGGTGCTGGATTTCGGCAATTTCCGTCTTGAGAAACCCTATGATCCGTGGCGCGAATACGGGCAGAGCAAGCTGGCCGATCTGATCTTCGCGCTGGAATTCGACCGCCGCCTTCGTCGCGCGGGCAGCCCGGTGACGTCGGTTGCCGCGCATCCCGGCGTCAGCCAGACGGACCTTACGCGCAATCTTGGCCCCGTTCCTGCGGGGATCGAGATGATGAGCGCCGCAGACGGTGCTGCCCCCGCGCTGGTGGCGGCGACCGCGCCGGGTATCGCGGGCGGGCAATTTTGGGGGCCGGACGGCGCCGAAGAGCGCACGGGCAAACCGGGCCTCGCCCTCGTCGATGACGCCGCGCTCGATGACGCGAAGGCCGAGCGGTTGTGGCACTGGGCCGAAGAGACGACGGGTCTGCGCTATCCCTGAGGCGTCGCCGCGAGCGGCTCAGCCCAGAAAGGCCGAACCCGCATTGCGGTCGAGAAGTTCCTGAACCACCGGGTTCGGGAACCGCCGCCGCAAGGTGATGGCGTAGAAGGTTTCCTTGATGCGCGGATGCTCGCTGGCCTCTTTCAGCCGCCCCGAGGTCAGTTCGTCCTTCACCACGATCGGCGCCACCAGCGCCAGCCCGATATCCTCGCGCGCAAGCAGGCGCATCATCGCCATGTCGTCCACCTCGGCGGCGATCTGCGGGCGCACGGACAGCCGGCTCGCCATGGCGTCGAACGCCGTACGCGCGCTGTTGTCGGTGGTGGGCAGGATGAAGGGCTGATCGACCAGCAGCTCCCGGATCGGACGGTCCGTGTCCAGCCGTTCGGGTGTGCCGACGATGCTGATATCCTGCTCGCCGATCTGGTGCGTCTCGTAGGGGGTCAGGTTGTCGTCGGGTGGCGGGCGGTTCATCAGCACCAGATCCAGATTGAGCGTGGCCAGCCCCTCGAGCAGCTCTGCCGGGCTGCCGGAACGCAAGATCACCTCGACATCCCGGCGCGACAGGATCGGCCGCAGAAAACCGATCTGGAAGTTGCGTGACAGCGTCGCAAGCGCCCCCACCCGCAGCGCCTTGCGGTCGCGTACCGTACCGGCAAGCGTGGCGACAAGCTCTTGGCCCGTCGAGAAAATCGCATCCGCGTGGTCCAGCGCGATGCGCCCGGCTTCGGTCAGATGCAATTGCCGTCCGCGCCGCTCGAACAGGGCATGGCCCAGCCGGTCTTCCAACTGCTTGATCTGCACCGAAAGCGCGGATTGCGACAGGTTCAGCCGCTGCGCCGTGCGCGTCAGGTTCCCGTCATGCGCGACGGCCCAGAAATAGCGGAGATGGTGATAGTTCAGCGGCATGTCGTTCGAAATAATAGAATGAAAAGCCGAGAACAATGAATTTTTCATGCTCTGGCTTCTGTTCTAGCTGATGCCTGACGGTCTCGGGCCGCGCCAATCAGAGGAACCGACCATGCCCTATCTTCTTGTGCCCCTGTTAAGCCCGCTCATTCTTGTGCTGGTGGCGCTGTTCGCGGCGCGACATCCGGGGCAGCGTCCCGGCCGGTTGCCCGCACTGGCCGAAGCCGCCGCTTTCCTTGCCTTCGGGGTGTCGGTTGTGTCGGCGGCACTTCTGGTGGCGCATGAGCCCGGCACGTCGGCGCTGCTCGGGGCCTTCGGGATTGGCCTCTCGGTGCGGCTGGATGCGGTCAGTGCGGTGATGCTGGTGCTGGTCAGCTTCATCGGCTGGATCGTGCTGCGCTACACCAAGACCTACATGGACGGCGAGGCGCGGCAGGGCGCGTTTACGGGCTGGATGGCGGCAACTCTGGCGGCTGTGCTGCTTCTGGTGATGTCGGGCAATCTGGTGCAGCTCTTCGCGGCGTGGACGCTGACCAGCCTGTCGCTGAACCGGCTCCTTCTGTTCTATCCCGGGCGCGCCACGGCGCGCCGCGCGGCGCGCAAGAAGGCTTTCGTCGCGCGGTCAAGCGAGGGCGCGCTGGCGCTGGCGCTGATCGCGCTGGCGGTGGCGACCGGGACCAGCGATATCGGCACCATCCTTGCCACCGCTCAGGCCGACTGGCTGACCATCGGTGCCGCGCTGCTGATCGCCGTTGCCGCGGTGCTGGCCTCGGCGCAGTTCCCGGCCCATGGCTGGCTGACCGAGGTGATGGAGGCCCCCACGCCGGTCTCGGCCCTGCTGCATGCGGGCGTCATCAATGCGGGCGGCTTCCTGCTGATCCGGTTCGCCGATGTGATGCTGCTGGCCCCGGGCGTGATGGCGCTTCTGGTCATGCTGGGCGGGTTCACGGCGCTGTTCGGCGGGCTGGTGATGCTGACCCAGTCCGCGGTCAAGACCTCGCTGGCCTGGTCGACCATCGCGCAGATGGCCTTCATGATCATGCAATGCGGGCTGGCGCTGTTCCCGCTGGCGCTGCTGCATATCGTGGCGCATTCGCTCTACAAGGCGCATGCCTTCCTCGGCTCGGGCGAGGCCGTGCGCAATGTCGCCGCGATCCGCCGCCCCGGTCCGATCGCCGTGCCCAGCGTGCGCAACGTGCTGCAGGCTTTCGTCATCGCCATCGCGATCTATGCCGCCGTGGGGACGGTGCTGGGGTTCGAGGGCAAATCCATTCAGGCCATCGTGCTGGGCGTGATCCTGATCTTCGGGGTGGCCTATCTGCTGGCGCAGGGCTTTGCCGATACCGCCCCCCGCGCGCTGATGCGGCGCATGGTGGTCTATGCGCTGGTGACGTCGGTCAGCTATTTCGCGCTGCAGGTCGTGGCACTGACCCTGACCGCCGGAAGCCTGCCCGCCACGCCAAGCCCCGGCCCGCTGGAATGGGCGCTGATGGTTCTGGCCTTGGCTAGTTTCGGCCTCGTCGCCGTCGCGCAATCGACCTTCCCGCTCTGGGCCGCGCATCCGGCGGCGGCGGGTTTGCGCGTCCATCTGAGCAACGGCCTGTATGCCAACGCGCTCTTCGACAAGCTTCTGGACGGTTGGTCCAGGCGTTCTGCAGCCTGAAAGGAGCAGACCCATGTTTGCAACACTCGAAACCTATTCCGGCGGGCTTCTGGAACTCGTGGGCGTGGCCAACGAAGCGGCCAGGGCGATCCCGCCGCTGTTCCCGCTCTCGGCGAATGTCGCGGTCAATCCGTTCCTTGGCCAGACCACGGAACCGCTTGCGCTGACCGCCGCGCGGCTGGCACGCGTCGGCGGCACCCGCGTGACGCCGCTGCGCTCGTACTGGGCGGCGCGGGTCGCGGCGGGCGAGATCATCGAGGCCGATATTCTCGACACGCTGGCCGCGATGAAGGGCGATGTGCCCGATCTGGCCGAGGTCAGGGCCGCGCTGAGCCACGACACGCCCGAACCCAAGGCTCTGCCCACCGTGGCCGAGCTGGCGGCAGAGGTGTCGGGCATCGACTGGCCCGCCTTGATCGAGGACCGGATCGGTGCCTGGGCGGCGGGGCATTTCGACGAGGGGCAGGCGCTGTGGCAGCAGGCCAGAACTGGTGGCGCGTTCAGCGCATGGCGGGATTTCGCCGCGCGCGATCTGACGCCCGAGATCCTTGGCCTGAGTGGCTTTTGCGCCTTCGTGGCCGATACCAACCGGGCGCATTGGCGCGCCATCGGGCGGGCCTCCGAGACACTGGGCGTAACGCCCGGCGCCGCGCCGACCGCGTTCCACCGCTGGCTGACGACGCTGGGCGGCTGGGCGCAATACGCGCGCTACCTGCTGTGGCAGGCCGAGCTGAAGGATGAGCGCGACACCGCCGTGACCGAGCTTCTGGCGATCCGCATGGTCTTCGACGAGGCGCTTTTCGCGCGCTACGAAGACCGGATCGCCGCACGCTGGGCCGAAACCATCGCCGCGCATGAGGCCCCGCTGGCCCCGTCGCGCGACCAGATCATCGACGCCGTGCTGCAAGAGGCCGCCGAGCGCGCCCAGCAGCGCAAGCTCGCAGAAACGCTGCCCGGGGGCACGCCCCGCAAGCGGCAGGGCCGGCCCGAAGTACAGGCGGCATTCTGCATCGATGTCCGTTCCGAGGTCTTCCGCCGCGCGCTGGAGGCGCAGGATGAGGGCATCGAGACGATCGGTTTCGCGGGCTTCTTCGGCCTTGCCTGCGCGCACCGGGCCGCGGGTTCGGACCTGACCGAAGCGCGGGGGCCGGTTCTGTTGCGGCCTGGCGTGACCTCGCGGGCAGCCGAGCCGCAAAGCGCCGACCTTTCGCGGCGCTATACCGCGCGGGCGCGGCGTGCGTGGGGCCGGTTCAAGCTGGCCGCCGTGTCGTCGTTTGCCTTTGTCGAGGCGACGGGGCCGCTTTATGCAGGCAAGCTGGTGCGCGACGCGCTGGGCTTCGGTGCGAAACCCCATGCCGAGCCCGCGCCCGCGCTCGACCCGTCGATCGACCTTGCCACCCGGATCGGCATGGCGAAATCGGTGCTGGGCGCGATGTCGCTGACGCAGAATTTCGCGCGGATCGTGATGGTCGCGGGTCACGGCGCCGATGTGACCAACAACCCGCATGAAAGCGCGCTGCAATGCGGGGCCTGCGGCGGGTTCGCGGGGGATGTGAATGCCCGGCTTCTGGCGGGGCTGCTGAACGATGCCGAGGTCCGGCTTGGCCTGCGTGACAGCGGCATCGACATTCCTGCGGACACGGTCTTCCTGCCTGCGCTTCACCACACGACCACCGACGCTGTCACCCTGTTTGAACAGGACCTGCCGTCCTCAGCCCCGGCCGAGGCGATCGCGCGGCTGAAGACGTGGCTGGCCAATGCCGGGACGCTGGCGAGGGCCGAGCGCGCGCAGCGGTTGCCGGGCGCCTCAGGCGCGGCCTCGGTCGCCGGGCGGGCGCGCAACTGGGCAGAAACCCGCCCCGAATGGGGTCTGGCGGGCTGCCGCGCTTTCGTCGTCGCGCCGCGTCAGCGGACCGATGGGGCGGATCTGTCGGGGCAGGCCTTCCTGCATGATTACGACTGGCGCCGTGACCAGGATTTTGCGGTGCTCGAACTCATCCTGACCGCGCCCGTGGTCGTGGCCAGCTGGATCAGCCTGCAATATTACGGCTCGACCGTCGCGCCGGGTCTGTTCGGTGGCGGCAACAAGCTGTTGCACAATGTGGTCGGGGGCATCGGCGTGCTGGAGGGCAATAACGGCGCCCCGCGTCCGGGTCTGCCGTGGCAATCGGTGCATGACGGCACAGGCTTCCAGCACGAACCGCTACGGCTCTCGGTGATCGTCGAAGCCCCGCGCGAGGCGATGTCCGAGATCCTCAGGCGTCATCCCGGGGTGCGGGCCTTGTTCGACAATGGCTGGCTTCACCTGATCGCCATGGACGATGCAGGTCGGCTGGGCTGGCGTTACGATGGCGATCTGAACTGGACGCCGTTCGACACCCGGCCCGACCTTCCCGGCGCCATCGCGGCGGAGTAACCGACGGCCTCCGGTCCGTCCTGTCATTGGCAGGGCGGACCGAGTGTCACGGAAGAAACGGTATCGGCACGCCGAACGTGTCGGCCAGCAGCACGAAGTTCAGGCTCAGCACCGTGCAGGCGCCCAGCGTGGCCAGCACGCGCAGCACCGGCCCGATACGGAAATCGCCCATCACGTCGCGCCGGGACGAGAAGTAGAGCAGCGCCAGCATCGGCACCGGCAGCGCGATGGACAGCACCACCTGCGACATCACCAGCGCGTCGGTGGCGTTCACACCGGCGGCGATCACCGCGAAGGCCGGCACCATGGTGACAAGGCGGCGCAGCCAGATCGGCACGCGGAAATGCAGGAAGCCCTGCATGATCATCTGCCCCGCCATGGTGCCCACCACCGAGCTTGAGATGCCCGAGGCGATCAGCGAGGTCAGAAAGATCCCCGCCGCCGCCGCGCCCAGTAGTGGCGTCAGCGTGTGATAGGCGGTCTCGATCTCGGCGACATCGGAATGGCCCTGATGAAAGGCGCTGGCCGCCATCATCACCATCGCCAAATTGACCATGCCCGCCACGGCCAGCGCCAGCACCACCTCGGTATTCGAGAAACGCAGCAGTTTCCGGCGGTCGGCATCGCCGCGCACGGCCGCGCGCGATTGCGTCAGACCGGAATGCAGGTAGATGGCGTGCGGCATGACGGTGGCGCCGATGATGCCCACCGCGATGGTCAGCGCCGCGCTGTCGGGCAGCGAAGGGGTCATCATGCCGATGCCCGCCGCCGCCCAGTCGACCGGCGCGATCAGGACCTCGGCAAGATAGCAAAGGCCGATCACGCCGACCATCGCGCCGATGATCAGCTCCATCGGGCGAAAGCCGCGCCCTTCGAAGATCAGGATCGCGTAGGTCACGATCGCGGTGATCGCCATGCCGACCATCAGCGGCAGGCCGAAAAGCAGCGACAAGCCGATCGCCCCGCCGAGGAACTCGGCCAGATCGGTGGCCATCGCCGCGACCTCGGATATGCCCCACATCACCCAGACCAGCGGGCGGGGCAGGTGGTCGCGCGATATCTCGGCAAGGTTCCGGCCGGTGACGATCCCCAGCCGCGCGGAAAGCGCCTGAAACAGCATGGCGATCAGGTTGGCCAGCACCACGACCCAAAGCAGCCGGTAGCCGTAACCCGCCCCGGCCTGGATATTCGTCGCGTAATTGCCCGGGTCGATATACGCGACCGAGGCGATGATCGCGGGCCCGGCGAACAGTAGGCGACTGCGCCAGCCCCGGGCATCGCCGCTCAGAACGGCGGCCATTCCGGCCTGGGTGCGCTCGGTCAGGGTCTGCATGCGAGGTTCCTCGGGGCTATGCCACGAAATATAGCCATAGCTATACTTATCACAATAGGCAAACTGTCATTGCCTGAACTTGTCCCGCCGCCCGAACCGGCATACACCTTGATTTCCGACATCCGTGAGATCCGGCAGGAAAGACGCGCGTGCATGCCTGACACCTTCCTCGACAAGGATACGCCCGCCAACCGCTTCGCCCGCGCGCGCGAAGCGCAGGCGGCGGCGCTGCTTGAGGATTATGTCGAGATGATCGGCGATCTGACCGCGGAACTGGGCGAGGCGCGTGTGGCCGATATCGCCGAGCGCATGAATGTCTCTCAGCCCACGGCGACCAAGTCGATTGCACGGCTAAAGCGCGAGGGGCTTGCGACCTCGCGCCCCTATCGCGGGGTCTTCCTGACCGACGAGGGCGCGCGTCTGGCCGACCGCGTTCGCGCGCGGCATCGCACCGTTGTGGCATTCCTAGTCCGGATGGGCGTGCCCGAAGAGATCGCCGAACTCGACGCCGAAGGCATCGAACACCACGTGTCGCAGGTAACGCTTTCCGCTTTCGAGGCGGTTCTGAAGGGCGAAGACCCGGCGTGACCTTGCCGGGCGTGGCCGGCGCGGGCGCCTCGACACGTTGGTGCCGGGGCCCTAAACTTTGGCACGACGCCGCCGCAGGAACACGCGACCCATGCCAAAGCCGTGGACATATCGGCACGCCTCACCGAAATGGCGGGCTTTTCTCGGTGATGTGAAAGACCGCCTGTCGCGCGCGTTCTGGCATGTCGAGATGGCCGGTCCAGCCGGATTGCGGCAACGGATCCTCTGGCTGTTGCGCCGCATCACCGGGTTCCGGCAGGCGGTCTGAAGGCGCGGGAAAGGGGACGCGATGACACTGGAAAGACGGGTCGCCCAAGTCTTCCGTCTGACGGATGATAACTGGATGAAGCACGCCAATCCATGGAGCGTGTGGACCCGGTATTCGGTGTTGCCGCTGATCGTGCTGGCATTCTGGAGCCGGATCTGGATCGGCTGGTGGTGCCTGATCCCGGGCATTGCGTCGCTGCTCTGGGTCTTTCTGAACCCGATCTTCTTTCCCAAGCCCAGATCGACGCGCAACTGGGCCTCACGATCGGTTCTGGGCGAGCGCGTTTACCTCAACCGCGACAAGGTCGACATTCCGGACATCCACAAGACCCCGCTCTATGGCATTCTCAACGCGATTTCGTCCATCGGGATGCTGATCGCGATCTGGGCAATCGTCTATTACTCGGTCTGGGGGGCCGTGCTGGGGGTCGCTTTGGCCTATCTTGGCAAGAGCTGGTATCTTGATCGCATGGTGTGGCTCTATGACATGATGAAGTCGCAAAGCGAAGACTACCAGTCGTGGGATTACTAGGGGCGGAGCCCGTTGTCCCGCCCGTCGTGTCACCTCATTCCTTCCAGCGCCGGACGAGCGTCGTCTCGATCCCGAACAGGTCCAGCACGCGGCCAAGGCTGTGATCGACCATATCCTCTAGGCTCGCAGGACGATTGTAGAAGGCGGGCACAGGCGGGGCGATGATCGCGCCCAGTTCGGATAGCTGCGTCATCGTGCGCAGATGCCCGGTATGCAGCGGCGTCTCGCGGACCATCAGCACCAGCTTGCGCCGCTCCTTGAGCACCACATCCGCCGCCCGCGTCAGCAGGCCCGAGGTCACGCCACAGGCGATTTCCGACATCGAGCGGACCGAGCAGGGCGCGACGATCATCCCCATCGTCCGGAACGATCCGCTGGAGATCCCCGCCGCGATATCGCGCGCGCCGTGGACCCGGTCGGCCAGATCGTGCACCTGCGCGACCTTCATGTCGGTTTCATGCGCCAGCGTGATCTCTGCAGCCTGCGACATGACCAGATGCGTCTCGATCGGCGTGTCGCTGAGGATTTCGAGCAGCCGCACGCCGAAGATCACGCCCGACGCGCCGGAAATGCCGATGATCAGCCGGTCGGGCGCGCTCATGCCAGCCAGTCCTTCAGGTCGATATCGTCCTGACCGGGGATCGATTTGCGCGCGAATTCCTCTTCACGGCCCCACGGCATGGTCGCGTCGATGCACAGACGGCCCCAATGGTCCTTTTTCGGATCGCGGTAGAACCCCGGAATGTCGTTCAGAATCATCGCCCGCGTATCGGCCCGGCCGCGTGTCAGATAGGCCCACATCACGTCATCCAGATCGTGGATATCGACATCCTCGTCCACGACGATCACCACCTTGTTGTAATCGAGATGCGAGGCCAGCGCAGCGAGGAAGACGTGCTGCGCGTGCCCCTCATAGGCTTTCCTGATCTTGATGATCGAGATCATCACATTGGGCCGGCAGCTGACATCGATCACGCCGCGGACCGAGGCATTGACGGCCCGGTAGACGCGCGCAGCCGTCACGGCTTCGAGCGGGCGCAGATCCTCGGGCGAGCCGCAGAGCAGCCCGTGCAGAACGGCGTCCCTGCGGTAGCTGACATGCGTGACCTCGAAAACGTGGTTCGGGCCGACCTCGACGTAATTGCCCATGAACTCGCCGAACGGGCCCTCAGGGCGGCGCTCATGCGGCAGGAAGCGGCCTTCAACGACGATATCGGCGCTTGCCGGAACCTCAAGGTCGATGGACACGCATTTGCGCATCGCCAGAGGCTCGCCCCGGATCTGCGCGGCCATCGACAGCTCGGACGCCTCGTAGGGCAGCGAGGCGCAGGCCGACAGGAAGATCTCGGGCGGGGCCGAGAGGATCAGCGCGGCTTCCAGCGGCTCGCCCTTTTCCTCGGCGGCAAGCTGATAGCGGGCAAGATCATGCGTACCGCCCAGCCGCACGCGCAGCTCGTCGTCCGAGATCTGCTGCGAGCGGTGGAAGGAGAGGTTGGCGACGCCGGTTTCGGGATCGTTGGCCAAGAAGATCGCGCTGGTGAAATAGGGACCGCCATCGCGCCCGTGCCATGTGACCGCGGGCAGGTCCGACAGCTTGCCGCTGATGAACCCTGCCTCTTCTTCGGGCGTGGCGGGGCGGGTGGTGCTGCCGGGGGCGGCGGCGATGCAGGCCTCGGTCAGCTCGATCCAGCGCTCGCAGAACGTCTTGTCGCCGGTGCCGATCATGTCGCATAGCCGCGCATGGCTGCCAAAGAGGTTCGACACCACCGGCATCGTACTGCCGTTAACGGACTCGAACAGCACCGCCTCACCGCCCTCGCGCTGCACGGCGCGGGTCACGGCGGCAAGCTGGTGGCGGGGATCGACCGGCTTGGTGACGCGGCGCAGCTCGCCCGTGGCTTCGAGATGCTTGAGCAGGGTGTGCATGGGCGCGGAACTCCGGTTGGCTAAGTGTCTTTCGAGGCGATTAGACGCGACGACAGAACACAGAGCCAGCCGACCGGTTTCGGCGATCGGACATTTCCTTTTCGATTGCGGGCATATCCGCAGCCCCGATTTGGTGACGTGCGGCCTATTCCGGCTCGGCCACGGCTTTTTGCAAGATGGCGCGCAGCTGATCGAGGTCTTCGGCCTCGAGCCGCTGGAACAGGGTGTTCACCTCGTTCTCATGCGCCGAGGCCATCGAGTCGAATTGCTTGACGCCCTCGGCTGTCAGGGTCGCGCGCACGGTCCGGCGGTCATTCGCCACCGGCGTGCGCAGGACCAGCCCCTCGCGCTCCAGCCGGTCGACCACCGCTGTCGCGTTACCGTTCGAGACCAGCAGTGCGCGGCTGAGTTCCGACATGGTCAGCCCGTCGCGCCGCCGCCACAGCGCGGCCATGACATCGAAACGGGGCAGGGTGGTGGCGTGGTTCACGCGCAGGAATTCGCGCAGGTGATTCTCGGATTGCCGCGTCACGTTGAGCAGGCGCAGCCATGCCTTGAGCCGGCGCTTGCTGAGCGGGTCCTTGAGCGTCTCTGTCATCCTGCGGCTCCGGTTGCGGGGTCTGTCGCGTTGGCAGGGAAGGGGATGCCCACGGGAACGTTTCAAGCCTGAAAGTTCAAGCTTAAGGCATCTTTGCTCAAGTCAGAAGCGGAAAAGGGACGTCGCAGACGTAATTTCAAGTTTAAAACTTTAATGTTGAAATGTTGGCGAAATGGTGCTTTCCTGAGTCTCGAAGCGGCTGGGGCAAGGGCTGCGATCCCGGGGGCGACACCACGTCTTCGTTCGGATCGGGTCCGGTAGGGCCCCGCGTTCAGCAAGGAACGAACGATGCGTGTAGCCTGTCTTGGCGGCGGCCCCGCCGGCCTGTATTTCGGAATTTCGATGAAGCTGCGCGACCCGGCGCACGAGGTCGTCGTGATCGAGCGCAACCGCGCCAACGACACGTTCGGCTGGGGCGTGGTCCTGTCGGACGATGCGCTGGGCAATCTGGCGCGCAACGATCCCCCAAGCGCAGAAGCGATCCGCTCGCATTTCGCCTATTGGGACGACATCGCCGTCGTCCATGACGGCGTGCGCACCGTCTCGGGCGGGCACGGTTTCGCGGGGATCGGCCGCAAGCAGATGCTGATCCTGCTGCAGCAGCGCGCCCGCGAACTGGGGGTCGAGCTGCGCTTCGAGACCGAGTTCAAGACCGCCGAGGAATACCGCAAGGATTATGATCTGGTGGTCGGCGCTGACGGCATCAATTCCCGCGTCCGCGAGGAATATGCCGATGTCTTCAAGCCCGATGTCGAAATGCGCGCCTGCAAGTTCATCTGGCTGGGCACGCATCAGAAATTCGACGACGCCTTCACCTTCATTTTCGAGAAGACCGAACACGGCTGGATCTGGGCGCATGTCTACCAGTTCGACGCCGATACCGCGACGTTCATCGTCGAATGCGCGCAGGATACGTGGGAGAAGTTCGGCTTCGAGGGCATGTCCAAGGAAGAAATCGTCGAGAAATGCCGCGAGGTCTTCGCGTCGCACCTGGGCGGCCACGAACTGATGTCGAACGCGGCCCATCTGCGCGGCTCGGCAGTGTGGATGAACTTCCCGCGCGTCTTGTGCGAGAAATGGTATCACGAGAATGTCGTGCTTCTGGGCGATTCCTCGGCCACCGCGCATTTCTCGATCGGTTCGGGCTCGCGTCTGGCCTTCGACAGCGCCATCGCGCTGGCCGATTACCTGCATTCCGAACCGACCATGGAAGCCGCGTTCGAGCGCTATCAGGCCGAGCGTCGTCTGGAAGTGCTGCGGTTGCAATCCGCCGCGCGTAACTCCTTGGAATGGTTCGAGGAAGTCGAGCGCTATCTCGATCTGGACCCGGTGCAGTTCAACTATTCGCTGCTGACCCGCTCGCAGCGCATCAGCCATGAAAACCTGCGCCTGCGCGATCCCGAATGGCTGGAAAGTGCCGAGCGCTGGTTTCAGAACACCGCCGGCGCCGCGCCGGACGCCCCCTTGCGCGCGCCGATGTTCGCGCCGTTCAAGCTGCGCGACATGGCGCTCAAGAACCGCATCGTCGTGTCGCCCATGGCGCAATACAAGGCAGTCGATGGCTGCCCGACCGACTGGCACCTCATCCATTATGGCGAGCGCGCAAAGGGCGGCGCCGGGCTGGTCTATACGGAAATGACCTGCGTCTCGCCCGAAGGCCGGATCACGCCGGGCTGCCCCGGTCTCTATACCCCCGAGCACGAGGCCGCATGGGCGCGCCTGACCGACTTCGTCCACAGCCAGACCGATGCCAAGATCTGCTGCCAGATCGGCCATTCGGGTCGCAAGGGCTCGACGAATATCGGCTGGGAGGGCATGGACCTGCCGCTCAAGGACGGGAACTGGGATCTGGTCTCGGCCTCGGCCCTGCCATGGTCCAAGCGCAATGCCACGCCGCGCGAAATCACGCGCGCCGAAATGGATCAGATCAAGGCCGAATTCGTGGCCTCGACCGAAATGGCGGTGCGCGCGGGTTTCGACATGATCGAGCTGCACGCGGCGCATGGTTATCTGGTGTCGTCCTTCATCTCGCCCACCTCGAACCAGCGCTCGGACGAATACGGCGGGTCGCTGGAAAACCGGATGCGCTGGCCGCTGGAAGTCTTCGCCGTGATGCGCGCCGTGGTGCCCGAGGGCACGCCGATGTCGGTGCGCATCTCGGCCAATGACTGGGTCGGCGATGCGGGCGTCACGCCCGAGGAAGCGGTGGAAATCGCCAAACTCTTCACCGAGGCGGGCGCCGATCTGATCGACGTCTCGGCGGGCCAGACCTCGGTCGAGGCGCGCCCGATCTACGGCCGCATGTTCCAGACCCCTTTCTCGGACCGGATCCGCAACGAGGCGGGCATCCGCACGATGGCGGTGGGCAATATCTCGGAAGCCGACCACGCGAATTCGATCCTGATGGCGGGGCGCGCGGATCTGGTGGCGGTGGGTCGCCCGCATCTGTCCGATCCCTACTGGACCCTGCACGAGGCCACCCGGATCGGCGACCGCGCCGCGCAAGACTGGCCGGTGCCCTATCTGGCCGGGCGCGATCAGTCGTGGCGGCTTGCGGACCGGGAAGCCGAGGCGATCCGCGCATGACCGGGCCGGGCGTGAGGCGGGTTCTGGTCACCGGCGGCGGCTCAGGCATCGGGCGCGCCATCGCCCGCGCCTTTGCCGGGGCTGGCGACGCCGTGACGATTTGCGGCCGCCGGATGGACGCGCTGGAAGAGACCGCGCAGGGTTTCACGATGACCCTGCGGCAGGCCGATGTGACGGACGAGGCGCAGGTCGCCGCTTTGTTCGATCAGCCCTATGACGTGGTTGTCGCCAATGCCGGGGGCGGCCCCGCCGCCAAGCTGCGCAACACCTCGCTTGAGCAGTGGAACGGCACGCTGGCGGTGACGCTGACCGGCACGTTCCTGACCTTCCGCGCCGCGCTGGACGGGATGGGGCAGGGCGGGCGGCTGATTGCCATTGCCTCGACTGCCAGCCTCAAGGGCGGCGCGAATATCGCCGCCTATGCCTCGGCCAAGCACGGGGTGCTGGGGCTGGTGCGGTCGGTCGCGCAGGAAGTGGCGAAACAGGGCATCACCTGCAACGCGATCTGCCCCGGCTTCGTCGATACCCCGCTGGCGCAGGGCGCCATCGAGGGGCTGATGGAAAAAAAGGGTCTCGACCGGGCGAAAGCCGAGGCGATGGTCGCCGGTGGCAATCCGGTCGGCGGGCTGATCCGCCCCGACGAGGTGGCCAGCGCCGCCCTCTACCTCGCTTCGCCCGAGGCGCGCATGATCAACGGCCATGCGCTGAGCCTTTCGGGCGGCGAAATCTGACAGGAGGCACCATGCCGCAGCACTTTCTTCTGAACACCGAGAACGGCATCGCGACCGTCTTGCTGGACCGGCCCGACCGCAAGAACCCGCTGACCTTCGACAGCTATGCCGAACTGCGCGACTGGTTCCGGGGGCTGGTCTATGACGACAGCATCAAGGCTGTCATCTTCGCGCCCAATGGCGGCAATTTCAGCTCGGGCGGCGATGTGCATGACATCATCGGCCCGCTGACGCGGATGAACATGAAGGAGCTTTTGGCCTTCACCCGCATGACCGGGGATCTGGTGAAAGCCATGATCGGCTGCGGCAAGCCGATCATCGCAGCGGTGGACGGGGTCTGCGCGGGCGCGGGCGCGATTGTCGCGATGGCCTCGGACCTGCGGGTCGCGACGCCGGGCGCGAAGACCGCTTTCCTGTTCAACCGCGTGGGCCTTGCGGGCTGCGATATGGGGGCCTGCGCGATCCTGCCGCGCATCATCGGGCAGGGCCGGGCGGCGGAACTCTTGTATCTGGGCCGCTCGATGTCGGCGGAAGAGGGGCTTAGCTGGGGTTTCTTCAACCGCGTGGTGGAACCCGATCAGCTGATGGCCACGGCGGGCGAGTTCGCCGCGCGCATCGCCGAGGGGCCGAATTTCGCCAATATGATGACCAAGACCATGCTGGCTCAGGAATGGTCGATGGGTCTGGAACAGGCGATCGAGGCCGAGGCGCAGGCGCAGGCGATCTGCATGCAGGGCCAGGACTTCACGCGCGCCTATGAGGCTTTCGTGAAGAAGGAAAAGCCGGTTTTCCAAGGGGACTGAGGCCGGAGAACGAGGAAGCAGGGGGCTGGCGGCCCCCTGCACCCCCGCGAGTATTTGGAGCAGAATGAAATGGCGGATCGCAGCTTTCTGGACTGGCCGTTTTTTGAGGACAGGCACCGCGCGCTGGCGGCGGAGGTCGAGGCCTTCGCGGCGGGGCTGGATATCGATCACGGCGATACCGATGCGGCCTGCCGGGCGTTGGTGACGGCGATGGGCGAGGCCGGGGTGGCGGCGCATTCGGGGGCATTGGACGGGCGGCTTGACGTGTGCAGCCTGTGCCTGATCCGCGAGACGCTGGCGCGTCATGACGGGCTGGCGGATTTCGCCTTTGCCATGCAGGGGCTGGGAACCGGGGCGATTTCGCTGTTCGGGACCGAGGCGCAGCGCGCCGAATGGCTGCCGCTGACGCGCGGTGGCAAGGCGATCTCGGCCTTTGCGCTGACCGAGCCGCGATCGGGGTCGGATGTGGCCAATTCGACCATGACGGCCACGCGCGACGGTGACGACTATGTCCTTGATGGCGAGAAGACATGGATTTCGAATGGTGGCATCGCCGATGTCTACACGCTATTCGCGCGGAGCGGCGAGGCGCCGGGGGCGAAGGGGTTGTCGTGTTTCATCGTCACGCCGGATCTGCCGGGTTTCGAGGTTGTCGAGCGGCTGAACACCATCGCGCCGCACCCGCTGGCGCGGCTGCGCTTCACCGGCTGCCGGGTGCCTGCAAGCGCCATGATCGGCGCGCCGGGGCAGGGATTCCGCATCGCCATGTCGGTGCTCGATGTCTTCCGTTCCTCGGTCGCCGCTGCCGCTTTGGGTTTTGCGCGCCGGGCGCTCGACGAGGCGCTTGATCGCGTCACCGCACGCGAGGTGCAGGGCGCGCCGCTTTTCGATCTGCAGATGGTGCAGGGTCATATCGCCGATATGGCGCTGGACGTCGACGCCGCCGCCTTGCTGGTCTACCGCGCCGCCTGGACCAAGGATTCGGGCGCGCCGAGGGTCACGCGTGAGGCCGCGATGGCCAAGCTTTTCGCCACCGATCAGGCGCAGAAGGTGATCGACCGCGCGGTGCAGTTGCATGGCGGGGACGGCGTGCGCTCGGGCGAGATCGTCGAAAGCCTGTATCGCGAGATCCGCGCGCTCAGAATCTACGAGGGCGCCTCGGACGTGCAGCGCGTTGTGATCGCGCGGCAGGCCCTGGCGGCCCATCAGGAACCAGCCAAAGACCGGGCCCACCCGGCGGCATAACACCAACAGGAGATGCGAGATGCTCAGTGCGTCCTCTCATATCGACAGCTTCACGCGCGACAATCTTCCGCCCCCGGATAGCTGGCCCGAGCTGAAGCTCGACGGTTTCGATTATCCCGACCGGCTGAATGCGGGGGTCGAGCTGACCGATGCGATGGTCGCCAAGGGCCACGGCGACCGCACGGCGCTGATCGGCAACGGGCGGCGGCGGACCTACAAGGAGCTTTCCGACTGGACCAACCGGCTGGCGCGGGCGATGGTCGAGGATCTGGGCATCAAGCCGGGCAACCGGGTGATGATCCGCTCGGCCAACAATCCGGCGATGGTGGCCTGCTGGCTGGCCGCGACCAAGGCGGGCGCGGTCGTGGTCAACACGATGCCGATGCTGCGCGCTTCGGAACTGGCGAAATATGTCGAGACCGCGCAGATCACGCATGCCCTGTGCGACACGCGGCTGATGGACGAGCTGACCGCCTGCGCCAAAGACAGCGCCTGGCTGAAAACCGTTGTGGGGTTCGACGGGACGTCGAACCACGATGCCGAACTCGACCGTCTGGCGCTGGAAAAGCCCGTGAATTTCGAAGCGGTGGCGACCGCGCAGGACGATGTGGCGCTGATCGGCTTTACCTCGGGGTCGACCGGCAAGCCGAAAGCCACGCTGCATTTCCACCGCGACCTGCTGATCATTGCCGACGGCTATGCGAAAGAAGTGCTGGGCGTGGTGCCCGAGGATGTCTTCGTGGGCTCGCCGCCTCTGGCCTTTACCTTCGGGCTGGGGGGACTGGCGATCTTTCCGCTGCGCTTCGGAGCGGCGGCGACGCTTCTGGAAAACGCGACCCCGCCCAACATGGTCGAGATCATCGAGAAGTACCGCGCGACCGTCTGTTTCACCGCGCCGACCGCCTACCGGGCGATGATGCGGGCAATGGATGAGGGGGCGGATCTGTCCTCGTTGCGGGCGGCGGTTTCGGCGGGCGAGACGCTGCCGGGGCCTGTCTATGACGAATGGAAGGCCAAGACCGGAAAGCCGATGCTGGACGGGATCGGCGCCACCGAGATGCTGCATATCTTCATCTCGAACCGGTTCGACGATCACCGCCCGGCCTGTACCGGCAAGCCCGTCACCGGCTACGAGGCGCGCATCGTCGGCCCCGAGGGCGAGACGCTGCCTGCGGGCGAGCCCGGGCGGCTGGCCGTGCGCGGGCCGACCGGCTGCCGCTACCTGTTTGGGGACCGGCAAGGCGAATACGTGCAGGACGGCTGGAACATCACCGGCGACACCTTCGTGATGGACGAGGACGGCTATTATCATTTCGCCGCGCGCAATGACGACATGATCGTCTCGGCGGGCTACAACATCGCGGGCCCCGAGGTCGAGGCGGCGCTCTTGGCGCATCCGGCGGTGGCCGAATGCGCGGTAATCGGCGCCCCGGACGAGGCGCGCGGCATGATCGTGCAGGCGCATGTCGTGCTGGGCTCGGGCGAGGTGCCGTCGGATGCGCTGGCCAAGCTGCTGCAGGATTTCGTCAAATCGACGATCGCGCCCTATAAGTATCCCCGCTCGATCATCTTCACCCGGACCCTGCCGAAGACCGAAACCGGCAAGATCCAGCGTTTCCGCCTGCGCGATCAGGACTGACAGCCCGCCAAGCGACGGGCCCCATCGTGAACGGGCCCGCGCGTCAGGCCCCAGTTGAGAGGAGCAACCATGCCCCATACCACCATCCAGCCCGATGGCTGGGCCCCGGCCAAGGGCTATGCCAACGGCATGCTGACACCGTCGGGGATCTTGCATATCGGCGGCCAGATCGGCTGGGATGCGAACAAGGAGTTCGTCGGCGACGGGTTCATCGAGCAGATGGAGCAGGCGCTGAAGAATATCCGTGCCATTGTCGAAGCGGCGGGCGGCACGGTCGAGGACATCGTGCGCCTGACCTGGTTCGTCACTGACAAGGCCGAATACGTGGCCCGTCAGCGCGAAGTGGGAGAGGCCTATCGCCGCGTGCTGGGCAAGCATTTCCCGGCGATGTCGATGCTGGTCGTCTCGGAACTGGTCGAGGATCGCGCCAAGGTCGAGATCGAGGCCACGGCCGAGCTGTCGAAGGCTGGCTGAGCGTTTCGCGACGGCACAAACAGGGCCGGGGCGTTCGCAGCGCCCCGGCCTTTTCTTGTCGCCGGTCTCAGCCCTGTTCGTGGACGGGCGCGTCGTCGGGCACCGGGTAATAGGCGCCCTTGTCGGCCACGAAGATATGCTTGCCGAGCCGCAGGCCGGTGGTGTCCTCAAGGCTGCCCGCCGCGATGCCGATCCCGTCTTCATCGTTCATCCGGTAGAACAGGCTCGAGCCGCATTGCGCGCAAAAGCCGCGTTTGGCGATGTCGGACGAGGCATACCAGCGCAGGCCTTCGTCGGCGCTGAACCGGAGGCTGTCGAAGGAGGCATGGGTCGAGGCCCACAGATGCCCGCTGGTCCGGCGGCATTGCGAGCAATGGCAAACCGTCACCGTGTCGCGGACGTGATCGACCTCGAACGCCACCGCGCCGCATTCGCATCTGCCCTTCATCCTTGTCTCCTTCGGGGTTCGTGTGGTGCTACTGGGCCGCGCTGCGGGCGCGGAAAATGGTGAAGACGCCGCTGGCGATGATGATTGCCGCGCCCAGCCAGGTCATCGCGTCGGGGCTTTCGCGCCAGATAAGCCAGCCCAGCAACGTGGCCCAGATCAGTCCGGTATAATCCAGCGGCGCGACGATGACCGCCGGGGCCAAGCGAAAGGCCTGCGTCATCATCGTCATACCTGCCGTGCCAAACACTGCGATGGCGCCGAACAGCCACAGATCGCCGATCTCGACAGGCACCCAGACCAGCGGCACGATCAGCCCGCCCAAAAGCGCCCCCGCGCCGGTCAGGTAGACCAGCAGCGTCCACACGCTTTCGCGCGGATCGACCCAGCGTGCGCTGAGCATCAGCACCGCGTAGACCAGAGCCGTCGCCACCGGCAACAGCGCCGCAAGCTGGAAGCTGGCGCCTCCGGGGCGCACGACGATCAGCACGCCCAGAAAGCCGAACAACACCGCCAGCCAGCGCCGCCAGCCGATTTCGTCCTTCAGGAACAGGGCCGACAACACGGTGATGAAGACCGGCGCTACGAAGATCAGCGCGGTGGCCTCGGCAAGGCCCAGAAAGCGCAGGCTGCTGAAGAACAGAAATGTTGCCGCCACCCATAGCACGCCGCGGACCAGATGCGCGGCGGGCCGGTACGAGCGCAGCGCCGGCCGCCCGCCCATGCTCAGCGCGATCAGGATTGTGACGGGCAGGGCAATTACGTTGCGCAAGAACAGGATCTGAAGCGGCGAATAGCTTTCAGTCAGGGTTTTCGCGATCGCGTCATTGACGCTGAGCGAGGCCACGCCCACGCACATCAGCACGATACCGGCCATGGGATGAGCCGACGGCGTGACGCCTGCTTTGTTCATGCTGGTCTCCCTCATCCACCCTTGGTGGCAGTTTATGCCGGTTTTCCGGGCATCGTCTTGCGTTCTTGCCCGGCTTTACCGGAAAATCGGCATGGTTCAGTCTATGGTTGCGGAACAGTGAGGGGAATCATGCACGAGATCGACGAGACCGACCGCCGCATCCTGCGGGTTCTGCAGGCCGATGCGACGCTGTCCGTGACCGAGGTGGCAGAGCGGATCGGCCTGTCGCAATCGCCCTGTTCACGCCGCATCGCGCGGCTCACCGAAAGTGGAATCATTCAGGGCAAGACGCTGATTCTGGATCGCAAAAAGCTAGGGTTCAATGCGATCGTTCTGGTGCGCATCAAGCTGACCTCGCACGGGCGGACGGCGTTTGACGCCTTTCAGGACGCGGTTTTGCGCATTCCCGAAGTGCAGGTGGTGCAGCTCATGCTGGGCGAGTACGATTTCAATGTCCGCGTCGTGGTGCGCGACATGGACCATTTCCACGCCCTTTTGCGCGACCGGCTGGCGCTGCTGCCCGGCGTGCAGGAGATGCAAAGCTCGGTCCTTCTGGACGAGCTGAAATACACCACGCAATTGCCGCTCTGAGGAGCCGGGCCGCCCGCCTTACCCGTCGTTGCGGGCGCTGTCGTAGCCGTAATCCACCGCCAGATTGACCATCGCCCTGAGCGCGGTCGCAAGCCCTGCCTCGTTCACCTGAAAACTGGGCTCGTGGTGGAAGCCCGAGCGCGCCGGATCGTCCGTATCGAGCCCCACGCCCACGGTGAAGAAGACCAGCGGCGCGATGGACGAAAAGTTCGATACATCGTCCAGAAAGCAGCTTTCGACATCGACCACGGGTTTGTCCGCGGGTGCGGCGCGCTCAAGCGAGGGGCGCATCCGGCGCAGCAGCTCGGGGTCGTTATGCACCAGCGGCACGCGCATGTACCAATCGACCTCGGCCCGGCCACCGGCGGCCTCGGCGATGCCCTTGGCGACGGCCTCGACCCGGCTTTCCAGATAGGGGCCGCTCTCACCATCGGTGAAACGCAGCGCGCCTTCCATCTCGGCAGTCTCGGGGATCACGTTGAACTTGGTGCCGCCTTTGAAAATGCCGATCGACAGGGTGACGGCGTTTTCGTTCACATCGACATTCTTGGCCGGGATCGCCTGCAGCGCGGTCAGGATCTGCGCGCCGATCAGCAGCGGGTCGACGGTGCGCCACGGATAGGCACCATGGCCACCGCGCCCGTGGATCTTGATGCGCATCAGGTTCATCGCATAGGTGCCGTCGCCCTCATGCACGCGGATCTCGCCCGCCGTGCCGGGGCGCTCATCCTGCAGGACGTGGAAACAGAAGAACGCATCGGGTTTGGGGTCATCAAAGGCGCCGTCCGCCACCATCCGCTCCGCGCCCGACAGCCCCTGCCAGTCAGGCGCCGGGCCTTCTTCGGCGGGCTGGAAGACAAGCATGACGCTGCCCTTGATGGCGTCGCGCTCGGTAGCGAGGATCTCGGCCACCGCCATCTGCACGGCGGTATGCGCGTCATGCCCGCAGGCATGCATCACCGGCACCGTCTCGCCGCCCCAGTCGGCGGTCTTGACGGACGCGAAGTCGAGCCCCGTCGCCTCGCGCACCGGCAGGGCATCCATATCCGCGCGCAGCGCCACGCAGGGGCCGGGCTGACCGCCTTTGAGGATCCCGATCACCCCGGTGCTGCCGCCCAGATTGCGCCGGACCTCGTCGAAACCCAGCCGTTCCAGATGCTCGGCGACGATACCGGCGGTGCGGTGTTCCTGATTGCCCAGCTCGGGGTTGGCGTGGAAATCGCGCCGCCATGCGATCATGCGCTCGAAGATCCGGTCGGCATGGCGGTCAAGACGGGCGGACAGGGTTTCGGTGGCGTCGGATGTCATAGTCGAACCTCGGAATTCAGCGGACCAGCCAGAGCGAAATGGCCGGGAACAGAACCAGCAGCAGCAGGCGCAGAAGATCCACGCCCACGAAGGGCATGACGGCGCGGTAGATCTTGCCCAGCCCGATATGGCGCGCCATCGAATTGATCACGAAGACATTCATGCCGATAGGCGGAGTATTCACCCCCAGCGTGACGGTCATAACGAAGATCACGCCGAACCAGATCGGATCGAAGCCCAGCGAGACGATAACGGGAAAGACGATGGGCAGCGTCAGAAGGGTGATCGCCAGTTCGTCCATCACCGCGCCCAGCACGATATAGCCCATCAGGATCAGCGCCAGCACGCCGTAGGGGCCGACGGGCTGATTGGCCAGCCAGCCGATCAGCGCGGTTGTGGTGCCGGTCACGGTCAGGAAATAGCCGAAGGTCAGCGCGCCGATCACCAGCGTGAAGATCGCGGCGCTCATGGCCAGCGCCTCGGCCAGACAATCGAGCGTGGCGCGCACACCCAGCCGCCCGCGCAGCGCGCCGATCAGCCACGCCCCGAATGCGCCGATCCCGGCGGCCTCGGTGACCGTGAAGATGCCGCCATAGATACCCCCGATGATCAGCGCAAAGAGCAGCGCAATCGCCCAGACGCTGCGCAGCGCGCGCAGTTTCTCGGGCCATGTGCTGCGCTGCGCCTCGGGCAGGCTGGCAGGGCGAAGAAGGGTGAAGACGACGATCACCAGCGCATAACAGGCAAGCCCCAGAAGACCGGGCAGGATCCCGGCGATGAACAGGTCGGCCACGTCCTGCTGGGTGATGAAGCCGTAAAGCGCGAAGACGGCCGAGGGCGGGATCATGATCCCCAGCGTGCCGCCCGCAGCGATCACGCCGGCTGCCAGACCACTGTCGTAGCCGTTGCGCTCCATCTCGGGCAGCGCCACGCGGGTCATCGTGGCCGCTGTCGCCATGCTCGAGCCGTTCACCGCCGCGAAGCCCGCCGAGGCCACCAGCGCGGAATAGGCCATCCCGCCCTGGAACCGGCCCAGCCAAGCCTGACTGGCGCGGAACATCTCAAGGCTCAGATCGCTGCGCGCGGCGAAGGTGCCCATCAGGATGAACATCGGGATGATCGAGAACTCATAGGCCGTCAGCGAATTGAAGGCGACCTGGCTCACCATGCTGATCGCGGGATCGACGCCCACGACCATGGCAAAACCCGCGAAGCCGGCAATCGCCATGGCGATGCCGACCGGCACCCGGATCAACAGCAGTCCGACCAGCAGGGCAAAGCCCGAAAGAGCGATTTCAGTCTGGGACATCATGGGGTCCTTGGGAAAAGGGCCCGCTCCCGGCAAAGGGGGCAGGTGAGGTCATGCAATGGGGGTCTGGCGCCTGCGCAGCGCGAACACGCCCAGAAAGGCCACGAAGCTTGCCAGAGCGATGCCCAGCGTCATCGCCGCGTGAAAACCCCAGATCGGCAGGCCCAGCTCGGCGGTGGACAGGTTCGACGCCATGTTGCGCATCGCGCGCTGCGCCATCGCCACCGTGAGGCCCAGCAGGAACAGCGCGGTGATGCTGCGCGCGAGCGCATCCATCACCCGCTGACCGCGCGGCCCCATAAGGCCCCAGAACCCGTCGATGGTGATATGCTCGCGCCGATGCGTCGCCACCGCGATGCCCCAGGCCAGCGCCAGTCCCTGCGCCATGCGCGTCAGGTCGAAGCTGTCCATCAGCGCGCTGTTGAACCCGTAGCGCATCACCACGTTGGTGAAGGTGATCAGCGTGACCACCCCCAACATGAGGCTCGCCGCGACTTCGATGGCGCGCAGGAAGCGGTCCATCACTGCGCCGCCGCGACCGCGTCGTCGAGGTCGGCGCGGATCGCCTCGGGGTCAAGCCCGGCTTCGGTCATCGCCGCCGCCCAGCGGTCATAGGACGGCTGCGCCGCTTCGTGCCACGCGGTCAGCTCGTCCTCGGTCAGTTCGTGGATCGTGTGGCCCATATCGGCCAGAACCTGACGGCCGTTATTTTCGAACTCGACCCAGCTGGCGCCGACATTCACCGCCCATTCGGGGGTGCAGACGCTGTCCACGGCGGCCTGCATCTCGGGCGAGAGACCGTCGTAGCGGGCCTTGTTGATGACGATGCCCGCGCCGACGTAATAAAGCGTGTTGGCGATGTGATAGGGCACGGCGTCCGAGATGCCGAAGAAGTCGATCGAGCCCCAGGGGAAGGTGATCGCGTTGGCAACGCCGCGCTCGATGGCCTGCCGGGCTTCGGTGGCCGGGACCTGCACCGCCGAGCCGCCGAGATCGGCAATGAAGCGCGCCATGGCGCCGCTTGCCGGACGTACCTGAAGCCCGGCCACATCCGACGGCGTGGCGATGGGCTGGGCTGAATGCAGCGCGCCGGGGGCGCCGACATGGGCGATGCAGAAATGCACGTCGGGCATCTCTTGCGGGGCATAGGCGCTGTACCAGTTATGCACGGCGACCGAGGCGACATCGCGGTCGATTTCCAGCGAATAGGGCAGGTCGATCAGGTCCGCGATCGGGAAGGCGCCGGGCGTGTAGCCGAAATTGACCCAGGCCGCATCGACGATCCCGTCGCGCACCATGGCATAATGGTCGGCGGGCGCGCCCATCTGACCGGCGGGAAAGACCTGCAGTGTCAGCGCCCCGTCCGAGGCCTCGGACAGCGCGTCGCCCCAGGCGTGGACGTCGTTGTCGAAGTAATGGCCCGGCGGCAGGAAATGCGAAAAGCGCAGCGTGTCGGCCAGCGCCGGTGCGGCGCAGGATACGATCACGCCCGCAGCTGCGAGCGTCCGGATGGAAAGGCGTCTGGGCATGGGAGTCCCCTTGTTGGTGGATGTTGGTCGTCGGCATCGGCGCCCTTTATCCGGGCGCTCTTGTGATTGGCGCGCGGTGCTTGCTCAGCCGCGCGCCTCGGCTTCGAAAGCGTCCAGAACCTCGGTCAGGAGCGCCATCATCTCGTCAAGCTGCGGCTCGGTAAGGATCAGCGGCGGGGTGATCATCAGCCATTCGCCATAGCGCCCGCCCGCCGTACTGCGCGAATACAGCAACAGCCCGCGTTCGAGCCCAAGCTCGACGATCCGGGCGATGGTTTTGCGCGCGGGCGGGAAGGGGGCCTTCGTCGTTTTGTCGGCAACGATCTCGATGGCGCGCAGCATGCCAAGACCGCGCACGTCACCGACGATGCCCGAATGCTCGGCCAGCGCGTTCAGCCGTTCGCCCAGTAGCTCGCCCATCCGCTCGGCATTGCCGATCAGGTCGCGCTCCATCACCTCGGCCAGCACCGCGTCGCCGACCGCGCAGGAAAGCGGGTTGGCGCTGTAGGTATGGCCGTGCATGAAGCCGCCCGCGTCAACCACGGTCTGCACCATCTCGCGCGAGGCCAGCACCATGCCCAGCGGCGTGTAGCCGGCGGCCACGCCCTTGGCCAAGGTCACCATGTCGGGCCGTGCCTCGGGCCAGTGTTCGGCGGCAAGAAAGCGCCCGGTCCGGCCCGCGCCGCTCATCACCTCGTCGAAGATCAGCAGAACGCCGTGGCGCGTGCAGATGTCGCGCACGGCCTTGTAATAGTGATCGGGGGCCACAAGCGCGCCCGTGGCCAGCCCGCCGACCGGCTCGACGATGAAGGCCAGAACGCTGTCGGGCCCTTCTTCCAGAATGGCGGTCTCGAGCGCTTGCGCGCAGGCGCGGGCATGAGTGTCGGCGTCGATATTGCCCGGCGTGCGATAGGTGAAGGGCGCAGGCACGCGGGGCATGATCCGCATCACCGGCTCGAACACCGCGTCGGTTTCGGGGTCGCCGGTGACGGCGGCAGCCCCCAGCGTGGCGCCGTGATAGCCGGGATTACGCGCCAGAACCTTCCAGCGTCCGGTCTCTCCGCGCGCGACGGCGTGCTGGCGGGCCAGCTTGATCGCGGCCTCGGTCGCTTCCGAGCCGCCCGAGACGACGAAGACACGCTCCAGCCCCGGTCCGGCCAGCCCGGCCACGCGCTCGGCCAGCGCGATATTCGCCTCGTTCTCGAACAGCGCGCGCGAGGCGTAGCAGACCTTGCCCGCCTGTTCGGCCATCGCCGCAAGAACGCGCTTGTTGCCATGGCCGATATTGCTGACCACCGGCCCCGAGGTCGCGTCGAGATACCGCTTGCCGTTCGTGTCCCACATATAGATGCCCTCGGCATGCGAGATCATTGGCCGGCGCGGGGCGTCGAGCGGCGTGTAGAAGACCTGAATCGGGCCGCCGCGTTCGTGAAAGGGGCTGTCGGTGCCGGAAGACGGGTCTTGCGGGGCTGTCATGGGGTCGTCCTCTTGTCGTCTTTCAGGGTGGCACCGGCGGGCCGGAATCACCTCTGTTGTTCACCGTACAATAGCGGTGGCGCATCTGCCAAACAATTTATTGTACACTGAACAGCAAAACGCCGCGCGAGAGGGCTCGCCCGGCGTCTAGCATCAAATATTGCCTTGTTTTTCAGCCCTTCTTGACGTGCAACTGGCTTTCCAGCCCGCTCACGAAGGCATCCACATACATCTCGAAAGCGCCGCTCATCGGTCGTGTCGCGCCGTTTTGCCATCTCAGAATGAAGGCCGATCCGACCATCTGCTCCGCCAGTTGCGCAATCTGCGGATAGCGGGCCGCGTCGATGCTGTCGGGGAAGTCGCTCAGATAGCCCTGCAGATCCTCGGCATCGGGCGGCACCATCGCGAATTCCTGCGTGGTAAAGCCGACCATCCCGCCGATCACCGCGTTATAGGCGTTGATCAGCGGCGTCCCCTCGAACCCGGCGTCATGCAGCTTGGAAAGGATCCCCTCGACCAGATCCAGATCGACCGAAGCGTTCGACACAAGGTTAACCCCGATCAGCGGCGCCACGTTGGGGTGCCGCGCGATGGCCTCGCGGTAACGGGTGAACAAAGCGCGCAGCCAGTCCTGCCATGTCAGATCCGCGGTCGGCACGACATCGCGCAACACCACGGTGATGATCTCGGCGATCAGGAAGTGGCGGCTGGGCGTGTACCAGTAGATCGCGGTGGGGTAGCAGCCCAGCTTCTTGGCGACGCTGCGGATCGAGAAGGCCTGCAACCCCTCGTCATCGATCAGCCGCAACGCGATTTCGACGATCTGCGCCTTGGACAGCTCGGGCTCGCCCTTTTGCGGTCTGCCGCGGCCCCTAGGGGCAGAAGCGGATGTCTTGGCCATGGGGATCGTCTTTCGCTGCTGCCACGGCGTTTCGCCTTGAAAGATCACGCCAATTGCATGCGTAGCACCGCGAGGCGAAGAGCCACAACCGTTAGTTGGGCTCGGCGACGCGGCCCAGCAGCAGGCGTGAGGCGATCCCCGGTGCCAACCGGCCCAGCAGGGCAAGGATGCGGGTCTTGCCGATCCAGACCCGCGTCCGGCGGTGCGCCAGCGCCCGCAGAATGGCTTCGGCGGCGGCCGCAGGCGTGATCTTGCCCGTCCCGCGTCCGCGCGTCATGTCGGTTTCGACCAGAGGCAGGTTCGCCTCGCAGACCAGCAGGCCGGGCGCGGCTCTGGCCTGACCGCGCAGCGCGATGCTCATATTCGCCAGCCCCGCCTTGGCCGCGCATTTGGCATGCGCGGCGATCTCGGTGCCGACAAGCTCGGCTGCCGCGCCGGGGCTGAGGCGCGCGAGGTCTGTTGAGGTTTGCAGCCCGGCATTGTTGATCAGCCCCCGGGGGCGCAACGGGCGCAACGTGTCCACCAGCCGCGCCACCTCTGCGCGGTCGAACAGGTCGTAGGGGATGAAACGGAAGGTCGGGCTTTCCGGCAGGTCAGGGCCTGTCCGGGCGACGCCGATGACGCTGTGACCCTGTGCGAGCAATTGTGACACTAACTCGCGGCCGATCCCCCGGCTGGCCCCGGTGACGATGACAGGCGCGAGGGGGTTCATTGGGGTGTTAGACATCCGGCGGCCTTTCCGTTGGGGCTGTGTATGGGTGCAAAGTGTCGAGCAAATGCTCAGCTTCTCAACCCGCGTTGCGGCAGGGGGCGGGACGCGCCGTGCGGCCAAGCAAAACAAGGGGAAATCGCGGGGCGCGGCGTTTGGGACGCGGGCCACGGGCGCGGCGGCTCGCTTTCCATTTTGAGCGGGTCATGCCGCAGCGGCCCTCCGGCGGCCCGAGGCCAAGCTTGATGACGAAGACTGACGCACTGGCCGATGCCTGCCGCGTGGCCGCGCAGGAGCGGTTCAAAAATGCGCTGTTTCACACTTGTGAAACTGTTTGCACAGCATGCGATGGGTTTAGACAAAATCCTGCCGAACCCGCCTCCTGTAGACGGAGCGCGTGGACCCATGTCCCGCGGGGGAGGCCAATCAGACAAGCGCCTCCGCACGGCCACCGTCGCGCCGGGCTATATCCGCCCCCCGGCGTGGCGGCGCTTGACGCCGACGGGCGCGTCGACGGCACGCAAATCCGGCGGCGGATCCCGATGGGCGACCTTGGCCGTCCTGAGGATATCGCCGAGGCCGTGCATTTCGTGGCCTCGCCGGGCGCGAGCTAAGTCAACGGCACGCTTCTGAACGTGGATGGCGGCTGGAACGCCTTTGGCAGCGCCGGGAATGCCAGCGACGCCGAATAAAGACCGGGCGCGCCTTCTGCTGGCCCCGCGGGCGTGAGACCCCGCGGGGCCAGCAGAGCGTCAGCGGCTGGCCACCTTGATCGCTTCGAGCAACAGGACCTTCTTGAGAGGTTTTGCCACGCAGCTGACAAACCCCTCGTCGAGATATTCCTTGATCTGATGTGACATCACATTCGCGGTGAAGGCGATGGCGGGGGGAAGCGGGCGCCCGGTTTCAAGCGCCTCCTGCGCCATCTGGTGACGCGCCGCGATACCGCCGAGCACCGGCATCGAGATGTCGAGCATCATCACGTCGTACGTGTCCTTACGCCAGGCCTCGATCGCCTGCTCGCCGTTGGTGACCAGCGTCAGATCGACCCCCGACCCGCGCAGCATCGCTTCCAGCACATGCCGGTTGGTTGCGTTGTCGTCGGCGGCCAGCAGGCGCAAGCCTGCCAGTTCCGATGCGACCGGCGCATCGCCGACGGCCTCGCGCTGCATTTCCCGCTCGGGGAAGGGCAGGTCGATGGTGATATTGGTCCCTTCGCCCGGCACCGATCGGACATCGATCGTGCCACCCATCAGCGTGACCAGATGGTTCACGATGGACATGCCCAGCCCGGTCCCGCCGTGGCGCCGCGAGATCGAGCCATCGCCCTGTACGAAAGCCTCGAACAGCGTTTTCAGCTGATCTTCCGACATGCCGGGGCCGCTATCGGCGATGCGCACGATCAGCGATTGGCCGGGTTTGTTGGACACATCGACCGAGACCGAACCGCTTTCGGTGAACTTGATCGCGTTGTTGATGAGGTTGTGCAGGATCTGGCCGAAACGGTGCACGTCGCCCTCGCGCGCGGCCCCTTTCGGTGTCAGGCCCGATACGCTCAGCAGCAGGCCCTTTTCCTCGGCCCGGACCTGATGCAGGGCGACGATGCGCTGCAGCGTCTCTTCGGGCTGGAACGGGGTGCTTTCAAGGCCGAGCTTGTTGGCCTCGATCTTCGAGAGGTCCAGAATGTCGTTGAGGATGTTGTTCAGGCTCTGCCCACTCTCGCGGATCGTCGTCACCATCGCGCGCTTGTCGGGGTCGTTCATCTGGGTTTCGAGAACCTGCGCCATGCCCAGAACGCCGTTCAGCGGCGTGCGGATCTCGTGGCTCATATTGGCCAGAAAGATCGACTTTGCCCGGCTGGATTCGTCGGCGGCCTGCCGCGCGCGCTGAACCGAGGTGACATCCATCCCCGCACCGCGATAGCCCAGCAGGTTGTCGTGTTCGTCGAAAACAGGCGCGCCCGCGATCTGCAGCCACAGCTCCTCGCCCGTCTCGGTTTCGGCAAGGCAGATGAATTCGCTGAACGTCTCGCGGTTGCGAATGCGCTCTTCGATCCCGTCCCAATCGGCTGCGGGCACGAAAGGGGGCTCGACAGCGGCCAGATCCCTGAGCGGTCGGCCCATCATCGGTTCGCGCTGAAGCCCGGTGATGTGGCGATAGCTGGTCGAGAGATAGGTCAGATGGCCTTGGGGATCCTGCTCCCACACGAATGTCCGGCTGATGCGCGAGACGCTGAGATAGCGGTCATTCGTCTCGCCCCGGCGTCGCAGCGCCAGTTGCAGCCGCTCGACGTAATCCGCGCGCTCTTCCAGAAGGCGACCCATCGTGAAGCTGGGAACGACGATCAGGATGGCGCCGATAAACAGCCACATCCGCAGGACCCAGATCTCGGGGTGTCTGTAATCCCACCCGATGCGCGGGACCGCCAGGATTTCCCAGTTGCCGAAGGGCAGGGAGACCGCCGTCACGACCGGGTTCCGGTCCACGAGCGCGGGGTCGCCGTAGAACACCGCGCCCGCAGCCCCGTCTTGATCCACGTCGCGAAGTGCGACCTCGATGGGCGACGTCTCGTCATTCAGCCCGGTCGCGGCATAGAACTGCTCGGCATCGATCACGGCCGACACCAGCCCCCAGAAACGGCCCTGTTCCGTGCCGTCGGGAATAAAGACCGGAAAGCGGCCGATATACCCGACCCCGCCCTGCACAAGATCCACAGGGCCGTCGAGCACCAGCCTGCCGCTGTCGCGCGCCAAGATGGCGGCGTCGCGTTGGCGCGGGGTTTCCAGATAGTTCAGTCCGATCGCCGCGCTGTTGCCTTCCATCGGATAGATGAAGCGGATCACCATATCCGGTGCGGCGGCGAGGTTGCGGATCAGCGAATTCTGATCTTCCAGTACGGCGGCAAGCTCGGCGAAGCGCGCGGCATCCATGTCGGGCTCGGTGCTGAGGGTCGCGATCAGCCCGCGGATAAGCTGGATGTTGGCCGACACCGTCCCTTCGATATCGGCACGCAGAACGCTCACGTCGTCCTGGACGGCGTGGCGCACATTCTGTTCGGAGAAGCTGCGGTAGTGCCACTCGGCGGTGACCCAGATCACGCCGACCACCGCCAAAGCGACCACGGCGGGAAGGCTGGTTAAGCGAAGGATCCGGCGCAATTCGTGCTCCCGAGACTGCAATTGCTTGATTTCACGAAGTCTCCGCCATTTCGTCGGTTCGAAGTGAATTTTGTATCAACGATGCGTCGCGGCGGTAGTGCGAAAGTCATGAACAGTCCGTGCAGTGTCTTGGGCGCAACCTATCGTCAGCCAGCGTACAAAGCCACAATCAATGAAATTGACTTGGGATCATGCCGAAGTCGTGAACGCTGTCTGGCCGTGTTTGGCGCGCCGCGAAATTATTTTAACAGATGAAATTACGCCATCCGCGCGGCTGGTGATCTGGCCCGCCCGCCGCCTCGCCTGCCGTCCTGGCCGCGTCGGGTCAGGCTGCACAGGCGCAACGAACACGAGGGCGAACGGAAGTCGGCAGGGAACGTACAGCTGGGCGCAAGGGGTCTGGCCGGGCCTCTGGTGGCTGTTTTGCCGGGGAAAAAGCGGCGCCGGAAAAATACTTCCGTGCGTTATCAACCACTAACTGGCCGAACGCGAGGAATACGGAAATAGCCACTCACAATCCGCCGATATTGAACCCATATAGAAAGAGCATTCGTTTATTTTCGGACCTGTTCCTTTCGGCTCAGCTTTCGATCTGCAGCTTTGCCGGGCCGCTGCATATCGCGGGTGGCACCAAGAAAAGGAATATCACGATGGCCAAAGGCACCGTGAAATGGTTCAACCAGACCAAAGGTTTCGGATTTATCGCCCCCGAGGGCGGCGAGAAGGATGTGTTCGTGCATATCTCGGCTGTCGAGCGGGGCGGTATCCAACGCCTCGATGACGGTCAGGCTGTGACGTTCGACCTTGAGACCGATCGCAACGGCCGGACTTCGGCGACGAGCCTCGCGCTCGCCTGAAGCAGCTGCCGCTGCCTGATAAAGCGGCCGATCCCTCGTCGGCCGCTCCTGCGCCGGCAGCCGATGTTCGCAAAGGCTGTCGGTCGTTACCTGAAAGAAGAAGAATTGATCGAGATTTACTGGGGAGACCCTGTCTCCCTCGTGTCGAAGGCTGGCGAGTGCCAGAGCTTCAGCACGTTTGAAAAAGCGCAATATTGGCTGCAGCGCAAATGGCCCGCCGATGACGAGACGCGTCGGGCAGCCCTTGGCGCCATTGACGCCGCGATGGATTGCCTGATGCCGGCAAAGAGCGCGCGGCGCGCCTTTGTCACTGCCGCAATCGCCGCCGGGTATCGCGTCAGCGACGTCGAACCCGCGCCCCTGCTGCGAGCAGCCTGAAAGAAAGCGAATTGACCATGCACCACCCGACCCAAGATCACGCCCGCCCCGAAACCGACACAAGCCGGACAACCGGCATGGCGGCTGCCGGGGGCCTTTCGTGGCGCGAGTTCTTCGTGCGTCTGGGCAATGGTACGCTTCCGGCCCACAGCGGCGCGGGCAACAAAGACATGCAACGCGGGGATCTTGAGCCCGTCCGCTAACCTGATCCGCATTTCAGTGAACTCGTGAATTGCGGTCGAGACCCCAACCACCGATCGCGGTGCGCTTGCAGATTGCTGGAAGAGAGAGGCGGCGAGGCAGAGCTTTGCCGCCTCTTTTCAATGATAACAACAAAGAACTGGGAGAAGACATAATGGGTTATTCCGTACCAAAGAAGCCGCTGGATCTGAAAGAATTCCTCAGCCAGCCGGCAAAGACCTCGGCGCGTCGTCAATTCGGCTATCGCCATTCCAAACCCTTGCCCGTCGTCGCCGAAGCCGAAGAGACAGCCGAAGACGAGACCGATGCGGCCACGGCAGACGAAACGTCCAACAGCTGACACGGTCACGTTTTCTGAGCGGTGAGAGTGGCCTGCGGGTCCACCGGATCCCCGGACGCTTCTCGCCCCATATTTTCGGGCACAGCGCCTGAGCCACAAGGACATTGCCCGATGAGACTCCATCTCGGTTGCCGCCTGCGCTACGAGCTGCCGCAAGCCACCCCCATGATCGCCATGCTGAACGTGCACTATTCGCGCTATGCCGACCTCGAACAGGCCGATTTCCTGCGCTCGATCCCGGCCGTTCCGCTGGAAAGCTATCGCGACAGCTTCGGCAACTGGTGCACCCGGTTCGTCGCCCCGCCGGGTACGTTCGAGCTGGGCACCGACGTGATCTGCCGCGACAGTGGCGATCTCGACCCGGTGGCGCACGACGCGTTTCAGCACGCGGTTCAGGATCTGCCGTCGGAAACGCTCGTCTACCTGCTGGGCAGCCGGTATTGCGATACCGACCTTCTGTCCGACATGGCCTGGTCGCTGTTCGAAGGCACGCCTGCGGGCTGGGCGCGCGTGCAGGCCATCTGCGATTATGTGCACCAAGCGCTTGTGTTCGACTACATGAAGGCCAGCGCGACCCGAACCGCGTCTCAGGCCTATGCCGAAGGCTATGGCGTCTGTCGCGATTTTACCCATCTCGCCATCGCGTTCTGCCGCTGCATGAACATCCCGGCGCGCTATTGCACCGGCTATGTGAGCGATATCGGCGAGCCGGAACCCTACGGACCCGGAGACTTCGCCGCTTGGATGGAAGTCTATCTGGGCGGTCGCTGGTGGTTGTTCGACCCGCGCAACAACACGCGCCGGCGGGGCAGGGTGCTGATCGCCATTGGCCGTGATGCGGCGGATGTCCCCCTGACCCACACGTTTGGCGCCAATACGCTGGTCGACTTCAAGGTCTGGACGGACGAAATCGTCTGAAAGCCCCGGTCGCCGGGCCTTCGTTCCGCTGTCCGGGGCAGGGCGCGCTGACGTGCTTTCCGTTGAGCCCGTGTGCGTTGGCTAAGCGTGGCGGACGGGCAGCAATGAGCGAAAACTCGAATAGCATAGGGGGCTGGTCTCCGCCGGCGCGTCTTGCGCAAGACCGAGCGCCGTGCCGATCTGCGCGAGCTGTGCTTGCAGGGCGACCGCCTCGGGCGCCTGCTGGTGAAGGGAGGTCACACGCTCGATCAGCGCGTCCTCGGTCGTGGTCTCATCGAGGCCAAGCAGAGCGGCCAGACGGTGCAGCAGGGACATCGGGTCCTCCTGGTGAAGCGCGGTCAGCCCGCGCAGATTGGGGCGATTGACGAGTGAGGCGCGCAGGATGCGCAGCACGCGGCCGGACTTGTCGTGGGCAATGGCGGGCGAGAGCGCGAGATAGGCGCGGTCCGCGAGCAGCGACTTGCCGGTGTCGGTCCATTCGACCTGACCCCAGATCCCGTCGTCGCGCGCCTGCAGCGCCACGATCCAGCCCCGCGCCGGCGAGGCTTCGCCGCGGGGCGCTGCGAGGTCGATCGCGTGGTTCTCGTCGATGGGGAGTTTCGAGGTGCTCTGCAGGCTCGCTGCGATCAGCGCCTCGGCATTCTCGACGCGGTACGGGCCGCGCCCGTCCTGCGTCGTGATGGCGCCGGCAGGCAGAAGGTGCACCCAGTCACCGATCGGATCGGCGGGAAGCGTGGCAGCCTGAAGAAGGGCGATGGCGGGGGCGGTGTTCATATCCCCAGAATCGCCCGAAGCGCCGTGTCAAAATAGGCACTACGGTTTGTGGGGATGGCGCGGGGCAGCGAGGCTAGATTAGGAGCGCACGCTCAGCGTGGCGGAGCTGGCTTTCGCCGCGGGTGCTCCAGTGACGGCATTGAGGATCTCGCAACGTCAAGAATGGCCTTTTTAATGCGGGCCAACTAACGCGGAGGAGCTCCTCAGTTGCTGCTCTATGTTTGCTTCACGAAGGTGTAAGACGTCCGAACGTGGCCCTAAAAATTGCCACCTGCCCGTGCAGCAAATCACGTTGAGGCATGATTAGCTTGGCGAAAGGGTTCTCTGGCGTAGGTTTCCGACTGCAGAGATTGAGCGTGACAAAATCGATTGATTCAAGGATTCTCTCAAGCCTTGCTCCATACACCGGTTCATGGTGAGCTAGCCGGTTTCGCACTTCGTAGATCACTTCAAGATGATCTGCGACATCTGAACGATTGATCGTTTTATTGGGGAAAACGGTTTTCAGAGCCGGTTTCCAAAGGGTCTGCTCGTAGTTCTCCGAAAACAAGCGTTTCCAAAAATGTATTGTTAGCTGAGCGATCACCTGACTGTCCGGCACGCTGATGGTGGATTGCCGCTTTTGGGCAATCACTCTGTGATTTGCATTTGGCGGCACACCATTGGGGTAAGCTAGATGATCCAAAGCGTTCTTCTGCGCGCCAGGCATTTTCGAGTATGCTGCCCTCTGGGCTTGCTTCGTGGCCTTAGCGATGGACGAAGTTTCTAGGTACGCCCACTTGAATGTGTTCGGTGGAGGTGTTCGCAACCAGTGATTTCCGCCAAAGCTGTTGTTCATGGCGTGGCAGACTGCGTTACGTAGGGAAACCTCAATCAAGCCTGTGACAGCCATGATTGATACCCCCAAGCTCATGGTCGTTTGATGGAGTTCAATCGCATCCTCGGACGTGCCTGAAGACGTAAGACCTTGGAACGTTGCTAGCCTTTCAGTTGAGAGCAGGTTCTGTATCGCCTCTACGTCAGCCGCCCCCAAGTATCTTGACATTTGTAGTCCCTCTAACTATTTTCTGCCTTGAAACGTCGGGAATCGGTCGGCAGCGCGCTTTTGTTCGTGACGGACCCCCGACGCTATAGCTGGGCCGCCTTTAGGGCGGCCCTTAGCTTTTGCAAGATTCGCACCCCACTAGCAACGTCGTAGTAGCATAGATCATAGGCGGCATCGGCTTGGTGTGTCCAAACGGTCGTTTTGAGCGGCGTCTCCACAACAGGCTTTCGGGGCAGTGCAGCATCGGTCAGATTGCGCTCGAAGCCGATCTTCGCCGCGAAGTGCATGAACTACTGCTGTCTTCCTCTGACACCCGCCCCGGCGTACATACCGCCGGAATCTCCGTCTTAGCCGGATTCCCACCAGCCGCTGAGCGCGCCGCTGAGCGGCCTCCTTACTTCTGGCGGCCCATTCCGCCCGCGAGAGCGAGTTGGGTATTAAATAGGTATTTAACGGCGCTCTCCGGGGCGGTTGGGGCTCACTTGCCGTCCCATGCCCGCGTCAGCCAGTCTTCCAGCGCCTCTAGGATGCCGTTTCGGCCCTCATCGGACAGCCCGAGGAAGGGACGCGCCGGGATCGGCCCCCAGGGGATGGGGAAGAAGTAGTCCTGGCTCTGCGGGCGCTTCTCGCTGGGTTTCGTGCGGCCCATCCGGGCGCCGAACTCCCCCTGCGCCGCGCCGAACTGCATGACCGCCGCATAGATCACGTTCGTGCCCCACTCGACGCTGGAGGCGCTGGCGTAAGACGTGATCTCGGACGACAGGCGCCGGCTGGGACCGAAGAGCGGGCGCGGATCGACCGGATCCCGGCGGCGCTCATAGGCGGCGACGGTGGTCGGAGATTTCGGCGCCCAGGGCGTGCCGTCGGGTGCCGTGCCGGCCATGAAGCGATCGCGGGTCGAGACCACCTGCGCCTCCCCGATATCCGCCATGACCGGCGTCATGTCCGTGACCGCCCGGGCGAGCCGGTCCAGCCCGCTCTGGATCTCGGTATCGTTGAAGTCGAGTGCGATCATGGTTACATTTCCTTCAGGTGATGACCTTGGAAATTCGGGTTCCAAGATGCCGTAAACCGCGCGAGCGGAGCGCTAGCACATGAGGGGTATCCCGGCCCTCCATCACCCGAACGCCCCGAAGATCAGCTCGAGAACGCCGCCGGCAAGGCGGGCGGCCAGACTGGATGGGTTCGCCCGGTACGCGGAGACGATCGCGTTGAGCACGCGCGTGTCACGGTTTTGCCGGAACTTGTAGTCGATCCGGATCGCGAGCTGCGGGCGGGCGTCCTGCGCGTCATTCAGCACGTAGACCAGACTTCCCGTCCGGTTGTCGACGAACACAGCCGCAGGGTTTCTCAGGAGCCGGGGCAGCGCCTCCCATTGCTCGGGCGTGAGCGCATCGCCTGCAGCCTCGTGCCGGGTCGCCTTCGGCCCGCGCAGCACCCCCGGGCGCATGACGATCTCGCTCGATGCGGGCGCAAGGCCGCGCGCCCTGAGCGCCTCGATGAGTTGGGGGGCGAGGATGCCGGCCAGCGCGGGTTCGTGGCTGAGCCCGGCGCGCGTCTGCGCGACCCATAGCGGCCAGTGCCGGTCGATGACCGCGTGCAGGGAGCGTCCGTAATCCGCACCGATGGCCGGGGGCAGCGCGGCAATCTTGCGTGCCGCCATGGTGATCGTATCGCTCGCACGCGCACCGGGCGCATAGCCCCAGCCCGCGTCGATCCCTTCCGGCGCGCCCGTTCGCGGGTTGATCGCGTCCCAGCCATCGGGCAGCGCCACGTCGGGTTTGCCGCCTCTGCGCACGGCCGCGCGCATCGTATGAGCGCCGGCGATCCAGCAACTGCAGCCCCAGCCGTTCGGCGGCGCCCAGACATCCCAGAAGGGATGGTCCGAGGGCAGGATCAGACCGTCGAGGGCAAGGTGGTGCTGACGCGGCTCAAGCGATCCGCCATGGCGGTAGATCCAGTAGCGGAACCCCGCCGCACGCAGCTGCGCCATCCGCCCGGCCGCGTAGCTCGTGCGCATGTTGGTCTGGTAGATCACCCGCGTGCGCCAGGCCTCGCCCGAGCGGGTGCCTTCCCCGGTCCAGCCGTGCCAGCCATGCCGAACCACGAGGGCACGGAAGTCGCGGCGGAACTCCTCGAGCCCGGTGCCCCGGGTCACGGCCTTGTCGATGGCCAGCGCGAGATCGGCCAGCAGATCGGCCTTGGTGGCGCCTGCGACGGCAAAGGCGCGATCATGCGCGGCCTGTGTCAGCTCATCCCAGGCCCGGGTCGGCACGAGATTGCCGAGCCGCAACCGGTAAGCCGCGATCTGCTCGGGAAACGGGCGCCGCAGAAACGCGCGAAGGGGCGCGTCAGGTGTCGTCATCAGCCTCGTCCGCCACCGCAACCCGGCCCGCGAGATCTGCCGTGAGCAGGCCCTGTTCCAGATGCCCGGCAAGCGCGCTGACATCGAGCGCCGGCCAGGCGGTCAGGATCATGGCGCGCAGCTCCTCAAGGGACCCGGCCGCGTCGAGCATCGTTCCGAGCGTGTCGATCATCGGCGCGATATCGGCCCCGGCGCTTTGTCCCAGCCGGTCGCCAAGGTCGCGGCCCGGATCGGGAGCGCCCAGGCTCGCCTGCTGCAGGTCCACGCCTTCCTTATCCTTGGCATCCTCGGGCGCACGCGCTTCCGGCTCTTCGGGTTTGGGCTTGTCCTTGTCTTCCGGAGGCTCCCCGGTCGGTGCCGTAGTCTGGCCCAGCAGCCGCTCGCTGGGCTTCGGATCGCTCAGCCCGAACCGGTCGCGAACCTCGCTCTCGGCCACGCGCAGCCCCAGCGGCACCAGCACGCCGAGGCTTTCTGCAAGCTGCTTGAGGTCCTCGGCCTCGGGGCGTGCGATGATCAGGCGGGGATAGCGCTCTTGCGGGCCGTATTCGAGCTGCACCCAGGTCCGGATCAAGTCCTGGTTCAGGGAGCCCGCGAGCGCCTTCGCGTCCGCGCGCTCGATATCCTCCTGCACCTGCCGGTGTTCCTTCGAGACGGCATGCCCGCCCGAGACCGCGTCGGTGGTCGTGGTCTGCCCCAGCACCGCTTTCGAGATCTGCCGGTCGAGCCAGTCGGCGCGGCGCTCGTAAAGGTCCATCGACGAGCCCACGGATTGGGTCTCGACGAAGTCGATCGACATGCTCTCGGGAATGATCGCGGCGCAGTCGCCCGCGATGTTCGCGACAGCGCGGAACAGCGTTTCCTTGTCGGCCTCGGACGCGCCGGGCGCCCATTTGCCCAGCCGCAGCGGCTGGCCATAGGTCTGCGTGAAGATCGCCCAGTCGCGTTGCGTGAACGCCTTGAACATCCAGCTCCACGCCGCGATCCGCGCGAGCCCCGCCCGGATCGGCAGGCCGGACTTCGCGCGGATCAGGCCATGGATGAACTTGCCCGCCGGCAGCGGCACATCCTGTCCCGCATCGTCAATCATCATCGGGCTGCGCAGATCGACGCGCCCGGGCCGGAACCAGCGCGGATCCCGCCATTCGAGCCGTGCCGGCCGCCATTGCCCCTCGGACGTGTCCCACAGGATCTCGGTGAAGCTCACGCCTTTGCCGACCGCGTCGAGGACGTCGAAGAGCTCGTCGGTGAGTTCGTCGCGCGACAGCCAGTCACGGATCATCTCGGCGATCTCCGCGTCCTTCGGGGCATCGCTGGCCGCTTCTACCGTGACGTCGATCTGGCTGACCGAGCGTTTCCGCGTCGAGATCACGCCCAGATAATGCGGATCGCGTTCCTCAATGGTTTCGGCGAGCTCCAGATAGCGCAGCGGGTCGCCGGCATCGGCCTCGCGCAGGATCTGCGCCAGACGCACCGGGTTCAGACCATCGGCGGGGTAGCCCGCCAGCGGCGAGCGGACACCGCCCAGCGTGGCCGCCGCGACCTCTTCGGTCAGCGTCTTGCGCAGGATCGGCCGGCCCCAGCGGTCGAGCAGCGTGGTTTGCCCCGCCATTACAGAATGCCTCCCTTGAGCCCCGCCCCGAGCGGGGGTTTCCACCAGCCGCGCTCACCGGTGTCTTCGGGCGCGGTGTCCTGCAATCGCGACGGATCGGCCCGCATCCTGTCGGGCACAGCGCGGTAATCCGTCTCCACCCAGCGCATGCGGCTGGCAAAATGCGCGAGCGCCAGCGCGATGGCATAGTCGCCGTGCCGCCGCTTGCCGGTCTCGCCCTGGCGCACGGGCGGCACGCGGGGGATGCCCCGGATCAGCTTTACGGCGCGCAGGTCGCTCAGGAGCTGCTCGTCGCGGTGGATGGCGATCTGGGCGTCCTCGAACGCGGATTTGAGCGGCGGCATCTGCAGGCGGTACCAGTCCTCGGTGAACTTGATCGCCCAGACGAGACCCGAGCTGTCCTCGCTCTCGCGCAGGCCGAACTTGCGCCCCATATCCTCGGCCACCGTCCAGCCCATGCCGGTGGCATCGAAGGCTGCGCCCACCAGTCGTGTACGCACCCGGTCAAGGATCAGGCCCACCACCAGCTTTTGTTCGGCGCCCGGCACGTTGCGCATTTCAACGGCGAGTTTCTCAACCCGTTTAAGACGGGCTTCAATGGCCAGAAGCGAGCAAACGGAAAGGTCCGCTACCCGGCCGAAGTCGAAGCCGAAGGCATAATGTGGGTCAAGATCGATGCCACCGAGCGCCTCTTCGAGTTCCTCCAGGAAGGGCGCCATAAGAGCCGACTGATCGGCCTCGGGCCGCTGCATGTAATCGGGCGGCAGCTCAAGGCGCAGCACAGGGCGGTCCACTGTCATGCGCGCCTCGATGAGCGGACCGGCCAGCCACGCGCCCGACGAGGCCGACGGGATGCAGAACAGCTCCTCATCCGCGCCCTCGCCATAGAAGGCGACGATCTTCGCGCGCCATTCCGCCTCGCCCTCAGGCGTCCAGTCCTCGCCCTTCACCAGACAGATGCGCTGATAGAGCCCGTCGCGCAGCGCCGCGTCGAAGTCGATGCGCAGATGTTTGTAGGGCACGCGCCCGGCGAGGATCTCCTGGATCGTCTGGTTGAACGGGTTGTCCACGCCGTCATGGGTCGAGCAGACGACGACCTGACCGCCCCACATCAGGAACGCCATCGCCGCCTTGATGAGTTCGGCGAGGCTGTCGACGAAGGCCGCCTCGTCGATGATCACCACGCCCTGCTTGCCGCGCAGGCCGCGCGGGGCCGAGGACAGCGCCAGCACCTCGAAGCCCGAGGCAAAGCGGATGCGGAAGGCCTGGATCGATTTGTCGCCGTCCTCGTCGCCCTGATCGAACAGGAACTCCTCGGCCTCTCCGGCCGCGAGGTTGAAGGCGCGCGCCCACATGGCGCAGGCATCGATGAACTCGCGGGTCATCTCGCGCGAGTACGAGATGTACATGACGTCCATCCCGCCCGCGACCCGCTGGCGCGCGGCGCGCAGGACGGCATAGGCGGCAAGGCCCCAGGTCAGGCCGATCCGGCGCGACTTCTCGATGAAGAGCGCCGAGCAGTCGCGCACGCTGTCGAGAAGCGAGACGGCCTGCGCCTGATACGGCAACAGCACCTTTGGCAGGCCCACGGCGTCGATCACGCCCGGCATCGCCGCGCTCGCTTCCCGGCGCTGGCGCGCCCATTCCTCTTCGGTGATCGGGGCCGTCATGCGCCCACCTCGCGGAAGGTGAGCAGGTAAGGCGTGCCCCGCCAGAAGGCGACGCGGCCCTCACGCCCGAGATGGATCACGATCCGGTGGCGCCCGAACACCCACGCGGCCGCAAGGGTCCACCACCGGGCGCCTTTGAAGTGCGCGTTCGCCACGAGGATCAGCATGGCCGTGTCGTAGGTCGTCATGCGCCCACCCCGAGGATCTGCGATTTGATCGCTTCCGTGGTCTCGGCGGTGAGGCCCTTGGCCTTCGCCACGGTCTGGACGGCATCCTCGACGCGGGTCTGGAAGTCGGCTTCGGCCTTGCGGCGCCGGTCGGTCGAGATCGATTGCGCCTGCACCGCTTGCTTGAATGCGGCGGCCAGCTGCATGACGCTCTTGGCGTCGATCCCGTCCTCGTCGGTCTCCGACAGCATGGTCAGCACCAGCGCCTTCACCGTCTCGGCCGTCATCACCGTCAGATTGTCGGCATCGGCCGGGTCGAACTTCTCCGCCAGCGTCGAGACGATGGCCTTCGTCTGATCGAGCCGCCGCGTGAGGCGCGCGAGCCGCATCGAGTAGCGGTTGAACGAGCTGAAGGCCGGGATGGAGAACTCGAGCTCGCCCCTATGCTCGCGCATCAGCGCCTCGCAGCGGGTCACGAACTCGGCGTAGATATCGGTTTGCGTGCGCTCGCGGTCCGAGAGCTCCTGCGCGGCCCAGGCGATGATCCCATCGGCCTCGGGCGGCATCAGGTCGAACGACGACAGGCGGCCACGGCCGCGCGGGGATTGGGTCATGTCACGCGCCCGGTCGGGAGGGGCGCTGGACGCCTTCGATGGCGATCTCGCGCAGGACGTGCCGCGCGCCCTTGGCGCTGAGCGTCGCCACGAGAAGCGTGCCGGCCTGCGTGGTGACGACCGCCCCCATCTCGTCGAGCCAGCGCAGCTCGTCATGCACCCACGCCCGGTCCTTGCGGATCCCGAAGCGCTGCAGTTCCAGAACCAGAAAGTCGCTGTTGAGGGTCTCGTCGATCTGCTCGGCCAGCGCCTTCAGGATGATGAGCCGCGCCTGTTCGCGGATCAGCTGGGCCATATCCATGGCTTACCTCTTCGATTGCTGCAACAGCAGCTCCTGCATCCGCTCGGCGATGGCGGCGACGGGCTGAAGCCGCTGGCCCATGATCCCCAGCTCGCCTTCCATGCGAGACAGCGACAGCTCGATCTTGTGCAGATCGCCCGTCGAGGGCAGCGTCCGCAGGGTCTGCTCGGCGCCGCTGATCCGGCTGTCATGGCGCGCAAGGCGGGCCTCGTGCTCGTCGAGCCGCACCTTGTTGGCGCGCGATCCCGAGGCGATCAGCCCGTAGACCGACAGGCCGAAGTTCAACAGAAGCGAGAGCGCGCCCACCCAGGCGATGAGCGGCGAGAGCGTCAGGGTCTCGGTCACGGCGTGCCCCCTCGGGTGACGCGCACCCAGTCCTTGACGGTGTGCCCGCCCATGTAGAGCGCGGCATAGATCCCGGTCACCGAGAGCAGCACGCCCGGATCGATCGGCGGCAGCGCAATGCGCCAGACGGCGTTCGCAATATGCAACAGCACCACGTTCCACAGCCACAGGAAGGCGAGCAGCCACATGAAGGCCGGCCGCCACGCCCAGCCCCACCACGGGCCGCGCTGCTCGGCCATCAAAAGCGCGGTCTGCGCTTCGAGCGCCGAGGCATGGAGCGCGATCAGCTCGGGCATGTCGGCTTCCGTCTCGCGCAGCGCGTCGATGACGCGGCCCTCATCGGTCTGGGCCAGCACCTCGGCCTCGGCGGGCGAGACGCCCAGCCTGCGGGCGACGGCGTCGATCACTTCGGTGATCAGCCGGGCATTGCCCGAGCCGAGGCGTTGCGTAAGGACCCGGCCGACGAGCGGGACGCCGATCTGCAGGGCAAGGGCCGTCAGGCTGCTGCTCATTTGATACTCCTGAGGAAAGCCGCGACGCGCGGCAGGCGGGCCTGAAGCTTGGCCGCGAGGATGTCGCGGTAGGTCCAGGCGAGATAGGCAACGAGAAGCCCCCCGAGCGCGAGCGCCACGGGACCGGTCCAGGCGAGCGGCAGATCGTGCGGCAGGACATTGGTGGCGGTCTCCGCGCCACCGCCGGCGACGAGCCCGCCGCCCACCAGCGACTTGCCCCGCGCGTCGATCGAGCGCTGCAGCGTGGACAGCGTCGCGCGGCCCAGGATGCCGTCCACGGTCAGGTCGTGATCGGTCTGGAAGGCGCGGACCGCGTCAATGGCAATGCCGCGCGTATCCTCGCCGACCGCATAGCCGCGCGCCTTCAGGGCATCGCGGGCGGCCCTCACCTCGTCGCGCGACAGATCGAGCGTCACGCGCGCCAGCCCGCGCGGGGCCTTCGCGCGCAAGGGCACACCATAGTCGCGGTACTGGATGAGATCGGCCTCGGCCTTGCGGCGCCGCACGAGGCCCGGCAGCACCTTGCCCCCGCCCTTGTTCCACCGCGCCAGCCGTTCGCGCATCGCGGCCATGTTGCCGCTCGCCCAGGCCGGCACCCAGCTCGCGCGCTCAATGGCCCCGGTGTTCCAGTGAAACGAGATCGCGCCGTCGAACTCATGCTGCGCGGCGCCCGGCATGGCCCGGTTGACCACAGGCTCGTAGCGCGTCCGCAGCGCCTCGGCCATGAGCCGCGAGGCCTCCTCGGCGGTGATCACCATCCCCGGCCCGGGATCCACCACGCCCGACGCGGCCGTCAGCCCGGCGCCGATCGTCCAGATCCCGACCGGATCCCGGTACGCGCGTAGCACCACGCCCTCGAACCGCTCGTTGAACGCAATTCCCCGCTCGCTCGTGCGCATGCTCGTCTCCTGTCGATACAACGACACGATGACGGGTTAAGAGCCCGGGAAATACGCACTACGGTTTGTGGGGGAATAGAGGGGGACGCAGGATTGCAATCAGTCTTGGTCAGTCAGGATTGCTTTGCGGATGTGGACCACTAGCCCGTTGCGCCCAACGTCGCACGGGCACGGAAAGGCTCGTCATTTCTCGATCAGCCGAACGTAGGGCATTTCCTTCGCCAAGAAGTCCCGGATCCCTTCCGAGTGTGGCCCCAGCACCAATGCAATGTCCCGTTTGGTAAGGCCGTGCGTGGTTAGGCCGGATTTCAAGTTATATAAATCACTATAGGATAGGATGCCGGAACTGGGGCGTAGAAAGATCGTGTCGCACTCCGGCCGCTCTTCAATGAAGATCATTGCGGATTTCACAGACGAAGGCCCGCCATTGACCATTGTCGAGCAGGGGTGTGTTTCGAGTGACTCATCGAGGGCGTGCGACGATACCATTATGAAGCGGTTGTGGGTGTCCTGGCGAGTGTGTGACAGGATGACGCCTGGTGCATGCCTTCGCAATTGCGCCACTGCATGCGCGCCACCGCGCGGGTTCCGTGCCATCTCAAGGTCCGACAACGAGAATGGTATACCGTCGTCCAACAGCTCAAAGCTATGCGCGGTCACCTGGAGCCGGACATGCGTTGCCGATCCATGTGTCAATGCATTTCGCGCGATCTCAATCGCTGCGTCTCTTGCCGCAAACGACGCTTCCTTGCCCCAAATGCTTTCCATGCCGCTTTCATCGATGACCTCTGCAATCGTCTTGGCAAAATCCGGGGTTGTGACCACGATGGCTTGTGCGGCCAAGGCTTCGGCGTCCAAATCCTCTGGAGTTAGCTCTCGACCGAGCTTATGGCGTAGTTCGGCTTTGCGCTCTGCCAGCCGCCGCCAGTCTTTTAGAAGGTCCGGCGTATAGGTGCATTCGTCAGCGTCGATGATCTTGCCGTGTCGATAGCACATCCAGATACCGTTATCGAACGCGCTTAGCTGTGCAGGAGTCATGTCAGGACTGACACGGCGTGCTGATGGACCATCCGTGGCGGCATAGATGTGACAAGCCATCCCGGATTTTGATGAACTGGTCGGTGTCTCGGCGCTCGGCCCGATCGTGATTGCGTCGCATCCAGGAAATGAGCATCTATACCCGACACGTTCAGAAAGGCTTTGCTTTACCCTAACGCTGAAGTTGGCACGCTCGCTCATTGAAATTCCCTACTCCGTCACCGACCTTTCTACCAAGTCTTGGACTTGGGACTCAAACGTTAAGTTGAGCTTACGCGGAGAGTCCTTGAGATCGCTGACAAAACACCTGTCTGCGCTGCGATTGTGTGTATCGATACTCTCGGCAAACGACACCTCAGGACAGTGCAGATCTGTTCAGCTACTTACCACTCTGCGCCGCACATCTCCCGTCGATGTCTTTTGCTCAGAACAACCGCATCTGCCGGTCGTCGCCCCAGCGCTGGCCGGGGGCGTCCTTCAGCCACTTCCTGACCGTCACGTCTGTCGCGTGAAGCTTCCGCGCGATCTCGGGCACGCGGAGGCCCTCGGTCCGAAACACCCGCGCGAGCCACGGCTTGGCGGTGGGAACACGGCGCGAGACGCCGGCCAGGCCGAGCGCCATGACCGACTCGGCCCCGATGAGGGCCGCAGCGGGGGAGCGCGCGGCAGCTGTCGGTGTCATCGGCAGGTAGACCTCTGAGCCCCCGAAGGCCAGAATGAAGGCGACCGCACCCTCATAGCCGAGGATGCGGACATAGGGCTCGACATGAGCCGGGGGGCGCGGCCAGTTGCTCACCGGTCAAGCTCGATCCCGTTGCGGCGGCACATGGCCTTGAGCGCATCGATCAGGTCGGCGATCTGGCTCCAGTCGCGCAGCATGTCGATATCGGCGGGCACGCTGCCCCAGCTCGCGCCGAAGCGCGCGCGGATGAAGGCGTTGAGGCCCGCGCGCCCGGGATGCTTCAGAGCACCCGCCTCGCCCAGCAGGGACCAGAGCTTGTGCGCAAAGCGCAGATCGGCGCTGGGCGCGCCCTTGTGGCCGGGCTTCTTGGCCGGCTTGAAGCCCCGGTTCTCCAGAGCCTTCAACACCGCCTTCAATTCGGGCTCGCTCATTGCGGTCAGGCTGTCCTTGCCGGTCACCTGACGCTGCAGGGCATGCCGGGTCTCGGTGTCGAGACCGAGCTGCCGACAGCCCACATGCACCTTGCGGATCAGGGGCGAGGCCATCAGATCCTCCGGGGGATGGGGATCACACGCCCGTCCGGCGCGACCGTGCCCAGAACCGGCAAGTCCTGCGCGGAGGCCACGGGGTCTGCTGGGTCTGCCCGCGTCTCGCGGCCGAGGATCCGCGTGCGGATCTCGCCCTTGAGATGGCCCTCGATCGCCAGCGCCGCCGTTGCGGCGAGATCAAGGACCGACACCGCGAAGTCGCGGTTGCCGAGCCTGAGGAAGAGGATATCGCCCTCCGCGCTCGTGCGGACGGGGCAGGGGGCGCCGAGTATCTCGAAGCGCACCAGCTCGTGCAGGATGCGGGGCACCTCGGCGCCGGTGACCTCGTAGACCGGGGCCTCGATCAGGGAAATCTGTTCCGCCATGACCGCCCCCTTACGCTTTCGCCAGGTCGATGGTGACGGCCTGCCACGGCGCCTCGGGCGTCTCGCGGCGATAGAGGCGGACATAGGTCTTCGAGCCCACCACCCGCATCGCGTCGCGGATCGCGCGCATCGCCTCTTTCCAGCGCGCGTCCTCAATCTCGAGCCGAAGCAGCATGAAGATCTCCGAGCGGTTGATCTGGCCCGCCTTGTCGGTGTTGAAGGCCCGCGTGACGATGGCGCGGATCTCGGCACGGGCCTCGGCCGCCCATTCGTTCAGGCATTCATCGACCAGTTCCTTGGCGATCTGCAGTTGCGGGCCGAAGTCGATATGATCGGCCACCTGCACCGTCACCTTCCACAGCCCGTCGAAGGACAGGAAGGTCTTGTTGCCCTTCGCCCCGCCCTTGGTCGCGCCGTATTCCTGCGCCAGCACGGCTTCGAAGTCGCCGAGATCGGCGAAGGTGTTGCCCTTGAAGCGCGCGACCTGCTCGGACAGCGCCACGCCATAGCCCGCGATCTTGCGCACCGTCTCGTCTTCGAGAAGGGCTGCCGCCTCGATCAGCTCCACGGGCACCAGCTTGCCCTTGGCGTCGGGCATGTAATCCTTGCCCGCGACCGAGATGCGGCCATCGGGAATGGGAAGAGGACGATGCTCAGACATCGGTGGCTCCTTTCTTGGGGGCATGATCGGGGCGCGCAAAGCGCGGGCACATCTGGCAGGCGCGGTACATGCGCACGCGCAGGCTGTTGGTGTTCTGGAAGCTCCGCGCCTTCACGCGCCAGTCGTGGCATTCGTGCAGCGGCAGCACGCCGAGCGAGGGGCAGTTGACGGTCTCGGACAGCAGATGCCCGCGCACGAGTTCTTCGACGGCCTGCATGCTGCCGGTGTAGCGATTGCGCAGGACATTCGAGACCAGCGCGGGCGAACGGTCGAGACGCGCCGCGACCTTGTTCTGGCTGGTCTCGCCGCAGGCCTTGGCCAGCGCCTCGATCCAGTCAGGCAGGGGGGCGCCCCAATGCGTGTAGGCGATGTCGAGGGGATTACTCATGCGTCCCCACCCGGCAGATGCGCGATCTCGCCCTCATTGTCGTCCCAGACGACGCGCAGGCGCCGCTCGCGCGGAGGGCGCGGGCCGGTGTCCCGGATCAGTTGATAGACGGCCTCGCGCCGGGGCGGCAGCGCCTTGCGCACGACGCGCAGGTAGCCCGCGCGGGTGAGCATCTGGCAGTAATTGCGCGCCTGCTTCTGGCTGACCTCAACCGTGTCGGTGGTGGCATGCGCGGCAATGTCGGTGGGCGTGAAGGCCACGCGCATCGCCCGGATCGTGCGCCACATGTTCAGCTCGGGCGTCTGCGGGCCAATCCGGTTGACCGGGGGCTTCGGCTCCAGCGCCGCGCCGACGACCCGGTAGCGCATCGTCTGCCCGTCGCCCTTGCCGAGGCACTCGACCTTGCCCAGCCGCATCCAGCGGCGCACCCAGGTGCCGGCGGTCTCATAGCCCACCTGCGCCTCGTCCGAGAGCGATCGGTAGTCAAACTCCACGAGGCGGAGGGCCGCGTTCCACGCGACGGCTTCGAGCGGGGTCTTGTCGCTACGCATCAGGCTTGCCCCGCGATTTCCGAACGGCGCGGCGTGGGGGCCGTACCGGTGAAGAAAGATTTTGCGTCGAAGTCACCCGGCCCCATGTGGTCACGCCCCAGCACCTGCGCGCGCTCGAAGAGCTGGGCGAGGTTCACACAGACGCGCCGCGTCGAGCCATGCGAGCGCTTGAGCAGGTCGCGCTTGAGCGCCTGGTCGATCTGCAGCCCCGGCGCGTAGATCGGCGCGAGGTGATTGAGATCGCCCATATCGGCAGGCTGGGCCGCGACCCAATCGAGCATCCGGCCATGCACCCGCTCCCATTCCTTGAGCTTCTGCGGCAGCAGCTCCTCGCCGATCAGGATCACCGGCGCCTGACTGCCCTCGTAGATGTCGCGCACGATCTCGACCATGCGCCGCGCCACGGCGTGATCGGCCTCGTCGATGATCAGGGGCACGCCCCGGATCGCCAGCTCGGCCGCGATCCGGTCCACCATGTCGGCGGTGTTGCCCTTGGGCTGCAGACCAAGCTCGGCCAGCACGGCGGTGCACAGGCTCTTCTTCGTCCACGCGCTCTTGCACTGGACCAGCACCGCCTGGAACTTGTTGGCCGCGTAGATCGCCCCGGTCGACTTGCCGTAGCCCGAGAAGCCGTAGAAGCAGGCCATGCCGGGCAGCCCGTAAGCGCGGTTCTGGACCCGGTGGATCAGTTCGGTCAGAGCAGCGACGTTCCGCAGCGGAGCGACACTGTTGTAAAGGCGTTGGCCGTCTGCCATGGTTTTTCTCCTTAGCCCTCGTACCGCTGGCGGGTCTGCAACCACCCGCTGGCGGTTATTCATCCGAAGTACGCGTCCCCGAAGTCCGACCAGAGCATGCGCTCGGCGCGGTATTCGGGGGTGGATTGGTAGACGCGCAGCCAGCGCGACTGCTCGTCGGTGATCGCCCCGCCCGCCTCGATCGCGCGTTCCAGCGCGAGCGCCCGGCCAAAGCGGTCTTTCGCGGTCTCGTCGCTGGCCGGAGCCACGGTCTTGGCCGCACTGAACTCGACCACCAGCGCGGCCTGAGCGGCCTTCACCTCGGGCGACAGGTCGGGCGACAGATCGCGCGACTGCGGCGACGGGGCCTTGGCGTGAGGCTGCACCATCCGGACCACCTTGGCCTCGGGCGCAGGCATGACCTCGCCCGGCGCGGTCTCGTCGAGCAGCGCGCCTAGCTCGCGCGCGCTCAGCTTGCGATGCGCTTCGAGCGCCTTCTTCTCGGCCTTCATCCAGTCCTTGCGCGCCCGGTTATGGCTGCGCGCCTCTTCGACCGAGAGGAAGCCTGCCTTCTGGTGGCATTCGGCCGCGCCGAGATAGCGGTTGTCGGCGGCGTAGACATGGACCGGCGCATGAAGATCGGCCGGATCGAACCGCAACACGACCTTCTGGCCCGCGATCTCGTGCATCCAGTCGGACCAGTATTCGTTGCCCATGAACCGAAGGCGCCCGTTGCGCGCATCGGCCTTGAGGCCCTCGGCTCCCAGAAGCCAGAGCCGCCGCTGCGCCTCGGTGGCCTTGCGGATCGGCGCCTTCTCTTAGCTTTCGGCGAAGACCTCGGCAAAGGACCGGCCCCACGCCACTTCCGAGCGCCGGCCCTGCCGCAGATTGTGCTCCTCGATCCCTTCGGCGACGACGCGCAGGAAGTCCTCGAAGGGCACCGCGCGCGAGCCGTAATCCTCGGGCTTCGCTTCTGGCTTGTTGCCGGTCCAGGCGCCGTCGAAGCGGGGATCCTTGGCGATGGCGTCGCACATATCGCGGAACGCCCGCTCGATCGGCTTCGACTGGCCCGCATAGGGCGTGGCCCAATGGATTTCACAGCCCAAGGCCACGAACAGGCCGGGAATGTCGTCTTCGCGGACCTTGAAGCGGAACCGCGTCTGGGTGCCGCCGGTGATCATCTTGGCCGCGAACTCGCGGCCGTTGTCGAGGACCACGTGCTCAGGAATGCCCCAGTCCTCGATCATGTCGCCCGCGCAAAGCAGGACGGCATTGGAATTGGCGGTCAGGTCGAGCCGCCACGCGAGGATGCGCCCGGAGAACACGTCCTGGAAGGCCACCATCTGGGGCCGCACAGGCGTGTCGATACCCGGCCAGCGCACGAAGACGTCGAAGCGGTGGAAGTCACCGTTGACCACTTCCAGCGCATGCAGCGCGGTCTTGTCGCGGACCTGCGCGGGATAGAGGCGCTTCAACGCGTCGATGCCGCGCCGCGCGAGGATCTGCACCGGCTGGCTCACGCGGGCGTCCATATAGCGCCGCATCGTGCGCTCGGGCGCCGTCTGCCATTCCTTGCTCCGCGCGACGCGCTCGGCGCGCCGATAGCACGACGAGAAGGACGGCCCGGCGAGACGCAGGTAATCGGCCTTGAGCCAGTCGAAGAAGGCCTCGTCGAACTCGGCACGCGCGACCTTGCGCACCACCGCACGATGCTTGGGCGCCAGATGCGGCAGCCGGTCGTCCATGCGCACACCTTCGATCAGGCCGAGCCAGTTCCAGAGCGTCCGAGGGCTGACCGTCTCGATCTGCGCCACTTCGCGCACCGCGAGGTCCCGACCGAGCCGCCCTTCCAGCGTCTCGACCGCCTGCACGCAGCGCAGCCGCATCCGTGCCTTGTCCTGCACGCTCTGGGGCAGCGCCTCGAACCACTCCCAAGCCTGCCCCCGGCTGACCGCGTTGGGACTGACCGGCACCGTGGCCTCCGCCAGAAGCGATTTCCGCGCCGCAAGCGGCAAGGCGCTCCAATGATATTCCCAGCCGCCCCCGCGACCCGAGCGGCGGCGCGCCACATCCGGGTTGCCGCGCAGGTTCACGCGCGCAACCCAGCGGTCGATGCCCTGCATCGTGCGCGGAAGATCCGGCAGGCGCGCGTCGGCCAGTTCCTGAGCTGTCCACCAGAGCTGAGCGGGGGCGAGGTTCGTCATTCCGGCGCGCCCTCGTAGAGAAGGGCCGCGAGGTCGTCGCCATGATCGCGGCAGAACCGGCGACGAGCCTCTTTCGGGGCGCGAGACCACGCGGTTTTAAGCGCCTTCAAAGCGGCTTCAACGGGGTCTTCAATAGGTGCCCCGCTGCCCTCGCTGGCGTCGATGCTCCGCCGCGCATCGGCGGCGGACTTCGCGCGGCCCTCAGCCAGCGCCTCAACCACCTCGTAACGGTCGGTCGGCTCGCTGATCTTCGCGATCTCGGCCAGATCCTTGAGCGTGATTGGACGCGGGGCCTTGCGCAGCAGGGCCACGTCGCGCGGATCGAGGCGAGTGCCCGCCGCCACCATGCGCTCGATATGACGCTTGGAAACGCCGAATTTCTCCGCCGATGCGTCAGCAAACGACACGATGTCGCTTGCTAAACCTTGGCGCGCGAGACCACCCGCGACACCTGCCTTGGTCTCAGGATGCAGCTTCTCATAGACTCGCTTGCGCTCGGCCAGAAACAGCGCCGTGTCGAGCGCGTTCAGCTCCGCCCCGGCGATGTTGTCGTCGATCTCCATCAGCCGCGCCCAGTCGTCTGTCACGTCCGTCCAGACCTTGGCCTCGATCTCGTCCCAGCCCAGACGCCGCGCGGCTTCCAGCCGGTGGCCGCCAGCGATCAGGAAGAGCTGACCGTTCTTCTTCTGGCGCACATGAATGGCGTCCTTCATCACCCCGATCTCGCCGATCGACGCGAGCAGGCTTTCGACGCCCGCCTCCGACACAGGGCGCAGACGACCGGTGCTCTGCACCTCGGCGACCGCCACCCGGTCCATCTTGAGAAGTCTCGGTTCCGCCATGATCAGGCCCCCGACGAGCGGCGCGGTTTGCGACCGCCGCTCGCGCCCACATAGCCGTAAGAGGCCAGCGCATCGTCGCGGTTGCGGCAGCGCGTGCAGAGGCGATTGTGGATGCCCTCGCTCTCGAAAGGCATGCCGCAGCAGAGGCAGGGCCGCTCGCCGATCTTGCGCGCCGGGTTCCATTCAGCCTGCAATGCCTGACAGGCCGACCGCGCGTCCGACAGCGTGGTTGGGTCATGCGACATGGCGCCGTCAGGGCCAAAGACTGCGTGGCCCTTACCGGGCACATACTCGACCCGGAAGCGCGCCTGAGCCGGGGCTGGCTGGTTCCAGTCCTTCATTGCAGCACCACCCCGGCCGCGAGGCCGATCCAGAGCGCACCGAAGAGGCACAGAGCGCCGATCAGGTCGCCCAGCCAATGGTCGTCGAGCGCTATGAGCGCACGAATGATCCGCCGCATGCGGTACCTCACAGGCTTGATTGACAAGGAAACGGCAGGGGGACGGGCGGCTACCGCCGCAAATACCCCACAAACCGTAGTGCGTATCGCGGCCCCTGCGGTGTCGCGATGATGGCGGTGCCGGAGGACGTTACCGCGCCCCCCGACACCTCTCATTCCCTTCTGCACACACCAAAAGGAAACGATCTGAATGGCCTGAAACCCGAACGAGGCGCGGGCGCTCGTCTGGTCAAAGCGGAGAAGAGCGGGGCGCCTCATGCGACCTTCTCCTTCTTCTTGCGGGGGCGGGGGATGTCCGAGGGCCATTCGAGATCGGACGGCCAGTTCTCGTCGAACCACGAGAGGACGCGGGCGGCAGTCGCCGTGCGGCAATCGCCGCCCGCTTTCAGCTTCTTGAAGAAGTCGCCTTTGCCCAGGGCACGCATGGAGATCGCGTAGTGCGTAACGCCAGCATGCGCGGCCATGGTCTCGGCGAGGGAGGTGAGCGCTGTTCGTTGGGTCATGGCGTGAAGCTAGCTAAGCTAAGCCAGCTATACAAGGCTAAACTAAGCCAGTATTGCCGATTTAGCTTAACTAGGCTAAGGAGGCGCATGGATCCGATTCTTGATGAAATCGATAGAGCGCTGAAAAAAAAGGGTTTGAGCCCTGCTGCGGCGTCAAAGCTCGCGGCAGGGCACTATTCGTTGATCAAGAACATGAAGGCCTCGAAAGCTGGCGGGAAACGCTACAGCGTTGAAACCCTAGAAAAGCTGGGGGAAGTCCTGGACCTCGAGCTTTACTATGGGCCGAAGCGAGAGAACGCGGCCGCTCCTTCCACCACGATTTCAGGAGAACAGTTCTCGACCGTTGCGCGGTACGAAGCCGAAGGCGCCGCCGGGAACGGAGCGATCAACTTCGATGGCCCGCCGATCGACCACCTCGCTTTCTCGAAACGCTGGCTTGAGCAGAACGGCATCAGCGCCGGCGACAGTGTCCTGATCAACGTCCGGGGCGACAGCATGGAGCCGAGCATCTACGACGGCGACCTCGTCATGATCGACCGCCGGAAAACCCACATCCGCTCTGGTCGCATCTATGCTGTCCGCGAGGGCGACAGCCTGCGCATCAAGCGCCTCGAGCTGATCCCCGACGCTGCCATCATCCTGCGCAGCGACAACCCCAAATACCCTCCCGAACATCGGACAGGCGAGGCCATGAACGACATCAGCCTGGGCGTGATTGGTGAGGTAGTATGGTCAGGGCATAAGTGGGGTTGAGGGCCGGCTGCTTTCGGCCCTTAGCAGACCTTGGCTAGGATCACCGTCGCCGCGCCGCAGCTTCCCCAAAGCGTTCGTTCGTGCGTCGCGCAGCATTTTCGGAGTGTGAAGGTCGGCAGCGCGGACGAACCTGCCTCTCAAAATGCTTCCTTTGGTCACCTGCAAATTAGTTTTAGGTGAACTCGACATGAGGGCATTTTCGACGGATTAGATCCTTAAGAAAGTCCGCTCCGACGAAGTAGTTAGACCAGACTAGCTTGACGCCATCGTTTGATTCCATGATGATGAGACCCTGACCGGCTTCACGGAACGACTTTATCCTTTCCCAAGGTACGTGCTTTCGATTTGCCAAGAACGGGATAGGGTACATCCTGCAAGGACCCTCTACCCCGCTGCTGCTCCATGCCACCGAGCCCCCTTCTTTGGTCGCTTGCACTGTACACCAGATGCCATAGCCGAACATGGCAACCAAAGCAAAACCCGCCCAAAACGTCTTCGGGTCGGCAATCATGCCAAAGATACCAAAAGCGACAGCGCCAAGACACATAACAATGAAGAACAGCGCCGTTGCTTTAGGTAGGAAAATCCGACCGAAGTTATCGTCTATCTGCGGAGAGCCTGATTTGATGGCGATAAATCGAGGCACGCCAATTACAAAAGCTATGAAGGCAAATGCCGCCAAGCCCGCTACTACTGCTTCTTCCATTGTTTCTTGCCCCGACAAAGCTCAGCGGTTTCGTAGCTTCTTAATGCGGCAAAAGTATGCGTTCGCGTCGCATGCCTTAAGGGAACTTCCGCCTTGGGCTCGGAGCGGTCATGCGGCGGCGCAGCAGGTCGTGCGCCGGCCAGACAGCAGCGGGCGTCGCTCCCGGCCCTCTCTGGACGTTCGCGTCAGGCGCAGCGGATGACCGGAAGCAGCCCAGAGCGGACCTTGGTCAGACCACCTTATGCTGCGCCGCAGAGCAAATATGTATAGCTACAGGCCAGTATTTTGCTTGGTTTGGCCGGGGGCAATAATTGTTGTATTTTATTTCTAGGTCCAACAAGAATGGAGCTAGCTCTACCAGGAGTTCAATTGCCAATGGATCAAGATCAAGCCCCGCCAATTTCACCCACACTTGCGAAGGTATTGAAGAAGTTTCTTGAGGTGATGAAGGCCGACGAGGCCATCGAAGACGATGCGGCAGACCGACTGGATGCGCTGCTGCGGAGTGGCAAAACCCCTAAGCCGGACGAGATCAGTGCAGCGCTATTTCCGTCGCCAGATGATGAGGGGAATGGTGCGGCAGGAGACGGCGCATGATCCGGCTTAAGACAATCCGCATCGAAGAGTTTCGGGGGATCAAAGACCTCACCCTTGATCTGGGAGGCAAGAATTTCGGAATTTGCGGACCGAACGGAACGGGTAAGAGCGGCGTTGTCGATGCTATAGAATTCTGCCTCACGGGGAGTTTGACTCGCCTGTCTGGGCAGGGTCAGGGAGAACTCAGCGTCAGCAAGCATGGCCCGCATGTCGATAGCCGAACCGCACCCGAGAAGGCCCAGGTCGAGATCACGGCGCATATTCCCTCGCTGGGCAAGGACGTGATCATCGCGCGGTCGGTCAAATCGCCGAGGCAGGTGAGCGTCACGCCCTCCGGCGGAGCCGAGGAGGAAATCGTCTCAAGCCTGCAAGCCCATCCCGAGTTTGCGCTTTCGCGGCGCGAAATCGCCAAATACATCATAACGCCGCCGTCGCAGCGCTCGACCGATGTGCAGAATCTCCTGCGCCTTGATCGCATCGGCGATCTGCGTAAAGTGCTGAACACATTCAAAAACAATGCTGCCAAGGAGGAGAGAAACGCGACAGGCGCGAAGCGCAAAGCGGAACAAGACCTCAAAACTGCTCTTGGTGTTGACACGCTCAAACGCGAAACTGTGCTGGAGAAGGCCAATGAACACCGCAAGGTGCTCGGGCTCCCCGACCTCACGGAACTGACACGCGAGACCATCTTCATAGGCGCATTAGAGGATGAGAAAGAGGAGGAAGGGGGCAAGCAGTCCGCTCTGGTCAAATCCGTCGCGCTGGCTGACCTCAAGTCTCTGACCGAGAGTGCCGCGCAAGACGAGCCCGAGGCACTGTCCGGCGCACGCAGTGATGCGGTTACTGCGCTGAACACGCTAAAAGAGGACAGCGCTGCGCTGTTGCTGGCGCGGCAGCATGGCTTCATTGCCAAGGGGCTGGAGTTCGTTAGTGACGAGAGCGAGGCGTGTCCGCTTTGCGATACGCCGTGGGAGGCCGAGGCGCTGCGCGCCCATCTTGAAGAAAAGCTCATCAGCAGCGATGCCATCGGCAAGATCCTGAAGAAGCTGGACGCGGATTTCCAAACCATCGAGCAAGCTGTCAAAGACCGCATCGCCGATCTGCGCACAGTGGCGGGCTATACCAAGACGCTGGAACCCGCCGTCGTGACCGCAACGCTGGGCACATATGCGGCGCAGCTGAAACAGATTCTGACCTCGATCAAAGTCTTCCGCGACGATCACGCGCAGGTCGCCCCCGCGATCACCGCCATGCAGGATGCCTGGTGGGCGTTACCCGGCGACGTTCAGGCCGTGCTTGAAGAGACACACAAAGCCGTCGCGGCATTGCCCGACAGTTCCGCCAAAGATAAGGCGATCCAGTTCCTGACGGTGCTACAGGAACGCTATGACCGCCTGATCGAAGCGAACCGCTTCGCCAACGAATGCGCGCAGCGCAGCACCGCCGCCGAGAAGGTCTATGACCACTATGTACAGACCTCGAACGATGTGTTGGAGGAAATTTACGATACTGTCGCGAAGGAATTCACAGAGCTTTACAAGGCCATCAACGATGATGAGGGCAAGTTCGTCGGAGAACTCAAGGCCGAACCCGCAAAGCTGAGCTTCAATGTGGACTTCTACGGCAGGGGCACATTCCCGCCTGGCGCATATCACAGCGAGGGACACCAGGACGGGATGGGGCTGTGTCTCTATCTTGCGCTGATGCAGCACACGCTCGGAGACAAGTTTACCTTCGCCGTGCTCGACGACGTGATGATGTCCGTCGATACGGGCCATCGCCGTGAGGTGTGTCGCATGCTCAAGACGAAGTTCCCAAACACGCAGTTCATCCTAACCACCCATGATCGGGTCTGGCTGCAGTATATGAAGACCGAGAAGCTGATCACGAAGAGCCAGCTATTCGGCGGCTGGAGCGTCGAGTTCGGGCCACGCATCTGGGATGATCAGGATATCTGGACGGAGATCGACCACCAGCTCGACAAGAACGATGTGCCGCGCGCGGCCTGGCTCCTGCGCCGCTACCTCGAATACATCGCCACTGTCCTTGCCGACAATCTCCGCGCTCAAGTGGAGTTTCGCGGGGACGGCCATTACGACCTTGGCGATCTCCTGCCGCCGGTCCTAAAACGCTGGCAAAACCGCATCGAAAAAGGGATTAAAGCCGCCGCCCATTGGGGTAACGACGAAGAAAAGTGCAAACTCACAGAAAAACGCGACAGATCAAATGCGCTGATTGCAGCAACATACGTTGAACAATGGGCTATCAATCCATCGGTTCATTTCAACGAATGGGAGAATTTTGAGAGCAGCGAATTCAAGAAAGTCGCCAATGCATACAAGCTTCTACTCGAATCCATGCGTTGCTCGAACGAGAAATGTGGAACTTTACCCTACGTCGTCCCTCGAAAAGGGAGCTCAGTGCAACTGAGGTGCGATTGCCAGTCGATAAACATTAACCTCAAGGGAAAATAGGTTTCGAAGACAGCTGAGACTGTTTGAACAAGTGCGGCTCGCTTGCTTTTTTGCGCGTGCCGCGAAGGTCCGCTACCCGCCCTTCTCGACCGCACAATTGCACATTCTTGTCCTTGCAGACTCAGGATGTTCCTGAAATGTTCTCGCGATGCCCGAGCGCATCGACCCCATCCGTCCTCATCCTTCACGCCCGCACCGGACCATGGCGGATGCGGCTCGAAGCGGCATGGTTATCGAGCTCAAGTGCAATCTCTGTCGCGGCAAGGTCACGTTCCTCGCTCTGGACCTCGTTCATGTCGTGGGGACCGAGCATCCGTTGGGAGAGCCTCCGTTCCCCTGCAGCCGGTGCAGCTCGATCGAGTATGTGAGAACTCGGGTGAGGGTGCCGTCTGCAGAGGAGTACGGTCGGCTCACGATTCGGCGACCGGTCGAGCGGGTCTGGAAGTGGCGGCAAGGTCTGCTGGGCGAATGAGGTGCAGCACCGGCCACTGAGGCTTGAGGTGTAGCAAGAACGTAGGAAAGCGCCAAAATCAGTTGAAGGTTCGCGCAACCCACTTGGGCATCCCTCCTGCACGATACCAACGTAATTTCAGAGACTTAGTGCTAACCTTCAACTCGGACGGCGAACTTTCCGGCCAGTTGAAGGTTCCGAATGATTTGAGCGACAGTGCCGTGGGACAAAATCGCTTTGAAATCAGTGTTTAAGGCCCGTTCAAACGCCCCGTAAACGCATGCTTTCAGGGCCGCGAAAGCCATCGAGAAGCCGGTTTCTGCAAGTTTCGCTCAGCGCGTCTCAGGCCCCGCGCCTTGCCAGCAATCCTCTGAAAACCCTGACTTTTCCCGCATCTTCCCGCGCTTTCCCACCTAATCCCGCTTCTCTGCAAGACTTCCTGTCAACGCACACAGAAAAAAACGCACCCGGATCTTGAATGGGCGCTGGACGTGCCCACCTATGTGAATGTAAATAACATTTACACTCGCAACCAAGGAGACCTCACATGACCACCGCGACCGTAACCTCGTGGCCCCGAAACGCCGAAAGCTGGCTCGATGAGCGTGGCAAGGGGGCGTGGATCGCCGCGATGATCGTCGGCTTCATCGTTTTCTGGCCCATCGGCCTCGCTTTGCTTGCTTACATGATCTGGGGGAAAAACATGTTTTCGAAATCCTGCAACCGCGCCAACCGTCACTCGCAGCGTCATGCCTGGGCGATGCACAAGCCCTCGGGCAATGCGGCCTTCGACGCCTACAAGGCCGATACCCTGAAGCGCCTGGAAGACGAGCAGGAAGCGTTCTCGGACTTCCTCAAGCGTCTGCGTGAGGCCAAGGACAAGGCCGAGTTCGACCAATTCATGGACGACCGCGCCCGTCGCCGCGCCGACGAGGCCCGTCCGGTCGACACCGTGTAAGACACGGACAAGACATCACGATTTCGGCCGGAAGGGGGTTGCCCCTTCCGGCCTTCAGCCATGGTTGCGGGCAGGCGGGCCGGGGGAAACCCCGGCCCGTTGGTCAATGGACTGCCGGAGCATCCGGGCGGCCCTTGATGCTTGGGAATGAGGAAAAAATGCACTGACCAAGCGTCCGAGCGCCGATCGGGAATACCCCCGCCACACGCAAATGAGATCGTTCCCGGCGGCTTTCGAGTAGCAGAGGGGGCTTCGAGCGCTAGGTCTGCATTCTAGCCGCCCAAATCTCTGGAACGGTGCATGAACAGGACGCAAAGTGATCTCGAGAACCTACCCCATTCCCTTTAACGAAGAAGCCCGCCTACGCTCTGTGTTCGCGGTTCCCGGCCTTGTCGCAGAAAACAAAGCGTTGCTCGACGCCATTTGCGAGGCCGCAAGGAAACTGCTGAACTGTCCCGTCGCGCATGTCAGCGTCGTCGAGGATGACACGCAATGGTACAAATCCGTGGTGGGGATCGAGCTGGATCGCATGCCCAAGAACAACAGCTTCTGCACGCATACGATCATGTCGAACGAACCGCTCGTGGTGCCCGACCTGAGCAAGGATCCACGCTTCAAGGCTCATCCGATGGTGGCCGAAGGCGGGCCGGGCGCGCGCTTTTACGCAGGCGTGCCGCTGGTCTTGTCGTCGGGACAGCGTCTGGGCAGCCTTTGCGGGCTCGATTTCGTCGCGCATGACGCGCCGAGCGCGCAGACCATGGCGATTCTGGCCGATCTGGGCCGGGCGGTGGTGGCGGCGCTGGAAGGCGTGCCGCCGAAACCCGCGAAACAGACCGAGGATGACGAGGCGAAGTCTACCTTCATCACCCTTATCGGCCACGAGCTTCGGACGCCGCTTACCATCCTGTTCGGCAGTCTGCAGATGCTCGAGGCCATGCCGCAAAGCCCCAGCAGGGCGCGGCTGACCCACGCGGCGAGGAAATCCGTAGAACACCTGATGCAGCTTATCGAATCCGTGATCGCGTTCAGCGATGCCTCGACCGGCGAGTTGCGGCTGAACGAGCAGGTTTGCGAAACGGACGCCTTGTTCGAGGTCGTCAGGGATCTTGTCCTTCCGGGCGCCGATGGCACGCTCAAGAGCATTGCCATTGCGGATGGCTCCTTGTCGGTTCCCCTGTTCGCCGATCCTGACCAGATCAAGCTTGCACTGGATGCGCTGGCGCTCAACGCGATCAACCATGGGGGACGCGAGATCACGATTGGCAGCGGCACGGATGCACAGGGGAATATCGAGCTTTGGGTCGCCGACAGCGGCAATCTGGCCGAACATCTTGAGCTGGGAAGGCTCTATGAGCCCTTCGTGGTCGGCGACAGCATCGACAACCGGGATACGCGCGGCGGATTGGGCCTCGGGCTGCCGCTGACGCGCAAGCTGGTCGAGATGCATGGGGGCGACTTCGAGGTCCGGTCCGAACCGGACCGGACGATTGCCGTCATCCGACTGCCCGCCTGGCGTCTGGACCTGCCCGAGGGGCGGACCGACGACGACGCATAAGCGCGGCCTTAGTGGAGCCTCGGCAGCCATGCAGCGTAAAGATTAGAGCTCGGCGCAAGCTGTCGGGCTCTGGCCGGCGTGCCGTTAATCATCCACTCACCGACCATGGCGGCGGCGATCGCAACAACCAGCGATATGGAAAAGGCTCGCCGAGAATGCAGATGCGGTCGCCTTCATTCTGGCGTTCAGAGGTCGCGTCCCAAGAGGCATTACGGTTTATTAGGGGGGCGGGGCTGCTGGCCGGACAGGACTAGGGGCGCCTGGCAAGCGGACAAAGCGGTATTATCACCGTCGACCAAGCCGTGTTCTCAAGGTCACTTAACGGCTCGCCCACCGGTGCCGATCGAACCTCTCGCTCAAGAGTCCAGGAATTCTGGCGCGAGACACTATTTCGTTGCGTGACTGACCTAACTGGCGACGAAGCTCGACCAAATCCCTGCGCATTGCTGCAATGCGCTGCTCCCCCATTCGTTTGAAAAATATTGACTTCAATCCACCAGAGCCAACATTTTTTCCATAACTTGCTCAAAAAACGCACGCTGAAGATGCGAAGCCATTCGATCCGGGGGAGGAGTTAGGATGAGCATACCCGAGACCCTTGCTGCACAAACGATCGCACCGGAGCACTACTGGGCAATGATGGAAGCGGTTTCGTCGGGGATGTTCTACGTTTGCGTTCGCGACGACCGCGTCCCTTGGTCGCCGAAGCTACATCAAACGCTCGGGTACCGGGACCCGGCCGGGATCTGGACGATCGGCGCCGGGCTGACGGCCGCGTCGGGCGTCGTGGATCGCGGGACGGCGGTGGTCATTCCGACCGAAGAAGTCTGCGGTTGGGGTCGTGAACTCTTGCGACGGAGTAATATCGGCTGTTCACCGGGCGCGCATCAGGCTATCGACATGCCCATGACCGATACACTCCCCCCATGTCCCGAATGCTCCTCGACCTATGTCTATCAGGTCGATTCTCTGTTGAACTGTCCAGAATGCGGACACGAATGGGTGCCCGACGCGCAGGCCGACACAGCGTCATCGGTGCGTGACAGCGTCGGGAACGTCCTTGAGGACGGCGATACGGTAACCGTGATCAAAGACCTGAAGGTCAAAGGGTCTTCGTTGGTGGTTAAAGTTGGAACCAAAGTTCGCGGCATTCGGCTCGTCGATGGCGATCACGACATAGATTGCAAAATTCCGGGAGTTGGCCAGATGAGCCTTAAATCTCAGTTCGTGAAGAAGGTGACCGGATAGACCACCGGGCGCGAACGCAACGCAGGAACTCCGGTTGGGACGCATGGACTCTGGCTCGGCGACAGCTAGCATCCGCGTAACGTGCTTTATGCGTATGACCGATTGAGGTCACGTTCGAGGATGATTGACCTGCTCTGGGCCATCCGCTTGACGGTGCAGGTCGAGCAGCAGGTCATGGCCAGCCTGTTGACGTCATCGCCGCTGGCTTGGGTCTTTGCGCCAGTTGATTCCTTGTGCGGCAGGTGTTTGGGCGGCCTTCCGTCAGCAGCGCTGCGCGCGCTCCACTGAGGTCCGCAAAGCGCAGATGGCGGCTGTTGGCCGGGCGACCGAATGACACCCGTCCCGGCGCCGATACACGACCGCGCTGCCCAAGCACCCCCATACCTCGTTGAAAAGACGAGGTGAAACGAATTTCCCGCGCCCCTTGCACCGAGGGGCGAAATGTAATCTTGTGATCAAACTTATCCAGAAGGGGAGATGTGATGAACTTGGATCTCAAGAAAATCCTGACATTGAAGGGCGGCAAAGCCGCTGCGGCTCCGAAAGTCGGTGAGCCGTCTTCTCCGGGAAGCGGTTTCTGAGCGTTGCCGGAACGATAATTCCGATTGTGAAAAGAAAAGCGGCCCGCAACTTGGCGGGCCGTTGGCCTGTTGGGCACATAGTCCCTGAATTACGCAAGAGCTCGTAACCCTATGACGACCCAAGGCACGGAAATTGGTCATGTGCTGCGTTCGGTCGCGCGTTTGACCAAGAACTGGCCGGGCAGGGCCATCGGGCCGCATGGGGCTGCAAGACTGCTGAATTCGGCCGGACCGCTACCGCCGATCCTGTGGTTCTTCAACGCAGAGCAGGAACCTCTGAATTTTCATGCCGCCCTTAGCCCGGAGCAGCCGTTTGTCGCGCTCCGCTCTCTCAACCTCATCATGAAGCCGACACCCGAGCGCGATGACGTCGGGGCCGAAATGGCGCGGCAGATGGCGGAGGCGCTGACGGACCTTCTTCCTGAGGAGATCGCGCTTGTCGGTGGGAATTGCCAAGGGGCACCGTATGCATTCCACTGCGCAAAACGCCTGTTGGAGCTTGGCCACACGATAAAATCCGTGGCCGCTATTGATACCATCCCCGATTGTGCAATACCCGTGCCTGCTTTGCTCAATTTCGGCGCAGAGGCACCGGAGCGCAATCCGTTCCTGAGCGATTTCTCCGTGACCCATGAACGGGTCGCGAAGCTGTTTCCCGCTTATCGGAAAGCCAGTTTGCCCTGTGGTCACGGAAAGTACTTCAAGCCGGAGAATATCCCCTACCTGATCGCCAACATCGAGAGCGTTATTGGAACCCGTATTCGCGCCGAAGAGCTTCAGTGATCTCTGCCGGGGTCGCATGGGAAAACAGAAGGGACGGATGAACTTCGGCGTGGATAAGCCGCCCGATCAGGCTGCAAAGCTCAACGGCTTTCAGGGAATCCCCACCGAGGTCGAAGAAATCACTGTCCTGCGACAGCTCGGCATCGGGAAAGCAGGTTTTGAAGGCGCTTTCGACGCATAGGCTCAGCTCAGAGGGCATGGCACAACTCCTGAGTGGTTTCGACCAATCGACCCAGTTGCGCCCTTGCGACCTTGAGACCCGACGTTTTCGGGATGGCCTGCAGGAGGGCGATCTTGTCCGGCCTTGTCAGCGGTGACAATTGTGCTCTTAACCGGGTTTTGAAGTCCGAAAGGCGGCTTGGGTCGGCTTCGATGACGGCAATGATCTCGTCTTCGTCATCGACTGTGCTTGGGGCTGCGATCACGCAACAAAGCGCGGCGCCTGTGATCTTCTGGATCCGGTCCTCCAAGTCGGGCGCGTTGAAGGACACGCCATTCCGGCACAGGTATTCCTGAACTCTTCCAACAACACACAGATAGCCCTCGTCATCGAGATAGCCGCGGTCGCCGGGTTGCGCGGTGTTGTCACCAACCTGCGTGACGATATGGCCGACCGCATTGATCGGCAGCGGAAGGCCGTCGTCATCGACAATGCTGACCTGATGATGGGGAAGCGGTTTCCCGACCGAGTGCGGATGGCTGTCAATCGCGTCCCCCTCAAGGCGGGAAATGATGCCCGTTTGGGTCGAGGAATAGGTAACGCAGAGCTTGGCCGACAAAATCGCCTTGGCTTCGGTCAGCGCCGGGCCAAGCAAGGGACCGCCGATGCACTGCATTTTCACCAGCCGATGATAGCGAGGACCAGTGCCGGCCAGTCCCTGCGACGTGATGTGCTGGGTCAGTCCGCGGATCAGGACCGGCGGAAGGGTAACTTCTTCCGCATCTTCATGCAAAAGCGCGGCATCAAGCTCGGCATAGCTGAAAAACACCGGGACGGTGATGATCTTCCGCCCGCTGATCGCGTTGCGATACCAGATAAAGCGCGTTCCCGGAAAACTGAGATTGAGGCACGAAACCGCGTTTCCCCAGTCGCCGCGTTCCCCGCGCCGGGCCATCCGCTCAATCGCGGTGAGCAGGTCTTCATGCGATGACGGGTACAGCTTTGGAACCCCGGTGGTGCCCGAGCTCATGATGAAATCAGCGGGGCCGTGCGACGCGGGCGCTACGGGTCGCATTCGCGGCATCTCAGGCGCAGTGGCGTCGCGCGGGAAGCTCTGTACCCCGTCGTGTTGCGCCAGCGTCCTGAAGTCCGAAAAGACAGAGCTGGCGCCCGCGCGCGTGGCCCGTTCATGAATCTCCGAAAGGGGGCTTCTGAAATCGAGCACCAGGGGCGATGCCCCCAAGGCCCAGAGCGCGAAGATCGCGGCGAACGTGTCGATTTGGTTGGTATTCGCCAGACCCACGACCTGATCTGCGGCAACGCCGAGGTCTGCGAAGGCGGCCCGCAGCGTGCCCAGACGCGCGCTGAAGTCCGAATAGGTGACGGTCTCGGCCCCGGTTTCAAAAAGGATGGCGTCGGGGGCCGCTGCGGCCTTTTTCAGAAAGGCCGCGCCGATGGTGTTAGCTGGGTACATCGGACATCACCGTTTGCGCATCATCGAACAGCTGTTGTCCCAGCGGCGTCAAACGCGCATGGCGCTGAATTTCCGTGGCGCAATCGCGATAGACGATCGCGGCTTGACGGCTCCGGCGGCGCAGTTCGTCGGCCCCGGGGCCGCTATAGCCGCTGTCGAGAAGACACCGCGCGGCTTGCACCATGCGCGCCGAGACCCACGCCGCATGGAAAATCCCCTCCATCGGGCGCGGCGTCGACCGCAGGGGAGAGGCGTACAACTCGTTATCCTCATTCAAGATGACGGGGTCATCGAGGTGATAGAGGAACAGCTTCGCATGCGAGCTTTCGTGAACCAGCGTCATCAAAGTTGAGGGCAGCCCGTCGATCTTGTCGGCGTTCAATAGAATGGATCCGAAAGCGGCAAAGACCGTGGCCCCCCCGAAGCCGCTCTTTTTGGGGTCCCGGTTCGCGGCCAGATAGATCCGCGACACGAGGAGATCGAATTCTCTGGCCCAGTCGGGGGCGAAGTCCTGCATGATCTCTCTCGCCCGGTTGATCATGCTGTTCGCTTGGTCTGTCTGCCCGGAACCGGGTGCCACCAGATCGTCCGTAAGTCCGGCGTCATCGCGATAGGCGCGGCGGAGGACTTCGCAGGCCGCAGGTGACAGGGCGTCATCCGACAGGCCGAGTACCCGCAGACCGGCTTTCGGCGCCTGATCCGGGAGTTGAAGGAACAGCAAGCAAGCCCGTTCAAACCCCGGTTCATCCTGTGACAAAGCGGCGTTCAGGATGGCGTCATGCGCGGCGAAAACAAAGCTGTCAGGGAGCCCGCTACTGGCAAAGATATGCTCCAGCTTTTCCTCGGCCCGAACTTTGTTTTCTTTATCGTCCCAAACCTCAAGCAGCAGGTGGCGCAATGAGGTTTCCAATCGAGAGATTAACCGGCTTATCGTTTCCCGAAGGTCTTCGGCATTCGGCAGCAAGGTGGCTGCAACGTGGCGTTCCATAAAATTCCCAGGCAAGTGATTTGGTGCTGAAAAGATCCCGATTACTGCAGAGCTATGCCGCTCATCCAATCCGCATCTGCCGTCGGTTCTCCGTTTCTGTGTCGATTGGTGCGGTAGGATTTATGCGTCGTCAGGTGCGCGTGTTTCAAGCGTTGTTTGGCGTTTCGCTTGGTTCCCGAAGGCTATTGCGCGTTCCGGAGACCGCCGGCGCATTCCCGGCCATGGCCTCGATGGCAACGCCTGATGTTGTCACTGATAGCGCTGGCCGTAGGGCTGGCTACGGGGCAGGGGGCTGCGTGCTTGGATAGTCCGGGTCCGTACATTGACCGGAACGCGTTCAGCTTGGGCAGCGCGACCGGGCGTGATTTCCGTTCTCGGACGGCGCCTTCTCAAACGGCGAACCGGCGTCGGTACTCGCCGGCGCTCACGCCGCAGGTTGACCGGAACAACCGGCTGAAGGCCGAAACATCCGTATAGCCGACGGCCCAGCAGATATCGCTTACCGGCATCTTGGTTCGTTCCAATAATCCCCGTGCCTTCTCGATCCTCAGCTCCTGGACATAGCGGGTCACTGACAGGCCGGTCGCTTGTGCGAAGCGCCGCTGGAGGGTGCGCTCGGTCATTCCGGCCCCGCCTGCCAGCGCCGGTAAAGAGAGGTCGGACGCGGCGTTCTCCTCCATCCAGCGCTGAAGGGCCCGGATCGCGCCGTCTGCATGGTCCAGCCGGGGTCGGAAACTGCGGTAATTGCGCTGCTCACGTCCCTGCGGGTCGATCAGCATCTGGCGACAGGTGCGCGTCACCACATCCGGTCCCAGCCATCGCCGCACAAGAAACAGCCCCAGATCGACCCAGGCCATCATCCCGCCCGCTGTCACGATGTCGTGGTCGTCGATCAGCAGGTGTTCGGGATACAGGTCCGCGCGGGGAAACGCGGTGCGAAACTCGGTTTCCAGCGCCCAATGCGTGGTCACGGGACGCCCCTCCAGTGCACCGGCATGACCGAGCCAGAAAGCGCCCGCGCAGGCCGAGCAGAGTGTCGCGCCGCGCCGGTGCTGATTGGCGATCCAGTCATGCGTGGCTGTGTCGTGATCGCCCCGGGCGCCGGTTAGATTGGGTGGCAGGACAACGGCGTCGAACGGCCGGTCCGCATCGAGGGCACCGGGATTAAGAACCACCGACGCGATCCGGGGCAAACCAAGCCCGGCTGCGTAGCGGTTCGCGACGGTCAGGATGTCGCCGAGGCCCAGCACCGCAGACATCTGCACGCCTTCATAGGCGACCAGAGCGATCGTCACGTCTTTTGGCGTATTTGGCACAATTATTGTCATGGGCGCCAATCGTAGAGCGACCGGACGCGGGCGTAAATTGATGAAAAGGAGAACCCGCAATGACCAAGACAGCCCTGATCCTGATCGACATCCAGAACGACTATTTCGATGACGGCTTGATGCCCCTTGAGGGGATGAACGCGGCCTCAGCGAATGCCGCGCGCATGCTCGCCGGCGCGCGAGCCCGCAAAGACCCCGTCTTCCACATCCGTCACATCGCCAGCTCGGCCAAGGCGCCTTTCTTCCGTCCGGGTACCGTGGGCAGCGAAATCCACGAGAGTGTGCGCCCCGGCCCCGGCGAGACGATCTTCGAAAAGAACCGCCCCAATTCGTTTATCGGGACCGGATTGGAGCACGCCCTGCGCGCGGCCGATATCGAACAGCTGATCCTCTGCGGCGCGATGAGCCAGATGTGCGTGGATGCCACCGCCCGCGCGGCGGTCGATCTGGGGTTTTCCCTGACCGTTGTCGGCGATGCCTGCGCCGCGGCGTCGGTTCGTCACGGCGGGCTTACGGTGCCTTCTGAACACGTGCATGCCGCGATCATGGCCCCCTTGGCGGCAAGCTACGGCAAGGTCGTCACGACCGACGCCATCGAAGGCAGCGGCCCCGCCTGACAACGGCCCGCGGCGCAATCCACATGAGCCGGGCTGCATCCTTGCACAGGTCGGGCCAGCATCGCCGCGACTTCACATGAGAGCCCGGCATGCGGACGACCCTCGCAGCGCTGAACGCCTTCCTGTTTCCGCCGGCTTGCAGCCCGCGCCCCGGCACCTTGGTCTTTGCAGCAAATGGCGCCTGTTTCGCCCCGGCGCGCGGGTTTGCTGCGCGACTATCTGGCAAAGCTCAGTGCCCGGGAAGACGAGAACGTCAGTGGCGTCCGGGATGTCTCGACCGGCCCGGTCTGAACCTTCAGACAATGCCCTCGCTTCTCAATGGATTCTTCACATTCGCAGACGAACATACATTGCATAATGCGAATCACGGAGGACGCAAACGTGTTGGGGTGGAGCCAGAAAAGGACGCAGTCAGATGGCCAGACAGCGCTTGCCGCTGCTTTTCATGCGGTCATCGACCGGACGCAGGCGACCATCCAGTTCAAACCGGATGGAACCATCCTGACCGCGAACCAGAATTTTCTGGATGCCGTCGGGTATTCACTGGAAGAGATCGTCGGCCGGCATCACTCGATTTTTGTCGACGATGAGCATGTGAGATCCGAAGAGTATCGCGAGTTCTGGAAGGCGCTGGCCTCGGGCGAGTTCTTTACCAACCAATATCCGAGACTGCACAAGGACGGCTCGGTTGTCTGGCTGCAGGCAACGTATTCTGCGGATATCAACGACCAAGGCGAAGTTGATCGGGTGATCAAGATCGCCACCGATATCACCGAACGGCAAAACAGCATCGAAGGCCTCTCCAAAGGCATTGCCGAGTTGAGCCGCGGCAATCTGAACGTGCGCCTGCCGCATAGTACCCTGCCAGACATCGAGATCCTCGTCACGGCGTTCAACGAGGCCTCTGAACAGCTTTCATCCGCGATCTCGTCGGTGAAGGCCTTTTCGACCGAACTGGACGCCACCGCTGCCAATCTGGGCCGGGCATCGTCGGACCTGTCCCAACGGACCGAAGCGCAGGCTGCCACCCTTGAACAGACCGCGGCCGCCGTGCACGAACTGACCGACACGGTCAGCGCCGCCGCGACGAGCGCGCGCGAGGTGGAAAAGTCGGCGACCAATGCGAAGGCAACCGCCGAGCATGGGGGAAGCGTGGTCGGCAATGCCATCGATGCGATGGCAAAGATCGAGGAATCCTCGCGGCAGATCTCCCGGATCATCGCCGTGATCGAGGATATCGCGTTCCAGACCAACTTGCTGGCGTTGAATGCCGGGGTCGAGGCTGCGCGCGCCGGTGACGCGGGCAAGGGTTTCGCGGTCGTGGCCTCCGAAGTGCGTCTTCTCGCGCAGCGGTCGTCCGAATCAGCCAACGATATCAAGGCATTGATTTCCGACAGCAGGCTGCATGTGTCAACCGGTGTGGACCTTGTGAATGCGACCGGCAACGAGCTTCAAAGGATCACCGACAGCGTGTCGAACATCTATGAACGGGTGCACGAGATCGCGCTGGGCACGGCCGAGCAGGCGTCTACGCTGACCGAGATCAACTCGGCTGTCGCGCATCTCGACGTGGTGACACAAAAGAACGCCGCGATGGTCGAGCAATCCACGAACATGACAAAGTCCTTGTCGCAGGATGCCCGGAAACTCGCTCAACAGATGGCCGCGTTCAAGGTCGATGATACCGACCTTGGCAATGCCCGAAACCACCTTGCCGAGGCCTTGGGCGGACGGGAAGAGCCGCTTCTGCGAAGCGCCTGAGTGGATCCTTCGGTTTGCGCAGAGCGTGCAGCAGCCTGCCCGAGCATAGGGTCGGGGATCGCCAACCGTGTCTGTCAGTCGTCTCGACTATGCAGCCAGGGGAGGGATGGCGCTCGATACAAGCTGGGCTTCAGTGCATCCTGGGCGGTATCGACGCTATTGCGGCTGTGCTTGGCTTTGAGCGCGCCGATCAGGTTCGCGACCAGGTTCAGGTCGCGCGCGGTGTCGATAAGCACGGGCAGGCTTCGATCAATGCCGCCGCCCTTTCACATGGCCTTTGAAGGCCCGGCGTTGTGAAATCGCAAAGTCGAGCGCGTGGGGCGCGGCGCGGCCAGTTGCTGGCGATCAAGACACGCGCCCCGATGAGGTCCACCGGGTTCAGACCCCTGTATGGCCTCGCCCCCATTAATGCGTCAGGCGCCGAACCGTTCTTTCTGGCTGCGTCGGCGCGCGGTCGTTAGGCTGTCTGGCATGACCGTCGAACCCAGACTGGACATTATCGGTGCAGCGCTCGGCGATCCCAGCCGATCCCGCATCCTGTGCGAGATGATGGACGGGCGGGCGTTCACGAACAAGGAGCTGGCATCTGCCGCGAAGGTCAGCCCGCAGACAGCAAGTGCGCATTTGAAACAACTCGAAAGCGCGGGCCTGACCGCGTCGGTGCGAAGCGGGCGCCATGTCTATCATCGGATCGCGGGTGCTGACGTGGCGGAGGTGCTGGAAGGGCTGGCCAGCTTGTCGCCGACCGATCACCTCAAGCGCCCCGGAAAGGCCGCCACAGACACGCAGCGTGCGCGCAGCTGCTACAATCATATCGCAGGCACGCTCGGCGTCCTGATGACCGAGCGTCTTGTTGCGCTTGACGTCCTGTCTCTTCGCGGTGAGGCGATAACGACCGGCGCAAGGTATCAGGCTTTCCTCACCGATATCGGAGTGGAAGCTCCGCCTGCCAGGTCCGGAAAGCCGCCCGTTAAGCTATGTCTCGACTGGACGGAGCGGAAGCCGCATCTTTCCGGCCCCCTGGGCACAGCCATCCTGCAAAAGGCTTTGGCGGCGCAATGGCTTGAACGTCGGACGGGAAGCCGTGCCCTGTCCATCACCGACGGCGGATACGACGCTTTCGACAGCGTCTTTGGCCTGAGCCGGGACGCGATCAAAGGCGTTTCGACGGTGTGACAGTTCGGCGGCTAGCGAACTGTCTTGCCTCCCATTTCCGGCAAGACAGGCTATCCAGGCGGGAAACCTGCCGGAGACATCCATGACCCTGCCCAAAATCGACAGCAAACGCTTCACGACCGAGACCGGACTGCGGATCACCGTTCAGGTGCCGGAAAGCTACGTCCAGAAGATCGTGGACGCTGTGGTGTCCGAGGATCGTCTGAAATACGGAGACTACGATAGCGTCAGCTGGCGCAGCGCGCCCGGTATCCAGCAATTCAGATCGCTTGGCGGGGGACGAAACACGCCAGCCGAGACGGCGGTCACCGTGCCCTGCGTGGAGTTGTCGTTTTTTCTGAGCGGTGATGAGGCCGGCGCCGCGCGGGTTATCGAGACCCTCTATACCGTGCACCCGTATGAAGAGCCTGTCATTTTCGTGACGCCCTGCATGCGGATGCTCCATATCCGCGGGCTCGATGAGGACAATCCCAACCGGTTCTGGAACAATCCGCCCGAAGCCTGGGTGCCGGAAGACCATCGATAAGGCGGCCGCGCCCGCCGTTGCGCCCCGGTTCGATGTTGAAGGGTGAGCGGTGGGGGCGCATCCGAAGACCGTCGTGAGCCACCGCAAGAGCGAGGCGAGGGAAGGGTGCAAGACGGGTCCCCGAGGCCCCGTCTTGCGTGATCGGCGCTTACCCGCGGATCAGAAGAACCTCGACTCGGCGATTGGCCTGACGTCCCGTATCGGTCGCGTTGTCGGCAACCGGACGCGCTTCGCCGAACGAGCGCGAGGTGAGAATGCCTTGCGGAACACCGGCCTGGATCAGCGACTGCGCAACCGAGGTCGCGCGCGCCCGGCTCAGGCCGAGGTTATAGTCATCCGAACCCTGCGCATCGGTGTGGCCATCCACGACAACCTGCGCGATGGCACCCGACTTGATCGCCTGCGCCAATTCGGCGATGGCCCTCACGGCTGCCGGCCGCAAGTCGGCGCTGTCGAAATCGAACAGCAGATTGGCATCCAGTACCAGACGCGTGGCCGACCCGATGGCCCCTACCGCATCGATATCCGCGCCGGGAAAACGACCGGAACATTGCAGCGCGTCATCCACAAGGCGCACGAACTGGAATGTGTCGCCGGGGGTGATAAAGGGGGCGATGTCGATGGTCGCGGTTGCGCCTTGGATGGCCCCGATCTCGACCCAGTTTGTCCCATCGCCGGAGATGGCGAGCGAGGTTCCTTCCACGTCCGGACCGACTTCGAAGATGAACAGATCCGGACCCGGCACGTCGATCAGCGTGTTGTCGGTGAACTGGTAGATAACCGACCCGCCACAGCCAAGCGTTGTGGCTCGTGCCGTGGACGTGTCTTCGTAGTCGGGCGCGTTCAGGCCAAGCGTCGGATCATCCCAGCCCGGCTCGATCCCGCCGCCCGGAGCATAGGCAACGACCGCATCGGCAAACGAAATGTCCCCTGCCGGAAACTGGACAAGGCCGCCTCGCGTGTCGTCATATTCCGACGCATTGCCGAACCCTTCGGCGGACAGGCCGTTGTCGATACGCTCTTGGGCGCCGATGGCGCCGATGGCGTCGATATCCGCGCCGGGCGTCCGGCCCGAGCACTGGATGCCATCATCGGTCAGCCGCACGAAGCGGAACGCTTCGCCCGGCGCCGCGTTGCCCGCCAGATCGAGCCCGGCGGTCGCCCCTTCGATCGCGCCCACCGAAAGCCAAGACGCTCCGTCAGCGCTGACCTCGACGGCGGTGCCCTCGACGTCCGGCCCGATTTCGAAGATCCACAGGTCGGGGCCCGGCACGTCGATCAGCACATTGTCGGTGAATTCCCACGTCGCCTGACCGCCGCAGCCTAGCGTTACAAAGGTGCCTGAATCGCTGCGGGAATAATCGGGCAGGGCGAGCGCCCCTTCCGGGTTGGTCGCGACGGTGTCGGGGATGGTGCCGCCGGGGGAATAGTTCGTCACCCGGTCCGCGAAGGACGCGATTCCCAGCGGGAAGGTGATTTCGACACCCCGGCCGTCCGTGATGGTCACGGGCTCTGCCTGCGCCTGCGCGGCGGCGGGAGTGGCGAACGGGCAGAATGCTGAGGCGACAAAGGCCAAGGCGGTCGAGATTGAAAGTGATTTCACGAAATGCTCCAATAACGAAATTTAGAATTCTTGAATATTTTCCAGCGAAAGTCGGGCTGGCGCGATCCTAAAAAAATCGTGCTCGTTTTCAAGGCTGCAAGCAGTAACTGCTACGCGAGCCTTCGTTTTTCACGCCGGAAAAAAGGAGCATTGGCTTGGACGTCTTGTTTGGCCTCTGATCTGCCCTTGGCCGAAGAAAGCAGCAATAGCCACACCGGGTCTTCCCGAAGACAACAACGTTGAAAAAGTTCCGCAAACCTAACGCTCACGGGGGCCGGCGGTCTTGGACGGCGCGCCATCCCCGCCCAAAGTCGTGGTGCGGTCCCGCCCCCTGCCAAGCCCGGCTTCCTGTTGTGACACGGGCACAAGACGGATCTGAGCCCAATGCGCCGGGGATTTGTGTGCAACGCGCAGTTAGGCCGCGCGCCGGATCGCGCTTGTCGGTGCGAACGGCAGAGGCGGTTGTTCCAGACCGCAGAGCCGGTTAGCCTTGCTCAAAGCTTTCCGGTGTCTCGCCAACGACGATGCGGGACACCTGCTGCCCTTGGTGCACGCATTGGACATTACGTTTTCCAGACAAATCAAGATGATGACACCACAGTTCAGACCGCGCCTTCATGCCTTTGTGAAAGAAATTCTAGAATGCCGGCCAAGCCCGAAAACACCGTCGCAAAGCCCCGGTTGCTCTATCGTCCCGACCCTGTCATCGGTTGGTCGCTGACACCGGAATACAGCATCAAAGTAGGGTTTCGCCCGGACGTTATCCAAACAATCGATGCCGATGGATGGCGTCACGTCCCCGACCGCCCGAAAGCCGGATCAAGACTGGGGGTTTATGGGTGTTCGTTCACCTTTGGAACGGGACTGGCCGACGCGGAAACCTTTTGCGCAGTGTTGCAGCGCGACTTGCCGACAGTGCGCGTTCTGAATCGGGGGATCGGCGGTCATGGAACGGTGCAGAACCTTCTGCAGTTTCGTCGCGACATCCGAAAGGGCAGGGTGGACGCTGCCGTGTTTGCGATTATCAGCGATCACAGGTTTCGCAACATCGCCCATCCCCAACGAATGCGCCAATACCTCGTCCGCGAATGGCACAGTCTCGGTGTGGAGCATGTCCCCGTGGCGCGGCTGAACGCGGATGGGCGGGTGCGGTTCGTTTATCATCCGATCTGGCAGCCGGTGATCAGGGATGCCGAGTTCGATATTTTCCTGCCGGACGAGTACATGATCAACGCGGCGACGCTTGCCGTGCTTGCGCTGGTGCAGGAAACCGCGCAGGCCGCAGATGTGCCGTTGCGGTTTGTTTTGCTGGATGCCTTGGATCCGGAGTTCAGCCGCGCGGTTATGGACCGTTTCCCCCAGACAATCGACGTATCGACGCCCTATGATCAGGAACACACCTTTCTGCCCAAGGATCTTCATCCCAATGTCGCGGCGAACCGGTTGTTTGCCGACCGGCTGGTGCCCTTCGTGTCCGAGCTTGTCGATGCGACGCAGACTGAAGGGCCCCGGTAACGATGCAAGATTACACCTTGGGAATTTCCTCGCATTTCCACGACGCGGCGGCGGCGCTCGTGCAGGGGGACCGGATTGTCGCCGCGGCGCAGGAGGAACGGTTCACCCGCCAAAAGGCCGATTGGCGCTTTCCCGATCACGCGATCCGATATTGTCTGTCGCAGCTGCCTGACGGCGTCGAACCTGCGGCGATTGCGTATTACGAGGATCCGGGCCTCAAAACCCGTCGGATCCTCGATACCGCCCGGGCCATGGCGCCGCGCGGGGCGCGGCTCTGGCCGCAGATGCTGGCGACACTGGAGACCCTGTCGACCGAATTGCCCCGTCAGCTTCTGGACGTGGCGAAGGGTAATGGCGACAGGTTGGTCTTTGTGCCGCATCACCGCTCGCATGCGGCGGCGGCGTTTTATCCGTCCCCCTTCGAAGACGCTGCCGTGCTGGTTCTTGACGGGGTTGGTGAATGGTCAACGACCACGATGTGGTCAGGCAATGCAGGCGGATTGACCGCTCTGGGCGAGATCCGCTTTCCCCATTCCCTCGGATTGTTTTACAGCGCGTTCACCCAGTATTGCGGCTTCAAAGTGAATTCGGGCGAATACAAGTTGATGGGATTGGCCCCCTTCGGCACCCCGCAGTTTCGCAAGACAATCCTCAATAACCTGATCGAACTGCGTGACGATTGCTCGTTCGCGCTGAACATGGCCTATTTCGATTTCGACAAGGGGCTTAGCACCACGTCACCGCTGTTCGAGATGCTGTTTGGCCAGCCCGCGCGCCGCCCCGACGCCCCGATCACGCCCTTTCACATGAACATCGCCGCGTCTGCCCAGGCGGTCCTTGAAGATGTCGTGCTGGGCTTGGCCAGAACCACGTTGCACCGAACCGGCCAGCGCAATCTGTGCCTTGCCGGGGGCGTTGCCCTGAACTGCGTCGCGAACAGCCGCATACGGCTTGAAGTCCCCGGGCTTGACGGGCTCTGGATACAGCCCGCCGCCGGTGACGCGGGCGGGGCCCTTGGCGCCGCGCTCGAGGTTGCACAACAAGCCCCCGCAAGCCGCCCGCGCCAGCGCTCGCGGGACGCAATGTCGGCAAGCCTGTTGGGGCCGGAATACAGCGACGCGCAGATTCGCGCAGCCTTGGATCAGGCAGACCTGACATACGAGGAAATCTCCGATCCGGATACCTTGGCGCAGAGCGTCGCCGCCGCGCTGGCCGACAGCCAGGTCGTCGGACATTTTTTCGGTCGGATGGAGTTTGGGCCGCGCGCGTTGGGGAACCGCTCGATTCTGGCCGACCCGCGCGGCACCGACACGCTGAACAAGGTGAACCGCCGCATCAAGTTTCGCGAGGACTGGCGGCCCTTTGCGCCTATCGTCCTTGCCGACCGCGCGCCCGACTATTTCGAGGCGCCTGACAACAGCCCGTACATGCTTTTTGTCTCAAAGCTCAAACCGGCCTTTCGGGGGCCCGTCACCCTTGGCAAGGCGCGTGCCCGTGGGATGCATGCGCCGATAAAATTGCAGCGCGCCGTGACCAGCGATGTTGCGGCTGTGTCGCATGTGGATTTCAGCGCGCGGTTGCAAACGATCGACCCGGCAGACGATGCGCGAACCGGATCGCGCGCGGGGGCGATCCTGCGCGCCTTTGATGCGCTGACCGGGTGCCCGATGTTGCTCAACACCTCGTTCAACGTGCGGGGTGAACCTATCGTCTGCGACCCCAAGGACGCCATTGATTGCTTCCTGAATACCCATCTGGACCTGCTCGCCATCGGCCCGTTCCTCGTGTGGAAAAAAGTGCAGCCGGATTGGGTGAAAGAGCAAATCGGGAGGAAGAAATTTGCCGCTGACTGATATCACCGAGCTGATGGATCGCGTCGAAACCCTGCTGGAGGCCGCGCCTTTGGACCCGGAAGCGGGGGTCCCGTTCCAGACAGCCCCGAAATCCGAGAGCCTGATCGCCGATCCGATGCCGGAACTGAACGCCCCGCTGCGCAGCTTTGCGCAAGTCTATGGGGCCAATGGCCGTCTCTTGGAACAGCTTGGCCGCGATGCCGCGGCGATGGACGAGCCGCAGATGGCGTCGTTGCTGTCGGCGCTGGACCGTGGCTTGCGCGATGGGGCATTCGTCGTGCCCGACACCCCGAAACCAGCGCCCCGCCTGAAGCGCTACGTCTACCCGGTGGTGTGATGTCCCGTCACCCGGCATCAGCCGGGCTGACCCCGCTTTTCCACGAGTGCCGTCAGATCGCGGACCGCCGCGCGATCCGCGTCGGGGAATATCGACAGGTCATGCGCGTTGCTGCGTCCGATTGTCGAGCTTTTGACCAGCTCTTGCGGCAGAGGGATCGTCTCGGACAGGCCAAGGAAGCGCTGGATCCGGGCCCAGTGGAGCGCAGGCCGGGCGCAGAAATCATCGTAGTGCACCGCGAGGAACCGGTCCGCCATATGCGAACGGCCATAGGGAACGGCCATAGGTCAGTGCGGCATGATTGGCGGCGACCCAATAGCGTAGCTGTTGTTGGGGCCATGGGCTGTTTGCATCGGCCGGGCAGCCATACAGATGCCCCCAATGCCGCATCTGCCAGGTGTTTCCGCTAAAAGCCATGTCATAGCCGTCACGCACGATATGGATGTAGCGCAGGCCAAGGGCCGCGCGGTCAAGATGGGGCAGGAAAATATGCGTGTTGGGCTCTTTCCATCCCCAACGTCGCGTGGGCCCGTCCTGAACCTTCGGACTCTGCATCAGGCTGTCGGCATGGACCGCTTTTGCGCCGCATCGCCAATGTCCATCCGGCGGCAGATCGGCGCGCAGCCGGGTGATCCGGGCGCGATCAGCCTCGTCCAGATCATCCGAGATCCCCTCGGTCATCGCGCGGACGAACAACCGGATCGAGGTGGCAACATCCGTCGGTTCCGGTATCCGTGGATTGGCCGGATGCGCCCACATCGCCCGTTTGAAAAGAACCGTGAACCACAGGTTATCGAGAGGGACATTCAGACAATCGCCGATATGAAGTCCCGCCGTTTGCAGAAGGCTGGCAAAAACCCGCGTTCCGCTTCCGCCGAGCCCGCCTATGGCGACGGGGCGAGGGCATGATGTAGCCATCTCGGTTGCCATGCGCGTAGCGTGTCGCAAAATGCGTGAGAAGCCAAGAAAGGATCGTCTCGACATGCGGGCAGGTGGTACTCCCCGGATCGGGGGGGCACGCCGGTACGCTCAACAATGTGGCCTTCTTCCCCTGCCAGCGGTTGCTGAGCCACTAAGAAGCGTCTCATGGTCACGGCATCAGGACAAAGCGCCCGAAACTTTCACACCTTCGTGACCTTTGCTGATGCAGGCGTTCCGCGCGCAATGCAGGAACGGTCCTCCGTTTCTGCCGCTGAGGGAACAGAGCTTCACCTCGCGGGACCGAGATGGTTAAAGAAGCGGTCCGACAGACATCATCAAATGAAAGTGGAAAGAGATGGCGCAGCGCAAACCGCGGCTTGATCGCGGTCCGGTTGCCGTGATCGGCAGCGGGCTGGCGGGCGTGACGGCCGCCCTGCGCCTTGCGGATGCCGGGGTTCCGGTTGTATTGTTCGAACGCAATGCCGCGCTGTTTTCCGGAGCAAGCGCTGTGTGCGAGGGCAAGATCCACCTTGGTTACACCTATGCGCTCGATCCCAGCCACGCGACGACAAAGCGGCTGCTGTCGGGGGCGGCGAGCTTTCGCAGGATCCTGACGCGATGGATCCCCGAGACGGGGCTCGGCCTGTCTGAGCAGCCGTTCCTCTATGCCTGTCCGCGCGACAGCATGATCTCCGAAGACAGGATCGCTCTGCATCTTGGGCAGGTCCAAGAGCACGCGGACAGCTGGGGCGATGCGCTGATGAGCAAGCCCGACAGTCGATTGCGCCGCCTTGGGGACAGCGAAATGGATGACCTGTTCGATACGAGGGAAATCTCGGCGGCATGGGAAACGAACGAAATCGCAAGCCATCCGGCCACGAAGCGACCGTTTCTGATCGCAGCGCTCGGCGCTCAGCCGCTGGTCGAGACGCGCACCGAAGCCGAAGTCACAGGGATCGCCCGCGACGGTGACGGCTTCGTGGTGACATGGGGGCCAGAGCACCTGCGCGAGACCTTCGGCGCGGTCGTCAACGCCAGCTGGGAGCAACGATTGCGGCTGGATGAGGGCCTTGGGCTGAAGCCGCCGCGCCGCGCCGTTCACCGGTTCAAATGCGGCTTGCACCTGCAAAACAAGGAGCTTGCAGATCGCACGCCCAACGTCACCTTCGTCATCGGCGAATACGGGGACACCGTCGCCTGCGGCGAGCGGGTCTATGTGAGCTGGTATCCGGCCGGTTTGGTGAAAAGCGAAGTCGCGCTGGCGCCCGATCCGCGCCCCGTCACCCTTTCGCCCGCGACGGCCCGGCGCATCACGGATGACAGCATCGCGGCGCTTGCGCGATACATGCCCGGATACGGCGCAGCGCTTGCAAAGCACGCGCGCGATTTTCAGGTCAAAGGCGGGTACATTTCCGCATGGGGAACTTCCGGCATAACCGACCCCGAAAGCGGATTGCATAGCCGTGCAGAGATCGGTGTGACCAGTCTGCCGCGATATCATTCGGTTAATACCGGAAAATACGTCATGGCCCCGGAATACGGGGAAATGGCGGCGCTTAGGGTGCTGGCCGAATTGGGAGCCTGCGCGTGATAACCGTCTGTATCCCCGCCTATCAGGCCGGGCCTTTCATCGGGGAAACGCTCGCGTCGGTGCTGGCGCAGAGCTTCGACGATTTCCGCGTCGAGATTGCCATTGACCCGCCCGATCGCGGCCCTGACGATACCGAAGCCGCGCTGGAGCCGTTTCGCGACGATCCGCGCGTCAGGGTGTCGACCAATCCCCGGCGTCTGGGGTGGGCTGGCAATTTCAACGTGCTGCTGGAGCGGGTGGAGACGCCTTTCTACGCCCCTTTGCCGCATGATGACATCTGGGATCCCGATTATCTGGCGACGCTGTTCCCGCTGGTGTCAGAGCACCCCGAGGCATCCGTCGCATACGGCGATATGACGACCTTCGGGGCGGAAAAGGCGACCGGGGTCAGGTCGGTCATCTTGCCGCGGCGCGAAGACCGGATGTCGCACCTGATCCGTTTCATGATGCAAGGGGCAAGGGCCATGCCATGGCGCGGCGTCACGCGCCGCAGCGCCATCGCGGTCACCCAAGGGTTCCCGACGGATCGCTGGAGTGGATTTGCGGTGGAAGCGGAATATGCCCTCGGTCTTCTTGAGGCGGGGCCGGTGATCCATCTGCCCAGGGCGCTGTATCGCAAACGGTTCTTTCCCCTGCACGAACGGGTGACAGCCTCGAATGCGCGGACCATGGACTGGGCGGTCGGGGACCGGATGCAGGCATGGGAACGGCACCGCGACGCGCTTGGGACGCGCATGCAGCGGATGATGAGGGCTTTCAACGCCTCGGAAGACGAGGGTTTTCTGGCCGAGACGGCGTTTCGCGCGGCGATGGTCCAGCGGCGTCAGACGATGGTGACCCCCGGCGTGAGCGCGACGGAGACCGCCTTTTTCGAGGCCGCGCAGCGCCGTGTGGCGTCGATCGATCATCCGCTCGCGCGATCCGTGGCGCAGCAGATCGGACGTTTTGCCCACAGCTGATAGGGCTGACGACGGACCCAGTTCCTCCCAGTCTTCATGGCTATGGAGGGGCAGGCGCTTTGAGAATGGGCCTTGTCGCTCTATGCTTCCGGTAAGCTCGGCACGCCGAGGCCTCCGGGGAGAAGCAACATGACGGCATTCATCATCGGCCAGATGCAGATACACAACCGGGACTGGATGGACGAATACTTCTCGAAGATCCCCGATGTCGTCAAAGAGCATAGCGGGCAGTTTCTGGTACGCGGAGGCAACCCCGAAAGCCTGGAAGGAAGCGCGCAGCTTCCGGATGCCGCGTTCATTCTTGAATTCCCCGACCGCGATCACGCCAGACGCTTCTGGAACTCGGACGCTTTCCAAAAGCTTGCGGTGTTGCGCCGATCCGGATCGACGCTCAGCGCGATACTGGTCGACAAGCTGGCATGATGGGAGGGCACGGCGCTTTCGTCGTCCCCTCATTATTGTATTCCGATCCTGGCAGCAAGGTCGTCGCAGGGCAGCCGTTGCGCGCGGAACTTAGATCCCGTGCGGCAACGAAAAAGGGGCCCAAAGGGCCCCTTCGTCGCGCTGTGCGGAAGGTCGTTTACGAGAACGCCTCGGGGCGCGCTTCGCGGGCCATGTGGTCGAGCACGGCATTCACGAATTTCGACTCTTTCCCCTCGGGGAAGAACGCCTGCGCGAGCTGGACGTATTCGGTGATGACCACCCGCGGCGGGGTGTCGGTTTCGACCATCTCGGCGCCCGCTGCGCGGAACAGCGCGCGCAAGGTCGGGTCGATCCGCGCGATCGGCCATTTCGCCACAAGGCCCCGGTCGGTCAGCTGGTCGATCTTGGCCTGCTGGTCGACAGCCATTTCGAGCAGCCGCCGGAACAGGGCGATATCGGCCTCGACCCACGTCTCGTCCTCGCCCTCGGCGCCGATGCGGAAATTCTCGAACTCGGCGCGGACCTTCTCGACCGTCTGGCCCGAGGTCTCCATCTGGAACAGCGCCTGCACGGCATAGAACCGCGCGGCCGAGCGCAGCGCGCGCTTCGCGTCAACCTTGCTCATGCCCGGTCGCCCCCTTCGGCAAGCTGGATCGTCTCGCCCAGCGGGCGGAAACCGATCTTGCCCTTGGGCGCGCCCCAGCGGCGTTGCAGCGCGATCAGATGCAGCGCGGCAGCAGCAGCGCCACCGCCCTTGTTCTGGTCCTTCGGATCAGCACGCACGGCGGCCTGTTCGTGGTTTTCCACGGTCAGGATGCCATTGCCCAGGCAGCAGCCCTGAAGGCTGAGCAGCGTCAGTCCGCGCGAGCTGTCGTTGCAGACCGTGTCGTAATGCGTGGTCTCGCCGCGAATGACGCAGCCGAGCGCGACGAACCCGTCGAAATTCGACATCCGCCATGCCGTGCTCACGGCCGCGGGGACTTCCAGCGCGCCGGGAACCTCGATCACCTCGTAGCTGCCGCCGACCGCTTCGATCGTGGCCTTGGCGCCAGCGATGAGGTCATCGGCGATGTCGCGGTAATAGGGGGCCACGACGATCAGCATTTTCACCGGCTGGTCGAATTCGGGCAGCGGAAGGGTATAGTGGCTGGCGCCTGCCATGGCTCACTCCTTGGGGATGGGGCGGGTGCCCGCGATTTCTAGCCCGTAGGCATCAAGGCCCACGACGCGCGGCGTGGGCGAATTGGTCACAAGCGTCAGCTGGTGCAGGCCGAGGGCCGCGAGGATCTGTGCCCCCAGACCGTATTGGCGCAGGATCTGCGGCGAGCCCCCTTCGTCGAGGTCGAGCTTCATCGCCGTGTCGCGCAACAGCACCACGACGCCGCGCCCCTCGGATGCGATGAGCTTCATCGCGCCCTGCAGGTCGCCCGCATGGCCTTCGCCGATGCCCAGAACGTCCTCGATCGGGTTCATCGCGTGCATCCGCGTCAAAACCGGCGCCGGGTCGGTCAGGTCGCCCATCGACAGCACGATATGCTCGGCGCCCTGCGTCTGGTCGGTGAAGACGCGCATCATCCATTCGCCGCCATGCGCCGAGGTAACCGAGCGCTGCGCGGTCTCGCGCACGAGGTTGTCGTGACGGCGGCGATAGGCGATCAGGTCGCTGATCGTGCCGATCTTCAGATTGTGCTTCTGCGCGAAGGCGATGAGATCGGGCAGGCGCGCCATGTCGCCGTCGTCCTTCATGATCTCGCAGATCACGCCCGAGGCATTCAGCCCCGCAAGGCGCGAGATATCCACCGCCGCTTCGGTATGGCCCGCGCGCACCAGCACGCCGCCGTCACGCGCGCGCAGCGGGAAGATGTGGCCGGGCGTGGCGATATCGGCGCCGGTTTTCGAAGGGTCGATCGCCACCGCGACAGTGCGCGCGCGGTCATAGGCCGAAATCCCGGTGGTCACGCCTTCGCGCGCTTCGATCGATACGGTAAAGGCGGTCTCGTGGCGCGAGGCGTTGTTGGTCGACATCAGCGGCAGACCCAGCGCGTCGATCCGGTCGCCCGGCATCGACACGCAGATCAGGCCGCGGCCATGCGTGGCCATGAAATTGATCGCTTCGGGCGTGGCCATCTGCGCGGGGATCACCAGATCGCCCTCGTTCTCGCGATCCTCGTGATCGACGAGGATGAACATCCGTCCATTGCGCGCGTCGTCGATGATCTCCTCGATCGACGAGATCGCGTCACGCCAGTTTTCTTCGACGGGGCCCGGCTTTTCGTAATCCATCGCGCTCGCTCACTGCCATCGGGGGTTATGGCGCTGCAAATAACCCATGGTCGCGGCGCGCGAAAGGGGGAGGGGCGCTTCAAGCGACCGGAACCTGTCGCCGCGCCGTCGCGTCCTGTGGTCTGGAGCGGCTTTGCGGGGGGCGAGGGGGCCCGGAAGGCCGCGTGCGGGCGACCGCTTGCCGCACGCCCTGCGCTTGTGTCCGGGTAATATGGACACCACGGAAAAATGATGCGACTTCTGCGCAGCCCGCGCGATGTGTTTCGCCCGCAGGCTGATTGCCCCACATTTCGTACTGACCAGAGCCGAGCCCGTCGACCCATGGAAACCCACACGATCATCGCCTATCACCTGTGTACCTATACTTGGGCACTCACCTATATCGGGATCATCTATCGCGGCTTCAAAGATCAGTCCTACGGGATGCCGATCGTGCCGCTTGCGCTGAACCTTGCCTGGGAAATCGTCTTCGCGATCTTCATCCCGCCCTATGGCAGCGCCGACAGCGAACTCATCCCTTATGGCGGGCTCAAAGCGCAGATCATCTTCCTGATCTGGGCGACGCTGGACCTTGTGATCCTGTATACCTACTTCAAATACGGCTATAAGTACTTCGAGCGCGCCTACAGCATCACCCGCGGGCAGTGGATCGGCTTCACCGTCTTCATGCTGATTTTCTCGTTCTTCATCATGTACTATGGCGGCCTCTTCTTCTGGCAGTTCGAGACCTACTTCAACAACGACCAGATCGAAGGCGCGAAGATGATCGCCTTCATCCAGAACGCCATCATGTCGATCTCGTTCATCGCCATGTACTACCTGCGCGGTGGCCCCGAGGGGCAGAGCTTCACCATCGCCTGGGCGAAATGGATCGGCACGTCGATGACCGGGGGGATCATTTACATCCTCTCGCGCCCCGAGGACGGCAAGTTCGTCATCACCTTCATCGTCGCGATCTTCATCGCCGATGTGTACTATATGTGGCTGACCTATACCGGGCTGAAAAAGCGCGGCATCAACCCCTGGACGCGGCTCTGAGCCCCGTCAGGACGGGCGTGCACGCATCGTCGTTCGCCCGGCCCATGCCCCTGTGATCCACGCCGGCCCCCTGGGCCGGCGCTTTGCTTTGGGCGCCCCCGGCCGCTTGCACGGCCCGCTTTCGCGCCCGGCTGCGCCTTTCCATGCGATTCCCCTTGGAACGGACCGCCGATTTCCTCTAAATGGCCCGCAACCCCGCTGACCCGAAAAAGGCCCGTTCCGCCAATGGCAAGCCTCAACGATATCCGCTCGACCTTCCTCGATTATTTCCGCCGCCAGGGCCATGCCGTGGTGGACAGCTCGCCCCTCGTGCCGCGCAACGACCCGACGCTGATGTTCGTGAATTCGGGCATGGTGCAGTTCAAGAACGTCTTCACCGGCCTTGAACACCGCGACTACAACCGCGCCACGACTAGCCAGAAATGCGTCCGCGCCGGCGGCAAGCACAACGATCTCGACAATGTCGGCTACACCGCACGGCACCATACCTTCTTCGAGATGCTCGGGAATTTCAGCTTCGGCGATTACTTCAAGACCGAAGCGATCCCGTTTGCGTGGGAATTGCTGACCAAGGATTTCGGCATCTCGAAAGAGCGCCTGCTGACCACGGTCTACCATACCGACGAGGAAGCCTTCGAAATATGGAAAAAGGTCGGCGTGCCCGAAGACCGGATCATCCGCATCGGCACCGATGACAATTTCTGGCGCATGGGCCCGACCGGTCCCTGTGGCCCCTGCACCGAGATCTTCTACGATCACGGCGACCATATCTGGGGCGGCCCGCCGGGATCGGCGGATGAGGACGGCGACCGTTTCATCGAGATCTGGAACGTCGTGTTCATGCAAAACGAGCAGTTCGAGGACGGCTCGATGCGCCCGCTCGACATGCAGTCGATCGACACCGGCATGGGACTTGAGCGGATCGGCGCGCTCTTGCAGGGCAAACACGACAATTACGACACCGACCTGATGCGCGGGCTGATCGAGGCCTCGGCCAACCTGACCGACGGCGCCCCCGACGGGCCGGGCAAGACCCATCACCGCGTCATCGCGGACCACCTGCGCTCGACCTCGTTCCTGATGGCCGATGGCGTCATGCCCTCGAATGAAGGGCGCGGTTACGTGCTGCGCCGGATCATGCGCCGCGCCATGCGCCATGCCCATATGCTGGGCGCGCAGGACCCCGTCATGTACAAGCTGGTTCCGGCGCTGGTGCGGGCGATGGGTGGTCACTATACCGAGCTGCGCACCGCCGAGGCGCTGATCACCGAGACGCTGAAGCTGGAAGAAACCCGCTTCCGCACGACGCTGGATCGCGGGCTGAAACTGCTCGATGCCGAGCTGGAAAAGCTGCCCGAAGACGCCGATCTTCCGGGCGAAGCGGCGTTCAAGCTTTATGACACCTACGGCTTCCCGCTCGACCTGACACAGGACGCGCTGCGCGAAAAGACCCGCAATGTCGATATCGCGGGCTTCGAGGCGGCGATGGCCGAACAAAAGGCCAAGGCGCGCGCGGCGTGGTCGGGTTCGGGCGACGCGGCCAGCCAGGCGGTGTGGTTCGACGTGGCCGAAAAGCACGGCGGTACCGAATTCCTCGGCTATGACACCGAAAGCGCCGAGGCGCAGGTCATGGCGTTGGTCGAAGGCGAAACCATGGTCGACAGCGCCTCGGGCGAAGTCGCGATCGTGGTGAACCAGACACCCTTCTACGCCGAATCCGGCGGTCAGGTCGGCGATAGCGGCTGGATCCGCTGGGATGGCGGCGAGGCCGAGGTGCGTGACACCAAGAAGGTCGAAGGCGTCTTCATCCATCAGGCCAAGGTGATCGACGGCACGCTGACGCGCGGAATGGCGGTCAAGCTGGAAGTTGACCACACCCGCCGAACCGCGATCCGCGCCAACCACTCGGCCACCCACCTGCTGCACGAAGCGCTGCGCCGCGCGCTGGGCGACCATGTCGCGCAACGCGGCTCGCTTAATGCGCCCGACCGGCTGCGCTTCGATTTCAGCCATACCAAGGCGCTGGAACCGACGGAAATCGCCAGCGTCGAGGCCGAGGTGAACGCCTTCATCCGCCAGAACGGCGCGGTGGAAACCCGCATTATGACCCCCGACGACGCCCGTGGCCTTGGCGCGCAGGCGCTGTTTGGCGAGAAATACGGCGACGAGGTCCGGGTCGTGTCGATGGGCCAGCTGCTCGACAGCGGCAAGGGGACCGACGGCCATACCTATTCGCTCGAACTCTGCGGTGGGACGCATGTGAAACGCACCGGCGATATCGGCGCTTTCGTCCTGCTGGGCGATTCGGCCTCATCCGCCGGCGTGCGCCGGATAGAGGCGCTGACCGGCGCCCCGGCACTGGCCCATCTGCGCGCGCAGGACGCGCGTCTGGGTGAAGTCGCGCAGCTTCTCAAAACGCCGATGGCTGATGTGGTCGACCGCGTAAAGGCGCTGGCCGAGGAACGCCGCGCGCTGGCCAACGAAGTCGCGCAGCTCAAACGCGATCTCGCGATGGGCGGCGGCAGCGGTGGCGGGGCCGAAGCCAAAGAGATCGCCGGTGTGAAATTCATCGCGCAGGTGGTCTCGGGCGTGTCGGGCAAGGAATTGCCCGCCATGGTCGACGCGCTGAAGGATAAGCTGGGATCGGGCGCCGTTCTGTTGATCGCCGATACCGGCGCGAAACCGGCGGTCGCGGCGGGGGTGACGGATGACCTGACCGGCACGCTGTCGGCGGTCGATATCCTCAAGGCGGCGGTCGTGGAACTGGGCGGAAAGGGCGGCGGCGGCCGTCCGGCCATGGCCCAGGGCGGCGGCGCCGATATCGCGGGCGCCGAGAAAGCCATCGCCGCCGCCGAAACTGTGATCGGAGGACAATGATCATGCCCAAGGCCCTGTGGATCGCCCATGTCGAGGTAACCGATGCCGACGCCTATGCCCGCTATGCCGAGGGCGCGGGCCCGGCCATCGCCGAGCATGGCGGCAAATTCATCGCCCGCGCCGCGCGCTACGTGACGCTCGAAGGCGCCGACCGCGCCCGTCATGTCGTGGCGGTCTTCCCCTCGCTGGAAGCGGCGGAAACCTGCTACCGTTCAGCGGCGTACCAGGCGGCGCTGGATCATGCCCGCGGCGCCTCGGTGCGCGACCTTGTGGTTGTCGAACTCATGGACGACGCTACGCTCTGACCCCCGCCTCGCGCCCGGTGGAAAGACCCAAAGGGGGCTGTCTGCCCCCTCTGGACACCCCCGAGGATATTTTAGGAATAAAGATGGACGATTAACGGCGCCTTAACGCCCATCTTTAATCCACAAATATCCCGGGGGGTGAGCGCGTCAGCGCGAGGGGGGGCAGCGCCCCCCTTCTGCATTTCTTCCAGCATTGTTTGCCTGTGGCGCGCGCCGTGATATGGCTGGCGCAGTCAAGACCGGAGCCGTCGCATGTGCCGCTGGGCCGCCTATACGGGCGCACCGATTTTTCTTGAAGACGTGGTCAGCCGCCCCGGCCATTCGCTCATTCACCAGAGCCAGTGCGCCACGCTGTGCACAAGCGCGATCAATGCCGACGGGTTCGGCGTCGCGTGGTACGGTGAACGGGACGAGCCCGGCTTGTTTCGCGACATCCATCCCGCCTGGTCCGATCCCAACCTGCGCTCGATCACCGCGCAGGTGCGTTCGCGGTTGTTTCTGGCGCATGTCCGGGCCTCGACCGGGACCGCGACCAGCCGCAACAATTGCCATCCCTTCGTCGTCGGTCGCTGGTCGTTCATGCATAACGGCCAGATCGGCGGCTATGACGCGTTCCGGCGCGACGCGGATATGATGATCCCCGCCGCGCTTTACACCCATCGCAAGGGCGCGACCGACAGCGAGGTGCTGTTCCTCGTGGCGCTGGCCGAGGGGCTGGAGGCGGATCCGCAGGGCGCACTGGCGCGGGCGGCGGGGCGGCTGATGGCCCTGAGTGCCGCGCAGGGCGCTCTGCCGCATCTGCGCATGACCTGCGCGTTCAGCGATGGCGAGACGCTGTATGCCGCGCGCTACGCCTCGGACGATCACGCGCCGAGCCTGTTTCACCGCTGGTCGGCCTCGCGTGGCGGGCGGGCCGTGGTCTCTGAGCCCTTGGAAACCGACGAGGGCGACTGGGAGGCGATCCCGCCTGGCTCGTTCTGCCGGTTCCACGGCGACAGCGTCGAGATCCGCCCCTTCGCGCCCGAGCCCGGCGCGCGCGCGGCGTGACCCATAGTGATTTTCTCAAGTCCCTGCCATCCGGGCGCCGGGCGGCTCTGACCGCGCGGTATCCGGGGCAGGGGCTGTGGCATCTGGCCGGGCACATGGGGGCGATTCTTGGGACCGGCGGGGCCATTGCCGCGGCGATACCCGGCTGGCCGCTGTTGTTGCCCGTGCAGGGGGTGCTGATCGTCTTCCTCTTCACCCTTCAGCATGAATGCACGCACCGGACGCCTTTTGCCAGCGACCGGCTCTGCGATTGGGTGGGCGCGACCATCGGGGCGCTGATCCTTAACCCGTTCACATGGTTTCGGTATTTCCACTTCGCCCATCACCGCCATACCAACCAGCCGGGCGATCCCGAGCTCGACAGTCGCAAGCCCGAGACCCGCGCCGAATGGCTCTGGCATGTCTCGGGCCTGCCGCTTTGGTGGGGGTCTGCGCGGCTGATCTGGCGGCTGGCAACCGGCCGCGAACATCCTGCTTATCTGCCCGAACGGGTGCGCGCCCGCGCCGGGCGCGAGGCTCGGGTTCTGCTGGCCGTCTATGCGCTGGCGGTGCTCAGCCTGATCTGGAGCGACGCGGTTCTGTGGCTCTGGCTGATCCCCGTTCTGCTGGGGCAGCCTTTCTTGCGGCTCTACCTGCTGGCCGAGCATGGCGATTGTCCGCGCGTGTCTGATATGTTTGCCAATACCCGCACCACTTTTACCACAGCCATGGTGCGTTTCCTTGCGTGGAACATGCCCTATCATGTCGAGCATCACGTGATGCCCAATGTCCCCTTCGACCGGTTGCCCGCCCTGCACCGGCTGATGCGCGATCACTTGCAGGTGACCGCGCCGGGCTATCTGGCGTTTTCGCGCGCCTATCTGGCGCGGCGCCGATGACGGGGGTTGAACCCCGGGGCCAAGACGGGCAAGACAGGAACAAGTGGGGAACGACGCATGAGTGAACGCAGCCTGTCAGAGATGGCCATGGGGGGCGTCGCGGCCAATCGGTCGGCGGCCTATCTCGACGGTCTGAACGCGCCGCAGCGCGAGGCGGTCGAGACGCTCGACGGTCCGGTTCTGATGCTGGCGGGCGCGGGCACCGGCAAGACCAAGGCGCTGACCGCGCGCATCGCGCAGCTGATCGCCACGGGCACCGCGCGCCCCAATGAAATCCTTGCGGTTACCTTTACCAACAAGGCCGCGCGCGAGATGAAATACCGTATCGGCGCGCTTCTGGGCGATGCGGTCGAAGGAATGCCGTGGCTGGGCACTTTCCATGCCATCGGCGTGCGGTTCTTGCGCCGTCACGCCGAGCTTGTTGGGCTGAAGCCCAATTTCACGATCCTCGATACCGATGATCAGCTTCGGCTGATGAAGCAGCTCATCCAGGCGTGGAACATGGATGAAAAGCGCTGGCCCGCTCGGCAGTTGGCGTCGCTCATCGACAATTGGAAGAACCGCGCGTGGCGGCCCGAACAGGTGCCCGGCTCGGAAGCGGGCGCGTTCAACAACCGCGGCACCGAGCTCTACGCCGCCTATCAGGACCGCCTGCGCACGCTCAATGCCTGCGATTTCGGCGACCTGCTGCTGCATGTCGTGACGATCCTGCAGACCCATCCCGATGTGCTGGCGCAGTATCAGCGCTGGCTCAAATACATCATGGTGGACGAGTATCAGGACACCAACGTCGCGCAATATCTGCTGCTGCGGCTCTTGGCGCAAAGCCACAAGAACATCTGCTGCGTGGGTGATGACGACCAGTCGATCTATGGCTGGCGCGGTGCCGAAGTCGGCAACATCCTGCGGTTCGAGCGCGATTTTCCGGGCGCCAAGGTTATCCGGCTTGAGCAAAATTATCGCTCGACGCCGCATATTCTGGCTGCGGCCTCAGGCGTGATTCAGGGCAACGAGAACCGTCTCGGCAAGACGCTGTGGACCGAAGAGACCGAGGGCGAGAAGCTCAGGCTCATCGGCCATTGGGACGGCGAGGACGAGGCGCGCTGGGTCGGTGAAGAGATCGAGGCGCTGGAGCGGGGCACGCGGGGCATGGACCCGGTCAGCCCCAACGGGATGGCGATCCTTGTGCGCGCCAGCCACCAGATGCGCGCCTTCGAAGACCGCTTCCTGACCATCGGACTGCCTTACCGCGTCGTCGGCGGGCCGCGCTTCTACGAGCGGCTCGAGATCCGCGACGCGATGGCCTATTTCCGGCTTGCCGTCAGCCCGACCGACGATCTGGCCTTCGAGCGCGTGGTGAACACCCCCAAGCGCGGCATCGGCGACAAGGCGCGCCAGACGATCCAGCGCGTCTCGCGCGAGGCCGAGGTGCCGCTTCTGATGGGCGCGGCCTTGGTTCTGCGCGACGGGCTGCTGGGGGGCAAGGCAGCGGGCAATCTGCGCGCGTTCATCGAGAATATGGCGCGCTGGCACGATATGGTGCGCAGCCCTGTCGTGCCCGGTCAGGACGACGCGCTGGTGATCGACGACGATGCGCCGTCAGGCGGCGTCAGCCATGTGCGGCTGGCCGAGATGATGCTCGACGAATCGGGCTATACCGCGATGTGGCAGAACGAAAAGACGCCCGAGGCGGAAGGGCGGCTTGAGAACCTCAAGGAACTGATCAAGGCGCTCGAGGAATTCGAGAGCCTGCAAGGGTTCCTGGAGCATGTCGCGCTGATCATGGACAATGAGAGCGAGGAAACGCAGGAGAAGGTCACGATCATGACCCTTCATGCGGCCAAGGGGCTGGAATTCCCCGTGGTTTTCCTGCCCGGCTGGGAAGACGGGCTGTTCCCCTCGCAGCGCTCGATGGATGAGAACGGCCTCAAGGGGCTCGAGGAAGAGCGCAGGCTGGCCTATGTCGGCATCACCCGTGCCGAGCGGCTGTGCCTGATCTCGTTCGCGGCCAACCGGCGGGTGTTCGGCCAGTGGCAAAGCCAGTTGCCCAGCCGATTCATCGACGAATTGCCGCGCGATCATGTCGAAGTGCTGGTGCCGCCGGGCCTGCATGGCGGGGCATTCGGCGCGGCCGGTCGGCATTCGGGCACCGCGACGCCCGATCCCGACTCGCTGGAAGGCCGCGCGACCCGGGCGGATGTGTACAATGCGCCCGGCTGGAAGCGCCTGCAGTCGCGCGCCAAATCCGCCCCCGCCGCGCCCAAGGCCGTGCGGGGCTCGACCGCCGAGGTGCATTTCGCGCCGGGTGAGCGGGTCTTTCACCAGAAATTCGGCACGGGCACGGTCATGGCGGTGGATGGCGACAAGCTGGCCGTCGCGTTCGACCGCGCCGGCGAGAAGCACATAGTCGCGCGTTTCGTGCTACCTGCGGACGGAATGGACGACGTACCGTTCTGACCCTTTGGTCAGCTTCCGGCTCTTTTTCTTCGTGCTGAAAACTTAATAGCGCTCAGGGGTAAATGATTATTTCATTTGCCCCTTTTGCACGCGCAGCATTCGGCATCAATCGGGCGCCGTTGGGCGCCGGGGCCCGTCGCGGGGCTGCAATATCCTGATTCGAGAAAAGAAAAAGCGCGGTTGCCCAGGGAGGAGGAGGGGCAACCGCGCTCTGTTCCGGTGTTCGGGGGAGGATCCGTTCACCGTTTGAGGAGGGTGCGGCACTCCGAGGGAGGAGAGAGGAGCGCCGCGCCTCTGACGAACGCCAGGGAGGAGGAAGGCGTCCGTATCCGGGTGGGGCCAGACCTTCGGAAGGGCCCCGGAATGGTGGCGCGGTTGCTCAGGGAGGAGGAGGAGCAACCGCGCGGTTTACGATCGACCGAGGGAGGAGGTCCGGCCACCGTAGTCTTTGGGCGCGACGCTCCGAGGGAGGAGAGAGGAGCGTCGCGCCAGAACGAACGCCAGGGAGGAGGAAGGCGTCCGCGTCTTTGTGGGGCCAGACCTTTGGAAAGGCCCCGGAATTCGGGGCGCGGTTCCCAGGGAGGAGGAGGGGAACCGCGCCGGAGTGCTGTCGGCCCAGGGAGGAGGAGGGGCCTAAGCTACTGGTCGGAACCTCGCCGCAGGGAGGAGGAAGCGGCGGGTTCCTTGCACGATCGGCCCAGGGAGGAGGAGGGGCCGTCGTCCTGGTCACAGGCCCTCGCGGGCCCGGAAATTCAGGCGTCTTTGCCGTAGGCCGCTTCGTAGGCCAGGCGCGTGATCATCGACCGGCTGATGCCGAGGTCGGCGAGCTCGCGGGTGGAAAGCGCGTTCAGTTCGTTGTAGGTCCGCACATACACGCGCGAACGTGCCCATGCGGTGCGCAGCGCGCCGAAAGCGTCCGAGATCGGAGCCAGAAAGCCGGTGCTGCGGGTCGTATTTGCTGTAGCGTATGCCATGTCGGTCACTCTTTCGTCTTTGGCGTTCCGAGCTTCGAGCGTTCCTGCCGCTGAATTTCTTCCGCCGTTGAAGCAAAGATGGTCCAAATGCTGCATATGCACAATCCCTTTCATCGGCATTGCTGCTATGCGGCAAGAGCATGGCGACGTAGGGTAAAGGTGCCTCAGGCGTGTGTTTCTCCGTTTCTGCTCGCATCAGGGTCGAGTTTTGAGGGCGAACCGCTGCCCGCAGCTGCGACAATCTGTACCGGGGCGCCGGGAATCGGGGCGAATGTGTACATGAGGCTCCGAGTCGCGGCGAAAGCGCGCTTGCCCTTGCCTTGGCGCGATTCCTGCGCAGGTTACGCCCAACGAATCTTTCAGCTGAACAGGAGTTCCCGATGACGAGCCCGACACGCGACGAGGTGCTGGCAGTTCTCGCCCGCGTCACGCTTCCCCAGGGCGGGGATCTCGTGAGCCGCGATCTGGTGCGCGCGCTGGTGATCGATGCGGGCGCCGTCCGCTTCGTGATCGAAGCCGAGACGCCCGACGAAGCCAAGGCGCTCGAACCGGTGCAGGCCCAGGCCGAGGCCGCGCTCAAGGCCCTGCCGGGGGTCGAGCGCGTGGCCATCGCCATGACCGCCCACGGCCCCGCCGCCAAAGCCCCCGCCCGTCAGGCGCCGCAGGGCGACCCTCAGGGCGAGCCGCCTTCGCTGAAGATCGGTCGCCATCCCACCGCCGGCCCGTCGGAGGTGCCGGGCGTCAAGCGCATCATCGCCGTGGGGTCGGGCAAGGGCGGGGTCGGCAAATCCACGGTTTCCGCCAATCTCGCCATCGCCCTCGCGCGCGAGGGATGGAAGGTCGGGCTGGTGGATGCCGATATCTATGGCCCCAGCCAGCCGCGCATGATGGGCGTGACGAAAAAGCCCGCCTCGCCCGATGGCAAGACCATCATCCCGCCGGTCGCGCACGGGATCCGCGTCATCTCGATCGGGATGATGCTGCCCGAGGATCAGGCGCTGATCTGGCGCGGCCCGATGCTGATGGGCGCGCTTCAGCAACTCATGACGCAAGTGGCGTGGGGCGATCTGGATGTGCTGGTGATCGACATGCCGCCGGGCACCGGCGACGTGCAGATGACCCTGTGCCAGAAATTCCCTGTGACGGGCGCGATCGTCGTCTCGACCCCGCAGGACGTGGCGCTGCTTGATGCCCGCCGTGCTCTGAACGCGTTCGAGGTGCTGAAAACGCCGGTGCTGGGTCTGGTCGAGAATATGTCGACCTTTATCTGCCCCAATTGCGGCCATGAAGAGCATATCTTCGGTGAGGGCGGCGTCACGCGGGAGGCCGAGAAGATGGGCCTGCCGGTGCTGGCGCAGTTGCCGCTCTCGATCGAAGTGCGGCTTTCGGGCGATGGCGGTCTGCCGGTTGCGGCCACCGACAGCCCGGCGGCGGAAAGCTATCGCGCGATGGCGCGGCAATTGATTGCGCAGCTCGCCTGACAGAAGCGGTCCTGAAAGTGTTATCGCGCGCGGTCCATCCGATGGGCCGCGCGTTTTCCATGCGCGGAGAGGTGGGCGCTGGCACCTTATGGCACCGGCTGCGCCGCCAGCGGTCGCCGATTGGGACGGGATGGGAAATCCCGGCCCGCCCGCGCTGCGTTTGGCACATTGCCGGGGCGTTGGTGGGAATTTGCGGGAATTCGTCGCTCCGGCAGGGTCGGGCGATGGGAAATCCCGGCACCAGGGCCGCCGGAGACCGGATGGCTTGGGAAAATATGGCACCCTTGAAGGTGGCTGCTGGCGCCGAAAAAAATGACGTCCCCTCATCCAAACCGACTCGACTCCGTGCTCTTGATGCGACTCACAGGCGCGTGATCCGAGTCGCGATCGGATTCTCACGAAAACTGCGTAGATTCCCGCGTCAATGGCCCTCGGCGGATATTGGCCGAATCGCAGACAGGGGATTTGGGTGGTCGAGATTTCTGGTGTAAAATCGTCATCACGGGCGTGTTATCGGTTGCCTGTGTCCATGGGGCAACATTGTCGCCCGTCGCGATCCGATTCTCTCACTTTTCGCCACACAAAATGGCCCGCAGGATGTGGTGTGGCTGCGCGCTCTCAGGGCAATATATGGTTAACGATGGCGTCCAGAACCCGCTTCTGGTGGTGCGGTTGGGCACGTCGCCCCGAAAAAATGCCAGAAGTGCCAAGAAGTGCCATGGACTGCCGGGAAGTCTCATGCGTATAGTGGGTTCACGGAAGCACAGAACAACAAACGCTTCCTTAAGGCAGACTACAGGCAACCACCAACGACCAAGAATCTAGAGCGTAGCGAGCAGCGTCTTCGACCCCCCCCCCCAGTAAGACGGTTACGCATCTGGACGACCCCAGAAAATGGGACGAGGGCGCCGGCCCGGGTATGGCAGCACCCGGGCCGGCGTTACTTTTTTCTGGCCCCTCGCGGGCCGTGGCATGAGGCGCAAAACCGTGGCGCGTGGCTTTCGCGGAAGCGAAACACAAACGATCGACGCGAAAGGGCGGGTATCCATACCGCCCCGCTTTCGGCGTGTGATCGAAGCGGGCGACCCGGATTGGGAAACGGGCAAGCGTGCCAATATGGTGATCGTGTTCGGTCCTCCGACGCAGAATTACCTCAAATGCTACACCATCAAAGAGATCGAGAGAATCGAGGAACGCATCAAGCTGTTGCCCAACGGCTCGAAGCGGCGCCGCGCGCTGGAAAAAATCTATCACGCGCTGGCCGATGATATCGAAGTGATGGAGGACGGACGCATCCTGTTGCCCGTCAAGCTGCGCACCAAGCTGGACCTGACGAAACAGGCCCTGTTCGTTGCCGCTTCGGATCAGTTCATGATCTACAAGCCGGAAACCTACGAAGAGGAAGAGGGCGGGTTCGAAGACATCTTCGCCGACGAGGACGACGATTTCGATTACGAATCCTGGCTGCCCGAGCTTCCCGCCAAGACCGAAACCCCTGAATGACGGACGGGCCCATGTCGAGCGACCCACAGGACGCCCCGCACATCCCCGTTCTTCTCGGCCCCCTGCTTGCCGGTGTCGCTCCGGTGCGGGGTGTCTGGCTTGACGGCACGATGGGCGCGGGCGGCTATACGCGCGGGCTGGTCGCGGCGGGCGCCGACCGGGTAATCGGCATCGACCGCGACCCGCTGGCGCTGAGCATGGCGCAGGACTGGGCCGCGCCTTACGGCGAGCGTATCCGCGTCGTGCAGGGCACGTTCTCGGAACTCGACACGCTGGCGGGCGAGCCGCTCGACGGGGTGGCTCTGGATCTCGGCGTGTCATCGATGCAGCTCGACCTGCCCGAGCGCGGCTTTTCCTTTACCCGCGACGGCCCGCTCGACATGCGGATGAGCCAGGATGGCCCTTCGGCCGCAGATCTGGTGAATACCGAGGACGAAGCGGCGCTGGCCGATATCCTGTTTCACTATGGCGAAGAGCGTGCCTCGCGCCGGATCGCCCGCGCCATCGTCAAGGCGCGTACGGTGCAACCGATTGAAACCACGCTGCAACTGGCCGAGATCGTCAGCAGCCAGCTTCCCCGTCCCAAACCCGGCCAGAGCCATCCGGCGACCCGCAGTTTTCAGGCCCTGCGCATCGCCGTGAATGCCGAGTTCCACCAGCTTGTCGACGGGCTGGAAGCGGCAGAGCGCGCGCTCAACCCCGGCGGGATGCTGGCTGTCGTCAGTTTCCATTCGCTCGAAGACCGGATCGTCAAACGCTTCTTTCAGCAGCGCTCGGGCCGGGCGGGGCAGGGCAGCCGCCACGCCCCGATGACCGAGCAGGAAGCGCCGCGCTTCGAGACCGTCACGCGCAAGGCCATCGCCGCGGACGAGGCCGAATGCGCTGCCAATCCCCGTTCGCGCTCGGCGCTCTTGCGCATCGGGCGGCGCACCGACGCGCCTGCCGGTCCGGTCGAGCGCAGCGCGCTGGGGCTGCCCCGTCTTGTCTTGCAAGGAGATCGCTGATGCGTGCCGTCTTCTATATGCTTGCCGCCTTTGGCGTCATCGGACTGGCGATCTGGGCCTATGACCAGAACCAGAAGACCCAGACCGCGCTGCGCGACGTGCGCAGCCTGCGCGCGGAAATCCGGTCGCTGAACGAGGCGCTCGATGTCCAGCAGGCCGAATGGGCCTATCTCAACCGCCCGCAGCGCCTGCGCTCGCTGGCGGTGCTGAATTTCGAACGCTTGGGCCTTGGTCCGATGGAGGGCCGTCAGTTCGGCCAGATCGAAGACGTTCCCTATCCGCAGATCCTTGCCCCGACGCCGGAGGATACGCTGTGACCCGCACGCCGCTCAGACCGCTTGCCCGTGTTCTCGATGCCCGTTCGCAGGGCGTGAACCCGTCGGGCATCGAACGCGAAAACCTGCGCCTGCGCCGTGAACAGGCGCGCGATGCCGGGCGCCGCCGGGCGGAATGGCGCATCCTGTTCCTCGCCGTGGCCTTTTTTGCGGGCTATGCGGCGGTCGGCGCCAAGATGGGCATGCTGGCCGCCTCGCCGGTGGCTGAACCCGAAGCCTATACCGGCGAGACGATTTCGGGCGAGCGTGCCGATGTGCTCGATCGAAACGGGCGCCTGCTGGCGACCAACCTCGTCACCCATTCGCTGTATGCCGAGACCCGCTATCTGGTTGACGGGGTGCGCGCCGCGCATGAGTTGGGGCGCATTTTCCCCGAGCTCGATGTCGACCGGCTGGCCGCGCGCCTGACCGACCCCGACCGCCGCTTCGCATGGATTCGCGCGCGCGTGTCGCCCGAACAGGCGCAGGCTGCGCATGATATCGGCGATCCCGGTCTGCTGCTGGGCCCGCGCGACATGCGGCTTTACCCCAACGGTACGCTGGCGGCGCATGTGCTGGGCGGGACGAATTACGGCGAGCAGGGCGTGACCGCCGCCGAGATCGAAGGCATCGCCGGGATCGAACTGGCCGCCGATAACCGTTTGAGCGATCCGGATCTTGCCGATGTGTCGCTGTCGCTGTCGCTGGATCTGTCTATTCAGGCGGTGGTCGAAGAGGTGCTGGCGGGCGGCATTCAGGTCTACAACGCCAATGGCGGCTCGGCCATTCTGATGGACGCCTATACCGGCGAGATCGTCTCGATGGCCTCGGCGCCGACCTTTGACCCCAATGACCGGCCCGCGCCCGCTTTGTCGGGCGATCCCGCCGATTCGCCGCTGTTCAATCGTACGGTGCAGGGCCTTTACGAGCTGGGTTCGGTGATGAAGGTCTTCGCCGTGGCGCAGGCGCTGGAAGCGGGTCTTGTCACGCCCGACACGATGATCGACACGCGTGGCCCGCTGCGCTTCGGGCGGCACCGGATCAGCGACATGCACCGGATGCCCGCGCAGATGACCGTCACCGATGTGCTGGTCGAATCCTCGAATGTGGGGACCGCGCGCTTGGCGCAGATGATTGGTGCCGAGCGGCAGCGCGCCTTCCTGCAGAGCTTTGGCTTCCTTGACCCGATGCCGATCGAACTGCCCGAATCGCGCAATGTGAGCCCGCAATACGACCCCCGCTGGTCCGAGATCACTTCGATGACCGTCAGCTACGGCCACGGTCTGAGCATGACGCCGCTGCAACTGGCGGCGGGCTACGCGACGATCGTGAACGGCGGCACCCGCGTGCAGCCCACGCTTTTGCGCCGCACCAACCCAGCCGTGGGCGAGCGTGTGATCTCCGAGCAGACCTCGCGGCAGATGCGGGCGATGATGCGCCGGGTGGTGACGGATGGCACCGCCTCGATGTTCGGCGAGGCCGAGGGCTATGCCATCGGCGGCAAGACCGGCACCGCCGACAAGCCCGACCCGCAGGGCGGCTATTACGAAGACCGCGTCGTCGCCACCTTTGCCGGCGCTTTCCCGATGAACGATCCGCGCTACGTGTTCGTGGTGACGATGGACGAGCCATCGGTTTTCGCGGCGGGCCAGAACCGTCGCACGGCGGGCTGGACCGTGGTTCCGGTCGTCCGCGAAATGGTCGAGCGGATCGCGCCGATGCTGGGGCTGCGCCCACAGAGCGCAGCAGAGATTGATGCGATGCTTCGCCTGCGCTAGGCATCCCCAGAGACCGCGACGGCGATTGCGCCTCGGCAAACCGCGCGGTGAAGATTGCGCAAGGGGGCAATGATGACGAACCGCACTCTGGGCGAGCTGGGACTGACCCCGCGCCGGGGCGATCCCCATGCCCGCGTCGACGCGATCACGCTCGACAGCCGCGAGGTGAAACCGGGCACGCTGTTCGCGGCGCTTCCCGGCACCCGCGTTCATGGCGGCGAGTTCATCGACCCCGCCCTGCGCATGGGCGCGACCGCCATCCTGACCGACCGCGAAGGCGCGCGCATCGCCGCCGAGACGCTGGAACGCCACCCCGAGGCCGCGTTGATCGTGGCCGAGGATCCGCGTGGCACGCTGGCCATGGCGGCGGCGCTGTTTTTTGGCGCGCAGCCCGCGGTGATGGCCGCGGTGACGGGGACCAATGGCAAGACCTCGGTCGCCAGCTTCACGCGGCAGATCTGGACGGCGCTGGGATACGAGGCGATCAATATCGGCACCACGGGTGTCGAGGGCGCGTGGGGCCGTCCGCTGGCGCATACCACGCCCGATTCCGTGACCTTGCAACGGCTCTTGGCGCAGGCCGCCGAGGCGGGTGTCACCCATGCCGCGATGGAGGCCAGCTCGCACGGGCTGGACCAGCGGCGGCTCGAAGGGGTGCGGCTGGCGGCGGGGGCGTTCACCAATCTCTCGCAGGACCATCTCGACTACCACGCTTCGATGGACGACTATTTCACCGCCAAGGCCGGTCTTTTCGCCCGCCTCATGCCCGAAGACGCGGTGGCGGTGATCAATATCGACGACGAATGGGGCGCCAGATTGTCGGGCGTGGTCGCCCAGCCGGTGCTCAAGGTCGGGTCCGAGGCCGATTGCGACCTGCGCATCGTCGCGCAGCGCTTCCATCCGCACGGCCAGACTCTGCGCTTTGACTTCAAGGGCCATGTCCATCAGGTCGATCTGGATCTCGTCGGCGGCTTTCAGGCTTCGAACGCGCTGGTTGCGCTGGGTCTTGTGCTGGCCACGGGCGGCGATACCGATGAAGCGGTGCGTGCGCTGGAAAGCCTGCAGGGCGTCAGGGGCCGGATGCAGCTTGCAGCAACCCGCGAAAACGGTGCGCCGGTCTATGTCGATTACGCCCATACCCCGGCAGCGGTCGAGACCGCGCTCAAGGCGATGCGCCCGCATGTGATGGGGCGGTTGATCGTCGTTCTGGGCGCCGGGGGCGACCGCGACAAGCTCAAGCGTCCGCTGATGGGCAAGGCTGCGGCGGAAAACGCGGATGTTGTTTTTGTGACAGACGACAACCCCCGGAGCGAGGATCCGGCCGTGATCCGTGCAGAAATATTGAAAGGCGCGCCCGAGGCCAATGAGGTCGGCGACCGCGCCGAGGCGATCCTGCGCGCGATTGACGCGCTGCAGCCGGGCGACGCGCTGCTGATCGCGGGCAAGGGCCATGAAACCGGCCAGACGGTCGGCAGCGTGGTGTATCCGTTCGATGATATCGAACAGGCCAGCGTCGCCGTCGCGGCGCTTGACGGGACACTCTGACATGGCGCTCTGGACACAGGTCGAGGCCGAACAGGCCACCGGCGGTACGGCAACCGCCCCTTTCGAGGTCACCGGCCTTTCCATCGACACCCGCACGATCCGTCCGGGCGAGATGTTCATCGCGCTGAGTGCCGCGCGCGACGGCCACGATTTCTTGGCTCAGGCTTTCGAGAAGGGCGCCGCCGCCGCCCTCGTCAGCCGCGTGCCCGAGGGGGTCACCGGCCCCTGTCTGGTGGTGTCCGACGTGCTGGAAGGGCTGGGCGCCATGGCGAAGGCAGCGCGGGCGCGTACGCAGGCGCGGGTGATTGCCGTGACCGGATCGGTCGGCAAGACCTCGACCAAGGAAATGCTGCGCCACATCCTGTCGCGCCAAGGCGCCACCCATGCGGCCGAGGCCAGCTACAACAACCATTGGGGCGTGCCGCTCACGCTGGCGCGGATGCCCGCCGCGACCCGTTTCGCGGTGATCGAGATCGGTATGAACCATCCCGGCGAGATCGCACCGCTCGCGCGTCTTGCCCGACCGCATGTCGCGCTGGTGACGATCGTCGGATCCGCGCATCTGGAAGCGTTTGGCTCGCTCGACGGGATCGCGCATGAAAAGGCGTCGATCTATGAGGGGCTCGAACCGGACGGGACCGCACTATACAACGCCGATCTGCCCACCACGCCGATCCTTGCCCGCGCCGCCGCCGAGGCAGGGCACGCGCTGGGGTTCGGCGAGGCCGCAGATGCCGCCTACCGCGTGACCGAGATCTCGGTCGCCGCCGACAGTTCGGGCGTGCGCGGCGAGATCGCGCTGCAGCCGGGCCATCCGGCACGGAAATTCCTGTTCAAGACCGCCGCGCCGGGCCGTCACATGGCGATGAATGCGGTGGCCGCGCTCGCCGCTGCCGAGGCCGCCGGTGCCGAATGGGATATCGCCGCGCTCGACATCGCTGATTGGCGCCCCCCCGCCGGGCGTGGCCAGCAAGAGGTGATCCGCCTCGACAGCATGGTCGATGCCAGCTTCACGCTGATCGACGATGCGTTCAACGCCAATCCCGATTCGATGGCCGCCGCTTTCGACGTGCTCGCCGCTACGCCGACCGGGGCGGGAGGGCGCAGGCTGGCGATTCTGGGCGACATGCTTGAGCTGGGCGCCGACGAAGTCGCGCTTCACGCAGGCCTTGCCACCCATCCCGCGCTTGAGGCCGTAGATCTGGTCCATACAGTGGGGCCACGGATGCAGGCGCTGGCCGATGCGCTGCCCGAGCGGTTGCGTGGCCTTCATGTCGCGCAGGCCGACGATCTGGGCGCGCAGGCCTATGGGCTGGTCCAGCCGGGCGACGTGGTGCTGGTGAAGGGCTCGAAAGGCAGTTATGTGTCGCGTGTGGTTGACGTCCTGCGCAACCTCGACCACCCGCTTCCCGACGAGCAGACAGGGAAATAGCCAATGCTCTACTGGCTTGCCGAGTTTTCCGAGGCCTTTATCGGCTTCAACCTTTTCCGTTACATCACCGTGCGAGCGGGGGCGGCCTTTTTCACCGCCCTCATTTTCGGCTTCGTCTTCGGACCGCCGCTGATCAACTTCCTGCGCAAACGGCAGGGCAAGGGTCAGCCGATCCGCGAGGACGGGCCCGAATCGCACCTGCTGACCAAAAAGGGCACGCCGACCATGGGCGGCCTACTGATTCTGTCGGCGCTGTCGGTGTCCACGCTGCTCTGGGCGCGGCTCGATAACCCCTATGTCTGGATCACGCTTCTGGTCACATGGGGCTTCGGGCTGATCGGTTTCGCCGACGATTACGCCAAGGTCACGAAATCGAACACCAAGGGCGTTTCGGGTAAGATCCGCATGGGCGCCGGGCTGGTGATCGCGGCGCTGGCGGCGGTGGCCGCCGCATGGGCCCATCCGGCCGAGCTGACGGGCCAGCTGGCGATGCCGGTCTTCAAGGCCGCGCTCATCGATATGGGACTGTTCTACGTGCCCTTCGCGATGATCGTGATCGTCGGCGCGGCCAACGCGGTCAACCTGACGGACGGTCTGGACGGTCTGGCCATCATGCCGGTGATGATCGCCGCGTCGACGCTGGGCGTGATCGCCTATGCCGTGGGCCGGGTCGACTTTACCGCCTATCTCGACGTGCATTACGTGCCGGGTACGGGCGAATTGCTGATCTTCACTGCCGCGCTCGCGGGCGGGGGCTTGGGCTTTTTGTGGTACAACGCCCCGCCGGCCGCCGTGTTCATGGGCGATACCGGCTCGCTGGCTCTGGGCGGGGCGCTGGGGGCCATTGCGGTCTGCATCAAGCACGAGATCGTGCTCGCCATTGTCGGCGGCCTCTTCGTGGTCGAGGCGCTGAGCGTCATCATTCAGGTGGCCTATTTCAAGCGCACCGGGCGGCGGGTCTTCCTGATGGCGCCGATCCACCACCATTTCGAGAAACGCGGCTGGGCCGAGCCGCAGATCGTCATCCGCTTCTGGATCATCAGCCTTGTTCTGGCGCTGATCGGGCTGGCGACGCTGAAGATCCGCTAAGACGCTCATAGCAGTACCAAAGTCGCAAGCCCGCCCCGGTCCCCGAGGGCGGGCTTTTCGCTACGTTATCCGCGCAGACAGGAATTCGTGACCGCGGGATATGGAACAGCGCGCGCCGACAGCCGTTTCTCCCACAACGGAAACGAATACAGGAGAGCCGAGATGCAATCGCTGTCTGGCAAGAAAATCGCCATCCTCGCCACCCATGGCTACGAGCAATCCGAGCTGGAAGTCCCGCTCAACGATCTGCGCGACGCAGGGGCAGAGGTTCACGTCGTTTCGCTCGAAGAGGGCGAGATCAAGGGCTGGGATAAAAGCGACTGGGGCCGCGCGGTGCCCGTCGATGTGACGCTGTCCAAGGCGGATGCGGGCCAATACGATGCGCTGGTCCTGCCCGGCGGTCAGATCAACCCCGACCTGCTGCGCGTCGAAGACAGCGCGCTGGACTTCGTCAAAGCGTTCTGGGACGCCAAGAAAGTGGTTGCCGCGATCTGCCACGCGCCGTGGCTGCTGGCCGAGGCGGGGATCGCCAAAGGCCGTAAGCTGACGTCGTACAAGTCGATCCGCACTGACATGATCAATGCGGGCGCCGACTGGCAGGATGCCGAGGTCGTCACCGATCAGGGCCTGATCACCAGCCGCAATCCGGGCGATCTGAAAGCCTTCGTCGCGAAGATCGCCGAAGAGATCAACGAAGGCCGCCACGAACGCCGCGCGGCGTGACACAGGCTAAGCTGGAAAGTCAAAGGGCCACCCTGCAGGGTGGCCCTTTGCTATGGGGGGCTGCGGCGCCGCCTCAAGCTTCCTTGGCGCGCTCCAGCATGGCGCGGTTGCGGCAATAGGCGGGCGGCGTATCGGCGTCGTGGTTATGGGCGTCCATCCAGTTCTGGCAATCGCCCGAGCCTTCGCAGCCCATGCAGCTCATCACTGCGTTGCGGATTTCCTGCCCTGTGACGCGGCCATAGACGAGCGCGTCGGTCAGGTCGGCATGGACGGTTTCCGCCATCGAGGCGATCAAGTCCGAATGAGTGTCGAGTTTCTTGAAGAATCCCATGGCGGCGGCTCCGGTTCGATTGAATGAATGAACTGGTTGCAATGTTAACCCGACCGCGCGGGGGCAAACCTTGATCCGGATCAAATAGCCAATAGCCGGAAACAAGAAGCGCTATGCTCTTCGGCTGAAGGCAGAACGGCCCGCGATCCGGGGTTGTCCCCCGGCGCGGGCCGTATTGCTGTGCTGTAGCGCCAAGTCAGTGCTTCGGCGCGATGTGCTTTTTCAGCTTCGAACGCTGCGCGGTCTTGCGGCCCTTGAACGGGTTCTGATCCGACTGGCCGCGGAACCACAGCCGGATCGGCGTGCCCGGCATGTCGAAACTCTCGCGCAGTCCGTTGACCAGATACCGACGGTATGCTTCGGGCAGTTCGTCGGGATGCGAGCATTTGACCACGAAGCCCGGCGGACGCGTCTTGGCCTGCGTGATGTATTTCAGCTTGATACGGCGGCCGCCCGGGGCAGGGGGCGGGTGCGCCTCGGTCATGGCGCCCAGCCAGTTGTTGAGCCGCGACGTGCCTACGCGCCGGTTCCAGATCGCGTGGGCGCGCAGGATCGCGTCGTGCAGGCGGTCCATGCCGCGCCCGGTCTTGGCCGAGACGGTGACCAGCGGCGCGCCCCTCAGCTGCGGCAGCAGCTTCTCGAAGCCTTGCAGCAGCGCTTTCAGCTTGTCCTGCTTGTCGTCTTCCAGATCCCATTTGTTGACCGCGACGACGACCGCGCGGCCCTCGGTCTCGGCCAGATCGGCGATGCGCAGATCCTGCGTCTCGAACGGGATCGCGGCATCCAGAAGCACCACCACCACCTCGGCGAACTTGACCGCGCGCAGACCATCCGCGACCGAGAGTTTCTCGATCTTGTCGGTGACGCGGGCGCGGCGGCGCATCCCGGCAGTGTCGAACAGCCGCATCGGCGTGCCGTTCCACTGGAAGGGCAGGGCGATGGAATCGCGGGTAATCCCCGCCTCGGGGCCGGTCAGCAGGCGGTCTTCGCCGATGATCTGGTTGATAAGCGTCGACTTGCCCGCATTGGGTCGCCCGATCACCGCCACCTGCAACGGGCGTTTCAGCGTCGGCGCCCAGTCGGGCGCGGCCTCGCCGCCCTCGGTATTGTCGGTTTCGCTGTCTTCCTCGACCGTCACGTCGGTGACCGGCGCTTCGGCCTGCGCACGCTCGTCAAAGCTTGCGGCCAGCGGCAGAAGCTGGTGATAGAGGTCATCGAGACCTGCGCCATGCTCGGCCGACAGCCGGATCGGTTCGCCCAGCCCCAGCGAGAAGGCTTCCAGATAGCCCCCCTCGGCGGCGCTGCCTTCGGACTTGTTCGCCGCAAGGATCACGTGGCGCCCGCGGCGGCGCAGGATATCGGCGAAGATCTCGTCGGCAGGGGTGACGCCCACCCGCGCGTCGATCATGAACAGGCAGACATCGACCATCTCGACCGCGCGCTCGGTCAGGCGCCGCATCCGGCCCTGCAGGCTGTCGTCGGTGACGTTTTCCAGCCCCGCCGTATCGATGACGGTGAAGCGCAGGTTTTGCAGCCGCGCCTCGCCCTCGCGCAGGTCGCGCGTGACACCGGGCTGGTCATCGACCAGCGCCAGTTTCTTGCCGACGAGGCGGTTGAAGAGCGTGGACTTGCCCACGTTGGGCCGGCCCACGAGGGCAAGGGTAAAGGACATGACGCACTCTCAGGACGGAAACCGCCCACATAGGCGGCACCGCCCCGTTTGTAAAGCCGTCAGCGATAGGCGAGCAGCTGCCCCTCGCGGTTGAGGATATACATCACGCCACCCGCGACGATCGGCGCCGAGGCCGCGCCATCGGGGATCGGGATCTCGGCCACGATATTGCCCGAGGCGGGATCGAACCCGCGCAGGACGCCTTCACCCGACGCGACCCAGAGCCGTCCGCCCGCCAGAACCGGGCCGTGCTGCGGGTAGATCGCCAGCCGCCGACGGATCCGCGAGGTGGTGTAGAGCGGCAATTCGTTGGCCCAGATGACCGAGCCGTCCGAGGCATTGAGCCGCATCAGCCGGTTCTGATCGCTGACCAGAAAGACCGAGCCGCCAACAGGCCAGACCGGCGCGTTCGCGCCTTCCTCGATCGACCAGATCGCACGCCCGGTCGCGGCGTCCAGCGCGAACAGGCGTCCCGACTGGTTCGCGGCATAGATCCGGTTGCCATCGACCACCGGATCGCCGGTCAGCGCCGGGATCGTCCCCAACGCCGCGCCGGTGCGGCGGCCCACGGCGGCTGTCGTCCATGTCTGGCCGCCATTCGACCGGCGCACGGCAGTCAGTTCGCCCGATTGCGTCGGGAACACGACCAGATCGCCCGCCACGGCCGGCGCCGAACCGCGCGCCACGGTCGAGCGTGCGGGCGTCCCGGGGAGGGTCCATTCGATGCGTCCGGTCGCGGCATCGAGTGCCCAGAGTGTCGAATCCAGCGCGGTGACATAGACGGTATCGCCCGAAACAGCCGGTGAGCCGTTCAGCGGGCTGTCGAAATCGACGCGCCACAGCTCTTGGCCGGTATTCGTGTCGAGCGCGGCAAGGAACGCGCTGGCCGAGGCCACGAAGAGCCGCCCGCCGCTGACCGCCAGCGCCCCGCCCGAGGCCGAGGACCGTGCTTCGCGCGCGGTCGTCAGATCCGTAGCCCAGAGCGCCGCGCCCGCCGACGAGGTCGCCTGCACGCGCGAGCCCGCATCCAGCGTATAGACCGCGCCATTCGCCGCGACCGGATCGGTGGTCAGCCGCGCGCGGCGGCTATCGCCCTGACCGATCGGGGTGGCCCAGACGAGTTGCGGATTGGCCGACAGGGCCGGGTGGCCAGGACGCGCACCCGGCGTGCCCTGGCGCTGGGTCCAGGCGGCATTGGCGCTCTGGGCGGGCAGCGAGATGGCGACGGTGCGGTTCTCGACCTCGGCCTCGGCGCCGCCCCAAGGCGCGCGCAGATCGACGCGCTCGCCTTCGAGGATTTCCTCACGGTTGCAGGCGGTGGTCAGGGCGGTCGCGCCGATCAGGGCACTGATGGCAAGAATACGGGTCACGCTCACGTCGGAATCTCCGTCAGGTCAGCCAGAAAGGGGGCGGAAAGGGGGGACAAGCGGGTCAGCCGAAATCCGCCAGCGGGTCGCCGCCCAGAACGACGATCATCTGCACGACGCGGCGGCGCAGCCCGTCGGTCAGGTCGGGTTCCTGCAAGAGCGCGCGCGCTTGTTCCAGCGCGGCCTCGCGGTCGCCCGCTTCGATGTCCAGCAGCACAAGCTGCTCAAGCGCCAGCGGACGGAACGCGCCACCGGGAGCCGAAAGGCCCTGCAGCGTCGCGCGGCGTTCGTCCAGCGGGATCAGCGCGCCGCCCACGATCACCCGCTTGAGCGCGGCGATCTGGCGGTAGCTGGCGGGCAGCTCGGGGTTGTTCTCGACCTCGGACAGGGCGGCCAGCGCCCCCTCGCGGTCATCGGCCATCAGCTCGGCCGCGCCCAGCAGCAGCGACAGGATACCGGCGCGCGCGCCCTCGGCATCGATCGCGGCCAGCGCCTCGGCCCGGCCTGCGGCGTCGTCGGTGTCGAGCGCGTTGAGGATCCCGTCGCCGAAAGCCTGCGACTCGGCGGTCATCTGGGCCTTGCGGTATTCGTTATACGCGGCACCGCCCACGATCAGCACGACACCGACCACGGCGATCCAGCCATATTTGCGCATCGCGGCGAACAGGCGGTCGCGCTTGAGTTCCTCGTTCACCTCGTCGATGAAACTGTCGGCGTTGCTCACCTGGGCCTCCGTCTTTGGCGGGCGTCTTGTCTTCCGGATCCGCGCGGTCTTCGTCACCGGCGCGCAAACGGCTCCGCCTCTCCTAACCCGGATGCGCGGGGCTTGCCAAGTCTGCAGCCTTGGCGCGCGCATCGGATTGCCGCTTTTGCGTTCACGATGGCGCGCGTCTGCGTCATTGATGCCGCAGAGCGGAAAAAACATATCCCCAAGTCACCATGACGCAGCGGCGCGCGGGGGCAGGCAATTGCATTACGTTTGGGTCAGGAGTAATCCACCCGCAACGCTCCGCGTATAATTATGTGTAGCGACCGGCAAGGTATGCCCAGCAGGTCGCGGAATTTCGAGCGCGCGACCCTCGGGTCCGGCAGACGGTTCGACACCCGGTCGGACGCGCCGCGCCGATATCAGCGTCGCTCAGAGGCCTGGAAGGTACTGCAATGCGTGTCGTCCCGATTATCACCGCCATGCTCGTGCTGGTCGTGCTGTATCTCTTCGTGATGGAGCGTGACACGCTGCTGTCCTGGGTCGGCGTCGAGGCTGCCGAAACCACGGGCGAGGGGACTGCCGCCGCCGCCACGATCGCCCCCGCGACCGAGGAAGAGGCGCAGCCGTTCCGCGTCGTGGTCGAGCGGTTCGAGGAACGCGATCTGGAAAGCGCCATCGTGCTGCGCGGCCGGACCGAAGCGTCGCGCTCGGTCGAGGTGCGCGCGCAGACAAACGGGCTGGTTCTGTCCGATCCCCGTCCCCGCGGGTCGCTGGTCGAAGCGGGCGAGGTGCTGTGCGAACTCGATCCCGGCACCCGCGCCGCCGCTTTGTCCGAGGCGCAGGCGCGTCTCGCCGGGGCGCAGGCCACGCTGGCCGAGGCCGAGATCAACCGCGAAACCGCCACCCGGCTGGCCGAAGGCGGCTTCCGGGCGCAAAACAGCACCGCCACCGCCGACGCCGCGGTCGAGGGCGCGCGCGCCAGCGTCGAAGCGGCGCAGGCGGGTGTCGAGGTCGCGCAGGCCGAGCTGGATCGCCTGACCATCTCCGCGCCCTTTGGCGGCGTGCTGGAAACCGATTCCGCCGAAACCGGCAGCCTGATGCAGAATGGGGGCCTGTGCGCCACGATCTATCGGCTGGACCCGATCCTGCTGGTGGGCTTCGCCGCCGAGACGCAGATCAACCGCCTGACCATGGGGGCCCCGGCCGGTGCCGAGCTGTCGAACGGCCAGCGCGTGCAGGGTCAGGTGACGTTCCTCGCGCGGGCCGCCGATCCGGCCACGCGGACCTTCCGGGTCGAGGTCACGGTGCCTAATCCCGATCTTGAGCTGCGGGACGGCATGAGCGCCACGCTGCTGGTGGGCGCCGACGCGACGCGCGGCCATCTGGTGCCGGGCTCGGCGCTGACCATCGATGACGAGGGCGTTCTGGGCCTGCGTCTGGTCGACGAGACCAACCATACCTTCTTCCAGCCCGTCACCGTGCTGCGCGACGCGCCGCAGGGCTTCTGGGTCACGGGCCTGCCCGAAACCGCCGATGTCATCGTCGTCGGTCAGGAATACGTCACCGACGGGATCGAAGTACGGGTTTCGCGGCGCGGCGACGACGCGGATGTAACTGGTAGCGGAGAGTAATCCGATGAGCGGCATGATCGACTGGGCCGCAGCCCGCGCCCGCATGGTCCTCGCCTTCGTCGTCCTGACGCTGGCGGCGGGGATCATGGCCTATGTCGGCCTGCCCAAAGAGGGCGAGCCCGATATCGAGGTGCCCGCGCTGTTCATCTCGGTCCCGTTTCAGGGCATCTCGGCCGCCGATAGCGAAACGCTGCTGGTGCGCCCGATGGAGCAAGAGCTGGTGGGGCTCGACGGGCTGACCGACATGACCGGCTCGGCCATGCAGGGCTATGCCAGCGTGGTGCTGGAATTCGAATTCGACTGGGACAAGAACGCCACTATCGCCGATGTGCGCGACCGCATGAGCCGCGCCGCCGCCGATTTCCCCGAAGGTGCCGATACCTACACGATCAACGAATTCAACTTCAGCGAATTCCCGATTGTCATCGTCGCGGTGTCGGGCGACGTGCCCGAACGTACGCTGATGCGCGCGGCTTCGAATCTCGAACGCGCGATCGAGGGGCTCGACCCGGTGCTCAGCGCCGATGTTGCAGGCACCCGCGACGAGATGGTCGAGGTGGTGATCGATCCGCTCCGGCTTGAAGCCTACAATGTCAGCGCAGGCGAGCTGATCGACGCGGTGACGCTGAACAACCAGCTTGTTGCGGCGGGCGATATCGAAACGGAATCGGGCCGTTTCTCGCTGTCGCTGCCGGGATCGTTCGAAAGCGTGCAGGATATCTACGACCTGCGCATCAAGGTGAACGGCGACCGCGTGGTGACGCTGGGCGACCTCGCCACGATCCACATGACGTTTCAGGACCGCGCCGGGACCGCCCGCTTCAACGGCGAGGCGACGCTGGCGCTGCAGGTGGTCAAGCGGCGTGGCTACAACCTTATCGACACGGTCGATGCGGTGCGCGCGGCCATCGACACCGAAATGGCCAGCTGGCCGCCCGAACTGCAACAATCCATCCACGTCACCCCGGCGCTTGACCGCAGCTATCAGGTGGCGTCGATGATCTCGCAGCTCGAAGGCTCGGTCCTGACCGCCATCGCGCTGGTGATGATCGTGGTGCTGGCCTCGCTGGGCACGCGCACCGCGCTGCTGGTCGGCTTTTCTATCCCGTCCTCGTTCCTTCTGGCCTTCATCCTTCTGGGCGTGATGGGCGTGACGATCTCGAACATCGTCATGTTCGGCCTGATCCTTGCCGTGGGGATGCTGGTCGATGGCGCCATCGTCGTCGCCGAATATGCTGATCACCAGATCCAGCAGGGCAAGGGGCCGATGGCGGCCTATACCACCGCCGCCAAGCGCATGTTCTGGCCGGTGGTCAGTTCGACCGCGACGACGCTCTGCGCCTTCCTGCCGATGCTGTTCTGGCCCGGCGTCGCGGGCGAGTTCATGGGCATGCTGCCCGTCACGCTGATCTTCGTGCTGATCTCGTCGCTGGTCGTGGCGCTGATCTATCTGCCGATCCTCGGTGGCGTCACGGGCCGCATCGCAAGGGTCTTCGACAACACCGCGCAGAGGCTGCGCCGCCGTCTGCCGTGGGTGCTGCGGCTTCCGTTCCTTGTCGTGGCGCTGGCGCTGCTGGCAGGCGGGCTTGTCACCATGCTGAACCCCGCGCTGCTGATCCCCGATGCCGAGGCCCGCGCAACGATGGGCGCGCTTGCCGCGCTGCCCGGCGCGTTGATGCTGGCGCTGGGGTCGGCGGGCATGTCGATCACGCTGAACGCGCTCAAACCCCGCGCCAAGCCAAAACCGATCGAGTCGGGTTACAAGCATTCGGCCTTCGGCTGGCTGACCAAGCTGATCGTCGCCAACCCGGTCATGCCCTTCGCGGTGACCGGCGCCATCGTCTTCGCCGTGTTTCAGGTCTTCGCCTATTACGGCGAGAACAATTATGGCGTCGAGTTCTTCGTCGAGACCGAGCCCGAACAGGGCATCGTCTATGTCCGCGCGCGCGGCAACCTGTCGCTGGCCGAGGAAGACGCGCTGCTTGCCCAGGTCGAAGAGATCGTCACCAACGAACCCGGCGTTTCGGCCAGCTTCGCCTTCGCCGGCAATGGCGGGCTCAATACCAATACCGCAGGAGGGCAGGCACCGCGCGATGCGATTGGCCAGATCCAGTTCGAATTGGTCAATTGGGACCAGCGCGGCGACGATCCCGAGCTGCGCGGGCAGGTGATCCTCGACCGGATGGAGGCGCAGTTCCGCCAGATCCCCGGCATCATCACCGAATACATGATCATGTCGGGCGGCCCGGCCGCGTCGAAGCCCATTCACCTGCGCCTGACCGGGCAGGATTTCGAGGAACTGGGCGCGGGGGTCGAAACCGTGCAGGCGCATATGCGCGAGATCGGCGGCATCGTCGGGATTGAAGACAGCCGCCCGCTGCCCGGCATCGACTGGGAAATCCGCGTCGACACCGCCGCTGCTGGTCGCTTTGGCGCCAATGTCGCCACCGTGGGCGGCATGGTGCAGATGGTCACGCGCGGGATCATGCTGGACACAATGCGCGTCGATACCTCGGACGAGGAAATCGAGATCCGTGTGCGCCTGCCCGAAGGCGACCGGCTGCTCTCGACGCTCGATACGCTGCGCGTTCCCACGGCGGTGGGGATGGTGCCACTGTCGAATTTCGTCACCCGCGAGCCGGTGGCCCTGCGGGGAACGATCGACCGCTATGACGAACAGCGCTTCTTCGACGTCAAGGCCGATGCCGCGCCCGCCATGGTCAGCGTGGTCAATGCCGACGGCACCCGTGCGGGCCTGCGCCCGGCGGCCGAGGTCGATCCCCGCCTGCACCCGGCCGGGTCCGACGCCGCCCGCGCCGCCCAGACCGCCCGCGACGCGATCGCCGAAGCCGGGCAGCACATCGTTCCGGTGACGCCCTCGGAACGCATCGCCGCGCTGACCGAATGGCTCGAGGCCGAGAACCCGCTACCGCCGGGGATCGGCTGGGCCTGGACCGGGGAACAGCAGGATCAGGAAGAAACCGGCGCTTTTCTCGGCGTGGCGTTCGGCGCGGCGATGGGGCTGATGTTCATCATCCTGCTCGCGCAGTTCAACAGCTTCTATAACTCGGTGCTGGTGCTGCTGGCGGTGGTCCTGTCCACCGCGGGCGTGCTGATCGGGATGCTGGTGATGGGCCAGCCCTTCTCGATGATCATGACCGGGACAGGGGTGGTCGCGCTGGCCGGGATCGTGGTGAACAACAACATCGTGCTGATCGACACCTATCAGGAATTCACCCGCTACATGCCGCGCATCGAAGCCATCGTGCGCACCGCCGAACAGCGTATCCGCCCGGTGCTGCTGACCACCATCACCACGATGGCCGGTCTTGCGCCGATGATGCTGGGCCTCAGCATCGACTTCGTGAATGGCGGCTACACGATCAACAGCCCGACCTCGATGTGGTGGAAACCACTGGCAACGGCGGTGGTCTTCGGGCTGGGCGTGTCGACCGTGCTGACCATGGTGCTGACGCCCGCGCTTCTGGCCGCGCGGGTCTGGGTCGAGGCGTTCTTCAAAGGCATCGCTCCGCGCGTCAAGGCGCTGCGCAAGGGCCGCGCGCGCGACGATCGCCGCCTGCGCGCCCGCAGCCACAAGGTGCGCCATGCCGAGATCATCTGGGATCCGGTCTATACCACCGACCCCGCCCGGCCCGAAGACAGCGGGGAGCCGCAGCCGGAGGCCGAAACGCCCCACCACCCGCCGCGCCACCACGCGGCCGAGTGACGCTCTCCTCCGCGCAACGGCGCCGGGAAGTTATTCGCGACACGTGATCCGCGCATCTTTGTTCTGGAAATATCCCGGGGGTCCGGGGGCTGGCCCCCGGGGCCGGGCAAGGGCGGGGCGGTTTCGTCCCGTATGCCCGGTTGGTTTCAGGGGCGTCTCTGCTCGCGGCAGAAGGCGTTGGCGTTCCTGCGGGCGTTGACGGGATCAGGGGGCTGTCTGCCCCCTCTTTGCCTTGCGGCAAATTCACCCCCGAGGATATTGTCCGGATTAAAGATGGGACCGGTTCAGGGGGATCAGGATGGCGGTGTTGCAAAAAGCCCTGCCGGTAGCGCCGTGGATGGATCCGCGGCTCAAGCGGTTGCCGGGTATCCTGCCGCTTGATCCCGCGCAGTGGCTGATCGTGGACGAGGCGTATGTCGGTCAGATGGCCGAGCGCGAGCTGTTGCTGGATACCAGGCGCGACGCGGTGCTGCAGGTCTTGCCCGAAGCCGGGGCGGCGGTTGCGGAACTGGTCGAGCTTGTCGAATCGCAGCTGCCCGATCTGGGGTTCGTCCGGCAGGGCGCGGGCTGGCTGTGCCCCGATGGGCGGCACGTCGAGGGCGGGACGGGGCTTGAGCGGCTGGGACGGCTGGTGCAAGAGGATTTGTGCCTGATGCAGCCCGGCGCTGACGGTATCCCGCGGCTGACCGCTGCCGTTCTGTGTTTTCCGGCAAGCTGGACGCTGGCCGAGAAGCTGGGGCGCGGATTGCCGGGCATCCACAAACCGGTGCCGTCATACGAAGGCGGGCTCGAAGCGCGGGTGCAGCGCCTGTTCGAAGCGATCCGGCCCGAGCAGCCGCTCTGGCGGATGAATTATCTCGATTATATCGATCCCACCCTGCATCAGCCGCGGCGCGAGGATGAAAAGCGGCCGCATCGCGACGGGCCCGAACAGGCCGGGGGTGATTACATCCGCTGCGAACGGCAATGCCTTGTGCGGCTGGCACGAACGCGGGCGGTGGTATTCTCGATCCACACCTATGTCGTGCCGCGCGCCTCCCTCAGCGCCGAGGAAGAGGCGGCTTTTCCCGCGCGTCATTGACCCCGGTCACGACCCGTCGCGCGCGCTACCAGTGGGCATGAACCAGCGTTTCTTGGGCGTGGTGGGGCCGTCGGGGTCGCGCAGGGCGGCGGCGAGGCGCTCGCCCTCGCGCTCGATCCGGGGGAGCACCTTTGGGCGCTTGGGCGTGCTACCGAAGAACCGGCCGAGGCTGCGATCTGCATACCGCTCAGAGCGCAGGGCTGGCGTGGCGGGTTGCATCTCGGTCGTTTCTTCATGCATCGGCGCTGAACCGCCGGGTCGGGTCAGCGCCAGCCGCTCGGGCGGTGTCACGATGAGCGGTACCTGCGGGTCGCCCGGCGCAAGCAACGTCGCGAGCGGCACCGCGCGGAACTCGCGCGCGCTGAGCACGAGCCCGCCGGGCTGCCAGACCAAAAGCGCGGGCGCCGTTGCCTCGATCACCGGGTGAAGCAGGAACCGGCTTTCGGCGGCAAGCTGACGCGCGGCCTCGGCGAGATCGGCGATCGGCGCGCCCCGGCGGCGCAGCAGGAAACCCATCGCGCAGCTATGCAGCCGCAGCGTGCGGGCCAGATGCACGCGGGCGAAATCGGGCTGATCGCCTGTCGGCGGGCGCAGCAGGCCCTGCATCGCGGCGGCGGGAAGGGGGGACGCGGCGCGGGTGAGGATCACTTCGAACGGATCGGCGCGCAGCCGCAGGGTCGAGCCGGTCAGCTTGATCGCACCGATCGTACGGCCTTCGGCGCGCAGATCGTCGATCAGGTATTGCATGGCCAGCACAAGGTCGGGATGGGCCTTGTCCGCGCCGAAGATCAGCGAGGCGCCTGCGATGCCCGCCGACGCACGCCCGGTATCCCGGGGGCGCTTGGCGGTAACGCCCGTATCCGTGCTCCCCGGATCCCCGGGGCCGGTTTGCGTGAGCATGGCACTCCCTTTCCGGCGGCGCGATTGCGCGGCAGGGGCAGGATACCAAGCGCATGCTCGCGCGGCGCGGGAGAAGTATGGACGATTTCAGGTAAATTGAGCGGGTGGGTCCGCGACCGGCGCCCCGTTCAGAAAGAGAGCGGGATTCCCAGTTGATAAGCCCAGATCCGCAGCTGCAGCACCAGCTCGTCGAGCAGATGCGTCTGTGTCCCGAGAATCACGAGGATCACCACCAGAATGAACAGCGAGCGCATGAAGCCGCCCAGTCCCGATCCGCGGCGTTCGTTGCGCGTGGCGGGCACGCCCGAGCTTGTGCCCGGGGTGCCCCAGGGCGCGGCGGGTGTCGCGGTCTGGCGGCTGGGCGCGGGATGGGGCCCCGAACTGGCCGCCGCCGTGGCCCTTGCGGCATCGGCGCGGGCGCGGCTGCGGCTATGGACCTGTGTCGTCTGCGACGGCGGGTCGAGCAGGAAATTGCGGTTCTGATACTGCTGGTTCGCCGGGTGGCGCACGTCGAGGGGGTGGTACTTGCTCATGGCGGGTCCTGCTCAATCCCCAAGGGCGGGGCGCAATTTCCACGTTAGCGCAGTTCAGCGCGCGGCGGCAGTCCCGATCGAGTGAAGGCCGCATTTGCGCGCCCGATGAAAAAGGGCGCCCGAAGCCGCCCTTTTCCCAATTCTCAGGTCCCGATCAGACCGAATAGTACATCGCGTACTCGACCGGGTGCGGGGTGTGTTCGTACTTGTAGACTTCTTCCCACTTGAGCTCCATGTAGCCCTCGATCTGACCCTTGGTGAACACGTCACCGGCCAGCAGGAAGTCCATGTCTTTCTCCAGCTCTTCCAGCGCCTCACGCAGCGAGCCGCAAACGGTCGGGATGGCGGCCAGCTCTTCGGGCGGCAGGTCGTACAGGTCCTTGTCCGAGGCTTCGCCCGGATGGATCTTGTTCTTGATGCCGTCGAGACCGGCCATCATCAGCGCGGAGAAGGCCAGATAGGGGTTGGCCGCGGGGTCGGGGAAGCGGGCTTCGACGCGCTTGGCTTTCGGCGATTCGGTCCACGGAATACGCACGCAGCCCGAGCGGTTGCGGGCCGAATAGGCGCGCAGAACGGGGGCTTCGAAGCCCGGAATCAGACGCTTGTAGCTGTTGGTCGCCGGGTTGGTGAAGGCGTTCAGCGCTTTCGCGTGCTTCAGGATGCCGCCGATGAAATACAGCGCTTCCATCGACAGGTCGGCATATTGGTCACCCGCGAAGAGCGGCTTGCCATCCTTCCAGATCGACATGTTCACGTGCATCCCCGAGCCGTTGTCGCCCGCCATGGGCTTCGGCATGAACGTGGCCGACTTGCCATAGGCGGCGGCGACGTTGTGGATGATGTACTTGTATTTCTGGATGTTGTCGGCCTGCTCGACCAGACCGCCGAAGATCATGCCCAGCTCGTGCTGGCAGGTCGCGACTTCGTGGTGGTGCTTGTCGACCTTGATGCCGATCGACTTCATCGTCGACAGCATTTCCGAACGGATGTCCTGCGCTTCGTCGATCGGGTTGACCGGGAAGTAGCCGCCCTTGTGACCGGCGCGGTGCGCAAGGTTGCCACCTTCGAATTCGGCATCCGTGTTCCAGGCCGCGGCGTCGGCGTCGATCGAGAAGCCGACTTTCTGCGGCGTGACCGAATAGCGGACATCGTCGAACAGGAAGAATTCGGCTTCGGGGCCGAAGAAGGCCGAGTCGCCGATGCCCGAGGATTTCAGATAGGCCTCGGCGCGCTTGGCGGTCTGGCGCGGGCAACGGTCATAGGACTCGCCGGTATCGGGCTCGACCACGTCGCAATGCACCGCGATGGTTTTCTCGGCGTAGAACGGGTCCATGTAGACGCTGTCGACATCCGGCACCAGTTTCATGTCCGACTGGTCGATCGACTTCCAGCCGGCGATCGACGAACCGTCGAACATGAAACCTTCCTCAAGGAAGTCTTCATCGACCAGATCCGCAATCACCGTGACGTGCTGCAGCTTGCCCTTGGGGTCGGTGAAACGGATGTCCACATATTCGACCTGTTCGTCGGCAATCAGCTTGAGAACCGATTCAACGCTCATACTTAGTCCCCTGACTTGTTAGGAATTGTAGGTTTACACGGCATCTTCGCCGGCTTCGCCGGTGCGGATGCGGATGACCTGTTCGACCGGCGAAACGAAGATCTTGCCGTCGCCGATCTTGTCGGTGCGCGCAGCGCCGATGATCGCTTCGATCGCGGCCTCGACCATGTCGTCGGTCAGCACCACTTCGATCTTCACTTTCGGAAGGAAGTCCACGACGTATTCGGCGCCGCGATAGAGCTCGGTATGGCCCTTCTGGCGGCCGAAGCCCTTAACCTCGATCACCGACAGGCCCTGAATGCCGATGTCCTGAAGGGCTTCCTTCACTTCATCCAGCTTGAAGGGTTTGATGATCGCTTCAATCTTCTTCATACGGCTCCCCCGTCCCAGACACCGACGTTTCGGGCTCGAAGCCCACTGACCACTTTCGCAAGCATGCCACAATCCGCTAGCCTGCCGCACGCGGGTTTTCGTTGCGCTGTCGGCGGAAATTGCCGAGAGAAGCACAATTATTGTGCAAATGGTTTACGAAATGAGCAGGTGCTGGACTAAGGTGCGGTCAAATGAGCGATTTGCTGACATCTGCCCAAATGCGCGCCATCGAGCGGACGGCGATTGAGTCGGATCTTGTCTCGGGTGTCACGCTGATGGAGCGGGCGGGCAGGGGGGTGGTCGAGCGGGTTCTGGCCCGGTTTCCCGCGCTTGGGAACGGGCGGCGGGATGGCCCCAGACCGGCGGCGCTGATCTTCTGCGGGCCGGGCAATAATGGGGGCGACGGCTATGTCATCGCCCGCCTGCTTCACGCACGCGGTTGGCGCGTGGATGTGCTGGCGCTGGGCGACCCCGATACCTTGCCGCCGGATGCCGCCCATCACGCCCGGCTCTGGCATGAAAGCGGCACGGTCCGCCCGCTGTCCGAGGCCGCGCAGATCCTCGCCGCCGGGCCGCCGCCTGACCTGTTCATCGACGCGTTGTTCGGCACCGGCCTGACGCGGCCGCTGTCGCAGCCGGTCAGCGAGGCCCTGCGCGCGGTTCAGCAACAGCACGATGCCCGGCCATCCCTTGTCCGCGTCGCGGTCGATATCCCGTCGGGGCTCTGTGCCGATAGCGGTCGGGTGATGGGCGCGCGGTGCCGCTATGACCTCGCCGTCACCTTTCACAGCGCCAAGCCTGGCCATTATCTCGCCCATGGGGCCGAGATCTGCGGCGCGCTGGAGGTTGTTGATATCGGGCTGGCCGCCGCGCAGGGCATTGATATCGCACAACTTGTCGGACCGCTCGCTGATGTGGCCAAGAGGGCCGGGCACAAATACGACCATGGGCATGCGCTCGTCTTGTCGGGTCCCATGGGCCGGACGGGCGCCGCCCGGCTTGCCGCCCGTGCCGCGCTGCGGATCGGCGCGGGGCTGGTAACGCTGGCCGCGCCGGGGTCGGCGATGATGGAATGCGCGGCGCAGCTTACGGCGATCATGCTGCGACGCTGCGACGACGCGGATGCGTTGGCCGATATCCTGTCCGATGAACGACTGAACGCCGTCTGCCTCGGCCCCGGTCTGGGGCTGGGCGAGGGCACGGCCGCCAAGGTCGCGCGAACCCTTGCGATGGCCGGCGCGGCGCGGGGGGGCGTGGTGCTGGATGCCGATGCGCTCAGCGTGTTCGAAGATGATCCCGATGCCTTGTTTGCTCTGACCGCCAAGGCGCAGCGCGTCGTTCTGACCCCGCATTTCGGCGAATTCAGGCGCCTGTTCCCCGACCTCGCCGCGCGCCTGTCGGGCCTGCCCGACACGGGCCCGGCCTATTCCCGGCTTGATGCCACGCGCGATGCGGCGCGGCGCGCGGGCTGCGTGGTGTTGCTCAAGGGGGCGGATACGGTGATCGCGGCGCCCGACGGCACGGTGCGGGTTCATGCGGCTCTATATGATCGCGCAGCACCATGGCTCGCGACAGCGGGGGCGGGCGACGTGCTGTCGGGGCTGATTACGGGGCTTCTGGCGCGGGGCTTTGCACCGCTCGACGCGGCTTGCGCAGCCGCGTGGCTGCATGTCGAGGCCGCGCGTTCGTTCGGCCCCGGCCTGATCGCCGAGGATCTGCCCGAAACGCTCCCCTCGGTGCTGCGCGGTCTTGGTGCGTGATCGGGTTTCAGGTGGACGGCGCAGCCGCTTCATAGAAAACCGATCTGGATCGGGAGCCTGGGCAACACGGAGTCCGGCGCGCGATGTCGATCCCGCCGGGACGAACGAACCCTGCGTGCCGCCAATCCGCCGCGCGTAGAAGCTATGGTGTCCGCCGTTGCAGGGACGGCCTGTTTTCGGCGCGTTTCAGTCGCCACCGCATGCAGGCGCCGTCAATGCAGCGCTCGTGCCGCCTTGCCGGGCGACGTCACGCGCGGCGCGTGGCCGCGGGCACAGGCCAGATCCAGACCGCCCGCGCGCACGACCTGTGGCGTGTCGAAATGCAGTCGGATCAGCCGCTGCGTTGCCCGCGTCTCGCGCCGGACCAGCACGTCATCGACCAGCGAAGCGGCGCGGGTCAGCATCTGCGCCTGTCCGTGCAGGATCATCGCCCGCCAGTCACGCACCAGCACCTGTTGATGCGCGGGCACCACCACCGGCGCGCCGTTGCGCGGTGCCTCGCCCACCGGCGCGGCGGCGTCGATCACGACCATCTCGGCTTCGAGCGCCTGAAGGCTCGACATGCCGCGCAGCTCAACCAGCCCGTTTGCGGTCACGATCCGGTCGCCCGCCAACAGGAATTCCACCGGCATATCGCCGTCCTCGGTCGCCACCAGCGTCCCGGGGACCAGACCCGTGGGTCGCGAGCGGCCAGTGGCGCGGGGCAAGGGCGCAAGATGCGGAACAAGCTGGGAATGCATGACGGGACCTCGTTAAAACCTGACTGTTTCCAATCTGGCATCAATCGTGGTGAGATTGTGGCATTACTCGCGCCATTTCGCGGTTTCCCGCCCCGACCTCGCCCCGAAGAAGCGCCAAACACCCCGTTCGAGGGCGTCAGACGCGATTTCTGCGCGTTTCCGACCCGAGGTCAAGCAACGGAATGCCGACAATTCGACAGAACCGGCCCCGGGGCGGTTCCCCCTGCCTTTTCACTGAGCGCCAAAAGCGTCCGGCGCCGAAACTTTGCGCTCGCACTTGGCCCGAGGCATTGCTACAAGCGGCGCGCTGGCTGGCGGGTGTGGCGGAACTGGTAGACGCACCAGATTTAGGTTCTGGCGCCTTTGGCGTGGGGGTTCGAGTCCCTTCACCCGCACCAGCTTGATATTAAAGGGAAAGCCATCATTGCGCGGTCCGTCGGATGGCATGTGCGGCGAGGGTTTCCCGGTCGTTTCCCAGAATCACAGCTCGCTCTGTTGCTTCGTCGGCTCCGGGTCGCGCTGTCGGGGCACAGGGTTCGCCGCCGCGCGGCCCCGGTCCCGCCCGTTCAAAGCACGTTCAGCCCGAGTTGAGCCAACAGGTCGGCGGCTTGCCGCTTCGAGATGACAGCGCCCTTGAAGCGGCTCGCATCCGTCAGCCGGATCCCGCCGAGATCCGCCCCGCGCAGATCGGCGCCCTGAAAACGGCAATCGACGATATGCGCGTCGCGCAGAGAGCAATCCGTGAAAACCGCGTCGCGGAAATCGCAGGCGCGCAGATCCGCTTCGCTGAAATCCACGCCGTTCAGCCGAGCCTTCCGGAACGAGAAATTCGGCAACATCCCCAGAACCAGCAGGACCTCGTCGAAGGATACGGCCGTCGCCGAGACGCCGCTCAGATCGGTTCCGGTCATCTTGCAGCGGCGGAAGGAAACGTCCGACAGGGTGGCGTCGAGAAAGCTCGTATTGCCGAAATCACCGCCGTCTATCACCGTGTCGCTCAGCATCGCGGCCGCGAAATCCGCGCCGGGCGCGCGACAATGATCGAAGGTGACATCCTCGAGCCGCGCGCCAGTCAGCCGCGCGCGCGAGAGGTCGCATTTCTCGAACCGCCAGTCGGCGAGGTCGAGACGGCTCAGATCGAGCGCTTGCAGATCGCAGCCGCGCAACAGCACGGGCGCCCCCTCGTGGCTCAGGCGCTCAAGCGCATCGCGTGTCGGGATAACGTTTTCAAGAAGGGTTTCGTCGGGCATGTCGGATCTCTGTGCAACGCGCGCGCCGCGCGGGCAGGGCTGGGCCTGCGACAAGCCCTCGCCGTTCCCTGCGGCCGGTGCTTGGCGTAACAGGCCGAAAGCGCGCACGCAACGGCGGCCCCCGGCCTTACGCCCTGGCGGCCCGTGGCCTTGCGCCCTGCGGATTCAGGGTTGATCCGCCTTGGCGCGCACTCTAGTAAGACGCAGATTTTCCCAGGCTGCCACCGGGCGGCCTGTCAGCTTATGCGAGGACAAGGATGCAAGTCACCGAAACCCAGAAGGACGGCCTGAAGCGTGGCTACACGATCACCGTCACGGCCGCCGAACTGGCCGAGAAGGTGGACGCGAAACTGCGCGAAGCCCAACCCGAGGTCGAACTCAAGGGCTTTCGCAAGGGCAAAGTGCCGCTGGCGATGCTGAAAAAGCAGTTCGGCCCGCGCCTCATGGGCGAAGCCATGCAGGAAGCCGTCGACGCCGCGATGCAGCAGCATTTCGAAGAGACCGGCGACCGCCCCGCGATGCAGCCCAAGGTTGAGATGCAGAACGGCGAAGAGTGGAAAGAGGGCGACGATGTCGTCGTCGATCTGTCCTACGAAGCGCTGCCCGAAATCGACGAGCCCGATTTCTCGGGCATCACGCTTGAGCGCATGGTCGTGAAAGCCGACGAGGCTGCCGTGGACGAGGCGCTGGAAAACCTTGCCAAGCAAGCGCAGAACTTCGCCGACAAGGACGGCGCGGCTGAAATGGGCGATCAGGTCGTGTTCGACTTCACCGGCCGTATCGATGGCGAAGCCTTCGAGGGCGGCGCGGCCGAGGGCCACGCGCTGGTTCTGGGTTCGGGTCAGTTCATCCCGGGCTTCGAGGAAGGCCTCGTTGGCGTGAAGGCCGGCGACAAGAAAGACGTCACCGTCACCTTCCCTGAGAGCTACGGCGCCGAGCATCTGGCCGGCAAAGAAGCCGTGTTCGAATGTGACGTCAAAGAAGTGAAAGCCCCGGAAGCGGCGGAACTGAACGACGAGCTGGCCTCGAAATTCGGTGCGGAATCGCTGGAAGCCCTGAAGGGTCAGATCCGCGAAGGGCTTGAGGGCGAATACGCTCAGGCTTCGCGCGCGATCGTCAAGCGTGGCCTGCTCGACAAGCTCGACAGCAACGTGACCTTCGAGCTGCCCGAAAGCCTGGTCGACGCCGAGGCGAGCCAGATCGCTCACCAGCTGTGGCATGACGAGCATCCCGAGGTGCACGATCACAACCACGACTCAATCGAGCCGTCGGAAGAGCATCGCAAGCTGGCCGTGCGCCGCGTGAAGCTGGGTCTGCTGCTGGCCGAAGTCGGTCGCAAGGCCGAGGTTCAGGTGTCGGATGCCGAGATGACGCAGGCGATCCTGCAGCAGGCCCGTCAGTATCCGGGTCAGGAGCGTGAATTCTTCGAATTCGTGCAGAAGAACCCGCAGATGCAGCAGCAGCTGCGCGCGCCGATCTTCGAAGACAAGGTCGTCGACATGATCCTCGGCAAAGCCGAAGTGACCGAGAAGGAAGTCAACAAAGACGACCTGAAATCGGCCCTCGACGCGCTGGAAGACGAACCGGCGTAATCGCCCCGTCTTTACCGCAATAAAAGACCCCCGTTCCGGTGCCGGAGCGGGGGTTTTTCTTTCTGTGTGCCCGGGCCGGTCTATGCCCCCAGAGCACGCGCGATGATCAGCTTCTGGATGTCCGAGGTCCCTTCGTAAATCTGGCAGACCCGGACGTCGCGGGCGATCCGTTCGATCCCGGTATCGCGCATATAGCCCATGCCGCCGAAACACTGCAGCGCCCCCGACACGATCCGTTCGGCCGCTTCCGAGGCGAACAGCTTGGCCATTGCCGCTTCGGTCAGGCAGGGCAGGCCCGCATCCTTCATCCGCGCCGCGTTCAGCACCAATTGCCGCGCCGCTTCAAGCTGGGTTGCCAGATCGGCCAGCCGGAAGCCGACCGCCTGGTGGTCGAAGATGCGCGCGCCGAAGGTCTTGCGTTCCTTGGCATAGTCCAGCGCCATCTCCAGAGCCGCCTGCGCCATTCCCACCGATTGCGCGGCGATGCCGATGCGTCCGGTTTCAAGGCTGGCCAGCGCGATCCGGTAGCCGTCGCCCTCGGCACCGATCCGCGCGCTTTCGGGCAGCTCCAACCCCTCGAACCGCAGCGCGCAGGTATCCGAAGCCCGCTGGCCCATCTTGTCTTCGACCCGGGCGACAGTATAGCCCGCCGTGTCGGTGGGAACGAGGAACGCGGTGATCCCGGCCTTGCCTTTCGCCCCCTCCATCCGCGCGAAAGCGATGCAATAGCGCCCGATCCGGCCCGAGGTGATGTATTCCTTGGCCCCGTCCAGCACGTAGCCGCCCTGGACCTTGCGCGCCGTGCTGCGCAGCGCGCTGGCATCCGACCCGGCCTGCGCCTCGGTCAGGGCGAAGGCGCCGATGAAGGCCCCCTGCGCGGCGGGCCTGAGCACCGTCTCTTTCTGCTCGTCGCTGCCGAACCGTTCGAGAATCGCGTTGAACGGCGCGTTATGGACGCTCATCACGGTCGAGATCGCGCCGTCGCCCGCGGCGATCTCCATCAGCGCCAGCGCATAGCTGACGTAATCCGCCCCGGCGCCGTCATAGGCGGGATTGACCACCATCCCCAGCAGCCCCAACTCGCCCATCTCGCGCAGCAGCGCGGGTTCGATATCGCCGCTGCGGTCGCGCGCGGCGGCGCCCGGTGCAAGCCGCTCGCGCGCAAAGGCCCGCGCAGTGTCCCGGATGAGGGTCTGATCTTCGGTGAACATGGTCGGCCTCCCTTTGGGCGGGATCTTCGGCGGCGTGCAAGCGCGGGTCAATCGGGACCCCACGTCCGGGCGTGTATCTTGCGCGCAGACCTCCTGAACCGGACGCGCTGGACCCCGCTTGCAACGCGCGCGGCGCCGGGAGATAATACCGCCATGGCCAAGGCATCCCCCCAATTCACCTGCAGCGAATGCGGTGCGGTTCACAAGAAATGGGCCGGGCGCTGCGATGCCTGCGGCGCGTGGAACTCGATCGTCGAAGAGGCGCCGCTGGGTGCGGGGCCCAAAGGGCCGCTGTCCAAGGGCCGCTCGATCGCGCTGAGCACGCTGCAAACGGACGAGGCGCCGCCACCGCGCACGCTGTCGGGCATGGATGAACTCGACCGCGTGCTGGGCGGCGGGCTGGTGCCTGCCTCGGCGATTCTGGTGGGGGGCGATCCCGGCATCGGCAAGTCGACCCTGCTGCTGCAAGCAACCGCCGCCTTCGCGCGCAAGGGTTTGGCAACCCTTTATATTTCCGGCGAAGAAGCCGCCGCACAGGTGCGGATGCGCGCACAAAGGCTGGGTCTTGGCGACGCGCCCGTGCAGCTGGGCGCCGAGACCAATCTGCGCGACATTCTGACCACGCTCGACACAGAGCGCCCCGATCTGGTGATCATCGATTCGATCCAGACCATGTGGCTCGACAGCGTCGCCTCGGCGCCCGGCTCGGTCGCGCAGCTGCGCGCCGCCGCGCACGAGCTTGTGACGCTGGCCAAGCGCCGCGGGATCAGCGTCATCCTTGTCGGGCACGTCACCAAGGAAGGCCAGATCGCCGGCCCCCGTGTGATCGAGCACATGGTCGATTGCGTGCTGTATTTCGAGGGCGAGCGCGGCCACCAATTCCGCATCCTGCGCGCGGTGAAAAACCGCTTCGGCCCCGCCGACGAGATCGGCGTGTTCGAGATGACCGGCGGCGGTCTGTCCGAGGTCCCCAACCCCTCGGCCCTGTTCCTGTCCGAACGCGGTCAGCCCTCGGCCGGATCGGTGGTTTTCGCGGGGATCGAGGGCACACGGCCCATGCTGACCGAGATTCAGGCGCTCGTCGCGCCTTCGCCGCTGTCCAACCCGCGCCGCACCGTCGTCGGGCTCGATAGCGGGCGGCTGGGCACGATCCTTGCCGTGCTCGAAGCGCGCTGCGGTATTCCTTTCACCGGGCTCGACGTGTTTCTCAACGTGGCGGGCGGGATGCGGGTGAGCGAGCCTGCCGCCGATCTCGCCGTCGCCGCCGCCCTTCTGAGCGCGCGCGAGGACGTGGCGCTGCCTGCCGATACCGTCGTGTTCGGGGAAATCTCGCTCTCGGGGGCGCTTCGTCCTGTCAACCAGAGCGAAAACAGGTTGAAAGAAGCGGCAAAACTTGGTTTCACCACGGCCATGCTGCCGAGGGGCGGCAAGACTGGCCCCGGCATCGGCGTCAGGTTGCGCGAAATGGGCGATCTGACCGGCTTCGTGGGCGATGTATTCGGCGCGGGCTGACGCGCGAAGGAGCTTGGGCATGGACAGCTTTACCCTGATCGACGCGGCCGTCGCGCTGGTGATCATCATTTCGGCGATCCTTGCCTATTCGCGCGGCCTCGTGCGCGAGGCGCTGGCCATTGCCGGCTGGATCGTCGCCGCCATCGCCGCCTTCGTGCTGGCCCCCACGGTCGAGCCGCTGGTGCGCGAGATCCCCTATGTCGGCGATATCCTCGGCGATAGCTGCGAGCTGACGATCATCGCTTCGTTTGCCGCCGTTTTCGCCATCATGCTGGTGATCGTGGCGCTGTTCACGCCGCTTTTCTCCAGCCTGATCCGTAATTCCGCGCTGGGTGGCATCGACCAGGGGCTTGGTTTCTTCTTTGGCGTGCTGCGCGGCATCCTGCTGATCGCCGTGGCGCTGATGGTGTTCCAGACCGCTGTGCCCGAAGGCACGGTGCCAATGGTCGACAATTCGCGCTCGGTCGCGTTGTTTGCCCGTGTGCAGACCGCGATCACCGACACCCTGCCGGCCGATGCGCCCAACTGGGTGGTCGACCGTTACGAGGATCTAACCTCGAGCTGCACGGCGGCCAACTGATCTGTCGGGCGCGCTGACTTCCGATCTTGACGATATCCTTGCGGGGCTGAGCGAGCGGCTCTTCGTGCAATGCCTCGCCGGGCGCTGGACCGCGCCTTTGGGGCAGCGGATGGTGCCTGTGCCTGCCGTGCCGGGCGCCGGGCTGGTTTGCGCCGGCGCGGGCGATATGGCGCGTGCGCTGACGGGGTTGTCTGCGGGAGATAGCACCGATCCCGCGCTGTTGGGTCAAGCCTATGCCGCCGAGGCGCCGCTGCTCAGGCAGATCCGCGCGCGGGAAGGTATGGACGATCCCTGCGGCGCGCCCGAAGCCTTCCACGATCTCCCGTCGCATGGCCCCGCCATGCTGCTCAGCGCCGCCTCGGTGCCCCTGTCGCGGATCATGGGCTTGCTCATCGCGCTGGCGCCCCGGGGTGTCGTCTGGAAGCCCGCGCCCGGTGCTGCGGCCAGCGCGCATCTGCTGATGCGTGTGCTGGTGCCGCAGGCGGGCGGGCAGCTTGCGCTCTTACAGGGCGATCACGCCACCGGGGCTCTGCTGGCCCGGGCAACGGCGGCGGGGCAGGGGGCGCTGATCTGGGCATCCGACGCGCCCTTGCCCGACGGGGTGGCCGCCAGCGCGCTTTTCAGCGCGCGTGGCCCGGCCACAGATCAACACCGCCGATGATCGACGGATCGGGCGTGCCCACCGTCTCGGCGTCCTTGCGGTCATAGTCGAACGCGCCGAGGATCCGCTGCACCGCGCCGATCCGCGCGCGGTACTTGTCATCGCCGCGAATGATCGTCCATGGCGCGAAGCCGAAATCCGAGCGGGCGAAGGTCTCGCCGATTGCCAGCGTGTAATCGTCCCATTTGGCCAGCCCCTTCACATCGATCGATGACAGCTTCCACTGTTTCAGCGGGTGGCTTTCACGCGCCAGCATCCGCCGAAGCTGTTCGGCCCGGCCAACATTGAACCATAGCTTGATCAGGTTGATGCCGTCATCGACCAGCGCCTGTTCGAAGCCCGGAAGCTGATCGAAGAAATGCCGCCGTTCGTCATCGGTGCAAAAGCCGAACACCTTTTCGACCACGCCGCGATTGTACCAGCTACGGTCCATCAGCGCGATTTCACCTGCTGCCGGCATGTGCGCGATGTAGCGCTGGAAGTACCATTGCGTGCGCTCGCGGTCGGTCGGTTTGGGCAGCGCCACGATATGCGCGCCGCGCGGATTCAGGTTCTCGCGCACCCGCTTGATCGCGCCCGACTTGCCTGCTGTGTCGCGGCCCTCGAAGACGACGACGATACGCTGGCCACTGGCCTCGATCCAGCGCTGCAGTTTCACCAGCTCGACCTGAAGCTCTTTCATCCGATCCTCGTAATCGGACTTCTTCATCCATTGATCATAGGGGTAGTCGGGGGCGAGGATATCCTTCTTCTTGCCCTCTGCGATGGCCTCGCGGACCGGCTCGGGGGCGTCGTGTTCGTAGTATTGCGAGATCGCACCGTCGAAGGGCAGGTCCATGTCTTTCTCCGCGTTTTTCCACAGGCTAGGGTGGGTGCCCGGGCGCGACAAGCGGAAACACGGTTTTTAATGTCAGTCATCTATTGGTCTTACATTCAGGGCCCTGTCTGGGGGCTCGATTTTGGCGCGCCCCCAACGGGCCGTACGAGCGACTTGGCATCAGGGCTTCCACCTGGCGTCCCCGAGTGATTTTGCGTTCTGTGTTTGAATAGACCTATAACTCTATGAAAGTAGTAAAAGTCAGACAAAAATTTGATGTCCCACATTGTTACGACGAGCGCGCCTTGGTCGCGCGCATGGAGATGGTGTATGGACCAAAACCCTTTGAGCTTCGGCAAAACCAATGCATCAGACGTAAGACGGGAATCCGGCTCAGGGGCGCTCTGCGATATGAGTCGAATTCGGTCTGATCTTGCCCAATTCCGCCTCAACTAGGGCGATTTTTCCTGAAAGACAGACATTATCAGCCGCCTCGCGTTCCTCTTGCCAAGACCGCTCTTGCCGCGCATGAAAGACCTCATGCCCAGCCCCGTTTCTTCGCTCCCCAATCTCGGCCCGGCCAGCGACGCCTCGTTCGCGCGCGCGGGCATTCACAGTGCCGAGGAACTGCGCGCTCTGGGGGCGGATGCGGCGTATGCGAAGCTTCTCGATACCGGGACCCGGGCGCATTTCATCAGCTACTATGTCCTGCACATGGCGCTGCAGGGACGGCCATGGAACGACTGCAAGGGGGCCGAGAAGGACGCGCTGCGGGTGCGGTTCGATGCGCTGAAATCCGCGCATGTCGCCAAGGGCGGGATTGTCGGAATCGAAGCGATCCTTGATGAGATCGGCGTGATTGATCCCGCACGGCGGCAAACCCGCCCGGCCAAGAAACGGAGCCCCGTATGAAGACCTGGTTGGCACTCGCCGCGCTTGCGGTTCTCACGGCCTGCGGCGGCGGGGGCGACGACCATGTTCAGGTCGAGCGGCTCTATCCCGGCGAAACGGTCGAGATGCGGCTGCTGATCGAGGACGCGGCGGATGAGCTCGATATCCCTGAAGCGCTGCTGCACCGGGTGATCCAGCGCGAATCCGATTACCGCGCGAATGCCCGCAACGGTCCCTATTATGGCCTGATGCAGATCCTGCCGCAGACGGCGCGGACGATGGGCTTTCGCGGCGAGCCGCGCGAGCTACTCGATCCGCGCGTGAACCTGCGCTATGCGGGCCGCTATCTGCGCGGCGCTTGGCTGGTCGCCGATGGCGATATGGACGATGCGGTGATGCATTACGCGCGCGGCTATTATTACACCGCCCGCGACCGCTGCATGCTGGTGGAAACCGGGCTGGCGCAGCGCGAGGTCAATCGTCGCTGCCGGTGATCCGGGGCGGTGATCCCGGGCCCCGCAGCAACTGGCGGGCAAAAGAAAAGGGCGGGGAAATCCCCGCCCTTTCGCATTCGATGAACCAGACAGGTCAGCCGACCAGTTCCAGCCCCGAGAAGAAGAACGCGATTTCCTGCGCGGCGGTTTCCGGCGCGTCCGAACCGTGGACCGAGTTTTCGCCCATCGACAGCGCGAATTCCTTGCGGATCGTGCCTTCTTCGGCATTGGCGGGGTTGGTCGCGCCCATCACTTCGCGGTTTTTCGCGATGGCGTTTTCGCCTTCCAGCACCTGCACGACGACCGGAGCCGAGGCCATGAATTCGCACAGTTCGCCGTAGAAGGGGCGCTCTTTGTGGACTTCGTAGAACTGGCCCGCTTGCGCCGGGGTCAGGTGAATGCGCTTTTGCGCGACGATGCGCAGGCCCGCATCCTCGAACTTGGCGTTGATCTTGCCGGTCAGGTTGCGGTTGGTGGCGTCGGGCTTGATGATCGACAAGGTGCGTTCGGTGGCCATGATCGTCTCTTTCGGTGCGCGGCGGGCCCCATGCCCGGCCGCCTGTGGTCAAAACTGAGGCGCACTTAACATGCAGGCGAAAGGTTGAAAAGCCGCCAATGGCGCGCTTACGCAGCGGCCGGTGCCGTACGGTCAAGCCTGACCGCCGTCACCCCCGTCGCCAGCGCCACCAGAAGAACCGCCAGCAGCACGCTCAGCAGCCGTTCGGGCGTCGGCTCGGCGGCCACGATGTGCAGCGTGATCCATGACAGCGCCGCGCCCGACGCCATGCCGCAGGCGCCAAACAGGCTTGAGGCGGTGCCGGCCAGATCGGGGCGGACAGACACCGCCCCCGTGGCCGCATTCGCCACCGTCAGCCCGTTGCCGAACCCCGCGCTCATCGTGCAGGCAAACAACGCGAAGGGCGAGGTCACGCCGCCCCAGAATAACAGCAAACCCAGCCCGACACCCAGCACCGCCGCGCAGCGCCCGGCGATGATCAGGGGGGCGAACCCCACCCGCGGCGCCATGCGCGAGGTGATGAGCGCGCCGAAGATGAAGCCGCCGGTGATCGATCCGGTTCCCAACCCGATCCATAAAGTCGACAAATGCCATGTTTCCGAGGCGACGAAGGGCACGCCCGAGACGAAGACGTAGAACGACCCCATCGACAGCCCGCCCGTGCCGGTGAAGGCCCAGAACCGCCCTGAGCGCAACAGCGCGCCGTAATCGCCCAGCCGCAATCGCCGCTGGCCGGGCTTCAGCGTCTCGCCCAGATCGAGCCAGCACAGCACCAGTCCCGCCGCGCCCAGCCCCGAATACAGCCCGAAAATCGCCCGCCAGCTGATCACGCTGTCCAGAAGCCCGCCGATTGTCGGACCCAGCATCGGCGCCAGCGCCATCGAGGCACTGACGGTTCCCATCCGCCCCGCTGCCCGCCGCGCGTCGTATTGGTCGCGGATGATCGCCGTCGACAGCACCGTCCCGGACGCGATCACGCCCTGCATCAGGCGGAAGGCGATGAAGGTGCCCGAGTCCTGCGCCAGAACGCAGCCGAGCGAGGCCAGCGAATAGACCGCCAGTGCGCACAGGATCACCGGCCGCCGCCCGATCCTGTCGCTGACCGGGCCGATCACCAGTTGCATCAGCGCCGTCAGAACCATGTAGCCCGACACGACCCAGGCCATGCGCGCTTCGCTGGCCTGCAGGGCGTCGGTCATCGCCGGCAGCGACGGCAGGAACATGTTAAGCGAAACGACGGGCAGGGCGGTCAGCAGCACCAGCGTCGCAAGATGAGGGGGCGTGCGTGTCATGCGAATTCCAATGGGACGCATCAATCAACGCGGGCGGGCGCGATTTTGCAAGCGACGGCGCTGCACGACACTGTTGCAGGGGCGGCGCTTCGTGTCCGCGCCCGCTGGTGCACCGCGCGGGCTTCTGCTAAGCGGCGCCTCATGTTGACCATTTCCGATCTCACCTATTCAGTCGATGGCAAGCCTCTGATCGTCGAGGCCTCGGCGCGCATCCCGACCGGCCACAAGGTCGGCCTTGTCGGGCGTAACGGCTCGGGCAAGACCACGCTCTTCCGCCTGATCCGTGGCGAGCTGGTCTCTGAAGGCGGCACGATCAGCCTGCCCAACCGCGCGCGGATCGGCGGGGTCGCGCAAGAGGTCCCGTCATCCTCGACTTCGCTGCTCGATACCGTGCTGCAGGCCGATACCGAACGCGCGACCCTCATGGCCGAGGCCGAAACCGCCACCGACGCCCACCGCATCGCCGAGGTGCAGGCGCGTCTGGCCGATATCGACGCGTGGTCGGCCGAGGGGCGGGCCTCGGCGATCCTCAAGGGCCTTGGCTTCACCGCCGAGGAACAGCTGATGCCGTGTTCCGATTTCTCGGGCGGCTGGCGGATGCGCGTGGCGCTGGCGGGGGTGCTCTTTGCACAGCCCGACCTGTTGCTGCTCGACGAACCGACGAACTATCTCGACCTCGAAGGCGCGCTGTGGCTTGAAAGCTATCTGGCGAAATATCCCCATACGGTGATCGTGATCTCGCACGACCGGGGGCTTCTGAACCGGGCCGTGGGCGCGATCCTGCATCTGGAGGACAAGAAGCTCACGCTCTATTCCGGCGGCTACGACACTTTCGCCAAGACCCGCGCTGAACAGCGCGCGGTGCAGGCAGCCGAGGCAAAGAAACAGGATGCCCGCCGCGCGCATCTGCAAAGCTTCGTTGACCGCTTCAAGGCCAAGGCGTCGAAAGCCCGGCAGGCGCAGAGCCGGGTGAAGCAGCTTGAAAAGATGACGCCGATCACCGCCCCGCATGAGGCGGCGAAACACGTCTTTACCTTCCCCGCGCCCGAAGAACTCTCGCCGCCGATCATCGCCATGGAGGGCGTGTCGGTTGGCTATGGCGATCATGTCGTGCTGCGCAAACTGTCGCTCAGGATTGATCAGGACGACCGCATCGCGCTGCTGGGTCGTAATGGCGAGGGGAAATCGACGCTGTCGAAACTGCTCGCGGGCAAGCTCGACAAGATGGCCGGGGCGATGACCGTCGCGGGCAAGCTGCGCGTCGGCTATTTCGCCCAGCATCAGGTTGACGAGCTGCATCTCGACGAGACGCCCGTTCAGCATGTCCGCCGCCTGCGCCCGACCGAGGGCGAGCCGCGCCTCCGTGCTCGCTTGGCCGGTTTCGGCCTGATGGCCGATCAAGCCGAGACCGTGGTGGGGCGTCTGTCGGGGGGCCAGAAAGCGCGTCTGTCGCTGCTGCTGGCGACGATCGACGCGCCGCATCTTCTGATCCTCGACGAGCCGACAAACCACCTCGATATCGAGAGCCGCGAGGCGCTGGTCGAGGCGCTGACCGCCTATTCCGGCGCGGTGATCCTTGTCAGCCACGACATGCATTTGTTGTCGCTGGTGGCCGACCGTCTGTGGCTGGTCAAGGATGGCGGTGTCGCGCCCTATGAGGACGATCTCGACAGCTACCGCGCGCTGCTGCTGGGGGGCGACGAGAGCGAGAAAAAGCCCAAGGCCGAGAAACCCGCCAAGCCCAAGGCCACGCGCGAGCAGGTTCAGTCGCTGAAATCCGAGCTGCGTAAATGCGAGCAGAGGGTCGAGAAGCTGGAAGAGATGCGCGAAAAGCTGGCCAAGAAACTGGCCGACCCCGCGCTTTACGAAGACGGTCGCAAAGGCGATCTCGACGTCTGGAATCGCAAGTATGCCGAGGTCATGGAAGGCCTCGACCGGGCCGAGGCTTTGTGGATGAAGGCGACGGAAGCGCTTGAAAACGCTCAAGAGTGAATGTCAGGCATAATAAGGCCTGACATTGTCCTCGCCAATGTATGATGAATCCCCGCCCGACCGCGTTATTCGGCGCAGTCGGGCGGTGTCATCTGGTCGCGCGGATCGATCATCGGGCTGCCGATCAGCAGGGCGATAGCCGCGTCTCCGGGCCTGTCCTGCGGGGGCAGGCAGTGGTCGGTCAGGAAGGTCTGGAACGCCGCATCGGTTGTGTCCCCCGGCCTGCCATCCATCCGCCCCGGCGCGTAGCCCCGCATTGTCAGCGCGATCTGCAGCGCGCGCTCGCTGCCCGCTTTCAGCTCTTCGGACAGGGCTTCGGGCGCGGCGATTCCGGCGGGTAGCCAGCCCAGCGGTTCGACCCGATCCAGCACCCCGTCGCGAAACACCATTGCCGACAAGGCCAGACCGAGATGCGCGCAGGCGCGGCAGCCATCGGTGATCTCGTCCGAGATCACAAAGCGCTGCTCGACGCCCACCCGCCGATGCCCCACCACCGCCATGCGGAAGGCGGGCATTGCGTCCGGGTATTCCCGCATCAGGGCGCGGCTCTGCGCGTCGTCGGGGCGCGCCCCGAGTTGCGGCTGCATCGGGCCGTCGGCGCCGTTCACCAGAAGCGACTGATCGTTGGTATTGGCAAGGAAGGGCAGAACCACATCGGCCAGATCCACCGGACCCAGCTCGGTAAAGGCCAGCATGAAACCGGGCCCCGGCAGATCGTCGGCACCGGCCAGGGTCCGCGCGAAGGCCAGCGCGCCGGGGCTCATGCCCGATCCCTCGAGGCAGGCCCAATAGGCCGCGTCCGGTCCCTGATCACGCGGGCAAGCCATCACCGTTTCGATATCCGTCACATCGGCCGGGCCCAGATCCTGGGCCGCGACCGGCAGGGCGATCAGCGTGGCCAGCGCGGCCAAAGGCAAACGCAGTGTCATGGGCGACGATCCTTGTCTGGTGAACCTTGTCTGGTGAAGTCCCGCCACCCTACGCCGCCGCCGTGGCGGGTCAAATCACAGCCGATTGACGCCCGTCCCGGCGTGATCGGCGATTGACACAGGCTCCCCGACGCGGGAAGCCTTGAGCCATGCCCGATATCGCCTTTCTCACCACGGCCTTCGTCACGCTTTTCGTGATCATCGATCCGATCGGGCTTGCGCCGCTTTTCATCCCGCTCACCGCCGGGATGGATGTGCGCCAGCGCCGCATCGTAGCGGTGCGCGCCTGTATCATTGCGGCGGCGCTGCTGACCGTGTTCGGGCTGGCAGGCGAGACGATCCTGTCGACCATCGGCATCTCGATGCCCGCCTTCCAGATCTCGGGCGGGGTGCTGCTATTCCTGACCGCGCTCGACATGCTGTTCGACCGGCGCCAGCCCCGGCGCGAGGGGCACGCGCAGCAATCGCCCGACCCCTCGGTTTTTCCGCTGGCGATGCCGCTTCTGGCCGGGCCGGGCGCGATGGCGTCGATGATCCTGCTGGTCAACCAGACCGAAACCATGACCGGGGCGTTGGCGGTGCACGCAGTGATGTTGCTGGTTGTCGGATCGGCTTTCGCCTTTTTCCTGCTCGCGCCGTTGCTCGAGCGGCTGCTGGGCCGGGTGGGCGAGATGGTGGTCACGCGGCTCATGGGCCTTTTGCTGGCCGCGCTGGCGACGCAATTCGTGCTGAACGGCGCGCGCGCCGCCGGGGTGATCGGGGGCTGAGCGTCGGGTAAGGGCTGTCAGGGGCTGTTCTGACGCTGACGTGACACTGCGTCCTCTGTGAAGATCGGCGGCGGCGGCCTACATTTGATCCATCCCGCAGTTGGAAAGGCCCGGATGGACGCTCTGCAACAGCTCACCGACGACGACATCGCGCGCCTTGTCTATCTGGGCGTGCTGGGTGTTGCGCTGGTCGGTTACGCGCTGGTCGCCACGCAGGGGCGGCTGTTGACGTTTCTGCGGCACGCGATCCTCTGGGCGCTGATCTTCGTCGGTGCGGCGGCGGCGTACGGGCTTTGGGACAGCACGCAATTCTCGCGCGCGGCGGTCCAGACGGCAGAGGGCGACGGCCTGATCCTGCGGCGGGCCTTTGACGGGCAATACCATGTGACGCTGGATATCACCGGGCCGAACGGCGTGGCGACGCCGGTGCGCTTCATCCTCGATACCGGGGCCACCGACATGGTCCTGACGCAAGAGGATGCGGCGAAGCTGGGGTTCACGGAAGACGATCTGCGCTATCTCGGGCTTGCGAGCACCGCCAACGGCATGACCCGCACCGCGCAGGTGACGCTCGACCGGGTGGCGCTGGAAGGGCATGAGGCGCGACGCGTGCGCGCGCTGGTGAATGAGGGCGAGCTGCATGGCTCGCTGCTGGGGATGCGCTATCTCGAACGCTTCTCGCGCATCGAGATCATGCGCGACCGTCTGCGCATCACCTTCTGATCTGTTTCGTCAGACTTGTCAGGCCGGAACCGCCTGCGCCTGAGCGCAGCGCGCGGTGTTGACCCGGCGCGTGCAGTCTTCCAGCGACAGGATCGCTTCGAGCCCCTCGTTGCAATCGGTCAGTTCGCCCAGCGTTACCGGGTCGAGCGAGGCATAGAAGCTTTCGACCGCGCGGGTCAGATGCTGCGACATGCGGCAGACGCCCTTGAGCGGGCAGGTATTGTCGTCCGAAAAACACTCGATGAACGGCAGCTCGGCCTCGAAGGCGCGGAACACGGAGCCGACCGAGATTTCGGCCGCCGGACGCGCCAGCGTGAAGCCGCCATGGCGTCCCCGCAGCGTGGTGATGAAACCCGACTGGCCAAGCTGGTTGACGACCTGCGCCAGATGGTTCTCCGAGGCGTTGATTGCCTTCGCCACGTCGCTCTTGCGTACGATCCGCTCGGGATTGACGGCGCAGACCATCAGGGTGCGCAGGGCAAGGTTGGTTCGTGTGGTCAGACGCATCGCGATCTCCAAAGCACCGTACGGGGCGCGGCCTGTGCCGCTTTGATGCGTCCAAGGAACAGGTTAATTGCGACCGCCGCTTTGATTGAGATCAAGTTTGCGCAACCTTAGCGCGCAAAGGGGCGCTTTTCGCCGGGGAAGGGGCCGCTGGGCGCGCGGAAGAGCCCTTCGCCCGCGCCGCATCGCCTGCGGTCTTTCCTTTCGCCTGTTAACGACCTAGATCCGTCGGGCACCCTTCAGACGGACATGCCCATGCGCTCGACCCTTCTTGCCGCCGTTCTTGCCATGCTCGGCTGCACGATGCTGGTTGCGGGCACCACGCTGATCGCCAAGGCGCTGGGCAGCGGAGCGCTGGGGCAGCAGATCCATCCGTTGATGATAAGCCAGTCGCGGTTCCTGTGGGGCTTCGTCGCGGTCGCGCTGTTCCTCGGGCTGCGCCGGGCCACCGGACGCCAGCCATGGCGTCAGAGCGCAGATACGCCGCGCCCGCATTACCGCCGTCACCTGATCCGCACGATGCTGGGCTATACCGGCGGCGGGCTGATGTTCGCGGCCTCGGCGCATCTGCCGCTGGCCGATGCCAACGCGCTCAGCTTCACCAGCCCCGTGGCGACGATGGCTTTCGCGATCCTCGTTCTGGGCGAGCGGGTCGGGCCGTGGCGCTGGGCGGCGGCCTGCATCGCGATGGCGGGCGCGGCCATCCTGTTGCGGCCCGGCGCGGGCGTGATCCAGCCCGCGGCGCTGCTGGCGCTGGGGGCCGCCGTCTGCATGGGGATCGAGAATATCTTCATCAAGCGGCTCGCCACCTCGGAACCCTTCGGGCGCACGATGCTGATCAACAACGCGATGGGGATGGGGATTTCGGCGCTGATCGCCGCCCCGGTCCTGACATGGCCGCAAAGCCCGCAGGTCTGGGCCGCCCTTATCGCCATCGGCGTCGTCATGGTCAGCGCGCAGATCCTGCTTCTGACCGCGAACCGGCTGGCCGATGTCAGCTTCGTCGCGCCGTTCTTCTACATCACGCTGGTCTGGGCCGCGCTTTACGACATTGCCGTTTTCGACCTGTGGCCTGATGCGGTCAGCATCACCGGCGCCTGCATCGTCGTGGCGGGCGGGCTGCTGATGACATGGCGCGAGGTCCGGGCGGGCCGCCGCACGCTGCCGGGCGCCACCGGCAACGCGCTGCGCTGAACGCTTGCGCGAGGCCCGCCCTGGTGCTATTCGCCCTGCCATGACCACGCTGCGCATCTTCATTTGCTGCATTACCCGCTGAGCTTTGGCTCGCGCGGGGCGTTGTCTTTTCCTCATGAGAAGCGCATAGCCCACCCCGCGCGGGGGTGCCCGATTTGTCGCGATCAGGGGAGACGATCACATGACGGCTATCCGCCTCTACAACACCCGCACCCGCGCGAAGGAAGACTTCGCGCCTTCGGATCCCGACAATGTGCGGATGTATGTCTGCGGCCCGACCGTCTATGACCGCGCGCATCTGGGCAATGCCCGGCCCGTGCTGGTTTTCGACACGCTGTTCCGGCTCTTGCGGCATGTCTACGGCGAGGATCACGTCACCTATGTGCGCAACTTCACCGACGTGGACGACAAGATCAACGCGACCGCGCTGGCGCGCAAGGAGGCGGGGGCCGAGGGCACGCTGGAAGAACTGATCCATCAGCGCACGCAGGAAACCATCGGCTGGTATCACGCCGATATGGGCGCGCTGGGCGCGCTGACGCCCACGCATGAGCCGCGCGCGACAGAGTATATCGGCGCGATGATCGCTATGATTGAGGATCTGATCGCCAGGGGCCACGCCTATGCGGTCGAAGGGCATGTCCTGTTCAAGGTCCGCTCGTATCCTGATTACGGCAAGCTTTCGGGCCGGTCGGTCGACGACATGATCGCGGGCGCTCGCGTCGAGGTCGCGCCCTACAAGGAAGACCCGATGGATTTCGTGCTGTGGAAGCCCTCGGATGCCGGGCTGCCGGGCTGGGACAGCCCGTGGGGCCGGGGGCGTCCGGGCTGGCATATCGAATGCTCGGCCATGTCCTATGAGCTGCTGGGCGAGTCCTTCGATATCCATGGCGGTGGCATCGACCTGCAATTCCCTCACCACGAAAACGAGATCGCGCAAAGCTGCTGCGCCCATCCGGACGGAGGCTTCGCGCGGGTGTGGATGCATAACGAGATGCTGCTGGTCGAGGGCAAGAAGATGTCCAAGTCGCTGGGCAACTTCTTCACCGTGCGCGAGCTTCTCGATCAGGGCTATCCGGGCGAGGTGATCCGCTTCGTCATGCTGTCCACGCATTACCGCAAGCCGATGGACTGGACGGCCGAGCGCGCGCGCGAAGCCGAGGGCATCCTGCGCGGCTGGCGCGCCATGGTCGCGGATGCCGAGCCCACCGGCCCCGACGCCGAGATCGTCGAGGCGCTGGCCGACGACCTCAATGTCGCGGGCGCGATGGCCCGGCTGCACGCGCTGGCCAAGGCGATTGCCGGCAACCCGCAGAAGGATTGCTTCTACGAAAAGGGCGTCTTTCTGGCCTCGGCCCGCCTGCTGGGCCTTTTGGAGGTTGGGATGGGCGACTGGGCCGAGGGCGTCGACCTGTCGGCCCTTGCGGCCAAGCTGGCCGCTCTCCGGGCGACCGCGATGGAGACCAAGGATTTCGCCCCCGTGGACGTGCTGAAAACCGCGCTGATCGAGGCGGGCGTCGAGGTGCGGATGTCGAAAGCGGGGGTCGAACTGGTCCCCGGCGCGGGGTTCGACGCGGCGAAGCTGGGGGGGTTGTGAGATGAGCCTGATGGCGGCGCTTATGGCCCGTGCGGAACCGGGGATTTCACACCCCCGGACCCCCGTGGAGTATTTGGAACAAAGTGAAAGGGGCGCGGCAGGCAGGGCGGCAGCGGTGGTCCTGTCTCGTCTTGCGGGTCTGTCGGCTGGCCGTGTTTTCGATCTGAAAGGGGGCGCGGCGTGACCGAGCGGCTCTATCTCTACGACACCACCCTGCGCGACGGGCAGCAGACGCAGGGGGTGCAGTTCTCGACCCCCGAGAAGCGGGTCATCGCCGCGGCGCTCGACGATCTGGGGATCGATTATATCGAGGGTGGCTGGCCGGGCGCGAACCCGACCGACAGCGAATTCTTCGACGCAAAGCCCGAAACACGCGCCACCTTCACCGCCTTCGGGATGACCAAGCGCGCGGGCCGCTCGGCGGAGAACGACGAGGTTCTGGCGGCGGTCATGAATGCGGGCACCAAGGCGGTCTGTCTTGTCGGCAAGTCGCATGATTTCCACGTGACCACCGCATTGGGCATCACGCTTGAGGAAAATCTCGAGAATATTCGCGCCTCGGTCGCGCATATGGTTGCGCAGGGGCGCGAGGCGCTTCTGGATGCCGAGCATTTCTTCGACGGCTACAAGGCCAATCCCGACTACGCGCTGGCCTGCTGCAAGGCTGCTCACGAGGCGGGCGCGCGCTGGGTGGTTTTGTGCGACACCAATGGCGGCACCTTGCCTGCCGAGGTCGGGCGCATCGTGGGCGCGGTGATCGCCTCGGGCATTCCGGGCGATCGTCTGGGCATCCATTGCCATGACGATACCGGCAATGCAGTCGGTTGCTCGCTGGCCGCTGTCGATGCGGGCGCGCGCCAGATTCAGGGCACGCTGAACGGTCTGGGCGAGCGCTGCGGGAATGCCAACCTGACCAGCCTGATCCCGACGCTGTTGCTGAAGGAACCCTATGCCAGCGCCTATGAGACCGGCATCACCCGCGAAGGGCTGACGGGCCTTGTGCGGCTGTCGCGCAAGCTTGACGATATCCTGAACCGTGTGCCGCTGCGCTCGGCGCCCTATGTCGGGGCCTCGGCCTTTGCGCATAAGGCGGGGCTGCATGCGAGCGCGATCCTGAAGGATCCGACCACCTACGAGCATATCGTGCCCGAATGGGTGGGCAATACGCGGCTGATCCCGATGTCCAACCAGGCCGGGCAGTCGAACCTGCGCGCGCGGCTGAAGGCGGCGGGGATCGAGGTCGAGGCGGGCGATCCCCGGCTGGCGCGCATCCTCGACGAGGTGAAGGCGCGCGAGGATCAGGGCTATGCCTATGACGGTGCGCAGGCCTCGTTCGATCTTTTGGCACGCGAACAGCTGGGCCTTATGCCGCGCTTCTTCGAGATCAAGCGCTACCGTGTCACCGTCGAGCGCCGCAAGAACCGCTATGACCAGATGGTCAGCGTGTCCGAGGCGGTCGTGGTGGTTAAGATCGGCGATACCAAGACGCTGTCGGTCAGCGAGAGCGTCGATGAAAGCGGCACCGATCGTGGCCCGGTCAACGCGCTGTCCAAGGCGCTGGCCAAGGATCTGGGGCCCTATCAGGCCTCGATCGACGATATGAAGCTGGTCGATTTCCGCGTGCGGATCACGCAGGGCGGGACCGAGGCCGTGACCCGCGTCATTATCGACAGCGAGGATGGCAAGGGGCAGCGCTGGTCGACGGTGGGGGTGAGCCCCAACATCGTCGATGCCTCGTTCACCGCGCTGCTCGATGCGATCCGCTGGAAGCTTCTGCGCGACGGGATCGAACCGCAGATGTGAGCGATTTCACGGGGCAGGGGGCGTCTTGGTCCGTGCCCTGCGCGGGGATTGCCCTACCTGTTTGGCGACGGGAACGAACAGGAGCCGCCATGTCCATCATCGACCTTTTCCTCACCCTCGAACGGGCCGGGCCGGGCGACGCCGAAAGCCTGCGCTGGGCGCTCGACGTGGCGCAGACGCCCGCCGATGCGCGGGTGCTGGACGCGGGCTGCGGGATCGGGGCGGATACCGGCACGCTCATCGCGGCGGTGCCGCGCGGGCGTGTTGTCGCGCTGGATGCGGCCGAGCCCTTCGTCGATGTGGTCGCGGGAAAATACCCCCGGGCCGAGGCGGTTGTCGGCGATATGCGCGCGCCGCCCGCCGGGCCCTATGACCTGATCTGGTCGGCTGGCGCGGTCTATAACCTTGGCGTCGGCGCGGCGCTTGCGGCATGGCGAGCGCATCTGGCGCCGGGCGGGCGGGTCGCGTTTTCCGATCTGCGCTGGACCGGGACGGAGCGCCCGCAGGCGGTCGTGGATTACTTCGCGTCCGAAGGGGTGACGCTGTCGGATACCGCCGCGCTGGACGGCGAGATCGCGCAGGCGGGCTGGCGCGTCATCGGCGCGCGCTGGGTAGGGCGGGCCGGATGGGCCGCTTATTACGAGCCGCTCGAAGCGCAATTGGCCAATGAGCGCGACAATGCGCTGGTTGAGGCCTTTAAGTCCGAGATCAATTGCTGGAAACTGCACGGCGACAGTTTCGATTACCGACTCGTCGTCGTGGAGCCTCAATGAGTTTATTGACCAAGATTGCCGTCTCGGCCGCGCTTTTCGTGGCAATTCCTGCAACCATAGCGCTGGGCCTTATTGTCAGTGATCGCCCGAAGAGCGATCTGCGGGCCGAGGGGGAGGGGCTGGATTTCTCGGTCCTGCAGCGGGCGGAAATGCCCGAGCTTCAGGCTTACACAGCGCGCGACGGGGCCGCGCTGGGCTATCGGCAATGGCTTTCGGGACGCGACGACGCGCCGCTTCTGGTGGCGGTGCATGGCTCGGGCTGGCATTCGGCGCAGTTCGCGGGTCTCGGGTCTGCGCTGGCCGAAGCCGGGATCGATGTGATCGCCCCGGATTTGCGCGGCCACGGGCCCGACCCGCAGCGGCGCGGCGATGTCGATTACATCGGCCAGTTCGAGGATGATCTCGCCGATCTCATCACCCAGACCGCGCGCGAGGGGCAAAGCGTCGTGATGCTGGGCCATTCCTCGGGCGGGGGGCTGGTCATCCGCTTTGCCGGCGGAAAGCATGGCGCGATGATCGACCGCGCGGTGCTGCTGGCGCCCTTCGTGCAGTACGACGCGCCCACCACGCGCCCCAATTCGGGCGGCTGGGCGAATGTGCTGACGCGGCGGGTCATCGGTCTCAGCATGCTTAACATGGCGCATGTCACCGCGCTGAACCATCTGCCGGTGATCCAGTTCCGCTTCCCGTCTTCGGTGCTCGACGGCCCGCTGGGACAGACCGCGACACGGGCGTATTCCTACCGGCTGAATACCGGGTTTTCGCCACGCCGCGACTGGCAGGCCGAGATCGCGGCTTTGCCGCCCTTCGTGCTGATCGCGGGCGCGCAGGACGAAGCCTTCGTGGCCGAGCAATACGAACCCACCTTTTCGGCGATCACGGATCGGGGCGAATACGCACTGACCGGGGCTACGCATTTGTCGGTGGTCGACGATCCCGAGACGCTGCAGCGGGTCATTGCCTTTATCGGGGCGGACTGAACCTCTGGCCATCGCGCCTGCGCCGCGCTATGGCGCTCCTATGGATGCGCCCGCTCTGACAGCCACGCAAATCAACGCCTGTGCGGCCCTTGTTCAAAAGGGCGACCCCGACCGCTTCCTTGCAGCGATGGCGGCGCCGGTCGCCGCGCGTGGCCCGCTTTTCACGCTCTACGCCTTCAATCTGGAAATCGCCCGCGCGCCGTGGGTGACGAAAGAGCCGATCATCGCGCAGATGCGCCTGCAATTCTGGCGCGATGTGCTGGAGATGGGCGAGCATAAGGCGCACGAGGTCGCGGCCCCGCTACAGGCGCTGTTGCGCGCGGGCCTCGATCCGGCGCCACTGGCCGAGATGATCGACGCGCGCGAAGCCGAGATCGGCACGCAAGCGCCGTTTCCGGACGAGGCGGCGCTGCTGCGCTTTCTCGACGCGACATCGGGCGCGCTGATGGTGGCGAGTGTCCGGGCGCTGGGCGGGCCTGACAGCGCCGCCGCGCGCGTGGCGGGGCAGGCGCAGGGCCTTGCGAATTACCTTCTGGCCGTGCCGGCGCTTGAAGCGGCGGGGCAGCAGGCTCTGCCGCAGGACGACCCCGCAAGCATCGCCCGGCTGGCCCGCGAGATGCGCGACAGGCTGCGGGCCGGGCGTGCCGCGCTGAGAGCCTTGCCGCGCGCCACGCGCCCGGCCTTGCGCGCCGCGTGGCGGGCTGATGCCTTGTTGCGACAATCTGTCACATACCCCGAACGCGTCCGGACAGGGCAATTGGCACAATCAGAATTCATTCGGCGTGGCGGCATCTTACTTCGGCAAGCTTTAGGGCGCTGATTCCAAACCAAAAGGAAAGTAGCGGCCCCGCGGTTGACCCCGGGGGAAACCGGTCTACGATCCTTGTAGCTTTTTATTGGTTCAGGCGATTTTTCACTGAAGCGAGCGGGTCATTTCGGCCAGCCTACACGACGCGAGGTCGCGATGATCGGTCATGGTGTCCCGGGGCTAGATATCCGGCAAGAGCATGATTACCCGGTGGCCGCCGCCAGCGTTTTCGCGGCCTTGACGCTTGGGCTGGATGCATGGTGGCCGACCGACGCGCGCGTCACCGGTCCCGACGGGCACCTGTCGCTGAGCGCGCAGCTCGGCGCGCCGCTGGTCGAGGAAGCCTCGGGCGGGCGGGCGGCCATCTGGGCGGTGGTCGATCTGGTCGAACCCGACAAGCGCCTCTATCTGAGCGGATGGTTCGGGGTCAATGGCATCGTCGCGGGCCGCGTGCATTTCGATCTTGCCGATCACGAAACGGGTTCGCGGCTGAAACTGTCTCATCAGGCAATCGGTCCGATCTCGGAAGATGTGCATTCGCGGCGAAGGACGCTGTGGCGGCGTATCCTTGATTCGTCACTGCGCGACTATCTGAGCGGTATCTGGGTCTGACCGCGTCCCCCGCTCTATGGTCAGCAGGCCGGGTGCTATAGACTTGCCCCGCGACCACAGGCTGCAAGGAGGGGGCTTCATGGAATTGGAGGGCGTCGTCGCTCAGGTCCTGTCCCGTCTCGGCACGGGCAGCGCGCGTCGCTTCGTGGCGCTCGCCGGACCGCCCGCCAGCGGGAAATCCACCCTTGCCGACAAGCTGGCCGCCGGACTGGGCGCGGCGCTGGAATGCGAGGCGGCGGTGGTGATGATGGACGGCTACCATCTCGACAACGCGGTGCTCGACCAGCGCGGCGATTCCGGGCAATGGCGGCGGCGCAAGGGCGCGCCCTGGACCTTCGATGTCGACACGATCCTACGCGATCTCGAAAGGCTCAGGGCCGATAACGGCCCCGTCTGCGTGCCGCTTTTCGACCGCGATCTGGACCTGTCGCGGGCTTCGGCGCGCGAAATCCACCCCGAGGCGCGGATCATCGTGGTCGAGGGCAATTACCTGCTGCTCGATCACCGTCCATGGGACGCGCTTGCGCGGTTCTGGGATGCCAGCGTCTGGCTTGAGGTCGATGAAAAGGTGCTTTCCACGCGGCTGATCCGTCGCTGGCAGGGTCACGGTTTCGACCAGCCCGCCGCGCGGGCCCGCGCGATGGTCAACGATCTGCCCAATGCCCGGCTGACGCAGCAATGCTCGCGCGCTGCCGATGTGGTGATCCGGCAAGATCCGCCTCCGGCGCCCGGCACGCAATAAATCAAGAAGTGTTATTTATTGACAGAAGGGTCGTTTCGCGGTTCTGTGCGGCTTAGCGGCGAAAGGGGGAGCGCGATGATCCTGTGTTGTGGGGAAGCCCTGATCGACATGCTGCCCGACTCCTCGGGCGCTTTCGCGCCGCATCCGGGCGGCGCGGTGTTCAACACCGCCATTGCGCTTGGCCGGCTGGGTGCGCCCGCGCGCTTCCTGTCGGGGCTGAGCGCGGATTTCTTCGGCGACATGCTGCGCGACAGGCTGACGGCGTCACAGGTCGATACCGGCCTTTGCGTGACTTCCGACCGGCCCTGCACGCTGGCCTTCGTGCGTCTGGTGGACGGGCACGCAACCTATGCTTTTTACGACGAGAATACCGCCGGACGGATGCTGTCACCCGAGGATCTGCCCGCCGAGATGAGCACGCTGCAGCCGCAGGCGCTGTTCTTCGGGGGGATCTCGCTGGTGGTCGAGCCCTGCGGCACCACCTATGAGGGGCTGATGACCCGCGCCGCGCGCGACGGGCATGTGACGATGATCGACCCCAATATCCGCCCCGGCTTCATCACCGACGAAACCGCCTATCGCGCGCGGCTCGACCGGATGCTGGCGCTGGCCGATATCGTGAAGATCTCGCTCGAGGATCTCGACTGGCTCGCGCGCGGGGAAGGAGAGGCCTATGTCGCGCGTCTGCTCAACGGCGCGACGTCGGTCGTGTTCCTGACGGATGGCGGGGTGGGCGCCACGGCGGTCACGCGCCGGGGCCGGGTTTTTGAGCCCGCGCAGCGCGTCAGTGTCGTCGATACGGTCGGTGCGGGCGATACGTTCAACGCAGGCGTGCTGGCGAGCCTGCGCGAACAGGGCGAGCTGAGTCGCGACTCACTGGCGCAGATCGGCGAATCGGCCCTGGCTCGTGCGCTGAAGACTGGCGCAGCGGCGGCGGCGGTAACGGTCAGCCGGGCAGGGGCCAATCCACCGTGGGCCTCAGAGCTGACGCTCTAACCTTCTGAAAACCCGAAGCTATCCTGCATTCCCGACGCTCGGCGGTTCGTCGGAGGGACGGTCTTTGCGGTCTTTGTGTCGGGCGCTGTTACAGAAGTGTCATGCAGGCGTGACAGAAGCGTCATGCAACGGGCGTACCCGGTGCACAGCCTCAAGAGAGGGGCTGGACCCCGAACCGACCCAGGAGTGAACCTTATGTTCGTCAAAACCACGAGCCGCCTCGCGATCATCGCTGCCGCCGGTGTCATGGTCGCCGCGCCCGCTTTCGCGCAGAGCCGCACCAACATCCAGATCGCCGGCTCGTCGACCGTGCTTCCCTTCGCCTCGATCGTGGCCGAAGAATTCGGCCAGATGTTCCCCGAATTCGAAACCCCCGTCGTCGCTTCGGGCGGTTCGTCGGGCGGTCTGCGCCAGTTCTGCGCCGGTGTCGGCCCGGAAACCATCGACATCGCCAACGCTTCGCGCCCGATCCGTGGCTCGGAAATCGAAGCCTGCGCCGCCGCCGGCGTGAGCGACATCCGCGAAATCCGCATCGGCTATGACGGCATCGTCTTCGCCTCGGCCGCCGAAGGCCCGGAATTCGTGCTCGAGCCGCAATTCGTCTATCAGGCGATCGCGGCCAACCTGCCCGAAGGCACCGAGCAGCCGACCCTGTGGTCGGATATCGACCCCTCGCTGCCCGAGCAGCCGATCATGATGGCGATCCCTGCCTCGAACCACGGCACCCGCGAAGTGTTCGAAGAAAAAGTCGTCTTCCCGGGCTGCGAAGCGGTCATGGGTGAAGATGTCGACCACGAAGTCTGCGGCGAACTGCGTCAGGACAACGTGATCGAGATCGCCGGCGACTACACCGAGACGCTGGCCCGCCTGTCGTCGGATGCCAACACCGTCGGCGTGTTCGGCCTGTCGTTCTACGAGCAGAACACCGACACCCTGCGCGTCGCCACCATGTCGGGCGTCACGCCCTCGCTGGAAACCGTCGCTTCGGGCGAATACCCGGTCTCGCGCCCGCTGTTCTTCTACGTGAAGGGCGAGCATATCGGCGTCATCCCCGGCATCGAGGAATACGTTCAGTTCTTCCTGTCGGATGCCATGGCCGGTGCCGGTGGCCGTCTGGAAGAAGCCGGCATGATCCCGGCGCCTGCGGAAGAAACCGCCGAAGTTCTCGAGAACTTCACGAACGGTGTGACCGTCAGCCAGTAATGGCCAGCCTGTAACGATGGCGCCCCGGAATTCTCCGGGGCGCCATTCCCTTGCCCCAGATGTGAAGCCGCGCGCATGACCAGCGTCCTGATCGCCGCCCTTGCCCTGATCCTGATGGGCGTCGCCTATCAACAGGGCGTTTCCCGTAGCCGCGCCCTTGCAGGCGCCTCTCGACTGCACAGCCGACCGCAATACCACGGGGCGTTTCTGGCGCTCTGGGCCACGGTGCCGCTGCTCTTTGTTTTGCTGATCTGGGTTGTGACCTCGGGCATGATCCAGGACTGGTACATCGCCAGTCAGATCCCCGCCGAGATCCTGCCCGGCACCACCGAATATGCCAGCGCCGCCGCGCGCCTGCGCAACATCGCCTCGGGCTTCGGCGTCGCGGGCGAGATCGCGCCTTGGGAAGCCGAAGCGGGCGAAGGGCTCGCGCGGTTCATGACCATCCTGCGGCTTAGCATCGTGGCTTTGGGGGCGCTTCTGGGCGTTGCCGGTCTTCTGGTGATGCGCGCCCGGCTGAGCCCGCGCCTGCGCGCCCGCAATCATGTCGAAACCGTCATCAAGACGGTGCTGATCTTCTGTTCGATCGTCGCCATCCTGACCACGATCGGCATCGTCGTGTCGCTGGTCACCGAGACCGTGCGCTTCTTCACCTATGTCTCGCCGGTCGATTTCTTCTTCGGCACGGTCTGGAACCCCGGCTATTCGACCACCTCGAACGAGGCATCGGGCAGCTACGGGATGCTTCCGCTGCTGGCAGGCACGGTGATGATCTCGGCGATCGCCATGCTGGTCGCGCTGCCCGTGGGTCTGATGTCGGCCATCTGGCTCACACAATACGCCACGCCCCGGCTGCGCAATGTCATCAAGCCGGTGATCGAGGTGCTCGCGGGGATCCCGACCATTGTCTACGGCTTCTTCGCGCTGGTCACCGTGGGCCCCGCTTTGTCGGCTTTCGGTGATTTCATCGGCTTTGGCATCAACGCCACCTCGGCGCTTACGGCGGGGATCGTGATGGGGATTATGATCATTCCCTTCATCAGCTCGCTGTCCGACGACATCATCCGTCAGGTCCCGCGCGCGATGCGCGACGGCTCGCTGGGGCTGGGCGCGACCAAGTCGGAAACCATCCGCATGGTCATCGTCCCCGCGGCCCTTCCGGGGATCGTCGGCGCCATCCTGCTGGCCGTCAGCCGCGCCATAGGTGAAACGATGATCGTCGTGCTGGCTGCCGGTAACGCGCCGATCCTTCGCTTCGATCCGACCGAACCCGTCTCGACCTTCACCGTGACCATCGTCACCGCCCTGACCGGCGACGCCGATTTCGCCTCGCCGCAATCGCTGGTCGCCTTCGCGCTGGGCCTGACGCTGTTCGTCATCACCCTCATGCTGAATATCGGTGCACTGGTCATCGTGCGGAAATACCGGGAGCAATACGAATGACTGAGGCTCTGGAAACCGAGGCCGAGGCCAATACCCGCCGTCGCGCGCAGGTGCGCAAGTCGCTGTCGCGCCGCAACCGCGCCGAGAAACGCTTCAAGATGCTGGGCCTTGGCTCGGTGCTGGCGGCAATGGCCTTCGTGGCGGTGCTGTTCGGCAATATCCTGACCAACGGTCTGCCGGCCTTCTGGCAGTTCAACATCGATGCCGAGGTCTATTTCGACCCCGAGATCATCAACGTCCCCGAGGTGCCAGTGCAACAGGCCGGTCAGTCGGACGCCGATTTCCGGGCCGAGATGCTGGGCTGGCAGCGCCGTCTGGCGATGGTGAACTGGAACCGGATCCTCGTCTCATCGGTCGAGGGGGCGCTGGCCGAAGCCGAGACCGCTGACGGCGCCGGAACCGTGACCGAGATCGATACCCGCTCGGCGCAATCCATCATCGATTCCGGCGCGCGTTTTGTGCTGCGCGACATGGTGCTCGCCGATCCGACGATCATCGGCGAGCGGCGCGAGATGCAGCTTCTGCTGTCGGCCGATGGCGACAACTGGGCCAAGGGCAAGCTGTCGCGCGATCTGCCCGACGACCGCCAGCAGCTCAGCCGCGCCGCCCGGGACGCAATCGATCTGCTGACCGAAGAGGGCATCGTCCACCGCGCCTTTGCCTGGCACATCTTCACCAATGTCGACAGCCGCTCGTCGCCCGCCTCGGCCGGTCTGGCCGGTGCCTTCGTGGGGTCGTTCTACATGATGCTGGTGGTGATCCTGCTGGCGGTGCCGATCGGCGTGTCCTCGGCCATCTATCTTGAGGAATTCGCACCCAAGAACCCGTTCACCGACCTGATCGAGGTGAATATCAACAACCTTGCAGCGGTGCCGTCGATCGTCTTCGGCCTGCTGGGGGCTGCGGTGTTCATCAATATTTTCCACCTGCCGCTGTCGGCGCCGCTGGTGGGTGGTCTGGTGCTGACACTGATGACGCTGCCCACGATCATCATCGCCACCCGCTCGGCTTTGCGCGCGGTGCCGCCATCGCTGCGGCAGGCGGCTTTGGGGATCGGCGCGTCGAAGACGCAGATGGTGTTCCACCACGTCCTGCCGGTCACCTATCCCGGCATCCTGACCGCCTCGATCCTCGGTGTCGCACAGGCGCTGGGCGAGACCGCGCCGCTGCTCCTGATCGGCATGAACGCTTTCGTGGCCAACGTACCGGCTACGCCGATGGACCAATCCGCCGCCTTGCCCGTGCAGATCTACCTGTGGCAGGGCAACGAGAACCGCAATTTCTTCGAAGAACGCACCTTCGCGGCTATCATCGTGCTGCTGGCGCTGATGATCCTGCTCAATGCGCTGGCCATCTGGCTGCGCGGCCGCCTGGAAAGGAAAGCCTGACATGAACGCGACCCCCGATACCTCGCCCATGGGCGCCAACCGCATCATCCCGTCGGCCCCGGCATCGAGCGCGGGCGCAGAGAGCCGGATCTCGGCCCGGGACGTCACCGTCCATTACGGCGAGAAACAGGCGATCTTCGGCGTCTCGATGGAAGTGCCCGAGAAATCCGTCACCGCCTTCATCGGTCCGTCGGGCTGCGGGAAATCGACCTTCCTGCGCTGCTTCAACCGGATGAACGACACGATCGAAGGCTGCCGCGTCGGTGGCGAGATCACCATCGACGGCGAGGACATTCACCGCCCCTCGCTGGACGTGGTCGAACTGCGCGCGCGGGTGGGGATGGTGTTCCAGAAACCCAACCCGTTCCCCAAGTCGATCTACGACAACATCGCCTATGGCCCGCGCATCCACGGTCTGGTCAAATCCAAGGCCGAGACCGACGCGCTGGTCGAAAGCTCGCTGAAGAAGGCGGGGCTGTGGAAAGAGGTCTCGGACCGTCTGGACCAGCCCGGCACCGGGCTGTCGGGCGGCCAGCAGCAGCGTCTGTGCATCGCCCGCACCATCGCCACGGGGCCCGAAGTGATCCTGATGGACGAGCCGTGCTCGGCGCTCGACCCGATTGCCACGTCGATTGTCGAGGACCTGATCCACGAGCTGCGCGAGCAATACACGATCATCATCGTCACCCATTCGATGCAGCAGGCCGCCCGCGTGTCGCAGAAGACCGCGTTCTTCCATCTGGGCAAGCTGATCGAATACGGCGAGACCGAGCAGATCTTCGTCAATCCGCGTGAAAAGCAGACCGAGGCCTATATCACCGGCCGTATCGGCTGACCGGGTCCGCGCGGGACGGGTGAGCGGTTTCGCCCTTGCCCGCGACGCCTCGGGCGCCGAGGTCTCGGGCGACCGGGCGGGGGGCGCTGCCCCCCACGGGCCCTTCGGGCCGTTCCCCCCGGACGCCAGCCCTTCGTCCAAGCAAAACACCCCCGGACCGCAAGGCCGGGGGTGTTTTGCAAAGCACGCCAGCCCGCAGCCGCGGGCGCGGGGTCAGCCCGCGGCCCAGCTATCCGAGGACATGACGTGGCCGAAGACTTTCATCTGGTCCTCGGCCCAGAAGCGCACGTCGTGGCGGCGCACGATTTCGCGGTTGGCCTTCATGCGGCCGTGCCGTTCGGTATCGGGCAGCGACAGCGCATACTGGATACCCTGATCCATCGACTTGTGCGAGAACGGGTTGGTATGGACGGCAAAGCCCAGCTCGACCGCCGCGCCGGCGAATTCGGACAGCACCAGCACACCGTCATCATCGAGCCGCGCCGCGCAATATTCCTTGCACACGAGGTTCATCCCGTCCGCCAGCGGCGTGATCCACGCGACATCGGCGGCCTGATAATACGCCACCAGATCGCGGAACGGCACCGGGCGCGAGATCAGCGATACGGGCTGCCAGTCGAACGTCCCATAGCGGCCGTTGATCATGCCCGCCATGTGTTCGAGATCGTGCTGGATCTCTTCATAGGCGGTCATGTTGGCATTCGCCGCCGCCGAGACATGCATCAGACGGATCTTGCCGCGCAGATCGGGCCGGGCCTCCATCAGGCGCTCGAAGCTTTGCAACTGCTCGATCCCGCCCTTGGTATAGTCGGTCCGTCCGACCGACAGGATCAGCTTGTGATCGCCCAGCTCTTCCTTGATATGCGCCAGCCGTTCGGCGGTATCGGGGCTGGTCGCGACCTTTTCGATATAGTCGACATCGACGCCCACGGCGCTGGCCTGCAGGCGGATCACGCGGCCCTCATAGCCGACAGCGGTGACGACCGATTGCTCGGACAGGGCGGTGGTCTGCGAGGACAGCTCGTCATGCACCTTCTCGCGCTTGAGCGTCTCGACCTCGAGAAGCGAGCGCGCGGCGGAGACGAAATTGTTGGCATAGCGCGGGATATGGAAGCCCACCACGTCGCAGGCGAGAAGGCTTTCAAGGATCTCCTTGCGCCACGGCAGGACGTTGAACATATCCGCCGAGGGGAAGGGCGTGTGGTGGAAGAAGCTGATCTTCACATCCGGGCGCAGGGTGCGCAGATAGCCCGGCACCAGCCACAGGTTGTAATCGTGAACCCAGACCACCGCGCCCTCGGCCGCTTCGGCCGCTGCGGCTTCGGCGAAGGCCCAGTTCACTTCGCGGAAGGTGGGCCAGTCGACGGGGTCGTAATTGTAGCGTTCCTTGAAGCCGTGCAGGATCGGCCAGAAGGCCTCTTTCGACGAGATATGGTAAAAGCTCGTCACCTGTTCGGGCGTCAGCGGCAGGCGCGTCACGGTGTACTTGCCGTATTGGTCGTCGATCTCGATCACCCGCTCGAAATCGGGGTTCGAGGGGTCTTCGGCGTGTTTCCACGCGACCCAGGCCCCCTTGTCGAAGCGTCCGAAGAAGCTTTTCAGCGTCGGTACGATGCCGTTGGGGCTTTTGTTCTCGCGGTACTCGATCTTCCCGTCGACCTCGACCTCTTCATAAGGCTGGCGGTGGTAGACGATCACAAGATTGGAGGACATGTCAGGCTCCCTTGGGGATGTCGTGAAGCGAAAGCGCGTCGATGGCTTCCAGAATGCCGGCCGCACCATGGGCCTTGGCGTGATAAACGCTGTCCACGCCGTCGAGCTGATGCACCAGAAGCGGCTCGGAATTGCCGACCGCGACCGCGTTCAGCCCTGAGGCCAGCATGGACAGGTCATTGAGCGTGTCACCGGCGCAAAGCACGCGGCCCTCGGGGATGCCCAGATGCTCGACCAGCCGACGGATCGACGGGCCCTTGGACACGCCTTTGGGCAGCACGTCGAAATACTTGTTGTCCGAGATCAGCCAGTCGAGACCCATCGCCTCGACCCGTGCTTCAGCGGTCGCGTCATAGGAGGACGGCGTCAGGTCATAGCTGACGCGGTAGCGAAAATCGGTGGGCTGCAGCGCAAGGCCCGGATGGCCGTCGAGCGCCTCGCGCACGGCGTCGCCCCGGTCTCCCCAGCGCTGGGCGATGTCTTCTTCCAGCGGCTCGATCGGCGCGATCGACCCGTCGGGCCCGACCTCGGCGATCGTGGTGCCCACGTCACCCACCACATATTCGGGCCATGGCAGACCGCGTTCGCGGCACATTTCCATGATGAATTCCGGGTCGCGCCCGGTGACGAAGATCAGCCCGACCGTGTCGCGGTTCTGTTCGATCCATCCGTAAAGCGTGGCGCGGTCGGTATCCGAGCCCCCCAGAAAGGTGCCGTCGAGATCGGTGGCCAGCGTGAAGCGGCGCGCGGCGATGGACGGGCGCGGGGCGGTGTGAACGTTCATGGGTCAGCTCCCTCCGAATTGCAGCGGAAGATTGGGGGTCGGATGGGCCAGCGACAGGTCCAGCGCGAAAGGCTCGGCCTCGATTGGGCGGGCCCAGAGCGCGCTGAAGGCTTCCTGCAGATCAGCGCCCTTGTGCAGCACGGCATTCACCGTCTCGCAGATCGGCATCGGCACCTTGATCCGGTGCGCCAGATCGGTGACCGAGACGGCGTTGACCTCGCCTTCGACGACGACGGGGCGGCCTTCGAAACAATTGGGCCGCGCGATGCCTTGGCCCAGTTGCGTGCCAAGGCTCATGTTGCGCGAGGTGGTCGAGGAACAGGTCAGCGTCAGATCGCCCGCGCCCGACAGGCCGGTGACGGTCTCGCGCCGCCCGCCCAGCGTCTGGGCCAGCAGCTTCATCTCGTCGATGCCGCGGGTGATCAGCGCGGCGCGGGTATTCTCGGCAAAGCCCGCGCCCGACATCATCCCGCAGGCGATGGCGATCACGTTCTTGACCGCACCGCCCACTTCGACGCCGACCAGATCGTCCGAGACATAGGGCCGGAAGCCCCCGCCCGACAGGGACAAAGCCAGCCGAGCGGCAGGGCTGGATTCCGGGTGCAGCCTATCCTTGTAGCGAAAGGGGAAGGCCACGGTCGCGGCGGTCGGATGATCGAGCGCAGTCTCGCGGGCAAAGGTCGGGCCGCTGACCGCGCCCACGACATGGCCGGGCAGTTCTTCGGAGGCGACTTCGGACAACAGATAGCCCGAATCCCGCTCGACCCCCTTGCAGGCCAGCGCGATGGGCGCGCCTTCGGGCAGGTAGGGCGCGATCGCCTGACACATCTGCCGCAGCGTGGACGAGGGCGTCACGATCAGCACCGCTTCGGTGTCGCTCAGCGCGTCGGCCAGATCGGACGTTGCCGTCAGGCCGTCGGGCAGGGGGACACCGGGAAGGTAATCGGCATTTTCACGGGTGGCGTTGATGGCCTCGGCCTGATCGGGGCGGCGCGACCACAGCCGCACCTTGCGTCCGTTGCGGGCCAGAACGATGGCCAGGGCGGTACCCCAGCTGCCGGCGCCCAGAACTGTCAGGCGCTCATAGGGGGAAGACGGGGCGGAATATGACACGGTATCCTTGATGTTTGGCTCCTCGGGGCGCGTTTCTTCAGGCACTGGTTCACTCGCAATCTTGGCGCAGTCACGCCGGGCATAGGCCAGCCGGAATTTCCGGGCACGCGCCCACCCCCGCCATGAGCGGGAGAGAGACGGTCCGAAACCTGCGCCAGAACGCTATCGAGACAACGCCGCAGCACGCGACCGGATCCGAACAAACTTACGTATGGTTACCATGTTAGCGCAGGAGGGCGACAATTCAAGCAACCTTTGCCGCACTGCGGCGAAAGCTATTGAGGCAAAAGGGAAAGTTTTTCAGGGCAATGCCCGGTGCCCACGCAGCCTTTGCACAAGGCTTATGCATTCGCGGCATCCGTTTCGGCGGCAGAATTTTTTTCGCTACCGGTTCGCTGTGACCCGCGCTCAGCGCCAATGCGCCATCGGCAGGCCCGCCACCGGGCTGCGGAACGCGGGGATCCGCGTCCCCCGGAGCGAGCCGATATACACCGTCTTCAGGTCCGCCCCGCCAAAGGTGACCGAGGCGAACCACGGTGCGATCGTGCCCCCGCAGGCCAGCATGTGATTGGGCGTCAGTGCGTCGCGCTCGAAGGCTTCGTAAAGCGCGGCCGAGGGGGCGGGATTGTCGTCGTCCAGAATGACCCGGAACTCGCCCTCGGGCGTCAGCGCGAAGACCCGGTCGGACATAACATGCGTGCCCCACAGATTGCCATAGGCGTCGAACGCGATGCCGTCGACAAAACCGCCGGTATCTTCAGGGCCGAAGGTTTCTCGCGCCTCGACGGTTGCGCCGGCGCCGATCTTCAGCCGGGTGATGCGCCGCGCCGAGGTCTCGACGACATAGAGCCATTCCTCGGCGGCATCGAAGCGGATTTCGTTGGTGAACATGAACCCGTCCGCAACGATCCGCGTGCCGTCCTTATCCAGCACCGCGACATAGCCGTCGCGAATATTCGGGCTGATCGCCTCCATCCAGTTGGTGATCCGGGTCGAGACGGTCAGCCAGATCCGGCCCTGACTGTCGCGCAGCACGAAATTAACCTTGCCGATGGGCGTGCCGTCGATCGTATCGAGCACCACGTTCGTCCGTCCGTCGCGGGTCATCCGCTCAAGCCGGTCGGTGCCGAAATTCGAGATCAGCACCGAGCCGTCGGTATCGAAGGCCAGCCCGTTCGGCAACGTGCCCTGCGTGAAGCGCTGCGCCTCGTCCCCGGTCGCGCCGAAACGGTCGTCGAGCGCCTGCGCGATCAGCGCCTGCGAGCCGTCGGGTCGGATATGCACCACGCCGCCCCGCGCATCCGCCGACCATAGCGAGCCGTCGGGTTCGGCAAGGATGCATTCGGGGCGCTGCAGGTCCTCGCCAACATACCAGATGTCACGCTCGGTCACGGTGAAGCCGTCAATCGGGTTGCTCATGGGCTTTCCTTCCTGATGCGCGCGATCTAGCGCGGCGACAGGCGCGATCCAGCCGGATCAGCCGCGCCTGTTGCCCGCCATCGCGACGAATTTCTGCGTTTGCGCCCATGCCGCCTCCAGCTTTTCGGCACCGGGCTGCGCGACGATCCGGGCAAAGGCATCGGCCACGTCCTCGGGGCGGGGGGCAGGACCCAGATCGATGCCCGGCGTTTCGGTGATCGCGGGCAGGGCGACGATACCGGCCCCGGCGGCAAGGATCGTCTTGGTGGGCGCGCCCTCGCTCACCAGAAACAGCGCGGCGGGCGACACCGTTTCGGGTGCGAGCAGCGCCAGCGCCTCGGGCGGCAGCAGGTCGCGGGTCATCTGCGTCGCTGCGGCGGGGCTCAGCGCGTTGACATGAATGTTGTGCTTGGCGCCTTCGATGGCGAGCGTGTTCATCAACCCGACCACCGCGCCCTTCGCCGCGGCGTAATTGGCCTGCCCGAAATTCCCGTACAGCCCCGAGGACGAGGTCGTCATCAGCACCCGACCATAGCCCTGCGCGCGCATGATCTCCCACACCGCCTGCGTGCAGACCCACGAGCCGCGCACATGCACATCCATCACCGCGTCGAAGAAATCGAGCGGCGTTTTGGCGAAACTCTTGTCGCGCAGGATGCCCGCATTGTTGATCAGGATATCGATCCGGCCCCAACGGTCCATGACTGTCGCGACCATGGCCTCGACGGTCCCGGCATCGCTGACCGAGCCGCTCCAGCCCATCGCCTCGCCACCGGCAGCGGCGATCTCGTCGACGACGGGCTGCGCCGCGCCGACATCCATGACCACTACCCGCGCGCCGCGTTCGCCGAGTGCCAGCGCATGGGCGCGGCCCAACCCGCCGCCCGCGCCGGTGACGATGGCGACCTGACCGTCGAAGCGGATCTCAGACATTGGTCCATCCTTCCTGCGTTTTCAGACGGTAACGGATCTCGTTCTGATGCCCCAGCGTCTGGCTGATGAAGCAGCCGCGCCTGGCCTGCGCGATTAGCGCCTCGATCTCGGGCTTGGCGGCGGAGCTTTCGATCTTCACGTCGATCTCGAAGCCTTTGGGCGCGGATTCGTAGCCCCGGCCGACAGCCACCCACGTCCATTGCACCCGCGTTTCGACCCGCAGATCCGACAGGACCAGTCCCAGCCGTTTCGCAAGGGACCGTATCTGCGTCATGATGCAGCCCGTCAGCCCGCCCACGAACAGCGCCAGCGGCGGCGGCGCGCTGGCTTCGCCGCCATGGAACGCCCCTTCATCGGTGGCCATTTCCCACGGGCCGTCGGCAAAGGGGTGAGACATGCTCACCACCAGATCGCTGCGCATCTTGCCGCTGGCATGGCCCTCGGCGTTGTATTGAATGACGGCGCTGTCCATCAGTCGAGGATCGCCACGCATCGGGTGAACCCCGCCGAGGCTGCCTTGATCTTGAACGGGAAGCACGAAACCTTGAAGCCGGTCGCGGGCAGCTGGTCGAGATTGGCGAGCTTTTCCATATGGCAATAGCCGATCTCCATCGAGGCGCGATGCCCTTCCCAGATGATCGACGCATCCTTGGTCTCAGAATAGCGCTGGGCGGTATGGATGAAGGGCGCGTCCCACGACCATGCATCCGTGCCCGTCACCCGCACGCCGCGTTCCAACAGGTAGAGCGTCGCGTCGCGTCCCATGCCGCAACCCTTGGCCAGATATTCGGGATTGCCATAGGCGGCCCCGGCCGAGGTGTTGACGACGACGATTTCCAGCGGGCTCAGCGTGTGGCCGATCCGTGCCAGCTCGGCCTCGACATCCTCGGGCGTGACGACATAGCCATCGGCGAAATGGCGGAAATCCAGCTTCACGCCGGGCTGAAAGCACCATTCGAGCGGCACCTCGTCGATGGTGATCGCGGGCCGTCCGCCCGGCACCAGCGCACGGTCCATGGTCGAATGGTGGTGATAGGGCGCGTCCAGATGGGTGCCGTTATGGGTGCTCAGCTGCACCCATTCGACCGCCCAGCCTTCACCATCGGGCAACTCGTCACGGTTCATGCCCGGAAAGAAGCCGGTGATCTGGTCGGGCGTATCGGCATGGCCCTGATACTCGATCTTCGGCGCCATCATGGGCGGGTCCGAGGCTATGCCGGTTTCAAGCGCGACGGACAGGTCAATGATCCGCATGGAAGGTCCTTTCAGAGCAGGCCCGTCGAGATGACGGGAAAGAAGACGAGCAGCAGCAGCACGAACAGCATGATGGCCGCGAAGGGAAGGGCACCGCGAAACACATCGCCCAGCGAAATCGCGGGATCGTCCAGCGCGCCCTTGATGACATAGACCGACAGGCCGAGCGGGGGCGTCAACAGCCCGATCTCGACCGCCAGAACGGTGACGATGCCGAACCAGATCAGGTCGATCTGCATCGCCGTGGCGATGGGCAGGACCAGCGGCAGGGTGATCAGCAGGATGGACGAGCTGTCCAGAATCGTGCCCAGCACGATCAGGATCGCGCAGAAGAGCAGCACGAAGCCCGTCGGCCCCAGATCCTGTGCAATGGCCCATTCGGTGACGAAGGCGGGCAGGCCCGACAGCGACAGGAAGCGCGAATACATCGTTGCGGCGACGATCAGAAAGCAGATCGAGGCGGTGATATGCCCGGTTTCCAGCGTCACCTGCCAAAGCACGCGCGGTCCGATCCGCCGCTTGATCCCGGCGATGACGATCGCACCGAGCGCGCCGATGGCCCCGGCCTCGGTCGGGGTGAAGACGCCGCCATAGATCCCGCCCAGCACCAGCGCGATAAGCGCCGCAATCGGCGCGAGCTTGGTCAGGGTGTCGACGGCGAGCGAGCCTTCATGGCTTGCGGCTGGCGCGGGTTGGGGCACGCCGGTGAAGCCGGGCGCGAAGCGCACCAACAGCGCGATGCCGACGATATAGGCAAGGGTCAGCACCAGCCCCGGCCCGATCCCCGCGACGAACAGAAAGCCCACCGATTGCTCGGCGATGATGCCGTAAAGGATCAGCAGCAGCGAGGGAGGGATCAGCATGCCCAGCACCGACGACCCCGCCACAACGCCCGTGGCAAACTTCGCCGTATGGCCGATGCGCATCATTTCGGGCACCGCTACCTTGGTGAAGACTGCAGCCGAAGCGATGGAAATCCCGGTGATCGCCGCGAAGATCGCGTTGGCGCCGACGGTCGCCATGCCCAGCCCGCCCTTCAGCCGCCCCAGCGCGCGGTTGGCGACGTCGAACGTATCGCGCCCGATATCGGCGCGGCTGACGACCAGTCCCATCAGCACGAACAGCGGCACCACGCCGAATAGGTAGGAACTGATCGATTCCCGCGTCGCCAGCGCCAGCATCCGCGAGGCGTATTGCGGATTGTCCCTGAGCGCCCAGATCCCCACGAACGAGGTCAGCGCCAGCGCGATCGACACATGCATTCCCAGCCAGATCAGGCCCAGAATGCCCACGAGCGACCACAGCCCGATCTCGACGCCGCTCATGTCCGCGCCCCCCGGATCGCGCGGATCGCCAGCATCAGCGCCATCAGCGCGAAGACCAGCACCATCAGCGCCGCGCCGACCACGACGATGCCATGGACCGGCCAGATCGGCGCGCGGAACTGGCCGACCGTGCCAACCATGTCGCCGCGCCCATAGGAGCGTTGAAATTGCGGCCAGAAGGCCGACAGCAATGCCCCCATCAGCACCGCGCCCGCCAGATGCAGGATCGCATCCGCCGCATCCCCCAGCCGCGCGCTGCGGCGGCTCAGGAAGCTCAGCGCCGCGTCCGACCGGGTCAGCTTGCCGCGCGCGGTGGTGTTGGCGACCTGCAAGAAGACGATGGCAAGGATCGACATCGCCACCATCTCGGGCACGCCGGCGATCGGCGCGCCGAAGAAGAAACGTCCGATCACATCGACCGAGATCAGCAGCATGACGCCGAGGATCAGCGCCGTGCCAAGCGCGGACAGCAGCGCGGTCACGCGGTCGACGAGCCGCGCGAAAGCGTCGAGCGGGGCGATGCCCGTGGTCAGGGTAGCGAGCGAGGCCATGAATGCTCCGGTGGTCTCGGGTCGGAAGAAAGGGACGGGGGCCGGAACACGGCCCCCGCTATCGGTCAACTCAGCGCTGCGACCAGTCGCGGCCCAGATCGGCGCCCGCCGCCTGCAGCGTCTCGACATAGGTGGTCAGCACTTCGGTCCCCGGAAGGCCCATCTCGTCCGCCGCCGCGGCCCAGGTGCCGGCGATATCCGGCAGCGCGGCGGCCCAGCGGGCGCGCTCTTCGGGCGCGAGCGTGTGCAGGTGCTCTTCATCGGGGGCAATGGTCGCCATCGCCGCCGCGACCCGCTCGGCCTGCTCGGCGATATAGGCCTCCTGGAACGCCGTGGCGCCCGCGCGCAGCGCGTCCTGCACCTCTTGTGGCTGGCTTTCCAGCCAGCTTTGCGAGGCGACGACACCGCCCGCCGATTGTGCGCCGAAATTGGTCACGGTGACATAGGGCGCGACTTCGTGCAGGCGGGCCGGAGCGGCGGCGGTCGGGAAGACGATGACGCCGTCAAAGACCCCGGTCTGCAGATCGTTGTAATAGGTCGTCAGGTTGCCCGCGACGCCCACCGCGCCCGTGCCTTCCAGCCAGTTCACCGCCGGTCCCGGCGCGGCGATGCGATGGCCTTCCAGATCGTCGATCGAGGTGACGGGGAAGTTGGTCATCAGCAGGTAATTGTCCAGCGCGAAACCGCCGCCCAGATACTCGGCGTCATAGGCGTTCCAGCTTTCCGACATGCCGGGGATCTGCGCGTAGAGTGTCTCCATCGCGTCCATAACCTGCTGCGCCTCGGCCGGGCCGAAGGGTGTGTTGTAGGTGACGTTCTGCAGCATCAGCTTGTTGGGCATGAAGACCGTGGGGATCACCGCGATCTCGGCCAGCCCGTCCTCGATCGCGTCCAGCTCGCCGCCCACCGCCGCGAGCGAGCCGCCATAGGCCTCGGTCCAGTCGATGCTGTAATCGGTCCCTTCGAGCGCCGCGTCGACGGCGGGGATGAAGGTCTCGGACAGGTGCTTGACCCACAGGAAGATCGGCGGGTGGCCGTTGACCACCGTGATCGGGATCGTCTCGGCCATCGCGGGCGCCGCAAGCGCGCCGCCGATGGCCCCTGCCAGGGCCGTGCCTGCCATCAGGCGTCTGATTGTCCGTGTCATCGTCTCTCTCCTCCTCTGATGCGCCATGCCCGTCTCTTCGGGGGATGGCGTTTGGTATTCCTCTTGCGGGTCTCAGCCGGACGGGCGCGCCAGCGCCCGGATCCCGACCGCGATGAAACGTACCGCCGCGTCGAGCATGGCATCGACATCCTCTTCGCGCAGCACGCCGTCCGACAGCATCTGCCGCCGCCCGGTCGGCGCCATCAGCGAGATGCCGATGGCGACCGCGTTCAGGTAGCCGCGCACCGCCGCCGCCCGGTCGAGTCCCGGCGCCGTGGCCATCAATTCGTCGATGAAGACGCGCGCAATGGCATCGTAATAGGTGCTGGTGATACGGACCGAGCGCTCATCCGTCCCCGAGGCCACATGGCTCAGGAGCCGCGTGAAATGCGCCCCGCCGCGCGCCGAATCGTGGCCCAGCGTGACCGTCGGACGCAACAGCGCGTCGATCACGGCTTCCAGCGTGACCGCCCCCGCCTTGTGCAGCGCCGCCAGCCGGTCGCGGCGCTCTTGGTTGATCGCGCCCGAGCGCCGGGCGATCACCGCTTCGAACAGCGCTTCCTTCGAGCCGAAATAGTAATGGATCAGCGCGGCATTCGCGCCCGCGCCCTCGGCTATGGCGCGGGTCGTGGCGCCGTGAAAGCCGCTCGCGGCAAAGGCGATCTCGGCCGCGTCGAGGATCGCCTCCTGCGCCTCGCCACGCTCGAATGCGCGCTCGGACCGCTGGGTCGCGGATTTCGACACGGGGCTCTCCTCCCTCGAAGCAATCGTTAATTAATCGCCTGATTAACTCTGACAAGAAAGCGCTACCTGTCAAGCGTGACGTGATTTTCTGCAGTGCAGAAAAGGGTTTAGCCGGGGTTTGGCAGGTCTTCGAAAGCCAGCTTGGTGCCGCCCAGTTGCCGCAGCGCGCGGTTGCGGCAGCTCAGCACAAGGATCTGCAGGTCGCCCGACTGCGCGTGCAGGGCGTCGAACATCGCCTCCATCCGCTCGTCATCGGTGAAGACCAGAGCATCGTCCAGAATCACCGGCGCGTGCTGACCCTGCCGCGCCAGAAGCCGCGCAAAGGCCAGCCGTACCAGCAGCGAAATCTGCTCGCGCGTGCCGCCCGACAGCGTGCCGATGGCCTCGGTGTGGCCGTCCCGGATCAGCTCGACCGGCAGCAAACTGTCGCCGTCGAAGCGCAGCTCGGCGCCGGGCCACAGAAGGCGCAGCATCGGCCTGAGTTCGGCCAGAACCGGCTCGAAATACCGGTCGCGGGCCGAAGATTGCGCCGCTTCCAGCGCCTCGATCAGCGCGTTCAGCACGTCAACCTCGTGGCGCAGCGCGTCGCGCCGTCGCTCGGCCCGGGCCAGCCGCAACTGCGTGTCGGCCAGCGTTTCTTCGATCCCTTCGCCCGACAGCGTGGCCACGGTGGCATCGAGCGCGGCAAGGTCGCGCTGCAACGCGTTCGCTTCGTCCTCGGCGCCGCGCATGACCGATTGCGCGCGGGTCAGCGCGGCGCGGCTTGCGTCCAGGTCGGGCGCCGCCGCGCGCAGCGCGTCGCGGGCGCTCTCCGCCTCGGTCAACTCGGTCTGCGCGGCCGCCAGCGCTTCGGCCATACCGGCGCTGTCAGGCAGCCCGGCCAGATGCGCGCGCGCTTCCTCAAGCCGCCGGGCCAGCGCGTCGCGATCATGCCGCGCGCCAATCGCGGCCTCGCGCGCATGGTCGCGTACGGTCCGTGCGCCCGAGGTGACGATCTGCGCGTCGGCCTCGGCCTTGCGCGCCGTCTCGCGCGCGGTTTGCGCGTCGGGCAGAGACGGGGCATCGGTCGGCGTGTTGCCGGTGGGGGCAAGGCGCGCGATCTCGGCTCTGAGCGCGTCGATCCCCTCCGGGGCGAGGCGGCGCAGGTCTTCGGTCGCGGCGCGCAGCGATTGCCCGGCCTCGATCCGTGCGCGCGCCGCTGCCCGCGCGCCGTCGGCCGCGGTTGCGCCCGCGCGCGTCAGAGCCGAGGCCAGCGCGTCGCGCGCCCGCGCCGCCCGCGTGTCCAGATCGCCCGAGGCGGGCAGGATCCTGAGCCGTCCCAGCCCCGGCAGATCGAGCGTGCTGTCGCGCGCCACGCTGCGCGGCTCGCGCCCCAGCGGCGTGCCGTCGAGATGCAAATCGGGCGCGCCGGGTTCGGCGTCGAAAGCGATGCGCGGCGCCGCGGCCTCGGCCAGATCCTGCGCCACGGCCAGCTCGCGCGCAGCCTTGTCGATCGCATCGAGCTGCGCCGCATCGGGGCCGGTTTCCGCCGCCTTGCGCAGGTCGGGCAGGGTCTTTGCAAGCGCCTCGGCCTGCGCCAGATCCGCCTGCAACGCGGCGCGGCGCTTGTCGTTTTCCTGCCAGATCAGTGTGTCCTGCGCGACCTGAACTTGCGCCTCGGCCTGTTGCAGGGCCGCACGGGCGGCCTGTTCCGCGTCGCCCGCCTTGGTCAGCGCGGCCTCGGTTTCGTCGGCCTTGGCCTGCGCGGATTCGGCCCGCTGGGTGGCGTCGTCCAGCGCGCGGGCCAGTTGCGCGACCTGCGCTTGGGTCCGGTCGCGGCTGGTGCGCTGGTCGTCGAGCGTCCGATGGGTCAGCGCCGCGTTCTGCAAGCGCTGCTCGGTCATCTGCAATTGTGCGGCGTGGCGGTCGGCGGCGTCGAACGCGGCCTGCGCCTGTTGCAACCGGGTGCTGCGCAGCGCGACCTCGTCCGGCTCGGTCAGCGCGCCAAGCGAGCGGCGCTTGACCCGCCGCGTCTCCAGCGCCTCGCGCAGCCTTGCGGCGCGCGCGGACAGCTCTTCGGCTTCCGACGACAGCGCCGTGACGTCCTTCTCGGCCGCGTCCAGCGGTCCGCCTGCCTTGGCTCCGCGCGTTGTCACCAGCCGGTCGCGGTCTTCGCGCGCGCGCGCCAGCGCCCGGTCCATCCGCTTGCCGCCGGTCATCGTCTCGATCTCGTCGGTTACCGAAGACAACAGATTGGCGCGCGAGGATTTCTCCAGCGCGTCTTTTTCGGCGAATTCGGTCAGCCCCTGCCGCACCCACAGCAAACCCGTCGGCCCGCCCTTTTCCGGTGGCGTGGTCAGGGCGGCGATCATCGCTTCGGCCTCGTCGGCCTTGGCCACCAGCGCGCCGTTGCGCCAGACCTCGGCATGGGCCTGCCGACCCCAGCGCTTGCGGATCTCCAGCCGCGCGCCGTCCTGCTCGATTTCCAGCGTCACTTCGGGATTGCCGCCGATATTTGGGGTCAGGGTGAATTTGTTCGCACTGGGTTTGGAGGTATGCTTGACGAACAGCGCGTATTGGATCGCGTCGAACAGCGTGGATTTGCCGGTTTCATTGGGCGCCGACAGCACGTTGACGCCGTCGCCGATGCCGCTCACTCGCACCGGGCGGCTGAACTGGCGCACATCGTTGAGTGTGACCGCGCGGATCTTCATGTCTCGTCCGCCAGATAGGAATAGAGCCGGTTGAGCGCCCCCGACGCGATCCGCCGCTCGGCTTCGGCCAGCGCGGTGTCGCTGGCTTGCCCGGCCAACCGGTCGGCTGCGGCCCTGAGCGCGCCGCCATGGTCGAGCTGGTCGAGATCGGCCTCGGTAATCTCGGTATCCAGCATCGCGGTATCCAGCCGGAAATGCGCAAAATCGGGTTCGGCCTGACGCGCGGCGGAGCGCAGGGCCTGCTGGGTCTCCAAGGTCGCCCGGCCACGCGCGGCGATGCGCAACAGGTGATCGCGCCGCGCGGCGCCCGGTGGTGGCAGCAGCGCGTCCAGAGCCGCGGGCGCATCCTGTCCCGGCACCAGATCGAGCGGGGCCTCGGCCCAGTGGAACGCACCCGTCTCGACCGGCTTCAGTACCGGCGCGTCGCCCGTCAGCGTGACGACCAGACAGGCGCCGCGGCCGGTATGGCGGAATTCCTCGAATTCCGGGGTGCCGCTATAGGCGGTGCGGGGGCCGACCTGTTTCTGCCCGTGCCAGTCACCAAGGGCCAGATAGGCAAGGCCCGCACTTTGCGCGCGATCGGGCGGGATGATGCCCTCGTCGCGGGTATCTTCGGAAAAGCTCTGGATGCCGCCATGCGCCAGACCCAGCCGCAGATCGCCCTCGGGCGTCGCGGCATCGGCCATCCATGCGGTCAGGTCGCGCCCGGCATGGCGGCGGGGCAGCGGCGCGGGCAGCAGCGTGACTCCGGGCGCGATCGCCTCGGGCGCCTCGCGCGTCAGCAGCCGCAGATTGTCCGGCGCCTGCCGTGCCAGCGAGTCCCAAAGCGCCTCGGCCCCGAGGGAATCGTGGTTCCCGGGCAACAGCCACCATGTCAGCGCCGGATCGTCGGCCACCTGATGCAGCGCCTGCCTGAGCGTCGTTTCCGCCGGTGTTTCGGTGTCGAACGTGTCGCCCGCCAGCAGGATGTGGCCCGCGCCGTGATCGCGCGCCGCCTGCGCAAGACGGGCGATGATCTGGTGGCGGGCCTCGATCAGGCGCCCGCGCAGATCCTCGGGCAGATTGCCGAAGCGTCGGCCCAGATGCAGGTCGGCTGAGTGAAGGAAGGTAAAGGCGTCGGCCATGAATCGCGGCACATCCGGGCGTTGTCTGGATCTGGCCGCACGGTGGGGGAAATCGCGCCCGGCGGCAAGGTCGGCGCGGCGCGGGTGAACATGATTCTGCAAGACATCAATGCGTCAGGTCGAACAATTCCGCGTCACAGCATGGTTTGCGCGCCCAGAATTGCCGCGACGTAAGGCCTGCGCCGCCCAAGGATTGGGCAAACCCGGCTTCGGGTGCCGAAAGCGACCGTAATTTCGCCTCATCCGACCGCACCGGACCCTAGCGTTGCGCAGGGCGGTGCGCCGTCCGGCCAACGTATTCGTCCCGGGCAGGCCGTCGGCCGCAAACGGGCAACAATGGTAAAAAACACAACAGGACTGGGGACTTATGAAAAAGTTGCTGCTTACCACCGCATTGTGCGCGGGTGTCGCCACCGGAGCTGCCGCTCAGGAAGATCCGATCCGCGTCGGGATCCTGCATTCGCTGTCGGGGACGATGGCCATTTCGGAAACCACGCTGCGCGATGTCATGTTGATGCTCATCGAGCAACAGAACGAGGAAGGCGGCGTGCTGGGCCGTCCGCTGGAAGCCGTGGTCGTCGATCCGGCCTCGGACTGGCCGCGCTTTGCCGAACTGGCGCGCGAGCTGATCGAGGGTGACGGCGTCGCGGCGGTGTTCGGCTGCTGGACCTCGGTGTCGCGCAAATCCGTGCTGCCGGTCTTCGAAGAGCTGAACTCGATCCTGTTCTACCCGGTCCAGTACGAAGGGCAGGAATCGCAGCGCAACGTCTTCTATACCGGCGCTGCGCCGAACCAGCAGGCGATCCCCGCCGTCGATTACCTGCTTGAGAACGGGGTCGAGCGTTTCTACCTCGCGGGCACCGACTACGTCTATCCGCGCACCACGAACCAGATCCTCGAAGCCTATCTGATGGCGCAGGGCGTGGCGGCGGAAGACATCATCATCAACTACACCCCGTTCGGCCATTCCGACTGGCAGACCATCGTTTCGGAAATCCGCGACTTCGGCTCGACCGGACGTCCCGCCGCCGTGGTCTCGACCATCAACGGCGACGCCAACGTACCGTTCTACAACGAGCTGGCCGCGCAGGGCATCTCGGCCGAGGATATCCCTGTCATCGCCTTCTCGGTGGGTGAAGAGGAACTCGCGGGCATCGATACCGGCCCGCTGGTCGGCCACCTCGCCGCGTGGAACTACTTCATGTCGGTCGATACCGATGAAAACCTCGACTTCATCGATGCGTGGCACGCCTATATCGGCGACGACAGCCGCGTGACCAACGACCCGATGGAAGCCCATTACATCGGCTTCAACATGTGGGTCGACGCCGTCGAGGCCGCCGGCACCACCGATGCGGACGCCGTCATCGACGCGATGGTCGGCGTTGCGGTTCCGAACCTGACGGGCGGCATCAGCTCGATGGGGGCGAACCACCACATCACCAAGCCCGTGCTGATCGGCGAGATTCAGGATGACGGCCAGTTCGACGTCGTGTGGGAAACCTCGGGCCTCGTGCTGGGCGATGAATGGTCGGACTTCGTGGAAGATTCCGCGCCGCTCATCTCGGATTGGCGCGCGCCGCTGTCTTGCGGCAACTTCAACACCGAGACCGGCACCTGCGGCGGCTCGGAAGCGGCTGAATAACTCCCTGTGACCGGGGGAGGTTCGTGCGCCTTCCCCGGCTTTTTCAGCCCAGAGCCCGAAACCGCGCCGCGCGGATGATCCGCCCGGCGCCTCCGCCCAGACTTCGTGTCGGCGCGCCCGGACCGGGTGCCCGGCCCAGACAGACCAGGTGCCCGCGCCGTCGCCCGATCGCACGCCGCCGCACCGAATTCCGGGGACTTCATGCTTTTGCGCCCATTCCTGCGTCTCGTGGCGCTGTGCCTGGCGATGCTCACGCCCCTCGCAGCCTCTGCCCAAACCCTTGAAGAACTGGTCACCCAGCTGCCCGCTGGCAGCTATGACGACCGCGCCGCCGTGGTGGCCGAGATCGCCGCTACCGGCGATCCCCGCGCGCTTGCGGTGCTCGAGGCTTTGCTCGAAGGCGAGCTTGAGCAACGCAATTCCGATGGCCGGATCGTCATCGTCGGCGGCACCCGCCGCGCGCCCACCGGCACCGATGCGCTGACCGGCGAAGATCTGGGCGAGCTGGGCCGCCGCGCGACTGAGCGTATCCGCGTCAACAACAGCCTGCGCCGGACGATCCGTACGGCGATGGGCGTGATGACCCTGCGCGACCCCGATCCCGCGCGCCGTCTCGCCGCCGCCGAAGCTGCCCTGCGCAGCCCCGCCGTTGAGCAGCTCGACGCACTCGACGCCGCGATGCAGGCCGAGGAACTGGACTATATCCGTGAAGCGCAGACGCTGGCTCATGCCGCGACAATCCTTGCCTCGGATGCCGATACCGACACCAAGCTCGACGCGGTTGCGGTGATCTCGGGCGCCTCGGCACTGACCGTGCAATCGACCCTCAACGCCTACCGCGCCGCCGAGGATCCCGCGCTGGCCGCCGCCGTCGCCGATGCCATCGAAGCCGCCGAACGCCGTCAGGCCTTGTGGGGGCAGGCGCAGAACCTGTGGTTCGGCCTGTCGCTGGGATCGGTGCTGCTGCTGGCCGCGATCGGGCTTGCGATCACCTTCGGCGTGATGGGCGTGATCAACCTTGCCCATGGCGAGCTGGTGATGCTGGGCGCCTATACGACCTTTCTGGTGCAAGAGACGATCCGCACCCACGCGCCCGAGTATTTCGGCTGGTCTCTGGCTATCGCCGTACCGCTCGCCTTTCTCTTCGTCGGCGCCGTCGGTGTCGCCATCGAACGCGGCATCGTGCGCCATCTCTATGGCCGCCCGCTGGAAACCCTGCTGGCGACTTGGGGCGTCAGCCTGATCCTGCAGCAGGCGGTGCGCTCGGTCTTCGGCCCCACCAACCGCGAGGTCGGCACCCCCGACTGGATGTCAGGCGCCTTTCAGCTGGGCGAGATGACGGTGACATGGCCGCGCGTGGCGATCGTCATCTTCTCGCTTACCGTGTTCTTCGGCCTGCTTCTGACGATGCGCTATTCGGCCATGGGCTTGCAGATGCGCGCGGTCACGCAAAACCGCGCCATGGCCGCCAATCTGGGCATCCGCACCGGCCGTGTCGACGCGCTGACCTTCGGTCTGGGCGCGGGCATCGCCGGGCTTGCAGGCGTGGCGCTGAGCCAGATCGACAACGTGTCGCCCAATCTCGGGCAGAGCTACATCATCGACAGCTTCCTTGTCGTGGTGTTCGGCGGGGTGGGAAACCTCTGGGGCACGCTGGCTGCGGCGATGAGCCTCGGCGTGGCCAACAAGTTCCTCGAACCCTGGGCTGGCGCCGTTCTGGGCAAGATCCTGATCCTGATCTTCATCATTCTCTTCATCCAGAAACGTCCGCGCGGTCTGTTCCCGCAACGCGGCCGCGCCGCCGAGGGCTGACACCATGAGCAAACTCATCGACCTGCGCATGGGCCTGTTTCTGGCCGCGCTCTTCATCGTCACCGTACTGGTGCCCATCGCCTCGACACTCGATCAGGGCTCGGCCCTGTCGATCCCCAGCTACCTGATCCCGCTGATGGGCAAGTATCTGTGCTACGCGATCCTCGCCGTCGCGCTCGATCTGTGCTGGGGCTATGCGGGCATCCTGTCGCTGGGCCACGGCGCCTTCTTCGCGCTGGGGGGCTATGCCATCGGCATGCACCTGATGCGCGAAATCGGCGCGCGCGGCGTCTATGCCAACCCGGACCTGCCCGATTTCATGGTCTTCCTAGGTTGGAACGAACTGCCATGGTTCTGGTACGGCTTCGACTGGTTCCCCTTCGCCGCCGTGATGGCGCTGCTGGTCCCCGGGGCGCTGGCCTTCGTCTTTGGCTGGTTCGCCTTCCGCTCGCGCGTGTCCGGTGTCTATCTGTCGATCATCACGCAGGCACTGACCTTCGCGCTGCTTCTGGCTTTTTTCCGCAACGAGATGGGCTTTGGCGGTAATAACGGCCTGACCGATTTCCGCGACGTGCTGGGCTTTTCGCTGTCCGCCCCCTCGACCCGCATCGCGCTTTTCGTGCTGACGGCCATCGCGCTGGCGGCCTGTCTGCTGATCGCCAAGGCGATCACCGTGTCCAAGGCGGGCAAGGTGCTGGTGGCCGTGCGCGACGCCGAAAGCCGCACCCGCTTCATGGGCTACCGGGTCGAGAACTACTCGGTCTTCGTCTTCACCGTCTCGGCGATGATGGCGGGCCTCGCCGGGGCGCTCTATGTGCCGCAGGTCGGCATTATCAATCCCGGCGAATTCGCCCCCGCCAATTCCATCGAGATCGTCGTCTGGGTGGCGCTGGGCGGACGCGGCACGCTGGTCGGCGCAGCCATCGGGGCGCTGGTCGTGGTGGCGGTCGAAAGCTGGCTCACCGCCAATTTCCCCGATCTGTGGCTCTTTGCGCTGGGCGCGCTCTTCATCATCGTGGTGCTGTGGATGCCCAACGGCCTGCTGGGCCTTGTCGAGAAGCTACGGCTGCGCCGCAAACCGGCGCCAGATCCCAATACGGAGACCCCGGCATGAGCGCGCAACTCTTTCTCGACGGCGTGCATCGCAGCTTCGACGGCTTCAAGGCGATCAACAACCTGACCCTGTCGGTGGACAAGGGCGAACTCAGGGCGGTGATCGGCCCCAACGGTGCGGGCAAGACGACGATGATGGACATCATCACCGGCAAAACCCGTCCCGATGGCGGCGAGGTTTTGTGGAACATGTCTACCGACCTGACCCGGATGGACGAGGCCTCGGTCGCCAATCTCGGCATCGGGCGGAAATTCCAGAAGCCCACGGTGTTCGAAACCCATACGGTCGAAGACAACATCCGTCTGGCCCTGAAAGCCCCGCGCGGGGTCTTCGCCACGCTGTTCCACCGCACAGGCAAGGCCGAAGAGGCGCGGGTGACGGCGCTGCTCGACCAGATCCGCCTGACCCATCTGCGGGCCGAGGATGCCGCCAATCTCAGCCACGGCCAGAAGCAATGGCTGGAAATCGGCATGCTGCTGGCACAGGAACCCGACCTTCTGCTGGTCGACGAACCGGCGGCGGGGATGACCGATGCCGAAACGATGGAAACCGCCGAGCTGCTGAAATCCATCGCCGGGCAGCGCACGGTGATCGTGGTCGAACACGACATGGATTTCGTCCGTGCGCTGGATTGCCGGGTGACGGTGCTGCATCAGGGCTCGGTGCTGGCCGAAGGCTCGCTCGACCATGTGTCGGCGCGCGACGATGTCATCGAAGTCTATCTGGGGCGCTGAGACATGCTGGAAATCAAGGATCTGACCCTGCATTACGGCGCCGCGCAGGCGCTCAAGGGGATCTCGCTCACCGCCGAGGAAGGCCAGATCACCACGGTGCTCGGGCGCAACGGAGTGGGGAAGACCTCGCTCATGCGCGCCATCGTCGGTCGGCACCCGGCCTCGGGCGGCACGATCACCTGGAAGGGCGAGGCGATAGGCCGGCTCTCGCCGCCCGAACGCGCCAAACGCGGCATCGCCTATGTCCCGCAGGGGCGCGAGATTTTCCCGCTGCTCAGCGTGCGTGAGAATCTCGAAGCCGCCTACGCCACCTTGCCGCGCGGCCAGCGAAAGACGCCCGACGCTGTGTTCGAACTCTTCCCCGTGCTTTTGCAGATGATGAACCGCCGCGGCGGCGACCTGTCGGGCGGCCAGCAACAGCAACTCGCCATCGGCCGCGCGATGGTCATGCAGCCGCGTCTTCTGGTCCTCGATGAGCCGACCGAGGGCATCCAGCCGTCGATCATCAAGGATATCGGCCGCGCCATCGAATACCTGCGCGATCAATACGGGATGGCGGTGGTGCTGGTGGAACAATATTTCGATTTCGCCAGCGCCCTTGCCGATCGCTTCGTGGTTCTCGACCGCGGCGAGGCGGTGATGGCAGGGGACAAGACCGACATCGTTGAGAAAGACGCCGATCTGCGCCGCTGGCTCACCGTCTGAAGGCATGCGCCCGGCTTCGCGGTCGGCTGAGTATTTGAAGCAAAGTGAAGCAGCGCGGCGCGCATGGTTACGAATAGTCGGATAAAGATCGGCGCCTTCATTCTGCTTCAAATACTCACGGCGCGCGTGCCTCGCCGGGGCGCGCCCTCTGTGACAAGGCGCCGATTTCATGGTTAGCTCCGCGCGACGCAAGGACAGGAGCTTTCATGCAACAGATCTGGCGCGGCGCGCGTGTCTTCGATGGCTGGTGCCTGCGGGACGGGCTGGCCGTGGTGGCCGAGCACGGCCGCATCGCCGGTCTGCGCGCGGATGACGGGCAGGGCGCAGATCTGGGGGGCGGGATTGTCGCGCCGGGTTTCGTCGATCTGCAGGTCAATGGCGGGGGCGGGTCGCTGTTGGGGCAGGGCGATCCCGACGAGGCGCTGCGCCGGATCTGCGCGGCGCATCGGGGCTTGGGAACCCTCGGGCTTCTGCCGACGCTGATCACCGCCGCGCCCGCGACTACGCAAGCGGTGATCGCGGCGGGGATCCGTGCGGCGAAGGCGGGTCTGCCCGGTTTCCTCGGGCTGCATCTGGAAGGTCCTCATCTCGACCCGAAGCGCCACGGTGCGCATGATCCTGCGCTTATCCGGCGAATGGACGATGGGGATCTGGCGCTGTTGCTCGACGCGTCCCGCGCATTGCCCGCGCTGATGGTCACGCTGGCGCCCGAAGCCGCGACGCCGGGACAGATCGCGGCGCTGGCCGAGTCGGGCATTGTCGTGTCGTTGGGGCACAGCGATTGTTGCGAGGACACGGCACGCGCGGCGTTTGCGGCGGGCGCGTGCTGCGTGACGCATCTGTTCAATGCCATGTCGCCGCTCACGCATCGCGCGCCCGGTCTGGTCGGGGCGGCGCTCGACAGTGGCGTGGCCATGGGGATCATCCCCGACGGCATCCATGTCGCGCGCACGCCCTTTCGGCTGGCGGCGCGGCAGGCGGGAGAGAGGGTTTTCGCCGTCACCGACGCGATGGCGGTGGCGGGAACGGATCTGACGGCGTTCGATCTGGGCGGTCGCACGATCCATCGCCGCGCGGGACGGCTGACGCTTGAGGACGGCACGCTGGCGGGGGCGGATGTGTCGATGCCGCAGGCGCTTCGCTGGATGATTGCCGAGGCCGGGCTCGACGCCGCCGAGGCGTTGGCGATGATGACGCGGCGCCCGGCCGAGCTTTTGGGGCTGAGCGATCGCGGCGTGATTGCCGAGGGCGCGCGGGCCGAGATGGTGCATCTGTCGGATGGGTTCGCGCTGCTCGACATTCTCTCGGGTTAGGGGGCGCGCCAAGCCATGTCGCGGGCAACGGGTGAGCGGTTTCGCCCTCGTCCGGCAGGGCGCTGCCCTGCAGGTCTCGGGCGACTCAAGCGCGCTTGCGGCGCGCGGCGGTCCGGCGTTACCGCAGCGGTCAACGCAAAAGGCCGGACCCCGAAGGATCCGGCCTTTTGTTCTGGAGCGGGCGATGAGATTCGAACTCACGACCCTAACCTTGGCAAGGTTATGCTCTACCCCTGAGCTACGCCCGCTCGATGGCCGCCGTTTAGCACCGGGTTTCGGGGCCTGCAAGAGCATGGGCGCCATTCTGGTGCGAAAATCACGCGCCCAGTCGAAACGCATCGACGAAACGCTGCGCCGTGTCCGGATCGCCCGCAAGGCCGATCACGCCGCCCGCTGCAAGCGGCGCCACCGGTGAAGGTCCGTAGACCGCGATGGCGAGCGTATTGCCGCTGCCGGAGAAGGTGAGCGCGGGCAGGGCGCCCGGCGCGGGGCGGGGCGTAAAGCCCGTCATGTCCAGCCGGGCGGTGAAACGCTCGTCGCCCATGATGAACCCGGCCTCTATGGGGCTGGTGACCCGATCTGGGCGCACCATCACCCGCATCGACAGCATAAGGGCGGTGGGCGAGATGAATTTCGTCGGATCATGCCCCGGCTGTTGCACGCCCCAGCGGCAGAGCGCGTCGATCACGTCGCGCGTGGCAAGTCCGGCTTCGGTCAGTTCATAGACCGCGACCGAGGCGGGGGGCGGCAGGCGGTGGTGGCGCAGCAGGCCCGAGGCTTCGAGCGCCTCGAGACGTCGGGTCAGGATATTGGTGGCGATCCCGGGCAGGCCCGCCTTGATCAGGCCGAAGCGTTTGGGTCCCAGCATCAGCTCGCGCAGCACCAGAAGCGCCCAGCGGTCGCCGATCAGGTCGAGCGCGTGGGCGGCAAGGCAGCCTTCGTTATAGCCGTTGCGCGACATGGGGTCTCCTGAAGCTTTCACTCTACAATTGTTTGGTTGCTTTTTGCAAGCGATTGTCGCAGCGTCGATGGCGTTAAGTCGGGCGCAGCCCCGGCAGATCTTCCAACCGAGGAGTGCGACGATGACCCGATCCGTTCAAGGCCAGCCCTGCTGGTACGAATTGACCACCCCCGATCCCATGGCTTCGGGCGCGTTTTACGGCGCGCTTCTGGGCTGGGAAGTGACCGAGGTGCCGATGGGCGCGCAGAGCTATTTCCTGAATAAATGCGGTGACAAGAATGTCTCGGGGATGATGACCCCGGACGACGCAGAGATTCCCCCCAATTGGTGTTTCTACATCGCGACCGAGAATGCCGACGACACCGCTGCCGCCGTGGTGGCCGATGGTGGCGGGCAGGTCGTCGCGCCAATGGATGTGCCGGGGACCGGACGGTTCGCCATCCTGTCCGATCCGCAGGGCGCGGTCTTCGGCATCCTGCAGCCGCTGCCGGGCGATACCGGCGACGCCTATGCGCCTGAGGTGACCGGGCATGGCGCGTGGCATGAATTGATGACCTCGGATCCGCAGGGGGCGGTCGCCTTTTACCGCAAGCATTTCGGCTGGGGGCTGGGCGACGCGATGGATATCGGCGCGATGGGCACCTATCAGCTTTTCGCGGCAGGGGCGGGCGATGCCGGTGGTATCATGGGGCAACCGCAACCCGACATGCCGCCGTTCTGGGGTGTCTATTTTCGCGTGGACAGCATCGACGCGGCGCAGGCGGCGATCCCCGGTCTGGGCGGGCGCATTGTCAATGGACCGATGGAGGTGCCGGGCGGGGCGTGGGTTCTGCAGGGCATCGACCCGCAAGGGGCCTATTTCGCGCTGACCGGGAAGAAGTGAGGCGCGCGGCTCCGGTGTGCCTTGGCCGGTCCGATCAGCCTCGTCCGATCAGCCTCGTTTGGTCAGGACGGCACGATCAGCCGCAGAAGATCACGGAACGGGGGCGGGTTTTCGCCCCCGGCCTGTCCGCGTTTCTGGGTGAAGCCGAGGGTCGCGTAGCCGTGCACCGCGCTCCAGACCGCGCCTTCGAAGACCAAGTCGGCGCCGCCGGTGAAGGGGGCGCAGCCTGCGCGCAGGATGCTGTAGGCGCGGTCTGATTCGACGCAGAATTCCGGATCGTCGCGGTCCACGTCGGCGGCGGTGAACATCAGGTGGAACAGCCCCAACTGGCCGTCGACAAAGGCCAGATAGCCATCGCAGATCCCCGCCAGGCGGTCGAAGGGCGTATCGGCGGCGGCGTCGCGATGCGTCTCCATCGCGCGGTTGAACCGGGCGAAGGCGCGGATGGCGATGGCGGTCTGCAGGCCGCGTAATCCCTTGAAATGATGGGCGGGCGCGGCATGGGACACGCCCGCACGGGCGGCGGCACGGCGCAGGGTCAGGGCCTCGGGGCCACCCTCGGCCAAAAGGGCGATGCCAGCCTCGATCAGCGCGTCTCGGGTCGGGATCTCGTGGGTCATGCCCCGTTGTGGTGGGTTTGTTTGACAGTGTCAAGTTTCGGCCTTGACAGTGTCAAGCCTGGACGCATACTTGGCTCAGCTTTACACTGTCAAGGAGACCGCCATGACCCGCCCCTTCGCCTGGTTCTTCTGGAGCCTCTCGCTGATCATCGCGCTTGCATCGTGGCGTTTCCTCGTACTGCCGATGGCCGAGGCGATGCCGCATATGCTGCATTACCTCGACAGCGCGCCGGTCGGGACATGGGTCCACATGACCGCAGGGCCGCTCGCGCTCGGCCTCGCGCCGTTTCAGCTCTGGCAGGGGCTGCGTCGCAAGCGCCCGGCTTTGCACCGCTGGACCGGACGCGTCTATGCACTGGCCATCGTCGCGAGCGGTGTTGCATCGCTGGCAATGTTGCCGGGGTTTCAGGGCTCGGGCTTTGCACAGGCGGGGTTCGGTGTGCTGGCGCTGGCGTGGATCGGGACAACGGCTCTGGGTATCGTCAGGGCGCGCGCCGGGGATCTTGTCGCGCATCGTCGCTGGATGCTGCGCTCGGTCGCGCTGACCTTCGCCGCCGTCACGCTGCGGCTGATCATGGGGCCGCTGGTGGCGATGGGCTGGACGGTGACGGAAACCTACGACGTGACCGCCTGGGGAAGCTGGCTGATCAATCTGGCGATACTGGAATACTGGCAGCGCCGCCGGGTTGTGTTGCCTGCCTGACGCGGCAAAACAAAACGGCGGCCCGAAGGCCGCCGCTTTTGGTCCAATTGGAGCGGGCGATGAGATTCGAACTCACGACCCTAACCTTGGCAAGGTTATGCTCTACCCCTGAGCTACGCCCGCACCCGTTTGGTAGGCGCTGATTTAGGCGAAGGCGGCGCGGCCTGCAAGAGGAAAAAAACACGCCACCTGCGGATTTTGTGCCCCGTGGTCCGGCAATGGCAGATTAGCCGCCCTTCCCCTTGATATAACGCATTTATTTCGCCCAAAGCACTGCGCCACGCGCTGCGGACATGCCGTGTTCAGGGTCTGCATAACGTTCCCATGAGAGTTGTGCGGGCCGGGAACCGAAAGTCAGTCCACGCGTTTTGTTCCCGAACCGCAGATGTTCTGCGGCAGAAACCAAAGGAGTGGTTCCATGAACGGCGACACTGTCGAAGGCAAATGGAAGCAGATCAAAGGCGAGGCCAAGGTCCAGTGGGGCAAGCTCACGGATGACGACCTGGACGTCGTCGAAGGTCACAAGGACAAGCTCTCGGGCAAGATCCAGGAGCGCTACGGCAAGTCCAAGGACGAAGCCGATCGTGAAGTCGACGCGTTCTACGCCAAGCACTGATTATCCGGCATGCCGGGTCGTCCCGGCCAACCTGATCTGAAAACCATGCAAAAAAGGGGGCGCCGGGCGCCCCCTTTTCGTGTCTCAGCAAACGCTCTGACGGCGCTTACTCGAACTCGATCAGCAGGTCATGCGCTTCGATCTGCGCGCCCGGCTGCACATGCACGGCTTTCACCGTCGCCGCGCGTTCGGCATGCAGGCCAGTTTCCATCTTCATCGCCTCGATGGTCAGCAGCAGATCGCCCGCATTGACTTTCTGACCGACGCTGACACCGACCGAGGCGATCGAGCCCGGCATCGGCGCGCCGACATGGTTCTCGTTCGTATCCTCGGCCTTGGGTCGCGCGGCCTGCGTGGCCTTTACCTTGCGGTTGGGCACCCGGATCGTACGAGGCTGGCCGTTCAGTTCGAAGAACACCCGCACTTCACCATCATCCTGCGTCTCGCCCACGGCGATCAGCCGGATTTCCAGCGTCTTGCCGGGGTCGATTTCAGCCGTGATCTCTTCGCCCGGCTCCATGCCGTAGAAGAAGTTCCATGTGGGCAGCGTGCGCACCGGGCCATAGGCGAGGTGGCGTTCCATATAGTCGGTGAAGACCTTGGGATACATCAGGTAGCCGTTGAGATCCTCGTTGTCGAAGTCGACATCGTCGATCTTGGCCGACAACTCGGCGCGGATCTCGTCGAGATCGACCGGCTTCAGATGCTTGCCCGGACGCTCGGTCGAGGGTTTCTCGCCCTTCAGCGCCTTCAGGGTGATGCCCTCGGGCCAGCCGCCCTCGGGCTGACCCAGATTGCCCTTGAGCATGTCGATCACCGAATCGGGGAAGGACATCTCGCGCTTGGGATCCTCGACATCCTTGCGGCTCAGGCCCTGGCTGACCATCATCAGCGCCATGTCGCCCACCACCTTCGAGGACGGCGTCACCTTGACGATATCGCCGAAGATCTGGTTGGCGTCGGCATAGGCGCGCGCCACGTCGGGCCAGCGCTCTTCCAGACCCAGCGAGCGGGCCTGCGCCTTGAGGTTGGTGAACTGACCGCCCGGCATTTCGTGCAGATAGACCTCGGACGAGGGGGCCTGCTGGCCGGTTTCGAAGGCACCGTAATGCGCGCGCACCTGTTCCCAGTAATCCGAGATTTCGCGCACCGCGCCCATGCTGATCCCGGTATCGCGGTCGGTATGACGGAAGGCTTCGACGACTGAGCCCAGCGTCGGCTGGCTGGTATTGCCCGACAGCGCATCCATCGCGGCATCGACGCAATCGACGCCCGCATCGGCGGCGGCGATGATCGTGGCGATGGCGGCGCCCGAGGTGTCATGGGTGTGGAAATGGATGGGCAGGTCGACCGCATCCTTCAGAGCCGAGAACAGAACCTTGGCGGCGGGGGCTTTCAGCACGCCTGCCATGTCCTTCACGCCCAGCACCTGCGCGCCGGCCGCCTCCAGCTCCTTTGCCATTTTAACATAATAATCAACGGTGTACTTCTGCTGGCCGGGGTCCAGAAGATCCGAGGTATAGCAGATCGTGCCTTCGCAGATCTTGCCCGACTCGATCACCGCATCCATCGCGACGCGCATGTTCTCGACCCAGTTCAGGCTGTCGAAGACCCGGAACACATCGACGCCGGTCTCGGCGGCCTGCGCCACAAAGCTCTGCACTACGTTGTCGGGATAGTTGGTATAGCCGACGCCGTTCGAGGCGCGCAGCAGCATCTGCGTCAGCAGGTTGGGCATTGCTTTGCGCAGGTCGCGCAGGCGCTGCCACGGACATTCCTGCAAGAACCGGTACGCCACATCGAAGGTCGCGCCGCCCCAGCATTCGACCGAGAACAGCTCGGGCAGGTTCGCAGCATAGGCGGGCGCCACGCGGATCATGTCGATCGACCGCATCCGGGTCGCCAGCAGCGACTGGTGCGCGTCGCGCATCGTCGTGTCGGTCAACAGCAGCTTTGACTGATCCTTCATCCAGTCGGCCACGGCCTTGGCGCCCTTTTCCTGCAGCAACGTGCGGGTTCCGGGTGGCGGTGTATCGACGCGGGCCGCCGGGGCCACGGGCGGGCGCGGCTGGGCCGCGGGACGGGTCCGTCCTGCTGTCTCGGGGTGTCCGTTGACGGTGATGTCCGCGAGATAGGTCAGAACCTTCGTACCCCGGTCGCGCCGGGTCTCGAAGGTGAACAGCTCGGGCGTGGTGTCGATGAACTTGGTCGTCGCCTGATCGGCGAGAAAGGTCGGGTGCTTGAGCAGGTTCTCGACGAAAGCGATGTTGGTGGACACGCCCCGGATACGGAACTCGCGCAGCGCCCGGTCCATCCGCGCGATGGCTTCCTGCGGGGTCGGGGCCCAGGCCGTGACCTTGACCAGCAGCGAATCGTAGAACCGGGTGATGACCCCGCCCGCATAGGCGGTGCCGCCATCCAGACGGATCCCCATGCCGGTGGCCGAACGATAGGCAGTCAGGCGACCGTAATCGGGGATGAAGTTGTTGAGCGGGTCCTCGGTGGTGATCCTGCATTGCAGCGCATTGCCCGAGAGCGTCACGTCCGACTGGCTGGGCGTGCCCGTGGCCTCGGCCAGCGTCGCGCCTTCGCAGACACGGATCTGCGCCTTGACGATGTCGATGCCGGTCACTTCCTCGGTGACGGTATGCTCGACCTGAACGCGGGGGTTCACCTCGATGAAGTAGAACTTCTCCGAATCCATATCCATCAGGAATTCGACGGTGCCCGCGCATTGATAACCGACCGACTGGCCAATCTTCAGCGCCAGCGCGCAGACTTCCTCGCGCTGGGCGTCGCTCAGATAGGGGGCGGGCGCGCGCTCGACGACCTTCTGGTTGCGGCGCTGGACGGTGCAGTCGCGCTCATACAGATGATAGAGATTGCCATGGGTGTCGCCCAGCAGCTGCACCTCGACATGGCGCGCGCGCTGGATCATCTTTTCCAGATAGCCCTCGCCGTTGCCGAACGCGGCTTCGGCCTCGCGCCGCCCTTCACGCACCTTGGTCTCAAGCTCGTCCGCGCTCAGGATCGGACGCATCCCGCGGCCGCCGCCACCATGGCTGGCTTTCAGCATCAGCGGATAGCCCACTTCATCGGCCATGCGCCGGATCTCGGCCATGTCGTCGCCCAGAACCTCGGTCGCGGGGATCACCGGCACGCCCGCTTCGATCGCCACCTTGCGCGCGCTTGCCTTGTCACCCAGCGCGCGCATCGTCTCGGCCTTGGGGCCGATGAAGGTGATGCCCGCCTCGACGCAGGCATCGACCAGCGCGGGGTTCTCGCTGAGCAGGCCATAGCCCGGATGGATCGCATCCGCGCCCGCCTTCTTGGCGACGCGAATGATCTCGGGGATCGAGAGATAGGCCGCGACCGGGCCCAGCCCTTCGCCGATCCGGTAAGCCTCGTCCGCCTTGAAGCGGTGCAGACCCAGCTTGTCTTCCTCGGCGTAGACGGCAACCGTTTTCTTGCCCAGCTCGTTCGCGGCCCGCATGATGCGGATCGCGATCTCGCCACGGTTGGCAATCAGGATCTTGTTGAAACCGGGCATCCGGACATCTCCCTCTGGATCGGCCTGTAGGCTGGGCCGATTTCTGCAGTGCGGCGGCAGAATTGCAAGATTTTGTTACAATGCAAAGGGTTTATTTCATTCAGTATTCCATCTGCGGCGTGCCCTCGTGGTCATAAACCTGAACCAGCTGGCATTCGATCAGTTCGGGCCGTTCGCCGCGATCGCACATCGTTTGCGCTACCATCTCGCCCACCGCCCGCGTCGGCAGGCCACAAACCACTTCGTGCCAGTGCAACCCCTCGCGATGCTGCGCGAAAATGTCGATCGACCAGCCCGCCGGCGCACACCAATTGGTGACGATGCAATCCTCTTCCATCGCGCCGCCCGCGACGCATTCTGCAATCGCCGCATCAATTGCTTCGCCGCGCGAAGCCCCCGCCGCCATGCCCGAGGACATCTCGGGCGCCTGAACGAAGGCGATCCCCGCTTCGGCGAAAGCGGGCAGGGGGGCAAGGCAGGCAATCATCAGAAGAACACGCATGAATAAACTCCGTCGCTTACGATGCGATCGAGCCTAGCGGTTCCGACCCGCCCTGCCTATGGCCGAGATCCGCTCACAGCCCGCCCGCCGCGCGAATGGCATCGATCATCGCCGCATTCCCGCGCGAGAATTCGAGCGGGCAATCGAACGGCGCCCCCTCAAGTGCGCTGCGCTCGAACGCTTCGACCATCAGCCGGTATTGATCGACCGGCTCGAACCGCTCGATCCGCGTCTCGTCATAGCCGCGCCGCAAGACCACTTCGGCCGCGGCGGCAACGCCCGCATTGAACGGTGCGCGCAACTCGATGACGCCTTTGGTGCCGTGAAAGGCGATGCGCTGATGGGGCGCCATCCGCGTCGAGCAATAGAAAGACAGGGTGAAGCCGTCGAACTCGGCCCAGACCCGCGCCATGGTGTCGACGCCGTTTTCGACCTCCAACGCCGCGTGGATCGCGCCCGGCTCTTTTCCGGTGGCGAAGCGCGTGGTGACGCAGGGATAGACGCCGATATCGTAGAGCGCGCCGCCGCCGGTTTCGGGGCGGTTGCGGATATTGGCCGGATCGTCGTTATGGAAGCTGAACGCGGCCTCGACATGCCGCAGATCGCCGATGGCGCCGTCGGCCAGCATCTGCCGCACGCGGTGCCATTGCGGATGATGGCACACCATGAAGCCCTCGGCGCAGATCAGCCCTGAGGCATCGCGCGCGGCGATTACCGCGTCGATCTCGGGCGCGCTGAGCGCCAGCGGCTTTTCGCACAGCACATGCTTGCCCGCAGCCAGCGCCCTGAGCGTCCAGTCGACATGCAGATGGTTGGGCAGGGGAATATAGATCGCATCGATCTCGGGATCGGCGAGCAGGCTCTCGTAGCTTTCATGGACCCTCAAATGCGGTGTGACCTCGGTAAAGGCTCGCGCCTTGCGTTCAGATCCGGTGGCGAGTGCCGCGAATTCCGCGCCCCGCGCCGCGTTGAGCGCCGGCATCAGCGCCGTGCGGGCGATTTTCGCCGCTCCCAGAATTCCCCACCGCATCGTTCCCTCCCGCCGTTTGCGCTAACGGGATCTTGATGCCAAATTCTGTGCGTAAAGGCGAGCGGAAATGGAAAAAGGGGGGCCTTGCCCCCTCGGCCTTGCGGCCTCACCCCCAGGATATTTTCAGATCCAATATGCGCGGTGAACAAAGCCTTAACGGCATCTTTGATCCAGAAATATCCACGGGGTTTCCAAAGGGGGGCGTGTCCCCCTTTGGCGCTGGGAGCGCGAGGGGGCGCGCAGCCCCCTCGTTTTGGTTCCCACGGCAGCGCCGGATGTGCGCCGCGCGGTTTACCCTCAGCCTTCGGTCTTCGCCTTGCGCTTGCGCTCGTGCGGATCGAGATAGCGTTTGCGCAAGCGGATCGATTTCGGCGTCACCTCGACCAGTTCGTCGTCGTCGATATAGGCGATCGACTGTTCCAGCGACATGATAACTGGCGGCGTCAGGCGCACTGCGTCATCGGTGCCCGAGGCGCGCACGTTGGTCAGTTTCTTGCCCTTGAGCGGGTTCACTTCGAGATCGTTGTCGCGCGAATGCTCGCCGATGATCATGCCCTCGTAGATCTGTTCCTGCGCGCCGATGAACATCTTGCCACGATCTTCGAGGTTCCACAGCGCGTAAGCCACCGAAACGCCGTTCTCCATCGAGATCAGCACGCCCTGGCGGCGGCCCTGGATCGGGCCCTTGTACGGCGCCCAGGAATGGAACAGGCGGTTAAGCACGCCGGTGCCACGGGTATCGGTCATGAACTCGCCCTGATAGCCGATCAGCCCGCGCGAGGGGACATGCGCAACGATCCGGGTCTTGCCGGCGCCTGCCGGTTTCATCTCGACCAGATCGCCCTTGCGCGGGCCCGTCAGCTTCTCGATCACCGCGCCCGAATATTCGTCATCGACATCGATGATCGCTTCTTCGACCGGCTCCATGCGCTGGCCGTCTTCGTCGCGGAAGATCACGCGCGGGCGCGAGATCGACAGCTCGAAGCCTTCGCGGCGCATGTTCTCGATCAGCACGCCCATCTGCAATTCGCCGCGCCCCGAGACGATGAACGCCTCGCCGCCCGGCGTGTCGTCGATCCTGATGGCGACGTTGGATTCGGCTTCTTTCATCAGCCGCTCGCGGATCACGCGCGACTGCACCTTCGAGCCGTCGCGTCCGGCCAGCGGGCTGTCGTTGATACCGAAGGTGACCGAGATGGTCGGCGGGTCGATCGGCTGCGCGTCGATCGGGGTGTCGACCACCGGGTCGCACAGCGTGTCCGCCACAGTGGCCTTGGTCATGCCCGCGAGCGAGACGATATCGCCCGCGATGGCCTCGTCGATGGGTTGCTGTCCGAGACCGCGGAAGGCGAGGATCTTGGTCACGCGGAACTGTTCGATCCGCTCGCCGGTGCGCGAGAGCGCCTTGAGCGTGGTGCCAACCTTCAGCGTGCCCGCTTCGACCCGGCCGGTCAGGATGCGGCCGATGAACGGGTCCGCGCCCAGCGTGGTGGCGAGCATGCGGAAGGGCTCGTTCGCGGCGGCGATCTGCTTGGGCGGCTCAACATGGCGGACCACCATTTCGAACAGCGCCGTCATGTCCTTGCGCGGCCCGTCGAGTTCGTCATCGGCCCAGCCATTGATCCCCGAGGCATAGAGGACCGGGAAATCGAGCTGTTCGTCCGAGGCGCCGAGATTGGCGAAGAGGTCGAACACCTCGTCGAGCGCGCGGTCGGGCTCGGCGGCGGGTTTGTCGACCTTGTTGAGCACGACGATCGGCTTCAGACCCAGCGCCAGCGCTTTCGAGGTCACGAATTTCGTCTGCGGCATCGGTCCTTCGGCCGCATCGACCAGAAGGCACACGCCGTCCACCATCGACAGGATGCGCTCGACCTCGCCGCCGAAATCGGCGTGGCCGGGGGTGTCGACGATGTTGATCCGCGTGCCCTTCCATTCGACCGAGGTCGCCTTGGCAAGGATGGTGATCCCGCGCTCGCGTTCGAGGTCGTTGGAATCCATGGCGCGCTCGGTGACGGCCTGGCCTTCGCGATAAACGCCGGATTGTTTCAGAAGCTCATCGACAAGGGTGGTCTTGCCGTGGTCGACGTGCGCGATGATCGCAATATTGCGAAGGTCCATGGAACTGTCCTGTTTGCTGCGCTGCCGCGCATACAACAGCTTTGTGGCTTTGGCGAGTCGCGTTCGCGGTCCAAGGCGACCGATCAGCGCATGACGTACCAGTCGCGGCGGTGATTGAGTGCGATCACCGCGTTCAGGATCACCGCGCCCAGCAGCGACCACAGTACGCGGTCGAGCGGCAGGATCGCCGCCGCCAGCGCGAAAAGGGCCAGATCGTGAGCAAGCTGCGTCACCCCGGCACGAATGCCGAAGCGGTCTTGCAGGATCATCGCGACGATCGACACGCCACCAAGGCTGCCGGAATGGCGAAAGAGGCCCAGCAATCCGACGCCCGCGCTGACCCCGAACAGCACCGCCGCCGCGCCCGGGTGGATCGCGCTGATCCCCATGAGCGGTTTGAGCGCCTCGGCCATCAGCGAGACCAGCGTCACGGTGCCGAGGCTTTTCGCGCAAAAGACCGGGCCGCGCAGCCACCAGGCCAGCGCGAAAAAGGGGATGTTGAGCGCGAAAAAGACCAGCGAGAAATTCCAGCCCATGCCGTAGGCCACGAGCAGTGCGAATCCCGCCGTGCCGCCGGTCATCAGCCCGGCGGCACGTAGCAGGTGGATGCCCAGAGCCGCCTGCGCCGAGGCGACGACGAGGCCCTGGATATCCTCGAACAAGGTATAATGCGGGTCGGTCGATGGGTCAGCAATCATGACCTGAATATGCCGCGGCGCAGCGCGAAAGGCCAGTGCAGGGCGCGAATGCTTGCCATGCATCCGGGACATGCCCAGCCCGGACATGCCCAGTCGGGAGCGAGCTATGCGGGCAAGAGGGCGTGCGCCGTGGGTAACCGCGTTTCCGTTTACCTCGATGCAAGGTCTGGCGGCGATGCTGGCGTCGTTCCGCCGACTCTGGCCCTCGAAGGGCTTTGCCGCCCCGCTTTGGCTTCACCAAGCCCCGTCAATCAGGCCCGTCATGCTGCCCGAAGTCCATGTTTTCATCGCCATGTCCCTTGACGGCTATATCGCCGACGTGGCGGGCGGGCTTGACTGGCTGGTGATGTTGCCCGCTCCGGATGACGAGGATCACGGCTACGCCGCTTTCTATGATCGCGTCGATTGCCTGCTGATCGGCGCCAATACCTTTCGCTCGCTTCTGGACTATCGCGACTGGCCCTATGACAAGCCGGTCACCGTTTTGTCGGCCAGCCTGTCCCAGCGCGACGTGCCGCCCGCGCTGCGCAACCGGGTGACCATTCTTGACGACACGCCTGAAGCGGCGCTGTCGCAGCTGGCGCAGGGGGGCGCGAAACGTGTCTATCTGGATGGCGGGCAGCTGATCTCGAGCTGTCTGCGCGACGGTCTGGTGCAGCGAATGACGCTGACCCGGCTGCCCGTGCTGCTGGGCGCAGGCGTGCCGCTTTTCACCGATCCCGGGCCGCAATACATGATCCATCTCGACACGCGAAGCTGGCCGCATGGCTTTGTGCAATCGATCTATCAGGTCATCCCCTGACGGCTGGGTCGGGCAGGGGCGGGCCCCCGGGCGGTTGCCCATCGCCGCGCGGGGACCTAAACAGACGGCATGCGCCCCGAATGTCACGTCTTCATCGCAGCCACGCTTGATGGCTATATCGCCGATCCGAAAGGCGGGATCGACTGGCTCACCACGATGCCGGTGCCCGAGGGCGAGGATTTCGGCTACGGCGCCTTCATGACGGGGATCGACGCCATCGTCATGGGGGCCGGTACCTTCGAAACGCTGCGCGGCTTTCCCGACTGGCCCTATGAGGTGCCGGTGATTGTGCTGTCGCAAAGCCTCGGGACCGAATTGCCCGCGCCGCTACCCGGGCGGGCGCGGGTCAGCCGCGCCAGCCCCGAGGCGGTGATGGACGAGTTGGGTGCGGCCGGGATCGGTCGGGTCTATGTCGATGGCGGCCAGATCATCACCAGTTTCCTGCGCGCGGGCCTCGTCGACCGGCTGACCGTGACCCGCGTGCCGCTGCTTCTGGGCGGCGGGCGCCCGCTTTTCGGCGAGACCGGGCGCGTGCCGCTCAGGCTGGTCGAAACGCGTTCGTGGGAGAACGGGTTCGTGCAGACGACCTATGCCCGCGCCCAGACGGGCTGACGACTAAGGCTGAAGACAAAGTCTGACGGGGCTCAGGTCGCGATGTAGCGGTCGCGGCGGTGATTGATGGCGATCACGGAATTGACCACCAGCGCCCCCATTGCCGACCACGCGATCAGCCGCCAGTCGGGCAACAGCGCCAGCGCCAGCCCGAACAGCGCGGCGTCGAAACCAAGCTGCACCCAGCCCGCGCGCCAGCCCCAGCGATCTTGCACGGCGAGGGCGACGATGCCCACGCCGCCAAGGCTTGCGCCGTGGCGAAAGAGGGCGATCAGCCCGGTGCCGCAGACCATGCCGAACAGAACCGCGCCCGCCGCGACATTCAGCCGCTCGAAGGCGATCCAGTCGGGGGCAAGCAGGTTCAGCACGGACAAGAGCGCCACGGCGCAGAAGGTCTTGACGGTGAAGGCAAGCCCGAAGCGCCGGTAGCCGAACCAGTAGAACGGCAGGTTGATCACGAAGAACACGATCCCGAAGCTCCAGCCCGTGAGATACGAGATCAGCACCGCCAGCCCCGCCGTCTGGCCGGTGATCAGCCCCAGATGGGTCAGGATCGTCACCGAAAACGCCGCCATGGCCGAGCCGAAGGCGATACCCTGAATGTCTTCGAACAGCGAATGGCGGGCGGGGTCGGTCATCGGGCAGGCTCTCAGATCGGAAGGTTGGGGTCAGTGCGGGGTCGCGTTGGAGAACAGGTTGATGATCAGAATACCCGCCATGATCAGCACGATCCCGAGGATCGCGGGCAGGTCGAGTCGCTGGCCGAAAATCACGAAACCGATGGCCGAGATCAGGACGATGCCCGCCCCCGACCAGACCGCATAGGCGATTCCCACCGGCATCACCTTGAGCACCATCGCCAACAGCCAGAACGAGGCCCCGTAGGCCACCACCACCAGCAGCGAGGGGCCGAGCCGGGTAAAGCCCGCCGAGGCCTTGAGCGCGGTGGTGCCCACGGTTTCGAAGAAGATCGCGGTGAGAAGATAGACCCAGTGCATCGCAGCCTCGTTCCTTGGCGTTTGTCCCTCTGTCGCAGCTTCGCGCGGCAAGGGGAAGGGGCGCCGGGCGGGGCATCGAGCCCCGCCCGGCGCCTCGGGGGCTCTGCCCCCGCCGGCGTGCCGCCGCCCCCGGGATACTTCTGGATCAAAGATGAAGGGGCGCTATCTGCAAAGCAGGGTTCGGGATCGAAAACGGGGAGGATGGAATGCACGACATGACGGGAAGAATCGCAGGTATCACGCTGGCGGCGATAGCGGCGGGCGGGGCGGCGTTGCCGGCCCGGGCCGAGATCGTGCGCGAGGCGTTGGCTTACAGCGTGGACGGGACGCGGTTCGAGGGGGTGGTCACGCGCGATGACGCCGTGGCGTCGCGCGGCTTGGTGATGATCGTCCACGACTGGGACGGGCTGACCGAGTACGAGCGCGAGCGCGCGGCGATGCTGGCGGCGGAAGGGTATACCGCCGTGGCGCTGGATCTCTATGGCGTCGAGGCCGATCCGCAGGGGATGGAGGATTATCGCCGCTTGTCGGGTGCGCTTCTGGCGGACCGGGCGGTGCTGCGCGCGCGACTGGACGCGGCGATGGCTGCGGCAGACGGATTGCCGGGCGCCGGGGCGGGGCAGGTGCTGATCGGCTATTGTTTCGGCGGCAGTGCTGCGCTGGAAGCGGCGCGGGCCGGGGCCGGTCTGGACGGGTTCGGCATCTTCCATGGTGGTCTGGGTCTGCCCGAGGGGCAGGATTACGCGCAGGTTTCGGGGCCGGTGATGCTGTGGCACGGCTCGGCCGACCCGGTCTCGGGGCCCGAAGAGCTGGCCGCGCTGCTGATCGGGCTGCGCGAGGCAGGTGTCGCGCATGATGCGCGGATCTATGGCAATGTGCGCCATGCTTTCACCGTGCCCGGCAGCCGCGATTACGACGCGGCGGCGGATGCCGATAGCTGGCAGGGCCTGTTGGGCTTTCTCGACGCGACGCTGTGAAAAGCGGCACAGGTGCCGCCGGTAAGGCCCACGGGCGGTTTCGTGCCGTGAGGGACGGCTGAGGGGCGCTATTTTAGTATACCATTGTACACAACGCTTGACGGAGGCGGGTTTTTCGGTCAGGAAGCGCATAGCGTGCGGCGTATCAAGCTGCCGCGAGATTCCCGTCGCCCGGAACCCAGCGTGCCTGCGCGCCGAGGCCGGGCGCCGCCGATACAGCGCCGCCAGAGACCTGCAGAGGACCAGCACATGACCGATACCCCCGACATCATCTACACCAAGGTGGACGAGGCCCCCGAACTGGCCCGTGCCTCGCTCGAGCCGATCATCCGCGCTTTCGCCGACAAGGCCGGGATCTCGGTCGAGACCCGCGATATCTCGGTCGCCGGGCGGATCCTCGCGCTGTTTTCCGATTATCTGACCGAAGAGCAGCGCGTTTCCGACGATCTGGCCTGGTTGGGCGAGCTGGTGAAGACGCCGTCGGCCAATGTCATCAAGCTGCCGAATATCTCGGCCTCGATGCCGCAGCTGACCGCCGCGATCAAGGAATTGCAAGCCAAGGGCTTCGCGATCCCCAATTACCCCTACGAGCCCAAGACCGATGCCGAGAAAGAGGCCCGCGCACGCTATGACGCCGTGAAGGGCTCGGCGGTGAACCCGGTCCTGCGCGAAGGCAACTCGGATCGCCGCGCCGCCAAGCCGGTCAAGCAATACGCCATGGCCAACCCGCACCGGATGGGCGACTGGTCGAAAGACTCGAAGACCCGCGTGGCCTCGATGGATGGCAACGACTTCTTCGCCAACGAAAAATCGGCCACCATCACCGCGGCTCAGGCGGGGGGCGCGAAGATCGTCTTTACCGCCGAGGACGGCGCTGAGACGGTGCTGAAATCGGGCCTGAAATACCTTGAGGGCGAAGTCGTCGACGCGACCTTCCTGTCGGCGCGCGCGCTTGAAGCCTTCATCCGTCAGGAAATCGCCGCGATCGAACCGGGCGTGCTGTTCTCGGTGCACCTGAAGGCTACGATGATGAAGGTCTCGGACCCGATCCTGTTCGGCCATTTCGTCAAGGTCTATCTGGAAGACTTCATCGCCAAGCACGGCGCCGAGCTGGACGCGCTGGGCTGGAACCCCAATTCGGGGCTGGCGGATCTGGAAAACAAGATCAAGGGCAATGCCGCGCTCGAGGCCGATTACAAGGCCGCGATGGACGCGCAGCCGCCGATGTACATGGTCAACTCGGACAAGGGCGTCACCAACCTTCATGTCCCCTCGGACGTGATCATCGACGCCTCGATGCCTGCGCTGATCCGCGCGGGCGGCAAGGGCTGGGGGCCTGACGGCAAGGAAGCCGACACCGTCTGCTGCATCCCCGACAATTGCTATGCGGGCGTCTATGACGAGACGATCGAATATTTCAAGGAACACGGCAAACTCGACGTCACGACCTGTGGCTCGGTGTCGAATGTGGGCCTGATGGCGCAGAAGGCCGAAGAATACGGCTCGCATCCGACGACGTTCGAGATCGCCGCCAAGGGCAAAGTCGAGATCGTGCTGGATTCGGGCGAGGTGCTGCACAGCCACGCGGTCGAGGCGGGCGATATCTGGCGCTCGTCGACGGCCAAGAAAGCGCCGATCCTCGACTGGATCGCGCTGGGCGTGGCGCGCTTCAAGGCGACCGGCTCGGCGGCGTTCTGGCTCGACAAGAACCGGGCGCATGACGCCGAACTGATCAAGTATGTCGAGCCCGCGCTGAAAGAGGCCGGGGTCGAGATCCCGATCATGGCGCCGCGCGAAGCCACCCGCTTCACGCTGGAAACCATGGTGAAGGGGCAGGATTGCGTCACCATCACCGGCAACGTGCTGCGCGACTACCTGACCGACCTGTTCCCGATCCTCGAACTGGGCACCTCGGCCAAGATGCTGTCGATCGTCAAGCTGATGCAGGGCGGCGGCATGTTCGAAACCGGCGCCGGCGGCACCGCGCCCAAGCACGTTCAGCAGGTTCTGGAAGAAAGCCACCTGCGCTGGGACAGCCTTGGCGAGTTCTGCGCGCTGGGCGAAAGCTTCAGCTTCCTGAGCGAGTCGAAGGGCAATGCCGCGGGCGCGATCATGGGCAAAGCCATCGACGTGGCGACGCAGAAGGTGCTCGATAACGATGACGGCCCCAAGGGTCGCGTCGGTCAGAACGACAACCGCACCTCGCATTACTACTTCGCGCGTTACTGGGCCGAAGCGATGGCCGCGCAGACCGAGGACAAGGCGCTTGCCGATGCCTTCGCGCCGATTGCCAAGGCGCTGGTCGAGAACGAAGACAAGATCGTGGCCGAGATCCACGCGGCCGAAGGCTCGCCCGCTGATCTGGGCGGCTATTACCTGCCCGACGAAGCCAAGGTCGCGGCGGTGATGCGCCCATCGAGCACGCTCAACAACATCATCGGCTGATAAATCCGGTTGCAGACATGAAAGGGCGGTCCTTCGGGGCCGCCCTTTTTTATAGCGCGCCTTGGGGCCGGGCGCCGTGTCCCTCCCGGCACGGGCGTTTGATTTGCGCGAGACGGGCGGGCGGGCCAATCTATCCTCATTGATTGACAGATTTCTTCGGGGGACGTCACCATGCGCCACATTGCCACCGCCCGCGCGCTGTCTGGGACCGCGCTGTTTGCCATCTTTCTCACGGCTGCTTCCGCCGCCTCGGGGCAAAGCCTGAGTGCCGGTGCGGCCCGCGTGACGCTGCCGGGTGGGGCGTGGCAGGTCGATCCGGATGGCCAGAGCGCCGAGCGCCGGATCGGGCCGGATAACTGGCTGCGCGCCTCGATCCGGCTGCATCCGTGGACGGGCGGGGTGGCCACCGACACGATCGCCCGGCGTCTGGCCGAGCACGCCGCGATGATGGGCGAGGCAGGCTATGCCGAAGCGCTGTTCGAAGACTACGACACCGACGTCGCGGGCCGCTGGTGCCACGGCTTTCAGGCTCTCAGCAGCGGCGCGCCGCGCGGGCAAGAGCCGCTGCCCAAGGATGTAACAGGCGTGCTGTGTCCGCTGGGATCAGGGGAGGTGGTCGAGCTGACGGTTGAGGGCTTCACCCGCAGCGGGGCCGAGCAATATGCCGACATCCATGAGGATGCCGGCGCGCTTTACGAAAGCCTGACGATCCGTTGAGCGCTTACAGCGCCTCGGGCTGGGGCATGCCCAGAACATGGTAGCCCGAATCGACCATCAGGATGTCGCCCGTGGTGCAGGCGCCGTAATCCGAGCACAGATAGACCGCCGCGCCGCCCACCGATTCCAGCGTCGCGTTGTGGCGCAGCGGCGAATTGGCTTCGGTGTGACGGAAGGTCTTGCGCGCGCCGCCAATGGCTGCGCCCGCCAGCGTCTTCATCGGGCCGGGCGAGATCGCGTTGACGCGGATCGCCTGCGGACCCAGATCGTTGGCCAGATAGCGGACGGATGCTTCCAGCGCTGCCTTGGCCACGCCCATCACGTTGTAATACGGCGTCACCCGGTTCGAGCCGCCATAGGTCAGCGTGATCAGCGAGCCGCCCTCGGGCATCAGCTCAGCCGCGCGACGCGACACGTCGATGAAGGAATAGCAGGAAATATCCAGCGAATTCTTGAAGTTGGCGCGCGTTGTATTGGTGAACCGGCCCGCCAGTTCCGACTTGTCGGAATAGGCGATGGCGTGGATCAGGAAGTCGATGCTGCCCCAGCGGTCCTTGATCGCGCCGAAGGCGGCATCAAGGCTTTCGTCGCTGGTCACATCGACATCGACCAGAAAATCCGCGCCGAGCGACGCCGCCAGCGGCTCGACCCGCTTGCCGAACGCATCGCCCTGATAGCTGAAGGCCAGCTCGGCCCCCTCGGCGGCCAGCGCCGAGGCAATGCCCCATGCGATCGAGCGTTCATTGGCCACGCCCATGACCAAGCCGCGCTTGCCCTTCATCAGATCGGCCATGACCGGTTCTCCCAGAGTTACGAACGCAGAGTTACGAACGGTATTTCGACATGACCAGCGTCGCGTTGGTGCCGCCGAAGCCGAAGCTGTTGGACAGCACCGAATCGTGCTCGACATTCTCGCGCAGCTCGGTGACGACCTCGTGCGGGCGGATCTCGGGATCCAGCTGCGTGACGTTGATCGACGGTGCGATGTAATTGCCCTGCATCATCAGAAGCGAATAGATCGCCTCATGCACGCCGGTCGCGCCGAGGCTGTGCCCGGTCATCGACTTGGTCGAGGCCACGGGCGGCGGGTTCTCTTCGCCGAAGACGCGGCGCACGGCCTTGATCTCGGTCACGTCGCCTGCGGGCGTCGAGGTGCCATGCGCGTTGATGTAGGTGACCTTGCGACCCTCGGGCAGGGTGCCGATCGCCAGCTTCATCGACCGCTCGCCGCCTTCGCCCGACGGCGCTACCATGTCGTGGCCGTCCGAGGTCGCGCCATAGCCCGTCACCTCGGCATAGATCTTCGCGCCGCGCGCCTTGGCGTGTTCCAGTTCTTCCAGCACCACGACCCCGCCACCGCCGGCGATGACGAAACCGTCCCGCGTCGCGTCGAAGGGGCGCGAGGCCTGCTGCGGCGTATCGTTGTATTTCGACGACATCGCGCCCATCGCGTCGAACAGGCACGACAGCGTCCAGTCCAGCTCTTCCCCGCCGCCCGCGAACACGATGTCCTGCTTGTTCATCTGGATCTGTTCGACCCCGTTGCCGATGCAATGCGCACTGGTCGAACAGGCCGAGGTGATCGAATAATTCACGCCCTTGATCTTGAACGGCGTCGCCAGACAGGCCGAATTGGTCGACGACATGCAGCGCGTGACCATGAACGGCCCCATCCGCTTGGGCGAGCCCTTTTCGACCACGGTGTTGTGGGCGACGAACAGATTGGCCGTCGACGGCCCGCCCGAGCCGGTGATCAGGCCGGTGCGTTCGTTCGAGACGTCTTTGTCCTCAAGCCCGCTATCGGCGATCGCCTGCTGCATGGCGAGGAAGTTATACGCCGCACCCGCGCCCATGAAACGCAGGTCGCGCTTGTCGATATGCGCGGCAAGGTCGATCTGCGGCATCCCCTGCACCTGGCTGCGGAAGCCGCGCTCGGTGTATTCCGGCGCGGCGACGATGCCGGATTTCCCCGCGCGCAGGCTGGCGTCGACCTCGGCGGCGGAGTTCCCGATGGGCGAGATGATGCCGATACCGGTGATGACAACACGGCGCATGAAGACTCCCTGTGCTTCGCGACCCGGTCTTCGGGCCCATTCTCTTGCGGGGGGGATGTACTTATCCTTGCGCCAAATTGCTACCGGTTTATTGCAAATGGGCGCGCGAGGACGCTTTTCGCCCCCTTGCGGGCGCTCATCGCGCCGTTCCCCTCGGTTGATGCGGGCAGCGATAAGAGTTACATGCGCGCCATCCAGCGACAGGATTGACCCATGACCGCGCCGAAGAAGCTTTTCATCAAGACCTACGGCTGCCAGATGAACGTCTATGACAGCGAGCGCATGGCCGAGGCCATGGGCGCGAACGGCTATGTCACGACCGACCGCGCCGACGATGCGGACATGATCCTGCTCAATACCTGCCATATCCGCGAGAAGGCCGCCGAAAAGGTCTATTCCGAGCTGGGGCGTCTGCGCCCGCTGAAAGACGCCAATCCCGAGCTGAAAATCGGCATCGCTGGCTGCGTCGCGCAGGCCGAGGGGGAAGAGATCCTCAAACGCGCGCCCGTGGTCGATCTGGTCGTCGGGCCGCAGACCTATCATCGCCTGCCCGCGATGGAGCAGGCGGCCCGCGCCGGCGCCCGTCCGGTCGATACCGACTTCCCCGAGGAAGACAAGTTCGAGCGCCTGCCAAAAGGCCCGCGTGCCAGCCGGGGCCCGACCGCCTTCCTGACGGTGCAGGAAGGCTGCGACAAGTTCTGCGCCTTCTGCGTGGTCCCCTATACCCGCGGCGCCGAGGTCAGCCGCCCGGCCGACCGTCTTCTGCGCGAGGCGCGCGATCTGGTCGAGCGCGGCGTGCGCGAGATCACGCTGCTGGGCCAGAACGTGAATGGCTACCATGGCGAAGGTGCGGACGGGACATGGACGCTGGCCCGGCTGGTCCGCGCTCTGGCCGAGATCGACGGGCTTTGGCGCATCCGCTACACGACCAGCCATCCCAACGACATGACCGAGGACCTGATCGCCGCGCATGGCGACGAGGCCAAGCTGATGCCGTATCTGCATCTGCCCGTGCAATCGGGCTCGGACCGCGTGCTGAAGGCGATGAACCGCAAGCACACCGCGCAGGATTACCTGCGGCTGATCGAGCGGCTGCGCGCCGCGCGTCCCGATCTGGCGCTGTCGGGCGATTTCATCGTGGGTTTCCCCGGCGAGACGGATCAGGATTTCGAGGATACGCTCAGCCTCGTGCGGGCGGTGGGTTATCATTCGGCCTTTACCTTCAAGTACTCCGCACGCCCCGGCACCCCGGCCGCGGAACGCCCCGTCCTGCCAGAGCCGGTGCTGGACGAGCGTCTTCACCGCTTGCAGGCGCTCATCACCGAGCAGCAAAAGGCCGCGCAACTGGCGCAGGTCGGGCGCGAGGTCAGTGTGTTGTTCGAGAAAAAGGGCCGCCTGCCGGGCCAGATGGTCGGCAAGTCCGACTATCTGCACGCCGTCCATGTCGGCGATTGCGACGCCAAGCCGGGCGAGCTGCGCCGCGTGCGGATCACCGGCAGTGCGCCCAATTCGCTGTCGGGCGAACTGGCCCCCGTGCCCGCGTGAGCGAAGGGGCGGCCGGCGCGATTCCAGCGGGGTCTGGCGTCTTCGTCAAGCGCCGTGCCTCTGTTGCGTGGATTTGTTGTGGGTCCTCGCGACATCTGCACCAGATGTCGCATTTCTGCATCGCCACGGAACAGTTTCTCACCTTTCCGCGTTCCACCGCAGGATGTCATCCAAACGTTGCTTGCGAGACAAGCATTGGCAGGGCAGCATGAACCTATTCCCACCGGATCCATCGCAGGACCCATCACGGGACACGGCCAGAGAGGAGAGCCATTTGGGCATCAGCGCGCTGACCCCCCCGCCCAGTACCGGCGACGCCATGCAGACCCTGCTTGAATTCGCCGATAACCGATTGCTTGTCGATCTGTGCGGGGAATACGACCGCAATCTGGTCAAGCTCGAGGAAGATCTTGGCGTCCAGATCATCCACCGGGGAAACCAGCTGCACATCATGGGCGAAGAACATGCCCGCGCGCGCGCTGCCGAAACGCTCAAATCGCTCTATGCCCGTCTCAAGGGCGGCAAGGCCGTCGAACCCGGCGATGTCGATGGTGCCGTGCGTCTGTCGGCCGGGGAGAAGGGTGAGAAACAGCTCGAGATGTTCCGCACCGGGCAGGTCGAGATCCGCACCCGCAAGAAGCATGTGGCGCCGCGCACCAAGGCGCAGCAGGATTATGCGAAATCGCTGTTCGAGCACGAGCTGAATTTCGGCATCGGTCCTGCGGGCACCGGCAAGACCTATATCGCCGTCGCCGCCGCCGTGCATCATTTCGTCGAGGGCCATGTCGACCGGATCATCCTGTCGCGTCCGGCGGTCGAGGCGGGCGAGAAGCTGGGCTATCTGCCCGGCGACATGAAGGAAAAAGTCGATCCCTACATGCAGCCGCTCTATGACGCGCTGAACGACTTCCTTCCGGCCAAGACGCTGCAGAAGCTGCTGGAAGAAAAGCGCATCGAGATCGCGCCGCTGGCCTTCATGCGCGGGCGGACCCTGTCGAACGCATTCGTCGTGCTTGATGAGGCGCAAAACGCGACCGAACTGCAGATGAAGATGTTCCTGACCCGTCTGGGCGAGGGCTCGCATATGGCGATCACCGGCGACCGCACGCAGGTCGACCTGCCGCGCGGGCAGACCTCGGGCCTCGTCGCCGCCGAGCGTATCCTGCAGGGCGTGAAGGGTATCGGCTTCACCTATTTCACCGCTGTCGATGTCGTGCGCCACCCGCTGGTTGCGCGGATCATCGAAGCCTATGACCGCCAGTCGCCGGCGCAGGTCTGACCTCAGAACGGCGCGCTCTTGCCATGCGCGCCGTTGCCCCTCTGGTATCGGGGGCCAACGCGGATTACCTTGGACCCATGCCGGTCGAGCTTGTCACCGAAGATGAACGATGGGGTCCTCTGGATCTCGACGCGCTTGCGCCCCGCGCCTGCGGGGCCACACTGACGCATCTGGGCCATGACCCGGCGCTTGTCGAGATCAGCCTGCTGGCCTGTGATGACGCCCGCATCCGCGGTCTGAACGCCCAGTTCCGCGCCAAGGACAAACCGACAAACGTGCTGTCATGGCCGACATGGGACCTGTCGCCCGACACGCCCGGCGGCGCGCCCGAGGCGCCCGAAACCGGCACGCCCGAGGATCCCGAAATGCTGGGCGATATCGCGCTGGCCCTCGAGACCTGCACGCGCGAAGCCCGCGAGCAGGGTAAAAGCGCTGCCGACCACGCCACTCATCTGATCGTCCATTCAACGCTTCATTTACTCGGATATGATCATGAAACCGACGAAGATGCGGCCTTGATGGAAAAAACCGAGGTCGAGATCCTTGCGAAGCTAGGCATTGCCGACCCATATGCAACCGATGATTCGGGCCTGCCACATGGCGTGGCCGGGGTCGATTGACGGGAAACCAGTTGGAAAGGACCCATGAGCGACATCACTTCGGGGGCGCCCGCATCGGTCGATAGCGCCGATGGCGACGACCAGAGTACCGACGGCAATTCAGGACACAGGGGATTGCTGGCCCGTTTGTTCGAGGCCCTCACGCCGCATGAGGCACAAAGCGAAGCCGAGAACGCCCTGAGCACCTCGATGCGCCAAGTCCTTCCGGGGCTAGCCAACCTGCGACGCTTGCGCGTCGCGGACGTCTCCATTCCAAAGGCCGAGATCGTCGCAATTCCCGAAGATATCGGGCGCGAAGACCTGATCGACGTGTTCCGGGAGTCCGGTTTCTCGCGTCTGCCCGTCTATTCCGAAACGCTCGACAGGCCGATCGGGCTGTTGCTGCTCAAGGATCTGGTGCTCAAACGCGGCTTCGATCTGGGCGGCGAGGTCGATATCGCGGCGCTGCTGCGCCCGATGCTCTATGTACCGCCCTCGATGCCGCTGATCGTGCTGTTGCAGAAGATGCAGACCGAACGCACGCATATGGCGCTGGTCATCGACGAATATGGCGGCGTCGACGGGCTGGTGACGATCGAGGATCTGCTCGAACAGGTCGTGGGTCAGATCGACGACGAGCACGACACCGAAGACGAGCATCTGTGGTCCGAGGAATCCGAGGACACCTGGCTCATTCAGGCTCGTGCCATGCTTGACGATCTGCACGAAGCGCTGGGCATCGACCTGCGCGACGGGATCGAGGATGAGGAAATCGACACGATGGGGGGCGTGGTCTACGTCCTTCTGGGCCGCGTGCCCGCGCGTGGCGAGGTTATCGACCATCCGGCCGGGCACGAGATCGAAGTGCTCGACGCCGATCCCCGTCGCGTCAAACGCGTACGCTTGCGTCGCGCAGGGGCCAGTGATCACGGCGAGCAATCGGGTGACAGACTGGCTGAGCGCAACGGCCAGCGCGCCCTCGCGCCGTCCGAAGCCGATACGCCGTCCTCCGATACGCCGTCCTCCGACATGCCGGTCCCCCCGGCCCCCGACGACGCCAGAGCCGCCGACCGGGCCTGAAAGCACCCCATGGCGCAACGCCTGCTCCCGTTCCTGATCGCCCTCGCCGCCGGGGCGCTCGCCGCCACCGGGCAGGCGCCATGGGGGCTGTGGCCGCTGGCGCTGGCAGGGATCGCGCTGATCCTCTGGGTCACGGCGCGGGCGCCCACCCCCGGCGCTGTCTTCCGACGCGCGCTGTTGGCCGGGCTGGGGCAGTTCGGGCCGGTCATGATCTGGATCGTCGATCCTTTCCTCGTCGATGCGGCCAGCACCGCGTGGATGGCGCCGTTCGCGCTGTTGCTCATGGCCGGCGGCATGGCGCTGTTCTGGGCCGTGCCGCTCTGGCTTGCCGGCCGCTCCAGCCCGCGCCTCAGTGCCCGGATCTGGCGCGGGGCCTTCGCCCTGCTGGCCTTCGAGGCCCTGCGCGGCATCCTGTTCACCGGCTTCCCCTGGGCGCTGAGCGGCCATATCTGGGTCGGTACGCCGGTCGATCAGATCGCCGCACTGGGCGGGCCGCTTCTGCTCAGCGGGCTGACGCTCAGCCTTGCCGCCGCGCTGGCGGTTGCCGCCACCCGGGCAGGGCAGGGCGCGTGGCTGCGCGCCGTCGCCGCCCTGATCGTCGCCCCCCTCGCTCTGGGCGGCGCCTGGGCCTGGGGTGCGCAACGTCTCGCCCAGCCGCTGCCCGACGGGCCGGGCCAGATCTTGCGCCTTGTTCAGGCGAATGTGCCGCAAGACCTCAAATGGCAGCGCGACCTCGTGCGGCCCTTCTTCGAGCGCCATCTCGACCTCTCTGCCGCGCCCGCCGATCCGGCGCTCGGCGCGTCCCCCGATCTGATCCTGTGGCCGGAAACCTCGGCGCCCTTCCTGCTCGACCGTCCCGGCGACGGGCTTGAGATGATCGCCGCCGCCAGCGGGGTGCCCAGCGTGATCGGCATCCAGCGCCAGAACCCGCGCGGCCAGTATTTCAATTCTCTCGCCCTTATCGATACCGAGGGCAGGGTGCAGGCCACCTACGACAAACATCACCTCGTGCCCTTCGGCGAATATATCCCGATCATCGGCGACTGGGCGGCGCGGCAGGGCTGGGGCGGGCTCGCCGCGCGGATGCTCTCGGGCTATACGCCCGGCCCGGGGCCCGAGCTGATGGATCTGGGCCCCGCCGGTCGCGCCTTGCCGCTGATCTGCTACGAGGCCGTCTTCCCCCGCAACCTGCGTGGCACCGAGCGGCCCGACTGGCTGCTGCAATCGACCAATGACGCATGGTTCGGCGAGCGGATCGGCCCGTTCCAGCATTTTGCTCAGGCCCGGCTGCGCGCCATCGAAACCGGCCTGCCGCTGGCGCGCGTGGCCAATACCGGCATCTCGGCAATGGTCGATGCGCATGGCCGGATCACCGCCGCGCTGCCGATGGGACAGATGGGCGCGCTCGACGCGGCGCTGCCCGGCGCGCTGCCGCCCACGCCCTATACCCGCATCGGCGACCTGCCATGGTATGCGGGCCTGAGCCTCGGCATGGCGCTTCTGATCGCCGCAGGAGGGGTTCGGCGCCGGGCCCGTGCCTTTACCAAGCGCGACAAAAGCGACACATAAAGCAATTGACGTCCCTCCGGGGGCGCGTTAGCCGTTCTTACCCCCGTCACAACGGCTTCCTGGCGTGACGGGCGACACCAATGGAGCACCCAATCCCATGAGCCGTTCGAACTACGTCTTCACCTCGGAATCCGTGTCCGAGGGGCATCCGGACAAGGTCTGTGACCGGATTTCCGACGCCATCCTCGATGCCTTCCTCGCCGAAGACCCGCAAAGCCGCGTCGCCTGCGAAACCTTCGCCACCACCGACCGCGTCATTATCGGTGGCGAGGTGCGCGGCCCGGCCAGCGTCATCCAGCGGGTCGAAGACATCGCCCGCGACTGCGTGCGCGATATCGGCTACGAACAGGACGGCTTTCACTGGGCCAATCTGAGCGTCGACAGCTACCTGCACGCGCAATCGGCCGATATCGCCCAGGGCGTGGACGCGTCGGGCAACAAGGACGAAGGCGCGGGCGATCAGGGCATCATGTTCGGTTACGCCACCGACGAGACGCCCGAACTCATGCCGGCGCCGATCCTCTATGCGCATGCGATCCTCAAGCGACTGGCCGAAGTGCGCAAGAACGGCACCGAGCCTCAGCTCGGCCCCGACGCCAAGTCGCAGCTCACCGTGAAATACGTCGATAACAAGCCGGTCGGCGTGTCGTCGATCGTGCTGTCGACCCAGCATCTCGACCCGGCGCTGACCTCGGACGACGTGAAGCAGATCGTCACGCCCTATTTCCACGAAGTCCTGCCCGAAGGCTGGATCCTGCCCGACAGCGTCTGGCACGTGAACCCGACGGGCAAATTCGTGATCGGCGGCCCCGATGGCGATGCGGGCCTGACCGGCCGCAAGATCATCGTCGACACCTATGGCGGCGCGGCCCCGCATGGCGGCGGCGCCTTCTCGGGCAAGGATCCGACCAAGGTCGACCGCTCGGCTGCCTATGCCGCGCGCTACCTTGCCAAGAACGTCGTCGCTTCAGGGCTAGCCAAACGCTGCACGCTGCAGCTCAGCTACGCCATCGGCGTCGCGCGCCCGCTGTCGATCTATATCGACACCCACGGCACCGGTACGGTCCCCGACGAGGCGATCGAACACGCGGTCGCCAAAAGCATGGACCTGACCCCGCGCGGCATCCGTACCCATCTGGGCCTCAACAAACCGATCTTCCAGCGCACGGCGGCCTATGGCCATTTCGGCCGCGCGCCGGATGCGGATGGCGGTTTCTCGTGGGAAAAGACCGACCTCATCGACACGCTCAAAGCGTCTGTCTGAAGTCCGCCGTCGCAGGGGGCGCTGCCCCCTCGACGCTGGCGCGTCTCACCCCCGGGATATTTTTGGAACAAAGATGCCGCGTCAAAAGCGCGTTAATCGTCCCGTCTTTGTTCTGAAAATATCCTCGGGGGTGAATTGGCCGCAGGCCAAGAGGGGGCAGACAGCCCCCTTCTTTTGTCCTGATCCCTCAGCTTTCGCTCAGGGCGACCTTCATGTCCTTGACCTGATAGATCACCTCGCCATCGGCCTCGACGATGCCGTCGGCCACGCCCATGGTCAGCCGGCGGGTCTGCACGGCCTTGGTGAAATCGACCTTGTAGGTCAGCATCTTGCGGTCGGGGCGCACCATGCCGGTGAGTTTCACCTCGCCCACGCCGAGCGCGTAGCCGCGCCCCTGCCAGCCGCGCCAGCCCAAGTTGAAGCCGGTAAGCTGCCACAGGCCGTCAAGGCCAAGGCAGCCGGGCATGATCGGGTTGCCGGGGAAATGGCAGTCGAAGAACCACAGATCCGGCGTGATGTCGAATTCGGCTACGACATGGCCCTTGCCGTGCAGCCCGCCATCGCCCGAGATATCGGTGATGCGGTCCATCATCAGCATCGGCGGCGCCGGGAGCTGCGCATTGCCCGGGCCGAACAATTCGCCCCGGGCGCAGGCCAAAAGGGCGTCCTTGTCGAAACGGGTGGGGTATTGCGACATCGATTTTCGGTCCTTTGCTGAGGGTTCATTCCGTGTAGCATTCCCCCATCCGCACTGACAAGCGCAGGGGCAGCAGCAGCAGCGAGGCGGCGCGGCGAAGCGATGCTCTGTGACGGGCGGTTTGTTGCGCCCCCATTGAATCTCGCCGCCTTCGCGCCTTATAAGGGGGCATGAGTACCGATTTCGCTTCCCAGAACCGGCTGGCGCAGGAGCGCGCCTCGATTTGGCTGACAGAGGCCGGGCTTCGGCCGACCCGCCAGCGGCTGACGCTTGCGGCGTTGCTGATGGGCGACGGGCGCAACCGCCATGTCACCGCAGAGAGCCTGTTCGCCGCGGCCAGCGACAGCGGTGAGAAGGTCTCGCTTGCCACAGTCTACAACACGCTGCGCGCGTTCTGCTCGGCGGGGCTTCTCAACGAGATCACCGTCGATGCCTCGCGGTCCTATTTCGACACGCGGATCGACGATCACCCGCATTATTTCTGGGAAGACAGCCAGAGCCTGACCGACGCCCCGGCCGACCAGCTGGAAATCATGCGCCTGCCCGAGCCGCCCGAGGGCTGCGAAGTGGCGCGCGTGGACGTGGTCATTCGCCTGCGCCGCAAGGCCTGAGGGGCGGGGCCGGGACACATGCTGTCCTATCAGCATCTTTACCACGCCGGGAATCTGGCGGATGTCCATAAGCACGCGCTGCTTGCGTGGGTGCTGGATTATCTGACCGCCAAGGACAAGCCGCTCACCTATATTGAAAGCCATGCCGGGCGCGGGCTTTACGACCTGTCGGCGCCTGAGGCGGTGAAGACCGGCGAGGCGGCGCAGGGGATCGGGCGGCTGGAAGCGCGGATCGACCCCGAGCATCCCTATCGCAAGATCCTCGAGCGCGTGCGGCTGGCGCGCGGCGCCGATGCCTATCCCGGCTCGCCGATGATCGCCGCGCTCAGCCTGCGCGACAGCGATTCGCTGCATCTGGCCGAGGCGCATCCGCAGGAACACGCGGCCCTGGCGCAGGCGATGGCGGAATTGCCGGTGCGGGTGCACAAGGCTGACGGTTTCGCCAAGATCCAGGAACTGACGCCGCCGATGCCTCGGCGCGGGCTGATGCTGGTCGATCCCTCCTACGAGACCACCGAGGATTACGACCGCATGCCCAAGCTCTTCGCGCAGGTGGCGCGGAAGTGGAATGTGGGCATCCTGATGCTGTGGTATCCGATCCTGACCGATGGCCGTCACCGGGCAATGGTCGCGCAACTGGTGACGGCGCATCCGGGCGCGTTGTGCCACGAAGTCCGCTTTCCGCCCGCGCGCGACGGCCACCGGATGGTCGGCTCGGGGATGTTCGTGGTTAATCCGCCCTGGGGCATGGCCGAAGAGGCCGCGCGGCTGGGCCGTTTGTTCGACGCCCTGTAGGCGAACACGGCAGCGGGCCGGAGCCTTTTGCCTCCGCCGCGCGCCAAAGCCTTGCGATGCGGCGCGTGCGAGGCTATTGGCCGCGCCATGAGCGACGAAACCCCGAAACCCGACCTGCCGCCGCATCCCGCGCTGGCCGCCCTGCGGACCAACCGCAATTTCTATGGCCGCGTGCATGGCAAGACCCTGCGCCCCGCGCAACGGCGCTACCTGTCCGAGGATCTGCCCGCGTTGCGGCTGCGCGGCGTGTCCATCGACGAAAATCCCGAGCGGCACCTGCTTGATCTGCAGGCGGCGCTGCCGGGGGACGGGCCGCTCTGGCTGGAAGTCGGGTTCGGTGGCGGCGAGCATATGGTGCATATGGCCCATGCCAATCCCGGCGTGCGCTATATCGGCTGCGAGCCGTTCGTCAACGGCGTGGCGATGGCGCTATATCAGCTGCGCGAAACGCCGTGCCCGCGCCTGACACTGCATCCCGGCGATGTGCGCGACCTGTTTGACGTGCTGCCCGAGGCGGTACTGGAAAAGGTGTTCCTGAACTACCCCGATCCGTGGCCCAAGGCGCGCCATCACCGCCGCCGCTTCGTCACGCCCGAGCATCTGCAGCCGCTGTTCGGCGCCTGCAAACCGGGCGCCGAATTCCGCGTCGCGACCGACATCCCCGATTACGCGCGCCAGACGCTGGAAGAAGTGCCGCAAGCGGGTTTCGTCCTGGAGCGTGACACGGGTGAGCCCTGGGCGGACTGGTATTCCACCCGCTACGAGCAGAAAGCGCTGCGCGAGGGGCGGGTGCCGCAATACATGACCTTCCGCAAGCCCTGACCGGGCGGCGGCGTGTCGAGCCCGGCGTCAAGTAAGGGGGGCGCTGCCCCCCTCGGCCTGTGGCCTCACCCCCCGGGATATTTCCGGATTAAAGATGCGCTCAGGGCAGGGCGGTCGTGCTGACGGGGGCGCCGCCCTCGGGACCGTAGAGCAGGATCTCGCCCGCATCGGTCACCACAACCAGCCAGTCGCGCGCGAAGGTGACGGCGGCGGGGGCGGCGCCCTCGGGCAGGATCACGCTGTCGGGCAGGGTGGGAAGACGCTCGGAACCACCCAGCCGCGTGACAAGCAGCCCGACGATGGTTAGAAGGCCGACAATCATCACCACCATCAGCGTGGTGACCAGAATTTTCAGAAACCGCAGATCCGCAGGGAGCGCAGGCATGTCATCGTCGGAAGACGTGTTACCGGAAGGCATGGAGGAGGACTCCCTCGAGATCGTGGTGGTGATCGGCGCGAACCCGCCCGACCGCCTTGATAAGGCTTTGGCCCGCGACGTGCCAGAGGCGGCGGCGCTGTCGCGTTCGCGCATCGCCAAGATGATCGCCGAGGGCGCGGTGTCGCGCGCGGGCGAGGTGCTGAGCAATGCCAAGACCAAGGTGGCCGAGGGCGAGGAGATTGTCCTGACCGTCGAAGCTGCCGTCGAGCTTGAGGCGCAACCGGAAGATATCGCGCTGAACGTGGTTTATGAGGATGACGATCTGATCGTCATCGACAAGCCCGCCGGGATGGTCGTGCATCCGGCGCCCGGCACGCCGCGGGGCACGCTGGTGAACGCGCTGTTGCATCATTGCGGCGACACGCTGTCGGGGATCGGCGGGGCCAAGCGGCCGGGCATCGTGCACCGGATCGACAAGGACACGTCGGGGTTGTTGGTCGTGGCCAAGACCGACCGTGCGCATCACGGCCTTGCCGCGCAATTCGAGGCGCATAGTGTCGAGCGGGCCTATCAGGCGCTGGTCTACGGGGTTCCCGATGCGGGCGACCCGCGGCTGAAGGGCGTCAAGGGCACCAGCTTCGATCCGGGCGGGGTGCTGAAGATCCAGACGCGGCTGGACCGGCATCGGCATGAACGGCAGAAACAGGCGGTATTCTTCGACCGGGGCCGTCACGCGGTAACGCGGGCGCGGGTGCTGGAGAGCTTCGGCAGCCCGCCGCAGGTGGCGCTGATGGAATGCCGTCTGGAAACCGGGCGCACGCACCAGATCCGCGTCCATATGGCGCATGTGGGGCATGGGCTGGTGGGCGATCCGGTTTATGGCGGGCGGCGCAAGCCATCGCCTGCCGCGTTGCCCGCAGGCGGCGCCGAGGCGATCGCCGCCTTTCCACGTCAGGCGCTGCACGCGGCAACGCTGGGATTCGAACATCCGGCAAGCAAAGAGCGGCTGACCTTCCGGTCGCCGCTCCCTGTTGATTTCAGCGATCTGATCGCGGCCCTGAAGCGCTGATCAGCAGCGGCGACCGCCGCCCACCGGGTCGGCATACGAGCCGAGGTCGCTGTCGGTGCAGGCCCGGCGGCCCCGCCCGCGGCCCACGGGATCGGCATAGGCGCCGACATCGCTGTCGGTGATGCCGCTGCGTCCGCGCCCGCCGCCGACCGGGTCGGCATAGGCGCCCAGATCGCTGTCGGTAACGCCCGAGCTGCGGATCGTCGTCGTCTCGACGCAACCGGCCAGCGCCGCGGTGCCCCCGAAGGTGCCCAGCAGGAAGGCGCGACGGCCGAAACCGCGGCTGGTCGTGATTTCGGAATCCGTCAGCGTGGCTTTTTTGGATTTGGCTGCGTCTGACATGTGTTTGCTCTCAATAATATGTTTCAACGTGGTAACTTTGGCCGGGAAATCGTTTTCGGTCAAGTGTTTCGCGCGCGTGATCGGGCTTGTGACACCCGTGTTTCGCCGGGGGCGGGGCTATGGTGGCGCGGACCGAGGCGTCGCGCGCGCGTTCGGCCTTCGACCCGCCGTGCCGCGCAACGAAAAACGGACCCGCGAAGGGTCCGTTCCGGTGTTGTCAGTCATAGTCCGGCGTGGCGCGATCAGTCGGTGCCGCCGCGACCCTGTCCCGGCTGGTCATAGACCGAGCCGTTGTCCGAATCGGTGATCCCGGTCGAATAGCCGCCCGAACCGCGACCGCGGCCGGACGCGTCGGCATACGAGCCATCGTCATTGTCGGTCATGCCCGAATAGCCACGGCCGGCCGGATCCGAGGGGTCACTGTCCGAGGCCGCCAGCGCCGCCGTCGCGACCAGCGCCCCGCCGCCGAAGGCGCCCAGAAGAAGCGAACGACGTCCGATGCCGCGACGGGTGATGATCTCGTCGTCCTTCAGGGTCTTGCGATCTTTTTTCGGCGTGTCTGCCATTGCACTGGTCCTCTGGCTCTTGTTGTATCACTGTAGTCTGGAATGCTTCTAATAGAGCTACGTTGGGTCAACTTCGTTCTCCGGTCAACGCCTCAGTTGGGGAAACCGGCTATTAAAGTGAGTTTTTGATGAAAGATAACACAGCCGCCCCTGCCGCCATGGATTTTGCGACGGCGATCGCGCCGGTCACGCCAGACACGTTTTTCGCCGAGTATTTTGAGAAGAAGCATCTCGTCATCCGCCGCGACGATCCCGATTATTACTCCCGGGTCCTGTCGCTGGGCGATATCGATCAGGTGCTCACGCAGATGCAGATTCCGGGGGACGAGCTGAACCTCGTTCAGAAGGACCGCACGATCACCAATGACGACTATATCACCCCCAATGGCTTTGCCGACCCGGTGCGGGTGGTGAAGAACTTCGCCGAGGGGGCGACGATCGTGCTGCCGGGCTTGCAGAAGCGTTTGCCCAAGCTTGCCGCCTATTGCCGTTCGCTGGAGACGGTCTTCAGCTGCGATCTGCAGACCAATATCTATTTCACCCCGCCCGACGCGCAGGGCTTCAAGACCCATTACGACAGCCATGACGTGATCGTGCTGCAGACTGCCGGGTCGAAGACGTGGAACATCTATGAAAGCGATCTTGAGCTGCCGCTGCGCAGTCAGGCGTTCAGCCCCGACGGGTTCGAGGCCGGAAAGCTGATCGACACCTTTACGCTGCATGCGGGCGATATGTGCTACGTGCCGAGGGGGGTGGTGCATGACGCGCGCGCGACCGAAGAGCTGTCTTTGCACATCACCACGGGGCTGCTGTCGCAACGCTGGATCGAGCTGGTGGTCGATGCCGTCTCGCGGCTGGCGCTGAGCGATCTGGATTTCCGCCGCGCGGTGCCGCCGGGTTTCGCCAATGGCGATTTCGACCGCGCCGACGCGCGCGAGACGCTGGCGGGCCTCTTGCGCCGCGCCGCCGACCGGATCGATCCCGACGCGACCCTTGCCGCCGCGGCGGAAAATTATCGGGGGCGCCGCGTGCCCGTCGTGCCGGGGCAGCTGTTCCAGCAATTCAGCGCCGAGGCGATTGCGCCGGGCACCCGTCTGCGCCGTCGCCCTGACCTGATCCACGCCATCGTCGAGACCGAAGACGAGGTCGCGCTTTCGGTCTATGGCTCCGAGATCACCTTCCCGCTGCATGTCGCCGAAACCCTGCGCGCGGCACTGAGCTCGGAGGGCTTCGTGGTCGGTGACCTGCCCGGCGATCTGGACGAGGCAGGGCAGGCGGTCATGGCGCGGCGGCTGGTGGGCGAGGGCGTGCTCTTCATCGGCTGAGGCCGGTCTGGACATCCGCCCGCAACCTGACCAACAAGGACCCGCCCCTTTCAGACCGGACGGAGACGACGATGGAAACCGGCACGCTCGTGGCGATTACCGCCAGTGTGCATTACGTGTTGCAGGCCGGTACGATGGTGCGGGCCCTGTCGCGGCCCGGGCGCGACCCGGCATCGCGGCTGGCCTGGGTGCTGGTGATTCTGGCGATCCCGGCGCTGGGGGTCGCGCTTTACCTTCTCCTGGGCGAGGTCAGCCCGGGCCGTCGCCGCGCGCTGAAGCTGCGCGACACCCGCGCGTCGCTGCCGGTAAGCCCGCCGGGCCTGGGCCGCGTCGATCCGCCGGATCGGGGCCGTGCGGCCTTCGCGCGGGCCGAGGCGGTCAACGGATTTGCCACGCTCCCGGGGAATGCGGCGCGGCTGATGGGCGATAGCGATGACGCGGTATCGGCGCTGATCGCCGATATCGATGCGGCGCGCGAAAGCGTTCATGTGCTCGTCTATATCTGGCTCGACGACGGCAATGGCCAAAGGCTGATGCAGGCCATGGCCCGCGCCGCCCGGCGTGGGGTCGCCTGCCGCGCGATGGTCGACGGGCTGGGCTCGCGCAAGCTGCCGCGCTCAAGCCATTGGCGCGAGATGCAGGCGGCAGGCGTCAAGACCGGCATCGCCTTCGATACCAGCTGGGCCTTCGCGCGGCTGGCTCTGGGCCGGGTCGATATCCGCAATCACCGCAAGCTTTTCGTGATCGACGGTCGCATCGCTCATATCGGCAGCCAGAATTGCGCCGACGCGGCCTTCCTGCCGAAAGCGAAATTCGCGCCCTGGGTCGATATCATGCTGCGCGTCGAGGGCCCGGTCGCGTGGCAGCAGCAGGCGCTGTTCGTCGCCGATTGGATGGGGCAGGGCGGCGACGACATCGCAGCGATGCTGGACGAGGCGCCCGACGCCATGCCCGACGGATTCCCGGCACTGGTCTTCGGCACCGGCCCCGACCTGTCGCCCGGCGCGGTGCCTGACGTGGTGGGGTTGCTTCTGGCCTCGGCCCGGCGCGAGGTGGTGATTTCCACGCCCTATTTCGTGCCCACGGCGGGGCTTGCCGAGCAGCTTCGCGCCACGGCGATCCGGGGGGTCTCGGTCACGCTGATCGTGCCCGCACGCAACGATTCGCGCATGGTGGGCTGGGCCAGCCGCTCGTCATGGCCGGGGCTGCTGCAGGCGGGCGTCGTGCTGCGGGAATTCACGCCGGGGCTTTTGCACGCCAAGACACTGACCGTCGACGGGCAGCTGTCGCTGGTCGGCTCGGCCAATCTCGACCGCCGCAGTTTCGAGCTGAATTTCGAGAATTCGCTGCTGATCGCGGACGAAGCCGTTACGGCGACAATCCGCGCCCGCCAATCCGATTATGCCGCCGAAGCCCCGGCGGTCAGCGCTGAAAGCGTGGCGAACTGGTCGCTGCCGCACCGGCTTTTGTGTAACATCGCGGCGATGATCAGCCCCGTTCTGTGATCTGACGCGGACGCCGCGGGCTTGCAGCCTGCGGGGAACCATCCGCTTGAATCGACGTTTGCGCGTCCCTAGATAAAAATTCCGACGGATTTCGGGGCATATCCCGTGTAACCCGTAGAGGATCCTGAAAGGAGAACACACCCGGTGGCCGATTACACCAGCCTTCCCGCCCCCAGCCCCGAACAGGGGATGAACCGCTATCTTCAAGAGATCCGGCGGTTTCCGATGCTGGAGCCCGAGGAAGAATACATGTTGGCAAAGCGCTGGGTGGACCATCAGGACACGGGCGCGGCGCACAAGCTCGTCACCTCGCATCTGCGGCTCGCGGCGAAGATCGCCATGGGCTATCGCGGCTACGGCCTGCCGCAGGCCGAGGTGATTTCCGAAGCCAATGTGGGCCTGATGCAGGCCGTCAAGCGCTTCGATCCCGAGAAAGGCTTTCGGCTGGCCACCTATGCCATGTGGTGGATCCGTGCCTCGATTCAGGAATACATCCTGCGCTCGTGGTCGATGGTGAAGCTGGGCACGACCTCGGCGCAGAAGAAGCTGTTCTTCAACCTGCGCAAGGCCAAGGCCCGGATCGGCGCCATCGAAGAGGGCGATCTGCGCCCCGAAAACGTCAAGCAGCTGGCCGAGGATCTGTCGGTCACCGAGCAGGAGGTGGTCGACATGAACCGCCGCCTCGCGGGGTCGGACGCGTCGCTCAATGTGACGGTGGGCGGCGAAGAGGGCTCGGCCTCGTGGCAGGACTGGCTCGAGGATACCGATGCCGATCAGGCCAACGATTACGCCGAGCGTGACGAGTTCGAAGCGCGGCAAGGGATGCTGATGGAGGCGATGGATGTGCTCAACGAGCGCGAGCGCGACATCCTGACCGAGCGCCGACTGGCCGAGCCGCCGGTAACGCTGGAAGATCTGAGCGGCAAGTACAGCGTCTCGCGCGAGCGGATCCGCCAGATCGAGGTTCGCGCCTTCGAGAAGTTGCAGGCGCGAATGAAAGAGATCGCGCTGGAAAAAGGCATGATCTCGGCGTGAACGAGCGGTGCGTGCACAGCACGCACCCTACAGCCGAGCACAGGTTCATAAAGCAAATGAACAGTGACTAGAGGCCGGCAGCCCCTACGCAACGGCGTAGGGTGCGTGCTGTGCACGCACCGTCCCCTCAGCCGAACAGCACTGGATAGAGCGACGCGATCAGCGTCAGGGCCATCACCGTGTTGAAGACCCGCAACCGCCGCCTGTCTTGCAGGAATGTCCGCAGCCCGCGCCCCAGCACCGTCCAGACCGAGACCGACAGCACCGAGACCATCGCGAAGGCGCCCACTACAATCACGACCGAGGGCAGGTCAGACCCCGGCGCGTAAAGCGCGTTCGCCGTCAGTGCTGCAGTCCAGCCCTTGGGGTTGACCCATTGGAACCCCGCCGCCTGCAGGAAGGTGAGCGGCCGCGCCCCGGCCTCGACCGTGCCCGAAGGCGGCGCCGAGCGGGCGATTTTCCACGCCAGCCACAGAAGATAGGCCACCGACACCCATGTCAGCACCATGCGCGCGGGTGGCCAGGCGGTGAACAGCCCCGCCACGCCCAGCCCCACCAGCCCGATCATCAGCGAAAAGCCCAGCGTGATCCCCGCCATATGCGGCACCGTCCGCGCGACGCCGAAATTGACGCCGGAACTCAGCAGCATCACGTTGTTGGGGCCGGGGGTCATCGAGGCCACGAAAGCGAAGGTCAGAAGCGCGAGGAAGGTGTCTAAGGGCATCACAACGGGTCCATGAAAGCGCCGCGATCCTAATCCCGGCGCGGCGCGATGGTGAACCCGTAAAAGACTGTCACGGAAATGTCGTCCAACCGGGCCACCTGTGGCGGTATCACAGGGCACACGCCCCGACCCTTGCACCACATTCTCACGGAGCCGCCCCGCATGACCAGACCGCCCCCCGACCTGCGCGCCGATCTCGGGGTCTGGGCCCGGATAGGGCTTCTCAGCTTTGGCGGCCCGGCGGGGCAGATCGCGCTGATGCACCGCGAATGCGTCGAGGCGCGCCGTTGGATCGACGAGGACCGCTTCCTGCACGCGCTCAATTTCTGCATGCTCCTGCCCGGACCCGAGGCGATGCAGCTTGCCACCTATATCGGCTGGCTGCGCAGTGGCTGGAAGGGCGGAGTGATCGCGGGCGGGCTGTTCGTGCTGCCCGGCATCGTCGCCATCATGGCGCTGAGCTGGGTCTATGTGCTTGCGGGCGATGTCGCGTGGATTGAGGGCGCGTTCTTCGGCCTGAAAGCCGCCGTGATCGCCATCGTCGCGCAGGCGCTCTGGCGGATCGGGCGCAAGGCGCTCAAAGGCCCCGCCGCGCTGGTGATCGCCGCTGGCGCCTTCACGGCGCTCTTCGTGTTCGACCTTCCCTTTCCGCTGGTGGTGCTGGGCGCCGCCGCTTTCGGCTATGCGCGCGCGCCCAAGGCAAAGGGCAGCGTGCCGCCGGCGCAGGGATCGACGGGACGCACGGCGCTGATCTGGGCCGCGCTCTGGCTCGTGCCGGTAGCGGGGCTGGCGCTGACCCTCGGGTCGCAGGATGTGCTCACGCAGGTTGCGTGGTTCTTCAGCCAGATGGCGGTGCTGACCTTCGGCGGCGCCTATGCGGTGCTGGCCTGGGTCGCGCAGGCGGCGGTCGAGACGCATGGCTGGCTGGCGCCGGGGCAGATGCTGGACGGGCTGGCGATGGCCGAGACCACGCCCGGCCCGCTGATCATGGTCACGCAATTCGTGGGCTTCATGGCGGGCTGGCAGGCGGGCGGGCTGGGGCTCGCCACGCTGGCCGCGCTGATCACCACCTGGGTCACGTTCGCGCCCTGTTTCCTGTGGATCTTCGCGCTGGCCCCCCATGCCGAGCGGCTTCGCCACAGCCCGGCGCTGGCGGGCGCTTTGCAGGCGGTAACGGCCGCGGTGGTGGGGGTGATCGCCAACCTGGCGCTGTGGTTCGCGCTGCACGCGCTCTGGCCCGCCGGGGCGTTCGACCCCTGGGCCGCGGGTCTGACCGCGCTGGCCCTGATCGCGGCCTTCCTGCTCAAGGCCGGGCCGGGGATGCTTATTCTGGGCGCGGCCCTGGCCGGGGCGGGGCTCAGGCTGGCGGGGCTGGCATGAGCAAACCCGCTGCGCTATGACCGCGCCAGATGCAGCGCTGTGAGGTCCCGATGTCCGCCCATTCGACCCCGATCCCGATGATCGCCCATAAATCGGGACCGCTTGCCGGCGTGGCCGAGGTGCCGGGCGACAAATCGATCAGCCACCGCGCGCTGATCCTCGGCGCGCTCTCGGTCGGCGAGACCCATATTACGGGCCTGCTGGAAGGCGAGGACGTGATCGACACCGCCAAGGCGATGCGGGCCTTCGGGGCCACCGTCACCCGCGTGGCCGAGGGCGACTGGCGCGTGAACGGCGTGGGCGTGGGTGGTTTCGCCGAGCCGTCTCAGGTGATCGATTGCGGCAATTCGGGCACCGGCGTGCGGCTGATCATGGGGGCGATGGCGACGACGCCGATCGCCGCCACCTTCACGGGCGATGCCAGCCTCAACAAGCGGCCCATGGGGCGCATCACCGACCCGCTGGCGCTGTTCGGCGCGCGGGCCGTCGGGCGCGCGGGTGGTCGGCTGCCGCTGACGCTGGTGGGCGCGGCCGAGCCGGTGCCGGTGCGCTACACGCTGCCGATGCCCTCGGCGCAGGTGAAATCCGCGGTGCTGCTGGCAGGGCTGAATGCGCCCGGCAAAACCGTGGTGATCGAGCCCGAACCCACCCGCGACCATACCGAGCGGATGCTGCGCGGCTTCGGCGCTGAGGTCGATGTCACCGACACGCCCGATGGCCGCGTAATCACCCTCACCGGCCAGCCCGAACTGACCGGACAAAGCGTCGCGGTGCCGCGCGATCCGTCCTCGGCCGCGTTCCCGGTCTGTGCGGCGCTTCTGGTGCCGGGATCGGAAATCACCGTGCCCGGGGTTTCGCGCAACCCGACGCGCGACGGACTCTATGCGACGCTGATCGAGATGGGCGCCAATATCGCCTTCGAGAATCCGCGCGACGAGGGCGGCGAGCCGGTCGCGGATCTGCGGGTGAAATACACGCCCGCGCTGAAGGGCGCGACCACGCCCGCCGACCGCGCGGCCTCGATGATCGACGAATTCCCGATCCTGTCGGTCGTCGCGGCGATGGCCGAGGGCACGACGGTGATGCGCGGCGTCAAGGAGCTGCGCGTCAAGGAAAGCGACCGGATCGACGCGATGGCGCGGGGTCTTGAAGCCTGCGGTGTGCGGCTCGAGGAAACCGAGGATACCTTCACGATCCACGGCACCGGGCGCGTGCCGGGGGGCGCCACCTGCGAAAGCCGTCTCGACCACCGGATCGCGATGTCGTTCCTTGTGCTGGGGCTGGTGGCCGATCAGCCCGTCACGGTCGATGACGGCGCGCCGATTGCCACCTCGTTCCCGGTTTTCGAGCCGCTGATGGCGGCGCTGGGGGCGCGGATCGAACGGGTCGCGCCGTGAAACGGGCGATTTCCTGGGGGCTGCCGCTGGTGACGCTGGCGGTCTATTTGTATCTGGTCGTGGTGCTGGGCCAGCGATTGCTGGAAAAATCGGGGGGGCTTTTGCCCTACGACCTGCGGGTGACGGGCTATGACCTTGCGCAGGCGCGCGGGCTTCTGCGCGCGCTCACGCCCGAGGGTTTCGCGTTGTATGAAGGCCCGATCTTCTGGACCGACACGCTGTTTCCGGCGCTGATGGGGCTTTGCCTTCTGTGGTGGATGCGTCCCCTTCACGGCGCTTTCGGCACGGTCTGCATGATGGCGGCGATGGGCTATGTCGCGCTCGACTGGGGCGAGAACATGCTGGTGCAGCGGATGCTTGAGGCCGGGCCCGACTGGGTGCGCCCCGCGGATATCTTCGCGGCCAGCGCCTTCACGCAGGGCAAGTTCGCGATCCTGGCGCTGGCTCTGGTGCTGGCGATCCGCGCCAGCATGCGGCGGATGCGTAGGAGAGGGGCCGAGTAGGGGGGCGCTGCCCCCCTCGGCCTGCGGCCTCACCCCCCGGGATATTTGTGGAACAAAGATGGGGCGGGTTTCCCGCCGCGCCCGGGCCGGGTAGAAGGGCGCAAGATTGGGGAATGCGATGATCTTCACGGTGGCAGTGGACGGCCCGGCGGCGGCGGGCAAGGGCACGATCAGCAAGGCGCTGGCCGCGCGCTTCGGGCTGGCGCATCTGGATACCGGGCTGTTGTACCGCGCGGTCGGCGCCAAGGGCGGCGACGCGGTGGCGGCGGCGCGGGGGCTGGAGCCCGCCGATCTGGCGCGCGGCGATCTGCGCAGTCTCGAAGCCGGGGCCGCGGCGAGCCGGGTCGCGGCGATCCCCGAGGTGCGCGCGGCGCTGGTGGCCTTTCAGCGCGACTTCGCCCGGCGAGAGGGCGGCGCGGTTCTGGACGGGCGCGATATCGGCACGGTGATCTGCCCCGAGGCCGAGGTGAAGCTGTTCGTCACCGCCAGCCCGGAAGTGCGCGCGCATCGCCGCTGGCTGGAAGTGGGCGGCGACGCGGCGCAGGTGCTGGCCGAGGTGAAAGAGCGCGACGCGCGCGACATGAACCGCGCCGATGCGCCGCTGAAACCGGCCCCGGACGCGGTGCTTCTGGACACCTCGGATCTGAGCGTCGAGGCCGCCGTCGCGCAGGCTGCGGCGCTGATCGAATCGCGCCTGCAAGGGGCGTGAAGCCCGGTAATCAACGTTCAATCTTTGCCGGTTACGCTGCGATGGCGGTTTTGCCTTGGCGCGCGATCGGGCTAGAACATTCTGTACGCATCCCAAGGAGACCCGATGCCCGAGCCGTCGCATGATTCGATCCTAAACGCCGTCATCAAGCCGGTGCACCGCGAGGGCTATCCCTTCATCGGGATTTTCGCCGCCGTCACGCTGGTCCTGTTCCTGATCTGGCAGCCGCTGGGCTGGCTGGGCGTCATCCTGACGATCTGGTGCTATTACTTCTTCCGCGATCCCGACCGTCAGACGCCCACGCGCGACGGGCTGATCGTCAGCCCCGCCGATGGCGTCGTCTCGCTCATCGAACCCGCCGCGCCGCCCGCCGAGCTGGGCATGGGCGAGACGCCGCTCACGCGGGTCAGCGTCTTCATGAATGTCTTCAACTGCCATGTGAACCGGCTGCCCATCGCCGGCGAGATCACGGCGGTCGGCTACCGGCCCGGCAAGTTCCTGAATGCGTCGCTCGACAAGGCTTCGGTCGATAACGAGCGCAATTCCGTGGCGTTGCGCATGGCCGACGGGCGGCAGCTGGCCGTGGTGCAGATCGCCGGTCTGGTGGCGCGGCGTATCGTCTGCGACGTGAAGCCGGGCGACGTGCTGGAAACGGGTGAGCGCTTCGGCATGATCCGCTTCGGCTCGAGGCTGGATGTCTATCTGCCCGAAGGGGTCGAGCCGCTGGTGTCGCTGGGGCAGGCGATGGTCGCAGGCGAGACGGTGCTGGCCGATCTGACGACGGATGAGCCGCGCCGCATGGCAGAGATCCGCTAACCATGACAGAGCAGTCCCCAAACAACGAAACGCCCGAGGCCCCCGATACCGGATTGGATGAAACCGGCGCGGAACAGGCCGACCGCCGTTCACTGCCGCTGGTGCAGCTGTTGCCCAACATCGTCACTCTGCTGGGGCTTTGCGCGGGCCTGACCTCGATGCGTTACGCCCTGTCGGGGTCGTTCGAGGCGGCGGCGGGGCTGCTGGTTCTGGCCGCGCTCATCGACGGGATCGACGGGCTGCTGGCGCGCAAGCTCAATGCCGCCAGCCATTTCGGCGCCGAGCTCGATTCGCTCAGCGATTTCGTCTGCTTCGGCGTGGCGCCCGGTCTCTTTGTCTATATCTTCGTGCTGCAGGGCTGGCCGGGGCTGGGATGGCTTCTTGTGCTGGTCTATGTGCTGTGCGCCTGCCTTCGGCTTGCGCGCTTCAACGTCAACCGCAACGCGCCGCCGCCGCCGGGACGGGCGCATTTCGTCGGTGTCCCGGCACCCGCGGGGGCGATGCTGGCGCTTTTGCCCATCTACCTGACGCTGGCGGGCTGGATCGACCTGCGCGAGATCCCGGTCGCCGCCGGGGTCTATGTGGGCAGCGTGGGGCTCTTGATGATCTCGCGCCTGCCGACGCCGTCGCTCAAATCGGTGCGCATTCCGCGCAAGCGGGCGGTGCTGGTGATGGTGGCGATGGTGGTCTATGCGGGCGCGCTGATCTCGCGGCCGTGGATCGTGCTGGCGCTGTCGGACCTCGCCTATCTGGCGCTTCTGGGCTGGAACTCGTGGCGCGAGCGTCGGCGGCTGGCATAGGCGCGGCGCAAGATTGGCATGACGCAGATTGGCGCAATTTTGGGATTGACCTCACCCGGCGCGCCCTCTAGATGACCCCCTACGCGCGGTTGTAGCTCAGTTGGTTAGAGTACCGGCCTGTCACGCCGGGGGTCGCGGGTTCGAGCCCCGTCAACCGCGCCATTAAGCTTCCTCAAGGCCCCTCAGGGGCCTTTCTTTTTGCCCTGAGCGCAAATCAGCCCTTGCAAATCACCCCTTGGGGCCGAAGCGCAGGGCCGACATTCCCAGGCTTTGGAACCGGTCGAGATAGACCTGCCCATGCGACCCTTGCCGCAGTGCACGCGGGCTTGCCTGCAGGAACATTTCGGGCGTGACATCGGGGTGATCGGCCATCAGGCGCTTCATCTCTTCCGCCGCCTCATCATCCAGCCCCCCGGCCAGCAGCGTGCCGATCAGCGTGCGCCGTGCCCATGTCAGGTCGGGCTTGGCGCGCATCGCCTCGCGGGTCAGCGCGATGGCTTCGGTGACGGCGCCACGCTCGCGCATCGCTGCCGCGCGGGCGAGCATCATGTTGAAGCGGAACGGGTCCAGCGGGCTGAGCGATTCAGCGCGGTCGATGGCGGTCAGTACGCCGTCGAGATCGCCTTCGTAGAACCGCGCCCAGCCCAGCCGCATCCAGCCCCACGCATTGTTGGGATCGATAGCGAGCGCCCGCAGCGCGAAATCGCGCCCCAAGGCCGCATCCTCGGCGCAAAAGGCATAGGCGCCCGACACCGCCACCAGCGATGGCGCGTGATCGCCGGCCAGCGCCGCCGCATGGTTGGCGAGGGTCAGTGCGCGGTCGAATTCGGCCTCGGGCGTGGTCGACCACATATAGACTGCCAGACTGGCATGTGCCCAAGCCTTGAAGGCCAGCGCAGGGACGTAATCGGCGTCGCGCGCCAAGGCCGTGTCGAGCAGCGCGATAGCCTCTTCGATCGCGGGCTTGGTGCTGATCCAGAATTTCGGCAGCGCGGTCAGGTAGAGTTCATAGACCGAGCGATCTTCAGGTGCGTGGCTGCGCGCGCGGGCGATTTCGGCGGCGCGCAGGCTGGGTGACAACTGGCCCGCGACCTTCTGCGCGATGCGGTCCTGCAGGTCGAACAGGTCGTCCAGCCGGTCATCGAAACGCTCGGTCCACAGCGTGCGCCCGTCCTCGCCCGCGACAAGCTGCACGCTGATGCGCACCCGCTCGCCCGCGCGACGCACGCTGCCCTCGACCACGTAATCCGCCCCCAGAACCGAAGCCGCCTGCGTGGCCGAGACCGGGCCGCCGGGCAGGGCAAAGGCCGATTGCCGGGCGATGACGTGGAAATCGTGCACGCGGCTCAGCGCGCCGGTGATCTCTTCAACCACGCCGTCGGCGAACATGTCGTCCTGCGCGGCGCCAAGCTCGTCAAAGGGCAGGACGGCCAGCATCGGACGGTCGCGGGCGGCGAAGGCGGGTATGCCTTCGGGGGCGATGGGCGCGGGGGCGGCATCCGACCCGCTCTGTCGTGCGGCGCGCAGCCAGTCTTCGAACCCTTCCGAGGGCAGGTCGAAGCCCTGCAGCAATTCGCCCTTTCCGGGGGCCAGTGTCACGCGATCGCTGTCCAGCCAGACATGCTGCCGGTTCGCGCCCACGATCCCCGGCAGATGCCGCCGCAGCACCGACAATTCCTGCCGGAGCGAGGCGCGCGCCTGTTCCTCGGCGCGGTCCGACCAGAGCAGATCGGCGATGAAGCCGCGCTCGGCGCGCATACCGGGCTGACAGGCGAGATACGCCACCAAGCCCTGTCCCCGCCGCGGCAGCCCCGCGACGGGCGCACCGTCGCGCTCGATTCGCAACAGGCCGTGCAGATGAAGCAGGATCGCGGTGCTCATGGGCCGATAAGAGCTCGGCAAGGCGGAAGGGTCAACGCATCTTCCCCGCGCGCGATCCGGCGAAGCCTCAACGAGCCCCGTCCAACGCGCCGATTTTACGGAATTCTTGCGCTGAAGGCGGGGCTTTGCGCGCCGCTCTGACGGCGGCTTTGCGGGGCAGGGGCATGCTGTCTTCATCGCAACCCGAACCGGAGAGTGCCATGACCGTCCTCGACACCAACACCCCCGCCGCCACCCGCACAATGGCGCCCCGCCGCTCGACCGGAGGGCGCCTGCTTGACTGGCTGTTCGAGATCGACGCCAACTTCCGCCAGAAGATGAAACTGCGCGACATGCCCGATGAAAGGCTGGCCGATATGGGCCTGACCCGGGCCGATGTGGCGCGGGCCTTTACCAAGTCGCGCGTAGGGGTCATCAAGAGGGCGCGTCGGGGCTGAACCCGACCGTGCAACTTCGTCCGCCCGAAGTCACATTTCCCGCTTGACGCCCCCCGGCGCGCCCTCTAGATGACCCCCTACGCGCGGTTGTAGCTCAGTTGGTTAGAGTACCGGCCTGTCACGCCGGGGGTCGCGGGTTCGAGCCCCGTCAACCGCGCCACTTTCCCCCCTTTCGTTCGAAACACGCAGCGCCTCTGGTGCTTTGCAGCGCCCTGCGATAGCGTTCGGCCATCACCGGACGGGGTATGGGAAATGATTGCTGTTCAAGGGTTTGAAGGCCGCCGTGTGGGCGTTCTGGGTCTCGGGCGCTCGGGGCTTGCGACCTGCGTCGCGCTCAAGGCGGGTGGGGCCGAGGTCTGCGCCTGGGATGACAGCCCCGAAGGCCGCGCCAAGGCCGAGGCCGAGGGCTTCACGCCGGTGGATCTGACGAAACCCGGCGCGGTCGAGGATCTTGCCGCGCTCATCACCTCGCCCGGCATCCCGCATCTCTACCCCGCGCCCCATCCCGTCATCGCCGCCGCCAGCGCGGCGGGCGTTCCGGTCGACAATGACATCTCGCTGTTCTTTCAGGCGCTAGGCGACAATGACGACGCGCCGCGCGTGGTCTGCGTCACCGGCTCGAACGGCAAAAGCACCACCACCGCGCTGATCGCGCACCTGCTGGAAGAGGCCGGGCGCGAGGTGCGCATGGCGGGCAATATCGGCACCGGCGTTCTGTCCATCGACCTGCCGGGCGAAGACGGGGTCGTGGTGCTTGAGCTGTCGAGCTACCAGACCGACCTTGCCCGCCGTCTTGCCCCCGATGTCGCGGTCTTCACCAATCTCTCGCCCGACCATCTGGACCGACATGGCGGCATGGGCGGCTATTTCGCGGCCAAGCGGCGGCTCTTTTCCGAGGGCGCGCCCGAACGCGCGGTGATCGGTGTCGACGAGGCCGAGGGCCGTTATCTTGCCATGCAGCTGGGGCAGGGCGCCGCCGATAGCCGGGTGATCCGCATCTCGTCGGGGCAGAAGCTGCAGGGGCCGGGCTGGTCTGTCGCGGCGCGCAAGGGCTTTCTGGGCGAATGGCGTGGCGGGCGGCAGGTCCATGCCATCGACCTGCGCCCGCTGGCGGGTCTGCCGGGCGCGCATAACCACCAGAATGCCTGCGCAGCCTATGCCGCCGTGCGCGCTCTGGGTCTGGCGCCCCGACAGATCGAGGCGGGGCTGGCCAGCTTTCAGGGCCTGCCGCATCGCAGCCAACTGGTGGGCGAGCGCGACGGCGTGCGGTTCGTCAACGATTCCAAGGCCACCAATGTCGATTCGGCGGCCAAGGCGCTGCAGGCCTTCCCGCGCATCCGCTGGATCGCCGGGGGCTTGGGCAAGGACGGCGGCATCGCTTCGCTGGCGCCGCATCTGGGCTCTGTCGTCAAGGCCTACATGATCGGCCATTCGGCGCGGGACTTCGCGCTGCAACTGGGCGCCACCCCGCACGAGATCTGCGAGACGATGGAGAATGCCGTCGCCCGCGCCAGCGCCGAGGCCGAGCCGGGCGATGTGGTGCTGCTGGCCCCGGCGGCGGCAAGTTTCGATCAATATCCGGATTTCGAGAAACGCGGCGCGCATTTTACTGCACTTGTGCAGGGCTTGCTCGGGGCGTAAGTCCGGATGTCGATCGGGGAGGGGGGCTGCTCGCCCCCCGCGTGCTGTCGCACGCCCCCCTCGGGATATTTGGAGAACAAAGATGCGCGCGACGCAGGCGCCCCTGACCGCTTCGCTCCGGCCAGAACCGGCTGACGATTCCCGCGCGCTGGACGGCGATTCGCTGGCCGGATTCCTGTTGGCGCTGTCGGCGTATCTGCTCTGGGGCGCGCTGCCGCTTTACCTGCGGCTGCTCGATCATGTCGCGGTGCCCGAGGTTCTGGCGCATCGTGTTATCTGGTCGGTGCCGCTGGCGCTGGCGGTGCTGTGGGCCACGGGGCGGCTGCGCAGCCTGGGGCGGGCGATGCGTGATGTCCGGATGCTGGGCATGGCGGCGCTGACCGCCGCGCTGGTTTCGTGCAACTGGGGTGTTTATCTGTATTCCATCGCCTCGGGGCAGGCGATGTCGGCGGCGCTGGGCTATTACATCAACCCGATCTTCTCGGTCTTGCTGGCGGCTTTGGTGCTGCGCGAGCGACTTTCGCCGCTGCAATGGGCGGCGGTGGCGCTGGCTGCGCTGGCGGTGGTGATCCTGACCATCGAGGCCGGGCGCCTGCCGATCTTGTCTCTGGCACTGACGGTGAGCTGGGGCTTTTACGCGCTGGCCAAGCGGGCGCTGCCCATCGGCCCGAACCAGAGCTTCGCGCTGGAGGTGATGCTGCTGTCGCCCTTTGCGCTGGGCTATCTGGGCTGGCTGGGCGGGGAGGGCACGCTGGCATTCGGCGCCACGGGCGGGCGCGACATTGCGCTGTTGATGGGGTGCGGCGTGGTCACGGCGGTGCCGCTGATGCTTTATGCCAACGGCGCCAAGCGGCTGCGGCTGACGACAATTGGCCTGATGCAATACATCGCGCCGACCTGCATCTTCCTGATCGCCGTGTTCCTGTTCGGCGAACCGTTCGAGGGCGCCAAGCTGTGGGCGTTCCCGATGATATGGGGCGCGCTGGTGCTCTATTCCGCCGATCTGTGGGCACGTCGCCGCTGAGCCTAAATGCGGGGGCGGTAACGGGACTGGCCAGGTCCGGCTGCGCGCGCTATCATGGCGGGTAACGACCCGGAATACCGGGCGTAACAGGCAGGCCGGTTACCGGCAGATCGAGCAGGACAGTCATGACGGAAATGGTTCATGGCAGCATCCCCGCCCAGACGGGCGAGCCGGTGCTGTCGCGCTGGTGGCGCACGGTCGATCGCTGGACGATCTCGAGCGTTCTTCTTCTTGTTGCCATAGGGTTGTTGCTGGCGCTGGCCTCGTCACCGCCGCTGGCGACGCGCAACCATTTGCCGCCGTTCTATTATTTCCAGCGCCACGCGGTCTTTGCCGCAGTCAGCGTCAGCGTGATGCTGTTCGTGTCGATGCGCAGCCCCGAGACGATCCGCCGCTGGGCAGTGCTGGGCTTCGCCATCGGTTTCGTGCTGCTTCTGGCGCTGCCCTTCGTGGGGACCGATCTGGGCAAGGGTGCGACACGCTGGCTGAACCTGCGCGTCATCACGCTGCAGCCCTCAGAGTTCATCAAGCCATGCCTTGCTGTGACCGCGGGCTGGCTTCTGGCCGCCGGACAGGACCTGAACGCGCCACCCGGACGGCTGATGTCGCTGGGCGTGACGCTGGCCACGGTTGGCCTGTTGGTGATCCAGCCCGATTTCGGGCAATCGGCGCTGGTGCTGTTCGGCTGGGGGGCGATGTATTTCGTCTCGGGCGCGTCGATCGTCATCATCCTCGGGCTTGCGGGCGCGGTGGTGGGCGGCGGCGTTGTGGCTTACAGCGCGTCGGAACACTTCGCGCGGCGCATCGATGCCTTCCTGTCCTCCGAGATCGACGCCCGGTCGCAGATCGGCTACGCCACCTCGGCCATTCAGGAGGGCGGCCTGTGGGGCATGGGCGTGGGCGAGGGGCAGGTGAAATGGCAGCTGCCCGATGCGCATACCGATTTCGTCATCGCCGTTGCGGCCGAGGAATACGGCTTCATCCTCGTGGCATTCATCATCATGCTTTACGCCACCATCTGCCTGCGCGCGCTGGTGCGGCTGACGCGTGAGCGCGATCCGTTCATCCGCATGGCGGGGACGGGGCTGGCCGCGATGATCTCGGCGCAGGCGATGATCAATATGGGCGTGGCCGTGCGGCTTCTGCCCGCCAAGGGCATGACCTTGCCCTTCATCAGCCAGGGCGGCTCGTCCTTGCTGGCCATGGGGCTGATGACAGGAATGTTGCTGGCCTTGACGCGCTCTCGCCCCCAAGGTGAGATCGGCGAGATTTTGCAGACACGAGGGCGGTGATGGCGAAGGCCACGGACAGCAAACGCCCGCTCGCGGTAATCGCCGCAGGCGGCACCGGCGGGCACATGTTCCCCGCACAGGCGCTCGCCGAGGAATTGCTCGCGCGCGGCTGGCGGGTCGTCCTGTCGACCGATGCGCGCGGCGCACGCTACGCAGACGGTTTCCCCGAGGCGGTCGAGCGGCGTGTCGTCTCCTCGGCTACTTTTGCGCGGGGCGGGGCCCTGGCCAAGCTGGCGGTGCCGTTTCGCATCGTTGGCGGGGTCATCAAAGCCGTTTTCTCGATGCTTAGCGACAAACCGGCGGTGGTGGCGGGCTTCGGCGGGTATCCGTCGATCCCGGCGCTGGGGGCGGCCATGCTGCTGCGCATCCCCCGGCTGATCCACGAACAGAACGGTGTGCTGGGCCGCGTGAACGAGGTTTTCGCCAAGCGCGTCAGCGCCGTAGCCTGCGGAACATGGCCGACCGAGCTTCCGGCCGGGATCGCCGGGCACCATACCGGCAACCCGGTGCGCGGCGCGGTGTTCGAGCGCGCGGGCGCGCCCTATATCGCGCCCGGCCCCTATCCGATGTCGCTGGTTGTGATCGGCGGCAGTCAGGGCGCGCGGATCCTGTCGGACGTCGTGCCCGCCGCGCTGGCCTCGCTGCCCGCGGATCTGCGCCAGCATCTGCGCGTCTCGCAGCAGGCCCGTCCCGAGGATGTCGAGCGTGTCACAGCGGCCTACGAGGCTGCGGATATCCCCGCCGAGGTGGGGCCGTTCTTTGACGATATTCCCGCCCGTTTCGCCGAAGCGCAGCTGGTCATCGCGCGCTCGGGCGCGTCCACGGTGGCAGACCTGACGGTGATCGGGCGCCCCTCGGTGCTGGTACCCTATGCCGCTGCGATCCGGGGCGAGCAGGCCGCGAATGCGCGCGCGCTGGTCGAAGCCGAGGCCGCCGTGCTCATGCCCGAGCGCATGTTCACGCCCGAAGCGCTGGCCGAGCAGGTGCAGGCGATCCTGACCCATCCCGACGGCGCCACGCGCATGGCGGTGGCGGCGATGAAGCTGGGCATTCCCGATGCCGCCAGCCGTCTTGCGGATCTGGCCGAGCGTCTGGCGGGCCCTCCCAAAGCATGAGTGACAGCATGGCGGCGACGCGTCTTCCGGCGGGCCTTGGCCCGGTTCATTTCATCGGTATCGGTGGCATCGGCATGTCGGGCATTGCCGAGATCCTGCTGGGGCAGGGCCACAAGGTGCAGGGTTCAGACGCCAAGGGCTCAGCCATCACCGAACGGCTCGCCTCGCTGGGCGCGGTAATCCATGTGGGCCATGAGGCTGCGCATGTTCACGGCGCGGGCGTCGTCGTCGCCTCGACCGCGATCAAGCCTTCGAACCCGGAATATGCCGAGGCCAAGCGCCTCGGCATTCCCGTTATCCGCCGGGCCGAGATGCTGGCCGAGATCATGCGTCCGCATCGCTGCATTTCGCTGGCCGGGACACATGGCAAGACCACCACCACGACGATGATGGCGGCGATGCTCGATGGCGGGGAATTCGACGCGACCATCGTCAATGGCGGCATCATCCATGCCTATGGCACCAACGCGCGGGCGGGCGCCGGCGAATGGATGGCGGTCGAAGCCGATGAAAGCGACGGCTCGTTCAACATCCTGCCCACCGAGATCGCGGTCGTGACGAATATCGACCCCGAACATCTGGAACATTGGGGCAGTTTCGACACGCTGCGCGAGGGCTTTCGCCGCTTCGTGCAGGACATTCCGTTCTACGGTCTGGCGGTGCTCTGCACCGACCATCCCGAGGTCGCGGCGCTGGCCGAAAAGATCCATGACCGCAAGATCGTCACCTTCGGTTTCCAGCCCGAAGCACATTTGCGCGCCGAAGAGCTGAGGTTCGAAAAGGGCAAGGCGCATTTCAATATCGCCGTCGGCCACGAATCGGAATGTCGGATTATTGAAAGTCTGACATTGCCGATGCCCGGCGACCACAATGTCTCGAACGCGCTGGCCTCGGTCGCGGTCGGGCTGCATCTGGGCATGTCGGACGACCAGATCCGGCAGGCGCTGGCAGGCTTTGGCGGGGTCGGGCGGCGCTTTACCCGCGTGGGCGAGGTGAACGGCGTCACCGTGATCGACGATTACGGCCACCATCCGGTCGAGATTGCCGCCGTGATCCGCGCCGCGCGTCAGTCGCTGGGCGGGCAGGGGCGCGTCATCGCCGTGCATCAGCCGCACCGATACACCCGCCTGTCCTCGCTTTTCGACCAGTTTACCACCTGTTTCGATCCGGCCGATGTCGTTGCCATCGCCGAGGTCTATGCCGCGGGTGAAGATCCGATCCCGGGCGCCGACCGCGACAGCCTTGTCGCCGCGATCCGCGCGCATGGCCATCCTTCGGCGCATTCGCTGACGCGTGAAGACGATCTCGAAGCGCTGGTTCGGGCCGAAACCCGACCGGGCGACATGGTCGTCTGTCTGGGCGCGGGGACCATCAGCGCCTGGGCACAGGCCTTGCCTGCGCGTCTGGCAAAGGTCTGATCCGAAAGCGGAAAAGCAGGGGAGCACCCCATGGAACCGGAAATCCTGTACATCCTCGGCCTTGCCCTGCTCGTGGGCGGCGGGCTCGGTTGGGTTATCGGACGTCTGTGGGGTGGCACGGGGGCTGCGGTTCTTGTGGTCGTCCTGCTCGTGGCGGTCGGCGTGCTTGCAGCAATGGGCCAGCGCGCGCCGGGCTGGGACGGGATCGCCTATGCGGTCCTTGCCTTCCTCTTCGCTGCACCGGCGGCTTTGGGGGCGTTGCTGGGCGGCTGGCTGGGAACCAGACGCCGCAATCGCCGCCGTCAGCGCCGGGCTGCGCAGCAGGCAGACGCCCCGTAGGGCGCCCGCTGGTTTTCTTTACGACGCCGTCGCCGGGGTGATCGCCTGATCGGGCGCGGGCGGATAAGGGCGCGCGCGATGCGGCGCGACTTCGCGCTGCGCGGCGTCCGGGTCGTTCACGGCAGTCTCGGGACGGGGCAGCGGCGGGGTCGCACGCATGCGGTGGGCAATCCAGATACCGGCGGGCACGCCGATCACGACGCCAGCGACCGCCGCCGCGACGAACAGGCGCCAGTCGTAAAAGCCATACGCAAGCCCGGCGATCACGACCGCGCCGGCCACGCAGGCCGCCGCAACCGTCGCCATGGTCGATCTGAGGGGCGCTTGGGGGATCATCATAACGGGTCTCCGATGTGATTTGGGGTTGTCAGGGAAACGCAACTTGCGGGTGAAGAGTTCCCATGCGGCCTTGGGCTGGCGCCGTTGGAACGGAAAACGGGCGCCCCGGACCAACCACCGGAACGCCCGCTTCAGGGAGCTGTGTGATGCGCGGATCAGGCCGTGCGGCGCTGCATCGCCGGGCGCAGCGCAAAGCGCCGGGCGCCGGTGCGTCGCTCCCGCGGCTGAGCCGCCGAGGCCGCGCGCAGCACAGTATCGGCGCCATTGTCGCGCGTGTCCTGACCCGGCAGGGCCCAGCTCCACAGCGCCAGCTCGAAACTGAGCGCCAGCGCGATGCCCGCCGCGCTGGCGATGGCCAGAAGCTGGCCGTCATAGGCACCGGCAAGGATACCCGCCAGAACCGCGACACCGGCAATCGTGCCGGCTGCAAGTGTGGGGCCCATGTTGCGCATCAGGGGGATGACTTTCTTCATTGTTGTTTCCGCCGAATTTTTTTTGTCGTGATGTTGAAAGGGCAACCGCGCAGAGGCGCAGTTGGTTCCCGTCAATCTCGCGCATCGCTCGCGGGTGCGCTTGCGGCCTGCAGGGCTGCCGTCTATTCCAGAGCCATGACCCAGATCTCCTTTACCCCGCGTGGGACCCTGACGCAGGACCGCCCGCTTTCCGACCTCACCTGGCTGCGCGTGGGCGGCCCCGCCGACTGGTTCTTCCAGCCCGAGGACGAGGACGATCTCGCGGCTTTCCTTGCCGCTTTGCCGGGGGACCTGCCGGTCTTTCCGATGGGCGTGGGGTCGAACCTGATCGTGCGCGACGGGGGGCTTCGGGCGGTGGTGATCCGGCTGGGGCGGGGCTTCAACGCGATCAGCATCGACGGGGACCGCGTCGTGGCCGGTGCCGCCGCGCTGGACGCCCATGTCGCGCGCAAGGCCGCGCAGGCGGGCTGCGACCTGACCTTTCTGCGCACCATCCCCGGCTCGATCGGTGGGGCGGTGACGATGAATGCGGGCTGTTACGGCGAATACGTGGCCGACCGGCTGGAAAGCGTGCGGATGGTGCTGCGCTCGGGCGAGATCGTCGAGAAACCGGCAGCCGAGCTTGGTCTTACCTACCGTCAATCGGCCTTGCCCGAGGGGGCTGTTGTCATTTCTGCCACATTACGCGCGCCGCAGGGCGACCCCGAGGAACTGGCCCGGCGGATGGAGACGCAGCTTGCCAAACGCGACGCGACCCAGCCGACCAAGGACCGCACGGCGGGCTCGACCTTTCGCAATCCGGCGGGTTTCTCGTCTACTGGTAGGGCCGACGACACCCACGACCTCAAGGCGTGGTCCCTGATCGAGGCTGCCGGCATGCGCGGCGCCACTCGGGGCGGGGCGCAGATGTCGCCCAAGCACGCGAATTTCCTGATCAATACCGGCGGTGCCTCGGCCGCCGATCTGGAGGGGCTGGGCGAGGAAGTTCGAAAAAGGGTGTTCCAAAACAGCGGGATTGAGCTAGAATGGGAAATCAAGCGCATCGGTGATCCGGCTCCCTGACGACAGGCGCAGCCACCCCGAAGCGCGGTGCCGATCGGGCAACAGATCCGGCGGCACGAACGGGGCCCAGAAGGTCCTGAAGCGAAGAATAAGACAGGGGTCAAAAGACCCCGGATGAGGCAGAGTTGGTGGGCATGTCGAGCAGGGCAGCCCCCACAGTGGCGGTGTTGATGGGCGGACCCTCGGCTGAGCGCGAGGTGTCGCTGGCAACGGGGCGCAATTGCGCCGAAGCCCTGCGGGTGGCCGGATTCAACGTGGTCGAAATTGACGCGGGCAGCGATCTGCCCGAGCGTCTGGACTCTCTCAAGCCCGATGTATGCTTCAACGCCCTGCATGGCCGCTGGGGCGAGGATGGCTGCGTGCAGGGCCTGCTGGAATGGCTGCGCATTCCCTATACGCATTCGGGCGTTCTGGCCTCGGCGCTGGCGATGGACAAGGAACGCACCAAGGACATTTACCGCGCCGCCGGGCTGCCGGTGCTGGCCAGTGTGCTTGCCGCCAAGGACGAGGTCCGCGCGCGCCACGTGATCGCGCCGCCCTATGTCGTGAAGCCCTATAACGAAGGCTCGTCGGTCGGTGTCTGGATCGTGCAATCGGACAATAACGGCCCGCCGCAGCTTGACGACGCGATGCCCGACACGGTGATGGTCGAAGCTTATGCACCGGGGCGGGAACTGACCTGTTCGGTGCTCGACGATCCCAAAGAGGGCGCGCGGGCGCTCACGGTGACCGATATCGTCACCGAGGGCTGGTACGATTACGACGCCAAGTACAAGGAAGGCGGCTCGCACCACGTCGTGCCTGCCGAGATCCCGGCCGAGATTTTCGACGCCTGCATGGCGTATTCGCTGCGCGCCCATAAGGCGCTGGGTTGCCGGGGCCTCAGCCGCACCGATTTCCGCTGGGACGAGTCGCGCGGGATCGACGGGCTGGTGCTGTTGGAAACCAATACCCAGCCCGGGTTCACCGCGACCTCGCTCAGCCCCGAACAGGCAGCGCATTGCGGCATCGACTTCCCCGAGCTTTGCCGCCTGCTGGTGGAGGATGCCTCGTGTCAGCGCTGATGTCCGACCTGCCGCCGGTTGACGAGCCCGACGCCCCGACCCACGACACCGTGCATCGCGGACCGTGGGTCTGGCCCGCCCGGCACGCGGTCACGGCGCCCGATCTTCCTGCCGGGCGGCCGCTGCGCCGCGACCGACCCGTCGCGCCGAAATGGCCCAGCGATCTGCCCGAACGGGCATGGCCGCCGATGCCCGAACCCGATCCGGTCCTGCGCCATGGGGCGCAGCCCGACCGCGATGCCGAGCCGCCCTTGGGCAACCTGCCGCATGAAGTCGCGGAATGGGCGGGGTCGGATACCGGGCGCGATTCCTGGAGCGCGGGCGGGCACGCTACGGGCAAAGGCGGGGGCTTTGCCACCGGCAGCGACACGGCCAGCCCACTGCCGGTCCATGACGCGATGCGCACCGTTCTGGGCACGGCGCCGCGCCCGAAATCCGCCGACACCCGCCGCGCCGAACCGCGCAGCTATCCCGGCACGCAGTCAACCGTCGCGACAGCGAACTGGACCATGGGCGCGCAATCCGCGACCGCGAGCGATGCGGTCGATGGCGGCGCCATGCGCCGTAGCTTCGACCCGTCGCCCAGCCGCTTGGCTTATCGCCTCAACCGGCTGTGGCTGACGCCGCTGGTGCGGACCTTCGTCTGCATCGGCCTGCCGCTTTTGCTGATCGCCGCGACTTTGGGGGGCTGGGTTTCAAAGCCCGATAACCGCGAGATGATTGCCGCGCAGGTGACCGCCGCCACCGACTGGTTCCACAACCAGCCGATGTTCCGCGTGTCGTCGCTCGAAGTGCTTTCGCGCTCGCCCGAAGTGGCGACCGGTGTCGAGCGGCTGATGGGCCTGCGCTTCCCGGTTTCGTCCTGGGATCTCGACCTGTCCGAATTGCGCGCCGAGGCCGAGGCGCTCGATGCGGTCGAACGCGCGTGGCTGCAGGTGCGCTCGGACGGGGTGCTCGAGGTCCGCATCGTCGAACGCGTCCCGGCCATGGTCTGGCGTCATGGGCAGGAGCTGTTCCTTGTCGATGAGACCGGCCATCGCGTCGCCCGCGTCGCCTCGCGCGTGACCCGCGCAGACCTGCCGTTGATCGTGGGGCCGGGTGCGCCCGACGCGATTGCCGAGGCCGCCGAGCTTTGGGCCGCCGCCGCGCCGATCCGGCAACGGGTGCGTGGCCTCGTGCGGGTGGGCGAGCGGCGCTGGGACCTTGTGCTTGACCGGGGCCAGCGCGTGCTTCTGCCCGCCGAGGGCGCGGTCGCCGCGCTCGACCGTGTGGTCGCCATGACCGAAAACAGCGTGCAGCAGTTGCTGTCTCGCGACCTTGTGAGCGTGGATATGCGCACGCCCTCCCGCCCGACCCTGCGCCTGGCCGAGCCGGCGCTGGAACAACTCACCAACACCGCCCTCAATACCGGAGCCTCCCGCCGATGACCGTGTTCTACGATTCCCAACGAGCGCAGCGTAACCTCCGCCAGCAGGCCATGCAGCGGGGGGTGATCGCGGTGATGGATGTGGGGTCGCACAAGGTGGCGTGCCTGATCCTGAAATTCGGCGTCTCGGAAGGGCCGCGCGAAGGCTCGGGCGTGGGCAATATGGCGGGGCAGGCGGCATTTCGGGTGATCGGCGCGGGCACCACCTGTTCGCGCGGCGTCCGGTTCGGCGAGATCGCGGCGATGCGCGAGACCGAGCGTGCCGTGCGCACCGCTTTGCAGAATGCCCAGAAGATGGCGCAGACCCGCGTTGATCACGCGATCCTGACCTTCTCGGGTGGAGATATGCGCAGCTACGGGCTGGAAGGCGCGGTCGAGCTGGAAGGCGACCGCGTCTCTGAAAGCGATATCGCCCGCGTGCTCGACAGCTGCATCCTGCCCGATATCGGCCATGACCGTGAAGCGCTGCACGCCCAGCCCGTGAACTTCGTGCTCGACCACCGCACCGGCCTTGCCGATCCGCGCGGGCAGTCGGGACGGATGCTGGGCTGCGACATGCACATGCTCAGCGTCTCGGCCGATGTGGTGCAGAACCTCGTCCATTGCCTCAAGCGCTGCGATGTCGAGGTCGCGGGCCTTGCCGCCGCGCCCTATGTCGCGGGCCGCGCCGCCCTGGTCGAGGACGAGCAGGAACTGGGCGCCGCCGTGATCGACATGGGCGGCGGTACGACCACGCTGTCGATCTTCATCAAGGGGCACATGATCTACGCCGACAGCGTGCGGCTGGGCGGCGAGCATATCACTTCGGACATCGCCATCGCGCTGCAGGTGCCGTCCTCCACCGCCGAGCGGATCAAGACCTTCCATGGCGGTCTGGTGGCCACCCGGCAGGACGACCGCCAGCATATCGAGATCGGCGGCGACAGCGGAGACTGGGACAAGGACCGTCGCACCGTCACGCGCTCGGCGCTGATCAGCATCATGCGGCCCCGCGTCGAGGAGATCCTTGAAGAGGTCCGCGCACGGCTTGACGTGGCAGGGTTCGATCATCTTCCCAGCCAGCAGATCGTGCTGACGGGCGGGGGCAGCCAGATCCCGGGCCTCGATCGGCTGGCGGCGAAGATCCTCGGGCCGCAGGTGCGGCTGGGCCGTCCGATCCGCGTGCCGGGCCTGCCTCAGGCCGCGACGGGGCCCGAATACGCGGCCATCGTCGGGCTGTGCCAGTATGCCGCCCATCCGCAGGACGAATGGTGGGATTTCGACATGCCCGCGCAGGCCTTCGCCTCGCGCCCGCTCAAGCGCGCGATGCGCTGGTTCCGTGACAACTGGTAACCCCTTCGTGACGGGCGGCGGGCCGTGTTAGGAACGCCGCAAAACTGCCTGAGAATGTAGAAAAAATCCTATTTTGACCCCTTTGCCATTTGTCAGTCGATTGGCAAATTTCCGCGAAAAAATAAGGGACTACGGGGCGAGAAGGCAATTTTTTTGATGACGCCGACTCGGGGCCGGGTTAGGATTGTCCTAATTCGGCAAATCATCAAATGACCGGATGGCACCGAGCAGAAAATCTGACCGGAAAATCCGGCAACAAGAACAGGCGGACAGGCAATGGCTCTGACACTAGGGGTTTCCCAGGCACAAGATTTGACGCCGCGCATCACCGTGTTCGGTGTGGGCGGCGCGGGCGGTAACGCCGTCAACAACATGATCGACCAGAACCTCGAAGGTGTCGATTTCGTCGTCGCCAATACCGATGCGCAGGCGCTGCAGCAATCCAAGGCCTCGACCCGCATTCAGCTGGGTGTCGAAGCGACCGAGGGGCTGGGCGCGGGCGCGCGTCCCGAGGTCGGCGCGAATGCCGCCGCCGAGACGCTTGAAGACATCATGGACCACCTGTCCGGTGCGCATATGTGCTTCATCACCGCCGGGATGGGCGGCGGTACCGGCACCGGAGCCGCGCCGATCATCGCGCAGGCGGCCCGCGAAATGGGCATCCTGACCGTCGGCGTCGTGACCAAGCCCTTCGCCTTTGAAGGCGCCAAGCGGATGCGTCAGGCCGAAAACGGCGTCGAAGAGCTGCAAAAGGTCGTCGATACGCTGATCATCATTCCCAACCAGAACCTGTTCCGGCTGGCGAATGAGCGCACCACCTTTACCGAAGCCTTCTCACTGGCCGATGACGTGCTGTATCAGGGCGTGAAAGGGGTCACCGACCTCATGGTCCGCCCGGGCATGATCAACCTCGACTTCGCCGACGTTCGCGCGGTGATGGACGAGATGGGCAAGGCGATGATGGGCACCGGCGAGGCCGCGGGCGAAGACCGCGCGCGTCAGGCCGCCGAAAAGGCGATCGCCAACCCGCTTCTGGACGAAATCAGCCTCAATGGCGCCAAGGGCGTTCTGATCAACATCACCGGCGGTCACGACCTGACCCTGTTCGAGCTGGACGAGGCTGCGAACCTCATCCGCAACAAGGTTGACCCCGAAGCCAACATCATCGTCGGCTCGACGCTGGACCCCGAGATGGAAGGTGCGATCCGCGTCTCGGTCGTCGCCACCGGTATCGAGGCCCAGCCTGTCACCGCCGAAGTGCCGCGCCGCCGTCTGGCCGAGCCGCTTCTGGTCGAGCAGCCGGCGCCCGAACCCGCGCCCGAGCCCGTTTACGAGGCCGAGCAGCAGGATCACGGCTACGACAATAACGGCTACCAGAGCTACGAGGCCGCCGAAGCGCCCGCGCAATACGACGACTCGTTCGAATACGAGCACGAGCCGCAGCAAGCCGCGCAACCGGCCCCGCAGCGCTACGATGCGCCCGAGACCTATGCCCAGCACAACGAGCCGGTCTATCGCGAGCCGCGTCCCGAGATGCGGCATGAGCCTCGCGCGGAACACCGCGCCGAGCCGCGTCCGGAAATGCGCGCCGCGCCGCAGCCGGAACCGGTTCAGGAAGACTTCTTCCTCGAAGACGTGCTGGGTGATGAAACCCGCCAGCCCGCGCGCCGCGGCATGAACCGCGCGCCCGAGATGGTGCAGCCCGCGCCGCAGCCGGAAAGCTATGGCCGTCAGCCCCGCACCGCCGGTGAGCCCAGCCCCGAGACCCTGCAGCGTCTGCAGAAAGCGGTCAGCAAGCAGCCCGAGCGCCCCGCCGCCGCGCATCGCGCGCCGACTCCGGTGCGCCAGCAGCCCGCACCGCAGCCCGAACAGCGCCGTGGCCTGGGTGGCCTGATCCACCGCATGGCGGGCGTCGGCCACGGGGGCGGCACACGTCAGGAAGCGCCGGTTTCCGGCAACCGCGCCGTGCGCCACGATTACGAGGATGAGGCCCAGCAGCATTCGCAGGACCAGATCGAGATCCCCGCTTTCCTGCGCCGGCAGGCGAACTGAGCGGAATCCGCGATCACATCGCTGTAACATGATTGGAAAAGGGTCGGTTTCGAACCGGCCCTTTTTCTTTTTGTGGCAATGGTTTAGGTGCTCCTTGTCTGGCCTGCGCGGAAACTCGCGCATGCGTGAGACCTCTGTTACATCGTGTTACAAAGCGTGACTTGAGGATCGCGAAGACGGTTCATATTAACCTCAGTACCTGAGCAGATGAATTGTGCAGCCCGAACGGGCGCCGTCCCCGTCGAGGAACCCTTCGTGCAAACCACCTTGTCGACATCCGTCCGTTTCGAGGGCACCGCCCTTCATTCGGGCCTGCCCGTCGCCCTGACCGTGCACCCTGCGGCGCCCGGCCATGGTGTGGTGTTTCACCGTCTCGATCTGGACCGCCCGCTGCGCGAATGCCGCGTGAAGGTCGGGCCTGAGCAACTGATCGAAGCCAATCTCTGCACCAAGATCGGCAATGAATACGGCGTGACCGTGGCAACCATCGAGCATCTGATGGCAGCGCTGGCCGGGTGCGGCATCCATAACGCGCGCATCACGCTTGACGGGCCGGAAGTGCCGATCCTCGACGGGTCGTCGCGCCCGTTCGTCACCGCTTTTGTTGCGGTCGGCGCCCGTGAACAGAACGCACCGCTTCGCGCCATCCGGCTGCGCAAGCCCGTCGAGGTTCGCATGGGCGACGCGTGGGCCCGGCTTGAGCCCGCCTCGCATCTGTCGATCGCCTTCGAGATCGACTTCCCCGACGCCGCCATCGGCCACCAGACCTGTGAGCTTGACCTGTGTAACGGCGCCTTCGTGCGTGAACTCAGCGATTGCCGCACCTTCTGCCGGCAGGAAGATGTCGACCGGATGCGGGCCAACGGCCTTGCGCTGGGGGGCACCTATGAGAACGCCGTCGTCGTCAAAGGCGGCGCCGTGCTCAGCCCCGGCGGTCTGCGTCGCTCGGACGAGCCGGTGCGCCATAAGATGCTTGATGCGATGGGCGACCTTGCCGTCGCGGGTGCGCCAATCATCGGTCGCTATGTCGGCCACCGTGCCGGTCACACCCTGACCGGCCGCCTTGTGCGGGCGCTGCTGGCCGACCGTTCGGCATGGGACTGGGTCGTGGTCGACGGGGCCAGCGCGCATTCCATGCCCGGCGCCGGTGTCAGCGCCGAGGATCTGCTCGCTACCGCCTGAGCAATCGCCAGAACCACAGCCCGAACCTCAGCCAGAGCGGGCAGCCGGTGGCCTTCGTCGCGCGGCCTGCAAGCCCCCGCCATCCCCGGCACTTTTCCGCGCAAAGGCGTTTTGCGTGTGCCCGGTAAACGTGCTACGAGACCCCGGCGCGCGCCCGCTTTCCCGGGTGGCGCGGATTCGGCCCGGTGCGGGCCGTAAGCATACGGACGTGACCGCACAGGCGCGACGAAACAGGGACGTGACAGGAATGAGGCACGGCATGGTCGGCAGCGGCAAGAAGCCCGGCTTTCGCAAAGGGGCGTCGCTGCTGGTAACGGGGGCACTGGTCCTGACACTGGCCGCCTGCTCAAATGAGGTGGGCGATAACGAACCGCTCGACGCCTTCAGCGCCGAGGAAATCTTTGCACGCGGCGAGTATGTGCTGGAAAACAACCGCCGCGCCGATGCCTCGCTGCGCTATTTCCGCGAAGTCGAGCGCATCTATCCCTATACCGACTGGGCGCGTCGCGCGATCGTGATGCAGGCCTATGCGATGCACCGGAACGGCGATTACGAAGAAGCCCGCGCCACCGCGCAGCGCTTTCTCGATCAATATCCCGGCGATCCCGATGCGGCCTGGGCCGCCTATATCATCGCGCTGACCTATTACGACCAGATCGAGGATGTGGGCCGCGATCAGGGCCTGACCTTCCAGGCGCTGCAGCATCTGCGCATCGTGATCGAGCAATATCCGAACACCGAATATGCCCGCTCGGCAGTGCTGAAATTCGACCTCGCCTTCGACCGCCTTGCGGCGAAGGAAATGGAGATCGGGCGCTATTACCTGCGCCGGGGCAATTATCAGGCCGCAGTCAACCGATTCCGCGTCGTGGTCGAGGAATTCCAGACCACCACCCATACGCCCGAAGCGCTGCACCGGCTGGTCGAATGCTATCTCGCGCTTGGCCTGCGGCAGGAAGCCCAGACGGCCGCCGCGATTCTGGGTTACAACTTCCGCTCGAACCCGTTCTATCAGGACAGTTTCGACCTGCTCACCGCCGCCGGTCTGTCGGATCAGGCCGAAGGCTCGAGCTGGCTTGTGGATATCTACCGCCAGACCGTTCGCGGCGACTGGCTCTGACGGGGACAACGCTCGCCATGCTGCGCAGCTTGGCCATTCGTGACATGTTGTTGATCGACCGGCTGGATCTCGATTTCCAGCCGGGCCTCAACGTGCTCACCGGCGAAACGGGGGCAGGCAAGTCGATCCTGCTCGACAGCCTTGGTTTCGTGCTGGGCTGGCGCGGTCGCGCCGATCTTGTGCGGCAGGGCGCCCAGCAGGGCGAGGTCGAAGCGGTCTTCGACCTGTCACCCGACCATCCCGGCCGCAAGGTTTTGGAAAAGGCGGGCATCCCTTGCGAAGACGACCTGATCCTGCGCCGTGTCAACACCGCCGAGGGGCGCAAGACCGCGTGGATCAACGATCGCCGTGCCTCGGGCGAGGTGCTGCGCGCGCTCTCGGACACGCTGGTCGAGCTGCATGGCCAGCACGATGATCGCGGGCTTTTGAACCCGCGCGGCCACCGCCACCTGCTCGACGCCTATGCCGGAACCGAGCCGCTGATCGCCGCCACCCGCAGCGCGTGGCGCAAGCTCTCCGACATTCGTCGCCAGCGCGAAGGGGCCGCCGACCGGCTGCAGGCTCTCAAGGCCGAAGAGGAATTCCTGCGCCACGCGGTCAAGGAACTCGACCAGCTCGATCCGCAGCCGGGCGAAGAGGCCGAACTCGATACCAGCCGCCGCCTGATGCAGGGCGCCGAACGCGTCGCGGGCGATGTCGCGCGGGCGCGTCAGGCGATGGGCGAGGACGGAGCCGAACGTCTGGCCATGGATGCGCTGCGCTGGCTCGAAGATGCCGCCGACGGGGTTGAGGGTCGTCTTGACGCCGCAATCGAGGCGCTGGGTCGGGCGATGGCCGAACTCTCTGACGCCGCGTCCGAGGTCGATGGCTGTCTTGATGCGCTGCAATTCGACCCGGCCGAGCTGGAACGGGTCGAGGAACGGCTGTTCGCGTTGCGCGGGCTCGCGCGCAAGCATTCCGTCTTGCCCGACGATCTGGGCGCCCATGCGGCGGCTTTGCGCGAGCGGCTTGAGACGCTCGATGCGGGCGATGACGGTCTGGCGAAGCTCGCCCAGGCCGAAGCGGCGGCGAGGGAAGACTACGACACGGCCTGCGCGGCGCTGACAGCGGCACGCAAGAAAGCGGCCAAGGCACTGGATACCGCGATGGCGGCGGAACTCGCGCCCTTGAAGATGGAGCGCGCGGTGTTCCAGACAGTGATCGCGCGCGCCGAGCCGGGGCCGGACGGCGCCGACGCGGTAACCTTCGAAGTGGCGACCAATCCGGGGGCGCCGGCGGGCGCGCTCAACAAGATCGCCTCGGGCGGGGAGCTGTCGCGCTTTCTGCTGGCGCTCAAGGTTTGCCTGACCGGCGACGAGGGCAGCCAGACCCTGATCTTCGACGAGATCGATCGCGGCGTCGGCGGGGCGACCGCCGATGCGGTGGGGCGCCGTCTGCGCGCGCTGGCGCAGGGCGCGCAGGTGCTGGTGGTGACGCATTCGCCGCAGGTCGCGGCTTTGGGGGCGCATCACTGGCGGGTCGAAAAGCGGGTCGAGAACGCGCAGACCCTGAGCCGGGTCACGCCACTTTCAGCCGATGAGCGCGTGGATGAGATTGCCCGCATGATCTCGGGTGATACCATTACCGAAGCGGCGCGTGGCGCCGCCCGCGCCCTGATCGGTGCGGACGAATAACGGGGCGCAACGGCCCCTGAGGTGGAGAGCGCTATGACTCGCAAAATCTGGTTAATGGGCCTTCTGGTCGGTATCACGGCCCTGTCGGCCTGCGGCGAGGTCCGCGATTTCCGGCGTGGCATGCCGCTGATCGGCTCGAACGCCCGCACACCGGCCCCCGCCGCCCCGGCATCGCCCGCGATGGGCACGACCCCCGCCGCCAGCGACGCTGAGACCGCCTGTATGCGCGCGGGCAGCGATGCCGGGTTCAGCGTGCAGGGCGTGGCCGGCACGCGCGAGGTTTCCGGCGCGGACGGTATGGCGGCGTCGCGCGACGTGATGCTGCAGGTCGATCGCGGCGGACAGACGATCGAGGTCCGCTGCAGCTACGATTACGCCAATGCCTCGGCGCGGATCATGACGCTGTAAACCGGGGGATTTTCCATTCCCCGGACCCCCTGGAGGATATTTCCGGATCAAAGATGAGGGGGCCGCATGGCGCGGGACTCGTCTTTGTACTGATGCTGCTCGCGGGGGGGGGGTACGCAAGAAAGAAGGGGGGCGCGCAGCCCCCCTTTGCGTGTTCAGGACCGGCGCCGGGTCAGGGTGGCGAGCGCAACGCCGGCCAGAACGATGCCAGAGGCCACGATAGCGCCGGTCGACAGCGTCTCGCCCAACGTCACGGCGCCGGCGGCGATGGCGATCACCGGTACGGTCAGTTGCGCGATGCCAGCGCGCGCGGCGCCGAGTTGCGGCAGGATCGCGTACCACAGCGCGTAGCCCAGCCCCGATGTCGCCGCCCCCGACAGGATCGCGAGCCCGAGGCCGCCGGGGGTGATCGGGCCGATGCCCATGGCCAGACAGGCAAGGGCGACCATCGGTGTGGCGAGCGCGAAATTCGCGGCTGAGGCACCGAGCGGGTCGCGCGCGCCGCGTCCGGCCAGCGAATAGAGACCCCAGCCAAGCCCTGCGGCCGCCATCATTGCGGCGGGCCAGAGAGCGAGGACGGCGTTCGTGCCCGGCAGCAGCAAAGCGGCGAGACCGGCAAGCGCCAGCGCGGCGCCTGCGAGGCGGCGCGGGCTGGGGCGATCGCCGGCGAGCGCGGCGCCGCCCAGCATTGTCACCTGCACCACGGCGAACAGGATGAGCGCGCCGATCCCCGCATCGAGCGCGAGATAGGCGAGCGAGAAGCCCACGAGATAGAGCGTGAGCCACAAAGCGGGGAGCAGATTGGCGCGGCCGGGCAGGCCTTTGCCGGCGCCAGAGCTGCGGATGCGCGCCACGAGCGCCAGCATCAGCGCGCCCGAGACCACGCGGATCAGGGCGAAGGGCAGGGCCTCGATCAGCCCCGCCCCGACCGCCGCGCGGTTGAGAAGCGAGTTCGCGGCGAAGGCGGTCATCACCAGCGCACAGAGCGCGAAGAGCCGCATCGCCGGGCTTCCTCAGGCGCCGGCTGCGGGCTCGGCCACGGCCTTGAGCGCCGCGTCGAGCCGAGCGAGGGTGCCGGGCACGTCCTTGAGCTTGTCGAGGCCGAACAGCCCGATGCGGAAGGTGCGGAAGCCTTCGGGTTCGTCCACCATCAGCGGCACGCCCGCTGCGATCTGGAAGCCCGCCGCCGCAAAGGCCGAGCCGTTCTGCAGATCGGCGCGGTCAGTATGGCAGACCACGACGCCCGGCGCGCCGAAACCATTGGCAGCGAGCGGCGGGTAGCCATAGGCTTCGAGCAGCGCGCGCGCGCCCTTGCCGAGCGCGCATTGCGCCGACTTGGCCGCGTCGAAGCCCATCTCGCGGGTTTCCACCATCGCGTCGCGCAGTCCGGCCAGCGCGTCGGTCGGCAGGGTCGCGTGATAGGCATGGCCGCCGTCTTCATAGGCTTTCATGATCGCGCGCCATTTCTTCAGGTCCAGCGCGAAACTGTCCGAGGTGGTGGCCTCGAGCCGCTTTTCCGCCCGCGGCCCCATGACGACGATGCCCGCCGAGGGCGACGCGCTCCAGCCCTTTTGCGGGGCCGAGACCAGCACGTCGACGCCGAGCGCCTTCATATCGACCCAGGCCGCGCCCGAGGCGATGCAGTCCAGCACCATCAGCGCACCTACTTCATGCGCGGCGGTGGCCAGCGCCTTGATATAGGCGTCGGGCAGGATCATCCCGGCCGAGGTTTCGACATGGGGCGCGAAGACCGCTTCGGGCTTCTCGGCGAGGATCTTCTGGGTGACTTCCTCGATCGGGGCGGGGGCGAAGGGGGCCTGCACGCCGTTCCCGGCGGGGCGTGCCTTCATCACCTCGGTATCGCTGTTGAGCTGGCCCGCGTCGAAGATCGCGCTCCAGCGGAAGCTGAACAGCCCGTTGCGCACCACGAGGCACTTGCTGCGCGCGAATTGCCGGGCGACCGATTCCATCGCATAGGTGCCGCCGCCGGGGACGAGCGCCACGGCGCTGCCGTTGTAGACCTCTTTCAACATCGCCGAGATGTCGCGCATGACGCCCTGAAAACGCTGGGACATATGGTTGAGCGAGCGGTCGGTGAAGACGACCGAGAACTCGTCGAGTCCGCCGGGATCGATATGGTCGTGTAGGGCGGGCATCGGTTTCTCCGTGGTTTGGAAACGAGGGGGCAACTTATTGTGGGCGCGGGCCGGGCGCAATGTCGCCCGCGTCCAGAAGTTCCGACACCGTGACCAGCCGGAAACCGCGTGCGTGAAGCCCGTCGATGATCTGCGGAAGCGCGTCGCGGGTGGCGTCGCGGCTGGCATACATCGCGTGAAGAAGGATGATCGAGCCGGGTTCGGCAGAGTCCACGGCCGCGCGCGCGATGCGCTCGGCCCCGGCATTGGGGTCGCTGTCGGGCTCGGTGTCCCACATAACCGTGATCCGTCCCTGCTGTTCCAGCACCCATGGCAGCGTCACCAGCCGCTTGCCATAGGGCGGACGGAACAGGATCGATGCCTCGTAGCCCGCCGCGCGAATCGCCGCGTCGGTGCGGGCGAGCTCGTTTTCCACCCATGCGGGGCGCACCAGCACCATGCGCTCATGGCTGAAGGAATGGTTGCCGATCTCGTGCCCGGCGGCGATGAGGGCGTGCAATTCGTCCGCGTGCTCTTCGGCCTCGCGCCCGGTGACGAAGAAGGTCGCGCGCACGCCGCGACCGGCGAGAATGCCCAGAACCTGCTCGGTATAGCCCGGCATCGGGCCGTCATCGAAGGTCAGCGCGACAAGCGGCTGATCCGTGTCGACCCGCGCGACGACGGTGCCGAAAAGCTGAAAGCCGCGCGCTTTCGAGAGCAGGTAGGCGCCGCCGCCGAGCGCGGCCAGAAGCAACAGAAGGGCGAAGAGGCGTTTCATCGCCGTACCTTCCCCCGTCGGGCGGGTAGCCGTCCAGTCCCCGCCGCGCTCAGAGCGCGCCGATGAGCGCCCAGACGCCGAGCCCCGCCAGCATCAGCGCCGAGCCGCGCGCGACCCACAGCGCGAAGCCTGCGGGCAGGCGGCTGCGTGTGGCGGCGACCGCGCCCGACAGGAAGGCCCACCATGCCAGCGAGCCGAGAAAGACGCCCGCCACGGCGATGGCGGCTTGCGCGATGCCCGGATCCTCGGCCAGTCCAAGGCCTGCGAACATCGCTACGAAGGACAGGATCGTTGCCGGATTGGCGATGGTCAGCGCAAAGGTGGTGGCCGCCGTGGCGATCAGCGTGCGGGCATCCGCGCGTGCGGCGCGGGCCGGCTGTCCGGCCTGACGCCAGCCCCGCACTGCCAGCACGATCAACAGCAATCCGCCCGCGATCCGCACCACCCCTGCGCCATTGTCCAGAACGCCTGCCAGCGCGGCGAAGCCAAAGGCTGCGACACCTGCATAGGCTGCGTCCGCCAGCGCGGTGCCGAAGCCGCCCGCGAAACCGGCGGCAAAGCCGGCCTGCAGCGTGCGCGCGATACACAGGGCACCGATGGGCCCCAGCGGGGCCGCGACGGCAAGGCCAAGGATCAGGGCTTTCACGAACAGCATGTCAGGGGGCTTTCGGCACGAAAGTGTCGGGCACTGCCGAGGACAGCGCCAGTACGCTTTCCGACCGCGCGACCATGCCGCGCGCCTTCATCCCAGCCAGAAAGTCCTCAAGGCCGCTCAGCGAATGCGTCCGCAGCTTGATCAGGTATGACCAGCCGCCGGTAACGTGATGGCATTCCAGAATCGCAGGGTCGGCGGCGGCAAGCGCGCGAAAGGCGGCCTCGTCGGCTTGTTCGGGCAGGGCGATCCAGACAAAGGCGAGGACCGGCAGGCCCAAAGCGTCGGGATCGGCTTCTAGCGTGAATCGGCGGATTGCCCCCTGCGCGGTGAGACGGCGCAGCCGGTCGTTCACGGCCGAGGTGGACAGACCCACATGCTGGCCGATATCGGCCAGCGCGCGGCGCGCATCAGCGGCAAGAAGGTCGACAATTTTGCGGTCTGTATCATCCATAGCCGCAATATTGACGAGACAATACAGAATCTACAAGAAAATAATCGGTCTCGTAGAGCGGCGCTGCAGGACCAGTCTCTCCCCCTTGCCCTCGCACGCGCAAGACGGTATCCCTGCGGAACCTGGCGGGTATGGTGTAATGGTAGCGCCTCAGCCTTCCAAGCTGATGGTGCGGGTTCGATTCCCGCTACCCGCTCCAGGATCTCCCCGATAGCGCGATATTCCGGCGGGCTCTGGCCCTTGCGTCAGCCGATGGCGTCGTAGAGCGCGTAATCCTCGGCCATACGCTCGGCCAGTTGCGCGCGCAGATCGTCGGGCAGGTCGCGGTCGCCCTCGGGTGAGACGTTTTCCTTGGGCAACTCGATGGCGAAATCCAGCCGGTCCTCGAGATAGGTGACGAAGCCGCCGATATCCTCGTATCGAAACAGCCGGTCGACGCCACAAGCCGTCCCGTCAGAGCCCTTGAGGAACTCGGCCTGCGAGCCGACATCGGCCAGCGCGTGCCGGGGTTCATGCAGGTAAGCCTCGGCAAAATCGGCGAAACTCAGACCGCGCGTGCCGGCTGGCATGTCAAGAATATCCTCACGCAGACGCGAACGATACCAAGACCCCAGCCAGTCCACCGGCTCGCGGATCAGCGCCAGCGCGGTGAAGTCGCCGCCCGACATCTCGCGCAGGTAAGGACGCAGGTAGCGTTGCCAAGTGCGGGCATCGGTATGCTTCAGCGCGGCGGGCTGCATCACAGGCAGGGCGGCCAGAGACCCCAGCGCGGCCTCAATGGCCGTGGAGCCCGTCTTCGGCGTTGCCAGCAGCACAAGCCGCTGTTTCCAGAATACTAGCATTGAGGCTCGCGTATCGTCGTCCTGAACGGTTTTTTAACCAATCAATGCCGAAGTTGGAACACCCGGAATAACGCTTGAAATGTTCTTGTTTCGTGCGCATATAGTGTGAGAACAAGATATGAACAAACGCAGTATTGCTGCCCCGAGCGGGCTGTGAAATAAGAGGTCAGATCATGGCAACCGCGAGCCTTCTCGACATGCAAGACAAACGCTCTCAGGAAAAGCAGAAGGCGCTCGATTCGGCGCTGGCGCAGATCGAGCGGCAGTTCGGCAAAGGGTCGATCATGAAGCTCGGCGCCGACAACCCGGTGAGCGAGATCGAAGCGACCTCGACAGGGTCGCTGGGTCTCGACATCGCGCTCGGCATCGGCGGTCTGCCCAAGGGGCGGATCATCGAAATCTACGGGCCGGAAAGCTCGGGCAAGACCACGCTGACGCTGCATGTGCTGGCAGAAGAGCAGAAAAAGGGCGGCGTCTGCGCCTTTGTCGACGCCGAACACGCGCTCGACCCGCAATATGCCAAGCGTCTGGGCGTCAATCTGGACGAACTGCTGATCTCGCAGCCCGATACGGGCGAGCAGGGGCTGGAGATCGTCGATACGCTCGTGCGCTCGGGCGCGGTGTCGCTGGTGGTGGTCGACTCGGTCGCCGCGCTGACGCCGAAATCCGAACTCGAAGGCGATATGGGCGATTCCAGCGTCGGCGTTCATGCCCGCCTGATGAGCCAGGCGATGCGCAAGCTGACCGGTTCGATCTCGCGCTCGAAATGCATGGTGATCTTCATCAACCAGATCCGCATGAAGATCGGCGTGATGTTCGGCTCGCCCGAAACCACGACGGGCGGCAACGCGCTGAAGTTCTATTCTTCGGTCCGTCTGGACATCCGTCGCATCGGCTCGATCAAGGATCGGGAAGAAGTGGTCGGCAACCAGACCCGCGTGAAAGTGGTCAAGAACAAGGTCGCGCCGCCGTTCAAGCAGGTCGAATTCGACATCATGTATGGCGAAGGGATCTCGAAAACCGGTGAGCTGCTCGATATCGGCGTCAAGGCCGGCGTGGTCGAGAAATCGGGCTCGTGGTATTCCTACGGGGATGAGCGGATCGGGCAGGGGCGTGAAAACGCCAAGAACTACCTGAAGGCCAACCAGCAGATCGCTCTCGCTATCGAAGACAAGATCCGCGCTGCCAATGGTCTGGATTTCCAGATGACCAGCAGCGACGATGGCGAAGTCCTCGAAGAGTGAATTTCGCCACCCGCGCCGAACTGGACGCGGCGCTGCCCGGTATTCTGGCAGCGCCAAAGGACGGCGCGGAGATCGGGGCGCTCTGCCTCAGACCTGAACGCAACACCCGCCGTTTCGTCGACCGGATCGAGGTGACGCGCGAGCAGGGCATTCCCGGGGAACGGTGGCTGCGCGAACCCTGGCTGCGGCTGCCCGACGGCACACCGCATCCGGGGATACAGGTCTGCATCCTGTCGCGCCGGGTGCTCGATCTGGTCTGGCGCGACCGCGAGACGGTGGTGCATCCGGGCGATACCTTCATCGTCGATATGGATCTGGGCATGGACAACCTGCCTGAGGGTACATTGTTGCAGGCCGGCTGTGCCGTGTTGCGCGTGTCCGGGGTCTTCAACGATGCCTGCGTGAAATGGAAAGCGCGCTACGGGGCCGCGTCCAAAGACTGGATCAACGCCCCCGAAAACCACCGCCACCGGCTGCGCGGTATCCTGTGCAGCGTTGAGAGCGACGGGGCGATCCACAACGGGAACCGACTGTTGAAACAGGGCTGACGGGGCTTTGTCCGGCAAGGGAGAGCAGGCTCTGAGGCGGGTGCGGGCCGTGCGGCGAGGCTGACCGGATCGGGGTGTTTGTGTGGGAGCCGCCCGATGCGGCACCGTTTGGGTTGGTGTTATTTCGAACGCAGCCAACAACAGAACCGGTAGAATTCTCCGACTTCGTTAAGGGAAGCGCTGCACGGCGCGCGGCTTTCACGGCAAGCCGGTATCTGGCGTATCATCCGTGTGCAGCGTTAGCGGGAGCTACGCGGCGTATCGCCGGACCAGACGCCGGGCGCCGTAAGCGAGCGGCTGGGCTAGCGGCGAGACACGCATGTGACTGCAGGTGCTAGCGACACGGAATCCTTAAGCGACGGCGCGAGCAATCGCTTTCCCGTAGCGCTCGAACGGCTTCGTCTCTTGTCTTGCTCGTCCTGTGCACCGTTACGATCCATGCTGCACAGCCTGCGCAGCCGAAATCCGGATCGCGGATAGCGATCCGTGCGATCATTCCCACCAGTGGTCGATGCGGGCGATGTCCGCGTCCGACCAGCCGAGGTGATGCGCCAGTTCATGCACGAAGACATGCGTCACCAGCGTGTCCAGTGCCACGTCGCCGCGCGCGCACCATTCGTCGAGGATCGCCGCGCGAAACAGCCAGATCATGTCGGGCTGTACCGCGACGTCCATCAGCGATTTCTCGGTCAGCGGGATGCCGTCATAAAGGCCGGTCAGTTCCAGCGGGTCGTCGATGCCGAGCGCGTCGAGCATCTCGTCAGGCGCGATCTCGGCCACCTGCAAGGTGATACCGCGCGCGGCCTCGGCGAAGGGTGCGGGCAGGTCTGCGAGCGCAGCCTCGGCCAGCGCCTCAATCTCGTCGAGGCTGGGGGCGGTCTGACCGCGCCATGTCTTGAGGGGTTCGGGATCGTTCATAAGGGGAATACGCCGGGCGGGGGCAGGGGTTCCTGCGGCAAAAGGACGGAGGAAGCGACGCGCGCGCCTAACCTTCGCCACGTCGCCACGCGCCGGGGCTGAGCCCATAGGCGGCGCGAAACGCGCGGGCGAAAGGGGCGGGGTCGCTGTAGCCGACGGCGAAAGCGACATCGGCGATGCCAAGCCTGCGGCCCGGCGCGCGCAGAAGCCGGGCGGCGCGGGCCAGACGCTCACGGCTGAGCGCGGCGGCGAAACCGTCGTCCTCGGCGGCGAGAAGGCGCTGGATCTGACGCGCCGACAGCCCGATCTCGGCGGCGCAATCGGCCAGCGACCAGCCCGGCCGCGCGGCATTCGCCCGGATCGCCGCATGAATGCGCAAGGTGGCCCCGTCGGGCGATGGCGTTCCGGCATCGTCGGCCGCAAGTCCGACCAGCTTCAGAAACACCGCGTGCAGACCGGCGAGCGGACCCTGCCGCTGGGCGGTATCGGTCAGCGCGCGGGCGGCTTCGAGGCAGAGCGCGCCGTAGACCGGATGATCGGACAGCCGGTGCGGCCCGGGGGCGAAGCGGGCCGGGATGGCGGATTTGGGCACCATAAGCGAAGCCACGCGCAGGCCTGAGCGGCGCGAATGGTCGAGCGTGAAGGGCGCGTCGGAATCGAACAGCCCGACCTCGCCGGGATGCAGTGCGACGGTGCGGCCGGCCTGCGTGATGGCGCAAAGGCCGCCCAGTTGCAGGTTCACGTACCAGCAGGGCATGGGCGACGAGGCGATCTCGGCCCCGGTGCGCAGCACGCTATGGCTGCGCGCCGAAACGATGTTGAGCGCGCCCGCCTGCTCGCCGCCCGGCATTTCGTGGGAATGCACGCCCGCGCGGAACGTGGCGCGCGCTTCGCGGCCCAGTTCGGGCCGGAGCGGCATGAACGCCGCGCAAATCCCCTCGCGGTAATAATCGAACGCCTCGCCCGGGGCGACATCGCGGGTATCCCACACGCGCGGTGGGCTGGCGCTTTCGGTCACGGGGGCGGCGTGCTGGGTCATGGCGCGATGATGCCCCGTGAGGCAGGCTTGCGTCCAGTCAAAGCTGAGGGAGGAACGCTCATGACGACCTATGTGCTCGTGCACGGCGCTTGGCATACCGGGGCCGAATTCGAACCCGTGGCCGAGGCCATCCGCGCCGAGGGCCATATCGTCCATTGCCCGACCATCGCGGGCAACCGGCCCGGCGAGGGCAAGGATGTGGGGCTGGATGCGGCGATTGCGTCGATTGTCGGGTATCTGGCCGACAACGATCTGAGCGACGTGGTGCTGCTGGGCCATTCGTATGGCGGGATGGTGATCACCGGCGTCGCCGACCGCGCGGCTGAGCGGATCCGGCGGCTGGTCTACTGGAACGCTTTCGTGCCCAATAACGGCGAGGCACTCAACGATATGGTGCCGCCGCATTACGTGGCTTTGTTCGACGGCGTCTCGGCGGCGAGCGCGGATAACACGGTGATGTTGCCCTTCCCGATCTGGCGCGAGGCTTTCATCAACGATGCCGATCTGGCGCTGGCAGAGCGGGCTTACGGGGTGCTCAACCCGCATCCCTATGCCACGTTCACCGACAAGATCGCGCTGTCTAAGAATCCGGCCGAGATGGAGCTGCCGAAATCCTATCTGTTCTGTACCGAGGACACGGCGCTGCCGCAGAGCCTTGGCTGGCACCCCCGGCTGTCGGAAAAGCTGGGCCTGTTCCGGCTGGTGGCGATCCCGGGCAGTCACGAGCTGTGCTTCACCGATCCGCAGGCGCTGGCGGATGGCATCCTGAAAGCCGGACGCGACTGAGAGACCGTCGAGGAACGGGCGACGAACTGGACAAATCGCGGCGGCTGGTTCAAGACAGCGCCAACAGGAGTTCACGATGACCGTCACCCGTTTCGCCCCGTCGCCCACCGGCTATCTGCATATCGGCAACCTGCGCACGGCGCTGTTCAATTACCTGATCGCCCGCAAGACGGGCGGTCAGTTCATCCTGCGTCTGGACGATACCGACCGCGAGCGTTCCAAGCAGGAATACGTGGACGGCATCAAGCGCGATCTGGAATGGCTGGGTCTGGAATGGGACCGTGTCGAGCGTCAGTCCGAGCGGCTGGATCGCTACGCCGAGGTGGCCGATCAGCTGCGCGCGGCGGGCAAGTTCTATGAATGCTTCGAAAGCCCGACCGAGCTAGACCTCAAGCGCAAGAAGCAGCTCAACATGGGCAAGCCGCCGGTCTATGACCGTTCGGCTCTGGCGCTGAGCGATGCGGACCGCGAGAAGCTGCGCGCCGAGGGGCGTGAAGGCTATTGGCGCTTTCAGCTGGATCTTGAGCGGATCGAATGGACCGACGGCATTCTGGGCGACATTTCCATCGACGCGGCCTCGGTCTCGGACCCGGTGCTGATCCGCGCGGACGGGCAGGTGCTTTATACCTTCGCCTCGTCGGTGGATGACACCGATATGGGCGTGACCCATATCGTGCGCGGCGGCGACCATGTCACCAATACCGCGACGCAAATCCAGATCATCAAGGCTATCGGTGGCACGCCGCCCGAATTCGCCCACCATTCGCTGCTGACCGGCCCGCAGGGTGAAGCGCTGTCGAAGCGGCTGGGCACGCTCAGCCTGCGCGACCTGCGCGAGCAGGGGGTCGAGCGGATGGCGTTGCTCAGCCTGATGGCGCGCCTCGGCTCGTCCCAGCCGGTCGAGCTGCGCGCCAATCTTGACGAGATCGCCGAGGGTTTCGAGCTGTCGCAATTCGGCTCGGCGCCCACCAAGTTCGATGCCGAGGATCTGTGGCCGCTCACCCGCGCGCATGTCCAGGCGCTGCCTTACGAGGCCGTGGCAGACCATCTGTCGCAAATCGGCGTGCCCGCCGATATCGCGTCCGACTTCTGGGCGGTGGCGAAAGAGAACGTCACGCGCCTGCAGGATGTCGATGCGTGGTGGGCGCTTTGCCGCGACGGCGCCCAGCCTGAGATCGCGCCCGAGGATGCCGAATTCATCGCCGAGGCGATGAAACTGTTGCCGCCGCCGCCATACGGCCCGACCGCGTGGTCGGACTGGACGGGCGCTGTCAAGGAAGCAACGGGACGCAAGGGCAAGGGCCTGTTCATGCCGCTGCGCAAGGCGCTGACCGGGATGAGCCACGGGCCGGATATGGGCACGCTGATGCCGCTGTTGCAGAAAGTGCCGGGACGCGGCTGAGCGCGCAGCCGCGCCAGATTGGAAACGCCAGATTGAAAACGCCGCCCGTAACAGGGCGGCGTTTTGCGTGGCAGTGGTGCGGGCCGGTGCTGGGCCGGCCCCGTTTGTCACTTCCCGGCAGCAGGCGCCGCGGGAGCAGGTGGCACCACGCCCGGCACCACGGTGATCGGTCGCCGCGCGATGATCTGCCGGTTGCCGCGCATATCCTCGGCCACGAAGCGCAGTTCATAGGCGCCCGGTTCGGCGGGCGCGCTCAGCGTCACCTCGGGCCGCGCGGGGTTGAGATAGGCATAGCTCAACTCGCCCGAGAAGTCCTGATTGCCTACGGGGCTGAGGTCGATCCAGTTTTGGTTGTTGCTGGGGCCGGAGAACCGGACCGTGAACTCGCTCGACGGGCCGACCCGCTCGGGAGCGGTGAGGGTGCCCTGCGCCGGGGTGACGGTCAGCGGGCGGGTGAGGGCAACGACCCGGCCCTCGGCCCCTTCGACGATATAGCGGATCTCGTAGGCGCCGGGCGCGAGCGGCAAGATCAGCGACAGCGGATTGCCCTCGCTCACATAGGCATCGGCGGGGGCGGCATGGGTGCGGGTTTCGCCCGCCTCGATTACGTCGATATAATCGCCCTCGGCCGCCGGGCCGGTCCAGCCGATCGAGAACCGCGCGCCGCCCATGCCGGTCTCGGCGGCGTCGAGCGCATAGGTCAGCGCGGTCACCTCAAGCGGCTGCGCGGCCAGAACGCGGGCGTCTTCGCCCTCGACCTGCTCGATATAGCGCAGCGTGTAGCGGCCGGGCGTGGCGGGCACCTCGATCCGCGCGGGCAGGCCGTCGCTGAGCATCGTGTAGCTGGGCACGGCGTTGAAGCGGTCGCCGCCTTCTTCGATGATGTCGATGTAATCGCCGGGATTGAGCGGCCCGGTCACCTCGACGTTCAGGATGCTCAGCGCGCTGGCCGAGGCGGGCGCGGACAGGCTGGCCTCGGGCAGGGGGCGGGGCGTCGGCGCCGGTTGTTCGTCGAGAACCGGGGCGGGCGTGACCTCGGGTTCCGGTGCTGCGGCGGGTTCAGGCGTAGCGGGCGCAAGCGTCTGCGTCAGCGCTTCGGTCAGGCCCGCCGCGTCGTCGGCTTGGAAATAGCGCCCGCCGGTTTCCTCGGCCAGACAGGCGACCTGCGCGCCTTCCTCGGCGGACAGGCCGAAACCCACGACATGCGCGGTGAAATCGACGCCCGATTGTTCCAGCTCACGCGCCAGCGCGCAGGGATCGGCCTCGCAGGTCTCGATCCCGTCGGTGACCAGTACCACGGTCGCCGGATCTTCGGACGCGCGCAGTGCTTCGGCGGCGCGGCGGACGGCCTCGGTCAGCGGCGTGCGCCCCTGAAAGCGCATCGTGTTGACCCGCTCGGAAATCGCCGACGCGCTGCCGGGCGCGGGTTCGACCATCACTTCGATATCCGAGCAATCGCCTCGGCGGCGGTGCCCATAGGCGATCAGGCCAATCGTGGCGGCCGGGTCCATGCCGGCCAGCACCTCGGCCACCACGTCACGCGCAATCTCGAGCTTGGGCACGCCTTCGATCTGGCCCCACATCGAGCCGGAACCGTCCATGACGATCATCGTGCGGGGCGTGACGGGGCTGGTCTGGGCCTGCGCCGAAAGCGGCAGGGGCAGGCACAGGATCAGGGAAAGCGCCGAAACGGCGCGGCGAGGAAAAATGGGCATCGTGAAAAATCCCGAAGGTTGAAAACCAAAGGGTTTTCTCGCGCCTTTGGGTTTCGCGCAAGAGGCTTCACCCGCTTGTCAGGGGATTGAAATACTTGACTGACACGCAGCGGTAAAGCAGCGGTCCCGATCCTGCGCCCGCATCGCGCGCGCAGGGGGTCAGGCGAGCCTGCGAAAGACGGATTCGCCCGAGGAATTGTCGAAGAACGGCACGGAATCTTGCAGCCCTTCGAGCACCAGAGCCTCGGCTTCAGCCAGCACGACTTCGGTGATGAAGGGCAGATCCAGCGCCCGAGCCTCGGCCAGCGGGATCCAATGCAGGTGGCTCAGCTCATCCGTGGCACGCGAGAAATCGTCGAGATCGCCGACGATATCCTCGGCCCGGGCAAGGAAGAAACGCGCATCGAAACGGCGCGTGCGGCCCGGCGGGGTCACCGCGCGGAAGATGAAGCGCAGACCATCGGCGGCAGGCACCAGCCCGGTCTCGGCAAAGTCGATCCAGTCTTCGGGCACCGGTCCGGCCCACGTGCCGGGGCGGCCCAGCCTGAGCCCCGATTCCTCCCACAGCTCGCGCACGGCGGCGGCGGCCATGGCCTCGGGCGGCGGGCAGGTTTCGGTGACGGGCTGTTGCGAAAGCCGAGCGATTTCCGTGGCGGGCAAAGGCGCTGCCAGCGTGATCTTGCGGTCGTCCGGATCGATGGCGCCGCCCGGAAAGACGTATTTCGATGGCATGAAGGCCGCACCGGCGCCCCGCTGACCCATCAGAACGCGCGGCGATGCCGTATCGCCGTCACGCACCAGAACGATGGTGGCGGCGTCACGGATCGGCGGGCTCTGGACGGGCTTTGCCGGGGTCATTGCCGGGGCGTCAGTGCTCACACGCGGTCCCCGAAACCGTGCATCCGGCGCGACCATTGCAGCGCGACCAGCGCGCCCTTGAAGCGCGGCAGAAGGAAAAGCGCCATGGCCAGTGCGACGCCCCAGCACAACGCGATCATCACCCACGGTTCGGGCCGGAACGCCAGAAACACGGCCAGATACAGCGCCATGATGACCTTGCCGACGACAAGGATCGTCAGATAGGCCGGGCCGTCATCGGCGCGGTGATGGTGAAAATCCTCGCCGCAATCGGGGCAGCTGTCGGCGACCTTCAGATAGCCCTTCATGATCCGTCCGGTGCCGCAATGGGGGCAGCGACGCATCCAGCCGCGACGCAGGGCAGGGCCCAGCGGGCGGTCGTCGACGGTCTCGGTCGTTGTGGCGGTCATAGTCATAGCGGGCCTGTCTGCCGCGTTGCGGCGTCACGGGGTCGGGCGCAGACGCCCGACCGGGCAGAGTCTTGTGTGAATGCCGCAAAGATGGGCGATGCAAAGATGCAGGTCAAGTTCAGCTCTACGCAAAAAACCTCTGAAAGGCTGCGACGGAATGTCCGGAGCCGCCCGTTAGACAGGTATCGAAGCGCTGGCGATGCCTCGTAACCTCGCAAGGCGCTCTGATTAAAAGGAGAGCACTATGAACACCAAGACCCTGACAGCCGTCGCCCTGATCCTGGCCGCCCTGCCGGTCGCGGGCTTTGCCCAGAGCGCCGGTTCTGCGGCGCGCCCCAACCCGCCGGTGCTGGATTTCGCGACCGCCGATGCCGATGGCTCGGGCGCGATCAGCGCCGAGGAATGGACGGCCTACGCTGCCACCCTGCGTGACGGGATGCGCGCGCAACGGATCGAGGCGCGCGTCGACGCGATGATCGAGGCCGCCGACGCCGATGGCGATGGCGCGCTGAGCCGCGACGAGATGATCGCGGGCATGACCGCGATGGCCGATGAGCGCGGTGCGATGCGCGGTGAGCGCCGGATGGGCGGGCGCTTCGGCATGATGCGCGACCACGACGGCGGCTACGGGATGCGCGGGCATCATGGCCGCTGGGACCACGAGCGTGGCGACCGTGATGATCGCGGCGGGCGCTGGGATCATGACCGCCGGGGCGAGGGCCGCATGGCCGATGGCCGGGGCGACGGTCCGATGGGAGACCGGCCGATGCGCGGGGATCGCATGGGCGGGGATCGCGGCATGATGGGCTTTGCCCGCCTCGACGCCGACCGCAATGGCGAGATCAGCCCCGACGAGCTGGCCTATGTCCAGGAAATGCTGAACTGGATGGCGCAGCGTCCCGGTCGGAACTGAGTTGCATGAGCCCGGCCCGGGCGCTACCCGTTGGGATGATCGCGACAGGCGGCGTCCGGGCCAACCCATTGTCAGGGCCGCGCTTGTCGGCCAAGCTTCGACCTCTGATGCCACGGGATACGACAGCCAGCATGACCTCGTCCCAAAGCACGGGATCCGGTGAAACAGGTCTCGACGGCCTGAGCGACGACGCGCTTCTGGCTCGTTACGCCGACGGCGATCCGTCGGCGGCGCGGATGCTGCTGGATCGGCTGGCGCCGCGCGTGCTGCGGCTCGCTTACCGGCTCTTGCAGGATCAGGCCGAGGCCGAGGACGTCACGCAGGAAGCCATGCTGCGCCTGTGGCAGATCGCGCCGAAATGGCAGGCGGGCGGTGCCAAGCCCTCGACATGGCTGCACCGCGTGACGGCCAATCTGGCGACCGACCGGCTGCGCAAGCGGCGTGGCGTGGCGCTCGACGACATCCCCGAGCCCGACGATCCGACACCGGGCGTGGCCGAGGGCATGATCGAAGCCGACCGCCGGCAGGCACTGGACGCCGCTCTGGGGCAATTGCCAGACCGGCAGCGCGTCGCGGTGGTGCTGCGCCATCTCGAAGGGTTGACCAATCCCGAGATCGGTGCGGCGATGGGGATCGGGGTCGAGGCCGTCGAAAGCCTGATTGCGCGCGGAAAACGTCGCCTTGCTCAGCTACTGGCCGGGCGGCGGGATGAACTGGGGTATGACCGATGAGTGATGATCGAGACAGGAACAGCAAGGATCCGTTCGACATGCCGCTCGATGCCCGCTTGGAAGCGGAGCTCGACGCGCTGTTCGCCGAGGCGCGCGACGACGCGCCCGAGCCGCTGCCCGCGCAGTTCCGCGACCGGCTGCTCGGTGCCGCATTGGCCGCTCAGCCAGAGCGTCCGGTCAGCGGCTGGCTGATCCGTCTGCGCGGGATGCTGGCCGATTTCGGCGGTGGTCCTTCGCTTGCGGGGGTGGGGGCTGCCGGGATTGCCGGGCTGTGGATCGGCATTGCCGCGCCGGGGCCGACCGCCGATCTGGTCACCTCGTTCTGGCAGGGCGCGTCCAGCGTTACCGCCGGTGCCTCGGCATGGAATACGGATGGAACCGGGCTGGACTTTGCCGGGGCCGAACTTTTGACGCTGCTCGACAGCGAAACGGATTGAGGCCGCGATGAGTGACTCGCAAAATCCCACGCCGCGCCCGCTGCCGCCGGAAAAACGGCTGCGCCGGATGAGACTGGCGCTGATCGTGTCGGTGATGGTCAACGTGCTGGTGATCGGCGTGATGGTGGGCGGGGCGATCCGCCACAGGCCCCCGTCGATGTCGTTCGGACAAGTCGATATGCGCGCGATGTGGCGGGCCATGCCCGGCACGATGCGCAGCGAGATGCGGGAAGCCGCGCGTGAACACGGCTTTGGTGGCGAACGTCTGAGCCGTGAGGAACGCCGCGCCCGCAGTCGTCAGCTCAACGAGCGGATCCTCGCCGCGCTGCGCAGCGAGCCGTTCGACGCCGGAGCGTTCGTGGCGTTGCTCGATGGCGACCGGGCGATGATCGAAGAGCGGCTCGGCGCTGCAAACGCTGCCTTCACGCATCAGCTCGAAGCGCTGAGCCCGGCCGAGCGGCAGGCGATGGCCGAACGCCTGAGCGAGATCTGGGAAAATCGCCATCACCGGGATGACGACGACGATTGAGGAAGGGGCGCATCGCTGCGTTCGATAAGCAAAGGGGCACAATCGGTGCCCCTTTTGCCGTTCAGGCCGCGCTGCCGATCGTCACCTGATTGCGACCGTCGGTCTTGGCCGCCAGCAATGCGGCATCCGCGCGTGCGAGCGTCTCGCGCCCGATCTCGGCATTGTCATGCGCGGCAAGGCTGGGGCCCATGGCCAGCCCCACCGAGATCGTGATGTCCACCGGTTCATGCGGGCCCGACATTTGCACCGGGTCCGCGCCGACCGCCCGGCACAGGCGCTCTGCAGTCTTGCGCGCGGCCTCGAACGTGACATCGGGCAGCGCCACAAGAAACTCCTCGCCGCCGATCCGCGCGATCAGGTCGCTGGGGCGCAGATTCTCCCGCAAACGCTGGGCGACGATTTCGAGCACCCGGTCGCCCGCCGCATGGCCGAGCGTATCGTTCACCGTCTTGAAGCGGTCGAGATCAAGCACCATCACCGCGAAGCGCTTGCCGCTTTCGCGGGCGCGCAGCGCCAGCCGGTCGAGATAGGACAGCGCGTAGCGGCGATTGTAGAGCCCGGTCAGCGCATCCGTCACCGCCAGCCGCAGCCCGTCGCTGACCGCGCGACGCAGCTTGTCGGCGCGCTGCTTGCGGCTGACATGCATCGCGATTCTGAGCGCGGTTTCCTGCGGATCGAACGGGTCATTCAGCAGGTCGGTCGCGCCGAAATCCAGCGCCATCGCCGCCGCGTCGGGATCGGCGCGCTGCAAGACCAGCGCCATCGCCGCGTGGCGGCTGGCCGGGCGCGTCCGCAGATCCGCGACCAGCCGCTGACCGGACCCGAACGCGCCGAGATTCTCGGCAATTAGGTAAAGGTCCGGCACCGGCCCATCGGCCATTGGCGCCAGCGCCTCCGCTGGCGACAGGAATTCGAGTTGCTCGCTCACATAGGGGATCAGTGATGTTTGCCATCGCTCGGCGGTCGCTTTGTCCGCGGCGATCAGGCTGACGCGGCCGGGCAGCACGAAGGGTGTGTCGCCCTCGCTCAGGTCGAATTCGCCCCAGGTTTCCAGCCGGAGTTGCAACTCGGTCTCGTTCTGACGCGCACGCATGATCGACCGGATACGCGCCAGCAGCACCACGTCGTTGAGCGGCTTGGTGAGGTATTCGTCGGCCCCTGCTTCAAGCGCGGCAATACGGCTCACCCGGTCCCGGGCCGAGGTCACGATGACGATGGGGATATGCCGTGTGGCCGGATCGGCGCGAAGCTGGCGGCAGACATCGAGGCCCGGAATATCGCGCAGGACCATGTCCAGCATGATCAGTTTTGGTTGCTTTTCGCGCGCAAGCCGCAACGCTTCGGCCCCGGTCGAGGCCTGAAGGGTCTGATAGCAAGCCGCGTTGAGCTTGACCTTGAGGATGATCCGGTTTGTTGCGAGATCATCAACAATAAGAATGCATCCGTTCATCTCATGTACCGCTCTTTTTATTATGCCTCGCTTGGCTCTTTGTGCCTCCGCGCGTGACGGGATTTCGCTTGAACCCAATCCACCGCGAACGCTAATCAGAATGCACATCGATTAGTTAACGAAACCTTTCAGAAACCGGGGGGCGGCGAAGAATGTTGTCATCGCAAGAGGCCGCCGAGGCTTTCGCCGCGCGGGTTCTGGGCTGGTTGGCCGAAGACCATGCGCGGATTTCCGCTTTCCTCGCCTGGTCGGGCGAATCGCCGTCGAATTTGCGCGAGCGGATGACCGATCCCGGCTTCCTTCTGGCCGTGATCGAGTTCCTGATGAGCGATGAGCGCCAGTTGCTCGATGCCTGTACCGATCTGGGCGTGCCGCCGGAAACCCCGGGGCAGGCGCGTGCCGCTCTGCCGGGCGGCGAACAGGTGCATTGGACATGACGATGCAGGGCCTGCGCGGGATTCTGTTCGACAAGGATGGCACGCTGTTCGACTTTCAGGCGACCTGGGGCAATTGGGCGCGTGATCTTCTGAACCGTCTCGCGGGCGAGGATCCAGCCCGCGCGCAAGCCATGGCCGAGGTGCTGCGCTTCGATCTGGCCTCAAGGCGCTTTGACCCGGCCTCGCCGGTGATTGCCGGCACCGGCGACGAGGTGGTCGATCTGCTCGCCCCTTACGCGCGGATGAGCCGCACGGCGCTGTCGGCGCTGGTCTCGGGCGCCGCCGCCGAGGCGCCGCTTGTCCCGGCGGTGCCGTTGCGCCCGCTTCTGGCCCGTCTGCGCGCGTCGGGGCTGCGTCTGGGCGTCGCCACCAATGATTACGAGGCCGTCGCCCGCCGTCATCTTGCGGCCGAAGCGGATCTCTTCGATCTGATCGCGGGCTTCGATTCGGGCCATGGCGGCAAGCCCGCGCCCGGCATGTTGCTGGCCTTCGCCGAGCATTGCGGGCTGAGGCCCGACGAGATCCTGATGGTCGGGGATTCGCGTCACGATTTGCTGGCCGGACGCGCGGCAGGGATGCGCACGCTCGCCGTTCTCACGGGCGTCGCGACCGAGGCCGATCTGGAAGATCTCGCCGACGCTGTGCGTCCCGATATCGGTCATCTGCCCGAGCTTCTGGCGCTCGCCTGACGGGGACGCCCTATCCCGCGTGCCCGCTTGCGTTTGCAATTTGTTAGCAGTTTGCCGCCAAGCTCCGCTCACGGGGCACCACAGGCGGCGGCGATGCACGGATTGATAAACAAGGCCTTGCAGAACTTCATCTGCGATTCGTTCGGTCAGGAGACCTGGAACGAGGTTCTGCTCAGCGCAGGTCTGGTCCATCGGCTCGATCCCGACGGGTTCGAATCGATGAACCGCTATGACGGCAGCTGGACGCAGGAAATCCTCGCCGCGGCGGGCGACACGCTGCGCCGCCCGGTGGATTCACTGCTCGAAGATCTGGGCACATATCTGGTTTCCAGTGAAAGGATGAATCCGCTGCGCCGTCTGTTGCGCTTCGGCGGTATGACTTTCACCGACTTCCTCTATTCGCTCGATGAATTGCAGGGCCGAAGCGTTCTCGCTGTCCCCGATCTGGAAATGCCGGTCCTGTCGATCACCTGCAATGCCGAAGACAGTTTTGCGCTCACGTGTGGGCCGGGCTGGCCGGGGCTGGGGCATGTGATGCTGGGCGTTCTGCGCGCTATGGCCGACGATTATGGCGTGCTGGCGGTGCTGGAACACTGCGACACAAACGATTGCAGCGTTCATCGCACCAACCGGAGCTGTTTCGAGGTTATCACCATCAAGGTCCACGATCCGGCGCATCAGGCCGCCAAACGGTTCGAACTTGCATCGGAACACTATTGATGGACGGTGAGCTGCGTCCATCCGGGTTCACCCTTACGCCCGATGCTCTGGGCCGGCTGATGCCGATTTTCTTGTCTCTCGACGCCGCCTGTCGCCTGTCCGAAGCCGGGCCGACGCTCGCCAAGTTGCTGGGCCCCGCCGCGATGGGAAAGCGCATAGACGAGGTGTTCTTCCTGCGCCACAGCCCGCTCAAGGTCACCCGTGCCTCGCTCTTGCGAAGGCCCAGCCTGCTGCTGACGCTGCGTGCTTCGCCGCATACCACATTCAAGGGCGTTCCGGTCCCGATCGCGGGCAGCGGCGGCGTGCTGATTAACCTGTCCTTCGGGGTGGGGCTACGCGACGCGGTTCGTGATCACGCCCTGTCGTCGTCCGATTTCGCCGGCACCGATCTCGCCATGGAACTCCTCTACCTCTATGAGGCGAAAACCGCGGTCATGGCCGAACTCAGGCGAACGGCCGAGCGGCTGAAAACCGCCAAGGCGCGGGCCGAAATTCAGGCCTTCACAGACCCGCTGACCGGGCTGGGCAATCGCCGCGCGATGGAAGACAGCCTTGCCCGTCTGCTGGCCGTGGGTGGGGGCTTCACGATCCTGCATGTCGATCTCGATTATTTCAAACAGGTCAATGACACGATGGGCCATGCCGCGGGCGATCACGTTCTGCGCAGCATCGCCGCCATCCTGCGCAACGCCGTGCGTGCGGGCGACAGTGTCTCGCGCGTGGGCGGCGACGAATTCGTTCTGCTCATTGCCGGTGTTACCGAGCCAGACGTGATTGCGCGGCTGGGCAACGACATTTTCGCTCAGATGGAGCACCCGATTACCTTCGCTGCGCAGCGTTGCCACGTCGCGCTATCGATCGGGGCCGCCATCGTGCCCGCGGGTGCGCCGGTACCCGGCGATACCGCCCTCGCGCGCGCCGATGTCGCCCTCTATGCGTCGAAACATGGTGGCCGCAGCCGCCTCACCCTGTGGATTTCAGAAACCGAGAGCCGTGAACTCGCCGCGCATTCGCATCGCATCGCTCCTGACCGGCGCCGTTTACCCGACGAACCCCAAGCATCGCCCCCCTGACGATAAAGACCCTGCCGCAGTCCTTATCTTTAATCCGGAAGTATCCCGGGGGAGCGGCGCGTAAGCGCCGTGGGGGCAGAGCCCCCCGCGACGCTTCGATCCTTGGTAGGCCTTTCGGAAAAGGCGATGCTTGCCCACTCCGACCACTGCCCGCCGAACCCCGATTGCGGCGTCGGTGAAGGTGCAACGCCCCGCGCGCCGCCGCAGGCGGCGCGCCCGGTCGCGCGAAGCGCCCGGGCGTCAGCGCGGGGGATGAGGGCGAAACCCTGCCTTGCCGATCACGCAGGGCCCAAAAGGGATCGACGCGCGCAGAGCAGGGCGGTCAGGTTTCGATCCAGATCGTCATCGGCCCGTCATTGACCAGCGAGACGGCCATTTCCGCGCCGAACTCGCCGCGCCCGACCGGCACGCCCTGCTCCGCGAGGTGGTCGGCGAACAGCTCATAAAGCGCGCGTCCCTCCTCGGGCGGGGCCGCGGCCGAAAAGCCGGGCCGGTTCCCGCGTGAGGTATCGGCGGCGAGCGTGAATTGCGACACGACCAGCGCGCCGCCGCCCACATCCAGAAGCGAGCGGTTGGTCTTGCCGCTTTCGTCGCGGAAGATGCGCAGCTTGGCGATCTTTTCGGCCAGCGCGCGCGCCTTGTCCGGGCCGTCGCCCTGCATCGCGCAGATCAGGATCATCAGGCCCGGACCAGTCGCCCCGATCTCGCGGCCCTCGACCGCGACCGAGGCCGCGGTCACGCGTTGAACCAGCGCGCGCATCAGCGGTTCTGGTTGATCAGCGCGACGCCGACCACCACCACGATTGCCGCCAGCACCGCGAAGGCGATTTTCCATTTCGACCACGGGCGTTCGCCCTGCACCTTGCCGGTCTGGCCGTTCACCACGAAGCGATAGGATTTGTCGCGATACTGGTAGGCCGCCATCCAGATCGGCAGCAGCACATGCTTGAAACGCTCGTTCGCGTGGTCGGTATCGACCGAATGGATGCGCTGTTCATCCCCGCCGATCGAGCGGCGCACGTCCTGACGGATCACGTTGTCCATGCGCTGGATGCCCATCTCGTGGCTTTCGGGCAATTCGACCGTGTAGCCTTCGGCGCGGAAGCCCGACAGGAATTGCGGGCTGTAGGGCGCGAGTTCCCCCAGCATCCAGGGTTCCAGCGCGCGCACGTAATTGCGCGGCAGCGATTGCGAGGCCATGATCAGCACGTCGCGGAAATCGCGCGCGGTGCGACCGCTGACCCGTTTCCAGCGGATCTTGCGCACGCGTTCGGTCGTCTTCTTGCCGTCGCGCATCACCGTGCGGTTTTCGTAATAGGCGTCCCCGCGCTCGCCGGTATAGCGCGAGCGTGTGTCGCTGTCGAAAGCCCAGTACGGCACGTAAAGCCCGTCAAGCCGCGAGCCGTCCGAGCGCGCGTATTTCTTCAGCTCTCCCGGTGCGAACCACAGCCGCTTGAGCCATTTGTGCATCTGCGCATGGGCTTCTTTTTCGTCCAGCTTGAAGGGCAGAACGGCGCCGGGCTTGATCTGTCGCTGCAGGCCGGTATCGGTCACCACGGGCGAGCCGCAGAACGGGCATTGTGCGGCGTGCTGGGCGGGATCGAAATCGACCTGCGCGCCGCAATTGCTGCAGCTCAGCAGGCGGTGTTCCTCGATCGCTTCGGGCGGCAGGTGATTGGCGAGCGCCTCGCGCAGATCATAGGTTTCCAGCGCCGCGTCGCGTTCTTGCTCGCTATGCGGGATGTCCTGTTCATGGCCGCAATATTCGCAGGTCAGGCTGCGCTGACCGGGCGAAAAGCGCAGCTGCGCGCCGCAATTCTCGCACGGAAAGCGATGCTCTTCGCTGAGCGCAGCCTCGGGGGCTGCGTCGTGCGGCGGGGCCGGCGGGATAGGCGGCGCAGCCGCGGGCGTTCCTGGCGGCGGGGGCGGCGTGTGGTCCGAGGGGCACATAGCGGCTTACCCCGCGGGCGGGGGCGGCGGGGGCATCGACGCGAAGACGCTCGACAGCGCCTGCACATCGCCGGCTTTCTCCCAGCCGGCCATGCCCTGCGTCCAGACCATCGTGTCGCGGTCGAACTGGCCCTGTCCCATCATCTGCTGCAATTGTGCCGTGCTGAACGGGCCGGTGGTCTGCCCGTTCTTGGCGACATGGAATTGCGGGGCCGCAGGCGGCGGGGGCGGAGGCGGCGGTGCGGATGCGGCGGGTTGCTGCGGCTGTTGCTGGTTGCCGCCCATGCCCCCCATCGCGTTGGCCATGGCCTGCGCCATGCCCATGCCCATCCCCATGCCCATTCCGGCGCCCATCGCATTGTCGCCGCCGCTCTCGGAGGCGTTCTGCATCGCCTGCGCGGCCGAGAACTGGGTGTATTTGTTCAGGTCGCCCACGATCCCCATCGACGAGCGCTGATCGAGCACTTTCTCGACATTGGGCGGCAGCGAGATGTTCTCGATATAGAGTTCGGGGATCGACAGGCCGTAATCGCTGAGCGTGGGCGCGATGGCTTCCGAGACGATTGTCGACAGATCGCCCGTATTCGCCGCCATATCCAGCGCCGGGATGCCCGAGGCCGCCAGCGACTGGCTGACTTTCTGGACGACGATGTTGCGGATCTGGCCGGAAATCTCGTCTTCGGTGAACTCGCCGTCGGTTCCGACGATCTCGGTCATGAACTTGCCGGGATCGGTGACGCGGATCGCGTAGCTGCCGAAGGCCCGCAGCCTCAGCGCGCCGAATTCCGGATCGCGCAGCATGATCGGATTCTGCGTGCCCCATTTCAGGCCCGGGAAGCGCCGCGTGTTGACGAAATAGATCTCGGATTTAAACGGCGAGTTGAAGCCATGCGACCAGTGCTGCAGCGCGGTCATGATCGGCATGTTGTTGGTTTCAAGCTCGTACAGGCCGGGGCCGAAAATATCGGCCATCTGCCCTTCGTGGATGAACACCGCCGCCTGACCTTCGCGCACGGTCAGCTTGGCGCCCATCATGATGTTGTTGCCGTAACGCTCAAACCGGTAAACGAGCGTATCGCGGCTGTCGTCGAGCCATTCAATGACATCGATGAACTGGCCCTTAAGGAAATTGAAGACCATGGTTCACTCCTGCAGTAACTTTCTAAAATCTGCGGTCAACTTGCACCCGCGACCAGTTCGGACGCAATGGAAAAGATGATCGGGCGGGCTTCACGTTCTGTCATGCCGGGCTGCAACCGGGGATCGTAGTGGATGCGCAGCAAGAGCAGGTCGAACGGTGTCAGAAGCGCGAATTCCTGATCGTCGTTGAAGATCGACGGACGCGCGCGGCTGGAATCGGATGCAAGGCCCAGACCCTGCGTCAGTTCCTCGTGATAGCAGGCCGCGCGGGTTAGGTCTGGATGCTCCGAGCGGACGATGGCGAGCGCTTCGGAATACTCGGCCGAGCCGTCGCGCGAAAAGGCCATGACAAGACAGAAGGTTTCGCGCGGCATATCGGTGATCAGCCGCACGGCGCCGTCGCTGATCCCCGGCACCAGTTCCCGGATGCGCGCGCCCGCGTCGCGGCGTTCGCTTTCCGACAGCGTCAGGACGTGGAAATTGCCTTCGGACTGGCCCAGCGGCGCGACCGAGATCGCGTGCCCCGATGCCGTGCCCAGCCGCGCCGTCAATTCGCGCACCGTGCGGTAATCGTCGACCCGCGCCTGCCGGCTGCTGGAGGCACCGAATTCCATCCGGTAGCGCACCGGGACTTCCCAGCGTCTGAGCACGCTGGAGCGTCCGGATCGGTTGAACGGGCCGCTATGCTCTTCGTGCAGCGCGATATCGATATAGGTTTCGGCCAGACGGGCAGGGGTGATCACCACGTCATCCGCGCCGTCATCAATGCGCATCAGCCGGGCGGCGATGCGGTCGTCTTCGATCTCGGCGTAATAGGCCCGCAGATCGTCCGAGAGGGGATCGTCGGGCAGCACTTCGACCGGGCGTCCGGGGGCAGAGCGCGGCGGCTCGGGCGGCGGGTCCTGCGGCAGCAACGCGCAGCCCGATGCCAGCGCGGCGGTCAGAACCAGCGCGGAAGAGCTGCGCGTCCTGAGCCGCACCCTGCTTTTTTCCCTGAACCCTGCCCGGAAAGCCCGGACGCCGTTACGCTGCCGCACCGTCTTCGCGCGCCTTTGCCGCTGCCAGAGAATCGCGCAATTCCCCTTCCATCTTCTGCAGTTCCTGCTCGGCCGCAGCCCGCTTGGCCTTGCCTTCGTCGGCAATCTGCAGGCTATCCTGAATCGTCGCGACCAGCGCGTCGTTGGCCTGTTTGACGGCCTCGATATCGAACACCCCACGCTCCATCTGTTCGCGCACGGTGCGGTTCGTCTCGCGCAGGTTCTCGGCGTTCTTGGTCAGCAACTCGTTGGTCAGGTCGTTCGCGGCCTTGATCGATTCCGCCGCTTCTTTCGAGCGCTGGATCGTCAGCGCCTGCGCAAGCTGGGTTTCCCAAAGCGGAACGGTGTTGACCAGCGTCGAGTTGATCTTGGTCACCAGAGACTTGTCGTTTTCCTGCACCAGCCGGATCGAGGGCAGCGATTGCATCGTCACCTGACGCGTCAGTTTCAGGTCATGCACCCGGCGCTCCAGATCGTCGCGCGCCGCGCGCAGGTCGCGCAGTTCCTGAGCGACGACGATCTTCTGATCCTCGGCGGCTGCCTCGACCGCGGCCTCTTTGGCAGGGATCGTGGTGGCGTCGAGTTCTTTCAGCTTTTCTTCCCCGGCGGCGATATAAAGCGCCAGCTCCTGATAGAAGCTCAGCGTCTTCTCGTAGAGCAGGTCGAGTGACTTGATATCTTTCAGCAGCACCGTCTCATGGCCCAGCAGGGTTTCGGTGATCTTGTCGATCTGGTCCTGCACAGTCTCGTAGCGGGCCATGAAATTCGCCAGCGGCGCGGCCTTGCCGGTCAGGCGCTCCCACCAGCTGCGCTCGCGGCGGGTGTCGAGCTCGCTTACCGAAAAGCCGCGAATGGTGGTGACGATCTGGCGCAGGCTGTCGCCCGCCGGGCCCACATCCTTGTTGCGCACGTCGTTCAGCATCGCCTGGCTGATCGTCTGCAGTTCAAGCTGCGCGCGGGCGCCGAAGCCGATGATCGAGCTGGTCGATTCCATGTCGATTTCGCTCATCCGGGTGCGGATATCAGCGGCCACGGGTTCGTCGGCCTGATCGAGCGGGGCCAGTTCGCCGCCCGGATCGGGCAGACGCACAAGCGTGGCTTCTTCGATCGCGGTGGTCAGTTGCGTGGCCTGCTGGCGAACCTGTTCGGACATGGAGGGATCCTTTCCCGGGTAAAGAGACGGTTTGAAAATATCAGCGTGTCGGAGTGGCAGGGATCGCCGGGCGAACCCCTTCGCGTTCAAGCCGCTCGCGTAACACGTCGATCTCGATATCGAGTTCTTGACGGTCGGAATCGCGAAGCGTCTCGGTACGCAGCATGAAATTCTGTTCCAGATCGTCGAGCAGCGCCACGTAATCTTCGCGCGCGGTCTCGTCGCGGTTGCGCTCGTAGAGATCGACGAACTTGACGGTCGCGTCGCGCGCACCCTGCAGGTAGACGCTCAGATAGCGCCGGGCCGATGTCAGGTTCTGCGGATCGTCCTCGACCGCGCGCAGAAGCTCGCGGACGTGGATCTGGAACGAATTCAGCCGGTCCTGAAGCTTGCGGTCGCGCGCGCGCAGCATCGCGTCGGACATCGCGCGCAGATAGGCCTCGGCGCCCTCGACGGCCCGGGCGACGCGGTCGGTCTGGAATTCGTCGATCCCCTCCATACCCTTGTCACTCAGCGGGTCGGGACCGAACGAGGCCAGATGCAGCCCCGCGCCCAGCACGCCCAGAATGATCGGTGTTGCAAGCCCGAAGCCACTGCCCAGCCCGGCCAGCGCAAGGCCCAGCCCGGTGATGACCGAGCCGAAGATCTTGCGCGGAATCGCGGGGCGGCGGGCGACCTTGCGGGAATCGTAGGCATCCTGCGCGATCACCCCTTCGCGGGTCAGCCATGCGGCCAGCATCAGCAGGGCGAAGACGCCCAGATGCTGCGCCATTCCGGCGGGATCGCGGAAAAAGGCGCTGAAGGCCCACAGGAACGGCAGAACGAACAGCAGGTTTACCCGCGCGCCCGCAGGCATCACCCTTCTGCGGACCGAGCGTGAGCGTGACGGCTGCGCGCGGTCCGTGACGGGGCGAGGATCACCGCCGGGGCTGTTGGGGCCGCCAAAGCGTCGTGCCATCTCTCAGCCCCCCACGATCCATGAATACACGATCAGCGCGACAAGCAGCGCGTAAGCGGTTTTCTGAAGGCCGGTTGCGGTCACGTCGTGGTCCCCGTCTCATCCATGCCGCAGCGCCGCGCGGTGTTTCGGCGGGAGGGCTTCCTGTGGTCTCGCCCCGATATAGAGGCGATTTGCGAAACTATAAGACACGACAGGCGCGAAATGGAAGAACCGAAGGCGTCCTAACGCTTGGGGCCGGGGCGGGGCGTTCCGCCCATGGGCGAGTCCTTGCTGACCCGTGGGCCGCCTTTGGTATCGCTGGCGCCGCGCGCCGATTTGCTGCCCCACGAGCGCGGCTTGCGGGTCTCCAGATCTTCGTCGCTGCGCGCGCCGCCATGCGATTTCGATCCCCAGGACCGGCGCTCGGGCTTGCCATCGGCGGCTTTGCGCGGCGGTTTGGCGGTGCCAGGCTTGCCAGTCGCGGGTTTTCCGGTCGCGGGTTTTCCAGCGACTTTCCCGGCGGGCGGGGCAGGGGGCGCGGCACGGCCCGAGGGGATTTCATCCGCCGACAGGCCCAGCTGATCGCGCAGCACGCGGGGGCGCAGTTCCTCGACTGCGCCCTGTTCCAGATTTCCCAGCTGGAACGGCCCGTAGCTGACGCGGATCAGGCGGTTGACGCTGAGCCCCACGGATTCCATCGCGCGGCGGATTTCGCGGTTGCGGCCTTCGCGGATACCGATCGTCAGCCACGCATTCGCGCCCTGCTGACGGTCGATCGTCACCAGCATCGGCTGGAACCGTTCGCCGTCGATGCTGATTCCCTGTTTGAGCGGCGCGAGCATCGCTTCGGTCGGCGTGCCGTTCACGCGCACGCGGTACTTGCGCAGCCATCCGGTCGAGGGCAGTTCGAGGCGGCGTTTCAGCTCGCCGTCATTCGTGAGCAGCAGCAGCCCCTCGGAATTGAGGTCGAGCCGCCCGACCGACATCACGCGCGGCATCTCTTCGGGCAGGCTGTCGAAAACCGTGGTGCGGCCCTTTTCGTCGCGCTCGCTTGTCACAAGCCCGAGGGGCTTGTGATAAAGCCAGACGCGCGTGGGTTCCTTGGCGCCCAGCGGCTTGCCGTCGACGGCGATCTTGTCGCGCGGCGTGACGTTCAGCGCGGGGCTGTCGATACGCTCGCCATTCACCGTCACGCGGCCCTCGGCAATGATCGCCTCGGCCGCGCGGCGCGAGGCCACGCCCGAACGCGCCAGCACCTTGGCGATGCGGTCACCCGTGCGGTCACCGGTGCGGGATTCGGCGGGCTTGGCCGGGGCCTTGGTGTCGGGCCGATCGGTCGCTTGGGATTTGTGGGGCGGTTTGGTCATCTGGCCTTCCGGGGCGAGCCTGCAGTATGGGGCTGAAAGGGGGCGAGGGGCGTGCCCTCTTGCGTTGCTGCGCCTCAACGGGCATCCAGACCCCATCAACCGCGTCATGCGCGTCATGTCAATGAAGGCTCGGTATTCCCGACCATGAAGCCCGGCTTTTTCTCACCGATGCAGGTCGCGCTGGACGAGGCCCGCGCCGCCGCCGCGCGCGGCGAGGTGCCGGTGGGCGCGGTCATCACGGCGCCCGACGGCACGATCGTGGCGCAGGCCGGAAATCGCACGCGTGAGTTGAGTGACCCGACCGCCCATGCCGAAATTCTCGCCCTGCGCGGCGCCTGCGCGGCCCATGGTGGCGAGCGGCTGCCCGATCATGCGCTGTGGGTGACGCTGGAGCCCTGTCCGATGTGCGCAGCGGCCATCGGTTTCGCGCGCATCGCCCGGCTGTATTACGGCGCGTCGGACCCCAAATCGGGCGGCGTGGCACAGGCGCCGCGCGTGTTTACCCATCCCCAATGCCACCACGCGCCTGAGATCTATGACGGCATCGCCGAGGGCGAGGCCGCGCAGCTCTTGCGTGACTTTTTTGCCGCGCTCCGGCGTTAGAACGGACGCAGGCAAACACAACCTGCCCGTTTGGCGCACAAGGTCTGCCCCCGGATCCGGCTGGCGGCGCAAATTATGGACTCGCGCGTGGCGCGAATGTCGCGTTTCGGGCGCAGAGTGGGGCTGGGGATAAAGTGCATTGCGCGATTTGCCTCAATTTATTACTCTTGAACACAAAAGAAAAAACCGAGGCACAGGCAGAAACGCGATCCGTGACGGCGATGCAGAAGCGCCGCGCGGGCAACGACGGCCCCTGAAGGCGGTGTCGTCGGGTGCGTGGCCGTCCGTGCTTCGCACAAATGGCAGAGCAGGCATTATGATCGATATTTCTCGGGCGAAAGCCCCGCTTCGTCGTGCGGCGTTTTCTGGCGAGCGTGGGCGGTCCCGCGCATCGCTGCTGGGCGCTCTGGCCGGGCTGGCCGTGCTGGCGGGCTGCGCGCAGCAATCGGGCGACGCGGCGGCGGGCGGCATTTACCGGTTCTTCAACTCGGACCGCAATCCGGGGATGGAGACACTCGAAAGCACCGTGCAATACGCGGTGGTCGATCCGTCCCGCGCAATGGTCAACGCCCCGCAGGCGCTGGTCGTGCTTGAGCGCAATCTGGGGTCGGCGGTGGAGCAGCGGATCGTCCTGCCCAACAACACCGCCGTGCGCGGCGACAACGTGCTTCTGGTGCGCGCCCAGACCGCCAGCAGCGCCGAGCTGACGCGGCTGGATTTCGACGAGATCTCGACCCGGTTCGGCGGCCTTCCCTCACCTTTCGAGCGGCTGACGGAATCGAGCCTGACCTCGGGCAGCGACTCGATGGGGTCTTACGTCTACGCCACGGAAAGCGCCGGGCCGAGCGCGGTCTGCGTGCTGGTCCTGCGCCGGATCGGCGTGGGCGCGCGCCCGCTGCCAAGGGGCACGCAGGCGCTGGACGTGGTGATGCGCAATTGCGTCAATGGCGGCGTCGAAGAGGCCCTGTCGCCGATGAGTGACCGCGCGCTGGCCGTGGGCGGCGCTCAGGGCACGGTTTACACACTTTCGCCCCATGCTGCGCCGCGGAGCTGACCTATTAAGGACATTTTTCCTGGTTAACGAGTACGCGGTGCAGCAGGGATCTTATTATGAGTAGAATGATCGGAACACGAAAACTTTCGTTGAAAGACCGTACCAACCTCTTGTTCTGGTTCGGTCTTTTGGCGTTGGTTGCGGGGCTCGTCAGCGTTCCGACCTCGATTCAGGTTCAGGCGACTTTGGGAATCGCGGCATTCATTGCCGTGGCGATGCTCAAGCCCGTCGCCTCGGAAAATATGGTCGCGCGCTTCACGATGATGGCCATCGCCTCGACGCTGGTGCTGCGCTACTGGGCGTGGCGCGCGACCGAGACGCTGCCGCCGGTGAGCGACGTTGTGTCGTTTGTTCCCGCGCTGGTGCTGTTCATCGTGGAAACCTACGCCATCGGCGTATTCTTCCTGTCGGCCTTCATGACCGCGGACCCGGTCAAGCGCTCGCTGCCGCCGCGCGTGGCTGCTGCCGACCTGCCCACCGTCGATATCCTTGTGCCGTCCTACAACGAACCCACCGAGATGCTGGCGGTGACGCTCTCGGCGGCGAAGAACATGCATTACCCCGACCACAAGCGCACGGTTGTGCTGTGCGATGACGGCGGCACCGACCAGCGCTGCAACAGCGACGATCCCGAACTGGCCGAGAAGGCGCGCAAGCGCCGCCGTGACCTGATCGCACTGTGCAACGAGCTGGGCGTGATGTACTCGACCCGCGAAAAGAACGTGCACGCCAAGGCCGGCAACATGTCGGCGGCGCTTGAAAAGCTCGACGGCGACCTTGTTGTGGTGTTCGACGCCGACCACGTTCCCGCCCGCGACTTTCTTGCGCGCACGGTGGGGTATTTCGTCGAGGATCCGAAGCTGTTCCTCGTGCAGACGCCGCACTTCTTTCTCAACCCCGATCCCATCGACCGGAATGTGGGGTTCGCCGCCGATTGCCCGCCCGAGAACGAGATGTTCTATCACCTGTCCCACCGAGGGCTCGACCGCTGGGGCGGGGCGTTCTTCTGCGGTTCGGCGGCGCTGTTGCGCCGCAAGGCGCTGGACGAGGCGGGCGGTTTCGCCGGCGATACGATCACCGAGGATGCCGAGACCGCGCTGGGTATCCACGCGCGCGGCTGGAAGTCGATCTATGTCGATCACGCGATGATCGCCGGTCTGCAGCCCGAAACCTACGTGTCCTTCATCGAACAGCGTGGCCGCTGGGCGACCGGCATGATGCAGCTTCTGATCCTGAAGAACCCGCTGAAATTCCGCGGCCTCAGCATCACGCAAAAGCTGTGCTACCTGAATTCGATGACGTTCTGGCTGTTCCCGCTGGTGCGCATGACCTTCATCATCGCGCCGCTGATGTACCTGTTCTTCGGCCTGCAGATCTTCGTCGCCACGATCGAGGAAGTCGCGGTCTACATGACCAGCTACATGGCGGTGAACTTCATGATCCAGAACGCGCTTTACGGGCGCGTTCGCTGGCCGCTGATCTCTGAAATCTACGAGACCGCGCAGGCGCCCTATCTGGCGGCGGCGATCTTCAAGACCTTCTGGAACCCGCGCGGCGCGAAGTTCAACGTGACTGCCAAGGACGAGGTCCTGATCGAGGATTTCGTCTCGCCGATCTACAAGCCCATGGTGTTCATCTTCACGCTGACGCTGCTGGGGGTTGTCGCGGCGGCGGTGCGCTGGGTGATGTTCCCGGGCGACCACAATATCATCATGGTCGTGGGCGGCTGGGCGATCTACAACTTCCTGCTGGTCGGCGCCGCCCTGCGGTCGATTGCCGAGCGTCAGCAGCGCCGCGCGGTGCCCCGTGTGCCGGTCAACGTGCCCGCCATGGTTGCCTTCGGCACCGAGAACCCGGTTTTCCTGGGCGCGACGGTGGTCGATGCCTCGACCTCGGGGTGCCGTATGATCGTGCGCAACAAGCCCAATGCCGAGGGCGTCTCCCCGGAAATCCCGCGCGTCACCGACACATTCTACTTCACCCCCGAATTCCCGAAATCGCCGCATCTGGAAAACGCGATCCGTGTGCAGGTCATGTCGGTCACTCGCGAAGGCGACAGCGTCGCACTGGGCGTCAAGTTCGATCCCAGCCAGCCGATGCGCGTGCGCGAGTCGATCGCTCACATGATCTTCGGCGACAGCGCCTCGTGGGAGACGATCCGCGCCAGCCGTCACAAGAAGATGGGTCTGCTGCGCGGCATGTATTACGTGCTCAAGCTGTCTTTCGGCGGGATCTACGCGACGACGCGCGCGCTTGCGGCGGAACCCGCGCGGCTGGCCCGTGCCAAGGCGCGCGAGAACGAGGATGTCGCCGTCACCCGCAAGCCGATCCAGGCCATGGCCTTTGGCGAGACCTTCGATCCGCCCGCGGGCGAACGGCCGATCTCGCTTCTGCAGGCGGCTCTGGCACAGAACACAACGGGACAGGACCCGCATCTTGCCGGCGGCCCCAATCGGCACGGGGAGGGCTACTGATGGCCAGCTTTCGCAGCCTGATGGGCGCAGCCGGACTGGTGCTCGCTCTTGGAACCCTTCCTCTTCACGCGCAGGATAACGGTTTCATCCCGCTTCCGCTGGCCGAGGATGGCAGCCCGGTGATCTCGGATGCCGAAATCGACCGGCTGAATTCGGACCGCGTGGAAGCCGAACGCCATCGCGGGAATTTCGTCGAGGATCTGGCCTTTGATCCCTCGGTGGTCAGCCCGCTTCGCCCTGTCGCCGCGCGCGGTCGTCCGGCAGGCAGCGCGATCCGTTTCGACGGCGAGCGCCGCACGCTGGATTTCGCGCTGTTCATCCCCCAACCCGATCAGGTCCGCGCGATCCGGGTCTCGACCATGTCGTCGATCAACGTCCTGCCCGAGCGCTCGCATTACCGCGTCTATGTGAACGGCACGATGGTGGGCGAGGGGCAGCTTGAGAACTTCACCGGCTTCGGCACCATCGACTTTCCGCTGGGTGAGGCAAGCGTCATGCCCGGCCAGAACGATGTGCGCATCGAACTGGTTCAATATCACCGGATCTATTGCGGGCCCGAAGCCTCGTTCGCGCTGTGGTCGGATATCGATCTGGCCAATTCGGGCGCTGTGCTGGCCTCGGCCGAGGGGATTTCGGGGCAGGAAGGCTTCATGATGGGGCTCGCCGCCGCCGCCGCGACCGGCGCGGGGATCGAGATCCGGGGCGCCGCCGGTCTTGGCGAGCAACGCGAGGCGTGGGTTTCGGACATCACCCAGCGCATCAGCGGGGCTTTGGGCGGCGACCCGATCCCGTTTCGTTTCTCTGAATACTGGAGCGTGCAGGGCGCCGCGCGCTCGGCCGCGCGCATTACCTTCCTGCCGTCCGCCGCCAACCGCGTGACCTTCCGCATCGCGGGGGACGGGGCGCATGTGATGGTGGTGGAATTCGTGCCCGGCGAACGGCCGCGCGCGCTGCCGGTCTTCGATACCGTTCTGCCGCGTCTGGCCGAACAGGCCCAGCCCACGCTGATCGCCACCCAGACGCCTGTGCCGTTCTCGGATTTCGGGTTCGAGACGACCGAGGTCTATGACCATTACACCCGCATCGACACGCGCTTCCGGCTGCCCGACGATTACGTCGTGCTGACCAACCTGAAGGCCGAGATCGCGCTCGATTACATTTTCGTGCCGAACCTGCCCGAAGGCTCGGAACTGCTGCTGCATATCAACGACACCAATGTGCGCCTGCTTCCGCTGTGGCGCGGCGGCGGCGAGCTGATCGAGCAGTTCCCGGTCCGTTTCGAAGCGCGGTTCCTGCGCGCGGGTATCAACACGCTCAGCTTCGAAGTGCTGATCCCGGGCAATCCCGCAGACATGCCCTGCGCCTTCAACGACACGCCCATTCTGGGTATCGGGCAGGCTTCGACCCTGACCGTGCCGTTCAGCCCGTCGATGTATCTGCCCGACATGCAGATCGCCTTTGCCGGCCTGACACCCACGAGCGTCGTCACCAACGACATGTCGCAGCGCGCTTTTGATGCCGATGACGTGGTGACGCTGCGCGCGGCCCTGACCGCCGGTGCCCGCCCGGAAGCAGCAGCGCTTAACACGCAGCTTCACCTTCTGGCACTCGACGATCTGGGCACGGTGCCGATGGGCGGCTATCAGCTGAACCGTCAGGCAATTGACGCGGCCCTGATGCATGATGCCGTCGCCACCAATTTCGCGCCGCAGACCGAGCCGGAACACGCGCTCTTGCGGTTCCGTGATCAGAGCGAGCAGAACACCGCGCTGCTGTCGCGGGGATGGGAATGGCTGCAACAGGGCTTCTGGCGTGCGCTGGACTGGCTGCAACCGCGCTCGGGCCTGCGTCTGCAGAACTGGCTGGAAGAGCAGGACGCTCAGGCGATCCTGATCCAGCTCGATCCGGCGCGCCCGAACCAGCTTTGGATGGTGCGGGCGCCCGACAGCGATGTCAGCGCCATCGCCTCGGCCTTCGTGGCCGCGCGCACCAATGCCGAAGGCCCGCGCGGGCAGGTCTCGGTCCTTGACCGGAGCGGCAACTGGCAAAGCTGGGTCGCGCCGGATCGCCAGCCCGTCCTGCTCGAGAGCCTGTCTTTGGGCAATATCCGCCACGTCGTCGGCAACATCGTCTCGGCGATGCCGATCCGCTACGTTGCCGGGCTGTTTTTCCTTGCCCTCGTCTCGGCACTTTTCGCGCTTAGACTGGTCATCGCAACACGGGAACACTGAGTATGAACCGACGCGATTTCATGACGCTTCTCGGCGCGATGCCGGTCCTTGCGGCCTCGGGCGGTTCGGCCGGGGCGCAGGGCTATCTGACGACGGGCGATCTGTCGCAAACCGCCGCGCCGGTCTGGGACGCGTGGAAAACCGCGTATTTGCAACCCGATGGCCGGGTGGTCGATACGCTGCAACGCGAAGCCAGCCATTCCGAAGGGCAGGGCTACGGCGCGCTTCTGGCGACCGAATTCGAAGATCAGGAGGCGTTCAACCGCATCGTGCAGTGGAGCGAGGCGAACCTTGCCGTGCGCGGGGACGGTCTTCTGGCATGGCGCTACCTGCCTGACGAGACGGTCCATGTGCCCGATCTCAACAACGCCTCGGACGGCGACCTGTTCTATGCGTGGGGATTGGTGCGGGCTGCGGCCCGTTTCGACGACCGCCGCTATCTGGTGCGCGCCCAGCAAGTCGCGCGGGCGCTGGCCGAGACCTGTATCGCGCCCGCCATGGACAGCGCGGGCGGCACCGTCTTTTTGCCGGCGGCGCAGGGCTTCGTGCATGAAGACCGTGTGGTCTTCAATCCCAGCTACATCATGCCGCTCGCCATGCGCGAAGTCGCCTCGGCCACCGGCGTGGTCGAACTGGCGCAGACCGCGCAACATGCCGAGGCGCTGCTGAGCCGTCTTGCCGCCTCGGGTCCCGTGCCCGACTGGGTGCAGATGACCGAAAGCGGTATCGCACCGGCCGAGGGTTTCTCGACTGATGCGGGCTACGAGGCGATGCGTGTGCCGCTTTACCTTGTGTGGTCGGGGCTCAACCGGCACCCGGCGGTGACGCAGATGATGCGCGTCTACGACCGTACCGTGCAGCCCGGTGTGCCGGTGCCCACCCGTATCGATCCGCTGTCGGGCACCGTGCTTGAAGCGTCGAACGATCCGGGCTACCGCGCGCTGGCCGCGCTCGTTTCCTGCGCCGGGGATACCGGCGCCGTCGGATCGGACATGCCCCCGTTCGACCCGTCCCAACCGTATTACCCGGCGACGTTGCAGATGTTCGCGATGATCGCCGCAAACCAGGTGAGCCCCGAATGCGTGCCGATCTGACCCTTCCCGCCCCCCGCCCGAGCTTCTGGCTGCGTCTGCGCCCGCTGGTCGCCTGCGCCGCCATGGCCCTTGCGCTGAGCGCCGCCTTTCCCGCCCCCGGTCTCGCCCAGAGCGTGCCGGGTGCCGACGATCTGCGCGCGCTGATCTATTACCTCGACCATAACGACCAGCGCGCGGTTCAGGCCGAAATGCGCCGCCTGCGCGCGCAATTCCCGCAATGGACGCCGCCCACGGACGTGGCCGATCTGCGCGCGGTGGGGCAGACCACGACAGCCTCGGTCGATGTGCAGCCGATCTGGGCGCGGCTTGAACGTCAGGATTACGCGGGCGCGCGGGCGCTGATCGACGCGGCGCGGGCGCGGGTGCCCTCGTGGACGCCCGATGCCGAGATGCTGCGCGTGATGGAAACGGGCGAGCAGCAGGTGGCGTTCGACGCGGCCTATTCCGCGCGCGACCTGAACGGCGCCATCGCCGCGGTGCGCCGGGTACCGGCGCTGATGCGCTGCGACCGGATCAACAATGCGTGGCGGCTGGCCGAGCTTTACGCCAATGCCGATCAGGACAGTAACGCGGTGACGACCTATCGCGGCGTGCTGGGCTCGTGCTCGCGCTCGGCGGATGCGGTTTCGACGCTGGAAAAGGCCAACGAGGTCGCGAGCTGGGACGAGATGCTTCAGCTTTTCGCCGTCGCGCGCCAGACCGCGCCATCGAACAGCGCGACGCTCGATCAGCTTGAGGAGCGTCTGCGCGCCGGACGGGGCGGCAGCGCCGCGCGGCGTTCGTCCACATCGAGCTCGGGCAGCGCTTCGACCTCGACGGCGGCAGCGGCTGCAGCGCCGCGTGCGCCTGCGCCCAGCACCAACGCGCCGGTGGCGAATGCGGGCATCCCGGTGACGCGCCTGCCGCTGCGGGGCGATGGCCGCGCGTCGCGCGTGCGCGCTTTGAAAGAACAGGGAAACTGGGGCGCCTGTCTGGCCGAATCCGCCACGCCGCGCTCGCTCGACGTGCTTTATGAGCGCGCGTGGTGTGCCTATAACCTCGACCGCACGGGCGAAGCGCTGGCGGGCTTTACCGCCGTAGCGCAACGCGGCGGGTCGCTGGGCAGCGATGTACCCCGGGATTCGCGGTTCGGCATGATGCTGGCCTATCTCAACCTCAACATGACCGAAGAGGCCGCGCGCCTTGCCGCGTCGACCAACCTCACGCAGACCCAGCGGCTCGAGGTCGAGACCACGATCCTCGACCAGCGCGGCGTGCGGGCCTATCTGCAGCGTGAATACGGGCAGGCGATTTCGTATTTCAACGCGTTGCAGGCCCTTGCGGGCAACCTGCGCCGCGATCTGGCGATGCTGCGGGGGTATTCCTATCTCAACAACGACCAGCCGCAGCAGGCGCTCGAGGAATTCACCCGGCTCAATAACGAGCTGTCGACCGATGAAACCCGTGCTGCGCTCGCGTCCGTGCGCGGGATCATGAGCGGGCTGTAACCGTGTCGCCCGCAGCATGAAGCTGGCCCTTCACATCGGGGCGCATGGCACCGACAGCGGCGCGATCGCGCAGTGGATCGCGCGCAACGAAACAAGTCTGGGGGCGGCGGGCATTCTTGCACCGCCGCCCCGGCTTTTTCTGGACCGGCTGTCAGAGGCGCTGGATCTCGGGCGCGACGAAGATCCCGTCACGCGCGAGGCGGCGCTGTTTCAGGCGCTTGGCGCGGACGGGGACACGGGGCGGGTGATTGTCAGCGCGCCGGGGCTTCTGGGCTCGGTCTGCGACGCGCTTGCTGCTGACGGGTTCTATGTCCGCGATGTCGCGCGGCGGCTCTTCGCGCTGCGCACGCTGTTTCCGACCGCCGAACTCACGCTGCTCATGGCGGTGGGCGCGCCGTCGCGCGTGCTGCCCGCGCTGCTGCCCCCGGATCCGGCAGGGCAGGAAGCCTGCGTGCCGATCCTGTCGGACGATACGCTGCCATGGGCGCGGCTGGCGATGACCATCCGCCACCATCTGCCACAGGCGCGGTTGCGCGTCTGGCGGCATGAAGACCTGCCACACGTCTGGCCGCAGGTGCTGGGCGATCTGGTGGGTCCCGATGCGGCCCTGCCGCCCGTGGGCCTTCTGGACCTTGCGGCCGCCGATCTGAGCGCCGAGGCAAGGCTGCGGCTTGAGCGCTACATCGCCCGCCCGGATCATGCCGCCAAAAGCGCCGGACAGTTGCGCAGGCTCTGCGCGGCATTTGCGCGCCGCTTTGGCCGGGCCAGTCCGCCTGATCCGGCGCAGGCGCTGCCCGAATGGATTCGCCAGCGGCTCGACGCGCTGGATGCGGGCTATCTTACCGAATGGGCCGATCTGGCGGCATTGAGCGGCGTCGAGGCGATCACTCCCGCCTAAGTGATCACTTATCCACATCTATTTCGGAAAAACCCGGCATTTCCTCGTGCAATGCCGGGCAAAGGTCCTTTACACAACTCCCGAATTTAACCACCATATCTTGTAATGACGGTGGCGATAGACCGCCGCACCTTGCCGGGTCTCGCAATCCTAGGGGGCCAGGCGCCTGTTGGGGCTATAACAGGAAAGAGCAGGACATGACTCTGTCCGAGCACGAGCAGCTTGTCGATGAGATCCACCCGATCGACATCGTCGAGACATTGGCCGAACATCGCGCGTGGGAATTCGACCGCGTGGGCGATGACCAGATTGCCATGGCGGTCGAGGGGCAGTGGCGCAGCTATTCCCTGAGCCTTGCGTGGCAACCCGGCGACGAAACGCTGAGGCTGATCTGCACTTTCGAAATGGATCCGCCCGCCGCCCGCATGCCCGCCTTCTACGAGGTGATCAACCGCGCCAACGACCTTGTCTGGTCGGGCGGCTTCACCCATTGGGACGAGCAGAACCTGATGGTCTGGCGCTACGGACTGATGCTGACGGGCGGGCAGATCGCGTCGAGCGAGCAGATCGACCAGATGATCCAATGCGCGGTCAATGCCTGCGAACGCTTCTATCCAGCCTTTCAGCTTGTCGCCTGGGCCGACCGCGCGCCCGAGGACGCGCTGAAATTGGCGATCACCAAGGCTTACGGCCGCGCCTGACAAGCCGCGCCGGGCGTTTTGGACGCCGGGATCGGCTGTGGTTCGGGGCAGATACGCGACGGCTCCCATGGCAGGTCCGCGCGTTCGCGCTCGCTCATCCGGGCGATGTCGGGATGGCTGAGCGGATCGCGAAACCATTGGCGGTGCGGGTGAAAGCGGGGTTTTCCGAACATCGGGTTCTCCTGTGACTGATGTCAGCTTGCCTGAACCCTGTGCGTTGAAAAATTGACGAATCGAGCGGCGGCTTTTAGGTTTCCTGAATGCGCCACCTGAATGTCCTTCCGCTTTCTGCTTTGCGCGTGATCGAAGCCGCCGGGCGCGCTGGCAGCCTGACCGCCGCCGCCGCCGAGCTGGGTGTGACCCCCGGCGCGCTAAGTCAACGTCTGCGCAAGGCCGAAGAGGCGCTGGGTCGCCCCCTCTTTTCGCGCCACCCCGATGGCCTGACCCCGACCGAGGCCTTGGCCGAGATCCTGCCGCGTCTGACCCGGCATATGGCCGGGCTCGATGCCGCTGCGGGCGCGCTCAGGGGCAGCGAGCCGGGGGTTCTGACGCTGTCCGTGGCGCCGGTCTTTGCCAGCCGCTGGCTGATCTGGCGCCTGCACGCCTTTGCCGACGCACATCCCGAGATCGACCTGCGGCTCGACCCCAAGGTCGCGCGGATCGATCTGGACGCGGCGGGTGTCGATGCGGCGATCCGCGTGGCGACCGAACCGGGCGCTGGCGTCGAGGCGATTCACCTTGTCGATCAGGGCCTGTTCCCGGTCTGCGCCCCGGCTCTGGCCGAGCGGATCGACACGCTCGACGATCTGTTCCGTCTGCCGGTGATCCGCGAAAACGACGCGCTGTCGGGCTGGCAGACATGGCTCGCCGCGCAGGGAAGACAGGCTGACGGGCTGCAACCGGGGCCGACCTATGGCGATGCGGCTCTGTGCCTTGATGCGGCGATGACGGGGCAGGGGCTTTTCATGGGCTGGGAAACGGTCGCTGCCGATGCCGTGGCGCGCGGGACCTTGGCCGCGCCTTTTCCCATGCGGGTGGCCAGCGGACAGGCCTTCTGGTTCGTCACCACCGCGCAATCCGCGCGCAAGCCCGCCGTGCGGCGCTTTCGCGACTGGCTTCTGGCCGAGATGCGCCGGGCGCAGGGCGACTGGGACCGGGTGCTGGGCGCCGAGTTAACCGGCGGTTGAGGGCTTTTCGCGCCCCCAAGGGACGGTTAGGGTGCGCGGGGACGAGGGCCAGACCACGGGAATTTCACGATGAATATGGACGATATCGCCGCGCGCGGCATGGTGCTTCTGGGCTGCGGCAAGATGGGCTCGGCGCTGCTCGAAGGCTGGCTGGCCACTGGGCTGCCCCCCAGCGCGATCTGGGTGCTGGAACCCAAGCCGTCGGACTGGCTGCAGGCCACGGGCGTCAATCTGAATGCGGGCCTGCCCGAAACCCCCGCCGTGGCGCTGCTGGCCGTCAAGCCGCAGATGATGGGCGAGGCGCTGCCCGCGCTGCAGGCGCTGGGCGGGTCGGACACGCTGTTCATCTCAATCGCGGCAGGCACCTCGCTCAGGGCGATCGAGGGCGCACTGGGCGCGGGCAGCCGGGTCGTGCGCGTGATGCCCAACACGCCCGCCGCCGTGGGCCGGGGGATCAGCGCGCTCATCGGCAACGATCAGGTGCATTACCCGCAGCTTTCGCTGGCGCGCGAGCTGATGGCAGCGGTCGGTGAAACCGTGACGCTTGAAACCGAGGCACAGATGGACGCGGTCACCGCCGTGTCAGGGTCGGGCCCGGCCTATGTCTTCCACATGATCGAAGCGCTCGCCGCCGCCGGGGCTGCGCAGGGCCTTCCCGCCGACATGGCGATGCAGCTGGCGCGGGCGACCGTCTGCGGAGCAGGCGAGCTGGCGCATCAATCGGATGAGAGCGCGGCACAGCTGCGCATCAACGTAACCTCGCCGGGTGGCACCACCGCTGCTGCTCTGGGCGTGCTGATGGACGAAGACCACGGCCTGCCGCCCCTCATGCAGCGCGCGGTCGCCGCCGCGGCGGAACGCTCGAAGGAGCTTGGACAATGACGATCAGTTTCGATGATTTCATGAAGGTCGATATCCGCGCCGGAACCATCACCGAGGTCGAGGACTTTCCGCAGGCCCGCAAGCCCGCGTGGAAACTGACGGTGGATTTCGGCCCCGAGATCGGCGTGAAGCGCTCGTCGGCGCAGATCACCGCGCATTACGGCAAAGAGGATCTGATCGGACGTCAGGTGCTGGGCGTGGTGAATTTCCCGCCGCGCCAGATCGGCCCCTTCATGTCCGAGGTGCTGGTTCTGGGCCTTCACGACACGGGCAATGATGTGGTGGTGATCGGCCCGGAACGCGCGGTTCCCAACGGCGCGAGGATGTGCTGATGAAGCTCTTCGTATCCCGGCCCATGCCCGATCCCGTGGCCGAGGCCGCGCGCGCCGGTTTCGACGTGACGATGCGCGAGACGAACGCGCCGCTGTCGCAAGACGAGATGGTCGCGGCGCTGCGCGATTACGACATCGTGCTGCCGACACTGGGCGATCTGTTCAAGGCCCCTGTGTTCGACGCGGTGCCCAACCCACGCGCCAGGTTGCTCGCGAATTTCGGCGTGGGCTATAACCATATCGAGGTCGATGCCGCGCGCGCCGCAGGCATTGCCGTCACCAACACCCCCGGTGCTGTGACCGATGCCACCGCCGATATCGCCCTGACGCTCATGCTGATGAGTGCCCGCCGCGCGGGCGAGGGCGAACGTCTGGTGCGCGCCGGTCAGTGGGAGGGCTGGCACCCGACGCAGATGCTGGGTCTGCATCTGTCGGGCAAGGTGCTGGGCGTCGTCGGCATGGGCCGGATCGGGCAGGCAATCGCCAAGCGCGCGATGCATGGCTTCGGCATGCAGGTGGCCTATTTCACCCGCTCGCCCAAGGACTTGCCGGATCTTCCCGGCGCCCGGCCGGTCGCGGATCTGCACGCGCTGATGGGGCAGGCGGATGTCGTGGTCGTGGCCGTGCCCGCCTCGCCGCAGACGCATCACCTGATTGACGCAACCGCGCTGTCGGCGATGCAGCCCCACGCGCATCTGGTCAATATCGCGCGCGGCGACATCGTCGAGGAAGCCGCCCTGATCGCCGCCCTGCAAGAGCGTCGGATCGGCGGTGCCGGGCTCGATGTCTACGAATTCGAACCCAAGGTTCCCGAGGCCCTGCGCGCGCTCGACAATGTCGTGCTGCTGCCGCATCTGGGCACTGCCGCGCTCGAGGTGCGGACCGAGATGGGGCTGATGGCGGTGGCCAACGCGGTCGCCTTCAAGGACGGCAAGGCGCTGCCCAATGCCGTCTGAGACAGGGCCGGGCCCGTGGCGCAAACTCGGTGCGGCGCTGCTCAACGCCACGCTGATGCTGGTCGCGCTGATCCTGCTGCTGGGTGTGCTTCTGGTCTGGCAATTGCGCGGCCTGACGCAGGATCTGCGTCTTGGCCTGCGGGCCGAGATCGCGACGCTCGCGCCGCAGATCGACGCCGCCCGCACCAGCGCCGCCGAGGCCATGGCGCGCCTGCAGGATCCCGAGGCACAGCGCGATCTCACGGCGCTGATCGACCGGCTCGACCGGCTCGAAACCCAGCCGCAGCCGCAAAGCGACTCGGCCCTGCGCGCGCTGGCGCTTGCCATCATCGCCACGGCCGCCAGCCAGATTCTTGGCCCCGACGAGAGCCTTTAGCGCTTCGTCCCGCCTCTGATCCCGCGGGCCGCGCCTGCCGTGGCCCGTGACAAGCCGCCACGCTGGATTTCCGCGCGCGGACGCCTATTCTAAAGGGCAAGGAGATCTTCGCCATGACCATGATGCCCGATCCCGCGCCCGAAACCGGCCTGCCCAAGCTCGTGCGGCTGTATATCCGGCAGGTCGCCATCGGTTTCGGCCTGTCCGCCGTGTTCGTGGGGCTGCTCATCGGCTTCAACGTTGCCAATCTGCGCGGCCTGATGGCATCGACGCAGGGCGGCTATATCGCGGCTTTCCTGCTTTTCTTCTTTAACGGCCTCGTTTTTGCGGGCGTGCAATTCGCCATCTCGATCATGCGGATGGCGGATAAGGACGATCAGGGGCCCAAGGGTGGCCATCGTCAAAGCGTTCGTCACGCCCAACCGATTCCCCTGCGCGTGACAACCGGGCGCTGACCCGCACGCTACCGGGCAGGGCGGGGCGCCCCGAAAGCCGAGGCGGGGATTCTTCGTCAGCAAAGAGGGAAAAGTGGCGGGCCCGCAGCGACCGTATCAGGCGAAAATTCCCGAGAGCCTGAGTTATCAGGTGGGAGCCAGATATCGAGGCCAGGACCCCGACAGAGCCAGCCCCCTCGGAAATGCTTATCGGCCACTGGAAAAGTGCCGTCCACGAGAAGAGCAGAACCCGCCGCTGCACAATCTAGGGCCGGGCAGGCGCTGCTTCAAGGGGCGCCCTCAGCGATTGTCAGCCGCCAGTGTCAGCGTCCGGCGACCCGCAGCACACCCGCGCGCTTGGCAAGGTTGGCAGCCACAGCCAGCGCCAAAACGGCCCCGGCGACCCAGTGCCATCCCGCGTCCATCACGTCGGCGGTTTCGGGCAGCCGGTGCAGGCCCAGCTCGACCAGATACAGCGCCAGGACTCCGCCGAGGATCGAGACATGTTCGCGCCGGATCACCGTGCGCAGCGAAAACGCCATATCAGGGGCTTCCCAGCGCGACAGGCGCGGCCAGAAGGCCGGCGTCACCGCCACCCAGTCGCGATAGGGCGCGCCGAATTCCCCGGACAGGAAGTCTTCCTCGGCGGCGATGATGCGCTCGTAATACAGCGCCAGCGTGAGGCCCAGCAGCGCGGTCAGCGCCAGATGCTGGGTGAACAGCGCCACGCCCAGATACATCAGGCAATTGCCCAGATAGAGCGGATTGCGGGTCACCGAATACAACCCGGTCGTGTTCAGCCGCGTGGCGATCTGGCCCTTGTCGGTATTGCGCCCCGACGTGCCCACGGGCACGAAGCCCACCGTGGCGATGCGGATGGTTTCGCCCAGCACGACCAAGGCAATGGCGAGCCATTCAAGCGTTTCGCCCGCCCACGGGCCGTATTGCGTCTCGATACTCTCCCCTTGCGCGGCCGCAAGGAAGAACAACGGCGCGAAGATCAGCAGGACGTAGCTGCGCCAGCGGAACAGGAAGTGTCCCGAACGAACCAGACTGTCAGTCAGCATCGCGCGATCCCCGGATTGCTTCAGTTTGCACCGCTTCCGGATCCTCTGCCGGGCGCGACAAGTCAACGGCACCCCGGGTGCGCAAGTGCTTGATATTCTTGTCCGTACGACCGGAGTTTATGGGCTTGGACGTAAGTTGTTCATGGTTTATTCTAACCGCATGCCCGATGATCTGCTCATGCCCGGCCAAAGGATCGCGCGCGGCGTCAGTCGCCTGCTGCGCAGCCACGATTTCGCCTGCCTTGAAGAGGTGGTGCCGAAGCCGGGTCTGCGCGTCGACGTCATGGCGCTGGGACCGAAAGGCGAGATCTGGGTGGTCGAGTGCAAATCGAGCCGCGCAGATTACCAGTCGGACCGCAAATGGCAGGGCTATCTGGAATGGTGCGACCGGTTTTTCTGGGCGGTGCCGCCCGATTTCCCGTCCGAGATCCTGCCGGTCGGCGACGGGGCGGGTCTGATCGTCGCCGATGATTATGGTGGCGAGATCGTCACAATGCCGGGTGAGACCCCGCTTGCCGGCGCCCGGCGCAAGGCGCTGACGCTGAAATTCGCGCGGATGGCGGCGTTGCGCCATCACGCGCTGCGCGATCCGGGGCCGCTGTAACGCAAACGCCCCGCCGGTGGGGCGGGGCGTCGGGATTGCCAGGGCACAGCGCGGCGGCGCTTACTCGCTGTCGCCTTCGCCTTCGGGGCCGACGCTGACCAGATAGGCCCACATATCTTCCGCGCCGTTGGCCAGACGGAAGGACATCGTGCCGCGACGGCTGCCTTCGCCGCCGTGATGCATCAGGTAATCGACCGGGTTCGCGACATATTCGACGAAATGCTCTTCGTCCCAGACGACGCCGGTTTCGCCGAAGCTGGTCATCAACTCGCTGTAGCGACCGAAATCGGCCTGCGTGCCGGGCTGGCGACCGGCGACGCCGTACAGGTTCGGGCCGGTGCGCCCGCCGCGCTGGATGACGGTGCCGTCATCGGCAACGATCGAGTGGCAGCTGCGGCAGCCGCGCCACAGCGCTTCACCGGCTTCCGGGTCACCGCTGGCGGCGGTGGCGTGGTCATCGGCGAAGGCGGCGCTTGCGCCCAGCGACATCAGCGCGGCAGCGGCAAGGATCAGAGTGTGTTTCATCGGGGTCCTCCGGCTTTGCGGGGCCTTGAGGCCACGCGGTTGGCTTGTTCCGCTATATGACGTCCGGGGGGCTCGGGTCTAGGGAATGCAGCGATTTGTCACAGACGGAAAGGGCGGGCCTGTCCGTTGCCTGCCCCCCGATCTTGCCGGTGATCTTGCCTGTTAGCGAAGCGCTCAGGGCTTCAGCCGGTAGCCGCGTTTGAACCAGCTCCACGACAACAGAACCAGCGCCGTAGTGGCGAACACCGTGACCCCCAGTCCCAGCCAGACGCTGCTGTCAGACGTGCCCAGATAGCCATAGCGCGCCCCGTCGATCAGGTAGAAGAACGGGTTGAGATGGCTCAGCATCGCCATCGCTGGCGGCATCGCCTCGACCGAATAGAAGGTGCCCGACAGGAAAGAGAGCGGCGTGACGACGAAGTTTGTCATCGCCGCGATCTGGTCGAACTTGTTGGCCAGAACGCCCGCGACGATCCCCAGCGCGCCCAGAAGCACGCCGCCGATCACCACGAAGACCAGCAGCCAGAGCGGATGCGCGGGCCACACCCCCAGCGCCAGACCCGCGCCCATCACGATCACCAGCGCCACCACCACGCCGCGCGCAACGCCGCCTGCCAGATAGCCCGCGACCAGTTCACCGGGCGAAAGCGGCGGCATCAGCGTGTCGACGATATTGCCCATCACTTTCGCGCCTACCAACGAGGACGAGGTATTGCCGAACGCGTTCTGGATCACCGACATCATCAGGATCCCGGGGACGAGGAAATGCAGAAACGGCACACCCATCACCGGCGGCCGCCCCGCCATCGCCAGCGAGAAGACACCGATGAACAGCCCCGCGGTGACCAGCGGTGCAGCGATGGTCTGCTGCCAGATCGCAAGAAAGCGCTGCGACTCGCGCTTGGCCAGCGCGGCGCAACCGCGCCAGTTGGTGCGCCCGAAACGGCGCGCGCCCATCTCGCGCACGGCGGTGATGCGCTCGGCTGGGGTGGAAGTGCCGGCGTGCTGCGCGGTCTGGTCCATGGTTAACTCCATTCTTGTTCGCGGAACCCGGTGACGGGGCGAAAGGGGGCTTGGGCGGGATTGGGTGGCATGGCCTTGCCCACGGCCCTTGTTCTTGCCCGCACCCGCTTGTATCTCACCCGCTGCCAGATAGAATAGGGAACAACGATGGCCAGCCCCCCGGCGGAAGTCTCCGATCCGGGTAATTGTGCCGTCATCATTCTTGCGGAGCCTACCGAATGTCCTGGACCGACGAACGCGTCGAACTGCTCAAGAAGATGTGGGCCGAGGGGAAATCGGCCTCGCAGATCGCCAAGGAGCTTGGCTCGGTCACCCGCAACGCGGTGATCGGCAAGGTCCACCGGCTGGGGCTGTCGAGCCGCACCACCGGCGACAGCGAGCCTGCCGCCACCCCTGCACCCCAGCAACCCGCGGCCGAGCCGCCGGCGGCCCAGCCCGCGCCCGCCGCTGCGGCGCCG
>NZ_JAFKOK010000019.1 GCF_017303295.1 Rhodobacter sp. NTK016B | reverse complement strand
CGCAACCGTGGGGCCGGTATGGACGGCTGAATCGTCACGCAGCCACCCCGCGTTCCATCTGGGCCCGACGGCGCAGCACCGCCAGAAGCGCCGGCTGGCCGTCGGTCGTGATCCTGTCCTTGTGGTCGCGGATGACCTCGGTCAGCAATGCAAAGCGCGCCTTGGCCTTCGCGGCATCCACCCCGAGATCCAGCGCCAATTCACCGAGCTTGCGGCTGGAGGCAAGACCCTCGACCAGGTCGAGGTCGAGCTCGGTGTCGAACACAGGATCGGCTGCCAGCGATCCCAGATGGAACCACACCTCGCGCTGCAGCCCCCTCAGATCGTCCGGGCAGGCCATGCCCTTGTTTCGGGCGGCACCCTGCGGCGGGGTCGAGGGGGAAGGTGTCACCACCGCCGCAGGGGCCGCGTTCACGCCGGCCCGGGCCGAGGGAACGTCCCGGGCCGGCGCGCGCTCCCGGGGGCCTGCTGTCGCGGGTGCGCTCTTCGGCGCTTCCGCGACCCCGGAAGTCTGAGATTGGGTGTCCCCCGGCGCAGCCTCGGCCGACACGCCTTGCGGCGACCCGATGCACTCGTCGGCGGGCGTCTTGCCGGGGGACAGAGCGGGGGCGATATCGCTGCCGGAACGGCCCCCGGTTCGAATGGTATTCGGCGCTGCGGCTTTGGACTTCGTCAGGCGAAGGCTGCGGCCACGATAAGAAACCGCCGTTACCGGGCGCCCGAGCGCCTTGGCGATCGCGGGCCAGCTGTCGCCGGCGGCGTGCATGCGCCGGATGGTGTCTTCCTCTTCGCTCAGCCAAGGCCCGCGCAACAGGCCGTCCTTGCCGATCTCGCGCTCCCCATAGGGCAGGGGCGACGGCGCGGTCATAGCCTCCGCAGGCGGCGCGGCGTCTTCGTCATCTGCGTCCTCGCCCTCGGGCACCGTCGTCGCCGGATAGGTCGCAGTCGCCGGGACGTCATCGATCTCGACAACGGTGTCGACCGGCCCAGGCGTACCCCAGAGCGACGGAACACGCAGGGTCGTGTCGCGGTCGGTCAGCGACACGGTGACCTCCATGCCCGCGCGTTCCAGCACGCCGCCGGCATCGCACAACTTGCCCATCGCGTCGCGCAGCTCGCGCGTTTCGGCCAGTGTCATCTGTTTCAGGCTCGGGTGCATTCCATGTCCTCCGGGCGGGCGGGGGTTTCGGCGGCCGTCACGACGCGAGGCGCCCACCAGACAAGCTCGGTGCCGTGATCCATGATCATGTCGCGGTGCTGGGTCAGCCCGGCGGCATCGAGCCGGGCGAGGGTCGCCTCGATCTCGGGCACGGGCGCCGCGACCTCTTCCCAGATTTCGGCCAGCGTCTTCACGCCCCCATCGGCGCGCAGCCAGACGACGATCCGCACCGCGCACCGACCGCAACGGTTGGCAAGGCGCATGACCTGTTCGTCGGCCAGCTCACCGAGGGGGCGGAAGGTCTCGGTCATTCGGGCGCTCCGGGATCGTCTTCCGGGCGTGAAGTGAGCGTGACGTCGAAAACTCCGTCGTCATCCAGAACGACGACGAGTTCGAGCCATTGACCCGGCACGCCCGAAGCCTGCACGCGAGCCAGCGGCACACCTGTGCGAGCCAGGATGACGGACGCCAGCTCTTTGCTTAGCGCGAGGACATCAAATTGAGGGCGGATGGACTCGGTCATGCTCATTTCTTCTTCGGCATCGGCGCGCGACGACCCGGAAGGCCGCAACACGGACACATCGCCAGCGCATGTGACTTGCCGCATCCGGGGCACAGGATTGACGCCCAGACCTCGGGGCAGCGCGGGGACCAGCCCCCGAAGGATCCGCGCGGCGCGCTCATGCCGCGCCAGCCTTCTGCGCGACCGCCGCACGCAGCGCAGACAGCAGCGTCGCCTGATTGCCGATGCTGCCGCGATAGGTCACCGGCATCAGCCGTTCCCACTGCGCCCGGCAATCCTCGGGCGCGCGGCCCGTCGCGGTGGCTGCGCGCAACGGACCGGAGGACCCGCTGCACATCGCCTCGACCAGCGCCAGCGACGTCTCCAGCGTCCAGCCATCCATCACCGCCACATTCGCCACCCGGCGACCGATGCAGGCGGTATCCCATGCCGGCGCGGCACGGCGCAGCTGGCGGGGGCGGGACTGATTGAACACGGCGACCTTCACTTGACCACCTCGCGCAACTCGGCGACCAGCCGGTCGAGAAAGGCCTGCCCCTCCAGCGCCTCTTTCAGCGCGTTCTCGGGCGTGCCGTTCTGCGACAGCATTGCCAGCACGGCGCTGATCGCCTCGCCGGTTTCGCGCGAGACATCGCCGGTCAGCTGCATCAGCGAGGCGTCCGCCGCAGCCTGCGGCCGGCTGGCCGCAAGCCATTCGCGCACCCGGTAATCGCCCGTCGCCTCTTCGAGCGCCATGATCTCATCGAGCGGCCAGGTCAGCGTCCCGTTGCACCGGCGCGAGATCGTCCCCTTGCGGGTTGCCTTGATCACGTCTTCGGCCTTGTCACCGAACCGGGCGCCGATACGGCGTGCCGCGTTCTCCGGACCGCCGGCATGCTCGACAAGGCCCTGCATGAGGACGTGGATCATCGTCTGGGCGTCAGTCATGGCGGGTAACCGGGTTTCCTTGGCTTGTTGCGTTCTCAACGGCATGCTTGCCGGGTGAAGGAAGGTCAGGAGGCGGCGCGCGTGGGCGCCGCGTCATCGGCGGAGAGGGATTGGCGCAGCGCGAACATTTCAACGGGTCCGAACTTGCCCCGCCCGGCCTCGCGGGCCGCTGCGATGATCTTCGCGTCATAGCGCGCCGGAATGGACCGGCGCGCGAACCAAGCACGGACCGTGGTCTCACCCTCACCAATGGCGCGAGCGAGGTCAGCAGCGGTGCCCCAAATCGAGATGAAGGTGTCTTTGTCCATGCGATACAATATGCGTTGCAAAGCAATCTGCGTCAACACCCCTTGTGTCGCGTTGCCTGTTATTCGGACGGGATGGATATGAGCGAACGACTGCGCCGCGCGCGCGAAGATGCCGGTTTCAGCGATGCAGCCTCTGCTGCGCGCCGGTTCGGCTGGCCCGAGACAACCTACCGGGCGCACGAGAACGGCCAGAGGAACTTCCCCAAGAAGCGAGCCGAGATCTACGCCCGGGCTTTTCGAGTCTCCCCTGAGTGGTTACTCTTGGGAGTAGGGGATGCGAGGAAGAAGGCAGTGCCGCTGGTGGGGTATGTTGGCGCAGGAGCGGAAGTTTACGCGATTGACGATGGCGGCGCGCTCGATGAGATCGATCCGCCCCCTGGAATTGGCCCCAGCGCCGTTGCGGTCATGGTTCGTGGGGATAGCATGTACCCGCGATACATGGAGGGCGATGTTCTCATTTACGATACCCACACCCCGCTACAGGCTGCGGACGGTCAGGAATGCGTGGTTTCCCTCACCGACGGCAGGAAGTTCGTGAAGCTGGTGCGGGCCGAGCCTGACGGCTCTGTGACCCTCGAAAGCTGGAATACGCCGCCGATCCGGCGCGCCCAATGCGAATGGCTTGCCGCAATTATCTGGGTGAAGCGCGCGAGAACCGCCGGCCCCCGTCGCGGCTAACGGAAAACCTCACACATCGCGTGATCCAGCCCCGTTTCGCGACGGGGCTTTTTGCTGACTGATTCTCAGTTGCGACACAAAAAGTGTTGACTCGCACTCATGGGCAACGCATATTGCGTCGCATCGCCCGCCGAAGACGCCACCCGGCTGATCGCGGTTCACCTGATGGGAGACACCAATGCCCGACACCGACAACACCCCCGACCGCCTGCAGCTGATCGGCGTGCGCAACGCGCACTTCGACGCGGGCGACACCGAAGAGGCCCCCGATTACGGCTTTCAGGCGGCGATGCGGCTGACCAAGACTTTCCGCCTCAATCTCTTGGAGCGCGCTGGCCGGGGCGATCCGATCCCCGAATTGACCCTGACCCGCGCGATCACGGAACCCGAGGCTGCGGAATGGGCGCAGATTGTTCTGAAGCGGGCGTTCAGGGACGGCAAGGATCAGCCGAAGCCTGACATCGAAAGCGAGATCGCCGAGCTGTGGAAGCGTCTGCCGCGCGCCCGCGATCCCAAGGTCGCGCTGAGCTACCAGCGCATGATCCACCAGCTGACGATCTTCCTCGGCTGGATCGATTGGCGGCACGGTCAACCCATCCTCGAAGGCTTCCGCAACGGTGCCGCGCAGGACATCGAACGCGAGCGCGAAGAGCAGGCGCTGGCGCCGTGGTCCGATGCCCTGAGCGAGGGGTGAAGTCATGCACGACACCACCAACCTGATCGACCCGCTCGGGCCCGGCGACGCACGCGCCCGCTGGATCCGCTGGCGCCTGCTCAAGCGCGAACACCGCGCCCGGAACTGCACGTTCCGCACCACGCGGAGGGCCGTGTGATGGCCGGCGACGATACCCAGATCCTCAGCGCAGCCGCCGTGACCAAAATCGTCGACGTTGCGATGATCTACTTTGACGACGGCGCGCTCTGGACCGCCGCCAGGCGCCTTGAAGAGGCGGCGCGGGAAATCCGCAAGTGCGCGCAGGCCAAGGATGATGCGCTTGGGCCCTTCCTGCAGAGGGAGGTCGCGCAATGACAAACGACACCCTTGCGCGCTGTATTGCGCTGGTCGAGCGCGAAGTGCCGCGCCTCGCGGGCGAGGTCACCCCCGATCTGGTTTTCGCTGACCATGATCTCGACAGCCTCGACCTGATGGTCTTCGCGGTCGAGGCCGAGACCCTGTTCGAGGTCGTGATCCCTGACAGCGTCCTCGACACGATCACCACCCCGCGCGGGCTTGCCGAGGCCGTCGACGCGGCGCTCCGTCGCCAGATGGGCGCACAGCCCGCCTGATCCAGGTTCCTGCCCCGCGCCGTTGAACGCCTCGGCGGCGCGCACCTGCCCGGGCGGCGTCTGTCCCGCCGCCCGGGCGCATTTTTCCTCCCGAGGTTTCCATGTCCCTGTTAGCCACATTCGCGACCGCACTGGCGTCAATCCCGCGTGACCTGTGCCGCACGTGCGGGCGGCACCAGAAAACGAGCGGGCAGGGAGGGGATGATGCCTGATGGCCTGACCTGTCCGCGCTGCCATGGCGCGACGACCGTCATCGACTCGCGCGGCACGGCGCTTGGAGATCTTCCGACCATCCGCCGCCGGCGCCGCTGCGCCAGCTGCGATCACCGTTTCACCACCTACGAGCTGCAGGACGCCGTCATCGCAGCCGTCGAACAACGCCTTGAGGCGATCGACACTCTCCGGACGATGGCGCAGCGGCCTGTCAGCTGGATCGAATCGATTTTCCGCAGGGAAGCCCGCAATGACCGCTAAGAAACGCTATGTCATCACTCCTCGCTGGTTCGACGGGGCGACCTTTGAGGCCGAAAACGCCGGGAAGGCCAAGTATATGGCGTTCAAGGCCTGCCGTGACGCCCTCGGCCGAGACATTTCGTTTCCCGATTTCCTCGACGGTCTGTCGGTTTTGCACATGGGACCGTCAAAATGACTGCCCGCGCTGGCATCACTTTCGTGCCGCGTTTGCTGCCAGCCCCGGAGGCAGCGGCCTATCTTGGCGTGTCCGCGTCGAAGCTCGCCACGCTGAATATCCCGCGCAAAGAGCTGGGCGCGAAACGGCTGTATGACCGTCTCGACCTTGACGCTTATGCGTCCGAGCTGCCCTATGAAGGGGACAGCCAAGGGGATGAGGACGCGGCGGCATGCGACAGGGCCTTCGGGATCACGCGGTGAAACTGCCTCGCGTCCATCGGATCACGCGCCGCGGGAAGATCTACCGCTATCACCGCGTCACCCGTGCCCTCTTGCCTGACCTGCCAGAGACGCATCCGGCGTTCATCGAGGCATGGGCCGCCCAGGAAGCGCTGGCACCGCGTCCAGCAAAAGGCGCGGCGGCGACGGGAACGCTGGCCCACGCGGTCCAAGACACGGCTGGTGGCCACAAATTCGCGAGCCTGTCGGAAGGCTACCGCGCGATGATGCGCCGGGAGTTTGACGCGATCCGCGCCGATTACGGTGATCTCGCACTGGCAAAGATCCTGACGAAGCACATCCGCGCGGATCTGGGCAAGCTGGCGCCGATCCAGTCGAACAAGAGGCTGCGCGCCTGGCGGCTGGTTTTCTCTCATAGCGTGACGCGTGGCTGGATCGATGTCGATCCGAGCGTCGGGATCAAGAAGCAGGTCGAGAACACCAAAGACCGGGCGCCATGGACCGAAACCGAGATCGAGAAGTTCCGGAAGCGCTGGCCGATCGGCACAACGGCGCGTGGCTGTTTCGAGCTGATCTGGTGGGCCGGGTGCCGCGTTGACGATGCAGCGACCATGGCTTGGGCGCATGTCAGTCCGGACGGAGTGCTGGCCTTCCGGCAGGGCAAGACGGGCGGAATGGCGTATGTGCCCTGGACTTCGCCCCTGCCGGCATGGGCCCGTGGCTGGGAGCAGGCGCGGGCTGAGGCGATCACCGCCGTTCGCGCCGTGGCGCCGGGCGGGTTCATGATGCTGGGGACCCGGGCCGGCAAAGCTCGGTCCGGCAAGGGCCTGTCCAATCTGATCAGCATCGCCGCGCGCGAGGCGAAGATCGAGGGTAAGACAGCCCACGGGCTGCGCGCCGGACGCCTGACAGCGATCGCCGAAGCGGGCGGATCGACTCAGGCAATCATGTCTTGGGGCGGCCACAAAACGCTGCGCGAGGCCGAGCATTACACCGCGACGGCGGACCGCCGGCGGCAGGTTATGGGCGAAGAACATCTACAGAACGATGTAAAACACCCGGCCCCAGAGTGTAAAACTTCTAAAAACGCTTGATTATCAAGGCACTATGAAGGGTGTGGCGATCCCGAGAGGACTCGAACCCCTGACCAACTGCTTAGAAGGCAGCCGCTCTATCCAGCTGAGCTACGGGACCGCACGGCCTTCTCATGCGGCAAGAGGGGCGGCGGCGTCAAGGGTTGGGCCCGGCGTCATCGTCTGCGGCGAGGGAGGATGAGTATTTTTCGGCAAAGTGAAAGGGCAGGGTGCGCGGGCACCCGGCCAAGGGTGGCAGGGGCGGCTCAGAGCGGCAACGTCTCGAGCGTCCGGGCCAGAAGCGACAGATTGTCGGGCTCGGAAAACCTATGATCGGCGCCCTTGACCAGCGTCAGTCGGATATCGGGGCCCTCGGCATGATCGAGGAGCCTGAGCGCGACCGAGGGAGGCACGTCTTCATCCGCCGTGCCCTGAAGCAGCCGCACCGGAAAGGGCAGGGGCAGCGGATCGCGCAGGACCAGCCGGGTGCGGCCGTCCTCGATCAGGCGGCGGGTGATGACATAGGGGCCGTCGTCATATTCCGACGGCAGTGCGACCTGTCCCTTGGTCGAGAGTTCATGGCGCTGGGCCTCGCTGAAGCCCGCCCACATCGAATCCTCGGTGAAATCCGGAGCGGCGGCGATGCCGACCAGCGCTGCGACACGTTCGGGGATCGCGCGGGCGCAGAGGAGCGAGATCCAGCCGCCCATCGACGACCCCACCAGCACCTGTTTGCCGGTCGTAAGCACGGTGATCGCGGCCAGCGCGTCTTCGAACCAGTCGCCGATCGCACCGTCGAGGAAGTCTTCCGACGACTGGCCGTGGCCGGAATAGTCAAAGCGCAGGAAGGGACGGCCGTTCTGCTTGGCCCAGTGTTCGAGAAACTGCGCCTTCGTCCCGGTCATGTCGGATTTGAAGCCGCCGAGGAAGACGATGCCAGGGCCGGTATCTGGGCCATTACCAGGTGTCTGAACATAGGCAAGGCGGCGGCCCTGCGGGGTGGTGAGATAGTCGGTCATTGGAAGGGAATGCCTTTCGTGCCCGGGCCGCGGATGTCGTCGACGGGGGCCCAGGTTTCAGGATCGAGGATCAGTTTCGCCAGCGCCTCGGCGCCGGCTTCGAGCATCGCTTCGCCCTTCCGGGCGCTGGCGCGGGTCGGATTGCCGACGACGCCGTTGGCGGTGACATGCTGGAACGGGCGCCAGCGGTAGCTCGCGGTTCCGGCCTTCAGAAACCGCGCGCCGTCCATCGCCTGGGTGAGCGTGTCCAGCTCGGACGTGTCGACGAGATCGGGTTCGCAGACCATCATCATCGAGGTCTCGGCTTCGCCCGCATGCATCACGCCGGGCTGGTCTTCGCAATGCCGTGACAGGCTTTCGCCCGCTTCCGAGACATAGGTGGTGGCGACGAGGGTGGCGGGGCTTTTCGGCGCGAGTTCGTCGCAGATCTGCTGCATGGCGATCTGGTTGCCGCCATGGCTGTTGGAAATCAGGATGTCGCGGAACCCGTGACGGGTGAGCGCGTCGATCAAATCGGCGATCACGGCGCGGAAGGTCGCGTGGCTGAGCGTAAGCGTGCCGCCATAGGGCATGTGGTGCTCGGAGAGGCCCGACCAGACGACGGGGGCCACCACGGTCGGGCGCCCACCGGCGACGGATTTGCGGGCGGCGCGCAGGGCGATCTCGTGGCCCAGCCGCGTGTCGGTCATCACCGGCAGATGGGGGCCGTGCTGCTCGATCGAGGCGATCGGCAGGATCACCACCGCGTTGCTTGCGGCCAGCGCGCGCAGCTCATGCGCCTTCAGGCGGGTCCAGTCGACATCGGGCATCCCTGTCTCCTTGCTTTGCCGTCATGATGCATGGCGCGCGCGCGGGTGCAACCGGGGGCGGCGGCTGTAGGGTGCGTGCTGTGCACGCACCGCTCCGGCGCCCTCCGGCACGTGGTGCGTGCCGAGCACGCACCCTACAGCGACTGCGCCAGAACCCGGCTGATCGTCGTCAAGGTCTGACCCGATTGCAGCCGCCACGTGTTGAACGCGTCCTGAACGGCGGCCCAGCCCTTCTTGGAGGTGGGCGCCTTGTCGACCACCCCTTCGGCCACCAGCCGCGCCACCACATCGCGCGTCATCAGGAAGCCGTCCTTGCCCAGATAGCGCAGCGCATAGGCGCCGGTATTGCCGCCCAGTCGCGCGCCCTCGGCCTGCAGCCATTGCAGAAGGCCCGCGAAATCCTCTTCGGGCCAGTCGCCGATGCGCCGCCCGAAACTGCCGCTTTCGTCGCGCACCCGGCGGATGAGATCGGCATTGTGCAAGATCGCGCGCACCTTGGGCGGCGAGCGGATGATGCGGGTATCGGTGCACAGATCGTCTTCCCATCCCGGCGGCTGGAAGGCGAGGGCGGTGACGTCGAATTGCAGGAACGCCTCTTCGATACCAGGCCATTTCGCGTCGACCACTTTCCAGCTGATCCCTGCCTGCAGGATGCCGCGCGCGAAGGCCGCAAGCCAGCGATCCTCGGGGATGGCCGCAAGGTCGTCCGCGCTTTTGGGGCTGGGGATCTCGGCCAGAACCGCGTCGAAGCCGCCCTTCCTGTCGGCCGCGATGGCCAGGATTTCGTCATAGCTGCGCATGGTGCCCTCCTGTCGCAGGGCGATCCTGCGCGGCGACGGGGCGATTGACAAGCGTCTCTGCGCGGAGCAAGAAGCGCTCCGACATAACCCGCAACCGGGCGTTCCGTGGGCGCCAGAACGACGAGGAGCATGGCCGATGAGCCAGATTTCCCTGAGATTCCCCGATGGCAATGTGCGCGATTACGAGGCCGGCATTACGCCCGCCGAGGTCGCCAAGTCGATTGCGCCGTCGCTGGCCAAGGCCGCGATCTCGGCGCAGGTGAATGGTGAGCACTGGGATCTGCAATGGCCGATCAAGGCCGATGCGAATATCTCGATCAACACGATGAAGGATGACGGCCCGGCGTTGGAACTGATCCGCCACGATCTGGCGCATATCATGGCGCGCGCGGTGCAGGCGCTGTGGCCCGACACCAAGGTCACGATCGGACCGGTGCGCGATTACGGCTGGTTCTACGATTTCGACCGCGCCGAGCCCTTCACGCCCGATGATCTGGGCGCGATCGAAGCCGAGATGAAGAAGATCATCAACGCCCGCGAGGCCGTGAAGACGGAAGTCTGGTCGCGCGCCTATGCCATCGCCCACTATGAGAAAACGGGCGAGCCCTACAAGGTCGAGCTGGTCAACCGCATCCCCGAGGATCAGGATCTGCGGATGTACTGGCACGGCGACTGGCAGGATCTGTGCCGCGGGCCGCATCTGCAGCATACGGGTCAGGTTCCGGCCGATGCGTTCAAGCTGACGCATGTCGCCGGGGCCTATTGGCTGGGCGATTCCTCGCGCCCGATGCTGCAGCGGATCTATGGTGTGGCGTTCAAATCGCGCGACGATCTGAAGGCGCATATGCATATGCTGGAAGAGGCCGCCAAGCGCGACCACCGCAAGCTGGGCCGCGAGATGGACCTTTTCCACATGCAGGAAGAGGCGCCCGGCCAGATCTTCTGGCACCCGAATGGCTGGACGATTTATGCCACGCTGCAAGATTACATGCGCCGCAAGCAGCGCTTGGGTGGCTATGTCGAGGTGAACACACCGCAGGTGGTGAACCGCAACCTGTGGGAAGCCTCGGGGCATTGGGAGAACTACCGCGAGAACATGTTCATCGTCGAGGTGGACGAGGAAGGCGCGAAGGAAAAGACCATCAACGCCCTGAAGCCTATGAACTGCCCCTGCCATGTGCAGATCTTCAACCACGGGCTGAAATCCTATCGCGATCTGCCGCTGCGCATGGCCGAGTTCGGCTCGTGCGCGCGCTACGAACCCTCGGGCGCCTTGCATGGTATCATGCGGGTGCGCGGCTTCACGCAGGATGACGGGCATATCTTCTGTACCGAGGACCAGATCGAGGGCGAGGCCAAGCGCTTCATCGAGTTCCTTGCCGATGTCTATGCTGAGCTCGGGTTCGACAAGTGGCGCATCAAGCTGTCCACGCGCCCCGAAAAGCGCATCGGCACAGAGGAAAGCTGGGACTATGCCGAATCCGCGCTGGCCGACGCGGTCACGGCGGCGGGCTATGCCTATGAGATTTTCGAAGGCGAGGGCGCATTCTACGGGCCGAAGCTGGAATTCGTCCTGACTGATGCGATCGGTCGCGACTGGCAATGCGGTACGTTCCAGGTCGATCCGAACCTGCCCGAGCGGCTGGATGCCAGCTATATCGGCGCCGATGGCGCGAAGCATCGTCCGATCATGCTGCACCGCGCCTGTGTCGGCTCGTTCGAGCGTTTCATTGGTATTCTGATCGAGAACTACTCGGGCAAGCTGCCGCTGTGGCTGGCGCCGCAACAGGTGGTCGTGGCCTCGATCGTGTCCGAGGCCGACGATTACGTGCACGAGGTCGTGGCGGCGTTGCAAAAGGCCGGTCTGCGCGCCGAGGCCGATATCCGCAACGAGAAGATCAACTACAAGGTTCGCGAGCATTCGCTGGCCAAGGTGCCGGTGATCCTGGCCGTGGGCGGGCGCGAAGTGGCCGAACGCACGGTGTCGGTACGTCGTCTGGGCGAAAACAAGACGCAGACCGCGTCGCTGGACGCGCTGGTGGCCGATCTGAAAGCCGAAGCGACCCCGCCCGACATGCACTGACCTGCGGGGCCTCTTTGGGGGGCGGAGCGCCAACAGAACAGCGGGGCCGGGGGGAAACCTTCGGCCCCGTTTCTGTTCCGCCCGTCTCTATTCCGGCGTGCCGGCCGCCAGCCGCGCGCGGTCGAGCACGCGGATCGTGTTGCGCTCGAGCGCGATGATCCCGTCGCGCCGCAGATCGCCCAACACCCGATTCACCTTTTGCCGCGAGCAGCCCACAAGCGTGGCCAGATACGCCTGGCTAAGCCGGGTTTCGGGGTGATCGGGCGTGGTGAACTGGTCGAGATACAGGCGGATACGCTCTTCGGCGGAATAGAACTGGCCAATCGCGCGCAGCCGGTTATCGCGCGTCAGGCGGTCATGCAGGATCGCGGCCAGATTGGTGATCAGGATGCGCGCCGGGATATGGCGATGCAGGGCCTCGGTGCTGCAATAGATCACGGTGGTGTTGGGCAGCGCCGTGCAGGTGGCGGCACAGGGGCGTTCGGACAGCGCTTCGACCTCGCCCACGACCTCGCCGGTGCTGGCGACATGGATGATCACGGCATTGCCCTGCGGATCGATATAGCTGATCTCGACCCGTCCGCGCACGACGATGAAGCACCCGTTCGCGCGTTCGCCCTGATGCAGGATTGGCGTGGCGCTGTGATACGAACTGACCGGGCATTCGGCCAACAGGGCCTTGCGCTGTTCGGTGGGAACACCGACCAGCATGTCGGCTTGGGCGAGCAGGTGAAGATGGCTTTGCTGGATCATGCGCGGCTCGTGGCTGCGCTTGTGGTCCGGGAAAGGTCAGGCCGGTGCGTCGTGAGCCGCCGGGTATCACAAGATAAAAAGAGCATTCCAACCTCTGCCGGGCGCCGAACCCGTGGCAGAATACCGGCCTGAAACCGGGATTGAAATAGCCCGTACTCACACTCCCTCATTCCCCATGCCTCTTGGCAAGGAGGCCCACGCCCGCACCGGCATACTCCCGGCCGCTGGTAGTATCCCTGACGCTATCGGCATCCGGAAAGACGAGTGTCACCAGCGCGACAGTTTGGCGGATTTTTTCTCTGATTCAGGGGCTTGCATGACAAAGGGGCGCCGGTCCGAAACCCGGTGCGCCCCTCGTCTGGTTGCCGTTACGTCAGGTTCGCGCCGGAACCCGCGTGATTTTCGCGCCCATCGCGTTCAGACGTTCGTCGATACGCTCGTAGCCGCGCTCGATCTGCTGGGCGTTGTTGATGGTCGAGGTCCCCTCGGCGCACATCGCGGCGATCAGCATCGCCATCCCGGCGCGGATATCGGGGCTTTCCAGACGCGAGCCGCGCATTTCCGATTTGCCGGCCACAATGGCGCGGTGCGGGTCGCACAGCACGATCCGCGCGCCCATGGCGATCAGCTTGTCGACAAAGAACATGCGCGATTCGAACATCTTCTCGAACATCATTACCACGCCTTCGCATTGTGTCGCGGTGACGATGGCGATCGACATCGTATCCGCCGGGAAGGCGGGCCAGGGCTGGTCCGAGATCGTCGGGATATGCCCGCCGAAATCGGCCTGCACCTTCATCTCTTGCTTGGCGGGGATGAACAGGTCGTCGCCGCGGATCTGGCAGCGGATGCCCAGACGCTCGAAATTCATCAGGGTCGAGCGCAGATGCTCGACGCCCGCATTCTTGATGGTGATCTCGGATTTCGTCACCGCGGCCAGACCGATGAGCGAGCCCACCTCGATATGGTCGGTGCCGATCCGGTGCGAGCAGCCATGCAATTTCTGGCCGCCATGGATGGTCATCGTGTTGGTGCCGATGCCCTCGATCCGCGCGCCCATCGCATTCAGAAACAGTGCCAGATCCTGCACATGCGGTTCCGAGGCGCAGTTGCGCAGGATCGTTTCGCCCTCTGCGCAGACCGCCGCGCAAAGCGCGTTCTCGGTCGCGGTGACCGACGGCTCATCCAGAAACACGTCGGCGCCGGTCAGGCCGTCGGCGCGGAAGATGTAATGCCCGTTGGTGGTGATTTTCGCGCCCAGCTGTTCCAGCGCAAGGAAATGCGTGTCCACCCGGCGCCGACCGATCACGTCTCCGCCGGGCGGCGGCAGCTCGACCTCGCCGCAGCGCGCCAGCATCGGGCCCGCCAGCAGGATCGACGCGCGCACACGGGCGCAAAGCTCGGGGTCCAGATCCGCCGGACGCAGACTTTTCGCGTGAATTTCCAGATGGTTACGGCCCAGCCACTTGGCCTCGGCCCCGACTGACTGGATCAGCTCGACCAGCACCTCGATATCGCGGATACGCGGCACATTGGTCAGCTCGACCCGCTCATCGGTCAGCAGCGCCGCCGCCACGATGGGCAGGGCGGCGTTCTTGTTGCCCGAAGGCTCGATCTCGCCCGAGAGCGAAAAACCGCCCTCGACGATGTATTGAATCCGTTCATGCGGCTGTGAAACGCCCATTGCTCGGTGCCCCTCATTTTTTCTGAGGAGTAGCAAATCAAAGCGCTCACGGGAACCGACTTTCCGGTGAAGCTCAGGGCTTCCAGCGCAGGAAATTGCCGATCAGGCGAAGCCCCGCCGACTGACTCTTCTCGGGGTGGAACTGGGTGCCCAGCACGTTGTCGCGCCCGATGATCGCTGTCACTGGCCCGCCGTAATCGACATGCGCCAACAGATCGGCCTGCTCGGCGACCTCGAAGCGGTAGGAATGGACGAAATAAGCGTGGTCGCCGGTCTTCAGCCCGTCCAGCACCGGATGCGGGCGGTCGATGACCATGTCGTTCCAGCCCATATGCGGGACCTTCATCGACGGCTCGGACGGGGTGATGCGTACCACGTCGCCGGGGATCCAGCCCAGACCCGGCGTTTCTTCGTATTCATGGCCGGCGGTTGCCAGAAGCTGCATCCCGACGCAGATGCCGAGGAACGGCTTGCCGTCCTTCAGCACCGCTTCGGTCAGGGCCTCGACCATGCCGGTCACGGCCATCAGCTCGCGTTTGCAGGCGGGAAAGGCTCCGTCTCCGGGCAGCACCACGCGGTCGGCGCGCAGCACGTCCTCGGGGCGGTTGGTGACCAGAACCTCGCCGCCATCCACGTCGCGTGCCATCCGCTCGAAGGCTTTCTGAGCCGAGTGCAGATTGCCGGATTCGTAATCGACAAGAACGGTGAGCATAGCGGTACAACCCCTTGATCCGGGGCTTCCCTATCGCAGGTGCCGCACCTCGTCCAGCACCATGGGATCAGAGCGTCCCTTTGGTCGACGGCACGGCGTCGGCCTTGCGCGGATCGATCTCGACCGCCGCGCGCAGGGCCCGCGCCACGGCCTTGAAGGCCGCTTCGGCGATGTGGTGGCTGTTGAAGCCATGCACTTTGTCGACATGCAGCGTGATGCCGCCATGCGTTGACAGTGCCTGAAAGAACTCGCGTACAAGCTCGGTGTCGAAGGTGCCGATCTTCTGCGTCGGGATCTCGCAATTCCAGATCAGGAACGGCCGCCCTGACAGGTCGAGCGCGCATTTCACCTGCGCGTCGTCCATCGGCAGGGTGCATTCGCCATAGCGCCGGATCCCGCGTTTGTCGCCAAGCGCCTTGGCCAGCGCCTGACCCAGCGCGATGCCGGTATCCTCGACCGTGTGGTGGTCGTCGATATGCAGATCGCCATCGGCGCGGATCGTCATGTCGATCAGCGCGTGGCGGGCGAGCTGATCGAGCATGTGGTCGAAAAAGCCCACGCCGGTCTGGTTGTCATAGCTGCCGCTGCCGTCGAGATCGACGGTGACCGAAATGTCGGTCTCGGCGGTTTTGCGGGTGATCGTGGCGCTGCGCATGGGCTCTCATCCGTCGCTGGAACGGGGTCGGTATAGGGCGCGGGCGGGCGCTTTGCTAGCCCTCATACCCTTCGACGATCACCATATCGGCGAACGAGATCGGGTCGCGGATCGCCTTGGCCGCCTGATATTCGGGGCTGTCGAAACAGGCGGTCGCGGTGGTCAGATCGGGGAATTCGATCACCACCGTGCGCGCGCGGCTGTGTCCTTCGCATTGTGTCTGCGGCCCGCCCCGCACGATGAACCGCGCGCCGTATTTCTCGAAGGCCACGGCATTGGCGGCACGGTATTGGGCATAGATCTCGGGGTCGTCGACATCGACATGCGCGACCCAATAGGCTTTGGGCATCGGGGGCTCCTGTGGCTTGGGGGCGCAGAGTGTCCGGCTCGCGCGCAGGGCGCAAGTCAGAACTTGAGGTGGCGGCGGGCGGCCCTGTCCCGGGGGATGTCGCGCCGCGATCAATGCTTGCCCGCGCGGGGCGTTAGGGGGCAAGTTTGACCGCAACCGGGGTGTGAAATGGCGTGTCGCGGCCGGTTTGTCCGACAGGTGTTTTGCAAGGGTGGCCGGGAATAGGATGCAGGGGGACACGGCGGCATGGAACTGAACGGACGGCCCTTTCATCTGCATCGCTGGGGCGATCCGGCAGCGCCGCCCTTGTTGATGCTGCACGGATTTCCCGAATATGGCGGCGCCTGGGCCGAGGTGGCCGCGCATCTGCCGGGCTGGCAGTGCATCGCCCCCGATCAGCGCGGCTATGGCCAGAGCTGGACGCCCGACGGTGTCGAGGCCTACCGCGCGAAGCATCTGGTCGCGGATATGGCGGCGCTGATCGAGGCGCTGGGCGCGCCGGTGCCGGTCGTGGCGCATGACTGGGGCGCGGCGGTGGGCTACGCGCTGGCGATGCGGCGGCCCGAACTGATTTCGGCGCTGATCGTGGTGAACGGTGTGCATCCCGGTCCATTCCAGCGCGAACTGGCCAAGGGCGGGGCGCAGTCGCAGGCTTCGGCCTATATCGACTACCTGCGCGATCCGGGCTCGGAAGCGCGGCTATCCGCGGACGGGTTCGAGGGCCTGCGCCGCCTCTTTGCCGCAAAGATGGATATGCGCTGGCTGTCGGGGCCGGTGCTGGACGCCTATCGTCGCGAATGGGCGCGGCCGGGGCGGCTGACAGGCATGCTCAACTGGTATCGCGCCTCGCCCCTCGTCGTGGCCCGACCCGGCCAGCCGATGGCGCTGCCGCCCCTGCCGGTCGCGGTCGGGCGCGTGCCTCTGCCACATCTGGTGATCTGGGGCGAGCGGGACACGGCGCTGCTGCCCGCCTGTCTGGACGGGCTGGAGGCCTATTGCCCGGATCTAACCATCCGCCGGATCAAGGAGGCCGATCACTGGATCTGCCATCAGGAGCCTGCGCAGGTCGCCGCGCTGATCGATGAATATCTGACGTTCAGGCTGCCGCGCTGACTATCACTTTTCCAACAAAGTGCCCCAGAGATCGTAGTCGGACGCTTCGTCCACTTCCACTTTTACGATATCACCAGGCTGCAGGCCGTCGAAGTCCTCATCGATGAAGAGATTGCCGTCGATCTCGGGTGCATCGGCCTTGGTCCGGCAGGTCGCGCCTTCCTCGTCCACCGCATCGACGATCACCTCCTGCACCGAGCCGACCTTGGCCGCCAGCTTGGCCTCGGAGATCGCCTGCGCCTTTTCCATGAACCGCTCCCAGCGTTCCTGCTTCAGCTCGGGCGCAACGTGGTCGGGCAGCGCGTTCGAGCGCGCGCCTGCGACATCTTCGTACTGGAAGCACCCGACGCGGTCGAGCTGCGCTTCGTCGAGCCAGTCGAGCAGCGTCTGGAACTCTTCCTCGGTCTCGCCGGGATAGCCGACGATGAAGGTCGAGCGCAGAACGATCTCGGGACAATCCGCGCGCCAGCGGGCGATCTCGTCGAGCGTTTTCGCCGCCGCCGCGGGGCGGGCCATGCGTTTCAGCGTATCGGGATGCGCGTGCTGAAAGGGGATGTCGAGATAGGGCAGCACCAGCCCCTCGGCCATCAGCGGGATCAGGTCGCGCACATGCGGATAGGGATAAACGTAATGCAGCCGCACCCAGGCGCCCAGGCTGCCGAGATCGCGCGCCAGATCGGTGATATGCGCCCGGTGGCCGCGTGCCTCGGCGTGTTTGATGTCGACCCCGTAGGCCGAGGTGTCCTGACTGATGACCAGAAGTTCCTTCACCCCGGCCTCGACCAGTTTCTCGGCCTCGCGGATCACCGCATGGGCAGGGCGGCTGACCAGACGCCCGCGCATGTCGGGGATGATGCAGAATTTGCACTTGTGATTGCAGCCCTCGGAGATCTTCAGATAACTGAAATGCCGGGGCGTCAGCTTGATGCCCGAGGCGGGCAGCAGGTCGACGAAAGGATCGGGCGCGGGCGGCACCGCGCCGTGGACGGCATCCAGCACCTGCTCGTATTGGTGCGGCCCGGTCACCGCCATCACCTTGGGATGCGCGCCGGTGATATAGTCGGGCTCGGCGCCAAGACAGCCGGTGACGATCACCTTGCCATTCTCGCGCAGTGCCTCGCCGATCGCCTCAAGGCTCTCGGCCTTGGCGCTGTCGAGAAAGCCGCAGGTATTGACGATCACCGCATCGGCGCCCGCGTAATCGGGGCTGATCGCGTAGCCTTCGGCGCGCAGGCGGGTAAGGATACGTTCGCTGTCCACCAGCGCCTTGGGGCAGCCGAGACTGACCATGCCGATGGTCGGCTGGCCGTCACGCGGCGCGTCCTGGATCAGCGCGCGGGGCGCAAGGTCTGGGCGGAGGCTGGGCGGGTTCTGGGTCATGGCGGGCATATACGCTTCATGCCCCGCGCCGCAAAGCCCCCTTCACTTTGTTTTAAATACTCTCGGGGGTTCCCAAGGGGGCAGACAGCCCCCTTGGCTTTCTGATCGGGGGGGCAGACAGCCCCCTTGGCGGGGGAGCACGAGGGGGCAGGGCCCTCTCGCTTCCTCAGACCCCCTCGTCGAACGGGTCGAAACTGTCGGCCGAGGCGCGACGCCAGCGCTTGATATAGCCGAAGCGGTCCTCTTCCTCCCGCAGCAGGAAGCCTTCGGGCATATAGGGGAAGACCTCTTGCCCGGTGACCATCTCGCGGTCGTTCTCGCGCATCATCAGGTGCCAGGGCAGGAAATCCGACGGATGCGTGAGCCCCGCCGCGCCGGCCATGTCGCCGAGCGCCTTCATCGTGTTGCGATGGAAGCTCGCCACGCGCTGCGCCTTGTCGCCGACGACCAGCGCGCGCGAGCGTTGCGGGTCCTGCGTGGCGACGCCGGTCGGGCAATGGTTGGTATGGCAGGCCTGCGCCTGAATGCAGCCGATCGAGAACATGAAGCCGCGCGCAGAATTGGCCCAGTCGGCCCCCATCGCCAGCGCCTTGGCGATGTCGAAGGCATGGATCAGCTTGCCCGAAGCGCCGATCTTCACGCGGTCGCGCAGCCCCGCGCCCCTGAGCGCGTTATGCACGAAGGTCAGCCCCTCGGTCAGCGGCATGCCCATGTGATTGGCGAATTCCAGCGGGGCGGCGCCGGTGCCGCCTTCCTTGCCGTCGACGACGATGAAATCGGGGGTGATGCCGGTTTTCAGCATCGCCTTGACGATGCACATGAATTCCCGGCGGTGGCCGAGGCACAGCTTGAATCCGGTGGGTTTGCCGCCCGACAGATCGCGCAGGCGGGCGATGAATTCCATCATCTCAATCGGGGTGCTGAACGCGTTATGCGCATCGGGCGAGTGGCAATCGACGCCCATCGGCACGCCGCGCGCTTCGGCGATCTCGGGCGTGATCTTGGCGGCGGGCAGGATGCCGCCCTGACCGGGTTTCGCGCCCTGGCTGAGTTTCAGCTCGATCATCTTGACCTGCGGATCGGCCGAGGCCTTGGAGAACTTGTCGGGATCGAAGCGGCCGTCATCGGTGCGGCAACCGAAATAGCCGGTGCCGATTTCCCAGATCAGGTCGCCGCCGCCCTCGCGGTGATAGCGCGAGATCCCGCCTTCGCCGGTGTCATGTGCGAAACCCTGCATTTTCGCGCCCTTGTTGAGCGCAAGGATCGCATTGGCCGAGAGCGCACCGAAGCTCATCGCCGAGATGTTGTAGATCGACAGGTCGTAGGGCTGTTTGCAATCGGGGCCGCCGACCTTGATGCGGAAATCGGAATTTTCGATCTTCTTGGGCCGGATCGAATGGGTCAGCCACATATAGCCGCTGCCATAGACCGCTTCCTTGGTGCCGAAAGGGCGCTTGTCTTCGACATTCTTGGCGCGCTGGTAGACGATATTGCGATCCTCGCGCGAGAAGGGGACCTCGGCGTCGTCGTCTTCCAGCAGGTATTGCCGGATCTCGGGGCGGATCATCTCGAACAGATAGCGCATGTGCCCCAGCACCGGGTAATTGCGCAGGATCGCGTGGTTGACCTGCATCATGTCGTGGACACCCAGCGCGGTCAGCGCGCCGAACAGCAAGACAAGCAGCACGAACCAAGCCGAGACCGGAATCAGCGCGACCGATACCAGTGTCATCACAATGCACAGGGTAAAGGTCAGGTATCTCAGCAGCCGCGACAGCATGGCGTTCCTCCGGGTTCGTTCCGCCCGGGAACCCTAGCAGAGGAAGTGTTACAGAACACCCCTCGCCGTTACCGATCACAGGGTCTGTTTGAGGGCCTTACTGCCCCGCTTACGAGAATTTCGGCGGGCGCTTCTGCATCCCGGCCACGACCGCTTCCATCTGGTTGGCCGAGCCGATGATCGCGGCCTGAAGGCGGGCTTCCAGCGCAAGGTTCTGGTCGTCGCCGGGCCACGCCGCGCGCACCAGTTCCTTGGCGCCGCGCACCGCTTCGGGGCTGCGCCCGGCAATGGCGCGCGCGGTGTCGCGGGCTGCAGCCAGCGGATCCTCGGCGACGCGGGTGACAAGGCCCAGCTCCTGCGCCTCGGGGCCTTCGACGACACGCGCGGACAGGATCATGTCGAGCGCCTGATCGGCCCGCATCACGCCGGGCAACAGCTTGGTCAGCCCCATATCCGGGATCAGGCCCCAGCGGGTTTCCATGATCGACAGCTGCGTGTCCTTGGCGGCGATGCGCAGGTCGGCCCCGAGGGCAAGCTGCATCCCCGCGCCGAAGGTAACACCGTGCAGCGCGGCGATCACCGGCACCGGCAGATCGGCCCAGATCGTGCAGGGCTGCTGGAACCGGTTCGCGGCGCGTCCGCGCGGCGGGGTGACGATCTCTTGGCGCAGCGTGTCGAGATCGGCGGCAAATTCCATCAGCATCTTCGTGTCTATGCCCGCGCAAAAGGCCCGTCCGGCCCCCGTCAGCACCACCGCGCGCAGATCCGGCTCGTCCATCAGCCGCTCGCCCGCGGCGGCCACGGCTTCGAACATCGCGGTGTCGAAGGCGTTGAGCTTTTCGGGTCGGTTCAGCGTGACCTCGGCGATGCCGTCCTCGATGCTGATGATGACGCGGTCTTCGCTCATGATGGCCCCCTGCTGCTTTGGCGCGAAGGCTGCCAGCCGCGCGCCCCGGCGGCAAGGGAAACGTGGGGGCAGTCGCGGGCGAGGGGGCTCAGGCCGTCATCCACCACAGCCGGGTCAGGTGAAAGAAGGCAGGCGCGGCAAAGATCACACTGTCGAGCTGATCGAGAAAGCCGCCCTGACCGGGGATCAGATGCGACCAGTCGCGCAACCCCCGGTCGCGCTTGATCGCGCGCAGCACAAGGTTGCCGATCTGCCCCGAGGCCGAGGCGACCATCGCCATCGCCGCCGCCCCCAGCGGGCCAAAGGGCGTAACCCATGACAGGATCATCCCCATCGCGCCCGCCACCGCCATGCCGCCAAGCGCGCCCGCCCATGTCTTGGGCGACAGGCCGGGCGCGATCTGCCGGTACCCGAAACGGCGGCCGATATGGAAGTCGGCCAGATCGCCCGCCTGCACCACAAGCACCAGAAACGCGATCAACAGCATTCCCCGCCCGGTTGCCGCACCGTCGGGGCCGGGCAGTTCCAGCCACATCAGCGCGGGGATATGGCTGAGACAGAATACCGCGATCATCAGCCCCCACTGGGTTTCCGACACCCGGCGCAGGAAACGCTCGGTTGACCCCCGCAGCACCGCGACGAAGGGCAGAAGCAGGAAAGCATAGACCGGGATGAACACGGCAAAGAGCCGCTGCATGTCGAAATAGACGAACAGGAATTGCGCGGGCAACAGCAGGTAAAAGGCGATGGCCAGCGACAGGTGGTCGGCCTTGGTGCGCGCGGAATAGGTGAAGAATTCGCGCAAGGCCGCGAACGAGGCGATGGCGAAGATCAGGATCACCGCCCAGCGGCCCGCCAGCATGGCGAGCGTGAAGGTGATCGCCATCGCCCACCAGCTGTCGACACGGGCCATGAAGATCTCGACGCCAGGATCCGAGGCCGGGCGCCGTCGGCGCATCTGCTCGCCGATGATCGTCACCGTCAGCAGGACCAGCCCGGTTCCCAGCGCCAGAAGCGCGATGTCTTTCAGGATCGGACTCATTCCGGGTCCTCGGGTTTCAGCGCCAGAAGCGCGGCCGCCGCGCGGTCGAGAAAGTCGCGCCGCTCTTCGCCGTCACGCGCCGCCACCGGCTCGCCGAAAATGATCGAACACATCAGCGGCAGCGGGATGACCTCGCCCTTGGGCATGACGGAATTGAGATTGGCGATCCATGTCGGCACAAGCTCGACCTGCGGATGCGACCGCGCGATGTTGTAGAGGCCCGATTTGAACTTCTGCAACGGCTCGGGCCCCTGATTGCGCAGCCCCTCGGGGAAGATGATGAGCGAGGCCCCGTCATCCAGCGCCTGATTGATCGCCGCCATCGGATCGTCGCTGCGGGTCTCGGGCCGCCGGTCGATCAGCACTGCGCGAAAAATCCCGGCCCCGGCAAAGGCGCGCAGGCGCGAGGTCAGCCAGTAATCCGCCGCCGCAACCGGGCGCGTCTGCTTGCGCAGATGCGGCGGCAGCACGGTCCAGATCATCGGCATGTCGGCATTCGAGACATGGTTGGCGAAATAGACCCGCTGTCTTGGCGCGGGCGCAACGCCGCGCCATTCGGCATGCACCGCCGTGATCGCACGGGCGAACAGCACCAGCGCATGGCCCGCGATCCGCGCCGCGAACCGGCTCAGAAACGTCGGGCGCGGAACGGCAAGCAGGGGTTTCGTAGGGCCGGTCTGGGTCGTCATCGGGGCATCATGGAGCGTGACGCGCCCAAGGGGAAGAGCCGCGTGCCGCGAAAAGCCGACAAGGCGGCGGAACCCCGCATCCCGCACCGGTTGCCGGTCGATGGTCGCTTGTGCCGGAAGGACGCTTTGCTATCATCGCGATATTAACAAAACGTGTAACGAGACGAGCAGGAGTGGGCAATGCGTTGGGTTTTCAGGATTATCGGTGCGATCCTCGTCTTGGTGATCCTTGCCGTGGGGGCGTTGTTCCTGCTGCCTGCCGACCGTATCGCCAATCTCGCCGCGCGCCAGTTCGAAGCAGCGACCGGGCGCGCGCTGACCATCGACGGCGACGTCACGCCGACCTTCTGGCCGGTGCTCGGCGCGCGGGTCGAAGGCGTGACGCTGGCCAATGTGGCAAGCTCGGATGCGGGGCCGATGCTTCGCGCGGATTCCGTGGATCTGGGCGTCGATCTGGCGCAGCTTCTTCAGGGGAACCTCGTGGTGCGGCAATTCGAGGCCCGCGCACCGCAGATCGTGCTCGAGCGCGACCAGTTCGGCGTCGGCAACTGGAATTTCGCGGGGGTCGGCGACGAAAACGCCGCATCGACCGAGACCGGCACGCGCTCGACCCTGCCGCCGATCATCCTTGATCGCGCGCAGATCCAGGGGGCGAGCCTGCGCTATATCGATCGCGCGGCGGGTACCGACGTCACGGTCGAGGGCGTGTCGATCGACCTTGCCATGCCCGAGGCGGGCGGCCCGGCCGAGCTGCGCATCTCGATCGACCGCAACGGCCAGCAGGGCGAGATCTCGGCGACCTTGGCCTCGGTCGACCGGCTGATGGCGGGCGAGGTGGTGGCGGTGGACGCTTCGATCTCGACCGAAGGCGCGCAGGGTTCGTTCGCGGGGCGCATGGGCATAGAGCCGGTCGCCGCCGAAGGTCGCCTGTCGATCCAGATCGACCGGCTGGGCCCGGCGCTGCAGATGGCGGGTGCCGAGGGTGGCGAGCCCCTGCCGGGCGCCGCACGTCCGCTGGCACTGTCGGGGCAGTTGACGCTGGCGCCAGCGGGCAGCGTGCATCTGCGCGAGGGCAGCATCGGCATCGGCGCGAACCGTCTGGCGGTAGCGCTGGACACGACGTTCGAGGGCGAGCGCCCCCATATCGCCGGTCAGGTCAGCGCCCAATCGCTCGATTTGACGGCCTTCATGGGCGGCGGAAGCGCGGGCGCGTCGGGCAGCGGCTGGCCCACGGCGCGTATCGACGCCTCGGCGCTGGGGCTGGCCGATGCGCAGATCGGGCTGACGCTTGGGCCGGTGAATACGGGCTTTGGGATGATCGACGCGGTGCGCGGCTCGCTGACCATCGACCGCGCGCGCGCTGTGATCGGGCTGAACGAGGTGCGCGCCTTCGATGGTACGCTGTCGGGCGATCTGGTGGCCAATAACCGCAACGGCCTGTCGGTGGGCGGCAACCTGTCTCTGCGGGATGTGAGCCTGCTGTCGATGTTGCGCCAGACCGTGGAATTCGAGCGCCTCACCGGCTCGGCGGCGGCGGATCTGCAGTTTCTCGGCGTCGGTCAGTCCGTCGATGCGATCATGCGTTCGCTGGAAGGGTCGGGCACGATCCAGTTCGGGCGCGGCGAGATTCTGGGCATCGATCTTTCGGCGATGCTGCGCAATCTCGACCCGTCGGCGTTGGGTGAGGGGTCGTCCACGGTGTACGACAGCATCGGCGCCAGCTTCACCATGGCAGGCGGCGTGCTGAGCAATAACGACCTGCGGCTGGAAGCGCCGCTGTTCACGGTGCGCGGCGAGGGCGATGTGGATCTGGGCGGCCAGACGCTGGCCTACCGCATCACGCCCGAGACTTTCCGCAACGCCGATACCGGCGAGGCCACGCTGCGGGTGCCGCTGATCGTCACCGGCCCGTGGTCGGCGCCGCGCTTCCGGCTGGATCTGGAAGGGCTGGCCGAGCAGCGACTGGCCGAGGAACGCGCGCGGCTCGAAGCGCGGGCGCAGGAAGAGATCCAGCGCCTGCAGGACCGCGCGACGCAACGCGCGCAAGAGGCCGTGACCGACGCGCTGGGCGGGGCCGGGACCGGCGGCGAGGGCAGCACCGAAGATCTGCTGCGGCAGGGCCTGCGGTCGCTGATCGGCGGGCGCGGGAATTAACGGCGCCTCGGCCCCCGTCGCGCCCGGCAGGCCCGCCCGGTCGCGTGCGCCCCGGCGCGCTACGTCACCGGGGGCACGGGGCGGCTGGCGTCGGGCGCTCAGTCGCGGATAAAATGCAACCGGTCGAACCGCGCGCGCAGGGCAGCCGTGCGCGGGGCAATCGCGGCGGGATCATTGGCGCGCAGGGCCTCGGCCACCAGCGCGGCGATCTCGGGGATATCGGCGGGCGTCACGCCCCAGCGCACCAGTTCCGGCGTGCCGATCCGAAGCCCGTTCATATCGCCCGGTACATCGGCCAGCGGCAGCCCGATCCCGCAGGCAAGGAACCCCGCCTGTTCGAGCTTGCGCGACGCGGCCTGACCGCCACCGAATTCCGCCGCCGCCACGGCGAATTGATGCGAGCGGGTAAAGCCGCGCGCTTCGGCGAAGACTGGCAGCCCGGCCTGTGACAGCGCCTTGGCGAAGGCCTGAGCCGTGTCGATCATCGTCTGCGCATAGGCCCGGCCATGGTCGCGCCAATCGAGCAGCCCGATGGCCAGAGCGGCCGATTTCGCCGCGTCGAAATTCGCCGTCATGCCGGGAAAGGCGATGTGGTCGAGCCGCTCGGCGATCTTCGCATCGCGCGTGACGATCAGCCCGCCCGCCGGGCCGCCCAGCGATTTGTAGGTGCTCATCGTCATCAGATGCGCGCCGTGATCGAGCGGGTTCGACCAGGCCTTGCCGGCGATGATCCCGCATTGATGCGCGGCATCGAAGAGCACATGCGCGCCGACTTCGTCGGCAATGGCGCGCACGCCCGCCACGGGGTGTTCGAACAGGTTGAGCGAGCCGCCCACGGTAATCACCTTGGGCCGGACGCGCAGCGCCAGGTCCCGCAGCGCGTCCAGATCGACGCTGTAGCCATCGGCATCGACCGGCGCGGGATGCGTCACCAGCCCGTAGAGCCCGGCGCAGCCATCGGCATGGTGGGTCACATGTCCGCCGATGGTGGCGGGCGGGGCGATGATCGCGTCGCCGGGTTTTGCCAGCGCGATGAAGCCATAGAGATTGGCCAGCGCTCCCGAGGGGACGCGGATCTCGGCATGCGTGGCGTCGAAGATCTCGGCAGCGAGTTCAGCGGCGATGACCTCGATTTCTTCGATCGCCTGCAGGCCCATCTCGTATTTGTCGCCCGGATAGCCCAGCGAGGGTCGTGAACCCAGTCCACGGGACAGCGCGGCTTCGGCACGCGGGTTCATCACGTTGGTGGCGGGATTGAGGTTGAAGCAATCGCGCTCGTGGATCTGCTGGTTGCGCTGAATGAGCGCCTCGATCCGGTCGTCAAGCGCGGCGCTGCCGGTTTGCGCAGTCTCGCGGGCAATGGTCTGGACGCGGTTTTCGGCGGGGGCGGGAACCCAGTGGCGGGGCGCGAGTCGGGGGGCGGTACGGGTCATGGAAACCTCCTGTGATAGGCGCAGCTTGCGGGCCGGCCGGCTTGCGCGCAATTCCGATTTACTGTCATCTGAGGCGCAAGAAACTTGAGCCTGATCTGCGCATGCCCGTCGCCCCGCCACCACCGCGTCCACCCTCGCTGCCGCATCTGGCGGCGCTTGATGCGGTGCTGCGTCACGGAGGCTATGCGGCGGCGGGCGCCGCGCTGGGCGTGTCGCCGGGGGCGTTGCGCGCGAAGTTGCGGGCGCTGGAAACCGCGTCGGGTGTGGCCCTAATGACCGCGCGGGCGCATTCGGTGCGGCCGACGCCCGAGGCCGAAGCGTTGGCGCCGACGTTGAGACAGGCCTTCCACCGGCTTGAACAGGCGCTGGCGCCGCTCGGGGCGCCGCCGCTTCCGCTGGGATCGTTGCATGGTTTTGAGGCCGCGCTGCGGCATGAGGGGTTCGCCGCAGCCGGAGCGGCGCTGGGCTTGTCGCCGGGCGCGATTGCCGCGCAGGTCCGGCGGGTCGAGGGCTGGGCGGGCCGGGCGCTGTTCGAGCGCCACGCGCAGGGGGTGCGCCCGATGGCCGATGCGAAGGCCGTGCAGCCCGCGCTTGCCGCTTCGTTGGGGGCTTTTTCGGCCCTGATGGCGCAGGGGGCGAGCCTTGTGCGGATCGCGGCCCTGCCTGCCGTGGCGCAGCTCTGGCTTGCGCCGCGCCTGCCGGCATTGCGGGCGGCTTGTCCGGGCGTGCAGGTCTCGGTCACGGCGCTTGAACGGCTGCCCGAAGGCAAGCGCTTGCCCTACGATCTGGCGCTGTTCATGGGCGAGGCGGGCGGCCATGTGCTGGCCGAGGACGCGTTGCTGCCGGTCTGCGCCCCGGCGCTGGCCGCGCGGCTGGACGGGCCGGGCGATCTGTCTGCGGTGCCGTGTCTTGAGGATTCGGCGTGGCCGGGCGACTGGCGGCGCTGGTGCGCCTCCGCCGCACCCGGGATTGCGGTGCCCCGGGGCGTGGCGCATTCGCTTTACGCGTTGGCGGTGGATGAGGCTTTGGCGGGGTCGGGGGTGCTGATGGGCCACCGGGCGCTGCTTACGCGGCATCTGGCGGTCGGAACGCTGGTCGCGCCCTTCGCGGCCTCGGTCCCGCTTGCGCGGGCGTTGCGGCTATACCGGTTGCGGCCCTTGCGCCGGGGCAGCGCCGCAGAGCGGGTGGCGCAGGCGCTGCGGGCCTTGGCGTGAACACCGGATCCGGTCAGATCCGGGCTTTCATTGCCGCAATCTCGGCGCGATGATCCTGCATTTTCAGCATGATACGGTAATCACGGTCATAGCTCGCCTGCCGCGCCAGGTCGGGGGGCAGGACCTTGGCCAGCGTGGTCATCGCCGTGGTCGCGGTGCGGAGATCGGGGTAGTGACCCGCTGCGACTGCGGCGGCGATCGCGGTGCCCGACAGTACCACATCCTCGGCCTGCGAGGTCAGGACCTTCAGCCCCGTGGCATCGGCGAAAAGCTGTTTGAGCAGCGGTGTCCGCGCCAGCCCGCCCGCGATGGCAAGGTTCCGGGGGGCGCTTCCGTCGCCTGCGGGGGCGCTTGCCAGATGCTCGGCGATCTGACGCACGCCCAGAGCGACCGACACCGCCGTGCGCCAGTAGAGCTTGCACAAAGCGTCAAAACCCCGGTCCAACGACAGGCCGGAAATCACGCCCCTTAGCCGTGCATCTGACAAGGGCGAGCGGTTGCCGTTGAAATCGGGAAGAACGTCGATCTCGTCCCCCAGCGCGGCGCCGTCGCGGGCCAGCAACACCTCGATCCGCGCCAGCACGGCGGCGTGGTCGGGCGTCTGTCCGGGGGCGGGGCCGGGCCATGCGTCGAGCACCCATTCCAGCGCCGCACCGGCCGCCGATTGCCCCCCCTCGCTGGTCCACAGGCCCGGCAACACGGTGTCGCGCGACGGGCCCCAGATGCCGGGCGCGAAAAGCGGATCGGGCGTTACAGCCATGATGCAGTTGGAGGTGCCCGCGATCAGCATCAGGCCGGGATGGTCATCCCCGGACAGCCCGACGGTGCCCAGAGCGCCCGCATAGGCATCGATCATGCCCGACGCGACAGCAATGCCCGGGGCCAGCCCCATCGCGTTTGCAGCGTCAGACGTCAGGCGTCCGGCGGGGACGCCGACGCCGATCACCGCGTCCGGCAAGTCCGCGCGCCGGCGCAGGTCTTCCAGCCCGACCTGTGCAAGGAAATCGTCGCACCAGCCGCCTGCCGCCGGCAGATAGGGCCATTTCGCCGCGCGCGCGCAGGCCGAGGCGCCGGGCTGGCCGGTCGCGCGCAGCGTCAGCTCGTCGCACAGATCGCGCGCGGCGCCGAGATTTTCCCAGATCTCAGGCTGGTGGCGCTTGAGCCACATCAGCTTGGGCGTCTGCATCTCGGGCGACATCGCGCCGCCCAGATGGTCGATCAGCCGGTGCCCGGTTGCGGTGCATTCCGCGGCCTCGTCCATCGCGCGGTGATCGAACCAGGCGATTGTGTCCTGTCCCGGGCCACCCAGCGACAGGGCCGCGCCGTCGCAGTCGCGCAAGACCAGCGAGCAGGTCGCGTCGAAGGCCAGCCCGATCACGCTTTCGGGCGCAAGTCCGGCGTCGCGCATCACCGCGCGGCTGGCGGCGCAGACCGCGTCCCAGATCTGGTCCGAGGCATATTCCGCACGCGGGCCGGGGCCTTCGGTCAGCGCCAGCGGCGCGACCGCGCGCGCCAGCATGCGGCCCGACATGTCGAACACGCCCGCACGGGCACTGCGCGTGCCCACATCGACAGCCACAAGATTCGACGGCATTGGCTCCACCCTCAGGCGCGACCTTGCACCAGAGCGGGAAGGTCGTCCATGTCGCCGATGATGGCCATTGGCGCACAATTTTCAACCGCTTGCCGCAGATTGGCAGGCCCGGCATGCGATCCGCCGATATAGGCCACCGCCTTCATCCCCGCTGCGCGGGCCGCCGTCAGGCCTGCGGGGCTGTCCTCGATCACCAGACACTCGCTGGGGTCCACCTGCATCTTCTGCGCGGCGTGCAGGAACAGATCGGGCGCGGGCTTGCCGTTCGCAACCATGCTGGCGCTGAAGATATGCGGCTCGAAGAAGGGCAGCAGCTTCGTTACCCGCAATGACAGGCGGATACGGTCGGGCTGGCTGGACGAGGCCACGCAGACCGGCACGCCCAGCCCGGCGAGCGCCTGTCCCACGCCGGGCATCGGCTGCAAGTCCTGCTCGAACCGAGCCAGAAGCCGTTCGCGTAGCGCGCCCAACAGCGATGGCGTCAGGTCCAGCCCGCGCTCGCGTTTGAGCCAGTCAGCCACGCTGCCCAGCGATTTGCCAAGGAAATGGCGATAGGCCTCGGGTTCGTCCAGCACGCAGCCCGCCTCGGCCAGCACATCCAGCATCACCGCCAACGAAATCGGCTCGCTGTCGACCAGAACGCCGTCACAATCGAAGATGACGAGCGCGGGGCGGGTCGACATCGTGTCCATGGGTCAATCGCCTTCGAGATAGCGCGAGAGGGTGGTCGCCGTTCCGCTGTCCCATAGCAGGTGCAGCCAATGCGCGAAACGCTGTGCGAAGCCTGCCTGTTCTGCCAGATCGCCGTAGATCGTCTCTTGCTCGAGCCACGCTTGCGGACGGCGCCGCGCCTGCTGGGCCACGGCCTGCAGCCGATCCCAGTTGGGATCGTTCGGTGCGATCACGGCCCCACTATCCGAGACGCCCGCGCAATAGCGCGCCCAGAGCGCGCATTCCAGTGCCAGCCCGTCGATCGCCCCGCCCTTGTTCAGCGCGTCGCGCAGGGTGGGGATGATGAATTTCGGCTGCCGGTTCGAGCCGTCAAGGCACAGCCTGCGCACCGTGTCGCCGATCTTGGGGTTGGAAAACCTCCGCTCGATCAGGTCGAAATAGGCATTCAGATCGGTATCGGGCACCGGCGGCACGGTGGGGATGATCTCGCGCTCTTCTATCTTGCGTAGAAAGGCGCGGATCAGCGGATGCTCCATCGCTTCATGGACGAAATGGATGTCCATAAGCCCGGCGGGATAGGCGATGACCGCGTGGCCACCATTGAGGATGCGCAGCTTCATCAGCTCGAACGGCGCGACGTCGGGGACGAATTGCGCGCCTGCGGCCTCGAAAGCGGGGCGGCCCAGCGGGAAATGGTCTTCCAGCACCCATTGCGTGAAGCCTTCGCAGAAGACGGGCCAGCCGTCCTGCACGCCGAAATCCTCGGCCAGAATCCGGCGTTCGCGGTCGGTGGTGGCGGGGGTGATGCGGTCGACCATGGCATTGGGGAAGGCCACATTCGCGGCGATCCAGTCGGCGAAATCCGGGTCCGACAGGCGCGCCAGACCACAAAGCGCGTTCTTCGTCACTGCGCCGTTATGGGGGATGTTGTCGCAGCACATGACGGTAAAGGGTTCCAGCCCCGCCTCGCGCCGGGCCCTGAGCGCGGCGATCATCATGCCGAACGCGGTTTTCGGCGCCTCGGGCGTGGCGGCATCGGCGACAATGGCGGGATGCGTCGGGTCGAACCGGTCCTTGCTATCAAGGAAATAGCCGCCCTCGGTGATGGTGAGCGAGACGATGCGGATGTCGCGCTGGCTCATGCGCGCGATGATCGCGGGGGCATCGGCGGGTTCGATGTAATCGATCATCGAACCCAGCACGCGGGCCTCGGAATGATCGGCCTCCTGCTCGACCAGTGTGGTCAGCCAGTCCTGCGCTTGCAGAACAGCGCGGCCCTTGCGCTCGCCTTCGAACACGCCCGCGCCGACCAGCGCCCAATCGAGGCTCTGGCCCATGGCGAACAGCCGGTCGAGATACATCGCCTGATGCGCGCGATGAAAATTGCCGACGCCGAAATGCAGGATGCCCGCGCTCAGCGCGGCGCGGTCGTAGCCGGGGGCGGCGACGGCGGCGGGCAGATGGGGCAGGTTGGCTTGGCTCAGGGGGGTGGACATGTCAGCTCATCCAGTTTCCGCCGTCGACATTGTATGTCTGGGCGACGATGTAGTCGGCCTCGGACGAGGCGAGGAACACGGCCATGCCGGTCAGATCCTCGGCCCGGCCCATGCGGCCATAGGGGACGGCCTCGCCGACTTCGCGCTTCTTCTGGCCGGGGGCCTTGCCCTCGTATTTGGCGAAGAAGGCGTCGACGCCGTCCCAGTGCTCGCCATCGACCACGCCGGGCGCGATGGCGTTGACGTTGATGCCGTGGCGGATCAGGTCGAGCCCGGCGGATTGCGTGAGGCTGATGACAGCCGCTTTCGAGGCGCAATAGACCGCGACCAGCGCTTCGCCCCGGCGACCGGCTTGCGACGCCATGTTGATGATCTTGCCGCCCGTGCCCTGCGCGATCATCCGTTTCGCGGCGGCCTGCAGGGTAAACAGCGTCCCCGCCACGTTGACCGAGAAGACGCGGTCGAAATCGGCGCGGGTGATCTCGACGATGGGGGCGGCGGTGAACAGCGCGGCGTTGTTGATCAGGATGTCGATCCCGCCCATCGCGGCGACGGCGTCGTCCATCCCCGTCTCGATGCTGGCCGGGTCGCTGACATCCATGCGCACGGCCTGCGCGCCGATACCTGCGGCGGCGTCCTGCGCGCGGGGCAGGTCGATATCGGCAATCGTGACCGTCGCGCCCTCGGCCCGATAGGCGCGGGCAAAGGCCAGCCCGATGCCGCGCGCCGCCCCGGTGATCAGGGCGCGTTTGCCTGCCAGTCGTGTCATGCCAGCCGCAGCCCTTCGGCGTCGAACCGGTGGATCTGCGCGGGATCGGGTGTCAGGTGGATCTGATCGCCGTAATGCAGATCGACCTCACCACCCGCGCGCACGGTCAGCGGTTCGGCAAAGCCCGGCACGGTGACGTGGAAGAACGTGTCCGACCCCAGATGTTCGGAGACGCCGACCTTGCCGGTCCATGTGCCGCCTTCTGGCGTGACCATCAGATGTTCGGGGCGCACCCCGATCGTGTGGGCGTCGTGCTTGGCGGCTTCGGGGCCTTCGATCAGGTTCATCTTGGGTGAGCCGATGAAGCCCGCGACGAATTTATTGCGCGGGGTGCGGTACAGCTCGAGCGGGCTGCCGACCTGCTCGATATGGCCCGCCTGCAGCACGACGATCTTGTCGGCCATGGTCATCGCTTCGACCTGATCGTGGGTCACGTAGATCATCGTCGTCGCCAGCCGTTTATGCAGCTCGCTGATTTCCAGCCGCATCCCCACCCGCAGCGCGGCATCGAGGTTCGACAGCGGCTCGTCGAACAGGAAGGCCGAGGGTTCGCGCACGATGGCGCGACCGATGGCGACGCGCTGGCGCTGGCCGCCCGACAACTGGCCGGGGCGACGGTCGAGATAGCTGTCGAGGTTGAGCACTTTCGCCGCACCTTCGACCCGCTTGTCGATCTCGGCCTTGTCGAGCCCGGCCATTTTCAGCGGGAAGGCGATGTTCTTGCGCACCGACATGTGCGGGTAGAGCGCGTAGCTCTGGAACACCATCGCCAGCCGCCGCTTGGCGGGCGACAGGTTGGTGGCGTCGGTGCCGTCGATGCGGATCTCGCCGCCCGAGACATCTTCGAGCCCGGCGATCAGCCGCAGCAAGGTGGATTTCCCGCAGCCCGAGGGGCCCACGAAGACCACGAATTCGCCGTCCTCGATGCGCAGGTCCAAAGGCGGGATGACCTCGACATCGCCGAAGGCCTTGCGCACTTTATCAAGCGTGATGCGTCCCATGATATCAGTCCCTTACTTGACGGCGCCGAAGGTGAGGCCGCGCACGAGTTGTTTCTGGCTGAACCAGCCGAGGATGAGGATCGGCGCAATGGCCATGGTCGAGGCCGCGCTGAGCTTGGCGTAGAACAGGCCCTCGGGGCTGGAATAGCTGGCGATGAAGGCCGTCAGCGGTGCCGCGTCGACCGTGGTCAGCGTGAGGGTCCAGAAGGCTTCGTTCCAAGCGAGGATGATGTTCAGAAGCACGGTCGAGGCGATGCCCGGAATGGCCATCGGCGTCAGCACGTAGAGGATCTCGTCCTTCAGCGTGGCGCCATCCATCCGCGCGGCTTCCAGGATCTCGCCGGGGATCTCGCGGAAATAGGTGTAGAGCATCCAGATGATGATCGGCAGGTTGATCATCATAAGGATGAAGATCAGCGCCCCCTTGCTGTCGAGAATGTTCATCTCGATCAGGATCAGCCGGATCGGATACAGCACGCCCACGGCGGGCAGCATCTTGGTGCTGAGCATCCACATCAGCACGTCCTTGGTACGCTTGCCCGGCACGAAGGCCATCGACCACGCTGCGGGCACGGCGATGATGATGCCGAAGAACGTCGACCCCACCGCCAGCACCACCGAATTCCACAGGTAGCGCATGTAGTCCGAGCGCTCCTGCACGATGGCGTAGTTTTCCAGCGTCCAGTCGAAGTTGAAGAATACCGGCGGGTCCGAGATCGCCGTGGCCTCGGTCTTGAAGCTGGTCAGGATCGTCCACAGGATCGGAAAGAAGATCGCCAGCCCGATGATCCAGGCGATTGCGGTGAAGACGATCTTGCGTTGGGTGGTGACGGCGCGGGCCATGGTCGATCCTCCTCAGGCGTCGAGGTTCTTGCCCACCACGCGCATCAGCACGAGGGCGACGATATTGGCGAGGATGACGGCGATGATGCCGCCGGCGGAGCCGAGGCCGACATTCTGGCTTTCGATCACGCGCTGGTAGACCAGATAGGTCAGCGTCCGCGTTCCGAAGGCGCCCGAGGTGGTGACGTAGATCTCGGCGAAGATCGACAGCAGGAAGATGGTCTGGATCAGCACGACGACGGTGATCGAACGCGCAAGATGGGGCAGGGTGATATGGCCGAAGCGCGACAGCGGCCCTGCGCCGTCCATCTCGGCGGCTTCAAGCTGCTCGCTGTCGAGCGACTGGATCGCGGTCAGCAGGATCAGCGTCGCGAAGGGCAGCCATTGCCACGACACGATGAGGATGATCGAAAACATCGGATACTGGCTGAGCCAGTCCACGGGCTGCAGGCCCAGCCCTTTGAAAAGATGTGCGAAGAGACCGTTCACGGGGTTCATGAACATGTTCTTCCACACCAGCGCCGACACGGTCGGCATGACGAAGAACGGCGCGATGACAAGGATACGCACCACGCCCTGACCCCAGATCGGCTGATCGAGCAGGATCGCCAGCAAGATGCCGCCCACCACGGTGATGACCAGCACGCCGCCGACCAGTTGCAAGGTGGCGACCACGCTGTCGAGGAACGCCGACGAGGTGACGAAACGGGTGTAGTTGCCCAGACCTTCGCAGCAATCGAACGTGCCGCGCATGGGCCGGTAATCGAGGGTCGAGAACCACAGCGTCATGATCAGCGGCACCAGCATCCATACGAGAAGCAGGAACACGGCCGGGGACATCATCAACCGGGCAGCGGAACGGGAATGCTGGGTGGCCATCGGGGTACCCTCGGGCTGAAGCTGCGGGGAAGGCGCGCAGCCCGTGGGCTGCGCGATCTGGCGTTACCGGGAAGGAGGTCGGGCAGGTCCCGCCACAGACCTGCGCCCCGGGTCTTGCGACCGGGACGGGGGCTTAGTAGCCCGCCGCCTCCATTTCTTCGGTGGCAAGCTCTTGTGCCTGCTCCAGCGCTTCGTCGGCGCTCATCTGACCGGCCAGCGCGGCCGAGAAAACCTGACCGACTTCGGTGCCGAGACCCGCGAATTCCGGGATCGCCACGAATTGCACGCCGGTATAGGGCACCGGGTCCACGGCCGGGTTGGTCGGATCGGCGGCCTGCATCGAACGCAGGGTCATTTCCGCGAAGGGCGCCGCGTCCAGGTATTCCTGGTTCTCATAGAGCGAGGTGCGGGTGCCCGGGGGCACGTTGGCCCAGCCCTCTTCCGAGGCGACAAGCTCGGTATAGCCGGGGCCGGTCGCCCAGGCGATGAACGCGCGCGCGGCTTCCGGGGCATCCGACGAGGCCGGGATCGCCAGGTTCCACGCCCACAGCCAGTTGCCGCGACGGCCCAGCCCGTTATCGGGGGCCAGCGCGAAACCGACGCTGTCGGCGACTTCGCTGTCATCGGGGTTTGTCACGAACGAGGCGGCGACGGTCGCGTCGATCCACATGCCGCATTTGCCGGTCTGGAACAGCGCGAGGTTCTCGTTGAAGCCGTTATTCGACGCGCCCGGAGGACCGTATTCGTTCATCATGTCGATGTAGAAGGTCAGCGTGTTGTGCCACGCTTCGCTGTCGAATTGCGGACGCCAGTCCATATCGAACCAGCGCGCCCCGAACGAGTTGCCCATGGCGGTCAGGAACGCCATGTTCTCGCCCCAGCCGGCCTTGCCGCGCAGGCAGATGCCGTAGATCTCGTTCTCGCGGTCGGTCATCGCAGCGGCGGCTTCGCGGATGAACTCCCAGCTGGGTTCGTCGGGCATTTCCAGCCCGGCCGCTTCCATAAGGTCGGTGCGGTACATCACCATCGAGCTTTCGCCGTAGAAGGGCGAGGCATAGAGCGTGCCGTCCACCGTCAGACCACCGCGCACGGCGGGCAGCAGGTCGTCGACATTATAGTCGTCGCCCAGATCGTCGAGCGACAGCAGCCAGTCATTGGCGCCCCAGATCGGAACCTCGTAGGTGCCGATGGTGATGACGTCGTACTGGCCGCCGCCGGTGGCGATGTCGGTGGTCACGTTCTGACGCAGGACGTTCTCTTCCAGCGTCACCCATTCGACCTCGATATCGGGGTGCATGTCGGTGAAGTGGCTGGTCAGCCCTTGCATGCGGATCATGTCGCCGTTGTTCACGGTGGCGATGGTGATCGTTTCGGCCTGAGCCGCGACTGCGAAACCGGCAGCGGTCAACGCCGTCGCGCCCATAAGGGCGCGCAGGGTGCGGGTCATGGTTTTCCTCCCATTTGAGCAAATGCTAATCCCTTGGGCAAATTCTCAAACGTGTCATCAAAAGGCAACAAGTTTCTTCCCGCCGCGCCGCAGAAACGCGGGCAGGGTGTTGAAACGGCAGGAATAATTTTTGGTTAACTCGCGCTATTCGACCGTTAGCGCAATCGCGGTCGCCTCGTCCGTGACCAGCCCCGAGATCAGCTTGCCGCCAAGGGCCGCTCGAATCGCGGGGACCTTGTCGGGTCCGTGGGCCGCGCCGATCACCGGCCCGCTATGGCTGCCGGGGGTGATTTCGGCCGAGCTGACGCGGCTGTTGATTTCGTCCTCGACAAGGTTTCCCTGCGCATCGAAGACAAAGCCGATGATCTCGCCGACCGCGCCCTTTTCACGCAGCCGCCGCTGGTCTCCATGGGTGATGAAACCGTCGATCACCAGCGGCGCGGTTTCGGTCATCGTGCCGATCCCCACGAAGCGCATATCCGTGCGCGCGGCCAGCGTGCGGGTCACGCTCAGCGTCTTCTGGCCCAGCAGCGCCGCGCGCTCGTCGACCGAGGCGCTGATCACCGGCAAAGGGACCGGGAAGGTCGCGGCGGTGATCTTGTCGGCGATGGTGAACAGCACGTTGTAATAGGCCGTTGATCCGTCGGGGGCGATGTTGCCCGTCAGCGAGACGATCTTGTGCTGGGCGCAATCGATATGCGGCAGATGCTCGACCGCCGCGCGCAAGGTGCGCCCGGTGCCGAGCCCGATCACCATCGGCTCGGGCCGCATCAGGCAGTTTTCCAGCAGATCGCCCGTGGCATGAGAGACGGCCAGCCCGGAATTCTGCACGCTGTCGAGCGAGGGGACGACCTCGCACAGGGTCAGCCCGTGGCGGTCTTTCAGCCGCTGCGCCAGTTCGAGGCATCGCGCGATCGGGTGGTCGATGCGGACTTTCACCAGCCCCGCCGCCATGGCCTGCGACACCAGCCGCTGCGCCGATTGGCGCGAGATTCCCATGATATGGGCGATCTCGTCTTGTTTGCAGCCGCCGATATAGGCGAGCCATGCGGCCCGCGCCGCGTCGTCGTGTTTGCGTTCAGCCGAACTCATGGCGTTCCTCGTTCCGGGCGCGCATGGTGAGGGCGTCGTTGCAAATTGGCAAGATCGTCGTGACCCCCGGCGCGGTTTGTCGCGCCGGGGGCTTTGGTGGGGTCACAGCCGGGTGTGATCTTGTTCTTCGGCCTCGCGCACGACGCGCGCGTCTTCGCGCATCTCAAGCCACATCGCGTTCAGAACGGCGAACAAAGCGGCCAGCGGAAGGCCGAGGATCCAGGCAAAATACCACATCGCGGTCTCCTTAATACGAATGGCCGGAGCCGGTGACGTCGTCTTCGGTCACCTTGCCCCACAGGACTTTGTAGACCCAGGCGGTATAGGCCAGGATCAGCGGCATGAAGATCGCCGTCGCCACCAGCATCACGAACAGCGTCATCTGCGAGGACGAGGCATCCCAAACCGTCAGCGAGCTGTCAGGCGCGCTGGACGATGGCAGGATGAACGGGAACATCGTCAGGCCCACGCTGGTCACGATGCCGGTGATCGCCAGTTTCGACCACAGCAAGGTGCCCAGCTCGCGCCCGGCACGCAGCCCGCGCACCGCCATGGCGATGCCAAGGAAGGCAAAGACCGGCGCGATGGCGATCCACGGACGATCCGCATAGGCCTGAAGCCAGCTTCCGCCCCGCTCGACCGTGGAATAGAGCGGGTTCGACGGCCCGTTCTCCACGAAGGCGCTGGTGATGCGGTAACCCTGCATCCCGAAGGCCAGCCACAGGCCAGCCAGCGCATAACCCGCCGCCGCGACGATCCCCGCCACGGTGCCGAAGCGGCGCGCACGGGCGGCGACCGGGCCTTCGGCCTTCAGCCCCAGCCACGCCGCGCCATGCATCAGCAGCATCGACAGCGACACGACACCCGCCAGCAGGCCGAACGGGTTGAGAAGCCCGAACAGCTTGCCCAAGGCGCCGCCTTCGTAAATCGGCATCAGCGAGTTGGTCAGGTGAAAGGGCACGCCCTGCAACACGTTGCCGACCGCGACGCCGAACAGCAGCGCGGGCACCGCGCCGCCTGTGAACAGCGCCCAGTCCCAGCCCGACCGCCATGCCGCGCTTTCGCGTTTCGAGCGGTATTTGAACCCCACGGGACGCAGGATCAGCGCGGCCAGCACAAGGAACATCGCAAGGTAGAAGCCCGAGAAGCTGACCGCGTATAGCGGCGGCCATGCCGCGAAAATCGCGCCGCCGCCGAGGATGAACCACACCTGGTTGCCTTCCCAGACCGGCCCGACGGTGTTGATCGCGATGCGCCGCTCGGTATCTGTCTTGGCCACGAAGGGCAGAAGCGCGCCCACCCCCATATCGAAGCCATCGGTCAGCGCGAAGCCCGTCAGCAACACGCCCAGAAGCAGCCACCAGATGATGCGCAGCAGGTCGAGAGACATCAGTTCATGCAAGATCATGGCGCTTACTCCGCAGGGTTGGCAAAGGACAATTTGCCATCGGTGGTGCGCAGACGGTGATGATGGCGTTGCATCCACCGTTCGGTTTCCTCGACATCTTCATGCGGGCCCTTCTTGATGTATTTCAACATCAGTGAGATCTCGATGACGAAGAGCATGGTGTAGAACAGCACAAATCCGATAATCGTGATCCAGACATCAGTCAGCGTAAGCTGGCTGACCGACAGCGCCGTCGGCAAGACACCGTCTACCGTCCAGGGCTGACGCCCGTATTCCGCGACGATCCAGCCCAGCTCGGCCGCGATCCATGGCGCGGGGATCATGATCACCGCCAGCCGCAGCGCCCAGCGGGGGAACTGCATTTGCTTGAACGAGGCGCGCCAGAAGAAATAGGCCATCGCACCGATAAACGCGAAGCCCAGCCCCACCATGATGCGGAAGGCCCAGAAGATCACCCAGACATTGGGCACCGTATCCCAGGCGGCGGCCTGAATCTGTTCGTCAGTAGCCTCGCGCGGGTCGTCGACATAGCTCAGCAGCAGCAGCGCGTAGCCCAGATCCTCGGAATGTTCCTCGAAGCTCAGCCGCACCGCTTCGGGCGTCTCGTCGCGCATCTCCTGCATGGTTTGCAGCGCGTCATAGGCAAGGATGCCCGAGCGCACCATGACCTCGGCCTCTTCGACAAGCTGGTCGATGCCCGCGATCTCCTGCGTCAGCGAGCGGGTGCCGATGATGCCCATCACCCACGGGATCTCGATCGCGTATTCGGTTGTGCGGTCGGCCTGATTGGGCAGCCCCACAAGCGTGAACGAAGCGGGCGCTTCATGCGTTTCCCACATCGCCTCGATCGCGGCGAGTTTCATCTGCTGGGTATGGCCCGCCGAGTAACCGCTTTCGTCGCCCAGAACCACGACGGACAGCGCCGAGGCAAGGCCAAAGGCCGACGCCACGGCGATCGAGCGGCGCGCAAGGTCGATATGGCGCCCTTTGAGCAGATACCATGCCGACACGCCCAGCACGAAGACCGAAGCCGTGACATAGCCCGCCGAGACGGTATGCACGAATTTTGCCTGCGCGACCTCGTTGAACACGACTTCAAGGAACGAGGTCATTTCCATCCGCATCGTGTCGGCATTGAATTCGGCCCCGACCGGGTGAACCATCCAGCCCGAGGCGATCAGGATCCACAGCGCCGAGAAGTTCGATCCGATAGCGACAAGCCACGCGACGATCAGGTGCGCCACCTTCGACAGCTTGTCCCAGCCGAAGAAGAAGAGACCGACGAAGGTCGCTTCCATGAAGAACGCCATCAGCCCCTCGATCGCGAGGGGGGCGCCGAAGATGTCGCCGACATAATGGCTGTAATAGGCCCAGTTCATCCCGAACTGGAATTCCATGGTGATGCCGGTGGCAACGCCAAGGACGAAGTTGATTCCGAACAGCGTGCCCCAGAACTTGGTCATCTGCCGCCAGATCGGGCGGTTTGTCATCACATAGACCGTCTCCATGATGGCGACGAGAATGCTCAGTCCAAGCGTGAGAGGCACGAACAGGAAGTGGTACATGGCTGTCATCGCGAATTGAAAGCGTGACAGCTCGACGAGGTCGAACTCCATAGTCAGGGCTCCAGATGGTGCCGCGTCGTCTGCGTCCATGGGGGCGGGTGGCGCGACTTCATATTCCGTTTTCTTTATGCGTATTTGGTTGAGGTCAAGGGATTTCCAACAACTCGGGCGATTGTGTCGCAGCGAGGTGACCGTTTGGCATCACGCGCAGCACGCGGTCGGCGAAGGCCATTTCAGCGTGGCGATGCGCCGCGATCAGCATTGCCGTCTGCGGCAGGGCCTGCGCCAGACCGGTGAGAGTCGCCTGCGCGGTGGGGGCGTCGAGCCCCTCGGTGGGTTCATCCAGCAACAGGAAAGCGGGCCGCCGCAGTACCGCGCGCGCCAGCACCAGCCGCCGTGCCTCGCCCCCCGAAAGGCCGGCGCCGCGCGGGCCGAGTCGCGTCTGCAAACCGCCGCGTGTGTGGATAACGGCGGCGAGCTGCGTGGCCTCCAAGGCGGCGTATAGCTCGGCATCGCTTGCCTCGGGCGCGGCGAGTCGCAGGTTTTCGGCCACGCTGCCCTGCACGAGCGCCGCGCGTTGCGGCACCAGCGTAATGGCGCGGCGCAGGGCTTCGGGGGGCAGGATATCGAGCGGCAGGTCGCCAAGCCGGATCGCACCCTCGGTGGGGGTCAGCACCCCGGCGGCCAGCATCAGAAGCGTGCTCTTGCCGCTGCCGCTGGCCCCGGCCAGCGCCACCCGCTCTCCCGGTGTCAGGGTCATCGACACCCGGTCGAGAACCGGCGCGCGATCCGGGCCCCGCCGCAGCGTGACCGTGTCGAGGCTCAGCGCCGCGCCGGCGGGAATGGTTGTCTGGCCGGATGGCTGGGGCAGGGCAGGGCGCAGCACCGGCGCGACCCGCCGCGCGGCCTGCGCGATGCGGCCGTAATCGCCCAGCCCACGGCGCAACGGCGCGACGGCCTCGGCCAGCGCGAGGGCCACGAAAACGCCGATCGCCGCCAAAGCCGGGCTGAGCCCGCCGCCGAGCGCGGCGGCGCCGCCCAGCCAGATCGCCGCTGCCGGTGCCGCAGCGGCAACCAGCGCCAGCGCGGCGCCGCTTGTTCGTTCGATCCGGTCGAGCCGCGCGGCGCGCTGGCGGCGCTCGTGGTCCAGCCTACCCAGACGCGCGCGACTGTCGGCCAGCGTGCCCTGCAAGGCCCGCTCGCGCCGGGTGCGCAGCAGGTCGACCATCTCGCGGCGGTAATCCTGCGTCGCGTCCTCAAGCCCCCTCGAAGCCCGCGCCGCGCGCCGGGCGACAAGCGCCCCAACCAGCAGCGCGCCCAGCGTGAAGCAGCCGGTGACCGATGCGGCGATCCGCAGATCGACCAGCCACCACAGCATCCCGAACGCGCCCGCCAGAACCGTGATCGCGGCCAGACCGGGGATCAGCAGCCGCAGCAGGACGCCGTCCAGCGCCTCGACATCCGCGCCGAGCCGGTTCAGGGACTCGCCCGCGCGCAGGCGGGTGAGGGCCTCGAACGGGGCGCGGGTCTGCGCGGCGAGCAGCCGCAGGCGCAGCGCCGCAACCCCGCGCAACACTGCGTCATGGGTCAACAGCCGCTCGCCATAGCGCGCGGCGGTGCGGCCGATGGCCAGAAAGCGGATCCCGGCCGAGGGGCGGAAGACGTCGAAGATCAGCCCCGCCCCCGCCATTCCGGCGGCGGCAGTCGCGGTAATGAACCAGCCCGACAGGCCCAGCAGCGCCGCGCCCATCGCCAGCACCAGCACCGACAGCGCCAGCCCTTGCAGCAGCAGCGGGCGCATCTGACCCCGGAGCATCGCACGCAGAACCGCCCTCATAGCGCGACCTCCGCGTCCATGCAGGCGATCAGCCTTGCGTCATGGGTGGCAACGATCAGCGTGGCGCCCTGCGCGGCGAGCGCGAGCAGCGCTTCGGTCACGCGGTCTGCCGTATCAGGGTCGAGATCGGCGGTCGGTTCGTCCGCTAGCACCACATCGGGATGCGCGTGAAGAAGCCGCGCCAGCAGCACGCGCCGCGCCTCGCCGCCCGACAGGCCCGCGCCACTTTCGCCGGGGATGGTGTCGAGCCCCTCGGGCAGGCGGGCCAAAACCGTGTCCAGCGCGGCGGCGTGCAGATGGACGGGGTCTGGCGTGCCCTCGGTTATGATCGCGCGCAGCGGCTGTTCGGGGAATTGCGGGCTTTGCGGCATCCAGCCCAGCCGCGCGCGCCAGCCATCGGCGTTCCGCTCGTCCAGCGGCTGGCCGCAGACATGGATCTGGCCGGTCTCGGGCTGCTCGAGCCCCGCCAGAAGCGACAGCAGCGTCGATTTTCCCGCCCCGCTGCGGCCCGTCACGGCCAGCCTTGCGCCGGGTTCGATGCGGGTGTCGGGATAGCTCACACCGCGCGCTTCAAGCCCGGACCACGTGATGACGGGCGCGCCTGCAAGCCGCGTGGCGCGCGCGCCCTCGCCCAGCAGCGCGGGCAGGGGGGCGGCCTGCCAGTCCTGCACCTCGTCTGCCACGGCCTGCGCGGCGGCGCGGTCGTGCCATGCGGCGGCGAGGTCGCGCATCGGCTGGAAGAAGTCTGGCGCAAGCAGCAAAAGGTAGATCCCGGCAAAGGGTGTCAGCGGTGCGCCCCATGTGCCCCAGCCGATCACGTCGAGCAGCGAGAAGCCGACCCAGACCGCGACCATCGCGACACCGAGGGCGGCGAAGAGTTCGAGCACGGTCGAGGACAGGAAGGCCACGCGCAGCACCGCCATGGTGCGCCGGTGCAGATCGTCAGAGACCTGCGCGAAGTGCCCCGTCACCCGGTCGCCTGCATCGAGCAGCCGGATATCGGGCAGCGCGGCGACGCGGTCGACCATCAGGTCGCCGAGCGTGCCGATTTCGACCATCTGGCGCGCGCTCGCATCCTTCGCGGCCCAGCCCACCAGCGCCATGAAAACCGGGATCAGCGGCCCCGCCAGCAAAAGCACCAACGCGATGGCCCAGGAATGCCATGCCGCGATGGCGAAGATCACCGGCGGGATCAGCGCGGTGCGGGTCATCGCGGGGTGATACCGCATCAGATAGGCGCGCAGGGCATCGAGCTTCTCGACTGCCAGAGCTGCGACCGCGCCCGGCCCGCCGAAAGCGCCGCTGCCGCTCGCTTTCGCCTCGCGCCCGAGCAGACGCTCACGCACCCGCGCGACGGCGAGGTCCGAGGCGCGAAACAGCTGGCGTTCGGCGGCGTGGTTCAGCCCGGCGCGCAGGGCGGCGAGGGCGAGAAAGAGCAGGGCGTCGCGCCCGGGATTGCCGCTGCCCTGCAGCCATCCGGCAAGCGCCCCGGCGATGACCCATGCCTGCGCCAGCCAGATCAGCGAGGCCGCAACCGACAGCACCGAGCCGTGCGCGATCGGCGCTCGGGCGGGGGCAAGCAATGCTGTCAGAGAGGAAGGCTTGCGGGACATGCCCGGAAGGTGAGCGCGAATGCCGCGAACGGCAAGGGTCGCGTTCGTCGCAGGTGCTCAGAAGCGCCGGGAATGGCGCGCTCCGATCAGACCGAAGCGATGCGGCCAGTCGGCGGCCTTGGTGATGCCAATCCGGGGGCCGCTGAGCCATTTCCGGGGCGGATCAAGCGCAAGGGCGAAATCGGGCGGGCCGAAGGGGCGGTGATTGTCGGCCTCGGTAATCCCCATCGCTTGCGCCAGCATCCCCGGACCTAGGCAGAGCGGGCGGTCGGGTCCGCGCCGCGCGCGCATGGCCTCAAGCCCCGAAAGCGGCTCGAGCGCGCGGATCAGTACCGCATGGCCGGGCAGGCCCACCACGTTGAGGCACCAGTGGATGCCGTATGAGCGGTAGACATAAGCGTGGCCAGCGGGCCCGAACATCGCAGCGTTGCGGGCGGTCGGGCCGGGAAAGGAATGCGAGGCCGGATCGTCAGGCGCATAGGCTTCGGTCTCGGTGATCCGGCCCGAGGCCCCGCGCACGGTCAGGATAGCGCCCAGCAGGCGCGGCGCCAGCTCGGACGCGGGCAGAGCGAAGCTCATCGCAGCAGCGCCGCGACCTGACGGGAATGGGGCCGGTCGCGATGCTCGACCACGTAGATCCCCTGCCACGTCCCCAAGACCGGCTGCCCGTCGATCACCGGGATCTGCAGGCTGACGGGCAAATGCGCGGCCTTGATATGCGCGGGCATGTCGTCGGGGCCTTCCATCACATGGGTGATCCAGCGCATCGACGGGTCGTCCGAGGCGGGCACCAGCCGCGACAGCCAGCGGGTCAGGTCGGTCTGAACATCGGGATCGGCATTCTCCTGAATCAGAAGCGAGGCCGAGGTATGGCGGATGAACAGCGTCAGCAGCGCCTCGCCCATGCGTTGATCAGCCACCCAGCGGACAATCTGCGGCGTGATCTCGTACAGGCCGGGGCCTTGGGTGCGAAGCGTGAAGATCGTGTTCATAGCGGCACCAGACTAACGGGTCGCGGTCGGGCTGGAAAGGGGAGGCGCGGCGTGCCCTCAGTGGTTTCAAGCACTTGGCAGCGGGGATTACCCCGTCGTCTTGCCCGATGCCGGTGTGGTCAACGCGTCGACCGTGGGGCAGAGGTGATGGATAAAGGGGGACAGCGCATGGTCGCGGGGCAATCCCAGCGCCAAATCCGCTTGCCGATAGGCGGTTTCCCAATCCCCGGCATCTTTCGGTCCGCGGCGCTCTTCGTCGCCCAGAAATCCGATCAGTAGCAGATGCGCCTCGACCCCGTGGGTGCGCAGAAACCACAGATGCGCGAGCCGGTTGGCGTATTGATAATAGACCCGGTCCCATTGCGCCGGCGCCACGCCCATATCGGCCTGCACGCGGGCGAAAGCCTCGGCGATCCGCTCGGCCGAGGCCGGACCCGCCGCCGATGCGGGCGAGTCGAATTCGGCGAGATGTGCCTTGGCTTCGGCCAGCACGACACCGCCTTCGAACCGTGCCAATCCATCCCATTGCGGCCCCCGGCGGGGCCAGAATTCGGCCAGCGCCGGGGAGAGGCGGGCCAGCCCCAGCCGCGACAGGAAGGCTGCGTCGCGGTATTCGGCAAAGTCGTCCAAAGGTAGCGGCGACACCCAGTCGAGCGTGGGCAAGGCGGCGGGCTGCAACAGGTCGGGACGCCACGCCACCGCCCGTTGCATCCATTTAAGCGATCCGCGCGTGCCTTCGGGCTGTGCGATCCTCATCCTGTGCCTTCCGTTTACGCCGACCCGGGTCTGGACGAACTAACAATGCCCATCTTGCAACATCGTTAAGGCTCTGCCCAGCCCGCCTGTGGCCTCTGCCGTGCCCGTCAGGCCGAGGCGTTGCGGCGGCGCATGAGGTGGCTGAGCGCGGTCAGGCCGATCAGGCCGCCGATCACGGTCAGATGCTCTTCGCTTTCAAGCTTGGCCTGAATTGCGGCCAGCCCGTCCATGTTCCACCAGTCGTGAACAAGCGGGATGGTCGCCAGCGTGAACACCGCCAGCATCCCAGCGCCGAACCAAGCAAACCGGCCCTGAATGACCAGGGCCGAGCCGATCAGCTGCACGGCGATGGTGACCGCCGCGATCAGCGCCGGGTTTCCGGGAAACCCGTTGGCCTCCATCGTGGTGATCGCGCCGCTGAAATCGAGCAGGAAGCCCAGACCGGCGAACCAGTACATGAACGTGCCGAGGACGCGGGCGGTAACCCATGTTGCGGGATGTTCGAGGATCGGGAAGACGAAGCTGCGCTCCATGGGGATCTCCTGTCTTGTGAACCGCGCACGGGTCGGAACCCGACGCCTGATGGTTGTACACAAGTTAAATAGAGCGTCAGGCAAGATGTCCAATGATTTCGGGCGGTTTTGCGGGGGGAGAAGCAGATTGGCTTTCCTTAAGGTGGGGCGCGCGCCCGATCACCTGACCCCGTGATCGTTCTTCGGTTGCGCGAAGTGGCCGGTCAAGTGAGCGCCTCGCCGTGACTCAAGGCTACGACGGCGTAAGCGGGCGACCCGAGGGCCGCCCGTTCGTCTGTCTCTGACGCCGATCTGTCCGCGATCACTTGTCGGACCGGGTTTCCTTGTTCTCGGTGCTGATCGGCTTGGCCTTGTCTTTGGGGCGGTCGGGCGCCTGTTCCTTGGTGGTCTTAGCGCCGGTTTCCTGCTTGGTCATGGAACGTCTCCTTGATGCGGGCCCGGATCGGGCCGTTGGTAGGGAAGGCGATCGGGGCAGGGGCGACCCGACAGGGTCGGAAAGCGCGTGGCGTCCCGGCCCGTGTCGTCAATTGCGCTTGTCCGGCTCATGGCCCTCTTCGGCCAGCGGCTTGGGCGTTTCCTTCGGAATATTCGCGAAAGCGCGCTTGGATCGCTGGCTGTCTGGCTTAGACGCGACATGCTTGGTCATCTCTGCCTCCCATCGGGCTGGGTCTTGCATAGACAACCCATGAGCGGGGCAAGGGGTTCCGACACGACCCATTGGTTGCGCAAAGACCCGCCACTGGACATGGCGGGTCTCTTGGCGGTCGGGGCCGGAAAGCGGCCGGTTGTCAGGGGCTTGGCTTACGCCGCCGGGGTCTGTGGCGCGCGGATCTGGGCGATCACGGCTTCGGCCATTGCCGCATCGGTGACGCGCAGCGCGAGTTCCTGCTTGGGCGTGACCCGCGCTTCGGGGAAGGCCGCGCGCAGCACCTTGCCGTCGAGAAGCTTGTCTCGGAAAGCGGGTTTGCGAAAATAGAAAAGCACCCATTCTTCGTTCAGAACGGCCGAGAAATACCAGTTCTCACCGCTCCCGATGCGCAGTTCATGCGCCTTGAACCCGTTCGAACTGGGCCGAACGTCCAGCCCGCCGGGATACTCGGCATGGGCGAAGGCAATGAATGCCTCGCGCACATCCCCATCGGGGGCGTGCGCGAGATGGTCGTCGAAAACGTCAGGATTGAGGAGCAAGGTTTACTGATCCAAGAAGCTGCGCAGCTTGCGCGAGCGGGAGGGGTGCTTCAGTTTCCGCAGCGCCTTGGCCTCGATCTGACGAATCCGTTCGCGGGTGACGCTGAATTGCTGGCCGACCTCTTCAAGCGTGTGGTCGGTATTCATGCCGATTCCAAAGCGCATGCGCAGCACGCGTTCCTCGCGCGGGGTGAGCGACGAGAGCACGCGGGTCGTCGTTTCGCGCAGGTTCTCCTGAATCGCGGAATCGAGCGGCAGGACGGCGTTTTTGTCCTCGATGAAATCGCCGAGCTGGCTGTCCTCTTCGTCCCCGATCGGGGTTTCGAGAGAGATCGGTTCCTTGGCGATCTTCAGCACCTTGCGGACCTTGTCCAAAGGCATCTGCAGCTTTTCGGCCAGTTCCTCGGGCGAGGGTTCGCGACCGATCTCGTGCAGGATCTGGCGCGAAGTGCGAACCAGCTTGTTCATCGTCTCGATCATGTGGACCGGGATACGGATGGTCCGTGCCTGATCGGCGATCGAGCGGGTGATCGCCTGACGAATCCACCAGGTCGCATAGGTCGAGAACTTGTAGCCGCGGCGATACTCGAATTTGTCGACGGCCTTCATCAGGCCGATATTGCCTTCCTGAATGAGATCCAGGAATTGCAGACCACGGTTCGTGTATTTCTTGGCGATCGAGATCACCAGCCGCAGGTTCGCCTCGACCATTTCCTTCTTGGCCTGACGCGCCTCTTTCTCGCCCTTCTGGACCTGGCTGACGATGCGGCGGAATTCGGGGATGTCGACGCCGACATACCGACCGACTTCGGCCATGTCTTCACGCAGCGTGACCACCTTGTCGCCATAGCGCTCGAACAGCGTCGTCCAGCCGCGGCCCTTGGCCGACGCCATGCGGTCGCACCATGTCGGGTCGAGCTCGTAGCCGCGATATTCGTCGATGAATTCGCGCCGGTTGACGCGCGCCTGATCCGCCAGCTTCACCATCGCCGAGTCGATCGCCATGATCTTCTTGTTGATGCCGTAAAGCTGGTCGATCAGCGCTTCGATCCGGTTGTTGTGCAGGTGAAGCGAGTTCACCAGTTCGACGATTTCCGAGCGCAGTTTCTGATAGGCGGCTTCCTCGCCGGCCGAGAAGCGCGCGGCTTCTTCCAACGTGGCCTGCATCCGTTGCTGCTGCATCTGCTCCAGCAGATCGTAATCATGCGCAATCTGGTCGAGCGTTTCGAGAACGCGCGGCTTGAGAGAGGCCTCCATTGCAGCGAGCGACATGTTCGACTGGTCGAACTCGTCGTCATCGTCGTCGTTATTGGCGATGGGGTTGCCGTCGGCGTCAAGCTCGGGCTCGGCGCGCTTGGTCTGGGTCTGACCGCCTTCGCTCGCAGGGGCCGAAGGGTCCACGACGCTGTCGTCTTCTTCGTCGTCGAGCGCGTTGCCGAACGTCGCATCGAGGTCGATCACCTCGCGCAGAAGCACGTCTTCGGACAGAAGCTCGTCGCGCCAGATGATGATCGCCTGGAAGGTCAGCGGGCTTTCGCACAGCCCGGCGATCATGGTGTTGCGACCGGCTTCGATCCGCTTGGCGATGGCGATCTCGCCCTCGCGGCTCAGCAGTTCGACCGAGCCCATCTCGCGCAGATACATCCGCACCGGGTCATCGGTACGGTCAAGCGTCTCGCTCGAGGCGCTGGCGACGACGACATCGGTCGACCCCGACGCCCCGCTTTCGGTGGGCGCGGGGACGTCGCCGTCCTCGGCGTCTTCTTCTTCGACGACATTGATGCCCATCTCGGAGAGCATCGACATCACGTCTTCGATCTGTTCCGACGAGACCTGATCGGGCGGCATCACCTGATTGAGCTGTTCATAGGTGATGAACCCACGCTCTTTGGCGGCGGCGATCATGCGCCGGACCGAGGCCTGGCTCATGTCCAGCGTAAACTCGCTGTCCTGATCTTCTGGCTTCGCGTCGTCGTTGTCCTTGGCGACCATGGTTCCTCCGGCAAGGGGCGCGGCGTGATTCGGTTGTTGAACAGAAATAGCGCTCTGTTGGGCCGAATCACAGGGGTGTCATTAAGATTCGCTGATTCGCGGGTGGGTTAGGGGCGAAGTGTGAACGGTTCGGGGGCGGAAAGGGCGAGTTTTTAAGGGCTTTGACGCTCAGCCGGGGCCGGGTCGTCGCTTTTTCTTCACCCAGACCTGCGAATCAATCAGACTTTGCAGGTGGGCGGACAGGCTGGCGCGGTCTTCTCCCAGATCGGTGGTTGATTCGCTCATATCCCCGCGTCCGGCACGGTCGAGCGCGGCGGCGGCCTCGCCCAGCCGGTAGGTCAGCGTGTCGTCGGGCACCGAATCCAGCTCGGCGCTGAGTTCTTCCAGTTCCCGCTTGAGCGCCCGGCGCATGATCAGCACCTGCAGATCCGTGGACAGGCACTGGCGCACGAAATCCAGATCGACCCCCGGGCGCAGCATCGGCGCGATGCTCACATGCGGCTGGTTCAGAAGCGCGGCATAGGCTTCGCCGCCGCGCTGCGCAAGGACCTCGTGGCCGGGCGCGGGGTCTTCCTGCGCCGCCTGCAGCAGCAGGTCGAGCAACGTGCGGTGATCGTCGCGCCGGGGTTCGAGCTGCATGAGCTGCCCGTCGAAATCCGCCAGCAGCACGGGATGGGCGAAGAACACGGCGATGATCACCGATTCGCGCAATTCCTCGTCCGCGCCATCGGCGCCCGCGACCAGAAACGAGCCGCGCGTTCCTGCCAGCGGGGCGCCTGCATTCTTGCGTGCCCCGCGCCCCCCGGCATTGCCATAGCCGCCCTTGGCCCCGCGCGGCGGGTCGTTGCGGCGGAAAAGCTGGTAGCGCAGATCGTTGAATTCGCGCTGATACTGCTCGCGCAGATCGGGATCCTGGATCGCGCCGCAGAGCGTCTTGAGCCGCTTGGTCAGGGCCGCGCGGCGCTCGGGGCTGTCGAAAACCTGCCCCTGAATTTCGCGGTCCCACAGCAGGGTGGCCATCGGCACGGCATTGTCGAGCACGCTTTGCATTGCCTGCACGCCGCCCGCGCGGATCAGGTCGTCGGGATCCTGACCGCCCGGCAGCAGCGCGAAGCGCAGGCTCTGTCCGGCGGTGATCATCGGCAGCGCCAGATCGGCCAGCCTAAGCCCCGCGCGCAGACCCGCCGCATCACCGTCGAGCGCAACGATCGGTTCGCCATGCATCCGCCACAGCAGCCGAAGCTGGTCCTCGGTCACGGCGGTGCCGAGGGGCGCGACCGCGCCTTCGAACCCGGCCCGGACAAGGGCGATGACATCCATATAGCCTTCGGCCACGATCAGCGGCTGGCCACGGCCCGACGCAGTCCGGGCGGGGCCGATATTGTAGAGGTTCGCCCCTTTGTGAAAGAGCGGCGTCTCGGGCGAGTTGAGGTATTTGGCCTGCGCATCCGCTGCCATCGCCCGCCCGCCAAACGCGATGCATTGCCCGCGCGCATTGCGGATCGGGAACATGATGCGCCCGCGAAAGCGGTCATAGGGCCGGTTCTTGTCGCGCCCGGTGGTGGTCAGCCCCGCCTCGGCGATCAGCGCGTCGGGCACGCCCGCCTGCTTGAGATGGTCGTTGAGCGCCTGCCATTGGTCGGGCGCATAGCCGATTTCCCAGCGTTCGCGCTGCTCTTCGGTCATCCCGCGCCGGTCGAGATAAGCGCGCGCTTCCGCCGCATGACCGCCCATGAGCTGCATCCGGTAGAAGCGGACGGCTTTCTCCATCACCTCGGCCAGCGTGGCGCGACGATCCTCGCGCTGCCGCTGGGCGGGCTCGCGCGCAGGCATCTGCATCCCGGCGTCACGGGCGAGCGTTTCGACCGCCTCCATGAAGCTCATGTTCTGGGTTTCCTGCAGGAAGGTCAGCGCATCGCCCTTCGCCTGACAGCCGAAGCAATAATAATAGCCCTTGCGGTCTTCGACGTGGAACGAGGCGGTCTTTTCATGGTGGAACGGGCAGGGGGCCCAGAAATCGCCCTTGCCCTGGTTCGACTTGCGCAGATCCCATGTGACCGTGCGCCCGACAACCTGCGCGATGGAGACGCGGCTGCGCAACTCATCGAGGAAACCGGGGGGCAGGGACATGGGACCTCGGCGGCAGTGAACGGGCAGGGCGGATCGTGGGTGTCATATAGGGCGCGTTGCGGTCATCTTCCACCACCGGTCGGCGCGGGAGGCGATGCAACGGCAAAGCGTCGCCCGGGCGGACAGGCGCGATTGACCGGTCCGGACCCCGCAACGCAAACGGGGACCCGAAGGTCCCCGCCCGGTCATTCCGCCGCGTTGGGCGTGTCTTCGCTTGGGGTCCCGGCCATGTCCGGCGCCGCTTCCGGCTTGGGCTTGCGCGCACGGGGCGCACGCGGCTTGCGCGCGGGCTTGGGCTTTTCGTCGCCCTGAGCGGCTTCGGGTGCGTCCGGAGCCGGGCCATCGGTCGCCTGAGGCTCGGCCTTGGACGCGTCGATTTTCGGGGCGTCGTTCTTGGGGGCGTCCTTTGGGGCGTCGTGGCTTGCGCGCGATTCGGGCGTTTCCACCAGCATCGAGCCGCCATCGTCGTCCTGCGCCGCCGCGTCCTGAGCCACGTCGCGCTTGTGGTCTTCGCGCGGGTCGTTCTGATCGCGCGGCGCACCGCGACGGTCGTCGCTGCGCCGGTTGCGTCCGCGATTGTTTTCTTGCCGCCCGTTTTCCTGACGGTTGTTGTCGGGACGGCCCCCATCCTGACGCCCGCCATCCTGACGGTTATCTGATCGGTTGTCCTGACGGGTGTCGCCGTCCTGATCGCCCCCGTCGCCACGCTGATCGTTGCGGCGGTTATTGTTGTTATTGTTACCGTTGTTGTTCTGCTGATCGCGCCGCGCTTCGGCTTCGCGGGCCATTTCGGCCTGCGCTTCGTTCAGCATGCGCGTGTAATGCTCGGCATGCTGCTGGAAGTTTTCAGCCGCGACACGGTCGCCCGAAAGCTGGGCATCACGCGCCAGAACGGTGTACTTGTCGATAATCTGTTGCGGCGTTCCGCGGACCTTGCCCTCGGGCCCCGAGCTGTCGAACACCCGGTTGACGATGTTGCCCAGCGAGCGCGGACGGTTCTGTTTGGAGCGCGAACGTTTGTTCGAAGTTCTCATGAAAGCGAATTCCGGCCTTGGTCGGGTCGTTTGACCCTGAGCCAGCGCTTGGCGGCGCGGTGGGGTCAGTCAATCTGGATTAGCGTGCTACGGGATGGGGCAGGCGCTGTCGCGACCAAACCCGGCACAAGAGGGAGTAAACACGCGTTCCCCCTCGATACAAGAGAGAAAGTTGAAAAAACCCGTAAAGACGGGCGTGTTTTCGCCGAAACGTGGCGAAAACACCGCGAATCGGCCGTCACCCCGGCGCCTTTGCGGCCAAGACCCGGTCATGTCCGTCGAGATCGCGGTGGACCTTTAGCGCCACCATGCCCGCCCCGGCGAAGAGCGCGGTGACGCTGTCGGCCTGACTGGCGCCGATCTCGACCAGCAGCCGCCCGCCCGGCGCAAGGAAGCCGCGCGCCCCGGCGGCGATGGCGCGATACGCATCGAGCCCGTCGCCCCCGGGCGTGAGCGCCAGATGCGGCTCGTGCAGAACCTCGGGGGCAAGCCCGGCCATTTCGGCCTCGGTGATATAGGGCGGGTTCGAGACGATCAGATCGAAGCGCCCCGCAACCGCCGCGAACCAATCGGAACGCAACAGCGCCAGCCGCTCGGACACGCCCAGCCTCTGCGCATTCGTCCCGGCCACGGCCAGCGCCCGGTCCGAGATGTCGGTGGCAACGCCCGTGGCTTGCGGGCGCTCTGCCAGCAACGTCACCGCTATAGCGCCCGAACCGGTGCCCAGATCCAGCAGCCGCGAGAAGGGCGCGCTCAGCGCCTCGGCGATCAGTGTCTCGGTATCGCCGCGCGGGTCCAGCACATCGGGTGTGACCGTGAACTCCCGGCCCCAGAACGCACGCCGCCCGGTAATATGGCTCACCGGATGGCGCGCTTCACGGCGCGCAAGCGCGGCCTCGAAACGCCCGGCGGCAGCGGGTGTCAGCGCGTCGGGCAGATGCAAGGTCAGCCGGTCGGCGGGGATCTGCATCGCATGGGCCAGCAGCAGCCGCGCATCGCGGGCGGGATCGGCGACACCCGCTGCTGTCAGCCGCACCATCGCGGCGCGCAGGGCCGCCTGCGCCGTGCTCATGCGTCAAGCTCGGCCAGACGCTCGGCCTGATCATGCGCGATGAGCGGATCGATCACCGGGTCAAGCTCGCCCGCCATGACCTGCGCCAGCGCGTAAAGCGTCAGGTTGATGCGGTGGTCCGTCACACGGCCCTGAGGGAAATTGTAGGTGCGGATGCGCTCCGAGCGATCGCCTGTGCCGACCTGAGCCTTCCGGTCTGCTGCGCGGCTCTCTGCCTCTTTGCGGCGCTCCAGATCGAAAAGCCGCGCGCGCAGGACTTCCATCGCCAGCCGCCGGTTCTGGTGCTGGGATTTCTCGGAACTGGTCACGACAAGCCCGGTGGGCAGGTGGGTGATGCGCACGGCGGAATCGGTGGTGTTGACGTGCTGGCCGCCCGCTCCCGAGGCCCGCATCGTGTCGATGCGGATATCGCTGTCGGGAATGGCGATATCCACCTCGCGCGCCTCGGGCAGAACCGCCACGGTCGCGGCCGAGGTATGGATCCGCCCGCCCGATTCGGTGACCGGCACGCGCTGCACCCGGTGCACGCCCGATTCGAACTTCAGCCGCGCGAAAACGCCGTCGCCCTCGATCCGCATCACCGCCTCGCGCAGCCCGCCCAGCTCGGTCTCGGTCTGCGAGATCATCACGCTCGTCCAGCCCTGCGCATCGGCATAGCGCTGATACATCCGTAACAGCTCGCCGGCGAACAGCGCCGCTTCCTCGCCGCCGGTGCCGGGGCGGATTTCGATCAGCGCGGGGCGGTCGTCGGCGATATCGCGCGGCAACAGCGCCACGCGCAGCAGGGCTTCCAGCTCGGGGATACGCTCGGCCAGCGTGTCCAGCTCATCTTGCGCGAGTGCTTTCATCTCGGGATCAGCCAAAAGCGCGCGCGCCTCGTCGCGCTGCGCCAGCGCCGCGCGCCATTCGGCAATCGCTGAAACCACCGGCTTCAGCCGCTGATACTCGCGCCCCAACTCGGCCAGCTCGGCGGGATCGGCCCCCGCCGAGAGACGCGCTTCGAGATACTCGAAACGGCGCAGGATCTGGTCGAGGGCGTCTTCGGGCAGCATGGCGCGGGTTTGCGCCGGGCGCGCGCGTAGGTCAAGAGGCAGGCCCGCAGCGCCTCTCGCGCAGCCAACAACCGTCCCGCCCCATCTTTGTTCCGGAAATATCCTCGGGTGTGAGGCGCGCAGCGCCGAGGGGGCACATAGCCCCTTTGTCACCCGCGCCGATCTGCAGAACGCACCGGAATATCGCGCCTCGAAACCAGCGCTTGAGACGCGAAAAGCGCGCCGCGTCAGCGGCGCGCCCGGTCGCGCGAGGGCTCGGCGCCGGAGGCGTCGCGGACGAGGGCGAAACCCCTCACCCGTGACGCGTTCCGTCCCGCGTCCGGCGCCGGTTATTGCAGATAGGGCATCGGATCGACCGATTCGAAGCCTTCGCGAACCTCGAAATGCAGGAAGGACGGATCGCCCGCGCGGACCGAGGCAATCGTCTGCCCGCGCGAAACGCTGTCGCCCCGGCTGACGCGGATATTGTCGATGCCCGCATAGACGGTGAGCAGGTTGTTCTCGTGGCGGATCACCATGATCGGCACCTGATCGGTATCCTCGGTGATCGCCGCCACCGTGCCCGAAGCTGCGGCGGTGACCGCCGTGCCCGCTGCAGCGCCGATGCCGATGCCGTCGTTGCGGCCCTGAGCATAGGCGCGGATGATCCGGCCCTGCACCGGCATGGCCAGCCGCGAGCCTGTGCTCCGTTGGCTGCTCATATCGGCGACAGGTGCTTCGGGTTGCGCGGCGGCGGCGGCCTGTCCCGCGGGTTCGGGGCTGCTGTCGGGCAGGGGCGTCGCGGCCGAGGGCGGGACCGGCGTGGGGGTGCCCTGTCCGGGTTGCGAAGCGACATCGGCGGTGGCCTGCGCCGCCGAACCGGGCGTCGGCGCCGCCGGTGCGGGCGCGCTGATGCCGGTGGGGTTCAGCGGCTCGCCCGCCGCCGCCGCGGTGATCGTCTGCACCCCGGTGGGGATCATCAGGATCTGGCCTTCGCGCACGCTCATATCGGCGGGCAGGCCGTTCCAGTCCGCCAGCGAGCGCGGCGAGACATTGTAGAGCCGGGCGATGGTAAAGGCGCTTTCGCCGCGCTCGACGGTGTGGCGCAGCGGCTCATTGGCGGCCGGTGCCGCGCCATCGGCGCCCGCAAGCGGGGTCGCGGTGATCGTGCCCGTGGCGCTGTCGCCCACGCGCGAGGGCAGCACCAGAAGCTCGCCGCCGCGCATCGGCGTGTCGGTCGAGACGGCGTTGTGCTGGGCAAGCGCATTGGCATCGACGCCCAGCCGCAGCGCGATGTCGCTGACCCGTTCGCCCTGCTGGGCCACGACGACCTGATAACCGGGATACGAGATCACGCCGCGCGAATCGGGCGCGGGGCGCGCGGTCGAGGCGCTTTGCGCCGCGTCGGCGGTGTTGAACCGGCTCGAGGGGCGCATGTCCCAGTCGAGATCGTTGCCACCCGAACACCCCGCGAGGATGACACCGCCCGCCAGAAGCAGGCCGCCCATCCGCCAGAGCGAGGTTTCGTTTCGGTTGTCCGTTCTTCCGTCAGTCCGTTCGCGCACGTTTTCGCTGCCCATTCCGTTCCTAACCGCCTGTCCGTCTGTCTGGCCTTCTGATCGGCCGTCTTTTCCGGTCCCGTCATTCCCGGCCGCCCCGAGACCCTGTCGGCAGCATCGGAAAGGGCCGGCAGGGACGAGGGTGCCCGGATCGCGGGGCTTTGCCCCATTTATAGCGGAAAACAAGGGGTGATACACCCCATCACCACAACGTGTTGTGGATTTCCGCCCATATTGGCAGGCTGCCGCCGTGCCGGGCGCAGGGCACGACCGGTGCCGTGTTTTTGCGTTGGGTCTGGCCCAGTCCCTGGTTCAGTCTTTGGCCATGCCTTCCAGCAGCGGCACGAAGCGGACCGGGCGCAACTCTTCGTAATCATAGCCGGATTCGAGTTTGCGCACCTTGATCAGGCTCTGGACGGTGTCCGATTGCCCCACCGGCAGAACCATCACGCCGCCGATCCTGAGCTGCGCCAGCAGCGGGCCGGGCGGGTCTTCGGCGGCGGCGGTGACGATGATGCGGTCAAAGGGCGCCTGATCGGGCAGGCCGAAGCTGCCATCGGTGGCGATGGTGGTGATGTTGTGCAAATCGAGCCGGGCGAAGATCGCGCGCGCCTCGGCTATCAGCGGGCGGTGGCGTTCGACTGAATAAACCCGCCGTGCGAGCTGGCTCAGGATCGCCGCCTGATAGCCCGAGCCGGTGCCCACTTCGAGCACCTTGTGGCGCGGCTCGACCTCGAGCGCTTCGGTCATCAGGGCCACGACCGAGGGCTGGCTGATCGTCTGGCCGCAGGCGATGGGCAGCGGCGTGTCCTCGTAGGCGCGGTCGGCAAAGAAGCCGGTGACGAAGGCGCCGCGATCGATGCGTTCAAACGCGCGCAGGATGGCCGGATCGGTGATCCCGCGCGAACGCAGGGTCAGGATCAGGCGCATCATCTGTTCGCGGCGGTCCTCTTCGGTCATTGCCCGGCCTTCTTCGCCTCGATCGTTTCGTCCAGCGCGTCGCGCAGGCCGGCGAGCCGGTCATGGGCCGTCATGTCGCAGGTCAGCGGCGTGATCGAGATATAGCCGTCGAGATTGGCCTCGGCATCGGTGCCGGGCAAGGTCTTCAGGTGCTGCGGCCCGCCCTTGATCCACAGAAAGCGCCGGCCCGAGGGCGAGTTATGCGGCTCGACCCCGAAAGCGGTGTGGCGGCGGAAGCCCTGCGCGGTGACGCGGGTGCCGCGCACGTCGTCGGCGGGGACGGGCGGGAAATTGACGTTATAGAACAGCCGGTAATCGTCGTCGGTCCACAGCCCCTTATCGAGCAGGCTGCGCACCACGCGGGTGCCATGCGCGATGGCGGGTTCGAACAGCCCGCCCTCCATATCGGCGCTTTGCGGGCCGAGATACTGTGACAGCGCGATCGCCGGGATGCCCTGCAGCGCGGCTTCCATCGCGCCGCCGATCGTGCCCGAATAGAGCGTGTTCTCAGCCGAGTTGTTGCCGCGGTTCACGCCCGACAGGACCAGATCGGGCTTTTCGCCGCCCAACACTTCGTAATAGCCCGCCAGCACGCAATCGGCGGGGCTGCCCTCGGTCGCGAAGCGCCGGTTATCCATCTTCGCGATCAGCATCGGATGGGTATAGCTGATCTTGTGCGAGACGCCCGATTGCTCGAAGGCGGGAGCGACGGTCCAGACCTCGCCCTCGGGTCCGGCGATCTCGGCGGCGATGGCTTCGGCCACTTTCAGGCCCGGCGCGTTGATGCCGTCGTCATTGGTCACGAGAATGCGCATGGATCGCCTTTCTTCCTTTTCCGCCCCTTGCTTAGTGCAGGCCGGGGCAGGCGGCAAGCGATGCCCGGGTTTGCGCTGTGCGTGCGCGATTTTCCGTGGCACAGTGGGGACAGAGTGACGAATAACCCCCGGAGGAATTTCATGCGTGCACCCCTTTTCACCGCCCTTGCGCTTTCTGTTGTCGCCGCCCCGGCTTTTGCCGACGAGGCTTGGCAGACCAATATGGGGCCGATCATCTGGGAGCAGACGATGGGGCCGGACGCGGTGCTGCGGCTCTATTCGGGGGACGATGAAAGCCAGGTCGATGTGCGCATGATCGTGCCGGGCTTGGGCGACGACATGATGGGCGGACGCGGGACCTATACCGGCCTGTGGGTCGCCTATGACGGCGACGTCGCCTGCTCGGTGGAAATGGTCGATCCTCTGGGCGGCAAATCGGCCTATTGGGGCACGTTCACGCTGACCTTTCTGGAAGACGGCTTTCCCAGCGACTGGGCCGGGGCCTATGGCGAATGCCTGAACCCGCCGAGCGCGCCGATTCAGGCCCATGCCCTTGTCGGCGAAGACCGCGCAAGCGCCCCGCTGGGCGAATGAGCGCAGGGGAGGGCGGCCTGACCCTTTTCGTCTGAATGATGTCGCGAACAGGCGCGCTTGCCGGGATCGGTCTGCCACAGGTGGGACGGGTCTGGCGGCGCGCTATTCCTTCATCGGGTTGGGAAAGCTGGTGATGACGGGGCAGGTTCTGGGCGCAGGGCCTGCCCAGAATTCCGTTCAGGCTGCGAGGGTCAGACCTCGGGTTTTCCGGCGCCGCTGGCAGTTGGGCTGCGTCTTATTCCGCCGCTTCGTACAGATCGCCGTCGCTATCGCGCCCCGGCAGCGCCGCGCGCAAGGCGGCGCGCTGGCTGCGCGAGACTGGGACTTTCTGACCATCGCTGAGGGTCAGTTCCATCCCGCCTGCTGCGGTCCGGGCATGGGTGGCGACATGGGCCAGATTGACCCACCACGAGCGGTGCACGCGCATCCCTTCATAGGCCGCCAGATCCCGCTCGGCATCCGACAGGCGCATCAGGATCTGCGCGGTGCCGCGCGTCGTCGTTACCTCGACATAATGGTTTTGCGCGCGCAGGCTGATCAGGTCGATGCCCAGCTCGGGCGGGAGCTTTTCGAACAGCAGGGGCGTGACCACAGCCGTGGGCAGCGCGTCCGGTCCGGGCATCTCGTCCGGCAGGTCCGCTGCGGCCTCGGTTTCCGCCATTTCGGTTTCCGGGGCCTGCGGATCGATCGTGTCCGCGTCGACAAAGCGCGGCCGGAAGGCGTCGGCATTGACCGGCTTCTGCTCGCGGTCGCCAAGCGCCACGAAGCCGTTGACCACCAGATTGACGATCGTCATCGGCCCCGCGACATAGATCGCGATGAGCGTGACACTGCCCGGAATAAGTCCCCGGACCCTGATCTCAAGGAACAGGACAAGTCCGATCATGATTGGCGCGGCGATGGCGCTGGCGATGGTCGCGGCCAGCGCCCAGTGCATGCACCCGTCACGATTGAGCTGCCTTGTGATGAAAGACAGCGGCGTAATGACAAGCGCCCCCGTCAGAATAACCACGCCCCAATAGCCCAGCCTGCCGGGAAAGTTGAGCTCATCCATCGTGTGGAACGGCCCGGCCTGCGCGGTGACCAGAATCGCCGCACAGACGATTCCCCAGAACCGCCTGCGCGCCATAAAGTGCCGCGTTTCACGAAGCGCGAGTTGCAACCAGTGACCGTTCGCGGGGTCTGATTGTCTCGCCACGTATTTCCGATGTCCCTGCGCCATGGCGTCTGAATACCCCAGGCCCATCGTAATTCAAGTCGCAATGATCCAAGGAGCACAAGGTGTTGCAGGCAATCGAGGCAAAAGGGCTGGTCAAGCGCTTTGGTGGGGTGACGGCGGTCGACGGGGTCGATCTGCAACTGGCCCCCGGCGAGGCACTGGGGCTTCTGGGGCCGAACGGGGCAGGGAAATCGACGCTGCTGTCGCTGGTCACCGGGCTGCGGCCCACCGACGCGGGAACGGTGACAATCTTCGGGCATCCTGCCGGCAGCGACGCAGCCCGCAGGGCGATGGGCGTCACGCCGCAATCCGCTGCTTTCCCACCGCAAATCACCCCGCGCGAGCTGATCGCCTATGCCGCGGCGCGTCATGGGATGCGGCCCGATACCGACCGGCTGATCGCGGCCTTCGGGCTCCAGCGGCTGATCGACCGGCGGATGGCCGGTTTTTCGGGCGGCGAGGTGCGGCGCGTGGCGCTGGCGCTGGCCTTTTGCGGTGCGCCGAAGCTTGCGGTGCTCGACGAGCCGACCACCGGGCTCGATAGTGCCTCGCAGGAAGCCTTCCAGTCCCTGACGCGTGATTATGTCGCAAGCGGCGGCGCGGTCCTGCTGACCTCGCATCACTGGGACGAGATCGAGGCGGTCTGCGACAGGCTGACGATGATCGACCGGGGGCAGCGGGTGCTCGATGGCACGCTGGCCGAGATGCGCGCAACGATGCGCATCAATCAGGTGAGCCTCGTGGTCGATGATCCGGCGCCCGACTGGCTGCCCGCGCCGGATGCCGATGGCAGGCGGCATCTGGACAGCGCCGACAGCGATGCCGTCGTCACCCGTCTGGTTCGGGAAGGCGTCGCGTTCCATGACCTGCTGATCCGCCCGCTCGCCCTGAAAGACATCCTTGCCACCCTGCGTCACGAGGCCTGAACATGCTGAAACATCTTATCGCCGAACTGGTCCTGTCCGCCCGCGTGCTGCTGCGTCAGCCGGGCTTCTGGGTGCCCACGATCCTGTTTCCCGCCATGCTGTACAGCTTCTTCGGCGCGCAGATGGCCGACGGACCGGCGGGGATCTATGCGCTGGCCTCTTTCGCTGTCTATGCCGTGCTCGGCGTCGGCTTCTACCAGTTCGGCGTCAGTGTCGCGCAGGATCGCGAGACGCCGTTCGTGCTGTGGCAGCACACGCTTCCCGGTGCGCTGTGGCTCGGCTGGGCCGCGCGGATCGTGGTGGCGATGGGCGTGGTCTTGGCGGCGGTCGCGATGGTGCTTCTGGCCGGGCGATTTGTCGGCGGCATCGTTCCGGACGGGCCCGAGACGGCGCGCCTGATCGCCGCCTGTGCGTTGGTCTCGGTGCCTGCGGTGCTGATGGGGATCGCGCTTGGCTCGGCAGCCTCGGCGCGTGCGGCGGTGCCATTGTCGAACCTGTTGTTCCTGCCGCTCGCCTATCTCGGCGGGCTCTGGGTTCCGCCCGTGGCGCTGCCCGAAAGCGTCGAGGCGCTGTCGGTCTGGACCCCCACCCGCGCCATGGGCGAACTCGCCTGGGCGGCGGTCGACGGCCGGGCGCTGCCGGGGCGCTATCTTGTGGTGCTGGCGGGCTGGTCGCTGCTGTCTGTGGCGGTGATCGGGCTCGCGCAGTCGCGCCATCGCCGGGCGATGTTCGGCTGAGCGGCTATGGCTGCGCCTCCCACGCGTCCAGCATGACCCGCGCGGTCATCAGGTCGAGATGCGCACCGCCGCCATTCTTGTAGATCGTGATGTCGTCCCGTTCGCGGGGCGGCACCTTACCGGCGGCGAAGTCGCTCAGATCGCCCAGCACATCGGCCTCGGTGATGGCGCCCGACGCGAGCGGGATCATCAATTCCCCGATATGCGGGATCGTGGTGGCGCGGCTGTCGACATAGAGCTTGCCGCGCTGCAGGGCCGAATCGTCGGCCTCGCGCATCTGAGGAGTAAAGGCCCCTATCAGGTCGAGATGGGTGCCGGGGCTCAGCCATTCGCCCGCGATGACCGGCTCGTGTGCCATCGTGCAGGTGCTGACGATCTCGGCCTCGGCCACCGCCGATGCCAGATCGGTGACGGGCGTTACCCCGGAATGGCGCGCGGCGAGCGCCTTGGCGGCGTCCGCGCGGCGCGCCCAGACGCTGATCTGAAGATCGGGTTTCCATGCGCGAAAGGCTTCGATCAGCGACTCGGCCACACTGCCCGCGCCCACGATCAGATACCGCTGCGCGTCGGCCCGGGCCAGCAGCCGCGCCCCCAGCAGCGAGTCGCCCGCGGTCTTCCAGCGCGTGACCAGAGGGTTGTCGACAACGGCGCGCAAGGCGCCGGTTTCGTCGTCGAAGACCAGCATCGCGCCCTGCACACTGGGGCGGCCCTGAGCGGGATTGCCGGGGAAGACGGTGACGGATTTCACACCCACACCCATGCCGTCGATCCATGCGCTGCGCGACAAAAGCCGGTCGTCGGCGCGGCTCAGCAGCACATCCTCGATCTGCGCGGGCGGTCGGCGGTGGCCGTCCAGAAGCGCATCACTCAGACGCATCCAGTCGAGCAGCGGCTCGACCGCCTCGCGGGTCAGAACAGGGATCATCGGTGCCTCCGTTTGCGCAAAGTCTGCGGCGGTGGGGCGGGGGCTGTCAATCGGGCGGATGTCGGAAAAGTGTCAGTTCAGGATCAGGCAGGTTTCGCCGTAAGCAGAGACGCGCATGTCGCCAGAATGTCAGGTGTTTAAAATCACCTTGCCTTGCGGGGTTGGGCCTTGCGGGGTTGGTCGGACGCACGCACGACAATCATCCGCCTGCCGGATATCACCTCGTGATACGGCGCAGTTCAAGGAATGTCGGAAAAGTACCTGTCAGCGCTTGGCCAGCGCCGAGGCGAAGTCGATGCACAGCGTGCTTGTTTCCGCATCCGTCAGCATCATGCTGGTGCAGCGGCAGAACACCTCGCCGGGGCGCGACGTGTCGCAGTGGCCGCAATCGCCGCAATGGCCGAAAGTGGGTGCCTCGCGCTTGCGGGCCATCGTCTCGACCAGCTCGCCAAGGATGTCAGCCAGCATCGCCTGACGGTTGGCGGGAAGCGCGGCGATGGCGACGGACAGATCGTCCATTGGATCGCGCTTGAGCTTGGCGCGGCCCGCTTCTGTCAGCTCGATCAGGAAGGAGCGCTTGTCCGTCTCATGCGCGCGCTTGGCCAGAAGCCCCATCGCGATCAGCGATTTCACCGTCTGCGAGGCGGTGCCGCGCGTCGTGGCGTTGAACTCGGAGAACGCCGAGGGAGTGCGCGAAAAGCGGTTCGCGGTGGCGAAATAGCGCAGCGCCGTCCATTGCGTCGGCGTCAGGCTGGCATCGGACGAGCAGCCATAGACCAGCCGCGACAGGTGCACCAGCAGTTCGGCGGAATGATCCGCGCCGGTACAGGCCGAGGTCGCAGGAAGGGGAGGCATCGTGTGTGCAGGTTCGCTCATGGCCCGTACCTAATCGCAGGAGACTGGTTGACAAGGGGGCTTGAAAAAAGGTAGCGTTTCGAAACAAAGTGGCATCGAGACGAAACAAGTTGCCGCCATACGTTCTGCTGTCAAGGACTGAGTCATGGGCTTTCAGGATCCACATATCCGCCGCTACGTTCGCGCTTCAATGGCCGAGGAGATCCTCGACGCCGAGACCGAGACCGAGCTGGCCATTGCGTGGCGCGATCACGGGGATGAGCGTGCTTTGCATCGCCTGATCCAGGCCTATGCGCGTCTCGCAGTGTCCTTCGCCGGGCGTTTCAAGCGTTATGACGTGCCGTACGAGGATCTGATCCAGCAGGGCAATCTGGGCCTGATGCGCGCGGCCGAGAAATTCGACCCGATGAACGGCTCGCGCTTTTCGACCTATGCCGCATGGTGGATCCGGGCCTCGATGCAGGATTACGTCATGCGTAACTGGTCGCTGGTGCGCACCGGGACGAATGCCACGCAGAAGAAGCTGTTCTTCCACCTGCGCCGCGCGATGCAAAAGCACGCGGGGGACGAAGCCTCGGACGAGCCGCTGTCGGTGCGCGTGGCGCGCGAATTGCAGGTCACGCCCGAACAGGTCGAAGCGATGATGGGCCGCATGGCCGGTCCCGACCTGTCGCTCGATGCGCCGCAGGGCGCGGACGAAGACGGGCGCTCATGGGTCGAGACCATCGAGGACGAGGACGCCGCAACCGAGATGGACGTGGCCGAGCGTCTGGATGGCGCGCAGCGGCGCAAGATCCTGTATTCTGCGGTCGAGCAATTGCCTGACCGCGAGCGTCGGATCGTGTCCGCGCGGCACCTGTCCGAGGACCCCGCGACGCTGAGCGATCTGGGCGCGTTGATGGGGATCTCGAAAGAGCGGGTCCGGCAGCTGGAAGAGCGCGCGCTCAACAGGCTGACCGCGATCGTGCAATCGGCCAACGAGTCGACGGTGCATTGAGCGATTGGGCGGGGTCTTCGGACCCCGTTCTTCGTTTCCGCTTCGCGACTTGCGGGCCGTCCTTCACAAAGCGCAAAATCGTTGCACAGGCAACACAATGACCGTCATCCGCGGCCCGATCCAGGCTGCTTGCCGGGGTTGCCTTGCTTTGGCCATTTTCTTGACGCATTGTTTTTCATGACGGTAATTCGCATAGCGGATTGCAGCGCAGAAACGGGCGGTCTTGGACGATGACCCGAGGCGACGATATTCAGGACCGTCTTAGGGCGATCCGCGGTCCCAAAAGGGGACCGAAAGCAACGATGCAGACGCTGGCCGTGGGGCAGGCGTGGTTTTGGCGCGTGTCCGGGCTTGTGGTCTCGGTTGTCGCCGCCCTGCTGATCGCCGCGCTGACGCTGACGCCGATCCCCACGCAGACCACGCTCGCCAACGGGCTGGACAAGGTCTATCACTTTGTCGCTTTCGTCGGGCTGATCTTTCCGCTGATCCTGACCGATTCCCGCCGCTGGCCCTGGGCGGTCCCGCTCTGTATCGCCTATGGCGGGTTGATCGAGCTGATCCAGCCCACCGTGGGGCGCGCGGCCGAATGGCTGGACTTCGGCGCTGACGTGACCGGGGTTCTGGCGGGGGCGGCGCTGGCCGAGATTCTGCATGACCGCATCCGCGACCGGTTCTTTGCGGTCGATGGGCTGGGTGAGGATGAGGAACTCAGCGACGAAGAGGCCGAAGCGGCGCGGGTCGAGGCGATGCGCATCGACCTGATGGACGAATTGCGCGTCGTGCTGCGCGAAGAGCTGACAACGCTGAAAGATGAGCCGAACAGCGACGGGGCGGGCTTTGCCGAGGCGCCGTTCGCGGAAGACGCCGCGTCGGGCGATGACGATGTCCCGCGCAACCGCCCCGCTGCCGGAGACGAGGCATCGGCGGACGAGCCGGTGCTGCGGATCGTCCAGCCGGGGCAGCGACACTGAACGTCCCGAGCCGGGGCCGTATCAGGGCGCGAGCGACAGCGGCGGCAGCGTGGCCAGCGCGAAGGGGCCAAGCCGCACGACGCCGTCCACCACGCTCAGTGGTACTTCCAGAATATCTTCCTGCGCCATGGCGGCGAGCGTGGTATTGGCCATCGCCGCAGCCTCGTCGGTGATGAGCCCCGACGCGCGCAGGATGTCGAGCATCTCTTCCCAGCCTGTCACATTCGCCGTCGCGTCACCCGACAGCCGGCCGTCGGCGCCGGGGCTGAGGCGGCCAGACAGGCGGAAATCTACCTCGGGCCAGGTGATCTGAAGCCCGGTGAAAGTCAGATCGGTCAACCGCACCTGCGCGCCGTCCGACACCAGATGACGATCAAGCGCGCGGTCGGTTTCGGCTTCGGCATCAAGGCGCAGCGTATCGAACCGGCGCGGCCACAGGCGCTGCGGGTCCACACGGTCCATCTGCGCGGGGTCGGGGAAGACCGTTTCGGCCAGCGCGACCAGCTGCTGTGTGGTGTCGTCGGTCCGGCGGCTGGCGAGCCGAAGCTGGCCAATCTGCCACGTCGCGCCGGTATCGGTGCCGCGCGCGGGCTCGGTGATCTGCAGATCGAGAGTGTCGCCCACCAGTGTCATGCGGTCGAGCGGCAGGTCGAGCCCCGGCTCCATCACCATCGAGGCGCGCAGGTCTTCGGAATGGATGAGGGTCTCGGTCCCGCCCAGCCGCAAGACCTGATCGTGGGGGAAGACGGCAAGCAGATGGTGCGGTTTGTAGGTCAGCGCGAAGAACTGCACGAAGGGCGCGGTCCATTCGGCGTCGCTGAGCGTGACGCGGGGGGCGTCGAAGGTGACATCGAAACGGTTGGGAAAGCCGCTGATGTGATAGGTTTCGGCGCTCAGCTCGGGCGTGCGTTCAAGCCCCTGTGCGATGGCGCGGTCAAGCGCGCGCGTGCCCACGAACCAATAGCCGCACCACCCGATCGTGGCGAGGACCACCAGCACGATTACCCATCTCATGGCGCGCATTCCCGGCCCCCGTGTTGTTCTTTCGCTGCCTGCTGTGTACATGGCCGACAGGCAGGCGGCCAGTCCCGCGACGGGCGGTCGCGAAAGTCTGATCGGCAGGTGAGTGATGCGTCCGCTTTGGGTTTTCGGTTATGGATCGCTGGTGTGGAATCCGGGTTTCGCCTGGACCGCGCGGCAATTGGCGGTGCTGCCGGGCTTCCGGCGCTCGTTTTGCATGCTGTCGATCCATCATCGCGGCACGGTCGAGAAGCCCGGTCTGGTTCTGGCGCTGGATGCGGCCGAAGGGGCCTCGTGCAACGGCGTGGCCTTCGAGATCGCGCCCGAGATCGCCGAAGAGACGATGGAGTATCTGCGCGCGCGCGAACTGATCTCGGCGGCGTATCTGGAGCAGGTCCACAACCTGACGCTGGACGACGGGCGCGAGGTCGAGGCGGTGGTTTATGTCATTGACCGCACGCATGATCAGTATCGCGGCGACCTGACGCTGGAAGAGCAAGCGCAGCGCATTGCGGGCGCGACCGGCGGGCGCGGCCCCAATTGCGAGTATCTCTATCAGACCGCCGCGCATCTGGCCGCGCTGGGCTTGCCCGATGACGAGCTTGAATGGCTGTCTGATCGCGTCAAGGTGTTGAAATCGGCGACGTAGACGGTTGGCAAAGCCCTGCGATGCTTCTAGTTTTAACGAAACTTTGCAGGTGCAGCGAATGGCGAGACAGTTGAGAGCAGGGGCGCTCGGGCCGATCGGGCGGGTCCAGTTCACGCCACCGCTTCGACAGCTGACCCTGATGCTGGTCTCGCTGGCGCTGGTGGGGTCGGGCGTGGCGCTGGCCTATCCGCGTATCTCGGGCATCTTTCTGGCCAATATCTGGCTGAACGGCTTCATCGCGCTGGTCTTCGTGATCGGCGTCATGGCGACCTTCTGGCAGATCAGTCAGCTTTTCTCGTCCGTGCGCTGGATCGGCGGTTTCGTCGCTCAGACGCCGGGCCACCAGATCACCATCGCGCCGCGGCTTCTGGCGCCGCTGGCATCGCTTCTGCGCGCGCATGGGCGGTCGAGCCATATCTCGTCCACGTCGGCGCGCTCGATCCTCGAATCCGTGGGTACCCGGATCGAGGAAGAGCGCGACATCACGCGCTATCTCGTCAACCTGCTGATTTTCCTTGGCCTTCTGGGAACGTTCTACGGGCTGGCGACCTCGGTTCCGGCCGTCGTCGAGACGATCCGCTCGCTCGCCCCGCAAGAGGGTGAGACCGCTCTGTCGGGGTTCGGCCGGCTGATGAGCGGGCTCGAAGCGCAGATGAGCGGCATGGGCACGGCGTTCTCCTCGTCGCTTCTGGGGCTTGCCGGCTCGCTGGTCGTAGGGATCCTCGAGCTCTTCGCCAGTCAGGCGCAAAACCGGTTCTACCGCGAGCTTGAGGAATGGCTGTCCTCGATCACCCGGTTGGGCACCGCCCTGGCCGAAGGCGAGGGCGAAGGCGGTGCCGGTCTGTCGGCGGTGGCCGAAGTGCTGGATTCGCTGACCGAGCAAATGGAGGCCATGCGCCGTGTGCAAGAGCGCGCCGAGGAAAGCCGCGAGCGGCTCGACGAGGCCCTGCAATCGCTGGGGCAGGCGATGACGCGGATCGCCCAGCGTCTCAACGCGGGCGACACCGAGACGGGCCGCGCGCTTGAGCGCATGGCCGACGGGCAGGACCGCATGATCGCGCTGATGCAGCGTCAGGACGATGCGCGCCCGGAAACCGATGACGAGCCGCATATCGAAGCCGAAACCCGGCTGCGGCTGCGCTCGATGGACATTCAGCTGGTGCGGATTCTCGAAGAGCTTTCGGCGGGGCGGCAAGAGTCGCTGGCCGATCTGCGCAGCGATCTGGCGATGCTGACGCAGGCCGTGCGGATGCTCAACCGGCAGTCGGGCTATGCCGCACGGGATGACGAGTAATGGGTCTGTCGCGTCGCGGCAATCAACGGTTCTCGGCCTCGATCTGGCCGGGTTTCGTCGACGCGATGACGGCGCTCTTGCTGGTGCTGATGTTCGTTCTGTCGATCTTCATGATCGTCCAGAGCGTCCTGCGCGAGACGATCTCGACGCAGGACAACGAACTTCAGGGCCTGACCGCGCAGGTCTCGTCGCTGACCGAGGCGCTGGGCCTGTCGCGCAATCGGGTGGGCCAGCTTGAAGGGCAGGTCGAAGGGCTCAACGCCGATATCGCCACGCTCGAAGCCAATGCGCGCGAGCAGGAAGCGACGATTGCCGCTCTGGGCCGCGATCTGCAGGCCCGCAGCGACGCGCTGGCCGAGGCCGAAACCCGTATCACCAGCTTCGAGGCGCAGGTCGCTGCCCTGATCGCCGAGCGCGCCGAGCTGGGCCAGCAACTGGCCGCGACCGAGGCCGCGCGTGACGAGGCCCTGTCGGAAAGCGAGGCGCTGAACCTCGCGCTTGCGCAGGCGCGCGACGAGATCGACGCCCAGACCGAAGCCGCCCGTCTTGCCGCCGCCGAGCGCGAGGCAGTCGAGGCCGCGCTCGCCGCGATGCGCGCCCGGGCCGAACAGACCGAGGCATCGCTGGCCGAGATGCTGGCGCGCCTGACCGAGACCGAAGAGGCGCGCGATACCGCCCTTGCGGGGCTGCGCGATGCCGAGGGTGCCCTGAGCTCGCTGCGCGCGGCGCGGGCCGAGACCGAAGCCCAGCTCGCCAGCACCCGTGCGGCGCGCGACGCGCTTCAGGCCGAACAGGACAGCGCCGCCGCCAGCCTTGCCGAGCGCGAGACAGCCCTCGCGGCCCTGCGCTCTGAGCGCGACGAACAGGCCGCACGGATCGCCGATCTGGAGACCAGCCTGAGCGACGCGGAACTGGCCCGTCAGCAGGCTCTGGCTGACCTCGCGGCTTTGGACAGCGAAACGCAGACGCGGATTGCCGAGCTGGAGACGCAGCTGAGCGATACCGATCTGGCCCGGCAGCAGGCTCTGGCCGAACTGGCGCAGCTCGATACCGCGACACAGGCCCGAATTGCCGAACTGGAAACCCAGCTGAGCAATGCGGATTTGGCGCGACAGCAGGCTCTGGCCGAGTTGGCGCAGCTCGATACGACCACGCAGGCCCGTATCGCCGAACTGGAAGCACAGCTGAGCGATACCGATCTGGCGCGGCAGCAAGCTCTGGCCGAGTTGGCTCAGCTCGATACCGCGACGCAAGCGCGGATCGCTGAGCTTGAGACGCAGCTCAGCGACACTGATCTGGCGCGCCAGCAAGCGCTCGCCGAGCTGGCTCAACTCGACACGGTCACGCAGGCCCGCATCGCTGAGCTTGAGACTCAGCTGAGCGACGCTGATCTAGCCCGCCAACAAGCACTCGCTGACCTCGCGCAGCTAGACACCACCACACAAGCGCGCATCGCTGAGCTTGAGACTCAGCTGAGCGACGCTGATCTAGCCCGCCAACAAG
>NZ_JAFKOK010000018.1 GCF_017303295.1 Rhodobacter sp. NTK016B | reverse complement strand
CCCCTCTTGGCCTGCGGCCAATTCACCCCCGAGGATATTTCCGGATCAAAGATGCGCGCGCCACCCGTCACGGGCGGGCCGTCAGATGTCGAGCGCGGTGGTCTTGACCACGGTGCGCAGCGCGAACGAGCTGTGCATCTGCGCGACATGGGGCAGGCGCGAGAGGTACTGGCGGTGGATACGGGCGAAATCCTCGGTATCCTCGGCCACGAGTTTCAGCAGGAAATCGGCATTGCCGGCCATCAGGTGGCATTCCAGCAGGTCGGGGATGCGCGCCACGGCTTTCTCGAACGCGTCGAGGATCTCGTCCGACTGGCCGTTCAGGGTGATCTCGACGAAGACAGTGGTGGGTTTGCCGATCCGGCGCGCATCGACCAAAGCGACATAGCCGGCAATATAGCCGTCGGTTTCCAATCGCTGCATGCGGCGGTGACAAGCCGAGGGCGAGAGCGCGATGCGCTCGGCCAGTTCGGCATTCGAGATGCGCCCTTCGCGTTGGAGAAGCCTCAGAAGGCGGCGGTCTGTCGCGTCTAGCTGCATTGCAGCGCAACTTTCATAAGGTTTTCCCGTCCCTGAGCGAAGAAGCTTGCGTGAGTTTCCGCGCTCGCGGCCAAGAAATCAAGCACCTGCGGGGCGGAATGCGAGACTCTGGCCTTACACGGGAGAGGCCCTTTCGGGCCGAAGACAAAGCCCAGCAACGGGAGACCAGAATGCTGATCGGATGCCCCAAGGAAATCAAGCCACAGGAATTTCGCGTAGGCCTGACGCCCGCCGCGGCGCATGAAGCCGTCGACGCGGGCCACGCGGTGATTGTCGAGACCGGCGCCGGGCTCGGCTCGGGCTATGCCGACGAGGATTACCGCGCGATGGGCGCCGAGATCGTCGATACCGCCGAGGAGGTTTTTGCGCGCGCCGAAATGGTGGTGAAGGTCAAAGAGCCGCAGGCCATCGAGCGCGCGCGGCTGCGCGAGGACCAGATCCTGTTCACCTATCTGCATCTGGCCCCCGATCCCGCGCAGACGAAAGACCTGCTGGAAAGCGGCGTGACGGCCATCGCCTATGAGACCGTCACAGACCGCGCGGGCGGCTTGCCGCTGCTGGCGCCGATGTCCGAGGTGGCGGGCAAGCTGGCGCCGCAGGTGGGGGCGTGGACGCTGCAGAAGGCTAATGGCGGGCGCGGCGTGCTGATGGGCGGTGTGCCGGGTGTGTTGCCCGCGAAGGTCGTGGTGATCGGCGGCGGGGTCGTGGGGACCCATGCGGCGCGCATCGCGGCGGGAATGGGGGCGGATGTGGCGGTGCTGGATCGGTCGCTGCCGCGCATGCGCTATCTCGACGATGCGTTCGGCGGCGTGTTCAGGACCGCCTATTCCTCGGCCGCGTTGACTGCCGAGCTGGTGGCCGAGGCCGATATGGTGATCGGTGCGGTGCTGATCCCGGGGGCCGCCGCGCCGAAACTGGTGTCGCGCGCGCAACTGGCCACGATGAAGCCCGGCGCGGCTCTGGTCGATGTGGCGATCGATCAGGGGGGATGTTTCGAGACCTCGAAGCCCACCACCCATGCCGATCCGATCTACGAGGTGGACGGGATCATGCATTACTGCGTGGCGAACATGCCGGGCGCGGTGGCGCGCAGCTCGACCCAGGCTTTGGGCAACGCGACCTTGCCCTTCATGATGGCGCTGGCCAACAAGGGCTGGCGGCTGGCCGCAGCGGAGGACGAGCACCTGCTGGCGGGGCTCAACACCCATAAGGGGAAGCTGACCTATGCCGCTGTGGGCGCGGCTCTGGGTCTGCCGGTGATGGATCCGCGCGAGGCGCTGCGGGTCTGAGGGCGGCGGGTCAGAAAGGGGAGGGGGCTGTCTGCCCCCTCTTTGCCTGACGGCAAATTCACCCCCGAGGATATTTCGGGATTAAAGATGGGGCGGGCCGAAGGGTCGGCGGTTACTCGGCGGCGCGGGTGGCGGCGTCGAGTTTGGCTTTCAGCGTATCGACGTCTTCGAACTTGACGCTTTCGCCGCAGCCGCAGGCTTCCGAGACATTGGGATTGCGGAACTTGAAGCCGGATTCGAGAAGGCCGGTTTCATAGTCGATCTCGGTGCCGAAGAGGAACATCTGCGCCATCGGCGCGATGAGAACGCGGGCGTCGCCCTGTTCGATGATCTCTTCGTGCTCGGCGATCTCGTCGGCGAAGTCCATGACGTATTCCATCCCCGCGCAGCCGCCCTTCTTGACGCCGATGCGCAGGCCCATCTTGCCCTGCTTGTTCATCAGGCGCGCGATATGGGCTTCGGCGGCCGGGGTCAGGGTAACGGGGGATTTGCCGGGTATTGCGAACATGGTGTTTACATGAATCCGAGTTCGAGGCGGGCTTCGTCCGACATCATGTCCATGCCCCATTGCGGATCGAAGGTCATTTCGACATCGATCTCGCTGACACCGGGCACGGCGCCGATGGCGTCCTGTACCCAGCCGGGCATCTCGCCGGCGACCGGGCAGCCCGGCGCGGTGAGGGTCATGGTGACATCGACCTTGCCGCCGTCATTGATGGCGATGGTGTAGATCAGGCCGAGATCGTAGATATTCACCGGAATTTCCGGGTCATAGACCGTGCGACAGGCCTCGACCACCGGCTCGTAGAGCGGGTGTTCGGTCGTCGACGGTGCGATCAGCGGCGTGCCTTCCACCGGGGCGGGCGTGTCGGAGGCGGTCATAGCGTCCTCGGGGCTCTGTGTAATTCCTGACCAGAGATATAGGAATTTGCCGCGCTTGCGTAAAGGGGGGGCGGCCTCGCGCCGAGGGTCTGGCCTATTCCGCCGCGCTTTTGCGCGACAGGATCGGCGGGTCGGGCAGGGTCGGGTCCATGAAATGGCCGATCATCGCCTCGGTTGCCAGTGCGTAGGCCTGATCGAGCGGCAGGTCGAGCTGCGCCTTGGTCGCCGCCAGCCCCGCCTGCGAGACGTCTGAGAAGCGCCCGGCGAGGGTCCGGGCGATGTCATCGACACGCGCGGCGAGAGCGTCGTCTGCCACCACCTCGGTCACGATGCCGTTGGCCAGCGCCCAGTCGGCGGTCTGATCCTCGCCGGTCAGTGCGAGTTTCATCAGCGCCTTGCGGCCTACCGCGCGGGCGACCGCGACCGAGGGCGTTGTGCAGAACCCGCCGCGCCGGATGCCGGGCAGGCAGAAGCGGGCCTGCGGCGCGGCATAGGCCAGATCGCAGGCGGCGATCAGCTGCAGCCCGGCGGCGGTGGCGATGCCTTCGGTGCGGGCGATGGTGGGCTTGGCGCTGTTCGCCACGGTCTTCATCATCTCGGCGCAGGCTTCGAACAGCTCGGTGATATAGGCGCGGCCCTCGTCGGGATCGGCGCGGTGGGCGGCGATTTCTTTCAGATCATGGCCCGCGCAAAAGATCTTGCCCGGCCCGTGGAGGACGATCACGCGGGTCTCGTCGTCATCCTGCGCCTGCGTCACGGCCTGATGCAGCGCGCGGATCATGCCCAGCGACAGGGGGTGCGCGGTGCCGTTTTCCAGCGTCACGGTCAGGACGCCATTGCTGCGGGAAGTGCTGATCTGTTCCATGGCGCAACTGTGGACCCTGCGGCGCGGGCTGGCAAGATCGGGCCGCGCGCGCTAAAGCAGCCTTCAGCGAAAGAGGTCCGGCATGAGCGAGCGGTTTTCCTTTACCCTGAACGCCAAGGACGGTGCGGCCCGCACCGGGATCATCCACACCCCGCGCGGCGAGATCCGCACGCCGGCCTTCATGCCGGTTGGCACGGCGGGCACGGTTAAGGCGATGATGCCCGACTCGGTGCGCGCGACGGGGGCCGATATCCTGCTGGGCAACACCTATCACCTGATGCTGCGCCCCACGGCCGAGCGGATCGCCGCTTTGGGCGGGCTGCACAAATTCATGAACTGGGAGCGGCCGATCCTGACCGATTCGGGCGGGTTTCAGGTCATGTCGCTGGCCAATCTGCGCAAGCTGACGGAAGAGGGCGTGCGGTTTTCCAGCCATATCGACGGCTCGAAGCACATGCTGTCGCCCGAACGCTCGATGGAGATCCAGCGGCTCTTGGGGTCGGATATCGTCATGTGTTTCGACGAATGCCCGGCGCTGCCTGCCGAAGACAAGGTCGTCGCAGAATCAATGCGGCTGTCGATGCGCTGGGCGCGTCGCTCGCGTGAGGCGTTCGGCGACCGGCCCGGCCATGCGCTGTTCGGCATCATGCAGGGCGGCGTGACGAAGGACCTGCGCGAGGAATCGGCGAAGGCTTTGGCCGAGATCGGGTTTGAAGGCTACGCGATCGGCGGTCTGGCCGTGGGCGAGGGACAAGAGGCGATGTTCGGCGTGCTGGACTACGCGCCCGGTTTTCTGCCTGAGGACAAGCCGCGCTACCTGATGGGGGTGGGCAAGCCCGACGATATCGTCGGCGCGGTCGAGCGTGGCGTCGACATGATGGATTGTGTGCTGCCCTCGCGCTCGGGCCGGACGGGGCAGGGCTGGACCCGACGCGGCTCGGTCAATCTGCGCAATGCGCGTCACCGCGACGATCCGCGCCCGCTGGACGAGGCTTGCGGCTGCCCGGCCTGCCGGAACTACTCGCGCGCCTACCTGCACCATGTGGTCCGCGCCGACGAGATCATCGGCTCGATGCTGCTCACATGGCACAATCTGCAGTATTATCAGGATCTTATGCAGGGTCTGCGCGATGCGATCGCCGCCGGAACGCTGGCCGATTTCGTGGCCGCGTTCCATGAAGGGCGGGCTCAGGGCGACATCGAGCCGCTCTGAACCCTGTGTCATTCAGCGGCTTTAGCCACCGACAGAATCCATCCAGTTGCTGAAACGCAACGTGAAGGCCGGGTCGTCCTGACCCGCGCCATTCGCCGCGCCTACCGTCGCCGGGGGCACGCAGGAATACCAGTTATTGCCCTGATCGTTGGTCAGCATGATGCAGATGCCGGGATGGGTCGCATCGACCTCGCCGGAATAAAGCCGCCAGATAGCCGAGAAATCATTGCCTTCGGTGGTCAGGTTGCAGGTCTCGACGATGCTGGTGCCGCCATCCCAGGCGTATTGGGTGGCGCTGGTCACGTTGCCCATGGTTTTCGAGGGCGTGACGACACCGTCGGCGAACCACTGGCCTTCGCTACAGCCAAGGGCCAGCGCGGTGTCGGCGGAAATGAAGGAAAGCGCCGCAACAGCGGCGGGAGCGAGAAATGAGCGCATAAAAATCGTCCGTTCTATCGTTTAAAGAAGCGGCAGCATGGCACAACGCTGACGTGTGCGAAAGCCCTGCCGGATCATGAGGTTGTGAGCAGATCCAGCGCCTGTCAGTGCGCCTTTTTGACCCAGCGCACGCGCAGCCGGGTAAGGCGGTTTTCCACCCGCTCGACCACGGTGAAGCGGAAGCCGTGGAACTGGAAGACCTGTCCGGCCTCGGGAATAAGCTGGGCTTCGTGGATGACCAGACCGGCGACGGTGTTGGCCTCGTCATCGGGCAGATGCCAGTCCATCGCGCGGTTGAGGTCGCGGATCGTCATGTTGCCGTCGATCTCGATCGCGCCCGAGTCGAGGCGGATGATCGGGTCGTCGGTGGGAATGTCGTGTTCATCGACGATCTCGCCGACGATTTCCTCGAGAATGTCCTCGAGCGTGATCAGACCCTGCAGCGCGCCGTATTCGTCGATCACCAGCCCGAAATGGCGGTGCTGCTTCATGAATTGCTGCATCTGCTCGTCGAGCGGCGTGGTGTCGGGGACGAAATAGGGCTCGCGCATGACGCTGGCGATGTCGAGCTTGTCGACCGCGTTGAAGTCGCCCTCGGCTTCGGTGACCAGCTTGTGCACCTCGCGCATGAGGTCGCGGATATGGATCACGCCGACGATATTCTCGGGCTCGTCGCGCCACGCGGGCAGCCGGGAATGCGGCGAGTTTACGCTTTGGGCGATGATCTCGGCCGGGGGGGCGTCAAGGTCGACGGTTTCAAGCTGCGAGCGGTGCAGCATGACCTCTTCGACGGTGCGGGTGCCCAGATCAAGCGCGCCAAGCAGGCGGTCGCGGTCTTCCTTGTCGACCGAGCCTTCGGAATGGCCGAGTGCCAGAGTGCCTGCGATTTCCTCGTGATAGCTGAGTACCGCGCTGTCGGGATCGGTCCGCACGCCCACCAGCGCAAGGATGCCGCGCACCAGCACGCGCACCGCGCCGACGATGGGCGAGAGCAGCACGACGATTACGCGGATCGGTTTCGAGACCAGCGAGGCGGCGGTTTCGGGATTGGTGATCGCGTAGGTCTTGGGCAGGACCTCGGCAAAGATCAACACCAGCAGGGTCATGATCAGCGTGGCCAGCGCGACACCGGAATCGCCGAACAGCCGGGTGAACAGCGCCGTCGCCAGCGAGGTGGCCAGAATGTTGACCAGGTTGTTGCCCAGCAGGACCGAGCCGATCAGCCGTTCGCTGTCTTCGGTGATCTTCAGCGCCGTCTCGGCCCCTTTCGACCCGCGATCCGCGAGCGCCCTGAGCTTGGCGCGCGACGAGGCAGTGAGGGCGGTTTCGCTGCCCGAGAAGAATCCCGACAGGATGAGAAGCGCGAAAATCGCGCCGGCGGTCAGCCACAAGGCGGTGTCGAAGGTTGTCATTGTCCCTGACTCTGGTTCGGCACCCATTTAGGGGCGCGGTGCGGGCCTGTTCAAGTCTTGGGGCAAGTCTTTGGGGCGAAACGCCAAAAGAAGACCCCGCGACCGGGAGGTGCGCGGGGTTCATCGCAAGCGGAAGATCCGGGGACGATCAGCCGCCCCAGGTGCGGACCGGGCCGCAATCCATATGGGTGAAGTTCGAGCGCGAGTAGCGGCCAACACCACCGGCATTGCAGGCGAGCGCGGCGCGCGCGACCTGGCCGACCGAACGGCTGTTGAGGCGCAGGTCAGCAGCCTGGCCGACCATGTGGCGCGAGTTGCGCGCAACGCCCGACGACCGGCGGCGCAGCATCGCGTTGGTTTCGGGCGAACGATAGCCCGACAGCAGGATGTAGGGCTCGGTCACGTCCAGCAGGTTATGCGCGGCGGCCATGATATCCAGCGTGCGCGTGTCGATCCGGTGGATCTGATCGTTGCGCCAGTCGCGGCAGAAGTGGTTCACCATATCCAGAACCTCGGGGACGTAATCGCCGTCGATCCAGTAGATCGCGTCCAGCGTCTCGCCCGAATGGCCCGAATACATCTTGATCCGACGAATATCGCCAGCGCCACGGTTGAAGGCGAAGGCCTTGGACATTTGCGGAGCTGCGGTGACGGCGGTTGCGGCGAAGACGCCGAGCAAAGCGCGCCGGGAAAATCCGGTTTCAGCCGAAGAAGTCATGTTTGTCCTGTCCCAATCCCAGAGTCGCGGGGAGCCTTTGCGGCTTAGCTTCATGGTCGATCCCTTCTGGGTGGCGGCAGGGGCCGCATCCGTTCCGGCATCGAGTCACGAAGACAAATTTTTCTTCTGATGCTTCTATGCCACAGAGATGCGGTTCTCCCAAGCCCGGATTCGGTTTGGCAGGTGTTGTGCCGACAAAATAGGCGAGATTTTGCTGAAAAAGGCTTAATGCGCGCAAAAATCTTTTGTTAACAGATGCCTGCGGGGCGGTCTTCGGGCGGATTTGGTGGCGCTTTTCGACCTTTGCGGCGGGTCGCGGCGGTCGGTTCCCGGCGTTCGCGGCGAAGTTGGGGAACCGGACCGGCCCTTGCGGCGTTGTCGCGGGAATCAGTGCGGTCTCAGCATTGTGTATGGTGAAGCAAGCTGCGAAAATCGACACTGACAAATGATATAATTCGCCCAAGCGAGGCGGGCGCCGGCATCCTTCGCGGTGTGGCTCCGATCCGCGGGACAGTGAATCTTACGGGAGTATTTCCATGCAGATGAAGGAAGCGCGACGGTCCAAGCATGCGAGCCGTCCGGTATTCCGCGCCGGATTTGTGGCTCTGAGCCTGGCCCTGAGCGGCGCCGCGCCCGCCGTTTTGACCGCCACCTTCGCCTCGCCCGCACAGGCGCAGCAATTCCCCGCCTTCCGGCAGGCCCTGGCCGAGGGCGTCGCCGAAAACAGTGAACTGGCCGCTTTCTACCGCGAAAACGGCTATCAGGCTGTCTGGACCGGCGCCGAAGATGCCGCGCGCCGCAGCGCCCTTGTCTCCGCGCTGAGCCGGGCCTCGGAACACGGGCTGCCGCAGGCGCGCTACGATCTGAACGGGCTGCTGGCCGCCTTTGACTCGGTCGAGACCGAGCGTGATCGCGGGATGCTCGAAGCGCGCGCCTCGCTGACCTTCCTGCGCTATGCCACGGACATTCATAGCGGCGTGGTCGATCCCGCGTCGATCAACCCGGAATACATGGTGCGCGACGTGCCGCGCCCCGATCCGACCGAGCTGATGACCGATTTCGTTGCGTCCGAGCCGGTGGCCTTCATCCGCAACCTCGCGCCCTCGTCGCCCGAATACGCGCGGCTTTACCGCGCCCGCCGCGATCTGTTGGACACGGTGGCGAATGGCGGCTGGGGGCAGCGCGTTCAGGCCGGAAGCCTGCAGCCGGGCGATACCGGCACGGGCGTCGTGCAATTGCGCAACCGGCTGATCGCCATGGGCTTCATGCCGCGCGTGGCGACGGCGACCTATGACACCCTGATGCAGCAGGCGGTGCAGGAATTCCAGGAATCGGTCGGCATCGACGCCGATGGCGTGGCCGGAAACGCGACGATCCGTGCGATCAATGTCGAGCCGCAGGATCGTCTGCCCGCGATCAATGTCGCGCTCGAGCGCGAGCGCTGGCTGAACATTCCGCGCGGCGACCGCCATGTCTGGGTCAACCTGACCGATTTCGTCGCCCGCATCGTCGATTTCGACGAGGTGACCTACGAGACCCGCTCGGTCATCGGTTCGCGCCAGAACCAGACGCCCGAATTCTCGGACATGATGGAATACATGGACATCAACCCGACCTGGACGCTGCCCCGGTCGATCATCGGGGAATATTGGGGGGCGCTGTCTTCGGGCGGGGCGCGGCATCTCAACCTGATTGACCATGCCGGGCGTGTCGTGCCGCGCGAACAGGTGAACTTTGCCGCGTATTCGCCGCAGACGCTGCCCTTCGACGTGCAGCAGCCGCCGGGGCCGGGCAACGCGCTGGGTGAGGTCAAGTTCATGTTCCCCAACCCCTATGCGATCTACCTGCACGACACGCCGTCGCGCTCGCTGTTCAGCCGCGATGTGCGCGCCTTCTCGCATGGGTGTATCCGTCTGGCCGATCCGCGCGAATTCGCCTACCAGCTTCTGGCGGTTCAGGAAGACGATCCGGTCAACTATTACCACATGATCCAGAGCACCGGTCGCCTGACCCGCGTGCCGCTGGTGACGCCGATCCCGGTGCATCTGGTCTACCGCACGGCCTATACTTCGGTCGATGGACGGATGAATTACCGTGACGACATCTATGGCCGCGATGCGCAGATTTACGACGCGCTGATCCGGGCCGGGGTGGAAGTGGGCGCCTGAGCGCGCTAAACCGGGCGGGCGCCGATCAGGGCGCCCGACCGGAGGTTTCCCGACATGCAAAACAGTGTCGCTGATATCGCTGCCGCGCTTGGCGCGCGGTTCGAGGGTGCGGGCGAGCTGACCGTGACCGCCGCAGCCGAACCGGCTTCGGCGGGTGCGTTCGATCTGGCCCTTGCCATGGATCCCCGCTATGCCGACGGCATCGCGCAGGGCAAGGCCCGTGCGGCGATCCTGTGGGACGGCGCCGACTGGCGCGCGCTGGGGCTGGAAGCGGCGATTTTCGCGCCGCGCGGCCGTCTGGCGATGGCGCGGTTGACGCAGGCTTTCGATCCCGGTCCCGATCTGGCCCCCGGCATCAGCGCGATGGCGGTAGTCGATCCCTCGGCCGAGATCGGCGAGGGTGCGCGGATCGGTCCCTTCACGGTGATCGGTGCGAATGTGAAGATCGGCCCCAATGCCCGCATCGCCGAGCGCGTCTCGATTGGCCGTGACACGGTGATCGGATCGGATGCGCTGATCCTTGCGGGCGTGGCGATCGGGCACAAGGTGACAATCGGCGACCGGTTCATCGCGCAGCCCAACGCCGTCGTCGGCGGCGACGGGTTCAGCTACGTGACCGAAGAAACCTCGCGCGTCGAGGAAGCCCGCGCGACTCTGGGTCAGGCACAGCAGACCAAGGAACAGGTCTGGGAGCGGATCCATTCGCTGGGCGGCGTCACCATCGGCGACGATGTCGAGATCGGATCCTGTGCGACCATCGACCGGGGCACGATCCGCGACACGTCGATCGGGCGCGGCACGAAGGTGGATAACCTCGTGCAGGTGGCCCACAACGTCACCGTGGGTGAAGACTGCCTGCTCTGCGGTCAGGTCGGCATCGCCGGATCGACGCGGATCGGCAACCGCGTGGTGCTGGCGGGCAAGGTCGGCGTGGTCGACAACATTTTCGTGGGCGACGACGTGGTCGCGGCGGGCGGCACTGTCATCAACTCGAACGCGCCGGCGGGGCGCGTGTTGATGGGCTATCCCGGCGTGAAGATGGAAACGCATGTTGAAATCTACAAAGCGACACGAAGATTGCCCCGACTCGCCGCTCAAGTGGCCGAAATTCAGAAAACTGTTAAAATCCTGATGGAGAAGGGTCGCGACGGCACCCCTTGATCAGGAGATGACAGGATGGACGGCAGTTTCTTGACCCTCGACGATGGCCTGCAGCGCAAGGTCGTCGAAATCCTGGCCCTGCAGGCCATGCGTGAGCCTTCGGGCCTGACCCCTGAGATGACGCTCGAAGGGCTGGGCATCGACAGTCTGGGCATGGCCGAGGTGATCTTCGCGGTCGAGGAAGCCTTCGACGTTCAGGTCCCCTTCAATGCCAACGATCCGCAGGCGGCTGCGCTGGATCTCAGCTCGGTCGGCTCGGTCTGCACCGCCGTTGCCCGTCTGGTCCGCGACCAGCGCGGCTGAGACATGGGCAGCGAGCGGGGCGGAGCGCGGCGCGTCGCGATCACCGGGGCCGGGACGGTCAACGCATTGGCGCTGGATGTCGCGGGCACGATGGCGGCTCTGGCCGAGGGGAGGGTGGCCATCGGCCCCCTGCATTTCGACGAGGTCGAGCGCCTGTCGGTCCGCATCGGCGGGCAGATCCACATTTGGGACGCCGAGGCGCGGTTCTCGCGTCAGGAGTTGTCGCTCTATGATCGCGTGGTGCAATTCGCCATCGAGGCCGCGCAGCAGGCCGTGACGCAAGCCGGGCTTGATCTGTCCGAAGCCGAGGCGATGCGCGCGGGCGTGGTGCTGGGCACCGGCGGGGGCGGGTACAACACCGTCGATGACAGCTACCGCGCGCTGCATGCGCAGGGCCGCAACCGCGTCCATCCTTTCACCATTCCGCGCCTCATGCATAACGCCGCCGCCGCGCATCTGTCGATGCGCCACGGGCTGAAGGGGCCGTCTTTCACGGTCTCGACCGCCTGCGCCTCGTCCAACCATGCGATGGGGCTGGCGCTGCAGATGGTGCGCTCGGGCGCCAGCGACGTGGTGTTGACCGGCGGCGCCGAGGCGACCCTGTGTTTCGGTGGCCTGAAGGCCTGGGAAGGGCTGCGGGTGATGTCCCCCGATGGCTGCCGCCCGTTCTGCGCCAGCCGCAACGGCATGGTGCAGGGTGAAGGGGCGACGGTCTTCGTGTTCGAGGACTGGGACAGGGCCACGGCACGCGGCGCCGAGATCCTGGCCGAGGTCGCGGGCGCGGCGATGAGTTCGGATGCGGGCGATATCGTGCTGCCCGATCCCGACGGCGCCGCGCGGGCGATGCGCGGCGCGCTGGCCGATGGCGGGCTGAACGCCGACGATATCGGCTATATCAACGCACACGGCACGGCGACCGCGGCCAATGACCGGTCCGAGGCACAGGCAATCCGCAGCGTCTTCGACACGCCGCCGCCGGTCTCGTCGACGAAGTCCATGCATGGGCATTTGCTGGGCGCGGCGGGGGCGGTCGAGCTGTTGGCGGTGATCTCGGCGCTGCGCGACGGTGTGATACCGCCCACGGCAGGCTGGCGCGAGGCCGATCCGGCGGTACTGGGTCTCGACGTGGTTCCCAACGAGTCGCGCCGCGCCCTTGTGGACGCGGCGCTGTCGAACGCTTTCGCCTTCGGAGGCATGAATGCCTGTCTGGCGCTCAGGCGGGCCTGAGCGCCGGAGCGGTTACTCGCCCGTGCGGGCGGCGGCGGCGGCTTCCGCGAAGCGCGTCTGCAGCTCGTCATAAGCGGCGGTGAAGCCCGAGAGCGAGACGTTGATCTCGATCGGCTGGTCGATGGCGATGAAGGGCGCAATGGTCACGGTCGCGTTCGACCCGGCCTTGAGCTGATCGACCTCTTCGCCGCTCAGCCCCATGCGCACGACGCAGCCCACGACGGTGCAGACGCGGAACCCTTCGACGCGCATATCTTCGGCGTCGCCGATGCGGAAGCCGAGACCCGTGGGCAGGAAGGTTTCGAGCGGCGTGGTGATGGTGGCACCGGCCGCGAACTCAGCGCCAAGCGGCAGCGCTGCGATCGAGAACTCGGCGATCGGCGAGCCGCCGCCATCGCGCAGAAGCTGGTACATCTCGCACTGGCGCGGCTGGCCCTCGGCTTCGGGGGCGCAAACGACCTGCCAGTCCGCATGCGTCGCGACGACTTCCGGCTGCTGACCCTGGCTTTGCGCGGCGGGGGCGCCAGCTGCGGCCCCTTCTTCCTGGGCGAAGGCCGGAGCGGCAGCAACGAGCAGGGCGCTGACCAGACCGGTGGTCATGGCGGAACGGAACATCATGGAAGCATCCTCTGGTGCGTGAAATTCGTCCTAGGGCGTAACATGAAGAATCGCTCAAGTCAGGAGGAAATCCGGCAACGGGCACCGAGTTGCCGAAAACGCGATCCGGCGCGGAGCAGATCGTGAAGGTGACGCGGGGGCGCCCGTGGCTTCCCCTTTGTCCGTTGGCGCCGATTGTTGTCATGGGGCACGAAAACCGTCGTTTTGACGACAGGAACGGCGCCGGGAAAGAAAAGCGAAAGGGGCCCGCAAGCTGGACCCCTTTCGACTTTTTTTGCTCCCTGTCGGACTGGCCGACTTATTGAAAGCGACGCTAGCCGTGGAAAATGCAGCCGTCAACAGGAAATCCCAAACCGGCTGCCGGGGCCCGGGCGGGGCGCTCAAGCCGCTGAAATGCGGTGATTTTCCGGGCAGCTTGACGATTTGGTCAGCAATTTGAATCTGCCGCGTGTCTGAATCAGGCCTGTTTGGGGCGCATTGAAAGCCAGATCAGCGCGCCCCCCGCCAGCACCAGGAACGGGATCATCGACAGATTCACCAATTGCCATCCGGTCTGCACATCCGAGCCCGAGCAATTCATCAACTGACCCGATCCCAGCGAGGCCACAGTAACACCCCCGAAGACGATCGCATCGTTGACGCCCTGAATCCGACCGCGCTCGGCCGGGGAATGGGCGCGCGCCAGCATCGTGGTGCCGCCGATGAAGCCGAAGTTCCAGCCAAGACCCAGCAGGATCAGCGCGATGAAGAAATGCTCAAGCTCGACCCCTGACAGCGCCACGGCACCGCTGCCCACGAGGATCAGCAGGCCCGCGGCGATGACTTTTTCGACGCCGAAACGCGCGATCAGGTGGCCGGTAAAGAAGGACGGCGCGTACATTGCCAGCACGTGGGCCGAGACGATATCGGCGGCATTCGCGGTCTCGAAGCCGCAACCGACCACCGCCAGCGGGGTCGAGGTCATCACGAGGTTCATCAGCGCATAGCTGACGGTGGCGCAGATGATGGCGACGACGATCATCGGCTCGCGCAGCAATTCCCCGCGGGTGCGCCCGACGATCTGCGCGCCCTTGACCGGCGCGGGGGGCTTGGGAATGTCGAGAAAGGCAAACAGCCACATCCCGACCAGATTGACCACGATCACGCCCAGGTAGGTGCCGAGGAACGGCACGACCATCGACTCGGCCGTGACCTTGACCAGCTGCGGCCCCAGAATCGCTGCCAGCAGCCCGCCCGCCATGACATAGCTGATCGCCTTTGGCTTGAAGGCATCCGACGCGGTATCGGTCGCGGCGAAACGGTAGAAACCCTGCCCGGACATGTAGATGCCGGTAAACAGCGCGCCCAGCACGAAGAGCAGGAAAGAGCCGTTGAGCAGCCCGAGCGCGCCGATCGCCGCCCCGACCGCGCCCGCGAACGAGCCCAGCACGAAGCCCGCCCGGCGCCCCCGGCGCTGCATGAAGGCCGACATCGGGGCCGCCGACAGCATCGAGCCCAGCACCGCCGCGGAAATGGGCAGCGTGGCCCAGCAGGGATTGGGCGCCAGCGCCTGCCCGGCAAGGCCGGCGGTGGTGAAGATCATCGGCATCTGCGCGCCGAGGATGGCCTGCGCGGCCACCAGAACGGTCACGTTGCGCTTGGCGCGGCGGTCATCGAGAGGCGTCGTCGTATCCATGCCCTCGGGGTTAGCGCGCCGATTGCGGGAAAGGAAGCATCATTCTTCACAGTTGAAGCAGTTGTGGCGCAGCGTCGCAGGGCGCGCGCGTCGCTCCCACCCACCCGCCCCGCTCGCGCGCGCTTCGGGCGGGGCGGGGCGGGTGGCCGCCCAAGGGAACAGGAAAAAGGGCGCGCAGCCTCCCCGCCGCGCGCCCTTCTGTCTACGCGCAGGACGCGTAGGGTGCGTGCTCGCACGCACCGTTTTTCGCACTCAGTTGCGCGCCTTAGTTGCGGGCCTTGTCGACCATCTTGCCGGCCGAGATCCACGGCATCATCGCGCGCAGCTTCTCGCCGACCTGCTCGATCTGGTGCTCGTCGTTGATCCGGCGGGTCGCCTTGAAGAACGGCTGACCCACGGCGTTTTCCTGCATGAAGTCACGCACGAATTTGCCGGTCTGGATGTCGGTCAGCACCGCTTTCATGCGGGCCTTGGTCTCGTCATAGGGCAGGATGCGCGGGCCCGAGACATACTCGCCGTATTCGGCGGTGTTCGAGATCGAGTAGTTCATGTTCGCGATGCCGCCCTCATAGATCAGGTCGACGATCAGCTTCACCTCGTGCAGGCACTCGAAATAGGCCATTTCCGGCTCGTAACCGGCCTCGACCAGCGTCTCGAAGCCCATGCGGATCAGCTCGACCAGACCACCGCACAGCACGGCCTGCTCGCCGAACAGGTCGGTTTCGCATTCCTGACGGAAGTTCGTCTCGATGATGCCCGAACGCCCGCCACCGATGGCCGAGCAATAGGACAGGCCGATCTCCATCGCCTTGCCGGTCGCGTCCTGATGCACCGCCACAAGGCAGGGCACGCCGCCGCCCTTGGTGTATTCGCCGCGGACGGTGTGGCCCGGGCCCTTGGGCGCCATCATGATGACATCGACACCCGGCTTCGGCTCGATCAGGCCGAAATGCACGTTCAGACCATGCGCGAAGGCAATGGCCGAGCCTTCCTTCAGGTTGTCATGGACATATTTTTTATAGGTCTCGGCCTGCAGTTCGTCGGGCATGGTGAACATGATCAGGTCGCACCAGGCGGCGGCTTCGGCAATGCCCATGACCTTCAGGCCTTCGCCTTCGGCCTTCGCGGCCGAGGGCGAGCCCTCGCGCAGCGCGACGACGACGTTCTTTGCACCCGAATCGCGCAGGTTCAGCGCATGGGCGTGGCCCTGCGACCCGTAGCCGAGGATGGCCACTTTCTTGTCCTTGATCAGGTTGATGTCGCAATCGCGGTCGTAATACACGCGCATGAGGGCGCTCCTTTTGCAGTCTTGATACGGTCGCATCATAGGCAGATTCGCGCGAAAGGCATTGCAATAGCCCGTAGTTTTCGCGCAAACCTGTCATGTTCCATTCGCATGATTGCAAAATTCCGGGGTTTTCATGCTGGCCGACGATACCGACCGCCGCCTTCTGCGCCATCTGCAGGCCGATCCCGCCCAGCCGGTCGCCGAGCTCGCGCGCCGCGCCAACATGACCGAGGCCACGGCGTCACGCCGCCTCGACCGGCTGCGCCGGCGCGGTATCCTGAAGGGCGCGCAGGCGGTGATCGACTGGCGCTCGCTGGGATGGGAGGTCGAGGTGTCGCTGCGGGTCACGCTCGACAAGACCGATCCGCGCGCCTTCGACGAATTCCTCGCCGCTGCACGGCAGGTGCCCGAAGTGCTGGAAATCCAGACCTTTCTCGGCCGCGTCGATGTGCGTCTCAACGTGATCGCCCGCGACATGGACCATTACCGCGAAATCTACCGCGCGCGCATCCTGACCTTGCCGCATATCGCCGATCTCGAAGCGCTGATGCATGTGGCCGAGATCAAGCGCGGCGAAAGCCTGCCGCTATGACGCGCATCTTTAATCCGGAAATATCCCCGGGGGTGAGGCGCGCAGCGCCGAGGGGCGCAGCGCCCCCCTCCTTGGTCGCCCGCAGCATTGCAAGGGCGAAACCCCTCACCCGGGGGGCGGTCCGATGATCGATCTCGACGAAACCGACCGCGCGATCCTGCGCGCGTTGGCCGGGGATGCCACGCTGAGCGCCGGCGCGCTGGGGCGGCAGCTGGGTCTCAGCCAGCCCGCGACATGGCGGCGGATCCGGCGGCTGACCGAGGCGGGTGCGCTGGCCGGACGGCGGCTGGTGCTGGACCGCTCGGCGCTGGGTTTCGGGGTGACGGTGTTTCTGGGGGTGACGCTGGCTGCCAAGGGGCGTGTCAGTCTGGAGGATTTCGAGCGCGCGGTGTCGGCCATCCCCGAAGTGCAGACGGTTCAGCATGTGCTGGGGCTTTATGATTACCGCCTGCGCGTGGTCGCCCGCGACATCGCCGATTTCGAGCGGGTGTTGCGGCGGCGGATCATGACGCTGCCCGGCGTGGGCGCGGTCGACGCCAATGTGCTCCTGAGCGAAGAGCGCAGGCCGGGACCGCTTTAGGACAACGCCGCGACCGCTGCCGCGACAGCGCGGTCCTCGGCGCATTCTGGCCCGGACACGCCGGGGCGAAAGCGCAGGCGAAAGGCCGCGAGGCGCAGGTCGGGCGTGACGTCGGGATAACCGATGCGGTCGAGCGACGTGGCAAGCGGCACCCCGGCATCCCCCGGTGTCTCGGGCCAGATCGCCAGCCCCTGCCGCGCCAGCCTGCGCCAGTCGAAACGCGGGCCGGGATCGACCTTGCGGCCGGGCGCCATGTCGGAATGGGCGATGACACCGTCGGGCGCGATGCCCCAGCGCGGCAGGATCCCGGCGAGCAGCTGTTCCAGCCGGTCCATCAGCGGCGCGGCAAAAGGGCTCTTTCCATCATTGTCCAGCTCGATCCCGATCGAGCGGGAATTCACGTCGCCGCGTCCGCGCCATTCGCCCGCGCCCGCGTGCCAGGCGCGCATCTCTTCCTCGACCATCTGCCAGAGCGTGCCGTCACGGCCGATCAGGTAATGCGCCGAGACCTCGGCGGCGGGGTCCGAAAGCCGGTCGAGCGCGGCCTTGGTCGAGCGCATCTCGGTGAAATGCACGACGACCAGTTCGGGCCGCAGCCGGTCGCGGCGCGGTCCGAAATTGGGCGAAGGACAGGGGCGCATCAGCGGTGTGCCACCGCCTGACGCAGCGGAGTCGGGTCCCACCAGCAGGCGAAGCCGTCGCCGTCGGGGTCCAGATTGTCACGGTCGCGATCGGGGCCGCCCGCTTCGAGGAAGGCGCGCTGTGCGGCGTCCTGATTGCGGAAGCGCAGGCAATTGTCCTGCCACGAAGACCAGCGCATCGGGTTGATGCGGCGATAGACCTCGGTGCCCGGGCCGTGCGGAACGCTGAGCGCGTATTCCATCAGGTTCGGGCCGCCCGATTCCGTGGGCGGCGGCACCGAACCGACGGTAACGATCTGTGCGGGCGCGGGGCCTGCGCCCTGCGCACCGGCGGGCGTACTGGCATCGGCGTGATAGGTCTGCGCGTCGCGGATGCCCTGTTGCGGGGCCTGCCCGGCCACCGGCGTCGCCGAAAACGCCGTGCCGGACTGCGCCGGGGCGGGTGCCGGCATGGGGGCCGGTTGCGCGGCGGTTATGGCCTGAGCCGGGGCGGGCTGGGCCGCGCTGGCTTGCACGGGGGCGAGCGTCTGCGTCTCGATCGGTGCGGCGAGCGGGGCGCCGCTGGCCGGTGCGGGCCGTTCGCGGCGCGGGATCGCATCGACGGTCGAGGGCGCGCGCGCGGGCATTGAAGCGGGCGGCAGGATCGGCGTCTGGTTGGGATTCTCGGCGGTTTGCGGCGGCACTGAATAGGGGATGCCCGAGCGTCCTGCCGTGCGAGAGGAGGCGGGAGGCACTGCCGAGCGGTCGCGCAGGTAGCGCTGGTAATCGCCGAAGCCGACGCCCGTAGTGGTCATGGATGCGTAGCTATCACGTCCTGCGGAGCATCCCGCCAACCCCAACAGGGCCAGCGGAACCGCCAGTGCCAAAATGCGCATGTCTGCCTCTGCTCGATCTTGTTTTTGATCTTATGCAGAGAAGATTACCACCATTTGCCCGGTTTGGAAACAAAACCTGCCGCGTCTTCAAGAACCTGCGCCGTGTTCAGAAGATCCGCCTCGCCCCAGGGCTGGCCGATCAGCTGCAACCCCAGCGGGAGACCCTTGGCATCCAGACCCGTGGGCAACGCCACGCCGGGCAGTCCGGCGAGGTTCACGGTCACGGTGAAGACGTCGTTGAGATACATCTGCACCGGGTCGGCATCCTTCATCTCGCCCAGCCCGAAGGCGGCCGAGGGGGTGGCCGGGGTCAGGATCGCATCGACGCCCTCGGTGAAGACATCGTCGAAATCCTTCTTGATCAGCGCGCGGACCTTGCGGGCCTTGTTGTAATAGGCGTCGTAGAAGCCCGCCGACAGCACATAGGTGCCGACCATCACGCGGCGCTGCACTTCCGGGCCGAAGCCCTCGGCGCGGGTCTTTTCGTACATCTCGGTGATGCCGTCGCCCGCTTCCAGCGTGGCGCGGTGGCCGTAGCGCACCCCGTCATACCGTGCGAGGTTCGACGAGGCTTCCGCCGGGGCAATGACGTAATAGGTGGGCAGCGCGTATTTCGTATGCGGCAGCGAGATATCGACGATCTTGGCGCCTGCATCCTTCAGCATCGCCGCGCCGTCGTCCCAGAGCTTCTGGATCTCGGCGGGCATGCCGTCCATCCGGTATTCGCGCGGAATGCCGATGGTCTTGCCGCGAATGTCGCCGGTCAGCGCCGCTTCAAAATCCGGCACGGCGATATCGGCCGAGGTCGAATCCTTGGGGTCGTGACCGACCATCGCCTGCAGCATGATCGCCGAGTCGCGCACGGTCTTCGTCATCGGTCCGGCCTGATCGAGCGACGAGGCAAAGGCGACTATCCCCCAGCGCGAGCAGCGCCCATAGGTCGGCTTGATGCCCACGGTGCCGGTGAAGGCGGCGGGCTGACGGATCGACCCGCCAGTATCGGTGCCGGTCGCGCCAAGGCACAGATCCGCCGCGATGGCCGAAGCCGAGCCGCCCGACGAGCCACCCGGCGTCAGCGCCGTGTCGTCATTGCCGCGCCGCCACGGGTTGACCGCGTTGCCGTAGCACGAGGTTTCGTTGGACGAGCCCATGGCGAATTCGTCCATGTTCAGCTTGCCCAGCATGACCGCGCCCGCATCGCGCAGCTGCGCCGACACGGTGGATTCGTATTCGGGCCGGAAGCCGCTCAGGATGTTGGACGCTGCCTGCGAGGGCACGCCCTCGGTGCAGAACAGGTCCTTGATGCCGACCGGGATGCCGCACATGGCGGGCGCGTCGCCCTTTGCGATGCGCGCATCGGCAGCCTTGGCGCGTTCCAGCGCGATCTCGGGCGTCTTGTGCACGAAGGCATTGAGCGCATCGGCCGCGTCGATGGCTTTCAGGCACGCTTCGGTCAGATCGACCGAGGTCACTTCGCCCTTTTTCAGGCGGTCGCGCGCTTCGGCGATTGTCAGTTCGTTCAGGCTCATTCCACCACCTTCGGCACGGCAAAGAAGCCCTCGCGGGCATCGGGGGCGTTCGACAGGACCTTGTCCTGGATATTCCCGTCGGTCACGGCGTCCGGGCGGCGTTTCAGGCGCATTGGCGTGACCGAGGTCATCGGCTCGACACCCGTCACATCGACTTCGCCGAGCTGCTCCATGAAGGTCAGGATGCCGGACAATTCCTGCGCCAGTTGCGGCAGGCTATCGTCGGCGACGCGGATGCGGGCGAGTTTCGCCACCCGGCGCGCGGTCTCGATGTCGATGGTGGACATGGGTCTCTCCGGCAGGATCGGACGGGAACGGATATGGATCGCTGTGGGGTTTAGCGATGCCAGCGGTAAGGCGCAAGCATGGGCTGGGCCGCTGGCGTCAACGTCGTTGCGGTGTCGGTGATTTCGCGCGCGGCTCTGCGTCGCCTTGCCGCGAAGGTGAGCGGCGCTTAGCCTGCATTCCGGCGACAGGTGCGGGGGATACGACCGATGCGCAGGATTCTGGCCGTGGTGATGTTCGTGACGCCGATCGCGCTGGGCGCGGTCATTGCTGCGCGGCTGGTCGCGCAGGCGCCCGCGCCGGGGCGCGTTGTCTCGACGCAGGTGGGTTTGGCCGTCCGGGTTGCGCCGGTCGAGCCCCGCGATCTGGTGCCGGTGGCGCAGGGCTGGGGCAATGTGCGCCCCGCCGAGACATGGAGCGCCATCAGCGAGGTGCGTGGCGCGGTGATCTGGCAGGCGCCCGATCTGGAAACCGGGATGCTGGCGCGCGAAGGCGATGTGTTGATGCGCATCGACCCCGCCGATTACGAACTGGCCATCGCGCAGGCCGAGGCGGATCTGGCCTCGCTGAGCGCGGAAAGCGCGCAGATCGAGGCCGAAGCCGACAATACCCGCCGGGTGCTCGAGCTGGAACAGGCCCGGCTGGCACTGAGCGAAGCCGATGCGCAGCGCACCCGCGAGCTGGTCTCGCAGGGGACCGCGCCCGCCTCGCGCGGGGACGAGGCCGAGCGCGCCGTTCTGGCTGCGCGGCGCGTCGTGGTCGAGCTGCAGAACGCATTGGCGCTGATCGGCCCCCGGCAGGATCGGCTGGCCGCACAGCGCGCGCGGACCGAGGCCGCGCTGGCCCGGGCGCGCCGCGATCTGGCGCATACCGAGATCACCGCGCCCTTCGATCTGCGCATCACGCAGGCCCCTGTCGAGCGGTATCAGGTCGTCGCGACCGGGCAGGTGCTGGTCGCGGGGGAAGGGCTGGCGCAGGCCGAGGTCGTCGCGCAGGTGCCGATCGCGGCCTTTCAACGGATGCTGTCGGGCATCGCCTTCGACGGCGGCATTCTCGAGGCGCTGGATGCCGGGCGCACCGATGCCGTGTCGGTCTCGGTCGAGCCGGTCTCGAATCCCGGTCAGGTCTGGCAGGGACGGCTTTCGCGGGTCGAACCGGCGCTGGACCCGCAGGCGCGTACGGTTCAGGCGGTCATCACCGTGGATGACCCGTTTGATGGTGCCCATCCGCCCGAGCGCATCCCGCTGATTTCCAACCTTCAGGCGCAGGTCACGCTGACCGGCCCGGCGCTGTCCGATGTGATTGCGGTCCCGGCCTCGGCGGTGCACGGCGGCATGGTCTATCTCATAGACGCCGAAAGCCGTCTGGAACTGCGCGCGGTCGAGATCGCCTATCGGCAGGACGATCTGGCGGTGATCGACAGCGGGCTTGCGCCCGGTGAGCGGCTGGTGATCGACGATATCGCCCCGGCGATTCCGGGGATGCCGTTGCTGGCGGTGGCCCCGTGATCCGCTGGTTCGCGGGGCATCCGACGGCGGCGAACCTGCTGCTGATCCTGTTTCTGGCGATGGGCGCGCTGTCGCTGCCCGCGCTGATCCGCGAGACATTCCCCGATTTCCGCGACACCGAGGTCGAAATCACCGTGCCCTATCGCGGGGCGGCGGCCTCTGAGGTCGAAGAGGCGATCTGCCGCCCGCTCTGGGATGCGGTGCAGGGCGTCGAGGCCCTGGACGAGCTGCGCTGCACGGCACAGGACAACCGCGCGCGGGCGGTGGCGGTGATGGACGAAGGCGGCGATCCGATCCGTTTCGTCAACGCCCTGCGCACCGAGATCGGCGCCATCGACAGCTTTCCCGCGCGGGCCGAAGATCCGCTGGTGCGCGAATTGCACCGCACCGACGGCGTGGCCTCGGTCGCGGTGTCGGGCGATCTGCCGCTGCACGAGCTTGACCTGTTCGCCGAGGGACTGGCCGACCGGCTGTCGGCTTTGCCCGAGATTGCGCAAGTCACGCTGTCGGGGCTGGGCGAGCGGCAGTTCCGCATCGAGGTCGAGCGCGCGGTGCTGGCACAATACGGCCTGACGCCCGCGCGACTGGCCGATCTGCTGTCTGCCCAAAGCCTCGATCAGCCGAGCGGCGCGCTGATGATGCCGGGGGGCGATCTGCAGCTTCGGCTGACCGAAAGCCGCCGCACATTGGACGAACTGGCCGCGCTACCGGTGCTGGTGCAGGACAATGGCGCGCGGCTGGTTCTGGGCGATGTCGCGACGATCCGCGAAGAGCACGATCCGCCCGAAGAGCGCGCTTATCTGGACGGGGCGCCCGCGATCCTGCTGGACATCCAAAGGCCGCGCGGCACCGATGCCCTGCGCGCGCTCGAAGCGTTGCGGGGCGAGGTGGCGATCACCCGCCGCACCCTGCCGCCAAGCCTGAACGTCGAGATCGTGCAGGACACGACCAGCATTGTGCGCGACCGTCTGGCGATGCTGATCCGCAACGGCGCGGCGGGGCTGGTTCTGGTCGTGCTGGTGATGTCGCTGTTCTTCCGGCCCGGTCTGGCGCTGTGGGCGGCGATGGGATTGCCGGTGGCGATGGCCGGGGCGCTGTTGATGATGTCGCTGACCGGCCTGACGCTGAACATGATCACGATGGTCGCGCTGCTGATGGCTATCGGCATCGTCATGGACGATTCCATCGTGCTGTCGGATTCCATCGCCGTCGAAGCCGCCAAGGGCGACGGGCTGGAAGGCGTGGTGCGCGGCGTCCGGGTGGTGGCGCCGGGCGTCTTTGCGTCTTTCCTGACCACGGTGGCGATCTTCGCGCCGCTCTCGTTCCTTGCCGGGACGCTGGGCAAGGTGTTGCAGGTCCTGCCCGTGGTGCTGATCGCCGCTCTGGCGGCGAGCCTGATCGAGGCCTTTCTGATCCTGCCGCGCCATCTGCGCCATGAGGCCGAGCGCGCGGGGAACCCCCCCGGCGGGTTCCGCCGCCGCTTCGATGCGGGCGTCGATCATCTGCGCGAGGGGCTGGGGCGGGTGGCCGATCTGGCGATCCGGGCACGGTACCTGACGACCGGGCTGGCCATCGGCGCGCTGATCGTGACCCTCGGCGCGGTGGGCGGCGGCGTGGTCAGGCGCGAGGCGCTGCCCGATATCGACGGCGATGTGCTGGAGGCGCGGCTCTTGATGCCGCAGGGCACGCCGCTGTCGCGCACGCAAGAGGCCGTCGCGCAGGTCGAGGCTGCGCTCATGCAGGTCAATTCCGATCTGTCCCCCGATCAACCCGAGGGGCAGCCGCTGGTCGTGCGGCGGATCACGCGGTTCAACCGCAATGTCTCGGCCGGAGAGCAGGGCGCGCATGTCGCGACGGTCAGCGCCGACCTGCTGAGCGCCGAGATCCGCGCGACTTCGCTTGACGACATTGCCGAGGCGTGGCGACAGGCGATCGGACCTCTGGCCGGGGCCTCGTCGCTGGTGATTGCCGAGCCCGGGATCGGCCCACAGGGCGTCGCCATCGAGCTTCGGCTCATGCATCCGGATCTGGATGTCCTGCACGACCAGAGCGCGCGGGTGCTGGCCGAGTTGCGCAGCTATGCTGGCATTCGCAACGCGATGCTCAACCTGCGCCCCGGCAAGCCCGAGCTGCGCCTGACCCTGACCGAAACGGCGCCGGGGCTGGACCTGACCGCCGCCGAGGTGGCCGGGCAATTGCGCGCGGCCTTTCTGGGCGCCACGCTGGACGATGTGCGCACCGGCGCCATCGCGCACGAGGTCGAGCTGATCCTCGCCCCCGGCGACCGTGACGCGCTGGACGATCTGCAGGATTTCCGCTTCCGTCTGCCAAGCGGCGGCGAGGTGCCCTTCGACAGCGTGCTGCGCATGGAAGAGGCGCGCGGCTGGGGCACGATCACACAGGTGAACGGCGCGCGCAGCGTGACCGTGCAGGCCGATATCGACCCGCGTCTGGGCAATGCCGATGCGATCACCGCCGTTTTGCGCGAAACGCTTCTGGACGAGATGACGGCGACGGTGCCGGGACTGCGGATCTCGGTCGAAGGGCAGGCGGAGAACCTGGCCGAAACGGCGGGTTCCATCGTGCGGGGCTTTGTTCTGGGGTTGCTGGGGATTTACCTGATCCTGTCCTTTCAGTTCCGCAGCTATGTCGAGCCGGTAATCGTGATGATGACGATCCCGCTGGCCTTTCTGGGCGTGGTCTGGGGTCATTGGGCGACCGGCTATGATATCTCGATGCCGTCGATGATGGGTGCGGCCTCGCTGGCGGGGATCGTCGTCAACAACGCGATCCTGCTGGTCGAGGTCACCAAGGCCCGCGCCGCCGAGGGCCTGTCGCTGGCCGCCTCTGCCGGGGCGGCGGTCCGCGCGCGGGTGCGGCCCATCGTCATCACCGTTGCCACGACGGTGATCGGCATGGTGCCGCTACTGGCCGAGACCTCACTTCAGGCGCAGGTCCTCAAGCCCTTGGTGGTCAGCGTGGTGTTCGGCATGATCGCCTCGACACTGCTGGTGCTGATCGTGCTGCCGGCCTTCTACGCGATCCTCGGCGATCTGGGGCTGGCAAGGCACGCGCGGGGCGGCCTGAATCCGGGACCTGAATCTGGGCGCAAGCCGTGAAATCCTTGATGTTTTCCGCGGTTCTTCGCAAAATGAAAACGTCTTTCCCGTCGATTGGGAGAGGCCGCATATTTCATAAGTTACCAAGCGGGGGGACCGGACATGATGAAGAAGATACTCACAGGCGCTATCGCGGCGCTGGTGGCAGGCGCGCTGCCGCTGACGGCGGGGGCGTTGACGGGCCGGTTCCATGGAGGCGGCACGCTGTCGAACTGGACCCCCGCCTGCATCAATGACGGCTGGGTCGACACGCCCGAGCGTTACGAGGTGCGCTACCACCCGCGCGGTGTCGGTTCCAACCGCGACCGCGACTCGATTGCCTTTTACGGCGGCCAGACCGCGATGAGCTTCATCCTGAACGGCGGGAATTTCAGCAATAGGTGGCAACCTGTCACCCATGCCTTCCTCGGCAGCGGGATCACGGTGGCCGATCAGAACCAGCCCGAGGCGGCGCGGATTCGCATCCTGTCGATGTGGCCCAACAATCTGGATGAGAATACCGATCAGCCGGTGCGCATCCGCGGGCAGATCCAGCATCTGGCGCTGGCGCGGTGGTGCCGGGTCGATTTCGACGTGATCGTCCAGCAGCGCTGAGACGCTCGCCGCTCAGCCGGGCTTGAAGCGACTACACAGACGGGGGCGCCCGGCGCCCCCGTTTTTTGCATGTGTGGCCCTGCATTCCCGCAGGCCATAGCGGAATTGTGCGCGGGTTTCCTCGTTCCTGCCATCATGCAACCGCATTTTTCCTGTTGGTATTCTGCGGGTGTCCGCACTAGTCCGGGCATCCGGTAACCCGGCGCTGATTGCCGGGATGTACGCGTATCCCGGTCTCGTAGGGCCAAATTCTGCCTCTGATGGGTGTTTCATGACCTTCCGTTCGTCCGCCGTTGCCGCCGTGTCGGCGCTGTTTATGTCCCTCTCCGTCCTGCCTGCCGCTGCGCAATCGGGCCGGTTCGAGGGGGGCGGCACGCTGTCGAACTTTTCGCCCGCCTGCATGAGTGGCGGCTGGTCGGGGCGGCCGCAGACCTATGTCGTGCGCTTCCACCCGGCCAATATCGCTTGGAATACCGATGGCGACACGCTGACCTTTCTGAATGACCACCACGGTTTCAGTGTCGAGCGCGCCGGCGGCAGTTTTTCCCGGTCCTGGCAACCCGTGCGCCACGCTTTCATCGGCGGGCCGATCAGCTTTCGCGATCAGGACAATCACGAGGCGGCCGAGATCCGGCTGATCTCGATGTGGCCGTCCGATATCGACGAGAATACCGCGGGCACGATCCGCATCCGCGGGCAGATCCTGCATCTGGGCCATCTGCGCTGGTGCCGGGTCGATTTCGACATCATCGTCCAGCAAAGCTGAGTCACGGCGACGCCGAGACGGGCCACGGAACGCAGTAACGCGCGGCCTTTCCCCGTGCGGCGCTTTGGTGCATATCAGGCCCCAGACGTTTCGCGCCAGTTTCGAGGACGACAATGCACGATATCCGCGCCATCCGCGAGAACCCCGCCGCTTTCGACGACGCTCTGGCCCGCCGGGGGCTTTCGCCGCTGTCGGCGGAATTGCTGTCGATGGATGAAAGCCGCCGCGCGAAGATCCTTGCCGCCGAGACCGCGCAGGCCGAGCAGAACAAGGCCTCGAAAGAGGTGGGCGCGGCCAAGGGCCGGGGCGACGAGGCCGAGTTCGAGCGCCTGCGCGCGCTGGTGGCCGAGAAGAAGGCCGAGATCGCCGCGCTGAACGCGCAGGCAGCCGAGGAAGACGCGGCGCTGACCGCGCGGCTGGCCGAGATCCCCAACCTGCCGCTTGACGAGGTGCCCTTCGGCAAGGACGAGGACGACAATGTCGAGACACGCCGCTGGGGCGAGCCGCGCGCGCTGGATTTCCAGCCGGTCGAGCATTTCGACATTGCGGGCGTGAAACCGGGTCTGGATCTGGCGATGGCGGCCAAGCTGTCGGGCTCGCGCTTCATGGTGCTGAAGGGCGCAGTCGCGCGCGTTCACCGGGCGCTGGCGCAGTTCATGATCGACACCCACACGACCGAGCACGGGCTGGAAGAATGCTGGACCCCGGTTCTGGTTAAGGATGAGGCGATGTACGGCACGGGCAACCTGCCGAAATTCGCCGAGGACAGCTATCAGACGACGAATGGCTGGTGGCTGATACCGACCTCGGAAGTCACCATGACCAACTTTGCCGCGGGCGAGATCATGGACGGCGCGCAATTGCCGGTGCGGATGACCGCGCATACCCATTGCTTCCGCTCGGAAGCGGGCTCGGCGGGCAAGGATACGACCGGCATCCTGCGCCAGCACCAGTTCGAAAAGGTCGAGATGGTGACCCTCTGCCATCCCGACGAAGCGCTGGCCGAGCATGACCGCATGACCGGCTGCGCGCAGGCGATCCTGGAAAAGCTGGAACTGCCCTATCGCACCGTGGTGCTTTGCACCGGGGACATGGGCTTTGGCAGCCAGAAGACGCATGACATCGAGGTCTGGCTGCCCGGCCAGAACGCTTATCGCGAGATCTCGTCCTGCTCGACCTGCGGCACGTTCCAGGCGCGGCGGATGAACGGGCGGTTCCGGCCCGAGGGCGGCGGCAAGCCCGAATTCCTGGCGACGCTGAACGGCTCGGGGCTGGCCGTGGGGCGCTGCCTGATCGCGGTGTTGGAGAACGGCCAACAGGCGGACGGTTCGGTCACGCTGCCGGCGGCGCTGCATCCGTGGCTGGGTGGCAAGACCCGCATCACGCCCGAAGGCACGCTGGTCTGACGGACAGGACCGGGGGCGCTGCCCCCGGACCCCCGGGATATTTGGGGATTAAAGACGGGGCGGGCGGTTTTTCGGGAACCGTCCGCCCTTGTCTTTAGCGGTTACTCGGCGGCGACAGCGGTCTCCGAGACGAGGCCGACAATGTCCATCATGATGCGGTTGAGTTCGAAATCCTTGGGCGTGTAGACGGCGGCGACGCCCATGGCCCGCAGACGGGTGGCGTCGTCTTCGGGGATGATGCCGCCGACCACCACGGGCGTGTCGCCTAGGCCCGCTTGGCGCATCCGCGTCATCAGTTCTTCGACCAGCGGCACATGGCTGCCCGAGAGGATCGACAGTCCGACGACATGCGCCTGCTGCTCGAGCGCCGCGTCGACGATTTCCGACGGAGTCAGGCGGATGCCCTCGTAATGGATGTCCATGCCGCAATCGCGCGCGCGGGCGGCGATCTGTTCGGCGCCGTTGGAATGGCCGTCTAGGCCCGGCTTGCCGACCACGAATTTCAGGCGGCGCCCCAGCCGTGTACTGACCGTATCGACGGCGGCGCGGATCTCTTCCAGCCCCTCTGTACGGTTCGACGGGTTGCGCGAGACGCCGGTGGGCGCGCGGTATTCGCCGAAGGCCCGCCGCATCACAAGGCCCCATTCGCCCGTCGTGGCCCCCGCTTTCGCGGCGCGGATCGAGGCGGGCATGACATTGGCGCCCGAGAGCGCGGCGTCGCGCAGCGCGGTCAGGGCGGCATGCACCGCGGCTTCGTCGCGCTCGCTGCGCCACGTGGTCAGGCGGGCGATCTGGTCGGCCTCGGCATCGGCGTCGGCGACCATGATCGCGCCTTCGCCGGTGGTCAGCGGCGAGGGTTCTGTGGTGGTGAAGCGGTTCACGCCCACGACCACGGTTTCGCCGTCCTCGATCCGGGCGATGCGCTCGGCATTGGCCTCGACAAGGCGGCCTTTCATATAGTCGATCGCGTCGACCGCGCCGCCCATATCATCGATGAGCGCGAGTTCGTGGCGCGCGCCCTCTTTGAGCGCCTGTACCTTGGCATCGACCACCGGGTTGCCGTCGAAGAGGTCGCCGTATTCCAGAAGATCGGTCTCGAAGGCGAGGATCTGCTGCATCCGGAGCGACCATTGCTGGTCCCATTTGCGCGGCAGGCCGAGCGCCTCGTTCCAGGCCGGCAGCTGCACGGCGCGGGCGCGGGCATTCTTGGACAGCGTCACCGCCAGCGCCTCGATCAGGATGCGGTAGACGTTGTTTTCCGGCTGCTGCTCGGTCAGGCCCAGCGAATTGACCTGCACGCCGTAGCGGAAGCGGCGATAGCGCGCATCCTCGACGCCGTAGCGCTCGCGGCAGAGTTCGTCCCAGAGTTCGGTGAAGGCGCGCATCTTGCACATCTCGGTCACGAAGCGGATGCCCGCATTCACGAAGAACGAGATACGGCCCACCATCGCCGGGAAATGCTGCGCCGGGACCTTGTCCTTCAGGTCATCGAGCACGGCGCAGGCGGTCGCCAGCGCGAAGGCGAGTTCCTGTTCGGGCGTCGCGCCCGCTTCCTGCAGATGGTAGGAACACACGTTCATCGGGTTCCATTTGGGCAGATGCTCGCGCGTATAGGCCGCGACATCGGTGATCATGCGCAAGGACGGCTTGGGCGGGCAGATATAGGTCCCGCGCGAGAGGTATTCCTTGATCAGGTCGTTCTGCACCGTGCCCTGCAGCTTGGTGATATCGGCGCCCTGTTCCTCGGCCACGGCGATATAGAGCGCCAGCAGCCACGGTGCGGTCGCGTTGATCGTCATCGAGGTATTCATCTGCTCAAGCGGGATCGCATCGAACAGCGCGCGCATGTCACCGATATGGCAGACGGGCACGCCGACCTTGCCGACTTCGCCCCGGGCGAGTTCGTGGTCGCTGTCATAGCCGGTCTGGGTGGGCAGGTCGAAGGCGACCGACAGGCCGGTCTGCCCCTTGGACAGGTTGGTGCGGTAGAGTTCGTTCGAGGCTTTCGCGGTCGAGTGGCCGGCATAGGTGCGAAACAGCCACGGCTTGTCGCGATCGGCCTTGTCGTGATCGGCCTTGTCGCGGGCGGGCTTTTCATCAGCGGGCTGGGTCATGGCGGAGCCTCCGGGCAGGACGTGAGATCGTGCAGTCGCAGCGCAATATTCTTGCTGGAATGGAATAGTCACGCGAAACATAATGTCAAGCCGGGAATCGCTGCGTTGCGGCGCAGCGCGGGTCCGGGGGCCTGCGGAGCAGAGCGCGCAAGCGGATTGAGCGCGTCCGGGCAGGGCCGGGCACGCGCGGGAATTCACCGCAAGCAGGGGGTGTCAGGCTTTGCTTTCGCTTTCGGCGAGGCGCGCGGCCTCGTCACGGAGCTGGCGCAGATCCTCGATCGTCACGGCCAGTTCCTCGCGCTGTTTGGTCAGCGCGCCAAGCTGGCGGTTGGCCATGCCGACGAAGGTTTCAAGCTGCGCCTTGGTGCCTTGCTTTTCGTAGATTAGCAGCCATTGGCGCAGTTCTTCCAGCGCGAAACCGAAGCGGCGTCCGCGCAGGATCAGCGTCATGCGGGCGATTTCGCGCGGGCCGTAGAAACGGTTGCGCCCTTCCTTTTCGGGCGTCAGCAGCTCGATATATTCGTAGTAGCGCAATGTGCGCGGCGTCACGTCGAACCGCGCGCACATTTCCTTGAAAGACAGTCTCGTCTCGGTCATCGGCCGCCTTGCGGAAAGTCTTGTCCCAACGTCACGCAGGGTAGGGCGCGGATCGTGCAAGTGCAACCGGGTTCCCGTTAGGCGTGTGGCGGTGCACGACGCCGGGGCGTCAGGGGCCGTGACCAAGGGGGCGCTGCGCCTGTCGGTTGTGCGGCCCGGTTAGCGCCGCTATCTGCGCCGCTGCGTCGGGGGACGACACGGGTGTCGCGAGCCTTGATATCCGGCGGGCTTCGGGCCATGCCTTTGGGCAGGCGCCCTGCGCCCGCAATGTCAGAGCATGCAGGAATATCCATGACCGATCCGACCGCCGCGCAGCAATTCATCGAGGCGATTCCTCATTCCAAGGCCCTGGGGATGACGCTGGAAGAGATCGGCGACGGCAGGGCGGTGATCTCGATGCCCTATGACACGCGGTTCATCGGCGACCCGGCGACCGGTGTGATCGCCGGGGGCGCGGTCTCGGCGCTGATGGATACCTGCTGCGGGGCGGCGGTGATGACCTTTCCCGGCGCGCGGGGCACGGCGACGCTGGATCTGCGCATCGATTACATGCGCGCGGCCAAGCCCGGCCAGCGGATCATCGCGCGGGCCGAGTGTTTCCATGCGACGCGCACCGTGGCGTTCGTCAAAGCGACCGCGCATGACGAGGACGAAGGTCTGCCCGTCGCGACCGCCTCGGGCGCGTTCACGATGGAAAGCGTGACGCGGGCCCCCGGCGCGAAGACGGAGGGCGCGCAATGAGCCGGCCCCGTCCCGAACCTGTGCAGGTGGTCAAAGAGCGTCGCGACCGCGCGCTGAAGACGCTGGTGGGCGGCATTCCGTATGTGCAGTGGCTGGGCATTCAGTTCGACCGCCGGGGCGATGAGCTGACCGCGACCCTGCCTTTCGATGAAAAGCTGATCGGCAACCCGTTCCTGCCGGCGATCCATGGCGGCGTGACCTCGGCCTTTCTGGAAATCACGGCGATGATCGAGCTGAGCTGGTCGATGCTGTGGGAAGACATGGAAAAGGGCGCGCTGGACCCGCAATCGGTCGATGACGCGCATCTGCCGCGCTTGCCCAAGACCATCGATTTCACCGTCGATTACCTGCGCTCGGGCCTGCCGCGCGATGCCTATGCCCGCGCGCGGGTGAACCGCTCGGGGCGGCGCTATGCCTCGGTCCATGTCGAGGCGTGGCAGGACAACCGCACGCGGCTTTTCGCACAGGCGACCGGGCATTTCCTGATCCCCTCGCGCGACAAGAGCGCATGACACCGCTCACCCATGGTCGGGTGCTGAAGATCGCCGTGCCCATCGTCGCGGCGAATGTCACCGTGCCGCTGCTGGGGCTGGTCGATACCGCCGTGGTGGGCCAGCTGGGCGAGGCCGCGCCGATCGGGGCCGTGGGTCTGGGCGCGGTGATCCTGACCGCGTTCTACTGGGTGTTCGGTTTCCTGCGGATGGGCACGACCGGGCTTGCGGCGCAGGCGCATGGCCGGGGCGATACCGCCGAGACCGGCGCGATCCTGAAGCGCGGCCTGTTGATCGCGGGCAGCGTCGGCTTGGCGCTGATCGCGCTGCAGCCACTTCTTTTCGCCGCCGGTTTCGCGCTGGCGCCAGCGTCCGATGCGGTCGAAGGGCTGGCCTCGGATTACCTGCAGATCCGCATCTGGGGCGCGCCGCTGACCATCGGGCTTTACGCCATCACCGGCTGGCTGATCGCGCTGGAGCGCACGCGCGCGGTGCTGGTGCTGCAGATCCTCGCCAACGGGACGAATATCGCGCTGGATATCTGGTTCGTGCTGGGGCTCGACTGGGGCGTGAGCGGCGTCGCCGTCGCTACGCTGATGGCCGAGGCCGTGGGGTTCAGCTTCGGTCTGTGGCTGTGCCGCGACGGGCTGAAAGCCACGGGCGCGCGGATCTTCGACGCGGCGCGGCTGCGGCATATGGCGGGCGTCAACGGCTATATCATGGTGCGCTCGATCATCTTGAAGGGCTGTTTCGTCGTTTTCATGTTCCTCTCTGCAGGGCGCGGCGATGTGGTGATCGCGTCGAACCAGATCCTGCTGCAATTCCTCGAATTCCTCGCCTTCCTGCTGGACGGCTTCGCCTTCTCTGCCGAGACGCTGGTGGGGCAGGCGATGGGCGCGCGCTCGGCGGCGGCGCTGCGGCGCGCGGCGCGGATGACGGGGATCTGGGCGCTGGGCGGCGCGGTGGTGATGGCGCTGGTCTTCGCGCTGGCGGGGCCATCGATCATCGACGCGATGACCACCGCGCCCGAGGTCCGGACCGAGGCGCGGCTCTACCTGCCGTGGATCGTCATCGCCCCTCTGGCCGCTGTCGCCGCCTATATGTTCGACGGCATCTATATCGGCGCGACCTTCACCCGCGAGATGCTGATCACCGTGGCCTTCGCCGCCTGCTGCTACGCGCTGGCGCTGTTGCTCAGCTGGCCCTTGGGCAATCACGGGTTGTGGCTGTCGCTGACGCTGTTCAACGTGATGCGCGGAGTGTCGCAGGCGTTTCTGTATCCCAGAATTGCACGCTCGATCACGGCTTGATAGCTGGGGCCATGACCGATGCGCTCACGCCTGACCAGATCACCCGCCTCTTCACCCGCTCGGACGGGCGCTATGCCTTTGCCCGCTGGGGCCGTCCCATCGCGCCCATCGTTTTCGGCACCGATGACGCGACGTTGCGCACCATCAAGGGCGCGATCGAGGCCGTCGTGCTGCTGGCCGGTCACAAGATGGCCGAGGTCGATCCCGAACTGGGCACCAACCTGATGGTGTTTTTCTTCCGCGATTGGGACGAGCTGCTGGCGGTGCCCGATCTCGACCGCGTGGTCGAGGGGCTGGACACGTTGGTGCCCCGGCTCAAGGCGCAGGACGCCAATCAGTACCGCGCCTTTCGCTTCGACGAGGACGGCGCGATCAAGGCGGCCTTTGTTTTCGTGCGGATGGACGAAGGGATGAGCGCGCTGCCCGCCGAGGATATCGCGCTGATGCAGGCGGTTCAGGTGATCCTGCTCTGGGGCGATCAGGCGTTTCGACAGATGCCGCCGCTGGCGCGCGCCAACGGCGTGACCGTGCTGCGTCCGGAAATCGCCGCCGTGATCGCTGCCGCCTATGACCGGGTGATGCCCGTCGCGGCAGACGATGCCTCGCACGCGCTAAGGTTGTCGGCGCGGCTGATCTGAGCGGACGCTACGCTGGTTCCAGCGCCTGCTCGCCCACCCGGAATTCATGCGCCTGTCGCAGCGTCTCGTTCGTCAGCACGACGCGGTCGCCGGTCAGGTGCAGGTGCCATGTCTGACTGGTCAGCGGCTCGGGCCGGGCGAAGGCGGGGCAGGTCAGCACCGCGACATTGGCCCGTTCCAGCGGATCGCGGACCGAGCTGTAGCGGATCGCCTCGCATCCGCGTGCCCGCGCCTGATCGGCCAGATCGAGGCAATCGCCGTAATCCACCGGATCGGTCCAGCGACCCAGCCCGGCATTGTCGGAAGCGGTCAGGTCCAGCGCCACGGGCGCGTGGATCTCGGCCAGGATCGCGGAGCAGGCGCGCGGGATCGTCGGCAGGGGCGTGCCCGGTGCCGCGCGGAAAAACGCCACGCTGCCCCACGCGCTTTCGATGGCGGCGGTCAGCGGATCCTCGGCGGCGTAATAGACGCCCGGCGTCGGCCCCGCGCGGCGAAAGCGCGAGGACCGGGGATAGCAGCCATAGCGAAAGGGCGTGCTGAACTGGTAGTCGAGATGCGCGCATTCTTCGGGGATCTTTGGCTTGGTCGTGTCGAGCAGGGCTTCCAGTCGCGCCTGCTCGGCCACCGAATCGGTGATCTTGCGCGTGGCGGGGCGGTATTGCCCCTCGATCAGCCGCCAGACATTGCCCAGATAGGGCGTATAGTGCAGCTCAGATCGGGGCACGCGCGGCGTCCAGATAATTCATCACCGCGACCAGCCCGGCGGCGCTTTGCGCCAGCTCGGCGGGGACGCCGTTCAGATCGCGGTTGGGCGCGCGCATCCATGCCCGTGCGGATTGCACATCGCCGCCGGTGATCGCGTCAAGCGACCGGAAGACGCGGATCAGATAGAGCGCCAGTTCAAAGGACTTGCCGCTGACGCCCGCGCTGTCCTTCATCTTCGAGACCTGCGACGGACTCGTGCCGATGATCGCCGCGATCTCGGACCCGCGCAGACCCAGCGCCGCTCCGGCGCGGATCACGGCGCGGGCGACAAGCTGGCTGTCACCGGGTTCGGTGGTAGGGTCGGGCAGGGCGAGGGACATGGCGGGACCTCGGGGCAGGTGATTTCCTTGGAAATAAATATAGGGATTGTTGATGAGGAAATCAAATATTCCGGTACAGGGCATGAAGGCGCGTTCGGGGCCGCGTGATGATCGGCGGATATCGGCAAGGCTCGGGTTTCGCCTTTGCCTTCAGTGGTCTGTCTTCAAAGGCTTCCGATGTGCTTGCCCTGAAACCTGACGTAGCGGCAAGAAATCGGGGCCATCATCGTCCGAACCGCTTGACAAACCGGCGCCTCTGCGGCCAGCCCTTCGAAAAGCCGCCTTTTTGGCACCAAGCGCCGGGAGCAACCCGGACAAGACACGTCGAGCGCCGAGCCATGCATACCTTCCCCGTGACCGTCTATTACGACGAGACCGATCTCGGCGCGATCGTGTATCATGCGAATTACATGAAGTTCATCGACCGGGCGCGGGCCGACTGGGTGCGCAGCATCGGCGTCGACCAGAACGCGCTGCGGGAACAGGGCTTCGTCTTCGTCGTGCACCGGATCGAGGCGGATTTTCTTGCCTCGGCCAAGCTCGAAGACCGGCTGACGATCCGGACCAAGGTCAAAAGCGTGAGTCGCCTTCGGCTGGTGCTGGACCAGAAAGTGTATCGCGGCGAAACCTGCTTGTTTCGCGCGCTGGTGACCATCGCGCTGGTCAGTCTGGACGGCAAGCCGCGCAGATTGCCGGAAGAACTGACCGCGCTGGGGGAACTGGGCGCGCTGCTGACCATGTGAGGCCCCGAATGCACCGCTATCCCGTCACCGTTCATTACGAAGACACCGACCTTGGCGGTATCGTTTATCACGCTAATTACCTGAAATTCATCGAGCGCGCGCGCTCGGACTGGGTTCGGGCGCTGGGCATTGACCAAGTGGCCTTGCGCCGAGAGGGCGTGATCTTTGCCGTTCACCATATCGAGGCGTGGTTTCAGGCGCCCGCAACGCTGGACGAACAGCTGAGCGTTCATACCAGCGTGATCGAGGCCGGCGTGGCGCGGCTGGTGCTGGATCAGCAGGTCTATCGCGGCGAGACCTGCCTGTTTCGCGCGCAGGTGACGCTGGTTTCCATGACGACCGAAGGCAAACCGCGCCGGCTGCCGAAAGAAGTGCGGGCTTTAAGCGGAAACACGTAACAATCGCGTGGTTGTATTGGTGTTAGGCTTGGAAACACGCTATTCTCAGGCCAAAGAGGGCCGCTGCAAGGCAAGCGCCCCGGAACGCGTGCGGAACGAGCAGGAAACACGGCATGGATACCTCGACACTGGCGCAGGCCAGCGACATCGATTTTTCGCTGATCGCGTTGTTTTTGCGCGCGACGCTGACCGTCAAACTGGTCATGATCATGCTGATCGTGGCCTCGTTCTGGTCTTGGGCGATCATCATCCAGAAGCATCTGGTGTTCCGCCGCGCCCGCAGTGACGCCGCGCGGTTCGACACGGCCTTCTGGTCGGGTGAGCCTCTGGATGAACTCTACGCCCGTGTCGGCGCCAATCCCGCGAGCGGCCCCGAACGGATCTTCGCGGCGGGCATGTCGGAATGGCAGCGCTCGCACCGTCAGGACGGGGCGATGATCCCCGGCGCGGCGCAGCGCATTGACCGCTCGATGGACGTGGCCATCAACCGCGAAGTACGCGAGCTGAATGGCGGGCTGACTTTCCTTGCCACTGTCGGCTCGGCCAGCCCCTTCGTGGGTCTGTTCGGCACCGTCTGGGGCATCAAATACGCCTTCGAGGAAATCGCGCTGGCGCAATCGACCAACCTTGCCGTCGTGGCGCCGGGGATCGCCGAGGCGCTGCTGGCCACGGGTCTGGGCCTGCTGGCGGCTATCCCGGCGACGATCTTCTACAACAAGCTCAGCGACGACAGCGACACGATCGCTTCGGGCTACGAGCAGTTCGCCGACGAATTCGGCACCCTCCTGTCGCGCAATCTGGACGGCTGAGCCATGGGTGCGCAATCGATCAAACGGCAGGGCGGAAGCGGCACGCGCCGGCGCCGGCGCGGACAGGCCGCCAAGATGTCCGAGATCAACGTCACGCCCTTCGTGGACGTGATGCTGGTGTTGCTTATCATCTTCATGGTGGCCGCGCCGATGCTGGTCGTGGGCGTGCCCGTCGAATTGCCGCGCACCGCCGCGGGCGCGTTGCCCGCCGAGCGCGAAGAGCCGCTGTCGATCACCATCGGCGCCGACGGGTCGCTGGCGCTGATGACCACCCCCGTGGCCGAGGCCGATCTGCTGCCGCAATTGGAAGCGATTGCCGCCGAGCGCACCGGCGACCGGGTGTTCCTGCGCGCGGATGGCAGCATTCCCTATAGCCGCGTCGTGCAGGTGATGGGCGCGCTGAATGCGGGCGGGTTCAACAATATCGGTCTGGTGACAGAGACCGGCGGTCCCGATTTCGGGGCAGCGGGCGCGGGAACCGGAGCTGCCTCCGGGCAGTAAATATACCATGGCGTCGTTCTCACTGGCTCAGATGAACACGGGACAGAAGGTCTCGGCCCTGCTGCATGGCGGGCTGATCGTCTGGATCATGGTGTTCGATATCTTCGCGGCGCCCGATCACTCGATGATGCCCGAGGTGACCGAGGTCGCCATCGTGTCCGAGAGCGATTTCGCCGCGATGTCGCAGCCGGCACCGGCTGAGGCTGCGCCCGAACCCGCCCCGGCGCCCGAACCCGAACCCACACCCGAACCCACACCCGAGCCTGCTCCGGTCCAGACGCCCGCGCCGGTCGCCCGGCCCGAGCCTGTGGCGACGCCGGAACCCGTCGCCCCGCCGCCGCCGCCTCCGGCGCCCGAGCCTGAACCCGCGCCGCCTGCGCCCGCCCCCGAGCCTCCGCAGGCTGCGGTGACGGCGCCCAGTGTGACGCCCGACGCCGCGCTGACGCCGGTCCAGCCCGATGCCGAGCGCGTCGCGCCCGATGCCGCGCCGACGCCCGACCCCGACATTGTCACCGCGCCGACCGATCAGGCCGCGATCACGCCCGATGCGGAAGCCTCGGTCGATGCGCCCGAAGCGCAGGAAGCCACGCAGCGCGAGGCGGCTGCGACCGAGACGGTGACCGAGGCCACGACGATCGACGAGACCCAGCCCGCGCAGCGCACCGCGACCGCGCCCGAGGTCTCGATGCGTCCGCGCGCCCGCCCGCAGCAGCGTCCCCAGCAGGTCGCCGCGGCGGAACCGGAACCCACGCCGACCCCAACGCCCACGCCGGAACCCGAACCGCAGCCCGAACCGGAACCCGATACGCAGGGACCGAGCGCCTCGGCGGTCGAGGACGCGCTGGCGCAAGCCCTTGGCGGATCGCTGGACGGGGCTCTGGGCGGCGCGCTGGGTCAGTCCGGCGGCTCATTGAGCCAGGCGGACATGGACGGCCTGCGCCTGAGCGTCGAGCAATGCTGGAATGTCGGCATCCTGTCGACCGAGGCGCTGAACGTCGTGATCACCATCGCCTTCGAGATGACGCCCGATGCCCGGCCCGTGGAATCGAGCATCCGTCAGGTCAGCGCTTCGGGCGGATCGGCGGGCGCTCAGCAGGCCGCTTTCGACGCGGGGCGACAGGCCATCGTGCAATGTGGTACGAACGGCTATGGCCTTCCCTCGGATCTTTATGACCAGTGGCGTCTGGTCGAAATCACCTTCAACCCAGCCCGGATGAGTACGCGATGACCCAGATTTCCCGCCGCCCCGTGCTTGGCCTTCTGGCCGGTCTGGCGCTTGCGCCGCGCGCCGCGATGGCGCAGCAGCCCCTGAGGATCGAGATCACCGAAGGCGTGATCGAGCCGGTTCCCTTCGCGATCCCCGATTTCGTGCCGGAAAACGCGGCAGGCGGCGAATATGCCGCCTCGATCGCGCGGGTGATCGCCAACAACCTGTCGAGCACCGGACTGCTGCGCGAGATCCCGACCAGCGCGCATATCGGCCGGATCGGCAGTTTCGACAGCCCGGTGCAGTTCTCGGACTGGCGCGCCATCAGCGCACGGGCGCTGATTACCGGCGCGGTGCGCGTGAACGGCCAGCAGATCACCGTGAAATTCCGGCTGTTCGATGTGGTGTCGGGCCAGCAACTGGGCGACGGGCTGCAGCTTGACGGCTCAACGCAGGCCTGGCGCCGGATGGCGCACCGGGTTTCGGATCAGGTCTATATGCGGCTGACCGGCGAGAGCGGCTATTTCGACAGTCGCGTCGTCTTCATCGCCGAGAGCGGCCCTGCCAATAACCGCCGCAAACAGGTGGCGATCATGGATCAGGACGGCGAGAACGTGCAATACCTGACCGACGGCACCGCCTTGGCCTTTGCGCCGCGTTTCTCGCCCACCGGCGACAGGATCCTGTTCACCAGCTACGAGACCGGCTTTCCGCGGATCTATCTGATGGATGTCGCCTCGCGCTCGCGGCGGATGATCGGCGATCAGCCCGGCACGATGACCTTTGCGCCGCGCTTCTCGCCCGACGGCCAATCGGTGGTCTATTCGCTATCGGTGGACGGGCGGACCGATCTCTACCTGCTCAACGTGGCCTCGGGCCAGCGCTGGCAGCTGACCCAGACCGAGGCGATCGACACCGCGCCCAGCTTCTCGCCCGACGGGCAGCGGGTGGTTTTCGAAAGCGACCGCTCGGGCAATTCGCAGCTCTACACGATGTCCCTGCAGGGTGGCACGGCCTACCGCATCAGTCAGGGGCAGGGGCGCTATTCGACGCCGGTCTGGTCGCCGCGCGGCGACATGATCGCCTTTACCAAGCAGCATAACGGGCGCTTCCACATCGGCGTGATGCGCACCGATGGCTCGAACGAGCGGCTGCTGACGGCGAGCTATCTCGACGAGGGTCCCACCTGGTCGCCCAATGGCCGCGTCATCATGTTTACCCGCGAAGAGCCTGGCGCGAATGCGCTGCTGATGTCGGTCGATATCACCGGACGCAACCTGCGCCGCATCCCGACACCGGGGCCGGCCTCGGACCCGTCATGGTCGCCGCTTCTGCCCTGATCGCGGCGCGCCCTGTCAGGACACGCAGAACGCCGCGCAACGTGATCTGCGCCCGATTCCCCAGTCGCACGGCCTCTGATAGACTGTGCCCGAGGCCGGCCCGGCAAACGTGGATAACGGCGGATAAAAAAGGACGAGAGACATGCAACTTCTGACGAAGGCCATTCTGGTCGTGGCCGCGCTGGCGCTGGCCGCGTGTAACAACCCCCGCGGCGGCGATTACGACGAGCCGACCGGCGGCATGGGCGGGATCGGCTCGACCGCGCTGGGCGATCCGAGCGATCCGACCTCGATCGCTTATTTTAACCAGACGATCGGCGACACGGTGAACTTCACCGTCGATTCGAGCGAGCTGTCGCCGCAGGCGATGACGATCCTGCGGACGCAGGCGGCGTGGCTTAATCGCTATCCCGATTACCAGATCCTGATCGAAGGCCATGCCGACGAACGCGGCACCCGCGAATACAACGTCGCGCTGGGCGCCCGCCGGGCGGCGCGCGTGCAGCAATTCCTGATGCAGGAAGGCGTCAGCGCCGCGCGCCTGCGCACCGTGAGCTATGGCAAGGAGCGCCCGATCGAGGTCTGCGCCCAACAGCGCTGCTGGGACCTGAACCGCCGCGCGGTGACGGTGGTTTCGCGCTGAGCCCGATGGCACGCGCGGATGGAGAGGCCGGGGGGCTGTCTGCCCCCCGGACCCCCCGAGGATATTTCGAGATTAAAGATGGGGCAGGGTCGTGACGGACCCGGCCCTTTTGTCGTTGATGCGCACGGCCTGCGACGGGATCGCGCGCGTGGGTATCGCGGTCTCGGGCGGCGGGGATTCGGTAGCGGCTTTGGTGCTGGCGGTCGAGGCTCTGGGGCCCGGGCGGGTGGCGGCAGTGACGGTGGATCACGGCTTGCGGCCCGAGGCGGCGGCGGAAGCGGCCGGCGTCGCGGCGCTTTGTGCGCGGCTGGGTGTGGCGCATGACATCCTGCGCTGGGAGGCCGGGCCGCAGGGCGGCAATCTGATGGATGCGGCGCGCGCGGCGCGGATCGGCCTGATCGCGGGCTGGGCGCAGGAGCGCGTGGGAGCGGTCGTGCTAGCGCATACCCGCGACGATCAGGCCGAGACGGTGCTGATGCGGCTGGCGCGGGGCTCGGGCGTGGACGGGCTGTCGGGCATGGCGGCGCGGCGGCATGCCGAGGGGGTGTTGTGGCTGCGCCCGTTTCTCGATGTTTCGCGCGGGGATCTGCGGACGGCGTTGAGGGCGCGCGGCGTAGGTTGGGTCGAGGATCCGACGAATGCCGATCCGCGCTTTCTGCGGGTGCGGGCGCGCCGGGCGCTGGCCGAGCTGCAGGCGCTGGGGATCGAGGCAGGCGGGCTGGTGCGCACTGCCGGGCGGATGCAGCGCGCGCGTGCGGCGCTGGACGCGCAGGCGCAGGCGGTGCTCGCGCGCGACCTGCGCGAAGAGCGGGGCGTGCTGATCGTGCGCGGCGCTTTGGCGGGCGAGGTCGACGAGATCCGTGCGCGGGTCATGGCGCATCTGGCGATGGCGTTGTCGGGCGCGGCGTACCGCCCGCGTTTCGACGCGTTGCAGCGCTGGCTGTCGGCGGGTGAGGGCCCGCTGATGGGCTGCGTTTTGTGGCGCGAAGGCGGGGACTGGTATCTTGCGCGCGAGGCTCAGGCGGTGGCCCGGCTGAGCGCGCCGGTCGGCGAATGCTGGGACGGACGGTGGCAGGCGCAAGCGCCGGATGCAGCGGCGGCGGAGGGCGCTGTGATTCGCGCATTGGGCGAATCGGGGCTGGCGCAGCTGGGACGACAGGCGCGTGACGGTTGGCATCCGCATCCGCGCGAAACCGGGCTGCCGCGCAAGGTACTGGCGGGATTGCCGGCGATCTGGCGCAACGAGGCGCTGCTGGCCGCGCCGCTGGTTTTCTGGCCCGAAGGATGGGCGCTGACTGCGCGACCTGTCGCCGCGATCCAAGACAAGCCGTCACAATCGCATTGAAGTCACCCGCCGCATCACTATCTTATGCCCATCTGGCCCCTAGGGCCGTCGTTTTTGGGAGAGCCCCGTGGGCAACGCGCGCAATTTCGCCTTCTGGATCGTGCTGTTCTTCCTGATGATCGTTCTGTTCACGTTGTTCAACAACGGGTCCACGACGAGCAGCGGGCGGAGCATCGGCTATTCGGATTTCCTGCAAAGGGTCGAGGCCGGTGACGTGAGCCGGGTCGTGATCGACGGCGAGACGCTGCGCGTGACCGACCGTTCGGGCACCGCCTATACGACCATTCGCCCCTCGGGCGAGAACCCGACCGAACGGCTTCTGGAATCCGACGTCGCCGTCGAGGCGCGCCCGCAAGAGCGGTCGGGCCTGATGTCGGCGCTGTCGGTCTGGCTGCCCTTCCTGCTGCTGATCGGCGTGTGGATATTCTTCATGAACCGCATGCAGGGCGGTGGCCGCGGTGGCGCGATGGGCTTTGGCAAGTCCAAGGCCAAGCTGCTGACCGAAAAGCATGGCCGCGTGACCTTCGACGATGTCGCGGGCATTGATGAAGCCAAGGAAGAGCTTGAAGAGATCGTCGAATTCCTGCGCAACCCGCAGAAATTCAGCCGTCTCGGCGGCAAGATCCCGAAAGGCGCGCTGCTGGTGGGCCCTCCGGGGACCGGTAAGACGCTGCTGGCGCGCGCGATTGCGGGCGAGGCGGGCGTGCCGTTCTTCACCATCTCGGGCTCGGACTTCGTCGAGATGTTCGTGGGTGTCGGCGCCAGCCGTGTGCGCGACATGTTCGAGCAGGCCAAGAAAAACGCGCCCTGCATCGTGTTCATCGACGAGATCGACGCCGTGGGCCGGTCGCGCGGCGTGGGCTATGGCGGCGGCAATGACGAGCGCGAGCAGACGCTGAACCAGCTTCTGGTCGAGATGGACGGTTTCGAGGCCAATGAAGGCATCATCATCGTCGCCGCGACCAACCGCCCCGACGTTCTTGACCCCGCGCTGCTGCGTCCCGGTCGTTTCGACCGTCAGGTGCAGGTGCCCAATCCCGACATCAAGGGCCGCGAGCGGATTCTGGGCGTCCATGCCCGCAAGGTGCCTCTGGGGCCGAACGTGGATCTGCGCATCATCGCGCGGGGCACGCCGGGCTTCTCGGGTGCGGATCTGGCCAACCTCGTGAACGAGGCGGCGCTGATGGCCGCGCGCAAGAACCGCCGCTTTGTCACGATGCAGGACTTCGAGGATGCCAAAGACAAGGTGATGATGGGGGCCGAGCGACGGTCCATGGTCATGACCGAGGACGAAAAGAAGCTCACCGCGTATCACGAAGCCGGCCACGCGGTCGTCGGCCTGCACGTCCCGCAGCACGATCCGATCCACAAGGCGACGATCATCCCGCGCGGTCGCGCACTGGGTCTGGTGCTGTCGCTGCCCGAGCGCGATCAGCTGAGCGTGACCTACACCAAGTACAAGTCGAAGATCGCCATGGCGATGGGCGGCAAGGTGGCTGAGGAGCTGATCTTCGGCAAGGAAAACGTGACCTCGGGCGCGTCGTCGGACATCCAGCAGGTGACCAAGATCGCCCGCGCGATGGTGACGCAGTTCGGCTTCTCGGAAGAGCTGGGCCATATCGACTATGCCAATGAGCAGCAATCCTATCTGGGGAACTACTCGGGCGGGTCGAATGCCAGCCAGGAAACCCAGAAGAAGATCGACCAGGAAGTCCGCAAGATCGTCGACGAGGGCTACCAGACCGCCAAGCGCATTCTGACCGAGAATGCCGACGAGCTGGAAAACCTCGCGCAGGGTCTGCTGGAATACGAGACGCTGACCGGTTCGGAAATCACCCGCGTGATGCGCGGCGAGGGTCCGGGCCGCGACGAGGACGATTCGGCGAATTCAGGCGGTGGTTTGCCGTCGGTCGCGTCGATCCCGAAAACGCGTCCGCGTCCGCGCGGCGATGATGGCGGGATGGAGCCCAATCCGAGCGCCTGACGCCATGACGGATCGCTGATCCGCCCTTGCATTCAGCCCGGCACCGCGCGACGGTGCCGGGCTTTTTCATGTGTGAAGGAAAAGGAAAGTCGCCATGCCCGCGCTCGCCAAGACCCGTTACGAGGCCGAAATCGTCTGGCTGGGCATCGTGCCCGACCGCGATGCCGCGCTGGAATCGCAGCCGCTCGAGCGGATGGAGCTGACCTTTGACGGCCCGGCGGGCGAAACCCATGGCGGGATGACGCGCCCGTCCTGCTCGCGCGTGCTGGGGCTTTATCCGCGCAACACGCCCATTCGCAACGCGCGGCAATTGTCGATCCTGTCGGTCGAAGAGCTTGACCGGATCGCCGCCGAAATGGGGCTGGAATCGCTGGACCCGGCTCTGGTCGGCGCGACGATGGTGATTCGCGGCATTCCCGATTTCACCCATGTCCCGCCATCGTCGCGGCTGCTGGCGGAATCGGGCGCCTCGGTCACGGTGGATATGGAAAACCGCCCCTGTACCTTGCCCGCGCGCCCGATAGAGACCGCGCATCCCGGTTTCGGCAAGGCGTTCAAGGCCGCAGCCAAGGACCGGCGCGGCGTGACCGCCTGGGTCGAGGCCGAGGGCGCGGTCGCTCTGGGCGACCGGCTGCGGCTTTTCGTGCCCGATCAGCCGGTCTGGGCGGAACGGGAAACGACGACCACCGAGTGATACGCGACTTTCCGATCGGAAACGCCACGAGACGGAAAACGGCACCGACAGGTCGTAATAGGCATGTATACATTCTCGCCCTGCCGCTAAGTCTGGCGCAGGCCATGCAAGTGCAGGGAGGGCTTCCATGTCATTCAAGACTGATATCGAGATCGCGCGCGAGGCGCAGAAAAAGCCGATCATGGAGATCGGCGAGAAACTGGGCATTCCGGCGACGGATCTGCTGCCCTATGGCCACGACAAGGCCAAGGTCAGCCAGGATTTCATCACCTCGCTGGCGGATCGTCCCGACGGCAAGCTGATCCTCGTGACCGCGATCAACCCGACCCCGGCGGGCGAAGGCAAGACCACGACCACGGTCGGTCTGGGCGACGGTCTGAACCGCATCGGCAAGAAAGCCGTGATTTGTATCCGCGAAGCCTCGCTCGGCCCGAACTTCGGCATGAAGGGCGGCGCTGCGGGCGGTGGCTATGCTCAGGTCGTGCCGATGGAGGAAATGAACCTCCACTTCACCGGCGATTTCCACGCGATCACCTCGGCGCATAACCTGCTGTCGGCGATGATCGACAACCACATCTACTGGGGCAATTCGCTGCAGATCGACGAGCGTCGCGTTGTCTGGCGCCGCGTCATGGACATGAACGACCGCGCGCTGCGTGACACCGTGACCAGCCTCGGCGGCGTGGCCAACGGCTTCCCGCGTCAGACCGGCTTCGACATCACCGTGGCGTCGGAAGTCATGGCGATCCTGTGCCTGTCCAAGGATCTGGCCGACCTGCAGAAGCGTCTGGGCGACATCGTCGTGGCCTATACCCGCGAGCGCACGCCGATCTATTGCCGCGACATCAAGGCCGATGGCGCGATGACCGTCCTGCTCAAGGACGCGATGCAGCCCAACCTCGTACAGACGCTGGAAAACAATCCGGCCTTCGTGCATGGCGGCCCGTTCGCCAACATCGCGCATGGCTGCAACTCGGTCATTGCCACCAAGACCGCGCTGAAACTGGGCGACTACGTCGTCACAGAAGCCGGTTTCGGGGCCGATCTGGGCGCCGAGAAATTCTTCGACATCAAGTGCCGCAAAGCCGGTCTGACGCCCGCTGCGTCGGTTCTGGTCGCCACGGTGCGTGCGATGAAGATGAATGGCGGCGTGGCCAAGGCCGATCTGGGCGCTGAGAATGTCGACGCGGTCAAGAAAGGCTGCCCGAACCTGGGTCGCCACATCTCGAACGTGAAGAGCTTCGGCGTGCCGGTGGTCGTGGCGATCAACCACTTCCACAGCGATACCGATGCCGAGATCGAAGCGGTGAAGGCCTATGTCGCCGAGCAGGGCGCGGAAGCGATCGTCTGCAAGCACTGGGCGCATGGCTCGGCCGGGATCGAAGAGCTGGCGCACAAGGTCGTGTCGATGGCGGAATCGGGCACCTCGAACTTCTCGCCGATCTATCCCGACGAGATGAGCCTGTTCGAGAAGATCGAAACCGTCGCCAAGCGCATCTACCACGCCGACGAGGTGATCGCCGACAAGTCGATCCGCGCGCAGCTCAAAGCGTGGGAAGACGCCGGCTACGGTCACTTCCCGGTCTGCATGGCGAAGACGCAGTATTCGTTCTCGACCGATCCCAACCTGCGCGGCGCGCCCACGGGCCATTCGGTCCCGGTTCGGGAAGTGCGCCTGTCGGCGGGGGCTGGCTTCATCGTGGTGATCTGCGGTGAGATCATGACCATGCCCGGTCTGCCCCGCACCCCGGCTGCCGAGACGATCCGCATCAACGACACGGGCTTCGTCGAAGGCCTGTTCTGATGGCACGGGCCGGCAGGGGATCCCCCTTGCCGGCCCGCTTTCCCGCTTTCGCGGGGCCGTTATTCACCGCCCGGTCCCCGCGGACCGGTATCGGTTATCACGGCGGTAAGGCCGTCGCGCTTATTCAGGGTCGGGGTATCGCAAAGCCGCTGCGGCCCTGACCGTCGGCTGGCCCCGGTGCCGCCGCGATCCGAAACACGACGTCCTCAGCGATCAGGAGTAGATCCATGCGAGCCGCGATCATCGATGGAAAAGGCATCGCCGCGCAGATGCGCGCCGATAATGTCACCGAAGCCAGGGAACTGGCCGAGCAGGGCTGGCAGCCCCGGCTGGTGTCGATCTCGGTCGGCGATACCGCCGCTGCCGAGCTTTACGTCCGCAACCAGCAGAAGACAGCGGAATCCTCGGGCGTCGAATTCGAGGCGCGCAATTATCCCGAAACGATCTCGATGGAGCAGCTGGTGGGCGTGCTGCACGGGCTAAACGCCGATCCGCGCGTCAACGGGATCATCATCCAGCGCCCGCTACCCGCGCATATCCCTGTGAAAACGCTGCAAAAGGCCGTGCATCCGCTCAAGGATGTCGAGGGCATGCACCCGTCCTCCATCGGCAACATCGTCTATAACGATCTGGCGCTGGGGCCCTGTACCGCCGTCGCGGCGGTCGAGATCCTGAAGACCCTGCCGCTGAAGCTGGAAGGGCTGGACGTCACGGTGATCGGTCATAGCGAGATCGTCGGCAAGCCCATCGCCTTCCTGCTGATGGGGCTGGGTGCGACCGTGACGGTGTGTCACCACATGACCCGCTCGGTGGCGATGCATAGCCGCGCCGCGGATGCGGTCTTCGTGGCGGTCGGCAAGCCCGGGCTGGTGACGGGCGACATGCTCAAACCCGGGGCGGCGCTGATCGATATCGGCATCAACCGGGTTGATGGCAAAACGGTCGGCGATGCCGATTTCGACAGCTGCGCCGAAGTGGCGGGCTGGATCACGCCGGTGCCCGGCGGCGTCGGCCCGGTGACGGTGGCCACGCTGATGAAGAACGCGGTGCTGGCGACGCGGTTGCAGATGGCGCATTACCGCGCCGCTTTCGCCAATACCGAGGCCTGAGCCATGCGCCCGGCGCCGGACGACGTTCACAGCATGGCCGAGCTGCGCGGTTGCATCGATGCTATTGACGATGCGCTGCTGACGCTTCTGGCCGAGCGCTCGGCCTATACGGACCGGGCCCCGGCGCTGAAGGCGCGCGAGGGCATCTCGGCGGCGGCTCCCGGGCGGGTCGCGCAGGTTCTGGCGCATGTGCGCACCAAGGCCGAGGCAAGGGGAATCGACGCCGACATGGTGGAAGCCATGTGGCGGACAATGATCGAGACGGTGATCGCCCGGGAAGAGCGGGTGATCGGCAAGCAAGGGAGAGACGGATGAGCGCAACCATCATCGACGGCAAGGCCTTCGCGGCCAAGGTCCGCGAACAGGTCGCGGGCCATGTGCAGCGGCTCAAGGATGAAAACGGCCTGATCCCCGGTCTGGCCGTGGTGCTGGTGGGCGAGGACCCGGCAAGCCAGGTCTACGTGAAATCGAAGGGCAAGCAGACCACCGAGGTCGGCATGAACTCGTTCGAGCACAAGCTGCCCGCCGACACGCCCGAGGCCGATCTGCTGGCGCTGATCGACCATCTGAACAAGGATGCGACGGTTCACGGGATCCTCGTGCAGCTTCCGTTGCCGGGACATCTGAACAGCGATCTGGTGATCAATTCGATCGACCCGGCCAAGGATGTCGACGGCTTCCATATCTCGAATGTGGGCCTGCTGGGCACCGGGCAGAAGTCGATGGTTCCCTGCACGCCTCTGGGCTGCCTGATGATGCTGCGCGACCACCTGGGCAGCCTGTCGGGGCTCAACGCGGTCGTCGTCGGGCGTTCGAACATCGTGGGCAAGCCGATGGCGCAGCTTCTTCTGGGCGACAGCTGCACAGTGACCATCGCGCATAGCCGCACCAAGGATCTGGGCGCGGTCTGCCGGCAGGCCGATATCCTCGTCGCCGCCGTGGGCCGTCCCGAGATGATCCCGGGCGACTGGGTCAAGCCGGGGGCGACGGTGATCGATGTGGGCATCAACCGCATCGACGCGCCCGAAAAGGGCGAGGGCAAGACCCGGCTGGTGGGCGACGTGCATTTCGAAAGCGCGGCCGCAGTTGCCGGGGCGATTACCCCGGTGCCGGGCGGCGTGGGCCCGATGACCATCGCCTGCCTCTTGGCCAACACGCTGACGGCGGCCTGCCGCGCGAACGGTCTGGCCGAGCCTCAGGGCCTGACAGCCTGAGTTCCGAAAGGCGCGGCTTCGGTCGCGCCTTTCCTTTAGCGCTGCGCCACGGGGATCATCGTGCCCTGCAGCAGCGCCACGGACTTTCGCGTCTCGCCCTGCAGCGCAAAGACCTCGGCGGTGACGACGGTCAGCCGCTTGCCCGCGCGCATCACCTGTCCCACGGCTTCCAGCGCGTCGCCCAGAGCGGGTGAGAGCAGGTTGATCTTCATCTCGACCGTCATCACGTCGGTCTCTTCCCCCATCACCGACAGGGCCGCGTAACCCGCCGCCGTATCGCCCAGCGTGAAGGCCAGCCCCGCATGGGCGGCGCCGTGCTGTTGCTTGAGGTGGTCGACAATCGGCGCTCGGATCACGCAGCGGCCCGGCGCGATGGACACAAGCTGCGCGTCCAGGGTCTGCATCATCGTTTGCCGCGCGAAGCTGTCGCGCACGCGGGTTTCCAGGGTGATGTCGGTCATGCAGGCTCCTCCCGCGCTCAGCAAAGCTGGAAAGGCGGGCGCTGCCCAGCAGATCGTCGCGTCACGAACGGATCAGCGGATGATGTCGGAATCCTTGACGAACATGTTGGACCACGCGCGATCAATCAGCTCGGGCGACATGTGATAGGGTTTCCCCTCGTAGTCGCAGATGGCGATGATCTGGTCGATCAGGAAGACGGGCTGATAGTTCGAGTAGACGTTGTCGATTGTCGGATACTTGTTTTGCAACAGGTGGATCAGCGCGTCTTCGTTCAGCGGCACCCGGCGCTTGCGGGCCACCAGCGCGAAGATCTTCAGGAAATCGGCCTGCGTCGGGCCGTCGATCTTGATCTTGAAAAAGATCCGCCGCAGCGCTGCCTGATCGAAGATCGTGTTCGGGTGGAAGTTGGTCGAGAAGATCACCAGCGTGTCGAAGGGCACGATGAATTTCTCGCCCGAGGTCAGCGCAAGGATGTCGTAATTCATCTCGAGCGGGACGATCCAGCGGTTCACCAGCGCCTGCGGCGGTTCTTCCTGACGGCCGAGATCGTCGACGATGAACACCCCGCCCATCGCCTTGAACTGCAAGGGCGCCTGATAGGTGCGGGCGACGGGATTGTATTTCAGTTCAAGCATGTCGAGCCGAAGCTCGCCGCCGGTGATGACGGTGGGACGCTCGCACAGGACGTAGCGCGGATCGTGGCGCGCGCCCTGCACGCGCAGCTGGCTGCCCTGCGGCTTGGGCGTTTCGATGCGGCGGTGGATGATCGGGTCGTAGACCGAGATCACCTGCCCGGAATGCACCACTGCCATCGGCACGAAGACATGATCCCCCAGCGCATCGCGGATCCCGTTCGAGATCGAGGATTTACCGTTGCCCGGCGGGCCGTACATCAGGATCGACCGGCCCGACGTCACGGCAGGGCCCAGATCGGCCAGCAGCGTGTCGGGAAGGATCAGGTCGCCCATCGCGGCGGTGAGCTGTTGGCGGGTGATCTTGACCTTGCGGATCGACTGACGCCGAACCTGATCGCCATAGGCTTCCAGCGGCACCGGCATCGCGCCATAGTATTCCGAGATCGCCAGCGCCTGCTGCGCGCGCTGACGGCCCGCATCGGTCAGCTGATAGCCCATCTCGTTCGACTCTGAGGTGGCGCTCATCGTGCCCATGGCTTCGATCAGACGCTCGCCGCGTGCCTTGTCGATAAGCTGCTGGACCTGTGCAAAGGACAAGCAGACGATGCGCGCGATATCCGAGACATGGCTCAGCGACATGCGGAACATCGTCTTCAGAAGGATGTCGCGCATCAGTGTATCGGGCAGGCCGGTATCGGCCAGCGTCGCGGGGGGCGGCGGCGGAAGGATGCGGGAATCGGGCGCCTGCTCGTTCATTGCCGGACCTCAGCGGGAAGCATCAGCTTCCATAGATACTCGCCAAAGCGAGATAAAAGATTAACGACGGACCGAGGGCCAGCCCGAAAGGAAATTCCTTGCGCTGCCAGCTCTGCCAGTCGGGTGTCGCGCGGCGGATGAAGGGCAGGGCGCGCATGGCCCGGTGTACCACGAAAGCCGCCAGCGACACCGCGCACAGAAGGACAAGGAACAGCCGCAGATCGCCCACGGCGACGAAGGGCGCCATGGCCGCGGCGAATTTCGCGTCGCCCGCGCCGAAGCCGCCTGTCAGGCTGATGACGAAACCGATCACCAGCACGACGACGAAATGCACCAGCGACCAGCCCCAGACGGGCAGCGGCAGGGTGATCAGCCCCACCACCAGATACACCGCCAGCAGGGCCAGCACGGCCATGTTGGGGATCCGCATCGCCTTGAGGTCAGTCCAGGCCACGTAAAGCGCCACAGGGGTCGCGAAAATCAGAAGCCACAGTGCGGCATGGGCCGATTGGGTCATCATGGCCGGGCCTATTGCAGAGCGGCGAGGGCGTTGGCGGCTGCCTCGAAATGCTGCGGATGGGTGGCGATGGCGTCTTGCATCAGTGCGCGCCCGATCGACACGTCGCCCTGACGGATCGCGGCCAGCGCCATCGTGTGAAGAAGCTCGGCCCGTTCGACCTGCGTCATCTGGATCAGTGGCAATTCGTAATTGCGCTGCGCCGCGCGGGCGAGGACAAGGTTGTTCTTGGCGTGGAACAGGCTGCCGTCATGCTGCAGCGCTTCCAGAAACAGCCGTTCGGCGCCACGCGCATCGCCACGCGTCAGCTTGGAATAGCCCCAGTTGTTGAGCGTGCTGGCGGGGGTGGGCGTCAGGCCCACGGCGATTTCATAGAAACTGTCGGCGCGGTCCCATTGCTCGCGGCTGTCGGCGACCATGGCTTCGAGCCGATAGCGCGAATAGGTCTCGTGCGTGGGCGGGATCGAGTTCAGCGTGGCCTCGGCCTGCGGCCAGTTATTCGAGCGGATATAGGCCTCGGCCAGATCGACGCGGTCGTCCAGCGTGGCCTCGGGATGAGCGAGGACTTCTTGCCAGACCGGGATCGAGGCCTCGGCATCGCCCGCGCGCATCATCGAGCGGGCCAGCCCGCGACGAAAGATCACGCGGTCGGGATATTGCTGGGACTGGGCGGTGAAATACTGGACGGCTTCGCGCGGGTCGGACACGGCGAGCATCATCTCGGCCATGTTTTCCTGATCGATCGACTGGACGCTGTCGATGGCGCGTGCCGTCTGCGCCCGCATCGATTCGCCACAGCCCGCCAGCAGGGCAAGCCCCACCAGGCACATCGGTGCCATCCACACCTTGCGCATGCTCTGTCCTTTACTGCTCGACGCTCAGTGTGAGGCGAGAAGAAGGAACCGTCCGTCGCCGCGCCGCACCAAAGCGAAATTATCGTTGTTTTCGTCAGTATAGCCCGAATCCTCGAGATTTGCGAGCGCAAGGCGCAGGTTCTCCCGGATTTCTTCGGAGCGCCCGGAGTCGAGCGCAAAGGCGGTGCGGAACAGATGCGCGGCCTGTCCCCAGTCGCGGTTCTCGACCATGACGACGCCGAGATTGTTGATGGCGGGGACGAATTCGGGGTCGAATTCGATGGCCCGGCGCAGCATCTGTTCGGCCTGTCCCAGCCGCCCCAGCCGCAGATTGGCCGAGCCGATGGCGGACAGCGCGTCGATCGTCGGCCCCTGTTCGGCGATCGAGCGATAATAGGCGCGCAGCGCAAGCTCGTATTCGCCCGCATCCATCAGCCGGTGGCCCACCAGCAAGCCGTCCACGTCTTCGGCCGCGCTGACAGCGCGGCCGGGCAGACCGTCGGGCGAAAAATCGCCGCTGGATTGGCAGCCCGACACCGCGATAAGCAGCGCCAGGCAGAAAAGTCGCGTCATAGACTGAAGTCAGCCGTGCTCAACATCGTAATGACCCCGTAAACCGACGGACCGACCAGAATGATCAGGAGCGGCGGCACGGTGAACATCATTGTGCCCAGTGTCAGCTTGGTCGGCAAGACATTCGCCTTCTCTTCGGCCAGCATCACGCGCTTGTCACGCATTTCGCTGGCATAGACCCGCAGCGCTTCGGCGACCGAGGTGCCGTAGGTGGCCGACTGGATCAGCACCGTGACGAAGGATTTGATATCGGCATTGCCGCAGCGGACACCCATGTCGCGCAGCACTTCCAGCCGGTCCTTGCCGGCCTTGGTCTCGTGCGAGACGGTGTCGAATTCTTCGGCCAGCGCCGGATAGCCCGCACGCAGTTCCTTGGCCACGCGGGCGATGGACTGGTCCATGGATTGCCCGGCCTCGGTGCAGATCAGCAGCATGTCGAGCGCATCGGGAAAGCCGCTCTGGATCTGGTCCTGCCGTTCGGCGTGGCGCTTGTTGACCCAGTAGATCGGGAAGTAATAGCCCAGCAGCGTCGGCACCAGCACCGGCAGCGCGGTGGCGAGGACCGAGGCCTCTTCGGCGGGCGGGAAGAGCAGGATATAGCCAAGACCGATCATCAGCCCGCCCAGCCCGAGGATGAACTTGGCCGCGTGGAAATCGCGCACCGCGTTCTTGCCCAGATAGCCGGCCTGAATCATCTTGAGCTTGGCCTCGCCCATCTGGGCTTCGTCGGTCGGCTCGAGGAAATTCTTGAACTTGTCCAAACGCTTGTTCAGCGCGTTTTCGTCAGCGGCGGTGCGGCGGTTCAGGCTGGTGCGCTCATGACTGTGGTATTCGTTGCGCGATTGCTGGCGCAGCTTTTCCAGCGGATCGGGCTTTTCCCCGCCACGCCCCATCAGCATCATCAACACAAGCGTTACGCCGACCGCCAGCATCAGCGCGATCAGCACCGGCGGCGACATCAGGTTCTCAAGCAGGTCGGGACTCAGCACGCGGATACCTCAGACTTTGATATTGACCATCTTGCGCATGTACAGAACGTTGATCACCAGAAACGCACCGACCACCAGCGCGGTGGGAATGAAATAGGGCGTTTCCTTCACCTCGTCGTAGTAATCCGGCTTGATCACGCTGATCACGATCATTGCGACGATCGGGAAGGCCGACAGGAACATGCCGGACCATTTCGCCTCGGCGGTGATGGCGCGGACGCGCCGGAACAACTTGAAACGCGCGCGCACGACCTTCGAAAGACCATCGAGGATTTCAGCAAGATTGCCGCCCGATTGCGCCTGAATCGTCACCGACACAGCGAGAAAGCGCAGATCCTGCATATCCATCCGCTCGGCGAAGGCCATCAGCGCCTCGCCGATATCGCGGCCATAAGCGGCCTCGTCGGCGATGAGGCCCAGCTCGCTGCCGAGCGGATCGGGGATCTCGCGCGCGGCGGCCGAGAGGGCGTGGATGAAGGGATGACCCACGCGCAGGCCGCGCACGATTAGGTCGATCGCGTCGGGCAGTTGCTCTTCGATCATGCCAAAGCGTTTCTTGGCCTTGTTCGACACCCAGAACCAGACGCCGCCGACGCCCATCACCGACGCCACGCCCGCGCGCACGCCGACCGGGGCCTGCGTGAAAAGGCTCAGCGCCATGAAGCCGAACGCGGCGACCAGCACCATCACAAGCATCAGCATCACCGGCGAGAAGGCAATCTGCGCTTTCTCCGCCTTTTCGGCGAGCAGCGAATAGAAGGGGATCGACGTCGATTTCGAGTGTTGCGTCGCCTCCTTGCGCAGACGTTCCATCGTCTCGGCCCGGTCGGAGGATTTGTCGAGCATGTCGAGACGACGGTTCATCCGGCTGCCCAGCCGGATAGAGCGGCCGAAAACGACCAGATACAGCGCTTCGACCAGCAAAAGGATGCCGCCGAAAATCGCGATATAGATCATCAGGGTCGGGGAAATGGACATGGCGGGACCCTGTTCTTACACGACGTCGTACAGGCTGGACGGCAGGTTATAGCCCCAGCGGCGGAAGCGATCCGAATAATGCGAGCGGATGCCCGAGCCGGTGAAATGGCCAAGGATCTTGCCGTTGGGTTCAAGCCCGGTGCGCTCGAACCGGAAGACTTCCTGCATGGTGATGATGTCACCCTCCATGCCCGTCACTTCGGTGATCGAGACCATCCGCCGCGAGCCGTCCTGCAGGCGCGAGGCCTGCACGATCAGGTTTACGGCGCTGGCGATCTGGCTGCGTACCGCGCGCAACGGCATCTCGATGCCGGACATGGCGATCATGTTCTCAAGCCGCGAGACGGCGTCGCGCGCCGAGTTGGCGTGGATCGTGGTCATCGAGCCGTCATGACCCGTATTCATCGCCTGCAGCATGTCGATGACCTCTTCGCCGCGGGTTTCCCCCACGATGATCCGGTCCGGGCGCATCCTGAGCGCGTTGCGCAGACAGTCGCGCTGGGTGACCGCGCCCTTGCCCTCGACATTGGGCGGGCGGCTTTCCATCCGGCCGACATGGACCTGCTGCAGCTGCAATTCGGCGGTGTCTTCGATCGTCAGGATCCGTTCGGAATTGTCGATAAAGGACGACAGTGCGTTCAGCGTGGTCGTCTTGCCCGACCCCGTACCGCCCGAGACGATGACATTGAGCCGGGTGGCGACGGCGGCTTCGAGATACATCGCCATCTCTTCCGAGAAGGCGCCGAAACCCACCAGATCGTTGATCCCGAGCTTCTCTTTCTTGAATTTCCGGATCGAGACCAGAGAGCCGTCGACCGCGACCGGCGGCACCATCGCGTTGAAGCGCGAGCCATCGGCAAGGCGGGCGTCGACATAGGGGTTCGATTCGTCCACACGCCGGCCCACCGCCGAGACGATCTTGTCGATGATCCGCAGCAGGTGGCGTTCGTCCTTGAAGGTGACGTCGCTGAGTTCGAGCTTGCCGTTGCGTTCGACAAAGACCCGGTTGGGGCCATTGACGAGAATATCGTTGACCGTGTCGTCCTTGAGCAGCGGCTCCAGCGGGCCGAGGCCGCGCACCTCGAAATAGAGGTCCTGATTCAGCGTCAGACGCTCTTCGCTGGTCAGGGCGAAGTTGATCTCGCTCAGCGCTTCGGCCGAGATCGAGGCGATTTCGGCGCGCAGTTCGGCCTCGGACGCGGTGTCGAGCGCGGCGAGGTTCAGGTTGTCCAGCAGCCGCGTATGCAGCTCGGATTTCACTTCGAGGATGCGCTGCTTGCGGCGGCGATCCTTGTCGTTGGCGGCGGGCTGGGCGCTGATCCCGGCGGGCTTGGGCGTGGCCTTGAAGCTGCGTTGCGGCGGGGCCGCCGGGCGCGGCTGCGGCGTCAGCGTGGGCTGGGCCGAGGGCGAGACCGAGGCGATTTCATGCACCGGGACCGCGCGCGAATCGCGCTTGGGTGTGTCGCTGGCCGGAGGCGTGTCTTTGCGATAGCGGGAAAACATGGACATCTCCTCAGGCCGCCGCACGGCTATGGTCGTGCGTGGCTTCGGCGATAGCCTGCGCGACTTTTCGGATTTCTTTCAGCAGCGGATTCTTCGGCGCGATCTCGGCCAGCGGCAGGCCGTGGTCGTTGGCATGCGTGACCTGCGCGGTGCCGTCCGGCAGCGAGACTTCGAATTCGATATCAAGGCTTTCGGCCATCCGCTTGGCGCGCGCCTTGCCCGACAGGTCGGTAAATTTGGGCGCGCGGTTCAGTACGTAGCGCAGCTTCGACAGGGGCAGGTCTTCGGCCTTGAGTGCGCGGATCAGCCGCAGTGCGTTCTGGGCCGAGCGCATGTCGAGCTCCATCGTCGCGTAATAGCAATCGGCGTCGTTGAGCACGGTTTCGGTCCATTGCACGACGGTGCCGGGCATGTCGATGATGACCACGTCGAAATTCGCCCGCGCCATTGTGATCACGCGGTCGATGTCATCGGGCGTGATCAGATCCAGCGGCAGCATGTCGGCGGCGGCTGTCAGCACCTTCAGCCGGTCGTTGAAGGTCTGCAGCGTGTTCATGAAGAAATCGCGGTCCATCACGGCGGTGTTGGACAGCAACTCGTAGACCTTTTCGGTCCGGGCAAGGTCGAGATAGGTGGCGATCGACCCTGTCTGCAGGTCGAAATCCAGCAGGCAGACGCTGGGCGCCTCTTTCCCGGAATTCGCGATTTCCCACGCAAGGTTGACGGCAAAGGTCGTGGCGCCCGAGCCGCCCGAAAGCGGCTGCACGGCATAGACCGCGCCCATTTTCTGCGACGCGCTGGGCATCATCCGCGATTGCGCCGAGATATTCGACACCTCGGTCACCGGGGTGCGCAGGCGTTGGATCGCGTCATGAAGCGCGCCTTCGGGCAGCGGGTAGGGGACGAAATCGCTGGCCCCGAGGCGCAGCAGCCGGTGCAGCGTGATCGGCCCCAGCTCTTCGGCGATGACCAGCACCGCGATATCCAGCGTGTTGGCCCGTTGGATCAGCGCTTCGACCAGCGCCATGTTCGGCTCGTCGTCGTCATCCAGCGCGATGGCGATGAATTCCATCCCCCGCGCATCGGGTTGGTCTAGAAATTTCAACGCGTTGGGAAAGGACAGATCGCCCCAGCTTTCGCCCAGTTCAAGCTCCATATCCTCGATCAGCAGATCGAAGTTCTGCACGTCACGCGAGATCGTACAGGCCCGGATAGGGGCAAGTTGCTTGCTGGTGCTTGCGCTCGACATTTTTCTTATCCTCCGTCCCTGCATTTTGCAGGGCAATGGCACCTGAACCGTCCCGCCCGCGCCGCGCGGCCAAAGGGGCCGGACGGATGGGGAGACTTGCTCAACCTCGGTGACAATCTTGGCGATAATGGGGCTAAGAAAGCGTAATTGTCTGGCGCTTCATCACAAAGCAGACGCCCTGCCGAACAGGTCGGCAGGGCGTTGCGAGGTGTGCCGGACAGGGTAACCCGGCAGAGGTATCAGGGAACATCCGGGGCCCGGACGGCACTCTCAACGTATTCCCGGTGCACGACATGGGCATATTCGCCGTTCAGGATCCGGGGATGGTTTTGCACGAAGCCCGACACTTCGGTCACCGCCCTGCGGTTCTCGCGTTCGCGCACGGGCGTCGGGATCAGGGGCTGGGTTTCGCCGTTGGACACGACCGCCTGCACGCGGTGGCGGTTGATGCCAAGGCTCACCAGATAAGAGGCCACGGCACGCGCGCGGCGCAGTCCGAGGCCCTGATTGTAGCGCTCGGATCCGACAAGGTCGGTATGGCCGAAGACGCGGAAGGCCAGTTCGGGGAACTGCGCCATCCAGCTTGCCTGACGCATCAGCACGAAACGCGCGGCTTCGTCGAGCTGGGCGCTGTCGAACGCGAAATTCACCGTGTTGGGGACTTCGCGTGCGAAACGCTCGGCAAGGATCACCGCATAATCGAGCTGCCCGGTCTGGATCAGCAGGTTATGCGCGGTGGGGGTGCCGAAGGCGCCCTCATCGACGAAGGCGCCGACCTCGCCCGTCGTATCGCAGGCGGCCAGTGTGCCGCCGGCCAGGCCCAGCAGCATCGCGCGGCGCGAGATCATCAGGGGGGCTGTGGTGCGGGGCAGGGTCATCGCTTACTCCATCACATAGCCGTAGCCGCCGCGGAAATCCTGCCGCGCGACTTCGGAGGCGCCCGTGGTCCCGCCGGTCAGCTGACCGTTCAGGAACAGCTCGGATTCGTTGGGCAGGCGGACGCGATCGGTGGGCAGAAGCAGCGCCTCGCCGCGGGTCGGGCTGACCAGATGGGCGGTGACGAAGATCATCAGCTCGCTCTGCGAACGCTGGTAATCCGAGGACCGGAACAGCGCGCCCAGTACGGGGATGTCGCCCAGCCACGGAACTTGCCCGATCGAGCCCTGGAAATCGTCTTGCAGAAGGCCGGCGATGGCAAAACTTTCGCCGTCTCGCATCTCGACCGTGGTCGAGGTCTGGCGCACCCGGAAGGCGGGGACAGAAACGCCGCCCGTCGTGACCGAGTTCGAGCTGTCGAGGCTCGACACCATCGCATCGAGCGACAGATTGATCACGTCGCCATCGACCACGCGCGGGGTAAAGGTCAGCTCGACGCCGAAGGGTCGGTAATCGATGGTCACGCTGCCCGAGTCGCCGATCACCGGCACCGGAACCTCGCCACCGGCAAGGAAATGCGCTTCCTGCCCCGACAGGGCGGTCAGGCTGGGTTCCGACAGCGTCCGGGCAAGCCCGTTCGATTCCATCGCTTCCAGCATGACCTGAAACTGCACCGCGCCGATCGAGAAGCCGCCGGTGATGACGCCTTGGGATTCGGTGCTGTTTTCAATCGTGGGGATCGCCAGACCGGCAGTGCCGAGGGCTTCGGTGCCGAAGCGGCCGGTGCCGACCTGCGAGCGCCCATGGCTGGCCGACAGGCTGGCCGCAAGGCTCTGCGCGGCCGAGCGCTGCACTTCCGAGAAACGCACGCGCAGCATCACCTGCTGGGTGCCGCCGACGCTCATCAGGTTCGAGACCCGGCCGGGGGCATACCGCTCGGCCAGTTGCAGCGCTGCGTCCAGACGGGCGCCTGAGGAAACGATGCCCGACAGCACGATCCCGTCATTGGCGGTGCGGACTTCGATCTGCTCGCTGGGCAGGATCTGGCGCAGGCGTTCGCGGAACTCGGCCACATCGGGGGTGACCTGCACTTCGACATTGGCGATCAGCTCGCCATTTGCCCCGAGGATGGTCAGTGTGGTTCGTCCCGGTGCCTTGCCGAGCACGTAGATCGAGCGGTCCGACAGGGTCGAGATATCGGCGATGCCGGGATTGGCGATCGACAATTCAACGAAGGGGGTATCGGTTTCCACCACTACCGCGCGGTTCATCGCGACGGCCAGCGTATCCTGCGCCCGCCCCGAGGACACGCGCATCGTCTGCGCCCAGCCGGGAGTGGCGGGAAGGATGGCCTGCCCGAGGCCAACAATCGCCAGTGTCATCACCGACGCGATCGTCCGTTTCATGGTCATGTGATCCTGCCTCTCGATCACGATTTGTATCGGCCTCTGACGGGCGCTTTGTCTGAAGGATGCGGGAAACCGATTTTTTTTGCAAGATTCAAATGATTGCGGCGCGTCTTTCGCGTAGATCGACAAATCTGTGCCGAGGTCTGGCGTCGGAATACAGGCGCGCCCCCAGATATTGGGGGCGCGCCTGTTGCCCGAAAGACGCAATCGGGGATTGAAAGCGCTGGCGGAACCGCGTTCAGGGCCCTGCTCAGTTGGTGCAGGGGATCTCGATCATCACCACTTCCGAGCCCCGGCGCGTCCGCACGGTGCAGCGCTCGGGGGCCTGAAGCGCAGGCGCTTCTTCGATCCCCAGCAAGCTGCGGCCGTCGACCTGGATCTGCGTGGGGGTCGAGTCATCGTCGAGACCCACCAGCGACAGCGACAGCCGCCCGGTGGATTGACCTTGTGCCAGGGTGGCGACGGTTTCAGGCGTGGCCTCGACCGTGATCGAGCGGGGCACGCCCTGGAAATTGCGGTCCTGATCGGCGTTTTCGTCCAGCGCGATGATGCGGACGCCCGACGACAGCAGGCGCGTAACCTCGCCGTTTTCGGCGCCGCGACCGGTCCAGTAGATATCGACGGTGTTGGACGGGCGCAGTGTGCCGGAAATCCCGCTATTCTGGTCCACACGGATAGTGAAGGCGCGCAGGCCCGGCGTCAGGATCGCGGCGATACCGGCGGCCTGCCCGGGATCCGAGACCTTCAGATCCAGCAGCGGCTCCATCGGCTCCATTGCGCGCAGGGCGATACGGGGGCGGCTGGGATCGGGGATCAGCACGTTGATGTCCTGAAAGACGCCCTGCGGCACGGCGGCGGCGGGCCAGTCAACGACCTGAACCGCGTCCGGGCCGATCGGTTCGCCATAACGAAGTTGGCGCGTTGCGACGAGCACGGGCACGGTCTGGATCGACACCTGATCAGCCCCGCGTGCCTGAGCTGCGGCAATCGCGGCCTGTGTCTGGCTGACATAGTTCTGCGCCATGTAGACGCCGAAACCGGCAAGGCCGAGACCAATCCCGAGGATTCCGATCTGGAGGGCACGCATCGTTCGCTCCTGTACGCTTGACCCGAGAGCGCCTCAGCGCAACCGGGTATGAACACTAATAGGTTGTAACAATCGAATAGGGCGACAACGTGGCTCTTCCAGGCCGATCGGTGACAGCTTTGTGAAAATCACGCTGAGGTTGTGGTCGCAAAGATAGGGCCCGCCGTGTCGCCCGGCCGCCCTGTCCCCCGGCCCGATGGCCGATCCCGGATATGGAAGCGGCCACCCCGTGGGGTGGCCGCGTCATCAAAGGCGTGTCGCCCGCGCTTAGTTGCTGACGCCGAGCGTGCCGAGCGTCGCGACCGAGGCGCTGGTCAGCGAGTTCGAGATGTCGGTGCCGAGGCTGCCCACGCCGGTACGAACCGAGGTGATCACGGCCAGGCCGAGGCCGACGATGGCGGCGGTCAGCACGACCCAGTCGACGGTGACGGCGCCCGATTCATCGGCGGCGAAGGTTTTCAGTTTGGTCAGGAAGGTCATGTTAGTCTCTCCAGAGAACAAGGTACTATGAACGTCTTGCCTTGACCGAAACCGGATGGGGTTGGGATGTGTTACCGGCTTCGTTCTTGGCAGCTTCCTTATCGGTCCGGTTCGGGGCGTAATCGGGTGTCAATTCCGACGGAAACAAGGCAGGGCTCGCGTCATTTCGTGACTTGTCTCCGGTGGCGCGACGATGCTGTCTGGCGGGTCGGATAGGGCGCCAAACCGGAAACTGCGTTTGCCCGGCATGGGCACAGGTCGCCGGGAAAAAGGACGATTCGGGGGCGCGACTCGGGTGCCGGTTGGGTGAGACCTTGCCATTGCTTCCGGCCAAAGCCGCATTTGCCGTACAGAATGGCCGGGCCCTGGCCCTACGCGCCTGACGCGGGGCTTTTGCGACTCGCGGTTTTCTGGCAGGGTAGTGTCCATAACGGAAAAACAACAATCCGGGGCCATGCCGAGCAGCTTGCCCATCCGTCGCAGCCTTCTGGTGGCCGCCCTCTCTGGGCTGGCCTGTTTTGCGCTGTCCGCCCCGCTTCCCGCGATCGCTCAGGTCGCGCCGCAGGGCGATTTCACGTTTCGCAGGATCGGGGTCGCGCCGCAGGACGGGCGCAGCCGGATCGACGTGCAGGTCGATCCCGAGGAACAGGCGCGCCGCCTTGCCCCGCCCGACCCCGTGGCGCCGCTCGACAGTTCCGTCACGCGCGCGGCCCAGCCACTGCCCGCGCCGGGCGCGGACGGGGCGCGGTTCGGCTGGTTCTGGGACGCGGTCTCGCCCAATCTGGCGCAGGGACAGGGGCGGTTTCTGGCCGCGATGGAGGCCCTGCGCGATGCCCCCGACGACCGGCGCGTGCCGGAACCCGGCGTGCAGCACCTTCAGGATATCGCCGCCGCGCATAACGCCGCGATCCTGATGGCGACGGTCGGCACGCGGGTGTCGCCCGCGCTGGCGCTGGCGGTGATCTCGGTCGAAAGCGCGGGGCGGGTCGGCGCGGTCAGCCATGCGGGCGCGCAGGGGCTGATGCAACTGATCCCCGCCACCGCCGCGCGGTTCGGCGTCGCGGATGCCAACGATCCCGAACAGAATATCCGGGGCGGCGTGGCTTATCTGGACTGGCTTCTTGATGAGTTCGACGGCGACATCGTGCTGGCGCTGGCGGGCTACAATGCGGGCGAGGGCGCGGTGCGGCGCAATGGCGGCGTCCCGCCCTATGCCGAGACGCGCGATTACGTGCCGCGCGTGCTGGCAGCGTGGAACATCGCACGCGGACTTTGCGCGACGGTGCCGCAACTGCCGACGGATGCCTGCGTCTTTGCCGTGCGCGCGGTCAGAACGGCGGGCTGAGCCAGCAAGAGCCGTTCGTGGCAGGTCAGAGGATCTCGTCGATCTTTTCGGTCGGGCGTCCGATCACGGCGCGGTTGCCGTTGCGGATCACCGGGCGTTCGATCAGCGAGGAATCGGCGGCCATGGCGTTAATGATGACGCTTTCGACCTCGGTCTTCAGCGCCGCGCCTTCCTTGCGCAGAAGCTCGGTCGCGGGCAGGTCGAGCGCGCCCAGCATCTCGCGGATTTCATCGCGCGAGGGGCGGTCCTTCAGATAGAGCCGCACCTCGGGGGTGATGCCCTTGTCTTCCAGATAGGCCAGCGCCTGCCGCGATTTCGAGCAGCGCGGATTGTGCCAGATCTCTACAGCCATTCATCCCTCCCGGTGCCGACGGCGTCGCGTACATGGGCAAAGTTATCGCGTTCCAGAAGCGCGTCCAGCCCGTGCACGATCCGGGGCACCAGCGACATGCCACCATAAACGAGCGCCGAGTAAAGCTGCACGGCCGAGGCCCCGGCGCGAATCTTGGCATAGGCGTCGTCGGCCGAGGCGATCCCGCCCACGCCGATCAAGGGCACGCGCCCGTCCAGAAGCTGCGACAGGCGGGCCAGCACGCGGGTGGATTTTTCGAACAATGGCGCGCCGGAAAGCCCGCCTGCCTCGCCCCGATGCGCACTTTTCAGACCTTCGCGGTCCAGCGTGGTGTTCGTGGCGATTACCGCGTCCAGACCGCATTCGACCGCCACGCCGGCAATGTCGGACAATTCCTGATCGTTCAGATCCGGCGCGATCTTCAGGAAGACGGGGATCCGGCGCTCGAGCGTATCGCGGCGCGCGATGACACCGCGCAGAAGGCCCAGCAGGGCCTCGGCCCCCTGCAGGTCGCGCAGTTTCTCAGTATTGGGGGACGACACGTTGACGGTGGCGAAATCGACGAAGGGACCGCAGGTTTCCAGCACGCGCGCGAAATCCTCGGCCCGATCCGTGCTGTCCTTGTTGGCCCCCAGATTCAGCCCGACTACCGGCCCGGCGCGTCGCTGCGCGAGGCGCGCGGCGATGGCCTGCGCGCCCTCGTTGTTAAAGCCGAAACGGTTGATGACGGCGCGGTCTTCGGACAGCCGGAACAGGCGCGGGCGCGGATTGCCCGGTTGCCGGCGCGGCGTCGCCGCGCCGACCTCGACAAAGCCGAACCCCGCGCGGGCCAGCGGCGCCAGCGCCACGGCGTTCTTGTCGAACCCGGCGGCAAGGCCCACCGGGTTGGGCAGTTGCAGCCCGGCGATCTCGGTACGAAGCCGCGCCGAACTGATCTGACCGGGCAGCGGCACCAGCCCTGATCTGAGCGCCTTCAGGGCCAGTCCGTGCCCCTGTTCGGGGTCGATCCGGTGCATGGCCCACAGGCCCAGTTTCTCGATCATCAGACCACGCCTTCGGGAAAGATGTGACCGGCGGCGCCAAGCGGCAGGGATTTGTCCCATAGCACATCCTTGGTCGTCATGGCGCGGTAGAGATGCGGAAACAGCGCGCCGCCGCGCGACGGTTCCCATTTCAGCGCGTCGCCGAGCGTGTCGCTTTCCAGCGCCAGAAGCACGAGGTCGCTTTCCGACGCGAAGTGCTTGGCGGCGGTTTCGACCACCTGCGCGGAGGTCGACAGGTGAATATAGCCGTCCGCCAGATCGACGGGCGCGCCCGCCGTGTGGCCCGCGACGACGAAGGCATCCCATTCGGAGCGGCGGAAGATCTTGTAAATCAGCATGACCTGCTCATGCCGAAAGCGTGACGCCCGGTCAATGGGCAGGATTTCGCGCCGGGACGGTCCACCCGTCATGCCTGTGTCACCTGCCGTGGCGAAACCCTGCGGTGAGGCTTTGACTTCGTTCCTCAGCCGCGCAATCTTTGACCTACGAGAAAAAAATCCATCAGGGGTATATGATGTCCTTCAACACCCAGTTCAAAGCGCTGCTCGGTTCGACCGCGCTGGTCGCAGCCAGCACGCTGCCCGGCTTCGCGACCGACCTGCATATTCTGCACTTCAACGATTTCCACAGCCGGATCGAATCGGTCAGCCGCTACAACTCCACCTGTTCGAGCGAATCCGAGGCGGCGGGCGAGTGCTTCGGTGGCGCCGCGCGGCTTTATACGCTGGTCAACCAGATGCGCTCGGCCATCGAAGCCGAGGGCGATCCGGTCATCGTGCTGGATGCGGGCGATGCCTCGCAGGGGTCGCTGTTCTACACCACCTATGGCGGCGAGGTCGAAGCCGAGCTGCTCGAGCGGATCGGCGTCGATGCGATGGCGGTGGGCAACCACGAATTTGATCTGGGCCCGGAAGGGCTGGCCGTGTTCCTCGACAATGTGAGCTTCCCGATCCTGTCGTCGAATCTTGACGTGTCGGGCGCGGAAATGCTGGCGGGCCGCGTCGCGCCCTACACGATCATCGAAGAAGGCGACATGCGGATCGGCATCGTCTCGGCGCTGGCCACCGACACGGTCGAGACCTCGTCGCCCGGACCGACCGTCACCTTCAATGACGAGATCGAGGCGCTGAATGCCGCCGTCGCCGAGCTGCAGGCCGAAGGCGCCGCGCCGATCATCGCACTGACCCATGTCGGCTACCGCAAGGATCAGGAAATTGCGGCGCAGGTGCCGGGTCTGGCCGCCGTTGTCGGCGGGCACAGCCATACCTACCTGTCGGCCTCGGACCCCGATCGCGACGGCCCCTATCCGACCTGGGTCGATGCCGAAGACGGCGCGCTGGTCCCGGTGGTGACGGCGGGCGCCTATAGCCGCTATCTGGGCCATCTGGTGCTGGAACTCGATGACGAGGGCAATCTGGTCTACGCCTCGGGCGATGCGATTCCGATCACCGCCGAGGTCGAACCCGATGCCGAGATCGCCGAATGGGTCGCCGGTCTGGCCGGTCCGATCGACGAATTCCGCAATCAGGCCGTCTCCGAATCCGCGGGTCTGATCGAAGGCGACCGCAGTATCTGCCGTCAGATGGAATGCTCGATGGGCACGCTGGTGGCCGATGCGATGCTCGACCGCGTGGCGGATCAGGGCGTGACCATCGCCATCCAGAACGGGGGCGGTCTGCGCTCTTCGATCGACGAGGGCGTGGTGACGCTGGGCGAGGTCTATTCGGTCCTGCCGTTTCAGAACACGCTGGCCACGTTCGAGCTGTCGGGCGCCAATATCGTCGCCGCGCTGGAAAACGGCGTGAGCCAGCTTGAGGATGGCGCGGGCCGCTTCGCGCAGGTGGCGGGCCTGAAATACACCTTTGATCCGGCCGCCGAAGCGGGAAGCCGCGTGTCGGACGTGATGGTCGAGGCCGATGGCGAATGGCTGCCGATCGACCCCGAGGCGACCTATGGCGTCGTGACCAACGACTACATGCGCAATGGCGGCGACGGCTACGCGATCTTCCGCGACGAGGCCAGCAATGCCTATGATTTCGGCCCGGATCTGGCCGATGTGCTGGTGGACTACCTGCAAAGCCACCAGCCCTACGAGCCCTTTACCGACGGCCGCATCACCCGCCTCGGCGAGTGACACGCGATCCTGTCCGGATACGAGAGCGGGGGCCTTCGGGCCCCCGTTTTTCGTTTGCGGGCAGTCGACCCGGTTGCAGATGGCGCGTTTGGCGCGCAGCGCGAGGGGGGCTGTCTGCCCCCCTCGCGCTGCGCGCTCACCCCCCGAGGATATTTGTGGATCAAAGATGCGGGCGCAGGGAGCGGCTTCGTCATCGCGCTTGATCCGGCGGCGGGGGTGTTGCATGACCGTCGGACCTGACGTGAGAGCCTTGCCATGAGCCGTATCTGCCATATCGACATCGACGATTCCGGTCTGCCGCCGGTCACGCCCGAGATGGAGCAGGAACGCAAGGTCGCGGTCTTCGACCTGCTCGAGGACAATTCCTTTACATTGCCGTCGCGCGAGGGGCGCGCCGTGCCCGAGGGGCCCTACCGGCTGGCGCTGGCGATCCGCGACCGGCGGCTGGTGGTCGAGGTAGCGCAGGAAAGCGGCGATCGGGTGGGCGAGCTGCACCTGTCTCTGGGGCCGTTCAAGCAGGTGGTGAAGGATTACGACCAGATCTGCGCGAGCTATTTCGAGGCCGTCAAGCGCCTGCCGCCCAGCCAGATCGAGGCGATCGACATGGCCCGGCGCGGGATCCACAACGAGGGCGCGCGGGTCTTGCAGGAGCGGCTCGAGGGCAAGGCCGAGATCGATCTCGACACCGCGCGGCGCCTGTTCACCTTGATCAGCGTTCTCAACCGCGGTGCGTGATGGGAGAGGGTTTTCCCAGTTCCGTCCTGTTTTGCTGCGATCATAACGCGGTGCGTTCCCCGATGGCCGAGGGCTTCATGAAGCAGCTCTATGGCCAGCGCGCCTATGTCCAGTCCGCCGGTGTTCACAACGATCTGGATATCGACGGCTTCGCTATCGCGGTGAGCGCCGAGAAGGGGGTCGAGCTGTCGCGGCACCGCTCGCGCTCGTTCGAGGAGATGATGGACTGGGGCGACGATCTGTCGGGGTTCGACCTGATCGTGGCGCTGTCGCCTGCCAGCCAGCGCGCGGCGCTGGAGCTCACCCGTTACGCGCATATCGACGTCGAATACTGGCCGATCATGGACCCGACCGGGCTGGGCGAGACGCGCGAGACCAAGTTGCAGGCTTATCGCCAGACGCGCGACCAGATCCTCAAGCGGATGCTGGAGCGGTTCGGGCCGGCGTCGCAATAGCGGCCCGTTCGGCCTTGGCCGCGAGAAGCGCGGGCAGGCTGTCTTCGAGCCATCCCACCAGCGACAGGATATGCCCCGCCGCCTCATGTCCCAGCGGGGTGAGTGTGTATTCCACGCGCGGTGGCACTTCGCCGTAATCGTGACGATGCACGAATCCGTCGCCTTCGAGCTGCTGCAGGGTCTGGGACAGCATCCGCTCGCTCACCCCGCCGATCCGGCGGCGAAGCTGCGCGAAGCGGTGCGTTCCGGTGGCGAGAGCGGCCATCACCAGCACGCCCCAGCGCGACGTCAGGTGCTGAAGCAAGGCGCGCGAGGGACATTCGGCGGCCATCACATCGGCCTTGGCGAACGCATCGAGCATCGCGCGGGCCGTTTCGGCGGTCTGGTCGGGGCTGGCCATGGAAAGCCTTTCTGCACACTAACATTTTTGTGGGTACTTACGATTTGTAAGTAAGGTGTTATCTGTCCTGTATCAAGCACGATGAGGACCATCATGACCCAGACAATTGCCGTCACCGGCGCCACCGGCCAGCTTGGCCGCCTGACAATCGACGCACTGAAATCCCGCGCCCCCGGCGCCACGCTGGTGGCTCTGGTGCGCGATACCGCCAAGGCGGCGGATCTGGGCATCGAGGCGCGGCCCTTCGATTACCACAAGCCCGAGACGCTGGCGCCTGCGCTGGCGGGGATCGACGTGCTGGTGCTGATCTCGTCGAGCGATTTCAACGACCGGGCAGGACAGCACGGCAATGTCATCAAGGCGGCCGAGGCGGCGGGCGTGGGGCGCCTTGTCTATACGTCGATCCTGAAAGGCGAGGCCTCGCCGATGCTTCTGGCGCAGGACCATATCGCCACCGAGGCGGTGCTGGCGGCCTCGCCGCTGCCGACGACCGTGCTGCGCAATGGCTGGTATATCGAGAACTACACCGGCACGCTGGCCGGGGCGCTGCAGGCGGGGGCGGTGGCCGGGGTCAATGCCTCGGGCAAGGTCAGCCCGGCGACGCGCGCCGATTACGCCGAGGCGATCGCGGTCGTGGCCTCGGATGACGCCCATGCGGGCAAGGTCTATGAGCTGGCCGGCGACGAAGCCTTTACGATGCCGGAATTCGCCGCCGAAGTCTCGGCGCAGGTGGGCAAGGACGTTCCCTTCGCCGCGATGAGCAAAGAGGCCTATACCCAGATGCTGGAGCAGGTGGGCCTGCCCACGCCGGTCGCGCAGATATTCGCCGATTCCGATGCTTGTGCGGGAGAAGGGGCGCTCTTCGACAACAGCAAGACGCTTTCGGCGCTGATCGGGCGTCCGACCACGCCGCTTAGCGATGCGGTGGCGGCAGCCCTGCGCTGAGCCATCTACCGGGCCGGGAAACCGGCCCATCAGACGCGGCGTCGCTGGCATCCCGGCGGCGCCGCTTTTCGGTCTTTTCCCTGCCGGTCGCTGCGCTAATCTTGCCATCGCAACGACAGGAGTTCAGCGTGACGACCGCCCAGCAAATAGCCCGCGCCACGATTCAGGCCTATTACGACGCCTTCAACGCCGGCGATACCGATGCGATGGGCGCTTGCCTGCACGACGACTTCGTCCATCACGTGAACGAGGGCGACGCGCGGATGGGCAAGGCGGCTTTTGCCGAGTTCTGCGCGCATATGTCCGAGACCTATAAAGAGCGGCTGACCGACATGGTCGTCTATGGCTCGGATGACGGCACGCGCGGCGCGGCGGAATTCGTGGTGAACGGCACCTATCTGAAAACCGATCCCGGCCTGCCCGAAGCGCATGGCCAGACCTATGTCCTGCCGGCGGGCGGGTTCTTCAGCCTGAAGGACGGCAAGATCACCCGCGTGACGACCTATTACAATCTTCAGGACTGGATCCGGCAGGTGAGCGCGTGAAGGTCGAGGCGCTTTCGGGCGCCGCGCTGGAGGCGGCTCTGGACCGGGTGGCCAAGCTGCGCATCCGGGTCTTCCGCGACTGGCCCTATCTCTATGACGGCGATCTGGCCTATGAGCGCCGCTATCTGGAGCCCTACCGTGACAATCCACGCGCGGTGGTGGCGGGGGCGTTCGACGGGGATACGCTGGTCGGCGCCGCGACCGGGATGCCGATGGAAGATCACGCCGACGAATTCGCCAGCGCCTTCGAGGGCACCGGGCTGGATTTGTCGGACATTTTCTATTGTGCCGAATCGGTGCTGCTGCCCGACTATCGCGGTCACGGCGTCGGACATCGATTCTTTGACATTCGCGAGGGGAAAGCCGCAGAATTGGGGCGTCGTCATGTGGTTTTTTGCGGGGTTCAGCGTCCGGCAGAGCATCCGGCCCGGCCCGCGGATTACCGCCCGCTCGACGCGTTCTGGCGCAAACGCGGCTACCGGCCCTTGCCGGGCGTCGTTGCGCAATACCATTGGAAGGATATCGGCGACGCGGGCGAAAGCGCCAAGCCGCTGCAATTCTGGATCCGGGAGCTGACATGACCGATACCGACACCGATACTGTCACGATCGCCACGGCGGCCTATCCGCTGGACTGGTTCGACAGCTTCGCCGATTTCGAGGCCAAGGCCGAACGCTGGGTCAGCGCGGCGGTCGGCGAAGGCGCCGAGCTTCTGGTCTTTCCCGAATACGGCGCGATGGAACTGGCAAGCCTTGGCGGCAAGGCTGTGGCGGCGGATCTGGAAGGTGCGCTGTCCGAGGTGGCCAAACACACGCCCGCGATGAACGAGACCTTCTCGAAACTCGCCGCCGAGCACGGGGTCTATATCCTCGGGCCCTCGGGGCCGGTCTTTACCGGCAACCGGCCCGTCAACCGTGCGACGCTCTACGGGCCGCACGGGGTGGTGGGGCATCAGGACAAGCAGATCATGACCCGGTTTGAGCGCGAAGACTGGGATGTCGTGCCCGGGGATGAGGGACTCAACATTTTCGAGACGCCGCTGGGCAAGTTGGGCGTGGTGATCTGTTACGACAGCGAATTCCCGCTTCTGTCGCGTAAGCTGGCCGAAGAGGGGGTCGAGATCCTGCTCGCGCCGTCCTGCACCGAGACCTCGGCAGGCTATTGGCGGGTGCGCATCGGCTCGATGGCGCGGGCGCTGGAAAACCAGTGCGCGGTGGTCCATGCGCCGCTGGTCGGCGATGCCGATTGGTGCGCCGGATGCGAGGAAAACACCGGCGCCGCAGCGATTTACGGCCCGCCCGACCGCGACTGGCCGTCGGATGGCGTGCTGGCCAAGGGCACGCTGGACGCGCCCGGATGGGTGGTCGGAAAGGTGTCGCGCGGGCTGATCGCGCAGACCCGCGCGGATGGCGGCGTGCTGAACCTGCGGCACTGGGAAGAACAGGAAACGCGGCTTGGCAACGGAACCAAGGTCGTCGCCGCAAGTTAAACCTTGAAAATCCGCGAATGAAGGCGCATATGGCTCGCGCCCGCCTCGTGCGGGTTTATACCTAATCGGAGAGACCATGGCCAAGGAAGAACTGCTCGAATTTCCCGGCGTCGTGAAGGAACTCCTGCCGAACGCGACGTTCAAGGTCGAGCTGGACAACGGCCATGTGATCATCGCGCATACGGCAGGCAAGATGCGGAAAAACCGCATCCGTGTCCTCGCGGGCGACCGGGTCCAAGTTGAAATGACCCCTTACGATCTGACCAAGGGCCGGATCAACTATCGCTTCAAGTGATGAAGCTTGTACTGGGTTCGGCCAGCCCTCGCCGGCTGGACCTGCTGGCGACGATCGGCGTCATTCCTGACGCCGTCCGTCCTGCCGATATCGACGAAACCCCGCATCCCCGTGAATTGCCCCGCCCCTATTGCGCCCGCATGGCGCGCGAGAAGGTGCAGGCGGTCAGCGCCGCAGCCGACGAGATCGTGCTGTGCGGCGACACCACCGTCGCGCTGGGCCGCCGCATTCTGGGCAAGCCCGCGAACGCGGCGGAAGCGGCTGAATTCCTGACGGATATGGGCGGGCGACGCCACACGGTCATCACCGCTGTCGCCGTCAAGCGCGGCGACCAGATATGGGAGCGCGTGGTGGAAACCGCCGTGAAGCTGAAACGCCTGTCGGACGACGAGCTGAACGGCTATCTCGCCTCGGACGAATGGCAGGGCAAGGCGGGCGCCTACGGCATTCAGGGGCGCGCGGGCGCGTTCATTCCGTGGATTCAGGGCTCGTTCAGCGCGGTCGTGGGCCTGCCGCTGGCCGAAACGGCGACACTTCTCAACGCGGCGGGGTACCGGACATGAAGGGCTCGGTCATCGCGCTGGGACAGATCGAGGGCCGCGAAGTCGCGGCGCTGATCATCGACGGCGTGCTGCAGGATCTTGCGCTGGAGCAGGACGGTTTCGCCACCGGCGCCATTTTGCGCGGCATTGTCGGGCGGCCCGTGAAAGGGCTGGGAGGCGTGTTCGTCGATCTGCCCGACGGTCAGAGCGGTTTCCTGCGCGCGCCCAAGGGCCTGCGTCCGGGCCAGCCGATCCTGGTGCAGGTCACCGGCGCGTCCGAGGACGGCAAGGCTTTGCCGCTGACGCTGCGGGTGCTGTTCAAGAGCCGTTACGCCATCGTCACGCCCGGTGCGCCGGGGCTCAATATCTCGCGCGCGATCCGCGACGAGGATACGCGCCGCGGTCTGGCCGATCTGGCGAGCGAGGCGATGACGGGCGCGGACGAAGATCTGGGTCTGATCCTGCGTTCGGTCTGCGAGGACGCGACCGAGGACGAGATCGCCGAGGATATCCTGCAAATGCGCGGCCTTGCCGAGGCCGTGCTGGGCGATATCGACGGCGCGCCCGAGCTTCTGGTCGACGCGCCGGGGCCGCATGAACTGGCGTGGCGCGACTGGGGCGATGTGGACGAGGTCGACGACAGCGGCGAGGCGCTGGACCATCACGGTGTGCTCGATCAGCTCGCTGCCTTGTCGCGCCCCGAAGTGCGGCTCGATGGTGGCGCTTCGATGTGGATCGAGGCGACCCGCGCCTTCGTCGCGGTCGATGTGAATACCGGCGCCGATACTTCGCCGGCGGCAGGGCTGAAAGCCTCGATCGCGGCGGCGCGCGACCTGCCGCGCCAGCTTCGGCTGCGGGGGCTGGGCGGCATGGTGATCGTCGATTTCGCGCCCTGCCCGAAACGCGACCGGCATGTGCTGGAACAGGTGATCGGCAAGGCCTTCCGCGCCGATGCCGGGGAAGCGAACATGGCGGGCTGGACGCCGCTCGGCAATTACGAGCTGGCGCGCAAACGCGACCGCGCGGCGCTGCCGGGATGGGTGGCATGAGCGTGCGCTGTCCCCAATGCGGCAAGCCGATGGTGGAAGAGTACAAGCCCTTCTGCTCGAAACGCTGCGCGGATGTGGATCTGGCCCGCTGGCTGCGCGGGGATTACAAGATCCCGGTGGTCGAGGAAGAGCCGGACGACGACGAGGATCAGTAAGGGACGAGGGGGCTGCGCGCCCCGCTTGTTACAGGCACAGGCGAGGGGGCTGCGCGCCCCCTCGCGCTTCCTGCGCCAAGGAGGGCTGTCTGCCCCCCTTGGATCCCCCCGAGGGTATTTCTGGATCAAAGATGAGCAGAAGGACCGTGTTGCACGGTGTTCTGCCGGATTGATCCCTGTCATGGTTTCGCAACTGCACAATGTCTCTTATCGTGTCGGCAGACCGGAGGGACAGGATGCGCATACTCGTTTTCAATGCGGGCAGTTCGAGCCTGAAATTCGGCGTCTTCGACCGGGCGCGGGGCGCCGGGCACGAAACGCGGCAGGTGCTCAAGGGCGCCTTCGAACGGTTTCGCGACGGGGCCTGTGACTACGCACTGAGCGTGGATGGCACGGCGCGGTCGGGGACGGCGCCGCATGGCGATCTGGCTGCTGCCATCGCCGCTGTGCCCGCTTTGCTTGAGGCCGAAGGTATCGGCGGGATCGAGGCGATCGGGCACCGTATTGCCCATGGCGGCGCGGATTTCACGACGCCCGCGCGGCTGGATGAAGAGACCGTCGCGCGGATCGCCCGGCTGACGCCGCTGGCGCCTCTGCACAACCCGGCCAATCTGCAGGCCGTCCGGGTGGCGCGCGGGGTCTGGCCGGACCTGCCGCAGGTCGGCGTGTTCGACACCGCCTTTCACCAGACCAATCCGCCCCGCGTCACCACCTATGCCGTGCCGCAGAGCTGGCGCGATGCGGGGCTCAGGCGCTATGGCTTTCACGGCACGTCGCATAAATACGTGGCCGAGCGGGCGGCGCGGGCGCTGGGTCGGCCGCTGGACGCGCTGAAGATCATCTCGGTTCATCTCGGCAACGGGGCGTCGGTTTGCGCGATTTCGCTGGGGCGGAGTTTCGAGAGCTCGATGGGCCTGACGCCGTTGGAGGGGCTGGTGATGGGCACGCGGTCGGGCGATGTCGATCCGGGGGCCTTCGGCTATCTGCATCGGCAGCTGGGGCTGGGAATCGAGGAGATCGAGCACGCCCTGAACCATGACAGCGGCCTGAAGGGGCTGACCGGCTCGCCGGATATGCGCGATGTCGAGGATCGCGCGGCCAAGGGCGACGCGGCGGCGCAGCTGGCGATCAATCTCTATGCGCACCGGGTACGGAAATATATCGGCAGCTACGCGGCGGGGATGGGCGGCGTGGATGCCGTCGTGTTCACCGGCGGGATCGGCGAGCATTCGCCCTCGATGCGGCGGCGGATCTGCGACGGGCTCGATTTCATGGGGCTGCGGCTGGATTTCGACCGCAACCAGTCGGTCGATCTGAGCGACCGCGCCGCGCCGCAGATCCAGGCTTATGGTTCACGCGTGGCGGTGATCGTGACCGAAACCGCCGAGCAATTGCAGATCGCCCGCGAGGTTGCCGCGCATCTCGACCGGCCCGAAGCCGCGCCGCGGCCCATTCCGGTAGCGGTGTCGGGGCGGCATGTGCATCTGGCGCAGGCCGAGCTGGAGGCCTTGTTCGGGCCGGGCTACGAACTGAGGGTGAAGGTGCCGTTGCGCCAGCCGGGGAACTGGGCGGCGGAAGAGCGGGTGACGCTGGAAGGCCCGAAAGGGCGGATCGAGCATGTCGCGATTCTGGGTCCCCTGCGGCCGCGCACGCAGATCGAGGTCTCGCGCACCGACAGTTTCGCGCTGGGCATCGACGCGCCGGTGCGCGATTCGGGGCAACTTGAGGGCACGCCTGTCGTGCGCATCATCGGCCCGCACGGCGCGGTCGATACCGACGGGCTGATCGTTGCCGCACGGCATGTTCACATGAACCCCCGGGATGCCGAGGCGATGGGGCTTGAGAACGGCCAGAACGTGGCGGTGAAGATCGGGCAGGGGGACCGGGCGCTGACCTTCGGGCAGGTGATGATCCGCATTCAGCCCAATGCTTTTACCGAGATGCATATCGACACCGACGAGGCCAATGCCGCCGGGATCGGGCCGGGCTGCGAGGGCGAGGTGATCGAGCTTGAGGCGCATCTCGACGCGCGCTGAGGCTTGCGGCGCGGCGCGCGGCGTGGAACAAAAGGGTGTTCTCAGGGCGGGGTGAAATTCCCCACCGGCGGTAAGCGGGTTTCCCGCAAGCCCGCGAGCGCCCTTCATGGTGAAGGGGTCAGCAGATCCGGTGCAATTCCGGAGCCGACGGTCACAGTCCGGATGGAAGAGAACCATGTCCCCGTTCCCGCGCATGCGGGGCGGGATGCATGGGATCGCCTTGGGTGACGTGTCACGAAAGGAGATACCCATGACACACACCCGTTACGCCTTTGTCAAAGCCGGTTGGCACGCCGATATCGTCGACCGCGCACTGGAAGGCTTTCTTCAGATCATTCCGCAGGCGCAGGTTCATGTCGTCGACGTGCCCGGCGCCTTCGAGATGCCGCTCATGGCGCGCGAACTGGCGGCAAGCGGGCGCTACGCTGCCGTGGCCTGCGCGGCCTTCGTGGTCGATGGCGGGATCTACCGGCACGATTTCGTCGCGCAGGCCGTGGTCAACGGCCTGATGCAGGCGGGAATGGAGACCGGGGTGCCGGTGCTGTCCGTCTCGCTGACGCCGCATCACTATCAGGAAACCGAGCATCACAACGCGATCTACCGCGAGCATTTCGTCCAGAAAGGGCGTGAGGCCGGCGAGGCCGCGCTGAAGATCGCCGCGGCGCGTTCGGGGCTCAAGGCGGTGGCCTGACCGGGCTTTGCCCCTGCCGTGATGTCGTGGAACCGCCCGGTCGTGCCGCCGGGCGGTTTTGTTTTGTCCGGACAGGGCGGTGCAAGGCGGACGCGATTCGGGCGATGACATGGCCCGGGCGCGCGCTTACTCTGCGCGCCGAGCCATTATCAGGGACCGTTTCGCCATATGTTCGACCTCGTCATTCGCAACGCCACCCTGCCCGACGGGCGCAGCGGTCAGGATATCGCCGTCAGCGCGGACACGATCATCGCCGTCGAGCCGGGGATCGACGCGGAAGCCGGGCGGGTCATCGACGCGGGCGGATTGCTGGTCAGCCCGCCCTTCGTCGATCCGCATTTCCACATGGACGCCACGCTGTCGCTGGGCCTGCCGCGCATGAATGTGTCGGGCACGCTGCTGGAAGGCATCGCGCTGTGGGGCGAATTGCGGCCCACGCTGACGGTCGACGCGCTGGTCGAGCGCGCAGTGCGCTATTGCGATCTGGCGGTATCCAAGGGCCTGCTGGCGATCCGCAGCCATGTCGACGTGTCGGACCCCGCGCTGGTCACGGTCGAGGCGATGCTGGAAGTCCGCCGCCGGGTCGCGCCCTATCTGGACCTGCAGCTCGTGGCCTTTCCGCAGGACGGCTATTATCGCGGGCCGGGGATCGTCGAGGCGCTGGAGCGGGCGTTGGACATGGGTGTCGATATTGTCGGCGGCATCCCCCATTTCGAGCGCACGATGGGCGAGGGCACGACCTCGGTCGAGGCCCTGTGCCGCATCGCCGCCGACCGCGGCCTGAGGGTCGACATGCATTGCGACGAAACCGACGACCCACTGTCGCGCCATGTCGAGACGCTGGCCGCGCAGACCATCCGGTTCGGGTTGCAGGGCCGGGTGGCGGGGTCGCATCTGACCTCGATGCATTCGATGGACAATTACTACGTCTCGAAACTGCTGCCCCTGATCGCCGAGGCACAGATGGCCGCGATCCCCAACCCGCTGATCAACATGATGCTGCAGGGCCGCCACGATACCTATCCCAAGCGCCGCGGCCTGACGCGCATCCCGCAGATGATGGAGATGGGTATCACCGTCGGGCTGGGGCAGGATTGCGTGATGGACCCGTGGTATTCGATGGGGACGGGCGATCTGCTGGACGTGGCGCATATGGCGGTGCACGCGACGCAGATGGGGTCGATGGCCGACAAGCGCGCGCTGTTCGACGCGGTGACGGTCAATTCCGCGCGGATCATGGGGCTTGAGGGTTATGGGCTCGACGTGGGCTGCAAGGCCGACATGGTGCTGCTGCAGGCGCGCGATCCGGGCGAGGCGATCCGCCTGCGTCCCAACCGGCAGGCGGTAATCCGGCGCGGCAAGGTCGTGGCCGAGACCGCTCCTGAGACCAGCCGCCTTGCGCTCGACGGGCGACCGGAGGTGGTGAACCCGGCCGACTACGCGCCGCGGCATGGGATTTGACCGAACGGTCAGAAACATGCTCAATATGACGGCACATGATCATTCGCCGGGCAGGGGTGCCGGAAAGCGTGCTTGACAGGCGCGCTCTGCCGCCGGTGAAATCAATGGATGCCGCTGGGAAACCAATCATCAGACCCGCGCCAGCGACGGGCATGACACAAGAGGGACGATTTCCATGAGCAAGCTGTTGATCAACCGCCGCCGCCTTCTGAGCACCGGCGCTGCATTGGGCGCCTCGTCGCTTTTCGCGCCCTCGATCCTGCGCGCGCAGACGGCGCTGAAAGTCGCGGGCATCCATGCCTCGCCGGTCGAGAATGCGTGGAACTCGGTCCTGCATGCGGCCCTTCAGGCGGCGCATGACGAAGGCATGATCGAATACACCTTCTCGGAAGGCGTCTCGGGCACCGATTACCCGCGCGCGATGCGCGAATACGCGGAATCGGGCAATGCGCTGATCGTGGGTGAATCCTATGCCGTCGAACGCGAGGCGCGGCAGGTCGCGGGCGATTACCCCGACACCGCGTTCCTGATGGGCTCGTCGGGCGACGCGGCGGGTGACAATTTCGGCGTGTTCGGGACGTGGAACTGGGAAGCCGCCTATCTGTGCGGGATGCTGGCCGCGGCGATGACCGAGACCGGCAAGGTCGGCAGCGTCGGCGCGATCCCGATCCCCGAGGTCAACATGCTGATCAACGGCTTTGCCGACGGCGTGCACGCGGTGAACCCGGATGTCGAACACAGCGTCAGCTTCATCGGCACTTTCTTCGACCCGCCCCGCGCGCGTGAGGCGGGGCTGGCGCAGATCGACAGCGGCGCGGATATCCTGTTCGGCGAACGTATCGGCACCGCCGACGCCGCGCGCGAACGCGGGATCAAGGCGATCGGCTCGATGATCGATTACACGCCGCGCTATCCCGACACCGTTTTCGCCAATGCGCTGTGGTCCTTCCGCCCGCTTCTGGATGCCGCCGTCGCCGATACCGGCGCGGGCGACCCGACCGGCAAGAACTACACGCCGCTGAGCCTGATGAAGGATGGCGGCAACGATATCTCGTATGTCGAGGGCGCCGCCCCCGCCGAGGCGGTCGCGCGGATGGAAGAGGTCCGCGCGGCGATCAAGGCGGGCGAATTCGAAGTCCCGCGCAATTTCGAAGAGCCGGCCTGAGCGCGGTGGCGTTCGTGAGCCAAACAGGGGCGCGGGCATGACCCGCGTCCTTGAGCTGTCCCATATCACCAAGCGCTTCGGCGCGGTGACGGCGAATGAAGACGTCTCGTTGCATCTGGATCGTGGCGAGATCGTCGCGCTTCTGGGCGAGAATGGCGCAGGCAAGACCACGCTGATGTCGATCCTGTTCGGCCATTACACCGCTGATGAGGGGACCGTGAGCGTCGAGGGGCAGGAATTGCCGCCGGGCCGGTCGCGCGCGGCGATCCGAGCGGGCGTGGGCATGGTGCACCAGCATTTCGCCCTGGCGCCCAATCTGAGCGTTCTGGACAACGTGATGACCGGGACCGAACCGTTGTGGCGCCTGCGCTCGGACCGGGCGGCGGGGCGCGCGAAGCTGGTGGCGCTGTCGGAGCGCTTCGGCCTCAGGGTCGATCCCGATGCGCTGGTCTCCGAGCTGTCGGTGGGCGAGTGCCAGCGCGTCGAGATTCTGAAGGCGCTGTATAACGATGCGCGCATCCTGATCCTTGACGAACCCACCGCCGTGCTGACCGCGCAAGAGGCCGAGGGCCTGTTCGCCACCCTGCGGCAGATGACGGAAAACGGGCTGTCGCTGATCTTCATCAGCCACAAACTGCACGAGGTCATGTCGGCCTCGGACCGGGTCGTCGTGTTGCGGCGGGGCCGCGTGGTGGCCGAGCGGCGGACCTCTGACACAAGCCGCGAAGAGCTGGCCGAACTGATGGTCGGCCGCAAGGTCGAACGCCCGGCGCGTCCGCCCGCAACACCGGGTCGGGTGCTGCTGAGCGCGGTCGATCTGTCGGTCGCGGGCAAGGGCGGGGCCTCGCTTCACGGCGTCAGTTTCCGGCTGCGGGCAGGCGAGACGCTGGGCATCATCGGTGTCTCGGGCAACGGGCAGACGACGCTGGCCGGGCTGATCTCGGGCCTGTATCCGCCCACATCGGGCAGCCTGTCGGTGGATGGCCGCGCGGTGACGCGTTACTCGGTCCCCGACGCCATCGCCGCCGGGATTGGCCGCATCCCCGAGGACCGCAACGCCGAAGGCACGATCGGCGACATGACCACGTGGGAAAACGCGGTGCTCGAACGCATCTGGTCGCCCGATTTCTCGGCACGCGGCTTCGTGCGCCGTGCCGCCGCGCGCAAGGCTACCGCCGATATCCTCGAGCGCTACGACGTGCGCGGCGCAACAGTCGACGGGCGCATCCGGCTTCTGTCGGGGGGCAACATGCAAAAGCTGATCCTTGGCCGCGTGCTGGAAGCCGGGCCTGACATTCTTGTCGCCGCGCAGCCCAGCCGAGGGCTGGACGAAGGCGCCATCGCCGGGGTCCATGCCCGGCTGTTGGAGGCGCGCGGACGCGGGGCCGGGGTGCTGCTGATTTCCGAGGATCTGGACGAGGTGATTGCGCTGTCCGACCGCATCCGTGCCATCGTCAACGGGCGCCTGTCGCCCGCGATCCCGGCAGAGCGCGCGAATGCGCAGCTGCTGGGGCTGATGATGGCGGGCGACTGGACGGCGGCCGAGCGGATCGAGGCGGAGACACACGATGCGCTTTGAGAGACGCGAACATCCGTCGCGCGCGCTGACGCTGCTGGCGCCTTTGGGTGCGATCCTTGGCGCGCTGGTCGTCGCCGGGGTGCTGATCGCCATTGCCGGGGCCAACCCGTTTCGCGCCTATGCGCTGATCCTGAACGGCACCTTCGGCTCGCGGCTGGGGATATCCGAGACGCTGACCCGCACGACGCCGCTGATCCTGACGGGCCTTGCCGCCGCCGTCGCGTTCCGTGCGCGGCTTTGGAATATCGGCGGCGAGGGGCAATTCTATCTGGGCGCCATCGCTGTGGCTGCGCTGGGCATGATCCCCGCCATCGCCGCGATGCCCGCCCCCATCGCCATCGCTTTGTGCTGCATCGCCGGGGCGGTGGCGGGGATGGTGCTGCTGCTGGTGCCGCTGGGTCTGCGGCTGCGTTTCGGCGTCGATGAGGTGGTGACGACGCTGCTGTTGAACTTCGTAGCCCTGCTCTTTGTGTCCTTGATGATCGAGGGGGCGATGAAGGATCCGCTCGCGTTCGGCTGGCCGCAATCGGTGCCGGTGCCCGACAACACGCTTCTGGCCACGCTGATCCCGCGCACGCGGCTGCATGCCGGGCTGCTGATCGCGGTGGCGATGGCGGTCGTGGTGTGGTTCGTGCAGGCGCGCTCGGTTTTCGGGATGCGCGCGCGGGCGGCGGGGCTGAACCCGCGTGCGGCGGCGTTCTCGGGTGTGCCGCTGGGGCGCACGCTGATCGGCGTGGCCTGCCTGTCGGGCGGGCTGGCCGGGCTTGCGGGCGCGATCGAGGTGATGGGCGTGAAGGGCTATGTCACCACCGACCTGTCGCCCAATTACGGCTATTCCGGCATCGTCATCGCCATGCTGGCCAATCTCAACCCGCTGGGCGTGATCGTCGCTGCGCTGTTCACCGCGGTGATGTTCGTGGGCGCTGACAGCATGTCGCGCGCGCTGTCGATCCCGTCCTATATCGCCGATGTGACGGTGGCTCTGTCGCTGCTGACCATGTTGGTGGCGATCTTCCTTGCGCAGTACAGGATCCGCAGATGAGCGTTCTTTTCGACATCCTCGGTTCCGTCGGCATGTGGGAGGCTGTGCTGCGCATCGCCACGCCGCTGATCCTCGGCACGCTGGGCGTGCTGCTGTGCGAGCGGGTGGGCGTGCTCAACCTGGGGATCGAGGGCATCATGGCTTTCGGCGCGATGATCGGCTGGCTGACCGTCTATTCCGGCGGCGATCTGTGGACGGGGATGCTGGCCGCCGCTTTGGGCGGCGCCGCGTTCGGCTTCCTGCACGCTTTGCTGACCGTGCCTCTGGGGCTGAGCCAGCATGTCACCGGGCTGGGGATCACGCTGTTCGCGTCGAGTTTCGCCTATTACGTGTTCCGCCTGTCGGTGCCGACCGCGTCCTCGCCGCCGACCATCGACCCGTTCCAGCCGCTCTCGGTCCCGGTCCTGTCGGATATTCCGTTCCTCGGGCCCGTGCTCTTCAACCAGACCGCGCCGACCTATCTGGCGCTGGCCTTCGTCGTGCTGATCGCTTGGGGGCTTTACCGCACGCCGCTGGGGCTGGCCGTGCGGATGGCGGGCGAGAACCCGCATGCGCTGGATGCGCAGGGGATCGACCCGATCTGGTTGCGGATCGGTACGATCATGGCGGGCTCGGCGCTGATGGGGATGGGGGGCGCTTTCCTGACGCTGTCGGCCTTCAACTCGTTCTTTCCGACGATGATTCAGGGGCGCGGCTGGATCTGCGTGGCGCTTGTGGTCTTCGCCTCGTGGCGGCCGGGGCGGGCGTTGCTGGGGGCGCTCTTGTTCGCGCTGTTCGACGCGTTCCAGCTTCGGCTGCAGACGGTCGTCGATGGCGTGCCCTATCAGCTGTTCCTGATGATGCCCTATGTGCTGTCGATCGTCGCGCTGATCATCATGGCGCGTCGCGCGCGGGTGCCGCAGGCGCTGATGCAGCCCTATCGGCGGGGCGAGCGATAGGCCGCAACGAAAACGGCCCCCGGTGTGAAACCGGAGGCCGTTGCCGGGACTGGAGGAGGTGTCAGCCCTCGGTCTTGTTGGTCTTGGCGTAATAGGGCACCGGCGCGATGGTGGCGCGGATTTCGGTGACTTCATGCGCCTCGACCGTGCGGCGGCGGCTGTCAGGCTCGCCCCAGAGCAGCGTCACTTCCTTGCCGATCTCGCAATGCTCCAGATCCATCAGCGCGGTCGACAGGATGGAGCCGGCATTGGACGAATAGCTCATCCAGTTCGACACGCCCGCAGGCTTGCCGTCCACCAGAACCTGATCGGCCTGGAACGACGAATACATCGGCACCGGCAGCGAGATGAACTTGGTGCGCGGGCCGTCATTGCGCAGCGAGTTCTGCAGCACGCGGAACACGTCGTCATTGTTCCAGATTAGCGTCATCTTGCGGCGCTTCTGGTTCTGCTTGCGCTCGACCAGCGCGTCGCGACCGATGAAGTCGTGGTTCAGGTTCACCAGCGTGCCATAGCCCACCTCGTAGGGTTCGACATAATAATCGTCGATCCGGTCCGAGACGAAGCTGCCGCCCAGCGAGCCCGCCGCTTCGAAGCTCTGGGCGGGAATCCAACGGCGATACTCGGCCATCGTGTCGCCTTCGTAGATCGCCGGCAGCGGGCGCGGCATCCAGCCCGATTCCTGCGCCGCCGTGCCGTAGGTCACCGAACCGGCCTTGCGCAGGTCGTATTTCTCGCCCACGCGCTCGACCGCCTCGCGGACCGGCCCCTGATCTTCCCACGCGCCGTACAGCTCGAAACCCGGCGTGCTGGCCATGCCGTGACGCACCGCGCGCACGTCGCGACCCGCGATCTTGAAGGCGCCCATGTGGAAGAACTTGATCTCGGGCAGGGTGCCTTCGGTGACTTCCTGCATCAGCGCCAGCGCGTTCGGGCCCTGAAGCTGGAAGCGGAACACGTCGCGGCGGTCGCGCGGGCGGATGAAGTTCTCGTCGCGGGTGACGGTGACGTTCAGGTCGGTCTTGGTTGCGTTGAACTCGACCCAGTTGGCCGCCGTGGGCGGGCCGACGACGCGCATGAAGTCGGGCTCTTCGCGAAACAGAACCGCGTCAGAGATCATGCGCCCGTCGGGGCCGCACATGACGATCTGCTTGGCGCGCATGACGTCGAAATTGTCGGCGCGGTTGGTCATCAGCCCGGCCATGAAGGCCAGCGCATCGGCACCGCGCACATGCACTTCGGTCATGTGATAGCTCTGCTCAAGCATCGCGACGCTGTGTTTCCACGCGCGCTGCTCATCGCGCCAGTTGGTGAATTCAGCCGGGATGCCCGGGAAGATCGTGGTGCCCAGCTGCGAGCCGCGCAGCAGGTTGATCGGGCCGCCGGCCGCGTCGAGCGAATCCTGCAGCGTCGCCGGGGCAAAGGTTTGGGGTCTGTTCATCGAGTCCTCCCGTAGCATGATCAGAGTGTTATTTTTCGCAAAGCGAAAATTCTTGCTTATATCGAAAATTACGCAGAGATGCCGGGGCCGTCAAGTCTGATTGCGGCCCTTGGCAGTGTCAGTCGCCGAGAACGGCGCGCAGTGTCGGAAAACGGGTCAGTTGCGCAGAAATCGACGAGGCCACGGCGCGCAGTTCGGCAAGCCGGTCGCGCACCAGATCCTCGGGCGTGAGCATCCCGGAATAGCCCGAACTGTTCAGCGCCGCGACCGTGCGGCCCTGATCGTTGACGATCGGCACAGCAATCGCGGTGATCCCGTAATCGAGCTGATCGACGGTCGTGGCATAGCCTTGTTCACGCACGCGCAGCACTTCGTCGCGCAACGCCATCTTGTCGGCCAGCGTGCGCGAGGTCAGCGGCACCGGTTCCAGATCATCGAGCCACGCGTCGAGCGCGGCATCATCGAACCCGGCCAGCAGCACCCGCCCGATCGAGGTGGCAAAGGCCGGATAGCTGGCCCCCACCACCGCCGAGGCGCGGCGCGCGCGCTGTTGCGAGTAATGCGCGACGTAGATGACGTTGTGCTCGTTGAGCGTCCCGACAGACGCGGCATCGCCGAATTGTTCAACCAGCCGCCTGAGGTCGGGCAGGATGATCTCATCCACCCGCGTTGCGAAATAGAACGACGATCCCAGCGCCATGACCTTGGGTTTCAGGTGAAACCGCTTGGCGCGCTGGCCGACATAGCCCAACTCGATCAGCGTGATCAGGCTGCGCCGGGCGGCGGCGGGCGAGACGTTCACCTTGCGCGCCACTTCGGAAAGCGTCATCTCGCTATGGCGCGCGTCGAAGGCTTCGAGCACGGCGATACCCTTTGCCAGCGCCTCGACGAAGCCTGCCGGTCTTTCGATGTCATCGTCGCTCAAGGTTCTTCAACCCTCCGGGGCCAGTACGAAATCAAATTCGATCACGGCGTCGGGCTGCTTGTCCAGCGCGTAACCCAGCTTGTCCAGATCCTTGGCGGGCTTGAGATCAGCCACCAGCGACCGGCGCACGCCGAACACGGCATCGTTGTCGAGATACTCGGTATTCTTGAAGAACAGCTCGGTGGTGATCCCGGCCATGCGCGGGGCGGTCACGATGAAATGCATATGCGGCGCGCGCCAGGCATGGCGGTTACCCGCGCGCAGCAGATCGCCGACCGGGCCGTCATAGGGAACCGTATAGGGCTTGGGCAGCACGGTGGTGTAGTAGTAGCGCGCGTTCTCATCGCAGGTGAACTTGCCGCGCAGGTCGTATTTGTCCTGACCTTCTTCCTGAATCGGATAGGTGCCCGCCGAATCGGCCTGCCATGTGTCGATCACGGCGCCGGGCAGGGGGTTCTTCAGCGTGTCGGTCACGCGGCCATGAACCAGCACGACCACCCCGTCGCGCCCGTCGCCCAGATCGCCACCCAGTTTCTTGGCGGGCGCGTTGTCCAGATAGAACGGGCCCAGATTCGACCCCTCGGTCGCGCCGCCCCGCGTGTTGATCATGTCCACCAGCGCCGACCAGCCGAGCACGTCCGACAGCAGGATGAATTCGTGCCGCTCGGGCGTCGAGATCTGGCCGCACTCATACAGGAAGGTCAGCGCCGCCATCCATTCCTCATGCGTGACGTTCTGTTCGCGGGTGAAGTCGTGCAGGTGCTGGATCAGGCCCTGAAGCAGTCCCTCGAAACGGCTGCCCGGCTCGGTTTTGAACGAGTCCTTCACGGCCTGTGTGATGGTGAACTGATTGATGTCCCGCATGTGCTTCTCCCTCGTGTCCTTGATCGTAGCGCCAACAAAGTGGCTTGACGAAGCCTAATCTGCGCCCTTAGGCTTCGGCAAGAGAAAAAGTTTTCGCAATAAGAAAAGAATGCCATGCGGATCGGAAAACAAACACAGCCCTACACGGCCATTGCCACCTCGGACGCCGAGTCCATCACGGTGCGCGGCAAGGACCTTTGTCACGACCTGATCGGCAAGATCGGTTTTACCGATTACTTCTGGCTGCTGGTCATCGGCGAGATGCCCAGCGACGCGCAGCGCCAGATGCTCGATGCCTGCCTTGTCTCGATTGCCGAGCATGGCCTCGTGCCCAGCGTTCAGGCTGCGCGCATGACGCTGGCGGCGGGCCCCGAGGCCTGGCAGGGCGCGATGGCGGCGGGGCTTCTGGGCATGGGCACGGTGGTGGCCGGTTCGACCGAAAGCGCAGGGCAATTCCTGCACGCGGTCCTGTCGGATGCGCATGGCGACGATATCGCCGCCTCGGCGCAGGACCACCTGACCACGCTGAAGGTCGCGCGCAAGAAGGTGCCGGGCCTTGGCCATCCGCAACATGCAAGCGGCGATCCGCGCGCGAACCGGCTGCTGGAACTGAGCGACGAGCTGGGCATCTCCGGCCGCTATGTCGAGGTGCTGCGCGTGCTGGGCGAGACTGCGCCGGGCATCATGGGACGTCCGCTGCCGATCAATGTGTCTGGCGCGATCCCGGCGGTGATTCTGGATGCAGGCTGGCCGCTTGAAGCGCTCAAGGCGGTGCCGCTGCTGGCGCGCGCGGCCGGGCTGTCGGCGCATCTTTATGAAGAAAGCCTGCGGTCGATCGGTTTCATCATGTCGAATCATGCCGACCGGGCGATCGAGTATGACGGGCTGCTTTCGGGGCGCGAAACCAGCGCGCGGGACGGTGACGCATGAAAATCCTGAACAATATCCGCGTCGTCGAGCTGGGCACCTATATCACCGGGCCGGCGGCGGCGATGCATCTGGGCGATCTGGGCGCCGACGTGATCAAAGTCGAGCGTCCCGAGACCGGCGATCCGTTCCGCGCCTTCAAGGGCGGGCTCTATTCGCCGCATTTCCAGACCTATAATCGTAATAAACGATCCATCGCGCTGGATACCAAGCAGCCCGAGGATCTGGCGACACTGCACGAGCTGATCGCCACGGCGGATGTGTTCATCCAGAATTTCCGCCCCGGCGTGGCCGAGAAACTGGGCGCGGGCGAAGAGACGCTGCGCGCGATCAATCCCGGCCTGATCTATTGCGCGATCTCGGGCTTCGGCCCGTCGGGCCCTGCGATGAACCGCCCGACCTTCGATTCGGTCGCGCAGGCGGCGGCGGGCTATCTGCGGCTGCTGACCCCGCCCGAGCGTCCGCGCGTGATCGGACCGGCGATTGCCGATGCCGTCACCGGGCAATACGCGGCGATGGCGATCCTTGCGGCGCTGGTCGAGCGCGGCAGCACGGGAGCGGGTCGGCGAATCGACATCTCGATGCTTGAGGCGATGTGCCATTTCAACCTCGACAGCTTCACCCATTACTACAGCGCGGGCGAGGTCATGGGCCCGCTGTCGCGCCCCGTCGTGTCACAAAGCTACACGTTCGAATGCGCGGACGGGAAATGGATTGCGTTTCATCTGTCGTCACCCGTGAAGTTCTGGGAGGGGCTTCTCGACGCGACCGGAATGCAAGATCTGGGCAAGGATCCGCGCTTCGCCGAGCGGCTGTCGCGGATCGAACATCAGGATGAGCTGATCGACGCCTTCGCCCCGGTTTTCGCGCGCGAAACGCGCGACGAATGGTGCGCGCGGCTGGAAGCGGCAGGCGTTCCCTATTCCCCCGCCTATGACAGCGACGAAGCGCTGGAGGATCCGCAGGCGCGGCATCTGGGCATCAAGGTGACCGTGCCCGGCGCTCATGATGACACCTTTACCACGGTCCGCCCGCCCTACAATTTCGACCGCGAGGCCGAGACCGCGCTGACCGCGCCGCCGCTTCTGGACGCCGATGGCGCGCAGATCCGCCGCGAATTGAAAACCCGCAGCGCCGGTTGAGCCGGTGCGCAAGGGAGGAAAGACAGAATGAATGACGACGTGCTGAAAGTGACCCTTCTGGGTACCGGCATTCCCAATCCCAGCATCTACGCTTTCGGCACCTCGACGCTGATCGAAGCGGGCGACGAAAAGGTCATGATCGATTGCGGGCGCGGCGCGGTGATCCGCATGTCGCAGCTGGGCATCCCCGTGGGCTACGTCGATACGGTGATCCTGTCGCATTACCATTCCGACCATTACGCCGGGATCTTCGATTTGCTGATGTCGGGGACCATTCCGCAGGGCTGGGCCGGGCGTGGCGGACCGCTGACGGTCTATGGCCCCGAGGGGATCGAGGATCTGGCCGAAGGTGCGTGGCAGGCAAGCCGCCCCGACCGCAACATCCGCGTTAATGATAACGAGATCGACCCCGAGCACATGCGCATGATCCCGCATGTCTATACCGAAGGCGTGGTCTATGACCGGGGCGGTCTGGTGATCCGGGCGATCCTGGTCGATCACGGCGACAACATCCCCTCGGCCTATGGGTTCCGGGTGGAATACAAGGGCCGGGTCTTCGTCCATTCGCACGACACCCGTTACAACGAGAACCTGATCGCGCAGTCCAAGGGCGCGGATGTCTTCATCCACGAGATCGCCGCCGCGCGCGACACGACACTGGCGAATTATCCCAAGGTGAAGGTGGCGATCGACCACCATGCATCGCCCACAGATGTGGGACGGGTCTTTGCCCAGACCAAACCCCGGCTGGCGATGCTGACGCATCTGGCGCTGTTGCCGCCCGATCCGCTGCCGATGGACGACCTGCTGTCGGATCTGGCGGCGGAATATGACGGCATCGTGCTGGTGGCCGAGGATCTGATGACCATTCGCATCGGCGCCAACATCTCGGTCGAGCCCTATCGGCATCCGGCGCGATGAGACGACAGGCCCGGCATTCAGGGACCGGAGGCAGGGTCTGAGACGACGAAGGGACCGTTCGAGTCCAACACGTAAACGGGAGGAAGACATGAAGAAACTCGCATTAACGGCGGCAATGACGCTGGGCCTGACGGGCCAGTCGGCGCTGGCGCAGGAGAACCTGACGGCGATGACCTCGACACCCGGTGTCGCGGTGCACCTGACCATCGCGCATCTGGCCGAGATCGCCGCCGAGCGCGGCATCGCCAATATCCAGATCACGCTGGGCCAGACCGGCGTCAACGCCACGCTCGCCGTGGCCGAGGGGCGGACCGATATCGGCATCTGTCCCTTCATCCTGCCGTTCCTGATGTCGCGCGGCGTCGGGCCCTTCGCCGATATGGGTGCCGAGCAGGGCGCCGAACTGGCCGCGAATCTGCGCGTGCTCTATCCCTATTCCTTCGGCGCCTATACGCTTTACGGCTATGAAACCGCCGGGGTGCGGGGCTGGGGCGATCTGGAAGGCCGCCGCGTTCTCGACGGCCCGCCCCGCGGTGCCGCCACGAACGAGGCGCGTTCGCTCATTCAGGTGATGACCGGGCTGGAAGCCGACGCAGGCTTTACCGCCGTCGAAAGCGACTGGTCGCAGATGGCGACGACGATCACCGAAGGCTCGGTCGACGTGGCGCTTCTGCCCGAATTCATCCCCTCGGACCGTCCGCTTCAGGCGCTTTCGGCGGGGCGGATGAACTTCTATTCGATCCCGATCGAGCAGTTCGAAAGCGAAGCCGTGCAGCGCGTGTTGACCGCGCCGGGCTCTGCGCCCTTCATGCTTTCGGCCGAGCAGATGGCGGCTCTGGGCGAGAACGCGCATGTGGTCTCCGAAGACGGCGTCTTCCGCACGCGCGGCTCGGTCGGCGGCAATTGCGTCAATGCGTCGATGACCGAAGAGATGGCCTATCAGCTGACTCGCGCGCATATCGAGACGCTCGACGAGATCTACGAGAAGGCGCTCTATGCCCGCAATGTCGGGTTCGAGAACCTCGATCCGGTCGCCTCGGGTATGTGCGGTCTGAACCCTGTTCGCTATCATCCCGGTGCGGTGCGCGCTTGGGAAGAAGCGGGCTATGACGTGCCCGATTGCGCCCAGTGACCTCTGACGGGCCCGCCCCCTCCGGGCGGGCCCGAACACCGCATCGACGCGAGTGAGTGATGGAAACCGAACAACCTCTCCTCCGGCCGATGACGCGCCGGATCGTGTTCTTCATGGCGCTGGTCTTCGTGATCACCGGCATGATCAACTCTACCCCGGCGATCCCCGGATGGGATGCGTTCTGGCGTGGACTGACCGGCTGGGACTGGCTGGAAGTACGCCGCTTTCCCTATGAATATTACTATCCCATCGCCTTTGCGTGGATGATGATCATCGTCGCGCTGTGGCATTCGTGCTGGCGCGAATGGCAGGCGCAGGGCGCGGTGAAGCGGCGGCTGGGGCTGGCGCTGGACATCGCACTGGTGACGGCGGCGATTGCCATTTCCGTCACTTACCTGATCGAGAACGAAGCCGTCTGCCTGATCGACGTGATCACCGGCGAACGCGCCGCGCTGATCGAACGGGCGCTGGCCGCCGAACGAGAGGTCGCGCTGGCATTGGGCCTGCCCGCGCCCAGCAGCATCGACGACCCGCGTTGCCTTGCCACGACGGGGCCGTGGATCACGCTGATCGTGGGCCTCGCCGTGGTGGTGTTCCTTGCCTATAACGCGCAGGTCTGGGGCTTTTCGCTGGTCATGGTGTCGATCGCGCTGGCCGCCTATGCCATCGCCACGGTGCTGATCTGGTACTGGTTCGGCTCGGACGGCATGAACCGCTACCTGATCACCGAGCTGGGCGGCGAGCCGCGCTCGCTGGCTGACGGGCGATACCGGCTGCAGGATCTGCTGACCAATCAGGGATCGGGGCTGCTGGGCCAGTTTCTGCATATCATGCTGAACACGGTCTTCCCTTATATCGTGCTGGGCTCGCTTCTGTCGGTCTCGGCAGGCGGGCGCGCGTTGATCAAGCTGGCCGTGGTCTCGACCCGCAAGCTGCGGGGCGGGGCCGCGCATGCGGCCATCGTCGCCTCGGCCCTGTTCGGCACCACCACCGGCACGCCCGTGGTCAATGTACTGGGCACCGGCACCATCACCATTCCGATGATGATCCGCGGCGGCTTTTCCAAAAGCTATGCTGGCGGGATCGAGGCCGCGGCCTCGTCCGGCGGGCAGGTGATGCCGCCGATCATGGGCATTGCCGCCTTCGTTCTGGCGGCGATGACGGGCGTGCCTTACCGCGATGTCGCCATCGCGGCGGCGATCCCGGCGGTGGCGTATTTCCTGTGTATGTTCCTGTCGGTCATGTTTCAGGCCCGGCGCCAGCAGATCCCCGCCGTGGGCGAGGTGCCGCCCGAGCTGCGCCTGACCCGCCGCGATCTTCTGCTGCTCACGCAGATCTTCGTGCCACTAGCGCTGATCATCGTGCTGCTGCTGGTGCCCAAGGATGCGATCGGATGCGATCCGATCAGCCTTGCGCTTGGGGCCGTGGCTGTCGAGGGGCCGAACGGCACCTGCCGGGCGGAAAACCTGCCGTGGATCATGCAGCTGATCCAGAACACGCTGGGCGATGCCGGGTCGACCGGCTGGTGGGCGGCCATCGTGCTGATGATCATGCTGTTCATCGACCCGCTTTTCCGGCGCGAGCCGCGTCGGCTGGTCGACGCGCTGGCGCATGCCGGGATCACCTCGGCGGGGCTGTACCTGATGTTCCTCGCCGTTTCGGTGATCGATATCAGCCTTAACCTGACCGCGCTGCCCAGCTTCGTGGCGCTCGATATCCTCGGCTGGCTGCGGGCGCTGGATCTGGGCAACGGTGCGCCGATGCTGTTCCAGTTCGCGGCGCTGGGCGTGACGATGGTTCTGGCGATCCTGCTGGGCATGGGGATGCCCGCGGTGCCCGCCTATGTGAACGCGGCGCTGCTAATGGGGCCGCTGCTGGTGGGGCTGGGCATGGCGCATTTCACCGCGCATATGTTCATCTTCTACTTCGCCTGCGTCAGTGCGATCACCCCACCCGTCGCCGTGGCGTCCTATGCCGCCTCGACAATCGCCAAGTCGGATCCGGTGGGAACGTCGTTCTCGGCGGTGCGGTCGGGGATCGTGATGTTCGTCATCCCGTTCATCTTCGCCTTCAACCCCGAGATTCTGCTGGTACAGGCAGCGGTGCTGAACCCCGACGGGGCCTCGGGCGGCGAACGGTTCCTGCCGGGCTATGACGGCGAATTTCACCTGATCGCGCTGATGTGGCTGCTCGCACGGCTGGGGCTGTCGCTGTACCTGCTGGCCAGCGCGCTGGCGCGGTTCGATCAGCGCCGTCTGCCGCCCATCGAGGTGGCGGGGCGGCTGTTGCTGGCGCTGCTGGTGCTGTCGGGCAACCCGGCGCTGCAATGGCCGGCGGTGGCCTGCGGGGCGGCGCTGCTGGTCTGGCACCAGCTGCGCGGCGGGCGACCCCCGGCACCATTCGCGACCTGAGGCCAGCCCAACGAAAAGGCCCGCGCGGGGAAACCGGCGCGGGCCTTTGCTTTGCCGGGCGTCGGGTCAGCCGCGCGCGGTGCGGGGCTGCGGTGGCAGGGCCTTGCGCACGGCGTCCGAGGCGACGACCTCGCCCCGCTCGGCATAAGCCTCGTGATTGCGCTCGATATCGGCGGGGGTGTAGCGGTAATTCACCATCAGCCCGTGCGATTGCCGGAGCCCGTTGGCCGACAGATCGCCCCCCGGATTGAGCCGCTGCAGGTTCGCGCCATTGCCCAGATGGAAGCGCGCCACCGGGTCGATCACCCGTCCGCGCGCGTCGCGGGCGCGCAGGAAATACTGCGCGGCGGCGGACACAAGCGCCGGTTCGGGCAGCGGGTCCGGGCCGTCGAGCGCCTGACGCAGCGGCTCGGGCAGGGGGCTTTCGGCATCTTCGCGCGCGGTCTTCAGCCAGCGCGCGAAACCCGGCACCGGCGACAGAGTGACGAAATCACGCAGATCGGGCCATTCCGTGCGCAGAAGCTCGACCACCTGCTTGATCAGGAAATTGCCGAACGACACCCCCGCCAGCCCACGCTGGGTGTTCGAGATCGAATAGAACACCGCCGTCGTCGCCTGTTCCGGCGCCACCGGCACGCGGTCGAGATCCAGAAGCGGCGCGATGGCCGCAGGCATATCCGTGGTCAGCGCGACCTCGACGAAAATGAGCGGCTCATCGGGCAGTTGCGGGTGGAAGAACGCATAGCAGCGCCGGTCACGCGGCTTCAGCCGGTTGCGCAGATCGTCCCAGTTGCGGATCTCGTGCACGGCTTCGTAGCGAATGATCTTTTCCAGAATCGAGGCGGGCGTGTCCCAGTCGATCTGTTGCAGGTTCAGGAAGCCGCGATTGAACCACGAGGTAAAGAGATGCAGGAAATCGGCATTCACCCCGGCCAGTTCGGGCATCTCGGGCAGGATATCCAGCAGATCGACACGCATCTGCAACAGCGTGCCGGTGCCGCCGGGCGCAAGGTTCAGGCGGCGGAACAATTCCTGCCGCCGGGGTTCGGACGCGGCGTGCAGCGCATCCAGCCCGTGCGGGTCGCCATCCTGAAAGGCACGGATCGCGGCTTCGGTGCGCTCGGCATCGGGCCCGAAATCGCGCGCAAGGCGGGCGAGGAAAGCGTGGCGTTCCTCGGGCGCGGCGCCCAGATAGCCCGCCGCAAGGCTCGAGGCCAGCGCGCCACCTGCCGCCTGACCGCGACGCGACAGCAAGACCTCGGCCAGTTGCGCCAGATCGTCAGCGCGCGCCTGCGGGGCCTCGTCGCGACGGCCCAGGAGCAGCCGCCCGCGCTCGCCCAGAAGGTCGAGAATGTCGCCCAGAAAGCCGGGGCCGTCACCGCGAAACGGGTTGAACATGGAGACTCCTTGCCCGATCCGGGCTTCTTATGCTCAATATTATCGCTGATATATATATCATCAAGTTCTTTCTATATCACTGCCGGGGATGGTAGAAATGGCGAAACAAGCGGATGACCCAGTGCCCAGCTCGGCAACCACAGCTTCGACAACCCAGCGAATCCGTCAGGCGCTGGAAAATGCCATCCTGAATGGCGAGCACCGCCCCGGCGCGCGGCTCGACCCCGAGGCGCTGGCGCGTCAATTCGCCTGTTCACGCACACCGATCCGCGATGTGCTGCAGCAGCTCGAAGCGTCGGGGCTGGTTCAGGTCCAGCCCAAGCGCGGCACTTTCGTCACGGAATGGAGCTTCGAGGAACTGGCCGAGCGTTTCGAGATGATGGCCGAGGTCGAAGCCAGCTGCGCGCGGCTGGCAGCGCGGCGCATCACCGAGGCCGAGCTGTCCGCCTTTGCCGCCGCTCATGATGCCTGTCGCGAGGCCGCGCGTTCGGGCGATGCCGAGGCCTATTATCAGGCCAATACCGACTTTCACTGCTGTCTCTACGCCGCGACGCATAACAGCTTCCTGCGGCAGGAGGCGCTGCGCCTGCACCGGATGCTGCAGCCCTATCGGCGGCTGCAATTGCGTGGCCGCAACCGGATCGCCAATTCGCTGGCCGAGCATGAAGCGATCCTTGGCGCGGTGCGGCGCGGCGATGCCGAGGGGGCGGGGCAGGCCACCTACGCGCATATCCTCGTGCAGGGCGACCGGTTCCACGACCTGATCGCCGCTGTCCGCAGCGCCTCCGCCGACGCCTGACGCGGGCCCTGCTACAGGATCTGCACGACCTGATCGCTCGATGCGCGGGCCCAGACCGGCGCGCCCAATGCATAGACCTCGTGCGGGCGTGCGGTGATGCGCAGTTCCAGCCCGGCATCCGAGCGGAAGACGTAATCCCATGTCTCTCCCAGGAAAGCCCGCCCGGCGATCGTGCCTTTCAGTTTCAGCGCGTTGTCGGTGACGGGTTCCTCGGCGCTCAGATGCAGCGATTGCGGGCGTACCGAGATGAAGACATCGGGCTCGGATCCGGTAAAGGCCGCGCCGGGCAGGGTGAAGCCGGCGAAATCCACGCCCTGCGCGCCGCGCCGCCCGGTGATCTGGTTCGTGCGCCCGATGAAACCCGCGACGAAACGGGTTCTGGGCTTGGTGTAGATCTCGTAGGGGGTGTCGATCTGCTCGACCCGGCCCTGATTGATGACGGCGATCCGGTCCGAGGTGACCATCGCCTCGCTCTGGTCATGGGTGACATAGACCGAGGTGATGCGGAACTCGTCATGGATGCGCTTGATCTCGAAACGCATGTCCTCGCGCAGCGAGGCGTCGAGATTGGACAGCGGCTCGTCCAGCAGCAACAGCTTGGGCCGGATCACCAGCGCGCGTGCCAGCGCCACGCGCTGCTGCTGGCCGCCCGACAATTCGGACGGATAACGGTCGGCCAAGGCGTTCAGGCGCACGGCTTCCAGCATCTCGCCGGTGCGGCGGCGGATCTCGGCCTTGTCGAGCTTGCGCAAATTCAGCCCGAAGGCCACGTTCTGCGCCACGGTCATGTTCGGCCAGATCGCGTAGCTCTGGAAGATCATCGACATCCCGCGCTTTTCCGGCGGCAGCGAGCCGCGCGGGGACGAGACCTCGACCCCGTCGAGGATGATCGAGCCCGAGGTCGGCGCAAGGAAGCCCGCGATCATCCGCAGCGTCGTCGTCTTGCCGCAGCCCGAGGGGCCCAGCAGCGACAGGAATTCGCCCGCCTGAAGCTCGATATTCACGTCCTTGACGGCATCGACCGCCCCGAACCGGCGTCCCAGGTCTTTCAGGACCAGACCATTCATCAGCTTCTCCTCAGCATGAAATCGCGGCCCAGCAGCTTGACGCCGATCAGCACAATCGTGGCGATGATCAGCAACAGCACGCTGCCCAGGGCGGCGAGGCGTTCGAAGGTTCCCTCTTCGCTCATGTCCAGAAGGACGACCGAGACGACGCGGGTATGGGGACCGACAAGGAAGACGGCAGTGGACAATTCCTGCGCGGCGGGCACGAAGATCAGGATCCAGCCAGACGCCAGCGTGCGCTTGAGAAGAGGCGCCACGACCTTGCGGATCGCGGTGAACTGGCCACCGCCGAGGATGCGCACGGCTTCCTCCATCTCGGGGTTGATCGCGCGCACGCCATTGGTGCTGGTCGTGTAGGCGATGGGCAGGAAGCGCGTGGTGAAGGCAAGGATCAGGATGATATAGGTGCCGTACAGCCCCACCGGCGGCAGCGCGTAGACGGCGTAAAAGCCGATGGCCAGCACGATGCCCGGAATGACGAAGGGCGACATGCACAGGAAGGCCAGCACACCCGCATGGGGCAGCAGGCGGCGCTGCACCACATAGGAAATCGACAGCGCAAGCGAAATGGCCAGCGTGGCTGCTGCGGCGCCTGTGGCGACGCTGGTGATGAGCGCGCGTTGCGAACTGGAATGCTCGAACAGCACATAGCGGAAATGCTCGAGCGTGAGGTTTTCAAGGCTCAGGCCCGACACCCAGCTATGGCTGAACGCGGCCATGATCAGCACCAGAAGCGGCATCGCCACGGCCAGCAGAACGACCAGCATCACATAGCCGAACACGGCCCATTTCCACGCGCCCAGATCGGTCACGCGGCGCTCGCCCCCCTTGCCGCCGACAGCGGTATAGCCCTTGCGGCCCAGCACCCGGCGCTGCAGCAGCAACAGCCCGATGGTGATGCCCAGAAGCGGGATCGAATAGGCCGCCGCGACTTCGATGCGGACGGGGAAGGAAAAGAACTCGGCCAACTGGATCACCACGACCGGATAGCGCGCGGGGATCGAGATCAGCGCGGGCACGCCGTAGAGCGCTATGGACACAAGGAAGGTCAAAAGCGCGCTGCCCAGGATCGTCGGCATGGCCATCGGCAGGGTGATCTTGAACGCGGTGCGGAACACCCCGGCGCCAAGGATGTTTGCAGCGTCCTCCATCTCGGTCGAAAGCAGCTCGAACGCGGCGCTCACAAGGATGAAGATGGTGAAAAACGTGCTCAGCCCCATGACCAGCACGAGGCCCGAAAAGGTGAAGATATCGACCAGCGGCGCCTCCAGCCCGGTCAGTGCGGTCCATGCCTGATTGATGAAGCCCGCATTCGGGCCGGCCAGCAGGATCCAGCCCACGCCGGTCAGATAGGGCGGCATCAGGAACGAGCCGAACAGCGCGATCCGCACGAAGGTTCGCCCCGGCATATTGGTGCGCGTGCAGGCCCAGGCAGTGGGCACGGCCAGCAAAACCGCCAGCACCGTCGAGGCCAGCCCCATCACCAGCGTGTTCCACAGCGCCTGAACATGACGCGCGCGGCCATAGGCGGTGACGTAGTTTTCCAGCGTGAAGCCGCCGGTCGTGCCGTCGGTAAAGCTTTTCACCACCAGCATCGACAGGGGGGCAATGATCAGCACCGCCAAGGTCAGCGCCAGCGCCAGCCATGCAAGCTGATCGGGCCGGAAATGCGTCAGGCGGCGGGTCCGGGCGCTGGCCGGAGGATGGGTATCGACGGTCATGGGGGCTCCGGGTCGCGGTCGGATGGGCCGGCCCTGCGGCAGGGCCGGCCAGTGGGGTCAGATGCCGAAGATGTCGCGGAACATCTCGACCACGCGCTGCTGGTTTTCCAGCGACTCGGCGACCGAGACGGTGATCACGTTGACCTCGGTCAGGTCCGGCACGCCTTCGGGCGTCGACACATCGGTGCGCAGCGGGTTGCGGCCCATCGAGGCCAGCCATTCCGAGAATTCTGCCGAGGCGAGGAACTCGGCAAACAGCCGCGCGCTGTTGGGGTTGGGCGCATCGGCCAGCACGGCGGCGGCGCTGGGCGGCAGGAACATGCCTTCTTCCGGCACGACCAGATCGACGGGCTTGCCGTCGCGCATCGCGTCGCGCCCCAGCGCCAGCGACGTTACCGTCAGCGAGCGTTCGCCCGTCGTCACCAGCGTGTAGCCATCGGCGATGGAACGCCCGATCTGCGGATCATTGGCGGCAAGGCCCTGAAAGAACGCCTCGCCATAGAGCCGGTCCATGGCAATCGCCCATTGCCCGGCACTGCCCGAAAAGCCCGGATGCGCGATGGCGATCTGGTCGCGCCAGCGCGGATCGGTCAGATCGTTCCACGAGGTCGGCACATCCTCGGGGGCGACGATCTCGGTGTTGTAGACGAAGCCGAAAGGCGAGGTGCCTGACACGAAGTAATAGCCGTCGGAATCGTTGAGCGCGGCCAACGACGGCTCCATGCCCGACAGGTTCTCGGGCCTGTATTGCGCCAGCCCGCCCAGCGATTTGAATTCTTCGAAATCTGATACGCCGTTGGTCGAGACCACGTCGCCCTGTACCGCGCCTGCCTGAATTTCCTGCACCACGCGCTGCAACGTGCTGGAGCCATTGGCGCGCACGGGGAAGCAGCCGACGCCCTCGTACCGCTCGCTGAACAGCGCGCAGACCTGCTCGGCCTGCTCGGTGGTCAGCTGTGAGGTGTACCACGTCACACCATTTTCGGATTGCGCGGCCTCGTAGAGCGCGGCCTCGGTTGCGGTCAGATCCTGCGCCTGCAGGATCGATGCGGGCAGCAGCAGTCCAAGCACGGCCAGTCCGGTAGCGGGCATAAGCCTTTGGATAAGGGTCATGCGGTTCTCCTCCCTGATATGTGTCGCTCGCAGGCGACCTGACGCCGGGCTGTCCCCGGCTGGCGGCGGGGGTTATCCCTTTTGCCCTGCCGTCATTCCTCGTTGCAGGAAGGCGAGCGCGGCGCGCGCGGCGCGCTGCCCGTCCTCCTGCGCCTCGGCCAGCAGCGCGCGGCTGCCCTGCCTAATGTCTCCGGCCGCGAACAGGCCCGGTGCTGTCGTCTCCATCCCCCCGGAGACGATTAGCCGCCCGTTGCGGTCCCGTTCGGCCAGCCCTTCGGCCAGCGCCGTGCGCGGTGCGAGTCCGACATAGACGAACAGGCCACGGGCGGGCAGCGTGCGCGTCCCGTCTCTGTCGCGCAGCACCACGCCGGTCATGCCGCCCTCATGGCCCTGTACTTCGATCACCTCGGTTTCGCGCAGCACGGTGATGTTGGCCTGCGCCCGAAGCGCGGCCTCCTGTCCCTGCGTCGCGCGGAACGCCGTGCCCCGCAGCACCACCACCACCGATCCGACGATGGGGGCGAGAACCAAGGCCTCGTCCAGCGCGGAATCGCCGCCGCCGACCACCACCACGGTCTCGCCCCGGAAGAATCCGCCGTCGCAGGACGCGCAATGCGAAACGCCGCGCCCGGTAAATGCGCTTTCGCCCGGCACGCGCAGCGCCCGGCGTTCGGACCCGCAGGCAAGGATCACGCAGCGTGCGTCCAGCGGTCTTCCATCGACCGCCGCCCGCCAGCCGCCCGCAACGGGTGCCAGCGCCGCCACCTCGGACAGCGCGAATTCAGCCCCGGCCTCGTCTGCGGCGTCCTGCAGTATCGGGCCCAGCTCGAACCCGCCGATCTCGTCATGGCCGGGGAAGTTGGTGATCCGGTCGACGGTTGAAACCTGCCCGCCCGGCCCCATCCGTTCGACCACCAGTACCTTTGCGCCGCCGCTGGCCGCCACCCGCGCGGCTTCCAGCCCGGCCACGCCAGCGCCGACGATCAGGATATCAAGCGTCATACCGGTCATGGTCTCAGCGCCATTCGTCGATGCCGAGCGTCGCGTGACGCATCGCGCTGGCAATCTGCCAATAGCCGTTCGCCTCGCCGCCCACGACGATGGCGTTGATGCGCTCCTTGACGAATTTGTGGATCATCTCGTCGGGTGCCGCTTTCAGCCGCGAGGCGAACGGCTCTTCGCCGAACGTGGCGCGCGGATAGACGTAGTTCTGCACCAGCTGCAGGTCCCAGTATTCGCCCGCTTTCATCTTGCCCAGCTCGTGGATGCCGTCGATCAGCGCCGCCTTGTCGGCATAGCCGCCCCGTTCGACGAATTGCCGCGCGCAGATCGGGTCGAGCAGCAGGCAGGGCGCGGTGATCGCTTCGGTGCCGCGCAGCATGTCGGCGACATGGTCGCGCCAATGCGTCTCGCGCAGGCCCAGGCTGTGGGTCACGGCGCGCAGGCCCTGAAAGATGGTGACGGTGCTGTCCTCGGCGCGGAACCCGTGCTGGACATGCAGCGGCTCCCATGGGCTGGCCTCTTCGTTCTCGGCGAAGGTCATGCCCGAATAGCTGAAGGCGCTGCCCATTGAGCCCATATAGGACAGCCCCGGCTCGGACCCGCCCTGCAGGTTCTGTGACAGCAGGCTATAGGCCCGCCCGATCGTGGCATTGGCGTGGTTATAGGGCCCCATCGCGCCGATCCCGGCATTCATGCCGATCTCGTGCCGGATCGGGCCGTTGACCACGACCATCGTCGCCACCGAGGACGAGGACGAGCGCCGCGACGAGAATTCCGACGCCGCCAGCGCAAGGATCACCGGGAAATACTCGGGCCGCGCCCCTGCCATGACCGCGTTGATCGCGACCTTCTCGACCGTGTAGCTCCATGCGCCGCGATTGGGCGTGGGCTGCATCCGCCCGACCACCTCACTGCGATCGCGGCTGGTCCCGGCCAGCATCGCCGCGACCCGCGCCTCGGTCGGCAGCACGATGGGTAGGAAATCGGTCCAGTTATTGGCCTGATAGAGGTCGTGCAGCGCGTCCTCGCTCTCGGCACTGACAAGGCGCGGCCGCTCGCTTGCGGTTGCACGGGTGTCGACATTGGGGGCGATGCCCTTGGTCAGCCCGTCAAGGATCTCCTGCATGACCGGCGCGCCGCGGACCGGGTCGATCCCCTCGACATAGGCTTTCAGCTCGGCCTCGCTCTTGCCCATCACCGGCTGCGGCACGAAGACCAGCGGCGCCTGCGGCAAACCCGCCATCTTCACGACCGAACGCACGACGCGGTCGAATTTCTCGGTATGCACGGCCACTGTCGGCACGCCGTATTTCGTCTCAAGCGTCACCGCATGGGTTGAGACGGCAGGCGCGCAGGTGCTGCAATGGCCCACGCCGATGATCGCCGCGTCGCCCTTGTCACGGATTTCTTCCCACAGATCGGGGTCGTCCTTGGCATATGTGCTGGCAAGCTGGCGGATCTCGACGCGGACCGAGGGCATATGCACCGAGAACCAAACCGCGATCTGCTTGAGCAGTTCGAGGGAATCGTCGAACCGGCTGTCGACCAGATAAACCGTCTTGCCTTCAAGCGCGCTCGGCCGCTTGGCGGGGTGCTTGCCGATGACGACCGGGGGCGTCCCGGTTGGGGCCAGAGCCGCAAAAGCGCCCCGGGTGGTGACCGCCTCTGGATCGATGATGCTCATGTCGGCCCTCCGCTCAGACTGAGGGGACAGTAGCGTTGCGCGGGGATGCGAAAAATTATAACCTTTCGACGCCACATCTCTAAAAAATGTATAGCTAAGATCGGGCGCCCGCATGGATATCCGCCAGCTCCGCTATTTTCAGGCGATCTATGAACACGGCTCGTTGCTGGCCGCCTCACGGCGCGTCCATGTCGCGACCACGGCGCTGAGCTATCACCTCGGGCGGCTGGAAGAGGAACTCGCCGCCCGGCTCTTCGACCGCACGCCACGCGGGCTGACCCCGACGGCGGCGGGCGAGCGGCTGCACGCCCACGCCACGGCGATCTTGCGCGCGGTCGATGTCGCCGTCGCCGATCTGCGGCAGGGCGGCAAGGAAATCAGCGGCACCGTGCGCGTCGGCATGGCCTACTCGGCGGTCCGTGCGATCGGCGTGCCGCTGGCGCGCAAGATCCTCGGCGACCACCCGAAAGTGCAGCTCAGCCTGAATGAAAGCCTGTCGGGCGCGACCTTCCAGTCGTTGATGCGCGGCGAGGTCGATCTGGCGCTGGTCTACAACCCGCCCCCCGATACGCGCGTCATCGCGCGCCCGCTTCTGGTCGAACGCATGGTCTGCGTCGGGCGCGAGGACCTGATCGGCCCGCCGGGTATCCCGATCACGGTCGAGGACTTGCTGACGTTGCCGATTATCATGCTGCAGCAAGGTGTCTCATCGGGAGTGATCCTGACCGAACTCGACCTGCTCAAACGGATCGAAAGCCGCGCCGTGCTGAAGATGAACTCGATCCAGGCGATCTCGGGCGCGCTGCGCGAAAGGCTGGGCTGCACCATCGCCACCAAGCTCTCGGTCAATATTCCGGTGGCGGAGGGCGTGCTGTCCTACCGGCCGATCGTCGAGCCCAATCTGTCGCGCGAATTGTGCCTGTGCGAACCCGCCGGGGCGCCGCGCACCTATGTGCTGGAAACCGTGAAGACGATCCTCACCGGGTTGATCGTCGAAGCCGTGGAAAGCGGCGCATGGGAGGCCGAATTGCTGGGCGATGACGGCAGCGCGGTCGCGACGCCCTGAACGCCTGGGCGTGCTTGTGTGTCTGTAGGTTCCGAAGGCGGGGGATCCTCCCCCGGCCCCCCCGGGATATTTGGGGATTAAAGATGGGGCGGCAGGCTTTTGTTAACCGCGCATCTTTGTTCCGGAAATATCCCGGGGGTGAG
>NZ_JAFKOK010000017.1 GCF_017303295.1 Rhodobacter sp. NTK016B | reverse complement strand
GATGGACCAGCGTTACCCTGGACGCGAAATTGGTCAGGAACAGCGCCTCTTCCACTGCCGTGTTGCCGCCGCCCACCACGACGATCTCCTTGCCGCGATAGAAGAACCCGTCGCAGGTCGCGCAGGCCGAGACGCCGAAGCCCTTGAACTTCTCCTCGGACGGCAGGCCCAGCCAGCGCGCCTGAGCGCCGGTGGCGAGGATCACGGCATCGGCGGTATAGGTCGTGCCGCTGTCGCCTTGCGCGGTGAAGGGGCGCTGCGAGAGGTCGAGCGACAGGATGATGTCGGTGACGATGTCGGTGCCCATCTCGCGGGCATGGGTCTCCATCCGGGCCATCAGGTCGGGGCCCATGACCGAGGTATCGCCCGGCCAGTTCTCGACATCGGTGGTGATGGTCAGCTGCCCGCCCGGCTGCATCCCCTGCACCAGCACCGGCTCGAGCATCGCCCGCGACGCGTAAACCGCCGCCGTGTACCCCGCAGGGCCAGACCCGATGATCAGAACCCGGCTGTGTTTGCTTTCCTGCATGGCTTCCGTCATGGCGGCGCTCCGTAAATATTCGTTTTCCCGCATATAAGGGCGCGAAGGCGCCGGGCAAGGGGTCGAATGCACCTAACCCGTCGGCGCTGTCCGGGCAAGTCAGGCGCAGGCCGCGCTGGCTTCGCGCCGCCGCCGCCCGACGATGCTGCCGAAATCCGCACAATTATTTCTCTGTTGCGAAATATTATTGCGCCTGTGACCCGCTATGCCTACATAAGCGCAAACACACAGGGAGACCCGCCGTGATGCCCGGCAGCAAACTCGACCCGATCGACCGGATGATCCTTGCCGAATTGCAGGCCGACGGGCGCATGACCAATGTCGAACTCGCCAAGCGGGTGGGAATTTCGGCCCCGCCCTGCCTGCGCCGCGTGCGGACGCTAGAAGAGGCGGGCTTCATCCGGGGCTACCACGCCCGGGTCGATGTGCGCGAGCTGGGCTTCGAGGTGCAGGTCTTCGCCATGGTCCGCCTGCACCGTCAGAACGAGGCCGATCTGCGCGCCTTCGAGGATCGCTGCCGCGCCTGGTCGCTGGTGCGCGAATGCCACATGCTCAATGGCGAGATCGATTTCATCCTGAAATGCGTGGCGCCCGATCTGTCGACGTTCCAGTCCTTCCTGACCGAGGATCTGCTCGCCGCCGATAACGTGGCCTCGGTCAAGACCTCGCTGGTCATCCGCTGCGCCAAGGACGAACCGGGCGTACCCTTCGACGTGCTCGAGGACCGCTATAAGCGCGAAGCCTGACACCCGGTCGAAACCCGCGCCCTTTCACTTTGCCAAAAAATACTCGCGGGGGTGAATGGCCCGGAACGGGCCAGAGGGGGCGGCAGCCCCGGTTGCGCGCTACGTGCTTTTCGGGCCTTGCGCGAAACGCTTTTCAACGCCGCCCACAGGCTTTACCTAGATCCCCGCAAGGAGGGCCCCCGATGGCGACCATTCTCGACAAGATCAAGGCCTACAAGCTTGAGGAAATCGCGGCAGCGAAAGCTGCGCGTCCCCTAGCGCAGATCGAGGCCGAGGCTCGTTCCGCCGACGCCCCGCGCGGCTTTCAGCGCGCGCTGCACGCGGCGTCGGCCAAAGGCTACGGCCTGATCGCCGAGATCAAGAAGGCCAGCCCTTCAAAGGGCCTCATCCGCGCCGATTTCAACCCGCCGGCGCTGGCGCAGGCCTATAAGGCAGGGGGCGCGGCCTGTCTGTCGGTTCTGACCGACACGCCCAGCTTCCAGGGCGCGCCCGACTTCCTGAAAGCGGCCCGAGCCGCCGTGGATCTGCCCTGTCTGCGCAAGGATTTCCTCTATGACACCTATCAGGTGGCCGAGGCCCGCGCCTGGGGGGCCGATTGCATCCTGATCATCATGGCTTCGGTTTCGGACGCGCAGGCGGCCGAGCTGGAAGATGCGGCGATCGGCTGGGGGATGGATGTGCTGATCGAGGTGCATGACGGTGACGAACTCGACCGCGCGCTGGCGCTGAAATCGCCCATGCTCGGTATCAACAACCGCAATCTCAACACGTTTGAGACGACGCTCGACACCACGCGCACGCTGGCCGCGCGGGTCCCGGAGGGGCGGATGCTGGTTTCCGAAAGCGGTCTTTTCACGCCCGCCGATCTGGCCGACATGGCCAGTCACGGGGCGCGTTGCTTCCTCATCGGCGAAAGCCTGATGCGGCAGGACGATGTCGCCGCCGCCACGCGCGCGCTTCTGGCTGATCCGGTCGTATCATGAGCGGCCTTACCCATTTCGACGCCGAGGGCCGGGCGGTCATGGTTGATGTCTCGGGCAAGCCGGTGACCGCGCGTGTCGCCACCGCCTCGGCGCATGTCGTCATGCGGCCCGAGACGCTCGCGCATGTCGTGCAGGGCACGGCGAAGAAGGGCGACGTGCTGGGCGTCGCGCGGCTGGCCGGGATCATGGCGGCCAAGAAGACGTCCGAGCTGATCCCCCTCTGCCATCCGCTGCCGATCACCAAGGTGACCGTCGATCTGACCCCCGACGAGTCGCTGCCCGGCGTGCGCATTCTGGCCGAAGTGAAAACCACCGGCCAGACCGGGGTCGAGATGGAAGCCCTCACCGCCGCCTCGACCGCCGCGCTCACCGTCTATGATATGCTCAAGGCGGTCGAGAAGAGCATGGAAATCGGTGGCATCGCCGTCCTGCGCAAAGAGGGCGGGAAATCGGGGACCTACGTCAAGGACGGAACATGAGTGCGCAGGGACGGTCGCTGGAGTTGTTTTTCATCGACGGCCGTCCGGACGGCATGCTCACGGCTGAGGTTTTCAACTGGACGGGCCATGTGCTGCGCGCGCCTCGCACCCAGCTGAAAGAGGCGCTGCAGCGACGCGAAGCGGGCTATACCGGCGTCTATCTTCTGTTTGGCGAAGAAGAAGGCCGGGCACGGCTTTACATCGGCGAGGCCGAGGATATGCGCGAGCGCCTGCGCAGCCACGCGCAAAACAAGGATTGGTGGGATTACGCCGTTCTGATTTCGGCTGCGGCGGATGTGTTGCACAAGGCGCATGTCAAATACCTCGAGTCCCGTCTGGTCGAGATCGCCCGCGACGTCGGCGGCGCCGAGCTTGAAAACGGCAACCAGCCCACGCGCAGCAGTCTGTCGGAAGCCGCCACCGCGAATATGGAATCCTTCATCGAGACGCTGATGATGGTGCTTCCGGCGATCCGCGTGGACGCGTTTCTTAACAAGAAGCGCAGCGTTGTTACTGCCACGGCGCAAGAGCCAGATGATCGCGCGCCGATCTTTGCCTTTAAAGTTCCCCGTCATGGGGTCTCAGCCACCGCGATTCTGCGCGATGGCGAGATGATTGTGCGGGCAGGCTCAATTGGGCGGCTCGAATGGGTTGCCGAGAGGCGAAACAATACGTCTTACGCTCGCCTGCATCGCGAACTCGTCGAGCATGGTGTCATTGTACCTGATGGCGACAATGGTCGATTTACCTCGGATTTCGCATTCTCGAGTCCCTCTGCCGCCGCCGCTGTCCTCGCTGGTCGCGCCGCACACGGACGGACGCATTGGGTCCACATCAGCACCGGAAAAACCTATGCTGAGTGGGAAGAGATGCAGTTGGAAAGGGCAGATCCATGATCCCCGTCACCGAAGCCGAAGCGCTGTGCCTTGCGCTGGTCACGCCGTCGGGCGCGGCTGAGACCGTTTCGCTGGATCAGGCGGCGGGTCGCACGCTCGCCCGGGCTGCCATCGCGCATCGCGCGCAGCCGCCGTTTCGGTCAGCGGCCATGGATGGCTACGCGCTGCGGGACGCCGAGCTCGCCATCGGCGCCGCCTTCACTATCGTGGGCGAATCCGCCGCCGGGCATGGCTGGCAGGGACAGGTCGGCCCCGGTCAGGCCGTGCGCATCTTTACCGGCGCCCCGGTGCCCGAGGGCGCCGACCACGTCGTCATTCAGGAAGACACCGCGCGCGAGGGCGAGCGGATCACCATTCAGCCCAATCTCGGCAACGGCCCCAATATCCGTGCCGCCGGCGGCGATTTCGACGCCGGTTTCGCGCTCGATGCGGGCCGGCGTCTGAGCGCTGCCGACCTTGCCCTTCTGGCGGCGATGAATGTCGCGCAGCTTGAGGTCGTGCCGCGTCCGCGCGTGGCGCTTCTGGCGACCGGGGATGAGCTGGTGATGCCCGGTGAAACCCCGGGCCCCGATGAGATCATCGCCTCGAACACCTTCGCGCTGAAGGCCATGGTCGATCAGGCGGGCGGCGAGGGGGTGATCCTGCCCATCGCGCCGGATCGCCGCGACGCGTTGGAAGCGGCGATGTCCGAGGCCGCGCAGGCCGATATCGCAGTAACGATCGGCGGTGCCTCGGTCGGGGATTATGACCTCGTGGGGCAGGTGGGCGAGGCTCTGGGGATCGAGCGCGCCTTCTACAAGATCGCCATGCGCCCCGGCAAACCGCTGATCGCCGGGCGGCTGGCGGGCAAGCCGTATCTGGGGCTGCCGGGGAACCCCGTTTCGGCGGTGGTGACGGGACATCTGTTCCTGCTGCCGATGGTGCGCCGCTGGCTGGGGCAGGATGCGGTCAGACCCGCGCGGATGATGGCCCGTCTCGGCGCCGATGTCGGCCCGACCGGACCCCGCACGCATTACATGCGCGCGCGGCTCGACGACGGCGTCGTTACTCCGTTCGAGCGGCAGGACAGCGCGCTTCTGAGCGTGCTGGCCGAGGCGAATGTCTTGCTGGAACGCCCACTGGGCGACGGCCCCCGCAAGGCGGGCGAGGCGGTGCCTGTTCTGCTTTTGTAGTCATTATGGTTGACACAAAAGGGGAACATGCGTAGAACAGTGGTAAAACGCCTGACGTTTCCCTGTTGGAGGCCGCGATGCTGACCCGTAAACAGCTCGAACTTCTGGAACTGATCGACACCCGCATGAAACGCGACGGTGTCCCGCCTTCTTTCGACGAGATGAAGGATGCGCTGAACCTGCGCTCGAAATCGGGTATCCACCGGCTGATCACGGCGCTGGAAGAACGCGGCTTCATCCGCCGTCTCGCCCATCGCGCCCGCGCGATTGAGGTGGTGCGCATGCCCGAAGCGCTGGAAAAACGCGTGCCCGAGGTGATCGAGGGCGGCGCGCCGGCGCCGGCCCCCGCCGCTCAGCCCGCGCGGGCGATGCCGGTGCACGAAGTCCATGCGCTGGAATTGCCGGTCATGGGGCGCATTGCTGCGGGGACGCCGATCGAAGCGATCTCGGAAGTGTCGCGTCATGTCGCGGTGCCCGGCTCGATGCTGGGCGGCAAGGGTGAGCATTACGCGCTGGAAGTGCGCGGCGATTCGATGATCGAAGCGGGGATCCACGATGGCGACATCGTCGTGATCCGTGAACAGACAACGGCGGATAACGGCGATATCGTCGTGGCGCTGGTCGAAGGGCAGGAAGCGACGCTGAAGCGCTTCCGCCGCCAGCGCGGCATGATCGCGCTCGAAGCTGCCAACCCGGCCTATGAAACTCGCGTGCTGCGCGACGATCAGGTCGCGGTGCAGGGCCGTCTTGTCGGGCTGATTCGCAGCTATTGAGGCGCAGTTTTTCTGGATGAGGCATCGCGACAGGGCGGGGGAGCCGCTCGCTCCGGGTGTCGAAGGTTGTGTCGCTTTGTTTCAGACGACGTTCGGGACGGGCTGAACCGGCGCGTATGCGCCGGTTGGGGCGTCCCGGTCTGTCAGCAGGTTCAAGTCAGGCTTCGCATCCGAGATGCCTCGCAACTTGTCAGGTCACCGACAACAAGGCGGTGACATGTCTGTTTCCCCGATAATGAGTCCGACCAGATTGCCTTTCGCCATGTTTAGGAAGGCCGCAGCCGGATAGCGCCGACTGCGTCACCTGACCCTGCGCCCGGTCCCGGGCCGCGCGCGTTCTGGCTTTATGCGCGGCTCGTCTCAGCCAGACGAGCGCCGCAGCGGGACCACGCCGCCTGCCGGTACCGGGCAGCGACGGCCACGATCCGCGATCAGGCCGCTCAGCGCTTCACGCAGGCGGTCGAGATGCAGCGGCTTGGTCAGGCAATCGTCGAAGCCTTCACGGATATAGGACTCCACCTGATGCGCCATCGCGTTGGCGGTGAAGGCGACGATCGGCAGAGGCTTGGCGGCGGCAAGAGCCTCGTCTTCGGCCGCCCGTTTGGCTTCGCGCGCGCGGATTTCCTTCTGCACGGCGACGCCATCCATATCCGGCATCGAAATGTCGAGGATGACCAGATCGAACGCCTCGCGCTCATAGGCGTCGAGCGCCTCGGTCCCGTCATTGACCAGCACCGCCGCGATGCCAAGCTGGCCCATCATCGCCGCAAGGATCATCCGGTTGGTGCGGTTGTCGTCCGCCGCCAGAACGCGCAGCGCCTGCAGATCGGGCGCGGCCAGCAGGGGATTGGGCGCGGGCATAGCCATGTCGAGCGCATCGGTGCGCGCAACCGGCAGCGTGACCGAGATCGTCGTGCCGACATTGGGTGTGGTCTCGACGGTGATCCGGCCCTGCATCATCTGCACCAGCCGGTTCACGATCGGCATACCCAGCCCCGTGCCGCCGAAACGCCGCGCGATCGAGCTGTCGGCCTGGCCGAAATCCTCGAACAGATGCGCGAGCTGGGCTTCGGTCATGCCGATGCCGCTGTCCCGGACCGACAGCGTCATCTCGCCCGCCGTGCGGCAGTCGATATCGACATAGACCGAGCCGTTCTCGGTAAACTTGATCGCGTTCGACACCACGTTGTGCATGATCTGCAGGATGCGATGCGGATCGCCCAGCCGCGCCGTGTCGCCGTCGCCGGCGACATTGACCGCGAAAGAGATGCGCTTTTCCGAGGCTTTGAGCGTGTGCACCGATTCGATCCGCTGCGCCAACTCGCCGGGGATGAAGGGCACGATCTCGATCTCCATCAGATCAGCCTCGATCTTCGACATGTCGAGCAAATCGTTGATGATGCTCAGCAACAGCGCGCCCGATTCGTGCATGACCTTGACCATGCGGCGCTGATCGGGGTCGCTGATCAGGGTTTCCAGCACCTCGGCCACGCCCAGCACGCCATTGAGCGGCGTGCGCATTTCGTGGCTCATCTTGGCAAGGAAATTCGACTTCGCGGTATTGGCGCGATTGGCCTCATCCAGCGCCTCTTCGCGCTTGCGTTCGGCCATGATCTGATCGGTCACGTCGAGCAGGGCATAAACCACGCGGGGGCGCGTCGCGCCCTCCTGCACCACCGGGGCTGCGTGGACCGAAATGAAATGCTCGCCATCCCGGTTGGCCAGTTGCAGCCGCTCGACCGGGGCCAGCACGCCCGAGCGCATGGCGACGTCGAAGGGCGTCTCGCCCGCCGGAATGGTCGTGCCGTCCTCGCGCTTGTAGCCGAACCATGTCGGGTCGTCGTGATGACTGCCCAGCATCTGTTCGCTGGGAACGCCCAGCATCGATTCGGCGGCGTTGTTGACGAAATTGATGATCCCGTCGGCGTCGATCACCACGATCCCCATCGCCGAGGTCGACGTGATCGAGGACAGGAAGGCGCGTTCATCGGCCAGATCCTGTTGCGCGATGCGCATGTCGGTATCCTGCTCGCGCCGGATCAGAACCGAGCAGATCACATCCGCCACCGATTGCAGCAGATAGACCTCGCCGGGCAGGAACGAGTGGGTCTTGTGCACGCCGTCGAAGCCCACGAAGCCATAGGTCGACCCTTCCGAGCGCATCGGGACCAGAAGGATCGAGCGCACGGATTGTTCCTCGAGCGTCAGGCGTGAGGGGGAATCGGGCGGCAATTCGTTGACATCGGGGACGTGGACGACGTCGCCGCGGCCCAGATCCTCGGCAATCGGGCCATATAGCTCGATCGGCAGTTCCTGAAGGTGGTCGATCATCGGATCGATCCCTTCGGCGCACCATTCATGCGTGTTCTGAGTGATCTCGCCGTGATGGACGAAAACATAGGTCCGGTCGCGCTGGCAGTAATCCCCCAGCCGCGCGATGGCTTCGTTGACCGAGGCGTCGGTCTGCTCGATCGGCGCGCGCAACAGGTTGTTGAGGATCTCGACGACCAGCGCCTGAATCCGTGTCAGTCGCGTTTCGTTGCTGATGATGTTTTCGTCGGTCGTAGTTTCGTCGCTCATGCTGTCCGTCCTGCCCGTTCGACGCAAGGAAGAGACGCGTCGGCGCCCTGCTTTGGCGACGCATCCGTTCCGGTGATACGGAGACCCGAACAGGGATCTCCCGACGCGTGCAAAACTCGCACGAATGCATCTAATAGTGCCCTTACGACAATGCTCTGGCAAGAGGGCGCGGCTTGCGACAAGCCTGTCCTTGGGCTAGCCCGGTGTACACCCGGAATGAGGAAACACTATGTCCACAACGCTCGATCCCGTCGATTTGACCGCGCGCCTGATCCGTTGCCCTTCGGTCACGCCCGACGAGGGCGGAGCGCTTTTGCTACTTCAGGGAGAGCTGGAATCCGCGGGCTTTTCCTGCGCGCGAGTGGATCGTAACGGCACGGCGAATCTCTTTGCCCGTTGGGGGCAGAAAGGCGCGAACCGGTCGTTCGGTTTCAACGGGCATACCGACGTTGTGCCCCCGGGCGACGCCGCCGAGTGGCGCTTCGATCCGTTCTCGGCGACCGAGGCCGAGGGCAAGCTCTGGGGCCGGGGCGCCTGTGACATGAAATCGGGGGTCGCGGCCTTCGTGGCGGCGGCGGTGGATTTCGTGCGTGACACCCCGCCCGATGGCGCGGTGGTGATCGCCGTCACCGGCGATGAAGAGGGCGACGCAACCGACGGGACAGTCGCGCTTCTGGACTGGATGGCCGAACAGGGTGAGCGGATGACGCATTGCATCGTCGGCGAGCCGACCTGCCCCTCGGTGATGGGCGAGATGATCAAGAACGGGCGCCGGGGCTCGATGACCGCACGGCTTGAGGCGCGCGGCGTTCAGGGCCACTCGGCCTATCCGCACCGCGCCAAGAACCCCTTGCCCGCGCTGGTGAAACTGCTCGACCGGCTGGCCAGCCACGAGCTGGACACGGGCAACAGCCAGTTCGACCCCTCGACGCTGGCCCTGACCACGATCGATGTGGGCAACAAAGCCACCAACGTGATCCCGGCCAGCGCGAAAGCGGTGTTGAACATCCGGTTCAACGACATTCATTCGGGCGCCAGCCTGACGACGTGGCTGGAAACCGAAATCGCCCGCGTGACCGAGGAAACCGGCATCGACTTTTCGATGACAGTCAAGGTTTCGGGCGAAAGCTTCGTCACGCAGCCGGGCTGGTTCACCGATCTGGTGTCCGACGCGGTCGAGGCCGCCTGCGAGCGTCGCCCCGAATTGTCGACCACGGGCGGCACCTCGGATGCGCGGTTCATCAAGGATCATTGCCCCGTGGTCGAATTCGGGCTGGTGGGTCAGTCGATGCACAAGGTGGACGAGTATGTCGAGCTGGCGCATATCCGCCAGCTCAAGGACGTTTATACCCGCATCCTGACGCGTTACTTCGCCGAAGGCTGAGGCCAGTTCAGGATCGCCTCGATCGCCTCGTCGGCGGTCTCGACGATGCGGAAAAGCTTGAGATCCCCGGCCGAGATCGTCCCGGCCGCGGCCAGCATGTCCCAGTTGACGATCTTCTCCCAGAAGTCGCGCCCGAACAGCAGGAAGGGGATCGGCTTCATCCGGCCGGTCTGGATCAGCGTCAGCGATTCGAACATCTCGTCGAGCGTGCCGAACCCGCCGGGGAAGACGGCGACGGCCCGGGCGCGCATAAGGAAATGCATTTTCCGGATCGCGAAATAGTGGAAGTTGAAGCACAATTCGGGCGTCACATAGCGGTTGGGCGCCTGTTCATGCGGCAACACGATGTTCAGCCCGATGGATTTGCCGCCCGCTTCTTCGGCACCGCGATTGCCCGCTTCCATCACGCCGGGGCCGCCGCCGGTGGTGACGATCCAGTCGTCGCCGCCTTCGGCCAGCGACATCTCGGTGATCCGGCGCGCGAAGATCCGCGCTTCGTCATAGTAATGCGACAGCTCGGCCAGCATCGGCGTCTTGGCGCCGTCTTTCTTCGCGGGCTCGGGGATACGCGCGCCGCCAAACAGAACCACGGTGGATTTCACCCCGGCTTCGTTCATAGCCATTTCAGGCTTGAGCAGTTCCAGCTGCAGCCGCACCGGGCGCAGATCGTCCTGACACAGGAAATCGTCGTCGGCAAAGGCCAGACGGTAGGTCGGCGATTGCGTCTGCGGCGTTACCGGGATCTGGCGCGCGGTCTCGATATCCTGATGGCTGTCGCGAAAGGCATGGCGCCGCGCATGCCGCGTCTCAGCCCGTGTCTCGGCCTCGGTGATGGTGTCGTCCTTGGACGTTTTGGACATGGCGGCTCCCCTTTCACATTGCGGACCCCCTAGGTAGTCTCGCCATGACATCATGACCAGAGAAACACAGGGCGGAGGCACAGATGGATTGGCGCGCAGAGATCGACGCGGCGGCGGAGCGCATCACCGGCCATATCCGCCGGACCCCGGTCATGGCGATCACGCTGGACGGGCATGAGGTCGAGATCAAGCTGGAACACCTGCAGCATACCGGCAGCTTCAAGGCGCGCGGCGCGTTCAATTCGCTGATCAAAGGGCCGGTGCCCGAGGGCGGTGTCGTCGCGGCCTCGGGCGGCAATCACGGCGCGGCGGTGGGCTATGCGGCGGCGAGCCTGGGCATTCCCGCGCAGATCTTCGTGCCGGAAATGGCGGGCCCGTCGAAAATCGCGCTGATCGAGCGGACGGGCGCGGGGCTGACCGTGGTGCCGGGGCAATACGCCGACGCGCTGGAGGCGGCGCTGGCGCATGAGGCGAAGACCGGCGCGATGCAGATCCATGCCTATGACGCGACCGGCACGCTGGCCGGGCAGGGGACGCTGGCGCGCGAATGGGATGCGCAGGGGCTGAAGGCCGACACGGTGCTGATCGCGGTCGGGGGTGGCGGCCTGATCGGCGGATCGCTGGCGTGGTGGCAGGGCACGCGCAAGGTCGTCGCGGTCGAGCCGGAGACCTCTTGCGCGCTGCATGCGGCGCTCAGGGCGGGCGAGCCGGTCGATGTCGAGGTGTCGGGCGTCGCCGCCAATGCGCTGGGGGCGCGGCGGATCGGGGCGCTCAGCTACGGGCTGGCTGCGGGGCAGGGGATCGACAGCGTGCTGGTCAGCGACGCGGCCATCACCGAGGCGCAGAGCCTGCTGTGGCGCGAGTCCCGGCTGCTGGTCGAGCCCGCCGGGGCCACGGCGCTGGCCGCACTGCTCTCTGGGGCGTACCAGCCCGCCGAGGGCGAGCGGGTCGCTGTCCTGCTTTGCGGCGCCAATCCCGCGCCCGAACCGCTCTAGGTCCGAACGGCGGCTGCGCCGGTTTAAAGATACCGCCCGCCGCGCTGCAGGACCTCGATCTCGTAGCCATCGGGATCGGCCACGAAGAAAAAGCGCGCGATCACCTCGCCACCCGGCGCAAAATCCACCAGCTTGCGTGGCGACAGGCCCTCGGCCTCGAACCGCGCGTGCTCGGCGGTGACATCGTCGACCGACACCGCCAGATGCCCGTACCCGTCGCCCAGATCATAGGGCTCGGTGCGGCCCTTGTTGACGGTGAGTTCCAGCTCGAATCCGGTTTCGGCGTTTGACAGGTAGATCAGCGTGAAGCTGTCGAAATCCAGCCGGTCCGCGACTTTCAGCCCGAAGGCCTTGTCGTAGAAGGCGAGCGAACGCGCCTCGTCCAGAACGCGGATCATCGAGTGGATCATCTTGGCCATGAGAAACTCCTGTCATGTCGCAGCCGCGATTTAGCCTGTCGGCGTGGAAGGGCAACCCGAAACCCATCCGCCGCATTGTCCAGCCGCGCGCCGACCGCTATAGGGCTTGGCAACCGAAAACTCCGGAGGGATTCATGTCCAACGCCGCACTCGAAGCCGCCATCGAAGCCGCCTGGGAGGCCCGCGACGGCATTACCCCGGCCACCAAGGGGGAAACCCGCGACGCGATCGAGGCGACGCTCAACGCGCTGGATTCGGGCAAGCTGCGCGTGGCCGAGCGTGGCGAGGACGGCACGTGGCACGTCAACCAATGGGCCAAGAAAGCGGTTCTGCTGGGCTTCCGCCTGAAAGACATGGAAGAGCAGTCGGGCGGCCCGCAAGGCGGCGGCTGGTGGGACAAGGTCGACAGCAAGTTCAAGGGCTGGGACGCCGCGCAGTGGAAAGAGGCGGGCTTCCGCGCCGTGCCCAACTGCGTCGTGCGCAAATCGGCTTATGTCGCGCCGGGCGTGGTGCTGATGCCGTCCTTCGTGAATCTCGGCGCCTATGTCGACAGCGGCACCATGGTCGATACCTGGGCCACCGTCGGCAGCTGCGCGCAGATCGGCAAGAACGTGCACCTGTCGGGCGGCGTCGGGATCGGCGGCGTGCTGGAACCGATGCAGGCCGGCCCGACCATCATCGAAGATCACTGCTTCATCGGCGCGCGGTCGGAAGTGGTCGAAGGCGTGATCGTGCGCGAAGGCTCGGTGCTGGGTATGGGCGTGTTCATCGGCCAGTCGACCAAGATCGTCGACCGCGCCACGGGTGAAGTCATGTATGGCGAAGTCCCGGCCGGGTCGGTGGTCGTCGCGGGCTCGATGCCCTCGACCGGCGGCGTGAGCCTGTATTGCGCGGTGATCGTGAAGCGCGTCGACGCCAAGACCCGCTCGAAAACCTCGATCAACGAGCTGCTGCGCGACTGATCCGTCCCGCTTTGACGACCCTTCCGCCGCCCGCCCTTGAAAATAAGGCCGGGCGGCGGAACTTTTTCGGCCCCTGTCTTGTTAACCCCGCAATAACCGGGTGCGGCCCGGACACACACAATCCTTTGGGGGTACTTCCATGACCGGACTCGGTTGGATCGCGGCGATCATCATCGGCGGCATTGCCGGTTGGCTTGCCGAACAGTTCATGAAATCGAACATGGGCATCCTGATGAACATCATCCTTGGCATCGCCGGGGCGCTGATCCTGAACTTCATTCTTGTCTCGCTCGTCGGGGCAACGCTGGGTGGCTGGATCGGCCAGCTGGTCGTGGGCTTCATCGGTGCCTGCATCCTGATCGCCGTCGCGCGGATGTTCCGCCGCGCGGCCTGATCCGGACCGCCGGATGATGGCTTTTCGCGAGCGTATCGCGTGACATGAACAAGCCGGGCGCCCCACCGCGCCCGGCTTTTCGTTATGCATTTTCCCCAAAGCCGGAGCGCCGATGTTCGCGGATCTGCCGCTGTCCCTGTTGCTTGTCGTCTTCTTTGTCGCCGGCGTCGTGGTCGTCGCGGTATCGATCCGCGCCACGCATCTGGCCGACCTGATCGCAGACCGCACCCGCATGGGCGAGGCCATGGCGGGCGCGGTCATTCTGGGTGGCGCGACTTCGCTGTCGGGGATCGTCGTGTCGGTGACCGGCGCGGCTGGCGGAGATGCGTCTTTCGCGGTGTCGAACGCGGTCGGCGGCATCGCTGCGCAGACGCTGTTCCTAGCGCTGGCCGACCTGCTCTACAAACGAGCCAATCTCGAACACGCCGCCGCCGAGCCCGCCAATCTGTTTCAGGCGGTGTTGCTGATGGCGATGCTGTCGCTGCCCATCGCGGCGATGGCGGGGCCCGACATTTCGGTCTGGTCGGTGCATCCGGTCTCGGTGGTGATGTTCTTTACCTATGTCGCCGGGGTGCGGCTTTCGGCGCAGGTGGGCGAGCGGCCGATGTGGCGCCCGGTCCAGACCTCGGAAACGCGGCGCGACGAGCCCGAGGACGACAACGACCCCGACGCCCCCGTCACCCGCCCGGCCATCGTCTTTGCCGGGCTGGTGATCGTCATGGGGCTTTGCGGCTGGGTCATCAGTCAGGTGGGCGGCACGTTCATCACCCGCTTCGGCCTGTCGTCGAGCATGGTCGGCGCGCTGATGACCGCCGTGATCACCTCGCTGCCCGAGCTGGTCACCACGCTGGTCGCCGTGCGCAAAGGCTCGCTGCAACTGGCCGTGGGCGGCATCATCGGCGGCAACACCTTCGACACGCTGTTCATGGTGTTCTCGGACGTGGCCTATCGCGACGGCTCGATCTATCAGGCGATCGGGCCGACCGATCTGTACTGGCTGGCCACGGGGATGCTGATGACGGCGATCCTGCTGGGCGGGCTTATCCTGCGCCAGCGCAACGGGCCGGCGCGGATCGGTATCGAAAGCGTGCTTCTGATCGCGGTCTATGCGCTGGCCGTGGTGGTCGAACTGCTCGCCTGAGCTGCCTTGGCCTGCGGCGTCAGCCCTTTTTCTGCGGCTTTTCGCCCACCGGGCCGCCCGACTTTTTCCAGCCGCCGAAGCCGTCGGTGATGTGCATCACCTTCTCCAGCCCCATTTCCTGCGCCACCCGTGCCGACAGCGCCGAGCGCCAGCCCGAGGCGCAGTAGAACACGAACGTGTCGCCGCTCTGGAATTGCGGCTTGGCATAGGGGCTTTCGGGGTCGATCCAGAATTCCAGCATGCCACGCGGGCAGTGAAAGGCGCCGGGGATCATGCCGTCGCGCTCAAGCTCGCGCGGGTCGCGCAGGTCGACGAAGGTGACGCCTTCGGTTCCGTGCATGGAAAAAAGCTCGGCGGCGGGGGCGTGGGCCACCACCTCGTTGGCCTCGGCCACCATGTCCTTGACGCGTTTCATTCGGCTCTCCCTGTTTCAGTCGCAGGCAAACACGGCGCAAAACGATGCGCAAGTGGGTTCTGGAAAGGCTTCGTTTACGGGTCTGTGTCCTCATGGGCTTCTGGTGCCGTGCCCGTTCCGTTCCGGCCTTTCCCGTTTCCGGTTTCCGATTTCCTGTTTCCCGTACGAGTGGTCCCATGCTTGCCTTGCTTCCCATCAGACTGGCGCTTGCGCCGATCACGCTGACTCAATCGCTGGCCAGTCTGCGCCGGCTCACGCGCCTGCCGCCTGTTCCGGGCGCGCGCAGCGGTGTCATCGGCTCGGGCCCGGCGCTGCATCTCTTCATCGTGGGCGACGGCGCGGCGGCGGGCCTTGGCGCCCCCACGCTCGAGCAAACCTTCGCGGGCTTTCTCGTCGCCGATCTAGCGCGCGATTTCACCGTGCATTGGCGGGTCGAGGCGCGATATCTGGCGACCTCGGCGCAGGCCCTGCGCCATCTTCAATCGCTGGATCTGGGGCGCATCGATGTGGCGGTTTCCGCGCTGGGCATCGCCGATGTGCGCGGGCAGGTGTCGCCGCGCCGGTTCCGTAACCAGCAGCGCGCGATTGCACGGCTGTTGCTCGATCACGGCGCCAGACAGATCTGGCGCACCGGCCTGCCGCCGGTCGAACGCCTGACACACCTGCCGCAGCCATGGCGGATGTTGATGGCGATCCAAGCCCGCGCGCTGGATGCCGTTCTGGCTGCGGAAACCGCGCCGCCGATCTATCGGCTGCCTTATGATCAGGCCTTGCTGCGACCCGATCTGCGCACCTCCGACTCGCTCTTCCCGTCGACGGCCGCCTATGCCGAATGGGCGCGGCGTCAGGCACGCGAGATCCGGCTCCGCGCCTGAGACGCCCTTTCCGCCGAAGCCGCTTCGCGTTATGACCGGCGCCAAAGCAAAAGGCGAGATCATGGCCGAGCAAGCCGAACCCAGACCCGAAAAGAAGAAGCGCCAGCAGCAGGTTTTCACCCTGCTCGTCCAAGTCGGCCGCAAGGACGGCGACGGTCTGCCCGAGGGCAGCACCGGCGCGGGCCTGTTGTGCTATGCCTCGGGCGTGGACGAGGCCGAAGCGGTGCGCGAAACCGTGGCAATCCTGAAACAGGCCGATCTCGCGCCGCTCGACGTGACCGGCTACGGCACGCTGGATGACCGGCTGAAACAGGGCGACGAGATCGACCCCGAAGAGCGCGCCCTGATGCAGCGCGCGCTCGAGGAAAACGCCGTGATCGTCGCGCAGATGACGCCGTTCGACGACTGACCCCCGTCAGTCGGTCATGAACCGCGCGCGCAGCGGGCCGCTCGCCGCGCCCAGCGCGCGCGCCTGCGGCCCGATCGTGCCCTCGCGCAATTCGGGCAGCATCAGACCCCGGCGAAGGCCGTCGGGGTCCGGCACCGCCAGCGCCGCTCGAACGCGTTCGGTCAGCGCCCGGCGCAGCGTTGCAGGCATCCAGCCGTCGAGGACCACCAGCGGGACGTCCAGCACCGCAACCGCCGCCTGCACCGCCTGCGCGATGGCAGGCGCGGCGCGGTTGAGCCATGTCTCCATGATCGGTGCGGGCAGGTCCCAGCCGTCGGGCGGCGCCCATAGCGCGCCGCCATCATAGCCCCCGGCATTCAGCGCCGTTTCTAGACCGCTGAGCGAGGCCAGATCGATCAATTGCCGCATCCGGCCCGAGACGTCGCGCACCGGCAACGACCCCAGCGCCCCGGCAAGGCCGCGGGCGCCCGCGAACAACCGTCCGTCCAGCACGATCCCGCCGCCGATATAGAACCCCATATGAACATGCAGAAAATCGCGCGCGCCCCCGGTCGCCCCGAAGGTCAGATCGGCGCTGCAGGCCGCGTTCGCGTCGTTCTGCGCCATCACCGGAAAGGGCAGGGCGGCACCCAGTTCCGCCGCGATGTCGCGCACGGCCCAGCCTTGCAGCGCGGCGCGGGCATCGCCAGCGGCCTCGGGCCAGTCCCAGATCCGGTCGGGCAGGGCGATCCCCAGACCGGCGATTCGCGCGCGCTCGGCCAGCGGGCGCGCGGCGCTCATTTCGGCCACTGCCGTCTGCGCGAAACGCAGTACGCGGTCGATATCGGGTGCCTCGTGCTGTTCGATGCGCCGCGCAAGGCAGGTGCCGAGAAAATCGATCAGCACCATCTCGACCGCTCGCCGCCCGATTCGCAGCCCGTAGAACAGCGCTCCGCCGGGCGCCAGCGCCATCGGCACCGAGGGCTGGCCCACGCGCCCGCGTTGCGGCGTGCCGCGCGTCAGAAGGCCTTCGGCTTCGAGCGCGCGCATGATTACCGAAACGCTTTGCGCCGACAGCCCGGTCCGCCGCGTGATCTCTGATTTGGCCAGCGGACCGTGACGGCGGATCAGTGTCAGCACCAGCCGCTCATTGCGTGCGCGCATGCCGCTCTGATTGGTCCCCGCGGCGAGGGGCGGCTGCGCATCATCCATCGGGCTGGCCATCCTGTGTGTCGATACGGGCAGGATGCCGCTCGCACGGGCAGGGGTCAATAATTGCTCAACAAGAGTGAATTATTCGACAAACAGCGCCGCCGGTGCCGAAAAACGGCCCGTCCGGCGCGCATTCCGCGCCCTGTTCACGATGAAGGGGAAGGGTGGTGCTGCAAGCGAGGATTGAACTCGCGACCTCTCCCTTACCAAGGGAGTGCTCTACCACTGAGCTACTGCAGCGTCGCCACGGGCGGCTGAATAGACGCATCCCGCGCCCCGCGCAAGCCCCATCTGGACATTATTTCACCCGACGCTAAGACAGACCCATGACCAAGCGCGATCCCGAACAGAACCCCGCTGCCGACGGCTTTGACGGCGCCCGCCGTGTGACGTCGGTGAAAGGCACCAAGGGCGACGAAGCGAAAGCGACGCGCGTGAAAGCGGCGCTCAAGGCCAATATCGCCAAACGCAAGGCGCAGGCGAAACTCCGCGGTGACAATGATCACGGCGAGGAAGAGGATAATTCATGACCGACGCCCGTTTCGAAGACGGCGACGACGCACCGCTGCGGCTGATCGCCCGCGATGCCGACGACCTGAACGTGATTTCGACCCTGGTGCAGGATTCGGTGCTGACCGGCGCCGATCTGCGCTACAGCAAGGCCCGCAGGCGGTTCACCCTGCTGCTCAACCGCTTCCGCTGGGAAGACGAATCGCGCGCCAAGGCGTCGGGCCGCCGGGTCGAGCGCGTGCGCAGCCTGCTCGATCTCAGCGATGTCACCGCCGTCGCCCATCAGGGTCTGACGCGCGACAACGACACCGTGCTGTCGCTGCTCTCGGTCGATTACACCCCCGATGCGCCGGGCGAGCCGGGCGAACCCGCCGGTCCGGGCCGTGTCGTCCTGACCTTCGCGGGGGACGGGGCGTTGCAGCTCACCGTCGAATGTCTCGAGGTCGAGCTCAGCGACGTCACGCGTCCCTATGCCGCGCCTTCGGGCCATGTGCCGCACCATCCCGACTGATCCCGCCCGCTTGCCCATCCTCCGCCGATCCCCTATCGCTGCCCCGACCATGCACAGGAGATCGCCATGACCCAGTTTCTGAACGGCCAGAATCCCGGTTTCGAGGCCGATTTCACCCATCTTCTGGGCATGAAGCGCGAAGACAGCGCCGACGTGGACGCCATCGTCGCGGGGATCATCGAGGATGTGCGCCAGCGCGGTGACGCGGCAGTGATCGAGCTGACGTCGAAATTCGACCGGCTCGATCTGACGCCCGAGACGCTGGCTTTCTCCAAGGCCGAGATCGACGCCTATTGCGCGCAGGTCACGCCCGAAGACCGCGCGGCGCTGGAACTCGCCGCTGAGCGTATCCGCGCCTATCACGAGCGTCAGAAGCCCGAAGATGCGCGCTGGACCGATGCCTCGGGCGCCGAGCTCGGCTGGCGCTGGTCGGCGGTTGCGGCGGCGGGGCTCTATGTGCCGGGCGGGCAGGCGAGCTATCCGTCCTCGGTGCTGATGAACGCGATCCCCGCCAAGGTCGCGGGGGTCGAACATCTGGTCGTCGTCTGCCCCACGCCGGGCGGGGCGGTGAACCCGCTGGTGGTGCTGGCCGCGCGCCTGTCGGGCGTCGACGTGATCTACCGCGTGGGCGGCGCGCAGGCCGTGGCCGCGCTCGCCTATGGCACCCAGACCATCGCGCCGGTGGACAAGATCACCGGGCCGGGCAATGCCTTCGTCGCCGCGGCCAAGCGCCGGGTTTTCGGGCGGGTCGGCATCGACATGATCGCGGGACCGTCCGAGATCCTCGTGATCGGCGACGGGACCGGCGACCCTGACTGGATCGCGCTCGATTTGCTCAGCCAGGCCGAACACGATCAGGTCGCGCAATCCATCCTCATCACCACCTCGCAAGCCGAAGCCGATGCCGTGACCGCAGCGGTCGAGCGCCATCTCGAAACGCTTGAGCGGCGCGAGATCGCAGGGGCGAGCTGGCGCGATTACGGCGCGGTGATCGTGGTCGAGACGCTCGACGAAGCCGCGGCGCTGTCGAACCGCGTGGCGCCCGAACATCTCGAACTCTGCGTCGAAGACCCCGAGGCTCTGCTGCCCCGGATCCGCCATGCCGGGGCGATCTTCCTCGGCCATTGGACGCCCGAAGCGATCGGCGATTATGTCGGCGGCCCCAACCACGTCCTGCCGACCGCCCGCTCGGCGCGGTTCTCTTCGGGGCTGAGCGTGCTCGATTTCATGAAGCGCACGACCCTCGCCCGGATGACCCCGGACGCGTTGCGCACCATCGGTCCTGCGGCCGAGACGCTCGCGATCAGCGAAAGCCTGCAGGCCCATGGTCTGAGCGTGCGCGCCCGTCTCGACAAGCTCAACGACTGAACGGCTTGCCGCCGCCCGGTCATCTTTAATCGTCAAATATCCTGCGGGGGATTTTCAAGGGGACGCAAAGTCCCCTTGAAGCGGGGGTGCGGGGGCAGCAGCCCCCGCGTCTTCATCCCGCGACCGAGCGGTACCAGTCGCGGATCAGCGCCCGCTCGTCCTCTTCCATCCAGCTCACATTGGCCGGTGGCATCGCGTGGCCGCGTCCGGCCTGCAGATAGATCAGCCGCGCGGCCCGGGCGACCTGCGCGGGGGTTTCCAGAACCACGCCCCTCGGCGCCCAGTTGATGCCGGGATAGCCCGGATATTCCGAATGGCACATCGAGCAGCGCCCGGCGACGATGGAATGGGCGTCCTCGAACAGGTCGGCCTCGGCGAAACGCGCGACCGAGGGGGGCAGCGCGGCCAGATCCTCTTCCTCGCGCATCGCGGGCGCGATCGACAGCCACATCAGGATCACGAAGATCACCGCCGTCACCGCCCAGGTCCAGGTCGGGTTGCCGGTGCGCGCGTGGTTCGAGTTGAAATAATGCCGGATCGTCACGCCCATCAGGAACACGAGCGAGGCGATGATCCAGGTGTATTGCGTGCCAAAGGCCAGCGGATAGTGGTTCGACAGCATCAGGAAGATGACGGGCAGCGTCAGGTAGTTGTTATGCGTCGAGCGCTGCTTGGCGATCTTGCCGTATTTCGGATCGGGTTTGCGCCCGGCCTTCAGATCGGCCACGACGATCTTCTGGTTGGGGATGATGATCATGAAGACGTTGGCCGACATGATCGTCGCGGTCCACGCCCCCAGATGGATCATCGCCGCACGGCCCGAGAACACGCTTGTGTAGAAATAGCTCATGCCGACCAGCACGACGAACAGCGCGATCATCACCAGTGTCTGGTTGGAATTGACGAAGCGCTTGCAGATCTGGTCATAGATCAACCAGCCGAAGGCCAGCGAGGCGATCGAGATCACAATCGCCTGCCACGGCGCCAGATCCATCACCGCCGGGTCGATCAGGTAGAATTCCGAGCCCAGGTAATAGACCACCACCATCAGCGAAAAGCCCGAAAGCCATGTCGCGTAGCTTTCCCATTTGAACCAGACGAGGTGCTCGGGCATCCGTTCGGGCGCCACGAGGTATTTCTGGATATGGTAGAACCCGCCGCCATGGACCTGCCATTCCTCGCCATCCGCCGGGCCGGGGATGTCGCGGTTCAGGCCAAGGTCCAGCGCGATGAAGTAAAAGGACGAGCCGATCCACGCGATCGCGGTGACGACATGCAGCCAACGCAGCGCGAATTCCGCCCAGGCCCCCATGATGGCGAGTTCGAACATTCCGGTGTCCCCTTGTGGTTTGCGCGCAGGCTATACCGGCCTGTGTCTTTCTGATAATCCGTCAAATCTCTGAGGACTTTCAAGCGGGGGCTGAAAATGTCCTATGTCAACATGATCCGTATGTTCGTGCGTGTCTACGATTTGGGCAGCATGTCCGCCGCCGCGCGCGATCAGCGCACGTCGCCTGCCGTGGCGTCGGGGCGGATCAGCGAGCTTGAGAAACATCTCGGCGTGCGGCTATTCAACCGGACCACGCGCAAGCTGCAGCCGACCGAGAACGGGCGGCTTTTCTACGATGGCGCGCAGGGCATCCTGCAGGCCATCGAAGAGGCCGAAGCGGCGGTCGCCGACGCCACGCAAAACCCGCGCGGGGTGTTGTATGTAGGCGCGCCTCTGGGCGTGGGGCGGCGGCTTCTGGGGCCGTTCGTGCCGGCGTTCAAGGCCGACTACCCGCTGATCGATCTGCGGCTGCGGTTGTCGGACCGGATCATCGACGTCACCGCCGAGGGGCTCGACGCGGTTCTGCATCTGGGGCGGCTGGAAGACAGCGCGCTGAAAATGCGGGTGATCGCCGAATGTCCCCGGCTTTTATGTGCCTCGCCCGAATACATCGCCCGGCGCGGCCTGCCGCAGGATGGCGCGGCGCTTGTGCGCGACGGGCATGATTGCCTGAACCTGCGCTATCCGGGTGCCAAGGAATTTCGCTGGACCCTGCGGACCCCGCAGGGCGAGCAGAGCTACGAGATCTCGGGCCCGTTCGAATCCGACGATGGCGACGTGCTGACCGACTGGGCGCTGGCCGGTCACGGCGTCGTGATGAAACCGGTCTTCGAGGTGGGCGCTTACTTGCGGACGGGCGCTCTGGTGCCGGTGGCGCGCGCGACACCGCCCTTGCCCGTCACGCTGAGCCTGCTCACGCCGCATCGGCGGCTCCGCGATCCGAAGGTGCGGTTGTTTGCCGATTTCATCGTCGGCCGTATCCGTGCCGATATGGCGGCGCAGGTGCAGGGGCTCGATCTTCCCGGATCGGATGGCCCGAAGATGCCGGCTATGGAGGCTGCAGAGCGCAATGCTCAAGACCGATGAGATCAAGAGCAGCGACATCTGCGTCGTTGCGAACCCGAAATCGGGCCGAAACAGCAAGGATGCACAGGCCATCGATCACGCGATGGAGGCTTTGGGCCCCGGCGCGCAGCTGCGCCGCTGGTCGCGCGACGGCGGCCTGCAGGACGAGGTGAAATCCGCCATCGCCGACGGGTTCAAGGTGATCGTCGCGGCCGGTGGCGACGGCACGGTGATGGGCGTAGCGCAGGCCATGGTCGGCGCGCAGGCGCATATGGGCGTGCTGCCGCTGGGCACGTTCAACTATTTCGCTCGCGGCCTCGGCCTGCCGCAGGAACCCGGCCCGGCGGCGGCGGCGATCCTGAAGGGGCGCCCGCACAAGATTTCGGTGGGCACGGTCAATGGCACGGTGTTCCTGAACAATGCCTCGCTGGGTCTGTATCCCGCCGCGCTGAGAGCGCGCGAGGATGTCTATAACCGCTGGGGCCGCTGGCGCTTTCTGGCGCATCTGTCGCTGATCCGCACGATCTACCGCTTCCAACGCCCGCATGCGATGCATATCACCACCTCGGGCGGGGTCGAGCGGCGGCTGCGCTCGCCGCTCGTCTTCGTCGCGCGCTCGGCCTACCAGCTGGGGTATTTCGGGCTCGAAGGCTCGGATGCGATCGCCAATGACGAATTCGCGGTCTTCGTCGCCCGCCACGGGTCGCGCTGGCAGATGCTGAAACTGGCGCTGCGGCTGGCGATGGGCACGATGAAGGCGGGGCGCGATATCGAGCTGCTTTCAACGCGCGAGCTGGTCATCGAAACCCGCCAGCCCCGGCCTTATGTCGCGTATGATGGCGAGAAGCAGCGCATGCCCTCGCCGCTGACCTTCAAGATCCACGACGACGCGCTCAGCATTATCGTACCGAACCCGGAAGACCGGGTTTCCGCATGACGCGCATCGCGCATTTGTCCGACCTGCATTTCGGCGCCCATGAACCCGCGCTTATCGACGCGCTCTGTGATGCGGTCGAGGCCGCCGAACCCGATCTTGTGGTGATCTCGGGCGATCTGGCACAGCGGGGAACCTGCGGTCAGTTCTCCAAGGCGCGCGCGCTGCTCGACTGCCTGCCCGGTCCGCAGCTTTGCGTGCCCGGCAATCACGACCTGCCGCACTGGAACCCGGTATTACGCTTCACCGATGGCTACCGCCGCTTCCGGCGCGTGACGCAGGGGCCGACCGAACCCGTCTGGCGCAACGACACCACCGCGCTGGCCGGGATCAACACGGCCCACCGCATGCACTGGAAACGGGGCGAGATCGACCCGGGTCAGATCGAGCATCTGCGCCGGGGCTTCGACAATGCCGGCGACCGGCTGTGCATCGCGGTGATGCACCATCCGCTCGAACACGCCGCGCTGAATGTCGATGCGCTGATGGTCGGGGCAGGGCGGCTTCTGGCGGCGCTGCCGGGGATGGGCGCGCGGATCGTGCTGTCGGGCCATGTCCATGTCAGCTATATCGGCCCCTTCACCGATGCGCCCGAGGTGCTGTTCGTGCAAAACGGCACCTCGCTGTCGACCCGGCGGCGGGGCGAGGACAATCTGTTCCTGACCCTCGATACCGGCCCCGACTGCGTCACCATCACCCGCCATGTCGCCGACGGTGCGCGCTTCGTACCACATCGACCCGAACGCTGGTCCTTCGCGCCCGGCGGCTGGCAGCTGGATGAGGCGCGCATGGGCCAGAGCCGCAGCGCAACTGGCTGACGCCGCGCCAGCAAGCGGGCCTCAACTGCCGCGATAGGTCGAATAGCCGTACGGCGACAGCAGCAGCGGCACGTGGTAATGCGCCTCCGCGTCGTTCATGCCGAAACGGATCGGCACCTGATCCAGAAACAGCGGGTCGTCCCCCGCCTGTCCGGTCGCGCGCAGGTAATCCCCGCAAAAGAAGATCAGCTCGTAGGTGCCGGGCTTGAACATGTCCTGCGGCAGGATCGGCGCATCGCTGCGTCCGTCGTCATTGGTCACCGTCTCGGCGATTTTCTTGTGCGAATTGCCGCTCACCCGGTACAGAGCGATGCGAATCCCCTCGGCCGGCAGGCCGCGCGCCGTATCGAGGACATGGGTGGTCAGATAGCCGGGCATGATGGTCTCCTGTTCGCTGCCCGGCCATTGTGCCTGCTGCGCGCGCAAAAGCCAGTCCGCTGCGCGGGCAAAGGTCTTTTCGGGATATTTTGATAAACGCGCCGATTTTTTTGGCTAGGTTGATGATCGACGCCTCTTCGTTTCAAGGACACCCCCGTGACCGACGCCCCCCGCTATCCCCGCAACATGATCGGCTACGGCCCCCGCGCGCCGCGCGTCGTCTGGCCCGGCGGCGCGCGCGTGGCGATCAGCCTCGTGCTGAATTATGAAGAGGGTGGCGAGAACCACATCCTGCATGGCGACGGCCAGTCCGAAGCCTTCCTGTCCGACATCGCCGGCGCCGCGCCGTGGCCGGGTCAGCGCCACTGGAACATGGATTCGATCTATGAATACGGCGCCCGCGCCGGGTTCTGGCGCCTGCACCGCCTGTTCACCGAACGCGCCCTGCCGCTGACGATCTACGGCGTGGCCACCGCGCTGGCCCGTTCGCCCGAGCAGGTCAAGGCGATGAAGGACGCGGGCTGGGACATCGCCAGCCACGGGCTGAAATGGGTCGAGCACCGCGACATGCCCGAGGCCGAAGAGCGCGCGCAGATCGCCGAGGCGCTGCGGCTTCATGCCGAGGTCGTGGGAGAGCCGCCGCGCGGCTGGTATACCGGGCGCTGTTCGGTCAACACCGTGGCGCTGACCGCCGGGACCGGCGCGCTCGACTGGATCTCGGACACCTATGACGACGATCTGCCTTATTGGCTGGAAGTGGGCGAGCGCGACCAGCTGGTCATTCCCTATACGCTCGAAGCCAACGACATGCGTTTCGCCACCGCGCCCGGCTGGGTCACGGGGCATGATTTCGGCCAGTACCTTATCGACAGCTACGAGACCTTGCTGGCTGAGGGCGGGCGCATGTTCTCGGTCGGGCTGCATTGCCGTCTGATCGGACGTCCAGGCAAACTGGCCGGGCTGATCCGTTTCCTCGACCACGTGGCCGAAAAGGGCGAGGCATGGTTCGCCACCCGCTCGCAGATCGCCGATTTCTGGGCCCAAACCTATCCGCATACGCGCTACGAGCGCCCCTCGCGCATGGACCGCGAGACCTTTGTCGCGCGCTATGGCTCGATCTTCGAACATTCGCCCTGGATCGCCGACCGCGCCTGGCAGCTTGAACTCGGCCCCGCCCATGATACCGCCGCAGGCCTGCACAACGCACTCGCGCGCATGTTCCGCTCGGCCACGCGGGAAGAACGGCTGGGCGTTCTCAAGGCGCATCCGGATCTCGCAGGCAAACTCGCGCAGGCCAGACGCCTGACGGCGGAATCCTCGAACGAGCAATCCAGCGCCGGGCTCGATGCGCTCACCGATGATGAGCGCGCGGCCTTTCAGGCGCGCAACGACGCCTATGTCGGGAAACACGGCTTCCCCTTCATCATCGCGGTCCGCGACAACACCAAGGCCTCGATCATGCAGGCTTTCGATACGCGCATCGCCAACGATACCGACACCGAGTTCGCCACCGCCTGCCGTCAGGTCGAGCGGATCGCCGAAATCCGTCTGATGGATCTGCTGCCATGAGCACCTATGCCACCCCCGCCGACGGGCTGCCGCCGCAGACCCAGCTTCATACCGGGCGCGCGGTCTTCACCGATGCCTATGCGGTGATCCCGCGCGGGGTGATGCGCGACATCGTCACCTCGTATCTGCCGGGCTGGGAAAAGACGCATGCCTGGATCCTTGCGCGGCCGCTATCGGGCTTTGCCGAGACCTTCGCGCAATACATCCTGCTCATCGACCCCGAGGGCGGCACAACCGCGCAGCCCGAACCCGATCCGCAGGCGCAGGGCGTGCTGTTCGTCCTTGACGGGCGCGCCACGCTGACGCTCGACGGGCAAGATCATGCGCTGGCGCCGGGGGGCTACGCCTATCTCGCGCCCGGCGCCGACTGGGCGCTGCGCAACGACCAGTCTCAGCCCGCGCAACTGGTCTGGGTGCGCAAGCTCTACGAACCCGCGCCCGGCCTCGACACACCCGACAGCTTCGTGACCAACGAGCAGCACCACGTTCCCGCCGCGATGCCCGGCACCAAGGGCGCCTGGGCCACGACCCGCTTCGTCGATCCGCACGATCTGCGCCACGACATGCATGTCAACATCGTCACCTTCCAGCCCGGCGGCCTGATCCCGTTCGAAGAAACCCATGTCATGGAGCACGGGCTCTACGTGCTCGAAGGCAAGGCGGTCTACAAGCTCAACAAGGACTGGGTCGAGGTCGAAGCGGGCGATTTCATGTGGTTGCGCGCCTTCTGCCCTCAGGCCTGCTATGCGGGCGGGCCGGGGCCGTTCCGCTACCTGCTCTACAAGGACGTGAACCGCCATCCCCGGCTCCGCTCGCCCTGGCCCGGAGCGCCGCGTTGAGCCGCGCCCCTTTCACTTTGTCGCAAATACTCCACGGGGGTCCGGGGGTGTGAAACCCCCGGGGCCCGCCACCAGCGCACAGGCTTGCATGACCGAGACGATCCGCATCCAGCCCCTCACGGCCCGGGCCTTCGCGCCCTTCGGCGACGTCCTCGCGGCCACGGGTGCGCCCGACAAGATCATCAATCAGGGCCTTTGCGGGCGCTTTCACGACCGCGCGCAGCTCGATTTCGGCCCTCAGGGGCGGGCAGGAATTTCTGTCTTCAACGCCGAGCCGCGCGCGCTGCCCTACCGGCTCGACATGGTCGAGCGTCACCCCGAGGGCAGTCAGGCTTTCCTTCCGCTGCACCAGAACCCGTTTCTGGTCATCGTCGCGCCCGATCACGACGGCACGCCGGGACAGCCGCGCGCCTTCCTGACCGACGGGGCGCAGGGGATCAATTTTCACCGGGGGACCTGGCACGGGGTTCTGACCCCGCTTTCGGCGCCGGGTCTGTTCGCTGTCGTCGACCGTATCGGCTCGACGCCCAATCTGCACGAACACTGGTTCACCGAACCCTACCGCGTGGGCCGCGACTGAGACCGGGCGCCGGGCGGGCACGCCGCGCGGCGCCCGGCCCGATATTCCGGGCCCGGCCCGGAGCTTAACCGGACCGCTTCCCCGGGGGAGGGCGCGGAGACGGCGCGAAGAATCAACACTCCCCCCAAGGGAAACGGACAGATGGCTTCACAGACGATCGGTACGCCCGAACAGCTCAGGGATCCGAATTACACGCCGCCTCTGGGCGTCGCCATTCCACTGGGGATCCAGCACGTTCTGGCGATGTTCGTGGCCAATGTGACCCCCGCGATCATCGTCGCGGGCGCGGCGGGGATCGGTTTTGGCTCGGATCAGGGGGCGCTGGGCTTCCCCGACATGACCTACATGATCCAGATGTGCATGCTGTTTGCGGGCATCGCCACGCTCTTCCAGACCATCGGCCTCGGGCCCGTGGGGGCGAAGCTGCCGATCGTGCAGGGCACGTCCTTTGCCTTCATCCCGATCATGATCCCCGCCGTGGCGGGGCTGGGCACGGCGGGGCTTGCGGGCCTTACCACCGGCATCGTGGTGGGCGGGATCTTCCATTTCTGCCTTGGTTTCTTCATCGGCAAGCTGCGTTTCGCCCTGCCGCCCCTCGTGACCGGGCTGATCGTGCTGATGATCGGCCTGTCGCTGGTGCGGGTGGGTATCCAATACGCGGCGGGCGGCGTGCCGCTTATCGGCACCGACGCGTTCGGCGCGCTGGCGATGTGGGTGCCGGCGCTGGTCGTGGTCTTCGTCACGCTGGGGATCAAGTTCTTTACCCGCGGATTCACCTCGGTCGCCTCGGTGCTGATCGGCATTATCTGCGGCTATGTCGTCGCCTATGTGATGGGGCAGGTCAATTTCGGCGCGCTTGATCGTGCCGGCTGGTTCATGGTCCCCACGCCCTTCCATTTCGGCTTCCAGATCAACTGGGCGGTGATCGTCGGCATGTGCTTCATGGCGGTCATTTCGGCCATCGAGACGGTCGGCGACGTCTCGGGCATCACCAAGGGCGGCGCAGGGCGCGAGGCCACCGACCGCGAGATCCAGGGCGCGACCTTTGCCGACGGCGCGGGCACCGCGCTGGGCGGTCTGTTCGGTGCGCTGCCCAATACCTCGTTCAGCCAGAATGTGGGCCTGATCGCCATCACCGGCGTGATGAGCCGCCATGTCGTGACCTTCGGGGCGCTGTTCCTCATCCTGTGCGGGCTGGTGCCGAAGGTGGGTGCGCTCATCAACACCGTGCCGATCAATGTGCTGGGCGGCGGCGTGATCGTGATGTTCGGCATGGTCTGCGCCTCGGGGATCTCGATGCTGGCCGATGTCGACTGGAACCGCCGCAACATGGTCATCTTCGCTGTGGCCCTGTCGGTCAGTCTGGGGCTGCAATTGCAACCCGATGCGCTGCAACACCTGCCGCGCGTCCTGCAGATCCTGCTGACCTCGGGCCTGCTGCCCGCCGCCGCGATCGCCATCATCCTCAACCTCGCGCTGCCCGACACGCTGTCCGAGGTCTCGACCGATGAGATCTCGGGCGGCATGTCCGGCCACAAGCGCTGAAACCGGCGCGCGTCCTCAATCGGGGCGCGCGCGCACCCTCACGGAGGTTCCATGCCCCAGATCCTGATCCGCAACGCCGAGATCGTCGTCACCATGGACGGCACGCGGCGCGAACTCGCCGGAGCCTCGGTGCTGATCGAGAACGGCGCGATCAAGCAGATGGGGCCGGGGCTGACCGCGCCCAATGCCGAGGTGATCGACGCTTCGGGCTGCGTGGTCACGCCCGGTCTCGTCAACACCCATCACCATCTCTACCAGTCGCTCACCCGCGCCGTGCCGGGCGGGCAGGACGCGCTGCTGTTCGGATGGCTCAAGACGCTCTACCCGATCTGGGCGCGCTACATGCCCGAGGACATGCATGTCTCGACCCAGCTGGGTCTTGCCGAACTGGCGCTGTCGGGGTGCACGATGTCGTCCGATCACCTGTATCTCTATCCCAACGGATCGCGGCTCGACGACACGATCCATGCCGCGCGCGAACTGGGGCTGCGCTTTCACGCCACGCGGGGCGCGATGTCGATCGGCGAATCGAAGGGCGGCCTGCCGCCCGATGCGCTGGTCGAGGATGAAACCGCGATCCTCAACGACAGTATCCGCGTCATCGACGCCTTCCACGACCCGTCGCCCGGCGCGATGACCCGCGTGGCGCTGGCGCCCTGTTCGCCCTTCTCGGTCTCGCGCGAGCTGATGCGCGACGCGGCCCTGCTGGCGCGCGACAAGGGGGTGATGCTGCATACCCATCTGGCCGAAAATGACGAGGATATCGCCTATTCGCTCGCGCAGTTCGGCGTGCGGCCGGGGCAATATGCCGAGGATCTCGGCTGGACCGGGCCCGATGTCTGGCACGCGCATTGCGTGAAGCTCGACGCCGCCGAAATCGCGCTCTTCGCCCATACGAAAACCGGCGTCGCGCATTGTCCCTGCTCGAATTGCCGACTGGGATCGGGCATCGCGCCGGTGCGGGCGATGCGCGATGCGGGCGTGCCGCTGGGGCTGGGCGTGGACGGCTCGGCCTCGAACGACGCGGGCGATCTGATCGGCGAAGCGCGGCAGGCGATGCTGATGCAGCGCGTGGCCAACGGCGCGGATGCGATGTCGGCACGCGAGGCGCTGGAAATCGCCACGCTGGGGGGCGCCACGGTGCTGGGACGGGCGGAAGAGCTGGGGTCTATCGAACCCGGCAAACGCGCCGATCTGGCGATCTGGGACCTGCGCGCGCTGGCGGCGGCGGGATCCTGGGACCCGGTCGCGGCGCTGGTGCTATGCGGTCCCCACCGCGTGCGACACCTGCTGGTCGAGGGGCGCGCGGTTGTGCGCGACGGACGCATCACGACGCTGGACGAAGCGGCGCTGGCACAAAGCGCCCGGCGCGCGACGATGCGGCTGATCGGGTAAGGGGGGCTGTCTGCCCCCCTCGCGCTGCGCGCTCACCCCCCGAGGATATTTATGGATCAAAGATGCGCGGTTAACGAAAGCCTAACGCCCCATCTTTAATCTCTAAATATCCACGGAGGGGGTCCGGGGGAGGGGCGTGCCTCTCCCCCGGGGCCGGGCGGGGGCGGACGGCCGGGTCAGTCGAGATGCAGCGACACGCGGCGGTTTTGTTTGCCCTTCTTCTCGATCTTGCCCAGCCGGACCCGGCCGATTTCGGCGGTGGAGGCGACATGGGTGCCGCCGCAGGGCTGCAGGTCGATCTGTTCGTCCGTCGTGCCGATGCGCACCAGACGCACGCGGCCCTGACCCATCGGCGGTTTCACCGACATGGTCTTCACCAGATCCATGTTCGCCGTCATTTCCTCGTCGGTGATCCAGTTGTCCGAGACCGTGAGGTCGCGGGCAATGAGCGTGTTGAGCGCGTATTCCAGCGCCTGTTTGTCTTCGGGCGCCTCGGGCATGTCGAAGTCGAGACGGCCTTTTTCGGCCCCGATCGCGCCGCCGGTTACTGGCAGCGGGATCACCACCGACAACAGGTGCAGCGCGGTGTGGACGCGCATGTGGCGGTGGCGGCGGTCCCAGTCGAGGATCATCGTGACCTCGGTGCCCGGCGCCGGGGCGGGCGCGCCTTGGGCGAGGATCAGCGCGACTTCGGTGGCGCCTTCCTTGCGGGTATCGGTGATCGCCGCCTCGCCCCCATCCCAGCGCAGAGTGCCGCTGTCGCCGGGCTGGCCGCCACCCGCCGGATAGAAGACCGAGGCATCGACCACCAACGCGCCATCGTCGGCGATACGGGTCACGCGGGCGGTGCAGTCACGCGCGTAAGGGGTGTCGCGGAAAAGGGCTTGGGTCATCAGGTCTGCTCCGGATCGGGGGAGCCGTCGGGCTCGGTTTCGACGGTCTGGTCGGCCCAGGCCTCGGGCGTGCGGGTGCCGAGCGTACTGTCGCGGGGCTCGGGCGTTTCCGCAGGTTTGGGCGCGTCGGGCCGGGGCGGAGGGGCCGAGGCGGGGCGCAGCGCTTCGGGATTGCGCAGCCAGATATCGCGCTGGGCATAGGGGATCTCGATCCCTTCGGCGGCGAAGCGTTCGGCGATCTTGTGGTTCACCTCGGTCGCGAGCGGCAGCTTCATGCCCACGTCGCGGATGATCGCGCGGATGCGGAATTCCAGCGCATCCGCGCCAAAGCCGACGAAATCCACGCCTGGTTCGGGATCGAGCACGACGATCGGCTCGTTCTCGACGATCTCGCGCAGGATCGCTTCGACCTTTCGGGTGTCGGTGCCGTAGGCCACGCCGATATTCAGCACCAGCCGCCCGGTCAGCGAGGATTTGGTGTAGTTCGTCACCGAGCCCGAGATCAGGTCGGCATTGGGCACGATGATCTTCGACTTGTCGAAGGTCTCGATCACCGTCGAGCGCACCGAAATGCGGTCGACGATGCCCTGATTGCCGCCGACCTCGATCCAGTCGCCTTCGGAGACCGGGCGCTCGATCAGCAGAATGATGCCCGAGACGAAGTTCGACACGATGGTCTGCAGGCCGAAACCGACGCCGACCGACAGGGCACCTGCGACGATGGCGAGGCCCGACAGGTTGATGCCCGCCACCGAGAAGGCGATGAGCGCGGCCACAGTGATGCCCAGATAGCCCACGCCCGAAATAAGCGCTTTCTGCGCGCCTTTCTCCAGCGAGGTCTTGGGCAGGATCGACGTTCCCAGCGCGCCCTGAAAGGTGCGGGTGGTAAGGTAGCCGATACAGAAAACGACGACGAACCACATCACGCTGGCGGGCGAGATCCGCGCGCCGCCGAAGCTGACGCCCTCGGAAAAGCGCGTCCAGAGCTCGAGCATGTCGGTCTCGCGCGCGCCCCAGATCAGCGCCAGCGGCACCAGCGCGGCCAGCGACAGCATCAGGCCGGCCAGCGCCGGAACCAGACCCTGCACCGCGCGCTCGTCGTCGCCGATGATGGTGACGTAGATCGCGATGATCAGGCGGTGCAGGACGATCACCGTGCCCACAACGCCCAGCGAATTGACCGGCGGATAGGTCAGCATCGCCGCCGCCGCGATATAGCCCACGGCGCCCAGAACCGGCGAGATCAGGCCGAAGAGCAGCAGCGTGCGGCATCCCAGCGTGAGCATCCGGTCGAAGAAGGGCGAGGCCGCGACCGCCACGCCGTCCTGCACCACCTGCCGGGGCTGGTGGCGGCTGAGCACGCGCGAGAAGCGGATCATCGTCAGCGCGCAGAGCAGCACCAGCGGATAGGTGAGCGAGGCGAGGGCGGCACTGTTCAGCGTCTCTTCGACCAGCACCGTGCCGTAGAGCATTTCGATCCCGGCCAGCGCGCCGAAGATCAGCGACAGCCCGCGCGCCTTGCGCCGGTCGGCGGCGCTGAGATTGAGCGACAGGCGCGGGTCCTCGACGATCGGGAAGATATGCAGCGACAGCCAGCGGGCGATGAAGAACGCCATGCCCGCCTGAATCAGCACCACCGACAATGCGTCCAGCGTGGTTCCGGTCAGATGCGTGAGCCGGATCGCCACCGCCAGCAGAACCAGCCCCAGAAACGGTACGACAAGCTGCGAGAGCGAAACGAAGAACGCCACCACCACCCGTCCACGCAGGATCGAGCTTTGATGCAGCAGCCGCATCGTCAGGCGTTCCATCCAGTGGCGCCCGCGCAGGATCAGCAGCAGCGCCAGCAGCAGGCAGACGATGGTAACCGGCAGGTCGCTGCGCAATTCCTCGCGCTTTGCAGGATCGTTCCACGCGCGCAGCACCTCGGCGCGCATGTTCTCCCACGACACCACCATCGCATCGAGCCCGGCCATCCATGTCGCCGGGTTCAGCGGCGTCGGCCCCAGCGACATCAGCGCATTGGCCTGCCTTTCGCGCAATTCGCGGTCGATGAGCCGGATCAGCGCCTCGGCCTGCGCCAGACCTTCGCCCGCCGCGCGGATCGGCGCTTCGCGCTCGGCCAGCGTGGCCTGCAATTCGGCCCGGCGCTCGGCGATGTCGTCAGGTTCGCTCTCTCCCTCTTCCGGCGCGGGGGGGAGCGAGGCGATCTGCTCGCGCAAGAGCGTCAGCCGGTCGGCGACCACCGCCTGCGTCGCGGTGAATTCCGTGCGCATCTCGACCAGCTGTTCGCGCAGCTGGTTGAGCGTCTCATCGGTGGTGAAATCGTTTTCCAGCGCCGTTTCGACCCGCGTCGCAAGCCGGGCCCAGGCGTCGTAATCGATCACGCCCTGATCGGTGCTCTGCGCGAGCGCGGGCGCCGGGGGCAGACCAGCCCCCATGACGCCCGCGAGCACAGCGATAAGAAACGCTGCCAGATGCGTCAGCATCGGCACACGGAAAGTCTTTGTAATCATGCCATCAGGCCCGAAGAATGCGGGGCCGCCCGTTCCGGTTAATCCTGGAACATCACTGGCAGGGGCAGGGGCGCGCGGTCAAGCCATTCGGGCACCGGCAGGCCCTTTCCCTTCAGGAAGTCGGGATTGAACAGCTTGGATTGATAGCGTGTGCCGTAGTCGCACAGGATCGTCACGATCGTGTGGCCCGGCCCCATTTCCTTGGCCAGACGCATTGCGCCCGCGACGTTCACGCCCGAGGACCCGCCCAGACACAGCCCCTCATGTTCGAGCAGGTCGAAACAGACCTGCACCGATTCCGCGTCGGGAATGCGGAACGACATATCCGGGGTGAAGCCTTCGAGATTGGCGGTCACGCGGCCCTGACCGATCCCTTCTGTGATCGAATTGCCGGGATTTTCCTCGCCGGTATAGATCTTGTACATGCCCGCGCCCTCGGGATCGGACAGTGCCACCTTGACGCCGCGCGGCTGCAACGCCTCGGCCACGCCCGCCAGCGTCCCGCCAGACCCCACGGCGCAGGTGAACCCGTCGACCGCGCCGCCGGTCTGCGACCAGATTTCCGGACCCGTCGTCTCGATATGCGCCTGCCGGTTCGCCACGTTGTCGAACTGGTTGGCCCAGATCGCTCCGTTGGGCTCGGTCTTGGCCAGTTCCTCGGCCAGACGACCCGAATATTTCACGTAATTGTTCGGATCCTTGTAGGGCACCGCCGGCACCTGCACGAGCTCGGCGCCCGCCAGCCGCAGCATGTCCTTCTTTTCCTGGCTCTGGGTTTCGGGGATGACGATCACCGTCTTGAACCCCATCGAGGCCCCGACCAGCGCCAGCCCGATGCCGGTATTGCCCGCCGTGCCCTCGACGATCGTGCCGCCGGGTTTCAGCAGCCCCTTGGCCACCGCGTCGCGGATGATGAACAAAGCGGCGCGGTCCTTGACCGACTGGCCGGGATTGAGGAACTCGGCCTTGCCGAGGATCTCGCAGCCGGTTTCCTCGCTGGCCTTGCGCAGACGGATCAGAGGCGTGTTGCCGATCGCCTCGGCAAGATTGCGGCGGATCATGCGGATCATCCTTTCGCGGACAGGACAGGAAGGGTTAGTGCAGCACGCCGCGCCGGTTCTGGGCGCGGGCGTAAAGCCAGCCGAACAAGGGCATCACCACCAGCACGGCGATGACCGCCAGCAGCGGCACGGGCAGCAGCATCACCGGCGGCGCGGCCAGAAACAGGCCGATCCCGACGGCAACTTCGAAGGCGAAGGCGGCGAAGAACAACAGCACCGAGGCATCGTCGCGCAACGCGAGGAAAATCGCGGCCACCACGCCCAGCCAGACGCCCAGTGCCCATGTCACCTGCAGCCACAACGCGTCGAGCGGCATCAGCGGCATCAGCGCGGGCCAGTCCTGCGCGCCCAGATCGAAACGCGCGATAACGTAATCGGCGCCCAGAAGACCGTGCCAGATCAGCAGGATCAGGGCGACGGGCATCAGCGAGGACGGAGCGGGAGCAGTCGGTTGGGCCATGTTCGGTGCCTGTGCTATTCGGTTTCAAAGTGGCGTGCGCGGGCGGCGGTGTCCAGCCCCCGCGACCATCTGGCCAAGAGGTAGCTCACCGCGCGGCAATGGCGAAGAGCGGATCGCTCGTCAGATGCCCGGCCAGCGAGACCGGCACGCCGCGCGTGATCATCCGCCGATAGACCGTCTCGGCCCGCGTGCCCGCCTGCAGTCCCGGCGGCAGAATTGCCCCGGTGGCCGCGCGCAAGGATGCCATCTGCATATCGAGGTCCCGGTTGTCTGCCGCACTGACACCCGGACATCCCTCGCGCAGGCCGGGATGGGCGGTTTGGCCCGCAGCCTCCATCATCGTCTCGGCCCGCGCCAACAGGCCGCATTCGGCGGTAAGCCGCTCGGCGGCGCTGGGGGCAGGGGCCCGATCGGGGGCGGACCGGTCGGGCAGGCCGCAGGCCGCCAGCAATACCAGCGGGACCGCGTAAAGCGCAGCGCGCATGGCAGGGCGGAACGGGGCGGTGGGCCGGGGGGCGTGCGGATTGGACATGCCGCGCGGTTTAGCCGCTCGCCACCTGCGTGTAAATCGCGCGCGCGGCGGCCCGCCGGAGCCGCCACAGGCGCATCGGGCCTTTCCCCCGGAGACGCGGGGCGCTAGGGAAGGGCCAACAGCCTTGCAAGACCAAAGAGCGTGGCCATGCTGAAAACCCGCATCATCCCCTGTCTCGACGTGGCCGATGGCCGCGTGGTCAAGGGCGTGAATTTCGTCAATCTGATCGACGCAGGCGACCCGGTCGAAGCGGCCAAAGCCTATGACGCGGCGGGCGCGGACGAGCTGTGCTTTCTCGACATCCACGCCACGCATGAAAATCGCGGCACGATGTTCGACCTTGTGACCCGCACCGCCGAGCAATGCTTCATGCCGCTGACCGTGGGCGGCGGGGTGCGCACCCATCACGATGTGCGCGCGCTGTTGCTGGCCGGGGCCGACAAGGTGTCCTTCAACTCGGCCGCCGTCGCCAATCCCGACGTGATCGCCGAAGCCGCCGACCGCTTCGGCTCGCAATGCATCGTCTGCGCGATCGACGCCAAGACGGTCGAGCCCGGGCGGTGGGAAATCTTCACCCATGGCGGACGCAAACCCACCGGCATCGACGCGGTCGAATTCGCCCGCACGGTCGCGGCCAAGGGCGCGGGCGAGATCCTGCTGACCTCGATGGACCGCGACGGCACCAAGGCCGGGTTCAACCTGCCGCTCACGCGTGCCATCTCCGAGGCTGTCGACGTGCCGGTCATCGCCTCGGGCGGGGTAGGGACGCTCGATCACCTCGTCGAGGGTGTGACCGAGGGCAAGGCCTCGGCCGTGCTGGCCGCCTCAATCTTCCATTTCGGCACCTACACGATCGGCGAGGCCAAGGCCCATATGGCCGCCGCCGGTATCCCCGTCCGACTTTGACCCCCCGACTTTGAGCCCCCGGCTTTGAGCCCCGAGTAATGACCCAAGAGGCTGTGATGAGCGCCATCGACCGTCTTGCCGCCACCATCGAATCCCGCAAGGGCGCCGATCCCGAAACCAGCTGGACCGCCAAGCTGTTCGCCAAGGGCCCCGAGAAATGCGCCGAGAAATTCGGCGAGGAAGCGATCGAGGCGGTGATCGAAGCGGTCCGGGGCGACCGCGAAAGGCTCGCGTCGGAAGCGGCGGATGTGCTGTTCCACCTGCTTGTCATGTGCGCCGCCCGCGACGTCTCGCTTGCCGATATCGAGGCCGAACTCGCGCGGCGCGAAGGGATGTCAGGCATCGCCGAGAAAGCCGCCCGGGGCTGAGCCGCGCCTTTGCCCGGCGCTGATCCTGTGGCGGGCTGCGGCCAGAGGGGGCTGTCTGCCCCCTCTGGACACCCCCGAGGATATTTAGAGAACAAAGATGCGCGATTACCCTTCGTTAATCGCGCATCTTTGTTCCGAAAATATCCTGGTGGTGAGGCCGCAAGGCCGAGGGGGCAAAGCCCCCTCACTGTTTCTTGCCGTAATCTCAGCGCCGGGGCGTGGCGCGGCGGGTGGACATCAACAGATGCGTTTCGGATTGTGTCACCGCGTCGAGCCTGCGGATGCGCGCCAGCGTGTCGTCGAGATGGGCGAGGCTGTCGGTCGCCAGATCCACGATCACGTCCCAGCGTCCGTTCGTCGCGTGCACTGCACGGACCGCCGATAGTGTCAGCATTCGACCGACAGCGCGGTCCGTGCCGCTGCCCTCGATCGCGACCATCATCAGCGCGCGCACCGGGCTTTCCGCCAGATCGCCCTGTGTCAGCGCGGTGAAGCCCTGGATCTGGCCCGTCTCGAGCAGCCGGTTCAGCCGCGCGCGGACGGTGTTACGGCTCAGCCCCAGGGTGCCGGCGAGGGTGGCGAGGCTGGCGCGGCCATCGCGTCGGAGCGCCGCGATCAGGCGCAGGTCGGTTTCGTCACTCATGCGAAATGCCCAAAGTCGTTGTGCGGAATGCACAATGAACTGCCCGAAACGGGCAAGGCGTCAAGTGGAATCCCGCGCGGCTGCCGCTACACTTTCCAGCACGCAACACAGGAGTCCCCATGCCCCAGACCCATTGCCTGCTGATCGGCGCGCCGGTCGATACCGGTCAGCGCCGCCCCGGTTGCCTGATGGGCCCCGCCGCCTATCGCACGGCCGGGCTGGCCGAGGCGCTTCAGGCGCTGGGCCATTCCGTCACCGATCTGGGCGACGTGACCTGCGCGCCGGTCGAAGCGGCAAGCAGCAATCCCGCCGTGCATCACCTGCCCGAAACGCTGGGCTGGAGCGCCGCGCTTGCGCAGGCCGGAACGCAGGCGATGGGACAGGGGATGCCGATCTTCATGGGCGGCGATCACTCGCTGTCGCTGGGTTCGGTCGCCGGGGTGGCGCAGGCCGCGCGCGATCAGGGCCGTCCGCTTTTCGTGCTGTGGCTCGACGCGCATAGCGATTTCCACACGCCCGCGACGACAGAATCGGGCAATCTGCACGGGACGCCCGTCGCCTATCTGGCCGGGCGCAATTTCGAGGCCTTCCCGCCTTTCCCTGCGCCCGTGCCGCCCGAAAACATCTGCCTGTTCGGTATCCGCTCGGTCGATGCGGCCGAACATGCCGCGCTGCTGGAGCACGAGATCGCCATCAACGACATGCGCGTTCTCGATGAACGCGGCGTCGTCGCGCCGCTGCGCGAATTCCTCGAGCGGGTCGAGGCGGCGAACGGCCTTTTGCATGTCTCGCTGGATGTGGATTTCCTCGACCCGATGGTCGCGCCAGCGGTGGGCACCACGGTGCCGGGCGGCGCCACGTTCCGCGAGGCGCATCTGGTGATGGAGATGCTGCATGAAAGCGAACTCGTGACCTCGCTCGACCTTGTGGAACTCAACCCCTTTCTCGACGAGCGTGGGCGCACGGCGCATCTGATGGTCGATCTGGTCGCCTCACTGATGGGCAAGAAGGTCTTCGACCGTCCGACCCGCGCCTTTCGCGGGCAGCATTAAGGAGCTGACAATGCAGGCCAATCCCGCCACTCCGCCCGCCCCCTCGGCGCAGGCGCTGGTCCCTTTTGTCTCGGTGGCCGAGATCATGGCGATCATTCACCGCATCGGGCTGAAACCGGCGCTGGCGGATCTGACCGACAGGATCGCCGCCGATTTCCGCCGCTGGCCGGATTTCGACAAGACCCCGCGCGTCGCCGCGCATTCGCCGATCGGGGTGATCGAGCTGATGCCGACCTCGGATGGCGAGCGCTACGCCTTCAAATACGTGAACGGCCACCCCGCCAATACCAAGGCGGGGCTGCAGACCGTGACGGCGTTCGGCGTGCTGTCGGCGGTCGCGACCGGCTACCCGCTGATGATGTCCGAGATGACGATGCTCACCGCGCTCAGGACCGCCGCCACCTCGGCGCTGGCAACCCGCGCGCTGGCGCGGCCCGATGCGCGCGTGCTGGCGCTGATCGGCAACGGTGCGCAGGCCGAGTTTCAGGCGCTGGCGCTGCAGGCCGTCTGCGGCATCGACACGGTGCGGCTTTTCGATACCGACCCGGCGGCCACGGCGAAATGCGTGACGAACCTTGCCGAGAGCGGGCTGACGCTGATCCCCTGCACCAGTGCCGAGGCCGCCTGCGAAGGCGCCGATGTCATCACCACCTGCACCGCCGACAAGCGGCTGGCCACGGTCCTGCATGACAACATGATCGGCGCGGGCGTGCATATCAACGCGATCGGCGGCGATTGCCCGGGCAAGACCGAGCTTGCGCCCGCGATCCTGTCGCGCGCCGAAATCTTCGTGGAATACGAGCCCCAGACCCGGGTCGAGGGCGAGATCCAGCAGGTCAGCGCCGACCATCCGGTCACCGAGCTGTGGCAGGTGCTGGACGGGCAGGCACCGGGGCGACGCGACGCGCAGGCGGTGACCCTGTTCGACGGCGTGGGCTTCGCGGTCGAGGATTTCTCGGCCCTCAACTGGCTCTACGACCAGATCCAGCCGGGCGGCACGATGCTGGACGTGATCGCGGATCCCGACGATCCGCGCGATCTGTACGGCATGCTGCGGCGCGCGGGCTGAGCGGTCGGGCTGAGCAGGCGGGCCCCCTTGTGGCCTTCTCCCCACAACAGGACGGCGCGTCATCGCGGCATCTTGGGAAGCGGCGCCCCGTCATGCTAGGCTTTGCGCGAACGTGGCGTACAGGTGGTGAGACGGGGATGAGCGAGACGCGATTTTTAGGCGTTGCCCTGCTGCTGGCTGGCCTTTGCGCCGTGACCCTCGCCCCCGGCGCGGCGCTGGCGCTGGTCGATGGCCCGCCGCCGGTCTCGGATTGTGACCGGCTGGCGGGGTTTCGCGGCCTTCCCCGGCTTCCCGACGCGCCCGGCACCTATGCGATCCGCTATCCCGAAGCAGCTGTTACGGCCTGCGAGGACGCGCTGCGGGCCGCGCCGGGCGATCCTTTCCTGTCGGTTCTTCTGGCGCGGGCGCGGGTGGCGCGAGCACGCGACGACCGCACGGCGCTCGATCTGCTCAACGGTGCCCATGACGCGCTTCCGGCGCTGGTTTCGGGCGAAATCGGCAAGCTCTACGAGACCGGGCGCGCCGGTTTGCGCACCGCCGACCGTCAAGCGCGCAGCTTGTACCAGGAGGCCTGCGACCTTGCCCCGGATCCCCAGTCGCGCCCCGGCTGTACGCGGCTGGGTGTGATGATGATCGAGGGGCGCGGCGGCGCGACCGATCTGGAAACCGGCTTTGGGATGCTCGAGCGGCTTTGCGGTGCGGGCTGGGGGGCGGCCTGCACGCAGCTTGCCTTTCAGACCGACCTGCGCGGGATCGGCGATATGGACACGCTGTCTACGCGGGTCGCGGCCCTGTTCGAGACCGGCTGCGCCGCGGGCGACCTGCTGTCTTGCAGCCAGTTCGGCTTCCGGCTGGAACTGGGCGAGGGCGTGGCCCATGACCCGGCGCGCGCGCAGGCGCTCTATCGCGAAGCCTGCGAGGGGGGCGAGCCGCAGGGCTGCAGTTATCTGGGCGAGATCTATCGTTCAGGACTGGGCGTTCAGCCCGACATGGTCGAGGCCACGCGGCTCTTCGCCATGGGCTGCGATGGCAACGACCCCTATGCCTGCGTCACGCTGGGCGACATCCTGTCGGACGGACGCGGCGTACCCGTGGACCTGCCCCGCGCGCGCTCGGTTCTGGAACATGCTTGCTGGCTGGGCGACCCCGAAGGCTGCGACAAGGCCGACAGCCTGCGCTGAGCGATCCGCCTCCGGGGTATCCAAGTGGACCGGCCTTTAACCCGTTGCCTTTCACCCGCCGCCTTGCACCCTTTGCGCCAAACCTTTATCCGCCGCCTCTGACCGCAAGGGGACGCATATGGCACGCAAGAGCAAGGGCCGCCCGATCTCGGGCTGGGTGGTGATCGACAAGCCTGCCGGGGTGACCTCGACCTCGGTCGTGGGTAAGGTGCGCTGGGCATTCGATGCGCAGAAGGCGGGCCATGCGGGGACGCTGGACCCGGCGGCGACCGGCGTTCTGGCCGTCGCGCTGGGCGAGGCCACCAAGACCGTGCCCTTCGTCACCGACGCGATGAAAAGCTACCGTTTCATGGTGCGTTTCGGGCAGGCCACCGATACCGACGATGCCGAGGGGACGGTGATCGCCACCCGCGACGCGCGGCCCGATGACGCGCAGATCGAAGCGGCGCTCGACGCCTTTCGCGGCGATATCGAACAGGTTCCGCCGCAATATTCCGCCGTTAAGGTCGAGGGCGAGCGCGCCTATGACATCGCCCGCGCCGGCGAGGCGATGGATCTTGCCGCGCGGCCTCTCTTCGTCGAGACGCTGCGTCTGCTCAGCCGCCCCGATGCCGACTGCGCCGAATTCGAGATGGTTTGCGGCAAGGGCGGCTATGTACGCTCGATCGCGCGCGATCTGGGCGCCGCTCTGGGGTGTCTGGGCCATGTGGTGTGGCTGCGGCGAGAATGGTCGGGGCCGTTTCGCGCCGAGGCCGGGCTGGGGCTGGCGCAGGTCGAGGAACTGGCGCGCACGCCCGAGCTCGACGCCTATCTGCTGCCGGTCGAGACCGGGCTTGCCGATCTGCCCGAATTGCCGCTGGCCCCCGATGGGGCGGTGCGGCTGAGAAACGGCAATCCGGGGCGCGTTCTGTCGTCGCGCGCGGCCCCGGGCGAGACGGCCTGGGCCAGTTTCGAGGGCAAGCCGGTCGCCGTGGGCACCTATATGGGCGGCGAACTGCATCCGAGCCGGGTGTTCAACCTCTGACGTCTGGCGCGGGTGGCAGGGTCGCCCCCGAAGACGAGTATTTAGGGCAGAATGAAGGGTCGGGCTCTTGCAAGAGGGGCCGCGGGCGAGACGGCCTGTGGCGCGCGGGCTTTGTGACGCGGCGCGCCTCTGGACCTTGCCGCGCGCAGGGTGTTTAACTCGCGCAGAAAGACAAAGGAGTGTTCCATGGCCGTCGGTTCCCGCATCCGTACCTATTTCGAAGGGCGTTGGCACGAGGGCGACGTGCCGGTCATGAAAGCCGCCGATCACGGCTCGTGGCTGGGAACCACGGTGTTCGACGGCGCGCGCTTTTTCGACGGCATGACGCCCGATCTGGATCGTCACCTTGCGCGGGTGAATCGCTCGGCCCACGCGCTTATGATCAAACCCTCGAAAACCGTTGACGAGTTGCTTGAGATCACCCGCGAGGGGCTCGAAGGGTTCGGCAACGCGGTCTATATCCGGCCGATGTACTGGGCGATCGACGGGGGCCATAGCGGCGTTCTGGCGTCTTACGGCGAGACCGGTTTCGCTTTGTGCCTTGAAGAGATCCCGATGGCGCCCGACACCGCCACGACCTCGCTCACCACCACGCGCTTCCGCCGTCCGACGCTGGATTGCGCGGTGACCGACGCGAAGGCGGGCTGCCTGTATCCCAACAACGCGCGGATGCTGGCCGAGGCGGTGTCGAAGGGCTTTGAGAACGCGCTGGTCTGCGACAGTCAGGGCAACGTGGCCGAAAGCGCCACCGCCAACGCCTTCATGGTCAAGGATGGCGAGGTATTCACGCCCATTGCCAACGGCACTTTCCTGTCGGGCATCACCCGGGCCCGTCATATCGACAATTTGCGTCAGGACGGGATCAAGGTGCATGAAACGGTGCTGACGCTCGACGATTTCCGGGGCGCGGACGAGGTCTTCCTGTCGGGCAACATGTCGAAGGTCACGCCGGTACGCGCCTTTGACGACGTGAATTACCAGACCGGCCCGATCTCCAAGCGCACGCGGGAATTGTATTGGGACTGGGCGGCCTCGCAGCGTTGAGCGAGGGACGGTTCAAGCGCGCCGTCCGCCTGCTCTATGAGGGGCACTCGAAACGCGCGAAGCGGTTCCGCTACGCGCTGATCCTGTTCGACGCCGCGACCATCGTCTATTTCATCCTCTCGGCGGCACTGCCCTATTCGGGGTTACTGATGGCGGTCAACGCGGCGCTGACGCTGCTGATCGCCGCCGATTTCGCCGCGCGGCTGTGGATCGCGCGCAACCGCATGGCAATGCTGCGGCGGGTCTATACGATTGCCGACATGGTGGTGCTGGCCTCGCTGCTGGTCGCGCCCTTCGTGACCGAGGATATCGCCTTTCTGCGGATCCTGCGCGGCCTCAGGCTCTTGCATTCCTATCACCTGCTCACCGACCTGCGGCGCGACGTCAAACTGTTTCGCCATTACGAGGACCAGATCCTTGCGGGCATGAATCTGCTGGTCTTCCTGTTCGTCACCACCTCGCTGGCCTTCGCGCTGTTCTTCGAGGCCCATGCCGGGGTCGGCGCCTATATCGACGCGCTGTATTACACCGTGGCGACGCTGACGACGACGGGCTATGGCGACATCGTGCTGGATAGCCCGGGCGGCAAGATCTTCTCGGTGGGGGTGATGGTGATCGGCGTGGCGCTGTTCGTGAACTTCGCCCGCGCGCTGTTCCAGCCCACCAAGGTCAAGTTCGAATGCCCCGAATGCGGGCTGAATCGTCACGACGCGGATGCGGTGCATTGCAAGCATTGCGGCGAGACGCTGAAAATCCCGACCGAGGGCTTCGGCGAGTAAGGCCGCTGGACACAGGCAAGGTCAGCGGTATGATGCGGCGGACCAACCGGAGACCTTTATGCGCAAGTTTCTCGTCGTGCTCGACGACAGCCGAGAATGCCTCAACGCGATCCGCTTCGCGGCTCTGAGGGCCGCGCATACCGATGGCGGAGTGACGATCCTGTCGATCATCCCGCCCGAAGAGTTCCAGCACTGGATCGGTGTCGCCGACCTGATGCGCGAGGAAGCGCGCGAGCGGATCGAGGCCCATTTCGAGGTCTTCGCGAAGTGGATGCGCGACAAGCACGCGATTCAGCCCGAACTGGTGATCCGCGAAGGGCAGGCGGTCGATGAGATCCTTGGCCTGATTGGCGAGGACCCGGAAATCGGCGTGCTGGTGCTGGGCGCCGGGTCGGACCGGTCGGGGCCGGGGCCGCTTGTGTCGCAGCTGTCGCGCAATTCCGGTTCGCTGCCGGTGCCGATCACTATCGTGCCCGGCGCGATGGACAAGGAACGGATGGAATCCATCGCCTGAACCGCCAAGGCGGGGTTCAGCCCTGCCAGCGTTCCAGTTTCAGCCCCTTGGACAGCGCGGGCTCGAAACCCTGCGCTTCGCTCAGCGCGGTGGCGGGGTCGAGATCCGCGTCGCGTGTCGTGTCGTCCTTCAGGTGCCGGTCGAGGAACGCCGCGGCGAAATGCTGCGCCAGCGCGTTCATCCGCACCGTGTCCCAGACCGGATCCGCGTAGTGACGGAACGGCGCCCAGCCCAGACGGTTGCTCTGTGCATAGCTCTCGGCCGGGGCGGGGATGGGCGCGGCGGCGTTGTGACCGGCATTGACGAAGGTCAGCAGCGTGCCGCCCGACAGCTCGGCGATGGCGCGCATCGCTTCATATCCCGAGATTTCATCGACGCTGCCTGCCATCACCAGTAGCGGCAGGGTCAGCCGGCTCAGCGCGCGGGTGGACCACAGGCCGTGGCCATTACCCCATGGCCCGATGGCGATCAGCGCGCGCAGATTGGCCGGGGCGGGGGGCAGCTGGCCCTCGACATGCGCGCGCAAAACGCCGCGCGGCGGTGCAAGCTCGTGCTGCGCCATTGCCGGGACCAGCCCCGCGCCGCCCGTCACCAGCGCACCGTAGCCGCCCATCGAGAAGCCCACGATCGCCGCGCGGTCGGGATCGGCCAGGTCGTGCTGCGCCAGTGCCTCCAGCAGGAAACGCTGATCCATCGGGCGGTGATACAGCGTGTGGCCGAAGGGCTTCTGGTCGTCATAGGTGCTGGCCGGGTGGTCGGCGGCGGCGACCAGATACCCGCGCGAGGCCAGCGCCTCGGCCAGATGCGCCATCAGGTAGCGGTTGCCGGGATAGCCGTGCGACAGCAGAACCAGCGGCCAGCGCCCTGTCGCCGGTACCGCGTCGCGCGCGGCTCGCCCGTGCAGCACTGCCCGCGTCTCGCCGTCGCGTAACAGCGTCTCGTAGTGCCCGCCCGGTTCGGTGCCGAGGCTCGCGGGATACCACAGCTCGACACACAGCCTGCGCGCGGTGTGGGGCAGGGGGGCGCCAGCGGGCAGCCCGTCCAGCGCATCGAGGTCCAGCCGTTCGGGGTCGGTCAGGGTGATCGTGCGCACGCCCACTGGCAGCGGTCCGGGGCCGGATAGCGGCGGGGAATCGGGGCGGGTGGCGTCGACGCGGTTGTGCTCCATCGGCCGGATGCTGCCGTGCCGCGCGCGCGAGCGCAAGCTTGCCGCAACGCCCGGTTCGGCGTATCAGCGGCGCGTCCCATCAAGCCTGACCCGGAGCCCCCCATGACCGACGCCGCCATGCCCGCCGATGACCGCCTGATCGTCGCGCTCGATGTTCCCAACGTTATGGCCGGGCTCGAACTGACGGGCCGGATCGGCGACGCGGTCAGCTTCTACAAGATCGGGCTGGGGATGCTGACGGGCGGCGGGCTGGCGCTGGCCAATGAGCTTAAGCAGGAACACGGCAAGCGCATCTTTCTGGACATGAAATTCTTCGACATCCCCGCCACGGTCGAGGCGGCGGTGCGCGGCATCGCGCAGTTCGATTTCGATTTTCTGACCGTGCATGGCGATCCGCATGTGGTGCGCGCGGCCAAGCAGGGCGCGGCGGGCAGCAAGCTGAAGATCCTCGGCGTGACGATCCTGACGGCGATGGACCGCGCCGATCTTGACGCGTCTATGATCGTGCCGGGCGACATGGCCGAGATCGTGACCGAGCGCGCGTCGCGGGCGTTCGAAGCGGGCGCCGACGGTGTCATCGCCTCGCCGCATGAAGCGGCGATGATCCGCGCGCTTCCCAATGCCGAGGGGCGGCTGATCGTGACGCCGGGTGTGCGGCCCGAAGGGTCGGCAGCCGACGACCAGAAGCGCATCGCCACGCCCGCCGATGCGGTGCGTGCGGGCGCCGATCATATCGTCGTCGGGCGCCCGGTCTGGGCCGCCGAAGATCCGGTCGCGGCGGCGGGCGCCATCGTGCGGGAACTGGCATCGGCCTGACGCGGCGCCTCTGACCCCTCATAGATTTGATGTATCTCGCTTGCGTCTTTTTTGGCGATCGGATGCAATCGGGCTATGTCGCAACGCAGCGGCGGTGACGAAAGCCGCCGAAAACGGAACCACACGGGCAGACCGACGACCATGACAATCACGTTTCTCCGGATCCGGGCGCTCTTGGTGCTCCTTGCGCTGAGCCTTGCCGCGCCCGCCACGCTGAGCGCCCAGACCGGGCTGATCCCCGGCACCCAGAGCACGGAACGCTCGGATACGGCTTCGGGTGACGCCGCTTCCGGCGATACGGGCTCCACCGCAGCGGCCTCGGCCACGACGCCGCAATCCAGCCTGCAGCTTCTGCTCGACGTGATCGAGAATCCCCAGAGCCGTGACGCGCTGATCGCCGATCTGCGCGCGGCGCAGACCAGCGCCACCCCGGCGGACGAGGCCGTCGTTCAGACGCTTGCCGGCGACAACCCGGTGCCGCCCGAACAGCTGTCGTTCAGCCGCCGCATCGCGCTGATCACCCAGGAGACGGTCGAAGATATCGCAAGCCGGGCGGAAACCACGTGGAACCAGCTCATGCGCGCGCCCGCCGTCTTCGACGGGCTGAGCGGGCGCGAGGCGGGCGTCTTGCTGACCGCGTTGCAGGAACTGGCGCTGATCATCGTCGGCACCGTCGCCGTGTTCATCGCGCTGCGCCTTCTGGGCAAGGTGCTGTATGCGCGGATGGGCGCTGCGGCGGGGGCGAGTGGCTTTCTGCGCACGGCGCTGCTGTTCATTGGCTCGGTTCTTGTCGATGCGCTGTTCGTGCTGGCGGCCTGGGCGGTGGGCTACCTGATCGCCACGGTTTTCCTTGGCAGTTTCGGGCGCGTCGGCATCCGCGAGACGCTGTATCTCAACGCCTTCCTGATCGTCGAACTGGCCAAGGTGGTGGTGCGTCTGGCGCTTTCGCCCTCCGCTTCGAACCTGCGCCCGCTGCCGGTGTCGGACGAGGCCGCCAAGTACATGGCGTCGCGGTTCAACCTGATGGTGGGGCTGGTGGGATACGGCCAGCTTCTGATCGTGCCGATCATCAACGCGAATGTCTCTTTCGCGGCGGGCAGCGCCACCTCGGCGGTGATCGCGCTGATCGCGATGGGGCTCGCGTTCTGGCTGGTCTGGCGCAACCGCCGGCCGGTGGCCGACTGGCTTCAGCGCGGCGGCCAGACCGAGGCGCAATATCTCGAAGCGCAGCGCGCCGCTGAAGAGGCCGCGCGTCTGATCGCCGAGGAAGAGGCCGCACAGGCCGAGGCCACGCGCCTTGCCGCGCTGGCAGAAAGCGCGGCGCGCGAGGATGGCTCGACAGCCGGGGCGCCCAACGAATTCACCATGAGCGAAGCCGCCGCGCAGGAAGCGGCCGAGGAAAAGGCCCTTGTGGCCGAACAGGCCGCCGGCGAAGCGGCCGAGCGCGAAGCCGAGGAACGCGCCGCGCGCGAGGCTGCGGCGGAAGCGTCCGCGCAGGCAGCCATGCAGGCCGAAGAGGCCGAAACCGCAACCCAGCCCGCCGCCGCGCCCACCACGCCGCATATGCGCGGGCCGCTGGGTGTACTGGCGCGCAACTGGTACTGGCCGGTCAGCCTGTATCTGCTGTTCATGCTGGTCATTGTCCTGACCCGTCCCGGCAACGCGGCCTTCCGCGCGCTGGTGAATTCGGGGCAGGTGCTGATCGTGGTGCTGCTGGGCGTGATCGTCTCGGGCGCGCTGACACGGATCATGGTGCGCGGCGTGCAGCTTCCCGAAAGCGTCACCGCGCGGATGCCGCTTCTGGAAACCCGGCTCAACGCCTTCGTGCCCAAAGCGCTGTTCGTACTGCGGCTGGCGATCTTTGTTGTCGTCTTCGCCTTTGCCCTCAACGCGATCAGCGTGATCGACATGCGCAGCTGGCTGGCCAGCCAGATCGGCCTGCGCCTGACCAGCGTGCTGTTCTCGGTGGCGGGCGTGCTGCTGATGGCGTTCATCCTGTGGGTCGCGCTGACCTCGTGGGTGGACTACCGGCTGAACCCGGAATTTGGCACGATTGCCACCGCGCGCGAGCGCACGTTGCTGACGCTTCTGCGCAACGCCGCGACCATCGCGCTGGTGGTCATCACGCTGATGTTCGTGCTGTCCGAGATCGGTCTCGACATCGCGCCGCTTCTGGCCTCGGCCGGGGTGCTGGGTCTGGCCATCGGTTTCGGTGCCCAGAAGATGGTGCAGGACATCATCACCGGCATCTTCATCCAGTTCGAGAACGCGATGAATGTGGGCGATGTCGTCACCGTCGCAGGCACGACGGGCGTGGTCGAACGGCTGACGATCCGCTCGGTCAGCCTGCGCGACGTGACCGGGGCTTTCCATGTGATCCCGTTCTCGTCGGTGGACATGGTGACCAACTTCGCGCGCGAATTCGGCTATTTCGTCTGCGATATGGGCGTGGCCTACCGCGAGAAGACCGAGGATGTGAAAAAGGCCATGTTCGACGCGTTCGAAAAGCTCCGGACCGATCCCGATTACCGCGATGCGATCATGGGCGATCTGGAATGGTTCGGCATCAACGCCTTCGGCGACAGCGCCGTGGTGATGCGCGCGCGGATCAAATGCGTGCCGGGGATGCAATGGGGGGTCGGGCGCGCCTATAACGGCGTAGTCAAAGAAATCTTCGATGCCCGCAATATCGAGATCCCCTTCCCGCACCAGACGCTGTTCTTGGGCGAGTCGAAAGCCGGCGAGACGCAGGAATTCAAACTGCGCCTGCAGGGCGACGGGCAGACGGCGCTGCCGGGCAGTCAGACCAGCTAAGGCATAGCGCGAAACGAGAAAGGCGCCGCGACCCGAATGGGCGCGGCGCCTTTTTCATGCGCTCGTGCAAGGGATCAACGCGACAGTCGCGTCACGATCCGGTCGCGCAACTGTGCCAGCGCATCGCCATAGGCCGCCGCCAGCGCCGAGGGCGAGGCGGGCATCTCGGCCACAACCGAGGTGATCTCGAACCGGTCGATGAATTCGCGCACCACCTCGTCGATCGAGGCCACGGCGAATTGCCCGCCCATTTCGAACGTGCCGTCATGGTTCAGGATCAGCCGGTCGATCCGCACCTGCAATTGCACATCCGCCCGGTCGCTCAGCGGCCACGGTTCGGCGGCGACGCTGGCGGTACTGGCCAGATCGAGCGAACGCGCGAGCTCGGCGGTGATCGCCGCGCCCGTGGGGGCAGCCCATTGCGCGTCGGGCAGCGGCACCAGCCCGCCATCGGGGCCGCGATACTGCATCTGGCTGTCCTCGGCATAGGCCGGGACCAGCACGTCGCGCACTTCGATGCTCGAGACATAGAGCCGCCGCTGCGCGGTTTCGGCCCCCGGCGAGGTTTCGAGCGGGTAGAGCACGGCATTGCCGCCGAGCACGCAGCCCGAAAGCAGCGACAGGGCAAGGGCAGGGGCGATCAGGCGGAAGGTTGGTTTCATGTCAGCGTCCGAACAAAATGGAATTGGGCGAACGCTCGAGCGTCCGGGCAAGCTGGGCGAAAGCGCGCGCGGCGTCGCGGGCTTCGCGCAGCGTGGCGAGGGCCTCTTCATTGACGGGCGAGCGCGCGCCATAGGCCGCGACCAGCGCCTCGGCCTGCGCGACCAGTCCATTGAGCCGCTCGGCCAGTTGCGGCAGGTCCTGCGTCGCGGTGGCGATGGCATCGGCCGCCGAGCGGGCCGAGCCCAGCGTCGCGCTGACCTCGTCCACCAGCCCCGAGCCGCGCAATTCGGCCAGCGCCTGCTCGACCTCGCGCAGGGCCCCGGCAAGGGCCGGGGGCACCGCCTGCGTGCCGTCGTCATCAAGGAAGGTGTCGGCAGTGTTCAGCAGGTCGCGCGCGGCATTGACCAGCCCTTCGGCATCGAGATCGCCGATCCGTCCGACCACGCGGCGCACTTCGCTGATCAGCGCGGGCACCTCGGTCGTCGCATCGTCGATATTCGCCGCGACGCCCTGAACCGCCTGCATCGTTTCGACCAGCGTTTCGACCGCGCGCTGTTCCTCGAACCGCGCAAGCACGGCGCGCAGATCGGCCACCGTACCCTGAACGTCGCCCGGCAGAGCCTGCATCGAGTCCGATCCCACGAAATCGCGCGCATCATCCACCAGCGCCACCACCGAGGACGGCAGGGCGCGCGTGCCTTCGTCGGCCAGAAGATCCTCGGCGGCATCCATCAGGTCGATGGCCTGTTGCAGCACGCCCTCGATCGGCAGATCGGTCAGCCGCGCGATCAGCCCCTGCGCCGAGGTCGTCAGGTCGGTCAGGTTCGACGGCGCCGAAGGGATCACCGGCAATGCATCCTCGGGGCGCAAGAGCCGCTCGGGCGCGCTGTCCTGCACTTCGAGCAGCTCGACCACCAGCGAGGTCGAAAACACGCCCGATGCCGAGAGCCGCGCGCGCAGACCCGCCGCGACCTGCGCTTCGAGAAAGGCCATCAGCCGGTCGGGCGTGGCATCGGCGCCCAGCCCGAAAGCCGAAGGATCGAGCGCCAGCGCCGCCTGCATCCGGATCAGCGGGGCCGGGCCCATATCGACCTGCCGCGCGGCGATGCCGGTGACTTCGCCCACGCGCACGCCCCGGAAGCGCACCGCCGCGCCGGGCGACAGGCCCTGCACCGAGCCGTCGAATTCGGCGGCGATGCGCAACTGGTCCGAGGCCACGACCGAGGTGGCGCTGGCCATCGCCGTGTCTTCGTCTGAATACAATTCGAACACCGTGTCGGCGTCGATGGGCTCGCCCCCCTCGGTCAGCGTGTCGAAGGCAATGCCGCCCGTCAGGATCGAGGCCAGATTGCCCACGCTCAGCCGCAGCCCGCCGGTGCCCAGCGACACGGCGAAACCCGACGTGTCCCAGAACCGCGCGGTGGTCGACAGGCGCTGGTCATAGGGGGCTTCGATGAAGCCATCGACGACCACGCCCTCGGCCCCGTCCAGCAGCCGGGGCGCTTCGATCGAGCCGACTTCGACGCCGCGAAACAGGATCGGGGCGCCGGGGGTCAGGCGGTTGCCGTCGGGCGCGCGCAGCGTGATCCGCGTGCCCTGACGACCGGGCATGACCAGCGGCGCCTCGTCCCGCCCGGTGAAGCGGCGGCTGCCATCGGGCACGCTGCCGGGCACCAGAGCGGCCTCGATATAGACGCCCGACAGCACCGTGTTCAGCCCCGTGATCCCGCGCGCGCTGACCTGCGGGCGCACGACCCAGAACTGCGCTTCGGCGGACAGCGCCTCGGCCGCGGTGCGGTCGATCCGCGCCTCGACCTGCACATGCTGCATGTCGGGGGTAAAGTTGACCGTCTCGACCATGCCGATGGCCACGTCGCGATAGCGGATCTCGGTCGTGCCCGCCGCGACCCCGGCGGCGTTCTCGAAACTGATTTCGATCAGCGTGCCGCGATCGGCGAAGCTTTGCCACGCGATGCCCAGCGACACCGCGACAGCCAGCACCGGCACCAGCCAGACGGGCGAGAGATTGCGCCAGAAGGACCGGCGGGGGGGAGTGATCTCCATGTCGGAGGGCGTGCTCATTCGGTATCGGTATCCGCGGATTGCCAGATCAGGCGAGGGTCGAAGGCTTGCGCCGCTAGCATGGTGAAGATCACCGACAGGGCGAACGAGACGGCGGCGATGCCCGGGGCGATGGTGGCGGCAAGGTTGAATTGCACCAAGGCGACAAGGATAGCCACCACGAACACGTCGATCATCGACCAGCGGCCGATGAATTCGACGATTTCATAGAGATGGAAGCGCGTGCGCCCCTGCATCGGCCAGCCCCGGTGCACCGCCACCGCCAGATAGCCGATAGTGATGAACTTCGCGATCGGGATCAGGATCGAGGCGACGAAGACAATCCCCGCAACCCCCCAGGAGCCATGATGCGCCAGATCTATGGCGCCGCCCAGAATGGTGCTGTCGGTTTCCTCGCCCAGCATCGAGGTGCGCAGCATCGGATAGGTATTGGCGGGGATATAGACGATCAGCCCGGCCAGCAGCCATGCCAGCACCGGTTGCAGTCCGGCAGGCCGTGACAGGGCCGCGCCGCAGCGCGAACAGGTCTGCGCCGTGCCCAGATTGGCGCGGCCACAGATCCGGCAGCCCAGAAGGCCTGCCTTCTGCGCGGTCAGGACCGGCTGCGTTGTTCGAGCGTGCGCCATAGCGTCAGCCTGCACATGAAGTTGTCGTTAAGGATGTTGACCAGAACCAGCAGCGCCAGCGCCCAGAAGGCCGCGCCAAGCCCGACATGCGCCAGGCCTGCGATCTTGACCAGCGCCACGGCCACGCCGATGACGAAGATCTCGGCCATCGCCCAGGGTTTCATCTCTTCGGCCAGCCGTAGCGCGGTGCGGGCATGGGGCGGGGCGTACCAGCCCAGCGACATCGGCGCGAGCGCATAGACAATGGCCACCAGCCGCAGCACCGGCAGCACGATGATGAAGGCCGCCACCGCCAGCGCCAGAGGCAGGCTGAGCGACTGCGAAAAGGTCAGCGCCGCGTCCAGAACCGAGGTCCGCCGCGTGATGCCGCCGGCGGTGATCTCGATGAAGGGAAAGAACAGCGCGGCGGTCATCAGGACAAGCGAGGTCGCGGCCAGCATGACGATCCGCGCCATCGCGTTCTCGCGCGGGGCCATCAGCGAATGGCCGCAGCGCGCGCACCGCGCCCGCCCGCCATTGGGGACGCTTGCGACCTTGTAGAGGGCGTCGCAGCTGGGGCAGACGATCAGCTCGCTCAGCGCCCCGGCGCCGTCCGTGCCCCCGGCCTCGTTTTGCCTGTCCGTCAACTTACCCGATCCAGTCCAGATGCGCGGCCTATCCCGCGCCATTGGGACCAAGGTAAACCGAACTGGCCGATTTCAACCAGCCTTGCGGCGCAGACTGCCTGCAAAGTCCCGTGAAACGGGGGATTTTCGGGCCGCTGGACTTCGGGCGGACAAGCGAAAAAGGCGCCCGGCGGTAAAGCCGGACGCCCCTGTGGAACAGCGACCACGCGGTACGATGAACGGCTCAGGCCGCTTCGCGCGCGCTTTCGCGTTGTTTCTGACCCACCAGCGTGCTGTGCAGAACGCCCACCGCATGGTCGCCCTGATCGCGCGCGACGATGAACTGGATGTCCACGTTGCGCGGCGTCTGGTGCGCGGCGATCACGTCGATCCCGGCTTCTTCCAGCGCGGCGAGACCCCGGCTGAACGCCTTGAGACCGCTCAGATCGCGCCCGATGGCCGACACGACCGCCAGACTGCGCGCGCTGACCTGCGCCGAAGGATAGGCGGCTTCCAGCTCACGGATCACCCGGCGCACGGTCTTCAGCGGTGCCTCGACATAATGCGTGATGGTATTCGCGTTCGAGGTCTTCGACACGATCCGAACCTTGTGACGCGTCAGCGCCTCGAGCGTGGTGCTGTCATAGCCCTTCACACCGACCATGTCGGGTTCGAACAATTCCAGCGCCACCACGTTCAGGCCGGTGACGATCTCGACCCCCGGCGTGCCGCCGACGCTGTCGTCGATCAGCGTGCCCGGATCGCCCGGATCGAAAGCGTTCGTCACACGCAGCGGAATCCCCGCCTGACGCAGCGTCTTGGCAGCATTGGGGTGGATCGCTTCCATGCCCAGATTGGACAGCTGATCGGCCACGTCGTAATTCGTGTGCCCGATCTTGCGCACCGCATCCTCGCCCACCAGCTTCGGGTCGGCCGAGGACAGGTGGAACTCCTTGTGGATGATCGCCTCACGCGCGCCGCTATGGGCGGCCAGAGCCGAGAAGGTCACTTCCGAATAGCCCCGGTCGTATTCCTGCATCAGCCCTTCGCTGCACTGGGCATAGCCCGTGACGATCGGCATTTCGCGCGTCAGGTCGATACCGTCGAGCCCGTGCGCGATGCGCTCGTTGAGCGTGCATTCGGTCTCGTCGCGCCAGCCCGACAGATCGACGAAGCGTGCATTCACGCCGTGACGCTGAAGGTGCAGCATCGTGACATACGCCGAATGCGCCTCTCCCAGTCCCGACAGCAGCTCGCGCACGATCAGCATGTGCGAGGCCAGCCGGAAATGCCCGTAGGAACACAGCCGACGCAGGTCCAGCAGGACGCTGCGCGCCCCCGAGATCCGGTCGCGCACAAAGGCATCGGCCTTCACGCGGTCCTCGTCTTGGGACAGGATCGTGTTGTGCGCCTCGACCATCGCATCGGCCACGCGGGTCAGCGCCCCCAGCCAGCTATGGTCGTTGTCGTCATTGGCGAACATCGCGTAGACGCCCGGCTCGCCGGTCTTCTTGTGTTCCAGCAGCAGGTTGGTGATGCCGCTGAAGGCCGAAACCACGAAGACGCGGTGATACAGGTCCTCGCCGCTGCGGTCGCCGGCGAACAGGGTGTCCGTCAGCTCGGGGATGCGGCTCATCGAGGTGCCGCCGATCTTTTCGACAGTGTGGGCGGGATAGGTCAAAATGTCTTCTACCCGACGCGGGGCCGGGCCCTCTGTTAGTCGTTCACCAGCGCGTAGGAACCGTCTTCACGGTGGACTTCCTTGCCGGTGACAGGCGGATTGAAGCAGCAGGCCATGACAAGCTCTTCTTCAGCGCGCAGAATGTGCCGGTCGTGCTTGTTCAGGGCGTACATGACGCCGGGCTTGATCTCGTGCGTTTCGCCGGTGGCGATATCGGTGATCGAGCCCTTGCCCTGCATGCAATAGACGCTCTCGAAGTGGTTCTTGTATTCGAACGTGTGCTCCGAGCCCGCATCGAGGAAGGTGATGTGGAACGAGAAGCCCATGCCGTCATCGGCCAGAAGCATCCGGACCGAGGTCCATTTGGCATCCGACACGACGCGGGTTCGGTCGTCTTCGAGGATCTTGTTGAAATCGCGAACGATCATGTTGGTTTACTCCGCAGCAATCTTGGTGCCCGACATTTCGCCGATGACCGCGCGCGCGGCGTCCATCAGGATGTCGAACCCTTTGATGAATGTCTCTTTGCTGGTGGTCAGCGAGGCCAGCACCTTGACCACCTGACCTTCGGACCCAGAGGTCTCGATGACCAGTCCGTTTTCAAAGGCGCGCGCGCAGATCGCCGACGCCAGATCGCCCGACCCCACATCGACGCCCTGCATCAGGCCGCGGCCCTTCATCGTCGAGCCGGGCACCATGTCGGCCAGCTCGGACAGGCGGGTGTGGATCAGCGTGGTCTTTTCGACCAGTTCGGCGCGGAAGGCTTCGGTGGCCCAGAATTTCTCGATCGCGACGCGGGCGGTGACGAAGGCATGGGTGTTGCCCCGGAACGTGCCGTTATGCTCGGCCGGGCCGAACACGTCGTATTCGGGGCGCACCAGCACCAGCGCCATCGGCAGGCCGAAGCCCGAAATCGACTTCGCCATCGTCACGATGTCGGGCATCACGCCCATCTCGTCGAACGAGAAGAAGCTGCCGGTCCGACCGCACCCGGCCTGAATGTCGTCGATGATCAGCAGCGCGCCGTGCTCTTTCGCCAGAGCCGCCACGCGGCGGATGAAATCGGCGCTTGCGGCGTTCAGGCCGCCTTCGCCCTGCACGGTTTCCAGCATGATCGCCGCCGGGGCATCGACGCCGCTGGACGCGTCCTTCAGCACGGCGTCCAGATAGGCCGCGCTGTCGAGACCTTCCATGTAGCAGTCGAAGGGCAGGCGCATCACGCCGTTCAGGGGTGCCGAGGCGCCGCCGCGGTGATAGCCGTTCCCGGTCGCCGCCAGCGCACCCATGGTCACGCCGTGGAAGCCGTTGGTGAAGGCGATGATGTCGTTGCGGCCGGTGACCTTGCGCGCGATTTTCATCGCCGCTTCCACCGCGTTGGCGCCGGTGGGGCCGGTGAACATCACCTTGTGGTCCATGTCGCGCGGGGCAAGGATGTGCTCTTCGAACGCGGTCAGGAAGCCGCTTTTCGTATCCGTGTGCAGGTCGAGACCATGGGCAATGCCGTCGCCCGCGATATGCTCGATCAGGGCGGCCTTCATGTCGGGGTCGTTGTGGCCGTAATTCAGCGACGAGCAGCCGGCGAGGAAGTCGATATACTCGCGACCCCCGGCATCTTTCAGCATCGAGCCGCTGGCGCTGGTGAACACGGTGTCGAAGCCACGGCAATAGCTGCGGGCTTCGGATTCGCGACGTTTGTAAATACTGGCTGTAGCGGACTTGTCCGTCATGAGAAAATTCCTGTGATTGGGGGAGGGAAGGAAGACGCGGCGCCGAAGACGGCCCTCAGGCCATCGCGCGGCTGTCTTCCATCGAAATCGTTACCATGTGCTCGGTGTTGTGCTGGTCACGGAAATGCACCGACTTCTTGAAGTGGGCCTCGGACGACAGATCGGCGTCCCGGCGGTCGGCGAATTTGCGAAACAGCGCCCACGAGGCATCGTTATCGGCGGTGATGGTGGTCTGCATCTTGGACACGTCCTTGCAGACGTCGCGATGCAGAAGCGTGCTCAGCATCCGGCCACCCAGACCAAGACCGCGCGCGGCCTCGCCCACGGCGACCTGCCAGACGAACACCGTGTCCGGCTCATGCGGCAGCACGTAGCCCGATACCCATCCGACGATCTCGCCGTCCAGTTCGGCCACCACGCAGGTGTCGCGGAAATGGTCGCATTGGATCAGGTTGCAGTACATCGAATTTTCGTCGAGCGGCTTGCAGGCGCGCACCAGCTCCCAGATGTCGGCGCCATCCTCGGCATTGGGCTTGCGCAGCGTCAGATCGCTTCGACGGAAAAGGTCTCGTGCGTGTTGCATGTGCTGTGGCCTCGCATTTACTTCGAAAGGCTAAGTAGCATTCCGCCCCGGGTGTTTCAACCTTGCCAGGGAATTTAGCGCGTTTTTCTGCCCTTCGCGCCCGCGTAGCCTTGTTTTTAAGGGTGTTTTGGGTCCTTGGGGCTGGACTTTTTGCTTTGCTTAGCTAAATGAAGGGTTGAGCGGAGGCTGTTTGCAAGTCCCGCGCCCTTCTGCAAGATCAACCTATGGACCGTGTCGATATCTCTCTGATTGCCCTCCGCCGTATCCTTCGTGCCACCGACGAGTTCGGTCGCAAGCTCGCGCAGAGCGTGGGTTTGACGGCTGCGCAGTTCCGTGTGCTGCAGATCGTTGCCGAAGAGGGCCATTGCACCGCGACCGAAATTTCGCATCGCATGCGGATCACGCAGGCGACGGTGACGTCGCTGGTGGACAAGCTGGTGCGTCAGGACATGGTGGTGCGCGAGCGGTCGCAGACCGACCGGCGCCAGACCAATATCGTCGTCACCGACAAGGGTCATCAGGCCGTCGACGATGCGCCCGATGCGCTGCAGCAACGATTCGTCCGCAAGTTCGAAGCGATGCAGGATTGGGAACAGGCGATGATCATTGCCTCGCTCGAACGTGTGGCCTCGATGCTGGACGCCGACGAAATCGACGCCTCGCCGGTGCTTGATACCGGCTCGATCAGCAATACCCTCGTTCGGCCCATGTAAGGGGCTACGCTTTAAGCGTCCTACCCGGCACCGGATGCGCCATGCCGGTCCCGTCCTGTCCGGTTGTTTCGATGTGACCCGGAACCCTGCTCTTGACGGCGGGGCTAAGGGGGCGGAAACACAGCCTCAGCCGCGCCACCGATCGAAAGGAAGATCGATGAAGTTCCGCTTTCCCATCATCATCATCGACGAGGATTTCCGCTCCGAGAACACATCGGGGCTGGGTATCCGGGCGCTCGCCTCGGCTATCGAGAACGAAGGGTTCGAAGTGCTGGGCGTCACCAGCTACGGCGATCTGAGTCAGTTCGCCCAGCAGCAAAGCCGCGCCTCGGCCTTCGTTCTGTCCATCGACGACGAGGAATTCACGCCGGGCCCCGAACTGGACCCTGCCGTCCAGCAACTGCGCGCATTCATCGAGGAAGTGCGCTGGAAGAACGACGAGGTGCCGATCTTCCTGCATGGCGAGACCAAGACCTCGCGCCACTTGCCCAACGACATCCTGCGCGAGCTGCACGGATTCATCCACATGTTCGAGGATACGCCGGATTTCGTGGCCAAGCACATCATCCGCGAGGCCAAGAGCTATCTCGAAGCGATCCAGCCGCCCTTCTTTAAGGCGCTGCTCGATTACGCCGAGGACGGGTCCTATTCCTGGCATTGCCCGGGCCATTCCGGCGGCGTCGCCTTCCTGAAATCGCCCATCGGGCAGATGTATCACCAGTTCTACGGTGAAAACATGCTGCGCGCCGATGTGTGCAACGCGGTCGAGGAACTGGGCCAGCTTCTGGACCATAATGGCGCTATCGGCGCGTCCGAGCGCAACGCTGCGCGGATCTTCAACGCCGATCATTGCTTTTTCGTCACCAACGGCACCTCCACCTCGAACAAGATGGTCTGGCACCATACCGTGGCGCCGGGCGACGTGGTGGTCGTGGACCGCAATTGTCACAAATCGATCCTGCATTCGATCATCATGACCGGGGCGATTCCCGTCTTCCTGAAGCCCACGCGCAACCATTGGGGCATTATCGGCCCGATCCAGCGCTCGGAATTCGAGCCCGAGACGATCAAGGCCAAGATCCGCGCGAACCCGCTGCTCAAGGATTACGACGCCGACGCGGTGCAGCCGCGTATCATGACGCTGACACAGTCGACCTATGACGGCGTGCTCTACAATACCGAGGTCATCAAGGGCCTGCTCGACGGCTATGTCGACAACCTGCATTTCGACGAGGCCTGGCTGCCCCACGCGGCCTTCCACCCGTTCTATGGCACCTATCACGCGATGGGTCGCAAGCGCGGGCGCACCAAGACCTCGGTGACCTATGCCACGCAATCGGTGCACAAACTGCTCGCGGGGATCTCGCAGGCCAGCCATGTTCTGGTGCAGGATGCTGAAGAGGTGCCGCTCGACCGGCATCTGTTCAACGAATCCTACCTGATGCACACCTCGACCAGCCCGCAATATTCGATCATCGCGTCCTGCGACGTGGCCGCCGCGATGATGGAGCCGCCGGGCGGCACCGCGCTGGTCGAGGAATCGATCCTTGAATGCCTCGATTTCCGCCGTGCGATGCGCAAGACGGACGAGGAGTTCGGCGACAACGACTGGTGGTTCAAGGTCTGGGGCCCCGATCAGCTGGAAGAAGAAGGCATCGGTCGCAACAAGGACTGGGTCCTGCGCCGCACCGATGAGGACGGCGTGCATCTGGCCGATGGCGAAGACAGCTGGCACGGCTTTGGCGACATGGCGCCGGGCTTCAACATGCTCGACCCGATCAAGGCCACGATCATCACGCCGGGGCTCAATCTGGACGGGCGGTTCGAGGAGTGGGGCATCCCCGCCTCGATCGTCACCAAGTATCTGGCCGAGCATGGCGTCGTGGTCGAGAAGACCGGGCTCTATTCGTTCTTCATCATGTTCACCATCGGCATCACCAAGGGCCGGTGGAACACGCTTCTGGCCGCATTGCAGCAGTTCAAGGACGATCTCGACAAGAATCAGCCGCTCTGGCGCGTGATGCCCGAATTCTGCGCCAAGTTCCCGCGCTACGAGCGTATGGGGCTGCGCGATCTCAGCCAGCATGTGCACGCGCTTTACGCCAAGCACGACGTCGCGCGGCTGACGACCGAGATCTATTTGAGCGATCATACGCCGGCGATGACGCCTTCGGACGCCTTCTCGCATATCGCGCGCCGCAAGACCCAGCGCGTGCCGATTGACGAGCTTGAAGGACGGGTGACGACCTCGCTGGTGACGCCGTATCCGCCGGGCATCCCGCTGCTGATCCCGGGTGAGGTCTTCAACGCCAAGATCGTCGATTACCTGCGCTTCAACCGCGAATTCGGCCGCACCTGCCCGGGGTTCGAGACCGATATCCACGGTCTGGTGCTCGAGACCGATGACGACGGCGTCGTGCATCACTACGCCGATTGCGTGGCGGAATAAGCGATACGGTGGGGCGCTGGCCAATCTCGGCTGGCGCCCCCGTTCTCTGGTTGCGGGCAGATAGTTTTTTCTAAAAACAAGGGCTTTAGTATCCCAGTGCCTTTGGTCACGCGGTTGTGCCGGGCCAAAGCTCAGACCTAAAGCCCCAGCGCGATTTCCATATGGTCGGCCTGCGCGCGTACAAGGCGGCGCCCTTCCTCGATGCATTCCGGCGCGCGGTGCAGGTCCATGATCGACACGCCCTTCAGCCGCGCGCCCAGCAGCACCTGCGGCGGGTCGCCCGCCAGCCGAGAGCGGCGGATCTGTTCGGACATGATGTCGATCACCGCCATGGCCAGCGTCATGTAGGACGGCTCGGGCGGGTCCGGCTCGGTCTGTGGCGCGTCGGTGTCGCCGTCCTTGGCCCCGTCTTTGTCGCCGGTCCAGAGGTTGCGCAGAGCCTCGGGGATCATCGCCCCGAAGGCCGCGCCGCGCGGATGGGCTTCGGCCACGTCATAGAAGCCCCCGGCGATGCCCGCATCCGGGTTGACCGCGATCACCGCCTCGGCCCCCAGCGCCCGTGCGGCCGAGACCGGCACCGGGTTCACCACGCCGCCATCGATCAGCCAGCGCCCTTCATGCAGTTGCGGGCGCAACAGGCCGGGGATCGAGACGGACGCCCGCACCGCTGTCGCCAGCTTCCCCTTGCGCAGCCAGATTTCCCGCCCGTGGCGCAGCTCGGTCGCGACGGCGACGAAGGGCAGGGCGAGCTCTTCGATCGTCTCAGGCATGTTCAGCCCCTTCAGCATCGTCAGAATGCCCGCACCGCCGACCAGACCGGCCCCGGCGATGCCCACATCGATCAGCGGCAGGATCGTGCGCAGTGTCAGGCCGGTTGCCCAGTCTTCCAGCGCGTCGAGCTTGCCCGCAGCATAAGCCGCGCCCACCAGCGCCCCCATGGACGACCCGGCGACCACGTCGGGGCGGATACCCATCGCTTCCAGTTCGCGCAGCACGCCGATATGGCACCAGCCGCGCGCGCCGCCCGATCCCAGCGCCAGCCCGATTACCGGCTTTTTCATGCTCTGTCCTTTCAATCCTGCCCGAAGAGTCTTTCCAGTACCTTAAGCCCTTCGTCGATCTTGTGACGGTCTTCTGCGCTGAGCGGGGCGAGTAATTCCTCGGTCGCGGCGACCATTTCGGGTCGGATGCGGTTGAAGGCGCGCTTGCCCTTCAGCGTCAGGGCCGCATGGGCGACGCGGCGGTCGGCTTCGTCGGTGCGGCGCGTCACCCAGCCGCGCGCTTCCAGCGCGGCCAAGGCGCGGCTTACCTTGGTCTTGTGCGCGGGCACGCGTTCGCACAGCTCGCTCGCGGTCAGTGTCGGGGCCTCGGCCAGATTGACCAGAACCCGCCATTCCATCCGCGTCAGCGCGTGCCGCCGCCGATAGATGGCCTGCGTGTTTTCCGAGGTCAATTCGGCCAGAAGGTTCAGGCGATAAGGCAGATATCCCTTTAGAAACATAGGTCTGAAAAGCCCCGTTGATAGTTACATTTTCAACTAATATCCTGCACGAAACATGATTCGTACAGACAGGAAACGGGAGAATTGGTGATGGCCAAAGCATTTGCCTCCGCCGGGGACATGACCGAGAAGACGATCTCCTTCACGCAGGTGGGCGAGGGTCTTTACGCCTTCACCGCCGAGGGCGATCCGAATACCGGGGTGATCATCGGCGATGACAGCGTGATGATCGTCGAGGCGCAGGCGACGCCGCGTCTGGCGCGCAAGGTGATCGAATGCGTGCGCTCGGTGACCGACAAGCCGATCACGCATCTGGTTCTGACCCATTACCACGCCGTGCGCGTGCTGGGGGCCGCTGCCTATGGCGCGCGCGAGATCATCATGTCCGACACCGCCCGCGCGATGGTCGCCGAGCGCGGTCAGGAGGACTGGGATTCGGAATTCGGCCGCTTCCCGCGCCTGTTCCAGGGGCACGAGGAAATCCCCGGCCTGACCTGGCCCACCACCACGTTCTCGGATTCGATGACCGTCTATCTGGGCAATCGCCGGGTCGACATCATGCATCTGGGGCGCGCGCATACGGCGGGCGACGCGGTGGTCTGGGTGCCCGATGCCGAGGTGATGTTCACCGGCGATATCGTCGAATACCACTCGGCCTGCTATTGCGGCGACGGTCATTTTGCCGATTGGGAACAGACGCTTGCCAATATCGCCTCGTTCGAGCCGCGGGCGATTGCGCCGGGCCGGGGCGATGCGCTGGTGGGCGACGAGATGGTCACGGCGGCGATCGAGAACACCGCCGATTTCGTGCGCTCGACCTACAAGCCGGTGGCCCGCGTCGTGGCGCGCGGCGGCACGCTGAAAGAGGCCTGGGACGCGGTGCGCGCGGAATGCGATCCGAAATTCAAGGATTACGCGATCTACGAGCATTGCCTGCCCTTCAATGTCGGCCGCGCCTATGACGAGGCCCGCGGCATCGACACCCCCCGCATCTGGACCGCCGAGCGCGATCAGCAGATGTGGAACGACCTGCAGGGGTGAGAGCGATGCGCGACCCGTTCCTGATGATGGCTCTGAACAACGCTTGGGCGAATGCGACGCTCTACCGGGCGCTGTCGGGGCTGTCGGAGAACGGGTTCGCGGCCCCGCGCCCGGGGTTCTTCCCCTCGCTGAAAGCAACGCTAAACCATATCTGGCTGGTCGATCTCTATTACATCGACGCGCTGGAAGAGGGGGGCGAGGGGCGCGCGGTCTATGACCGGCCCGAACACGACAGCGTGGCCGCTCTGGCCGCCGACCAGGCCGCGGCCGATCTGCGCCTTGCGCGGTTTTGTCAGGCGTTGACGCCCGCGATGCTGGACGCGCCGCGCGTGACGCAGCGCCCCGAAGGGCCGGTGACCGAGCAGGTCGGGCCGATCCTGCTGCATCTGTTTCAGCACCAGATCCATCACCGGGGTCAGGCGCATACGATGGTGGCCGATGCCGGAATCGCGCCGCCACAACTGGACGATTTTTATCTCGAATATGGCCGCGTGCCGAGCGCACAGGCCTATTTCGGCTGACGGAGGAGCCCCGATGTTCGACGACCGCTATACGCTTGCCTACAAGCTGTACCCCTATGAGAAATCCGCCGATCAGGATCTCGACGCGCCCGTCCGGCACCCGGTCGTGGTGGTGGGCGGCGGGCCGGTCGGCGTCGCCACCGCGTTGGATCTGGGCCAGCAGGGGATCCCGGTTCTGGTGCTCGACGACCACGAGGGCGTCGGCATGGGCTCGCGCGCGATCTGCTTCTCGAAGCGGTGCCTCGAGGTTGCAGACCGCTATGGCTGCGGCACGCCGATGGTTGAAAAGGGCGTGACATGGAACCTGGGCAAGGTTTTCCATCGCGACCATAAGGTTTTCGAATTCAACCTGTTGCCCGAGGATGGCCACAAGTATCCGGCCTTCATCAACCTGCAGCAGCCCTATTTCGAGAGCTTCATGATCGAACGCCTGCGCGCGCTGCAGGCCGAGGGCGCGCCGATCCAGCTGCGCGGCAAGAACCGCGTCGACGCGATCGAGGTGAAGGACGACCATGTCGTGCTGACGGTGATGACACCCGACGGCCCCTATACGGTCGAAGCCGACTGGCTGGTCGCCTCGGACGGGGCCAGTTCGCCGCTGCGCGACAAGCTGGGACTGGGCTTCACCGGCAAGGTGTTCCGGGACAGCTTCCTGATCGCCGATATCCGCATGAAGGGCGACGTGGATTTCCCGACCGAGCGCTGGTTCTGGTTCGAGCCCAGCCATGGCGAAGGCGCGTCGATGCTGCTGCACCGTCAGCCCGACAATGTCTGGCGCGTCGATTTCCAGATCGGCTGGGATGTCGACCGCAAGGAAGAGCTGAAAGAAGAGAATATCCGCCGCCGGCTCGACGCCTTCCTGCAAGGGGTCGAGTACGACATGGTCTGGTCGTCGATCTACACGTTCCAGTGCAAGCGGATGGAACGCTTCCGCCATGGCCGCGTGTTCTTCGCGGGCGATGCGGCGCATCAGGTCTCGCCCTTCGGCGCGCGGGGCGCCAATTCGGGGATGCAGGATGTCGACAATCTGGGCTGGAAGCTGGGGCTGGTGATTCAGGGCAAGGCCCCCGAGGCGCTGCTCGACAGCTATTCGGACGAGCGCGTGCATGGCGCGGATGAGAATATCCTCAACTCGACCCGTTCGACCGATTTCATCACCCCGAAATCCGAGATCTCGAAGATCTTCCGCGACGCCGTGCTGGCGCTTTCGGATACCCATGACTTCGCGCGGCCCTTCGTCAATTCGGGCCGCCTGTCGGTGCCCTGCTATTATGACGGCCTGCCGCTGAACGGCGCGGACGACCTGCCGGGCGGTCCGGCCCGGGCCCGGCCCGGCGCGCCCTGCCCGGACGTGCCGCTGGGCGACGGGTTCCTGATCGACCGGCTGGGCGCGCGCAAGGGGGCGACGTTCCAGATCCTCGCCATCGATGCCGAGGTGCCGGAGCGTGTCAGTGCGCAGGGGCTCGATCTGGAGGTCGTGAAAGTCTCTGCCGCCGACGCGCCGCTTGTGGGGGAGCGCTATCTGGGCGCCGCATCATCGGCCGTTTACCTGATCCGCCCCGACCAGCATGTCGCGGCGCGCTGGGAAGCCTGGGACGAACAGGCGGTCGCGCAGGCGCTTGGCCGTGCGATAGGCCTCGATATGGGTAAGGAGCTGTGAGAATGGGACACCTGAACACGAGCCGCAACGTGGCGCGCGCCGACGATGTTTATCAGATGCTGATCGACGCGCATGAGGGCAAGACCAAGGATGAGAGCGACGCGTTCAACGCGCGGCTCATCCTGACGCTGATGAACCATATCGGCGACGAGGCGGTGATCGCCGAGGCGCTGGCGGTGGCCGAGGGCTGAGCTGGCCCGCAGGCGGCCGAAGCGCGCTCCACCCGCCCACCCCCGCGCGCTTCGGCCGCCGCCCCGTCCTCTGGCCGTCCCGGCGGTGCGCGGGCGGTGAGGGCGCTGTCGAGTATTTTCGGCAGCGTGAAGGGGGAGGGCGCAAAAGCGGCTTTGGGGGTCGCTGGCGGTCGAGTGGGGCAGGGCCTGACGGCTAGGGTGGCGCGAACATCCTTTCGGAGCGCGCGCCCATGTTCCTGTCCGTATTCGACATCTTCAAGATCGGCGTCGGCCCGTCATCCTCGCATACGATGGGGCCGATGGTCGCCGCCGCGCGGTTCCTTGATCGGCTGCGCGGCTCGCCGTTCCAGCCGCACGGGCTGCGGGCGTCGCTGCATGGCTCGCTCGCCTTTACGGGCGTGGGTCATGCGACAGACCGCGCGGTGATCCTTGGTCTTGCGGGATTCGTGCCCGAAAGCTTCGATGCCGCGCGCGCCGAGGCGGTGATGGCCGAGATTGCCGCCAGCAAACAGGTCAGCCCGCCCGATCTGCCGGTGATGCAGTTCGATCCGAAATCCGATCTGATCTTCGATTACGGGCCGGCTTTGGCCGGGCATGCCAACGGAATGATCCTGATGGCGACCGATGCGCAGGGCGATGTCATCGCGCAGGAGACCTATTATTCCATCGGCGGCGGTTTCGTGGTGACCGAGGCCGAGCTGCATGCGGGCGATAGCGGCCCCGGCACGACGCCCGTGCGCTACCCGTTCGAGAGTGCCGAAGCGATGTTGGCGATGGCGCGCGAAAGCGGGCTGCCGATCGCCACGATGAAGCGCGCGAATGAGCTGACGCGGCGCAGCCCTGAAGAGCTGAAAGCGGGCATCGCGCGGATCTGGTCGGTGATGAATGCCTGTATCGAGCGCGGGCTCGAGGGCGAGGGGATCCTGCCCGGCGGTCTGAAGGTGAGGCGCCGCGCGCGCGGCATTCATCAGGCGCTGCTGGCCGAGCGGGGGCTGAACCTGACCGCGCCGCATGTGATCAATGACTGGATGTCGGTCTATGCCATGGCCGTGAACGAGGAAAACGCCGCCGGCGGGCAGGTTGTGACGGCCCCCACCAATGGCGCGGCTGGCGTGGTGCCGGCGGTGATCCGTTACTGGCTCGACCATGTGCCGGGCGCGTCGTCCGAGAAGGTCGAGGACTTCCTGCTGACCGCAGCGGCGATTGGCGGGTTGATCAAGCATAATGCCAGCATTTCGGGCGCCGAATGCGGCTGCCAGGCCGAGGTGGGCTCGGCCGCGTCGATGGCGGCGGCGGGGCTGTGCGCGGTGATGGGCGGCAGCCCCGAGCAGGTCGAGAACGCCGCCGAGATCGCGCTTGAGCATCATCTCGGCATGACCTGCGATCCGGTGAAGGGGCTGGTGCAGGTCCCTTGTATCGAGCGCAACGGGCTGGGGGCGATCAAGGCAGTGTCGGCGGCCTCGCTGGCCTTGCGCGGCGACGGGGCGCATTTCATGCCGCTCGATAATTGCATCGAGGCGATGCGTCAGACCGGCGCGGATATGAGCGAGAAATACAAGGAGACCGCTTTGGGCGGGCTTGCGGTCAACGTGCCCAATTGCTGAAGCGGGCAGGGGGGCTTTGCCCCCCGGTTCGTGCTGCGCCCGACCCTCCCCCCAGGATATTTGCGGATTAAAGATGCGGGTTGTGCTGAAGGTCAGGCTTTCGTGCAGTGTAGGAAAAATGACAGCCGGTGGCCGCCATCGGCCCTGTTCAGGCGAAGTCATGTTGCATTTATGAAAGCGCCGGCCAGGTGGGCGCGTCCTTCAGGCCTGTCAGAAGTGCGTCGAGCGCGGTGACCGGGACCAGAAGCACCATGTGCGGCGCGGCGGGGGCGAGGCGGATCGGCCCGGTTTGCGCGGCGTTCGAGGTGCCGATGCGCCCCAGCGGGTCGAAATGCAGCGCGTCGGTAGGCCATTCGAGCCCGTTCGAGGCGCAGCGTACCGGAGCCAGCGGGTAGAGTGAGACGCGGGTCCCGGGATCGAGCCGCAGCGACAGGGCGGGGGGGCAGAGCAGGCAGAGATCCTCGCCGGTATCGAGGATCAGCCGACGCTCGGGATTGCGCGCCAGCGTGCTCATCGCGGCCAGCGTATGGTCGAGCCGGGCGCCGGTGAAGCCCACCGCGATCAGCACCGGCGCCGAGACTGCCGCCAGCACCTTGTCGAAATCGGTGGTTTCCTGATCGGGATTATGGTGGATGCGCGCGGCGCCCAGCGTGTCGCGGGCGCCCGCTGAGAGCGAATCGAGATCGCCCACGACCAGATCGGGCCGGTATCCCAGCGCCAGCGCGGCATCCGCGCCGCCATCCGCCGCCACCAGATGCGGGGCCACGGCCAACGCACGGCTGAGCGAGGCCTCGCTTGGCGCGCCCCCGCCGATCAGGGTGACGCCCTGCGTTTTCGTCATGAGAACCGACATGCGCGCTACTTGTCGCCATGGCCCGGCGCTTGTCAATTGGGGCAGGTCCGGGCAAGCTTGGCCACAATCCGATCAAGAAATTACCTTGTGCGCTCCTTACTGGCGCACCCTTGAGGCAGTCAAAGTCGAGCTTGAACAGTAGACCTCGAAGTCATTGAGGGTTGAGAAGCGTATGGTCGGTCCGAGCAAAATCCTGACGGTGTCGTATGGCACGTTCTCGTGCACCCTCGAAGGGTTCGACGAGCCGTTCAGCACGATGAAAGCGATCGCCGAGTATTTCCGCGATCTCGCTGCCGAGGACCGGTATTTCGGGGCCGAGCCGCCGACACCGGATGCCGAGATGCTGCACCGGATCGCCGAGCGCGAGATCAAGCGCCGGGTCGAGGCGAGCATTCAGGAAAACGGTGTCGTGTTGCGCCCTCAGATCGAGGCGGCGCAGGACGAGGCCGATGGCGAACCGGCGGAGCAGGGGAGCGACGCGGTCGCCGATCAGCCCGCCGAGGATCGCGCCGAGCAGAACGTCGCGCCGCGCCATGCCGCCAGCGCCTCGACCCTCGCGGCCGCTGATGCGGTCGATGCCGCTGCGCGCCGGGGAGAGGCCGCGTCGCAGACCGGCGAAGACCAAGGCGATCAGGGGCAAAGCGAGCCGCTGGAAACCGGTCAACTCAGCGACATCTCGGCCAAGCTGCAGCGCATTCGTGCCGCGGTCGCGCAGGTGCGCGCCGCCGAGCAGGAGGAAGCCCCTGCAGCGGCCCCGCAAGCGGATGTTCAGGACGCCGTGCAGGATGCGATGGCGTCGGCCGATGAGGCAGCGGACATCGCGACGCAGGCCGATGCGGACGCGCAGGGTGCCTGGGGCACGCCCGCCGAACCTGCGCCCACCGATCTGGTCGACGCGCCCGCCGACGAACAGCCCAATCAGCCCGGCGCGGATACCGAGACGCTCGCGCAGGCCGCGCCCTTTGACGACACGCAAGCCGACGCGCAGACCCCTTGGGCTGCCGAGGGCTGGATCGACACCGCATGGGAGGAAAGCCCCGCCGAGCCCGCGCTCGACCCCGCACCAGTTACGAATGATGGCTGGTCGCAGGACGTGGCTCAGGACGAGGCGCAGAGCTGGAACAATGGCTGGCAGGATAGTGGCGATTTCGCGCCCGCGCCCGAGGCCGAGCCGCAGCAGGCCCCGCAGACCGCCTATTACGGCGACAATCAGGTTTTCGCCGATCAGCAGTTCGACGCGGGTCAGGCCGCGCCGGTCCAGAATGACCATGGCGGCTACGCGGCCCCGTTTGAGCCCGCGCCGCTCTATGGGTCGATGGAAGAACTGGCGGACGAGACCGCCGATGGCGACCGCGCCGCAGAGGAAGCCGCCCGTATGGAGGCCGAGCGCCTCGCGGCTGAGGAAGCGGCGCGCCTTGAGGATGAGCGTCAGGCTGCTGAGGAGGCTGCGCGGCTTGAAGCCGAGCGTCTGGCGGCTGATGAAGAGGCGCGTCTTGAGGCCGAGCGTCTGGCGGCCGAGGAAGCGGCGCGTCTTGAGGCTGAGCGTCAGGCTGCTGAGGAGGCAGCGCGTCTTGAGGCTGAGCGTCAGGCGGCTGAGGAAGCAGCGCGGCTTGAGGCTGAGCGCTTGGCTGCCGAGGAAGCGGTGCGGCTTGAGGCCGAGCGTCAGGCTGCCGAGGAAGCAGCGCGTCTTGAGGCTGAGCGTCAGGCTGCTGAGGAAGCGGCGCGTCTTGAGGCTGAGCGTCAGGCTGCTGAGGAAGCGGCGCGGCTCGAGGCTGAGCGTCTGGCTGCTGAGGAGGCAGCGCGTCTTGAGGATGAGCGTCGGGCTGCTGAGGAAGCGGCGCGTCTTGAGGCTGAGCGTCTGGCTGCCGAAGAAGCCGCGCGGCTTGAGGATGAGCGTCAGGCTGCCGCCGTTGCGGCGCGGCTGGCGGAAGAGGGTTCGATGTCTGACATTGAAATGTCAGACGACCTTGGCGACGAAGACGACCTTGTTGCCGCCGAGGCCGCGCGCCTTGCCCACGCGCAGGGTACTCAAGTTGACGACGCGTCAGAAGCCGTTGAAGACACGAATGAAAGCGCCGCCGACGACACTGACGAGAGTGAACGTCTGGCAGCGGAACGTCAGCGCCTAGAAGCGCAGGTCCGTGCCGAACTGGCGGCGCGCGACAATGGCGACGATCAGGCTGCGGACCCGGCGACCGAACAGGCTGCGGCGTCGCAAACGCCCGCCGCGCCTCGTCAGGGCCGCCGCGTGGTGATCGTTCGTCCGGCGCCGCGCGCGGCAGCTCCGGCCCCGCAAGTGGACAGCGAACCCGCGCAGAGCGAAACCGCCCCGGCCGCGCTTGACGCCGGACAGCGGGACGCCACCGACAGCGTGCGCGCCACCATGGCGGCGTTCGCCGAGGACGGTTTCTCCGATGAGGATGCGCTTGAAGACACCCAGCCCGTCGCCGCCGAAACCCCGGTTGACGCGGAAGACGCCGCCGAGACCGACAATGATGACGATATCGAAGCCCGCGTTGCCCGCGCTCTGGGGGACACCGGCCTTGCCGCCGAGGACGAAGCCGAGCTGGTCGCCGAACTCGCCGCCGTCGAGCGCGAGTCGGAAACCGCGCGCCGTGCCGAAAGCGAACGCCGCGCGCTGCTGCGCGGGCAGGAAGCCGACGCCGCTGTCGATCGTCTGATCATCCAGGCCGATACCGAGCTTTCGGGTGAAGACGCGCAGCGCCGTCAATCGACGCTGAGCCATCTGAAAGCCGCCGTCATCGCCACCCGCGCCGACGAGGAAGCCGGTTCGGCCCGCAACCCCGAAGTGGCCCAGCAGGCCGAGATCGCCCGCTACCGCGCCGATCTGGAACGCTCGGTCCGGCCCAATGGCGACGAGGCCAGCGACGAGCGCGGACCGCGCCGCCCGCAACGTCCCGCAAGCCATCGCACCGAGCGTCCGCGCAGCGCGCAGCCGCCTCTGGTGCTGGTGAGCGAACAGCGGATCGACCGGCCCAGCGACACCGAGCTGGTGCGTCCGCGGCGGATCAATACCGGGGCGCTCGCGGTCGAGGAATTGTTCGACGAGGATGCGCCCGCGACACCGATGCCACGGGGCAAGGCCTTCGACGATTTCGTCGGGCCCATGCACCTGACCACACTTGCCGAACTGACCGAGGCCGCTGCGGCCTATATTACGCATGTAGAGGGGCTCGAGGAATTCTCGCGCCCGCAGGTCATGCGGCACGTCGTGTCGACCGGCCTGCCGATGACGCGCTCGCGCGAGAACCTGCTTCGCACCTTCGGTCTGCTGATGCGCCAGGGAAGCCTGGCGCGTTCGCGTCGCGGCCAGTTCCAGCTCGCCTCGGGATCGGAATTCGCAGAACAGGCTCGTCGCTTCGCCGGGAAGTAACCGGCGCGACGCCATCGCGGCCAGAAAACGAAAACGGGCGCCGATCCCTCGGCGCCCGTTTCGCGTTACAACTCGTCGCGCGGATCTTCGTCGGGATCGGCCTGCCCGACCCCTTTGAACACCGCCTTCAGCGGAAAGGCCCAGACCACGCCCAGCACGACATAGACCAGCAGCTCCAACAAGATGGGCGGCCGCTCGAATAGGCCCACGATGCTGATCGCCACGACGATGTAGAGCGGCAGCGCGACCAGCAGGACCAGAAGCGACAGCCGCCGCCGGGTTTTGTATGACAACGCCATGATCAATCCGCGAACGGGTCGGTAACGAGGATCGTGTCCTCGCGCTCGGGCGAGGTCGAGACCAGTGCCACCGGGCATTGGATCAACTCTTCGATGCGGCGGATATACTTGATCGCCTGCGCCGGCAGATCGGCCCAGGACCGCGCGCCCACGGTCGATTCCGACCAGCCGTCCATCTCTTCATAGACCGGCGTGCAGCGCGCTTGTTGGTCCGAGGCGATTGGCAGGTAATCCAGCCGCTTGCCGTCCAGCTCGTATCCCACGCAGATCTTCAGCACGTCGAACCCGTCGAGCACATCGAGCTTCGTCAGAGAGATTCCGGAAACGCCCGAGGTCGCGCAGGTCTGGCGCACCAGCGCCGCGTCGAACCAGCCGCAGCGCCGCTTGCGCCCGGTCACGGTGCCGAATTCATGGCCCCGCTCGCCCAGACGCTGACCGACTTCGTCATCCAGCTCGGTCGGGAAGGGACCTTCGCCCACACGGGTGGTATAGGCTTTGACGATGCCCAGCACGTAATCGATCGAGGTCGGGCCGACGCCCACCCCGGTCGCCGCCTGACCGGCGATGACGTTGGACGAGGTGACGAAAGGATAAGTGCCGAAATCGATGTCCAGAAGCGCGCCCTGCGCCCCTTCGAACAGGATGCGCTTGCCTGCCTTGCGCGCCTCGGTGAGCACTTTCCAGACCGGCGCCGCATAGGGCAGGATCTCGTCCGCGATGGCGGTCAGATCGGCCAGCAGACGCTCGCGGTCGACGGGTTCGATGCCCAGACCACGCCGCAGCGGGTCGTGGTGCTGAAGCGCCCGGTCGATGCGCGCGGCCAGTGTCGCGGGATCGGCCAGATCGGCCACGCGGACCGAGCGGCGCCCGACCTTGTCCTCATAGGCCGGGCCGATGCCGCGCCCGGTCGTGCCGATCTTCGTGCCCTTGGACGCCGCCTCTTCGCGCGCACGGTCCAGTTCGCCATGGATCGGCAGGATCAGCGGCGTGTTCTCGGCGATCATCAGCGTCTCGGGGCTGATCTCGACACCCTGATCGCGGATCTTGGCGATCTCCGAGACCAGATGCCACGGGTCCAGAACCACGCCATTGCCGATGACGCTGAGCTTGCCGCCGCGCACCACGCCCGAGGGCAGCGCGTTCAGCTTGTAGACCTTGCCGTCGATGACAAGGGTATGGCCGGCATTATGGCCCCCCTGAAAGCGCGCGATCACATCCGCGCGCTCGCTGAGCCAGTCGACGATCTTGCCCTTGCCCTCGTCGCCCCATTGGGCGCCTACGACAACCACGTTGGCCATGACGGAGTCCTTCCCCGGTTTGGTGAAACCGTGCGTTCTATAGCGATGCGCGCGCGCGGGTGAAACAGTCTTTTCGGACGCTGCCCGTTTCGGCGCCCAGTTTCGGTGCCCGGTTTCGTCGCACGGCCTTGGTGTGCCGCGGCGCCTGAAGGCCGCCGCGCCGGGGGCTTATCGGGGCGCGGGCGTCCGGGGCCGGGTGTTGAGCGCGCGGCAGGGCCGATCTACACGGGAACGACAGGCGCATCCGACCTGCGCCCGGTCCGGAAAGGGAATCACCCGCATGATCGCCTATGTCACGGTCGGCGCGGACGACATCGCCCGTGCGAGACGCTTCTACGACGCGCTTTTGCCCGCGCTGGGTTACGCGCTTACCGAAGGCCCCGAGGGGCTGAGCTATGCCCTGCCAATGACGCCGGGGCAAAACCCGGTCGCGCCCGACTTCTACGTCAAACCCACATTCGATGGCCGCCCGGCCTCGGCCGGAAACGGCGCGATGACCGCGTTTCAGGCACGCACGCAGCAACAGGTACGCGATCTTCATGCCGCCGCCCTTGCCGCCGGTGGCACGAATGAAGGCGCGCCGGGCTTTCGCGCCGCGTATGGGTCGCATTTCTACGTGGCCTATCTGCGCGACCCGCAGGGCAACAAGATTGCGCTCTTCTCCAGCGACCCGAATGAGCCGGGCCGCGACGACTGACCACGACAGCCCCTGCTGGCCACGTAGCCGGAACTCGCTGTCCCGGCCCCATGGCGGCTCTGCGACGTCTACCCGAAACAAGGGGACGCAGGGGGCAGAGTTCGGCCCCCAAATCAGGGCCGGGCTCCCCCCCTTTCACTTTGCCATAAATACTCATGCGACCGCCCCACCCGTGGTGACGCAGGGACACGGGCACTGCACAGACGCGACCCCCTCACACCCCCGTGCAGGCCGTTCCTCTGGACAGCGCGCCGCCTCTTGGGCACCTATGGGGTCAACGTTTCAAAAGGTTTTCCCGCATGCCCTTTCTCATCCGCTGGCTCATTGCCTTTGTTCTGGTCGCCGCGACATGGAATCCCACGCCGTGGAACTTCACCCGCTGGGTGCTCGATACCGGCACCGAGCAGCTTCCGATCTCGGTGCTCGTCGGGCTTGTGCTGCTGATCGGCTGGATCATCTATCTGCGCGCGACGCTGCGGTCGATCGGCCCGCTGGGCATGGTGCTGGTCGGGGCGGTCTTTGCCGCGCTGATCTGGGTACTGGTCGACTATGGCATCATCGACATTTCCAATCCCGGACTGAATGCGTGGCTGGGCATCCTGATCGCGTCGCTGGTTCTGGGGATCGGGCTGAGCTGGTCGATCATGCGGCGGCGAATCAGCGGGCAGGCGGATGTCGACGATGTCGATGTCGAGTGACGCAGCGAACGGGATGCTCAGCTATCTGACGCTGGGCACCAAGGATCTTGCCCGCGCGCAGGATTTCTACGACGCGGTGCTTGGTGCTTTGGGCTATGCCCGGCTGGGAAACGACGCGCATGGGCGGGGATACGGCCTGCCCGGCGCGGGGCATAGCGGGTTCTGGATCAACGAGCCCTATGACCGCAGGCCAGCCGGGGCGGGAAACGGCACCATGGCGTGTTTCAACGCCCCCTCGCGCGCGGCGGTGCGGGCCTTCCATGCCGCAGGTCTTGCGCAGGGCGGCACGGACGAGGGCGCACCGGGCCTGCGCGACTACGGGCCGCATTTCTACGCGGCCTATCTGCGCGATCCCGACGGCAATAAGCTCTCGGCGGTCTGCGAGGTGCCGGAGTAAGGGCCTGCATGCCGGATTGAGGGGGAAAACACCGGTCCACAAGCGGGCCAAGGGGCTTGCGCCCCCAAATTGAGCATCATAGATAGGCGCGAACCGAGACAAAGGCCGCCCCCATGCAGACTGTCGTCCTGATCATTCACCTTCTCCTCGCGCTGTCGCTGATCGGCGTCGTGCTTTTGCAGCGCTCGGAAGGCGGTGGTCTGGGGATTGGCGGCGGCGGCATGGGGCCGCAGGCGGGGCGTCCGCCACTGACCGGGCTGGCCAAGCTCACCTGGGGCTTCGCAGGGGCGTTCATCATCACCTCGCTTGCGCTCACCGTGATCGGCGCGTCGAATTCGGCCGAGACCTCGGTCCTCGACCGGCTCGGTGCCGGGGGTGGGGCGGAAACCGCGCCTGCCGGCGACACACCGTCGATCCCGCTGCCCGATATCCAGCTTCCGCCCGCGGGCGACCAGCCGGCGCTGCCGCCGGCGGGCGACGCCCCCGCGCTGCCGCCTGCAGAGGCGCCTGCCGAAACCCCGGCTGAGGCACCCGCCGAAGCGCCGGCGCCCGAGGCCGCGCCCCAAGACGCGGCCACCGAAACGGCCCCCGAGGCCGCGACGGGAACGGACGACCAGACCGCGCTGCCGCCGGTTCCGGCCGAGTAAACCAGACAGACCTAACCGAATCCCGGTGTCCCGGATCCAGCGATCCGGGCCGCCTCATCCGATCTATTCAACCCACATTTTGGGCCAAGCGCCCTGTCCGCTCAGCATGTTGCGTCCGTATTGCGGATCGCGCGGGATTGCGCTATAGCTCGACTCCCGTGATCCGGCCATTCTGGGCGGCGACGAACACGGGAGTTTCCGAACATGGCGCGCTACGTTTTCATCACCGGCGGTGTGGTGTCGAGCCTCGGCAAAGGGCTGGCCTCGGCGGCGCTGGGGGCGCTTCTGCAGGCCCGTGGCTTCACCGTGCGTCTGCGCAAGCTCGACCCCTATCTCAACGTCGATCCCGGCACGATGTCGCCGTTTGAGCATGGCGAGGTCTTCGTCACCGATGACGGCGCCGAGACCGATCTCGACCTCGGCCATTACGAGCGTTTCACCGGCGTTCCCGCGCGCAAGACCGACAGCGTTTCGTCGGGCCGCATCTATTCCAACGTGCTGGAGAAAGAGCGTCGCGGCGATTATCTCGGCAAGACGATCCAAGTCGTTCCGCATGTGACGAACGAAATCAAGGACTTCCTTGCCGTAGGCGATGACGAGGTCGATTTCATGCTCTGCGAGATCGGCGGCACCGTCGGCGATATCGAGGGCCTGCCGTTCTTCGAAGCCATCCGCCAGTTCATCCATGAGCGCCCGCGCGGCCAGTGCATCCTGATGCACCTGACGCTGCTGCCCTATCTGGCGGCCTCGGGCGAGCTGAAGACGAAGCCCACGCAGCACTCGGTCAAGGAATTGCAGTCGATCGGCTTGGCGCCCGACGTGCTGGTCTGCCGGTCCGAGCATCCGATCCCGGAAAAGGAACGCGCCAAGATCGCGCTCTTCTGCAATGTCCGCCCCGACGCCGTGATCCCGGCCTATGACCTGAAGACGATCTACGAGGCCCCGCTTGCCTATCACCGCGAGGGGCTGGATCAGGCCGTGCTTGATGCCTTCGGTATCACCCCCGCGCCGCGTCCCAACCTGACGCGCTGGGAGGACGTCATGGACCGTCTGACCCATGCCGAGGGTCAGGTCCGCGTGGCGATCGTCGGCAAATACACCCAGCTGGAAGACGCCTATAAATCCATTGCCGAGGCGCTGACGCATGGCGGCATGGCCAACCGCGTCCGGGTCATGGCCGAATGGATCGATGCCGAGCTGTTCGAGACCGGCGACCCCACGGCCGTGCTGGAAGGCTTCCACGCGATCCTTGTCCCCGGCGGCTTTGGCGAGCGTGGGACCGAGGGCAAGATCCGCGCCGCGCAATGGGCGCGCGAGCGCAAGATCCCCTATCTGGGGATCTGTCTGGGGATGCAGATGGCGGTCATCGAGGCCGCGCGCAACCTCGCCGGGATCAAGAATGCCGGGTCCGAGGAATTCGACCACGAGGCCGGCGCCAAGCGCTTCGAGCCGGTGGTCTATCACCTCAAGGAATGGGTGCAGGGCAATTACAAGGTCCAGCGCTCGGTCGGCGACGACAAGGGCGGCACGATGCGTCTGGGCGCCTATGACGCGGCGCTCAAGGCCGATTCGCTGGTGGCCAAGGTCTATGGGGCGACCGCCATCGAGGAACGCCACCGCCACCGCTACGAAGTGGACATCCGCTACCGCGAGCAGCTCGAGGAACAGGGCCTGTGCTTCTCCGGCATGTCGCCCGATGGCCGCCTGCCCGAGATCGTCGAACACAAGGGCCACCCTTGGTTCATCGGCGTGCAGTTCCACCCCGAGTTGAAGTCGAAACCCTTCAAACCGCACCCGCTGTTCGCCGATTTCGTCCGCGCGGCGGTCGAGGTTTCTCGGTTGGTGTGACGATCCGGACCGCTGTCTGCGGGTCCGCTGTCCACTGGGTCCATTTCGGCGCCGAGTTCGGCGGGCGATTTGGCGCTTTGTAGATCGCTTCCCGCATGGGATGATCCGGCGTCATGAGTTTGATTGGCGCCTATCTTCTTCTGTCTGCCATCGCGCTTGTCGGCGCACTCGCCGGGGGGCTTGCGGTGGCGATGCGCGTGGCCCCGTATCGCGGGACCAATCCCGATTTGCCGATCATCACGCGGCTGACGATCTTTGCCACGACGGTTGTGGCCGCGCTGCCGCTTCTGGCGGTGTTCCTCGGCCTGATCGACATGGCGGGGCTGGCAACCTACGGGCTGCTTGCGCTGACTTTGGGAGCGGGGCCGCTGATGCTGATCGTGCCGCCCGCGCGGCTGCCGCGATCCGAACCGGCGATTCTGGCCGCGTTTGCCGTTGCGGCGATCTGCGCGGCCGCGACGCTGTTTTCGGCCAGCGTGCAGTTGCGCGACGCCCGGGGCCGCCTCCATCGCGCCTGTGGCGCCGCCACCGACACGATCCTGGCCGAGCGGGCCTGCCGGGCGCATGTGGACAGCGTTCTGTCCTTGCCCGAGGGGATCGAGGCGCCGTGACGCCCGGCCCCTGAAGCCCGCCCGCGCCCGTGATCAGACCATCATTTCTTTCGTCGCCGTCAGCTTGACGCCAGGATGGTCGCGTTCGATCCGGTCGATGTCCCATTGCTGCCGCGTCAGATAGACCAGATCGTCGTCATGGTCGCGCGGCGATATGCTGCTTGTTGACGTTGATGACCTTGTAGACCTCGCCCTCTTTCAACGTGTCTCCGATTTGCAGTCTTGTAACTGTCGCCGTCGGGCGCGTGATCTCACGCACCGATCGGACAGACAAAAGGCGGGGAGTTCCCCGCCTTTTTCAATCCCGTATGCTGCCCGTCAGGGCCCGCTCACTTGACCTTCTTGCCGCCGATCGTCAGGTCCTTGCCGGCATTGGAATTGGCCGTGGCCAGAACCTTCGGCTTTTCCTGTTTCGGTTTCTTCGCTTCGCGGTTGCCGCGTTTGCTGTCGCCCTTGCCCATAGTGATCTCCGTTGCCGAAACACCGTTGGGCTTATGCCCGCCGGTCCGTTGCCTAGGGGAAAGTCAAGAAGGCCGGGTGGTCCGCACCGGGCGGTGGCTTTCGACAAGCAGCAGGCCCGCTTGTCCGGGTCTAACCCGACCAATGCCTGCATCTCAAATCTGGTGCCTGGACGGGACTTTTGCAAGGGGGAGGACGACCGGCTGGCGGTGGCGGCAAGCCACCACCGCGCGCGCCGTGTCAGTCGCCTTGGCCAGTCGCGTCGTCGTCGCCTGCGGCGCTGTCGCTGTCATCAGCGGCTGCAGCGTCATCCGCCGGGCTGGCCGATTGCTGCTCGAAGCCTTCCGGCATCTCGGCGTCCGCAGTGTTTGCGCCGCCAAAGCGTGCGTTTTCAAGGCTGGTGTCGGAAAAATCCGCGTCGTCCAGAACGGAACCAGCGAAATTGGCGTTGTCTGCGCTGCCGTCGGAAAGATCGGCTTCGGTCAATGTCGCGCCCGCAAGATCGGCCTGCGTCAGGGTTGCGCGCGACAGATCGGCCTCGGTCAGGTCGGCACCCGACAGATCCGCCTCGGTCAGGTCAGCGCGCGAGAAGTCCGCCTCGGTCAGATCGGCGCCGGCGAGATCCGCCCGTACAAGCGTGGCGCGTGACAGGTCGGCTTCGGTCAGGTCTGCCCCGGCCAGATCGGCGTCGGTCAGGTCGGCGCCTGACAGGTCGGCCTCGCTCAGATTGGCACCCGCGAGGTCGGCGCCGACCAGATCGGCGTCCGATAGATCGGCTTCCGACAGATCCGCGCCAGCCAGATCGGCTCCGGCGAGGTTGAGCCCGGACAGGTCGGCTTCCACGAAATCGCCTCCGGCGAGGTCACAAGACGGGCAATCCTCGCCATCGCGGACCGAGGCAGAGCGGGCGGAATCATACGCCAGAGCGGGCGAACCCGCAGTAAAAAGCACGAGGGCAACAAGGGTAAATGTACGCATGAGACGCCTATGTCTGTTGTTTTTCTAGGGCGTCGAGAGTGACGAGACGCAGCTCGGATGGCAACGATTAATAAAGGCGGCGAACCGGCGAGGCGTTTCAGCGGCTTTCGGGCTGCCTCAGACCATCATTTCCTTCGTCGCCGTCAGCTTGACGCCCGGATGGTCGCGCTCGATCCGGTCGATGTCCCATTGCAGCCGCGTCAGATAGACCAGATCGCCGTCATGGTCCGTGGCGATATGCTGCTTGTTGACGTTGACGACCTTGTCGACCTCGGCCTTTTCGCCCGAGATCCAGCGTGCCGAGGTGAATTGCGACGGCTCGAAGCGCACGGGCAGACCGTATTCCAGCTCGATCCGCGAGGCGAGGACCTCGAATTGCAGCGCGCCCACGACGCCGACGATGAAGCCCGCGCCGATATTCGGTTTGAAGACCTTGGCCGCGCCTTCCTCGGCGAATTGCATCAGCGCCTTTTCCAGATGCTTGGCCTTCATCGGGTCGCCCGCCCGGCAGGTCTGCAACAATTCCGGCGCAAAGGAGGGAATGCCGGTGAAGCGGATCGCCTCGCCCTCGGTCAGCGTGTCGCCGATCCGTAGCTGGCCGTGGTTGGGGATGCCGATGATGTCGCCCGCCCAGGCCTCTTCCGTCAATTCGCGGTCCGAGGCGAGGAACAGCACCGGGTTCGACACCGCCATCGGCTTGCCCACCCGCACATGCTGCAGCTTCATCCCGCGCTGGAAATGCCCCGAGGCAAGGCGCACGAAAGCCACGCGGTCACGGTGCTTGGGGTCCATATTGGCCTGCACCTTGAACACAAAGCCCGTGACCTTCTTCTCTTCGGGGTCGATCTGACGCTTGTCGGTCGACAGGGGCTGCGGTTCGGGTCCGAATTCCGCCATGCCGGCCATCAATTCGCGCACACCGAACGAGTTGATCGCCGAGCCGAACCAGATCGGCGTCATCGAGCCGTTCAGGACCTGCTCGCGGTCGAAGGCGGGCAGCAGTTCGCGCGCCATCTCGACCTCTTCGCGCAGGGTCTCCAGCATCGCAGCGGGGATATGCTCGGCCAGTTTCGGGTCGTCGAGGCCGCTGATCTTGACCGTCTCGCCAACCTTGTTGCGGTCGGCGCGGTCCATCAGTTCCAGCCGGTCGTGCAGGATGTCGTAACAGCCGAGGAAATCGCGCCCCTGACCGATCGGCCACGAGGCGGGGGTCACGTCGATGGCCAGATTTTCCTGAATCTCGTCGATGATGTCGAACGTGTCGCGGCTTTCGCGGTCCATCTTGTTGCAGAAGGTCAGGATCGGCAGATCGCGCAGGCGACAGACTTCGAACAGTTTCTGCGTCTGGCTCTCCACGCCCTTGGCGCCGTCGATCACCATGATCGCTGCGTCAACGGCGGTCAGCGTGCGATAGGTATCCTCGGAAAAGTCCGAGTGGCCGGGCGTGTCGACAAGGTTGAAGCGGAAATTGCTGTCGCCGCTGACGAAGTCGAAGGACATGGCCGAGGCCGAGACCGAGATCCCGCGGTCCTTTTCCATCTGCATGAAGTCCGAGCGCGTGCGCCGCGCTTCGCCCTTGGCGCGGACCTGTCCCGCCATCTGGATCGCGCCGCCGAACAGCAGGAACTTTTCGGTCAGCGTGGTCTTGCCGGCGTCGGGGTGCGAGATGATCGCAAAGGTCCGGCGGCGGGCGATTTCGGGCGGCAGGGTGGGGCGATTGTCCAGCATGTCGCGCCTGTAGCCCAAAGCGCGAGACGTGTCCATTGCCGGGCGTGTGCGGGGCAGACCGCACAGCACTGGGCGGGCGTCAGGTGCGCTCGGACATCTCGGGTGCCATCAGCGTGTCAGGGCGTGCAGGCGGGGGTGCCAGCATCCGCAGCGAGACGGCGCAGCCCCCCTCGGCATTGCACGGCGTCGTCGGCATCGAGGCGACGGCGATCGAGCCGTTGAGGGTCAGGGTGAGCAGGGTGGCAAGGGCGAGGGCGGTACGGGTCACGGCGGTTTATCCTGGCTGGATTCTGGCTGGCTGGGCTTTGCGCCCGCTGTCGCCAGATCAACCGACAAACGAGTCGCAAGTTCCGGCACCGGCAGAAAAAACACGCGGCAGATTCGCGTCCGGTTCAGCGCTGACCGATTGACGGGATCACGACTGCCGCGCGCAAGGCCAGACCTTCTGGACGTGGCGGGGGCGGGCTGAGCATCCTGAGCGGCAGGGTGCAGACAGCCCCCGGCTGGCAGGCATGCGATTGCGGTGGCACGTCAGCGGCGGCGGCGAGCGAGCCATTGAGCGACAGGGTGAGCAGGGCGGCCAGGGCAAGCGGCAGGCGGATCATGGCAATTCCTTCGCGATCAAAGGGCCGCGCCCGGATCCGCAAGGATCACCGCGCCAGCCATCGAATACGCATAGGTCGCGCGGGCGGCTGTCACGGTTCAAACGTCCCTGCGCCACGCCGCTCCGCCCTTCGATGCGCCGGACGAAAAAAAAGGCCGCCCGAAGGCGGCCGAAGAAAATTCAAGGGACAAACAAACGATGAGGCCGGACACGAGGGGACGCCCGGCCTCTTCACTCAGCAAACGTGGCATCTCGGGAAAGGTTCCCGCCGGATCGAAAAAAAGTTTGGGGTCTTCGCCAACCGGAAAACGGCGCTCTGAAACCCGGGGCGAGCCGCGGCTTTCAGCGCCCGCGCGCAAGATCACCGGGCAGGACGCGGGGCACGGGCCGGGGACGCTGGCGCGTGCCCTGCCAGATGGCGGGCGGGAACGAGGGCAGGGCGATGCGCGGCGGGTTCATGGCAGCTCTCCGGGGGGGCGGGATACCGATAGGTCGCACGGTCTGTGCGCCAGGTTCAAACGCGGCCACGGCAGACACGAAAAAGCGCCCCCTCAGGGACGCTGAACAGACGGCAATGAGTCCCTTGCTGTTAGCCCCGCGCAGCGCCGGGTCAGTTCAGCATCGCCGCGGCAGGGGGCGGGTCGCTGTCTTCGATGCAAACGCGGTTCCGGCCCTCGGATTTGGCGACGTAGAGTTGACTGTCGGCGCGGTCGCTCCAGTCTTCCATGTCGAGCACGTCATGGCTCGCCTCGGCCACGCCGAAGCTGGCCGTCACGTTGATCTGGCCATAGCCCGGGATCGGCAGGGCTTCGACGGCGCTGCGGATGCGTTCGGCCACTTCCGCAGCCCCCTGCGCGCCGGCATTGGCCACCAGCACGGCGAATTCCTCGCCGCCGACACGACCGAAACTGTCCTCGACCCGCAACTCGCGCAGCACGCAGCGCGCAACGGCTTTCAGCACGGCATCCCCGGCGGCATGGCCCCAATTGTCGTTGATCGACTTGAAGTGATCGAGATCGAACAGCACGAGCGAGGCGCGCGCCTGGGTCCGGGAATAGGCGGCGAAGGCCTTGCGCAGGATATCCTGAAACGCGCGGCGGGTCATGGCACCGGTCAGCACGTCGCGGCTGGCCTCTCCCCACAATTCGACCTGATCGACCACCAGCCGGGCGAAGCCCTCGAGCAACTGGCAGTCGCGATCGGTGAATTCGCGCTCAGCAGTGTCGAGGATGCGCAGCGAGCCGATCACCTCCTGATCCTTGATCAGCGGGATTTCCAGAAACGACCGATAGACGCCGCCATCGGCATTGGCGGGCGCACCATGCAGGGCGATCGAAACGGCAGGGACACAGAAGACCGACTTGATCAGGTCGATTGCGGCAGCGAATTGCGCGGGTCCGGGCAAAGCCGCCTGGATCGGTGTGTTCAACATGCAATCGTCCTCGGCCACGAGCGGCGCGGCACTGACAGGCAGTGGTACGGAAACTTGGGCACTCATTACACTCATCCTGGTCGATGTCGCCGGATGTCCCTTTTGTCGCCCGGGAATGCGACGGGGATGGGGACGGGCTGGGGCAAAAAGAAGGTTAAATCCGGGTTAACCTTGGAAATTCCGGGGCGACGCGCCCCATTTTCGCCGCAAAGTTGATGGGCAGGCGCCTGAATAAGAGGAAACGCCCTGTAGTCATTGACCCAAGCCGCAAATTGCGCTAGGTCGCCGCATCGGTCACGGCCTTGCGCGCGTGACCCGACCGCTGCCGGGGCGCGACGACTGGCGTCCCATAAATCCCTTGCGGCCCGATGCCGCAACAGATGGACGCCCATGACGAAATTTACCGATCTGAAGCTGGACCCCAAGGTCCTCAAGGCCGTTACTGAAGCCGGCTACGAAACGCCGACACCGATTCAGGCGCAGGCCATTCCCGAAGCGCTGGCCGGGCGCGACGTGCTGGGCATCGCCCAGACCGGCACCGGCAAGACCGCCAGCTTCACGCTGCCGCTGATTACCCGCCTGTCGCGGGGCCGCGCGCGCGCCCGGATGCCGCGCTCGCTGGTGCTGGCACCGACGCGCGAACTGGCCGCTCAGGTTGCTGAAAACTTTGACATTTACGCCAAGCACACCAAGCTGACCAAGGCGCTGCTGATCGGCGGGGTTTCCTTTGCCGAACAGGACAAGCTGATCGACCGGGGCGTCGATGTGCTGATCGCCACGCCCGGTCGTCTGCTCGACCATTTCGAGCGCGGCAAGCTGCTGCTGACCGGCGTCGAAGTGATGGTCGTGGACGAAGCCGACCGGATGCTGGACATGGGCTTCATCCCCGATATCGAGCGGATTTTCCAGCTCACGCCCTTCACCCGCCAGACGCTGTTCTTCTCGGCCACCATGGCCTCGGAGATCGAGCGCATCACCAACATGTTCCTGTCGAATCCGGTGCGCATCGAAGTCGCGCGTCAGGCGACGACCGCCGAGACGATCGAGCAGCAGCTTATCGAGCTGTCGCCCACGCGCCGCGACCGGGCCTTTGCCGAGAAACGCGCGCTGCTGCGGGCGCTGATCGAATCCGAAGGCGAGGCCTGCACCAACGCGATCATCTTCTGCAACCGCAAGATCGACGTGGATGTTGTCGCCAAGTCGCTGAAAAAGCATGGTTTCGACGCGGCGCCGATCCATGGCGACCTCGACCAGTCGGTGCGTACGCGCACGCTGGAAGGGTTCCGGGATGGCACGATCCGTTTGCTGATCGCCTCGGATGTGGCGGCGCGCGGGCTCGATATCCCGGCGGTGAGCCACGTGTTCAACTTCGACGTCCCGTCGCATTCCGAAGACTACGTCCACCGCATCGGTCGCACCGGGCGGGCGGGACGCAAGGGCAAGGCCTATACCATCGCCACGCCGTCGGATGACAAATATCTGGCCGCTATCGAGAGCCTTCTACAAAAGCCGCTGCCGCGCACCGCGGCGCCCGAGGGCTATGCCGAGTCCGCGTCGAGCGCCAAGCCGGAGCGCAAGCGCGCGGAGAAATCCGAGAAGCCCACGCGCAGCCGCCGGACGCGCGGTGACAAACCCGCCAAGGCGCAAGAGAATGCCGTGGTGGCCGAGGTCGAAGAGCCCACCGTCGCCCAGCCTGAGGCCGTCGAAGCCAAGGCCCCCCGCGAAGAGGCCGCCCGCGCCGAGCCGTCGCGCACCGAGACCGTGCAAAGCGAAAAGCCGAGCAGCGACAAGCCGCGCAACGAAGCCGCGCGCGACGACAAGAGCCGCGAGGCCCGGAACGATAATCGCAACGAGAACCGCAATGATCGCGGCGGTCGTGGGCGCCGCAATCGCGAAGAGCCGGTGGTCGGCATGGGCGATCACGTTCCCGATTTCCTGCTGCGCGAATTCCGCGCCAAGGCGAGCTGAGCGCGCCACGCATGTCACGAAAAAAGGGGCGCCCGTCGGGCGCCCCTTTTGCGTTGCGGCTCTGAGTTCAGCGCCGTTCGAGCAGGTCGGCGGTGCGCTTGGTGTTCTGATAGATGCCAAGGCCCAGATACATGAAACCGGCGATCAGCGTGACATAGATGAGCCCGCCGATCAGCACGCCGATGGCGACAAGACCGCTGGGAATGCCGGTCTGGCTGGGCACCATGAACACGCCCACGGTGCCGACAAGCACCCCGATCAGCAGGATGACAACGAGGACGTTGATCAGCTTCTCGAACATGTTGATGAAAAAGTCGCGCATGGAAATCTCCTGATATCGAATGAAAATCCGCAAAAAAGGTCGCGGTGGCGCAAACAAGCACGGCACGCGGGGCTCATCAAGCCATGCGTGCCGTCTGTGTCGTCGAAATGTCGATCTGTTTACCGCGCTGTAACGAAACAGCACGCCCGGCTTCGGGTCAGTAGCTGTATTCGCCGTAGATCCGCGACAGGTCACCGTTCCAGTCGCCATGATAGCGTGCCAGCAGCTCGTCAGCCGGGGCTTGCCCGGTTTCCAGACTGTCTTGCAGCGCGCTGAGGAAATGCGTCTCGTCGGGGACAAGGCCGCCGGCACCGGGACGCGCCCGCGTCTTCAGGCCCGCCTGCGCGATATCGACCACCTGCTTGGCCAGATCGAGCATTTTCACCCCCGGCACCTCGGCCTGCAGCCCGTCGACGCTGGCCGCGACGCGCAGCCCTTCGCGGGTTTCCAGATCCCAGTCCTTGCACAGATCCCATGCCGCATCGAGAGCGCTCTGATCGTAAAGCAGGCCCACCCACAAAGCGGGCAGGGCGCAGAGCCGGCGCCACTGGCCGCCATCGGCGCCGCGCATTTCCAGATATTTCTTCACACGCGCTTCGGGGAAGATCGTTGTCAGGTGATCGGCCCAGTCCGACAGCGTCGGCATCTCGCCGGGCAGGGCGGGAAGTTCGCCCTTCAGGAAGTCGCGGAACGACTGACCCAGCGCATCGATATACTTGCCGTCGCGATAGACGAAGTACATCGGCACATCGAGCGCGTAATCGACATAGCGCTCGAACCCCATGCCGTCCTCGAAGACGAAGGGCAGCGTGCCGGTGCGTGACGGGTCGAGATCGCGCCAGATGCGCGAGCGCCACGATTTGTGCCCGTTGGGCTTGCCTTCGAAAAACGGTGAGTTGGCAAAGAGCGCGGTGGCGACGGGCTGCAAAGCCAGAGCGACGCGCAGTTTCTGCACCATGTCGGGCTCGGACGCGAAGTCCAGATTCACCTGCACCGTGCAGGTGCGGTACATCATCTGCGTGCCATGGGTGCCGACCTTGGGCATGTAATCGGTCATCAGCCGGTAGCGCCCCTTGGGCATCATCGGCATCTGTTCATGCGTCCATTCCGGCGCCGCGCCCAGCCCGATGAAACCCACGCCGACCTCGTCGGCGATGGATTTCACCTCGCGCAGATGCTCGTTCACCTCGTCGCAGGTCTGGTGGATCGTCTCGAGCGGCGCGCCCGAGAGTTCCAACTGTCCACCCGGCTCGAGGCTGACATTCGCGCCGTCGCGCGTCAGGCCGATGATCTTGTCGCCTTCCAGAACCGGGTCCCAGTTGAAGCGGTCGCGCAGCCCTTCCAGCACCACGCGGATCGAGCGGTCGCCGTCATAAGGCAGCGGCTTGTGGCTGTCCTTGCAATAGCCGAATTTCTCGTGCTCGGTGCCGATGCGCCAGTCGTCCTTGGGCTTCGAGCCCGAGGCGAGGTATTCGGCCAATTGGTCGCGATGCTCGATCGGCCCGCCGCCGGATTGGGGGATAGACATTTTTAACTGGCGCTCCGGGCTGGTCTTTGGAACGTCAGACCTGTCGCGTGGGACGGCTCAAGTCAAGAGGCGGCGCGTGGGATGTCGCCAAATCAACCGCGCGCGGGGCGCCGGGCCGTCATCGACCATGCGCAAAAGTCGCTTCATGTCGAAGCCCGGCAGCAGTCCGAACGCATCGAACAACGCCGGATGGCCGGTCGCGGCGCGCGGAATCGCAAGGATCGTGCCGTCGAAGGATTCGACCAGCCAGAATTCCGCATCGGCACTGAGCGACAAGGCCAGTACGTGATCGAGCGCCACGACACCGCCGCCGCGCGGGCCGAGATAGCGGATCTCGCCCTCAATCACCTCGATCACGCCGGTCGCGATCCCCTTGGCGGTGAAGCGTGCGCGCTGAATGGCGCCCAGCGTCAGCCCCGCGCCGACCAGCGCCAGCAGCCAGCCCGCCCAAGGCACCCAGCCCGGCCCGGTCAGCCCCCACCAGCCCCCCACCAGCGTGATGACCAGCGCGCCGCCGGTCTCGCCCCAGCGATGGATCGCCGCGCGCATCTCGGGGCGGATGAAATCAAGCATCCAAAGGCCCCCTCGGGGTCTTGAGCAGCGCGATGGCGAAATCGCCGATCCGCTCGAACCCGATCGCTTCATAGGCGCGGCTGGCGGCGGGCGAGGCGGCGAACAGGATCGCCTGCCGGACGCCCGTTTCGCGCGCCTCGGCCAGATGCCGGGCGACGGCGGTGCGCGCGGCGCCCGCATTGCGATGGTCGGGCGGGGTATAGACGCCGCCCACCTGTACCATGTCGGGCAAATGCGCGTTGAAAGCTGTCATCGCCAGCGGCGTGCCGTCACGCTCGAGAATCCGGGCGTTCTGCTCAAGGATCGCACGGGCCGCCCGGCTGCGGGCCAGCGCGGCGGCCCGTTCGGGGCTGGCCCCCAGCGCTTCGATTTCCGATGCGGTGTACCAGGCTTCCAGCAGTGCCAGATCGGCAGGGACGGGGGCACGGAGCGACCCGTCTGCAAGGCCGTCGTCCTTCAGCCGGGACAGATCCAGCCGGTAGAGCGGTTCGTTGCGCCCCACGGCCAGCAGGTCGTCGGTCATTCCCAGCGCCTTGCGCGCCAGCGTCGCCTGTGCGACCGCGCCCGTCAGCCCCAGAAACCGCCGTGCCCCGATCCAGCGCGCCACGGCCTGCCATGTCTCGGGGTCCGCCTGTGGCGCCTGAAAGGTCGCGTATCCGCCATTCGTCAACCCGAAGACCCCGGTGATCGCGTCCCCGGCCTCGCGGGTCAGCGCCACATCCATAGCACGCGGCGATTCCGTATCCCCCAGTCCGTGCTCACGCAGGTTCGAGCGCAGGAACATCGAGCTTTCGGCCCGGGCGCTCAGGAAATCCTCGATCGCGGGAAGGTCGGCATCCGTGGCCGGGAGGAGGGGGGAGTGGGACATGACCTGTTTGGTGTCCGGTTTCGCGGGCTCTGTAAAGGGCCGGGGCCTTCAGCCGCCCCAGTCGCCATGCCGCAGCTGCCACAGCGTCAGCGCCGCCACCGCCGCCGTATCGGCGCGCAGGATGCGCGGGCCAAGGCTCAGACGGCGGATGAAGGGCAGGGCGGCAAGCCGCGCGCGTTCAGCGGCCGAAAAGCCGCCCTCGGGGCCGATCAGGATCGCGGCGGGTGCCGGCGCCGGGTCGGCGATCTCCGCGCCCGCAAGGCTTTCATCGGCCCACCACAGCAGCCGGTCTTCGGGCCAATCCGCGAGCAGCCGGTCAAGGCGCTGCAGCTCGGCCACCTCGGGCACGAAGGTGCCGCCCGATTGCTCGGCGGCTTCGACGGCATGGGCCTGCAGCCGGTCGCGGCGGACACGCTCGGAATTGGTGAATTCGGTCTGCACGGGCAGGATACGGGCGGCGCCCATCTCGACCGCCTTTTCGACGATGAAGTCGGTGCGCGCCTTCTTGATTGGCGCGAACAAGAGCCAAAGATCGGGCGGATCAAACTGCGGCGCGGTCTGCACCAGCGCCGCCAGCGTCCCGCCACGCTTGCCAAGTTCCACAACCTCGGCGCGCCATTCGCCGTTGCGGCCATCGAAGAGCGCGACCGCGTCGCCTGCGCCCATCCGCATCACATTGCCAAGGTAATGCGCCTGCGGCTGCGTAACAGCGACGTGTTGCCCTTCCGCCAAGCCATGCTCTACATAGAGCCGGACCTTGGGGCGTTCGGTGTCTTGAGGCGTCATCTTGGGCATGGACGGGACTGTATGACCGGGGCAGGGCAAACACCAGAGGGCGGCGAGGGCCAGCGCGCGGCGTCTTCCGACAAAGCCGATACCGCGATCCACGACCGGGTCGAGGGAAGCTGGGTCGACACCAAGGCGCCCGAGGAACTGCGCCCCTATCTGCGTCTTAGCCGCGCCGACCGGCCCATCGGCACATGGTTGCTGTTGCTTCCCTGTTGGTGGGGCGCGCTTCTGGGCGCGCTGGCCGCCCCCGAAACGCGGGGCCTGAGCACGCTTTGGATCATGATCGCTTGCGGGGCGGGAGCCTTCCTGATGCGCGGCGCGGGCTGTACGTGGAACGACATCACCGACCGCGATATCGACGACAAGGTCGAGCGCACGCGCAACCGACCTTTGGCTTCGGGCGCGGTGTCGGTGCGCGAGGCGCTGATCTGGATGGCAATCCAGATGATCGCGTCGTTCCTGTTGCTGCTGACCTTCAACGCGGCGGCCATCGCGCTGGGCATCCTCGCGCTGTTGCCGGTGGCGATCTATCCCTTCGCCAAGCGCTTCACATGGTGGCCGCAGGTCTTTCTGGGCCTCGCCTTCAACTGGGGTGCGCTTCTGGCCTGGACGGCGCAGACCGGCAGTCTGGGCTGGCCTGCGGTGATCCTGTATCTCTCGGGCATCGCGTGGACGCTGTTCTACGACACGATCTATGCCCATCAGGACCGCGAGGACGACGCGCTGATCGGCGTGAAATCCACCGCGCGGCTGTTTGGCGAGAATACCGAGAACTGGCTGCGCGGGTTTCTGGTCGCGTCGGTCGTGCTGATGTCGCTGGCGATCATCTATGCGCTGGCCCCGCTGGCCGAGCCTTTGCGGCTGTCGCTGACGCTGGCCGGGGCCTGGGCCTTTGGCGCGCATCTGAACTGGCAGCTGGGGCGGCTGAACATCCACGACAACGACATTCTGCTGCGACTCTTCCGCTCGAATCGCGATGCAGGGCTGATCGTTGTGCTGATTCTTGCCGCTGCGCTGTTGGTGTGATTGCATCGCGCCCGTCATCCGGCTAGGTCAGGCCTGATCGGCCCGACCGGGCGGCCCTGACGGAACTTCTATGTCACACAAAACCCTGATCGTCTCGATCGCGGCCTTTCTGGTGGCGGCGTGTCTGGCTCTGGTGACCTCGCTTGTGCTGGTCGGCATGGTCGAAAAACGCACCGGAGACGCGGTCAGCAACGCGTTCCGCCGTGCCGGGATCAACTGGGCCGAGATCGATATCGACGGGCTCAATGTCGGCATCAGTGGGACGGCGCCGACCGAAAGCGCCCGCATCCGCGCCTTGCAGGTCGCGGGCGAGGTGATCGACAGCTCGCGCGTGTCCGAAACCATCGTCGTGCCGGTCCGCACCGCCATCGTCGCTCCCACCTTCCGCGTCGAACTGATGCGCAACCGTGAAGAGCTGTCGGTGATCGGCCTTGTGCCCGAAGCCGCCGATGGCGGACCGCTGGTCGACCGCCTGGCCGGCGCGCTGCCGGGGCTCGAAGTGGTCGACATGCTGCAGACCTCGGACTACGCGGTGCCGGGCGGCTGGGTCGCGGCGATCAATTTCGCCATCGAGGCGCTCGAGCGTTTCGATGTGGGCCGTATTTCCGTCACCGCTGGCCGGATCGAGGTCGAGGCGCTGGTCGATGGCCCCGCGCAACGGCGCGAGATGGAACAGGCCCTGCGCGCCATCGCCCCGCGCGGTCAGGTGCTGCGGCTTGACCTTGTTGCGCCGCGTCCGGTCGCCGCGCCCTTCCTTTTGCGCGTCGATGCCGAAGGCGGGGCGCTGCAGACCGCGTCCTGCGTGGCCGACACCGCCGAAGCGCAGGAACGCATCGCCGCCGCGCTGACCGAGGCGGGCGTGACGCGGCGGCTCAATTGCCCGCTGGCGCTGGGTTCGCCCACGCCGCGCTGGGGCGAGGGGGCCGCCGTTGCCATCGCCGCGCTGGCCGAGCTGGGCGAGGGCAGCCTGACCATCTCGGACGGGACGGTGATCCTGTCGGCGCCACACGACATCGACGCTGCCGCTTTCGACCGCGCTGTGGGTCGGCTTGAAACCGCGCTGCCGGGCGCTTTCAGCCTCAACGCCGTCAAGCTCGACCCGCCCGTCGAGCAGGAGGAGGGGGCCGGCGCCGCGCCCGAAATTCAGCTTATGCTCAGCGAAGAGGGCCATCTGACCGTCGGCGGTCGTCTGCCCGACGAGCGTATCCGCGCCGCCGTGCGCGCTTTTTCCGGCGCTCGTTTCGGCCCCGATCAGGTCGAAGTCGCGGCGCGGCTCGATCCCGAACTGCCCACCGGATGGTCGGTTCGTGTGCTCACCGCGATCGAGGCCTTGGCCGAACTCCATCACGGCAGCGGCGTGGTGCGCGCCGACCGGGTGACGATCCGCGGCGTGTCGGGCAATCCCGACGCCCGCAGTCAGGTCACACAGGCCCTGCTGCAGGGGCTGGGCGCGCAGGCGAATATCGCCGTCGATGTGACCTATGACGAAGCGCTCGACCCGGTTGCCAATGCCCCGACGCCCGACAATTGCGAAGCGCAGGTGCAGACCATCCTTGCCGAGGACAAGATCACCTTCGATCCCGGCTCGACCGAGATCAACGAGGCGGCGGGACAGGTTCTGGACCGGATCGCCGACGTGCTGCGCGAATGCGGCGAATTGCCGCTTGAGGTCGCAGGCTATACCGACAGTCAGGGCCGCGAGGAAACCAACCTCAATCTCAGTCAGGCGCGCGCCGAAGCCGTCATCAACGGCTTGCTCGCGCGGCGGGTTCTGGTCGCCTCGCTGGTGGCGCAGGGCTATGGCGCAGCCGACCCGATCGCCGATAACGGCACCGAGGCCGGTCGCGAGGCCAATCGTCGGATCGAGATGCGGTTGATCCGCCCCGAACCCGATCCCGAACCCATCGACCCGGCGCTCGAAGCCGAGCTGGAATTCGAGATCCAGGAAGTCGGCGACGACACGATTCGCCCGCGCCGCCGCCCCGGCAGCGAGCCGGAAGTCGAGGAAACCGTGGGAAGCGGCGATTGACCTCGCCGCGTTAGCCCGCCATGACCGATCCGAGAGACCCAAGCCTGAAGCGCGCGCCGGAGAGACTGGAATGAACCGCACCGAATTCGTTGTCGTGACCCTGATCGTCCTGACCGCCGCCTTCGCGCTGGGTTGGTTCGTCAACTGGGTCGTGCATCGATTCACCCGCGTGACCAAGGCCGATCTGGGCGAGCTGGAACGCATGGCGCAGGCCCTGCACGAGGCCGAGGAAACCCGCGATCAGGCCATTGCTTATATCCAGCACCGCGACGAAGAGGTCAGCCGCGAGATGTCGGCCCTGCAGGCCGAGCTGCGCGCGGCGATGGAAGGCCTGCGCGACGCGCGCTACGAGGCCGAGAACCTGCGCCAACGGCTGGCCGAGCAGGGGCAGTGATCCGTTCCCGACCGGCGCACCCCCAGGGGGGCGCCGCGCGTACACATCGCCGCGAGCAGGTCTTGCCCGGTGCCGCGCGCACGGGCAAAGTGTCGGCCATGTTGAAGCCGAGCGAGACAACAATATGAGGGCTCGTTCCCAGCACCTGACCCGGCCCGTGCCCGGTCGGCCCCTTCGCCCTGCAACCCCGATGACCGCCCTGTCGCGGCTTCTGCGCGCCGTGCCGCTTGCACTTGCGCTGAGCGTTGGCGGCGTCGCGGGACTGGCGGCCCAGAGCCTGCCCGACACCGCTGCGCGGATCGATCAACTGATCGAAACCGGGCGCAGCGCCGAGGCGGTCGAGGCCGCGCGTCAGTTCCTGCAGCAGGTTACTGACCGCACCGGCTTCGGTGTCGCCAATGCACAGCTGACTGTCGGGCTGGCCGAAGGCTTCGGGATGTTCGAGCCGCGCCCCGACAATCGCTTCATCGTCGACGAGCCGATCTATGCCTATGTCGAGGTTTATGGCTTCAGCCTGTCGCCGCTCAGCAATGGCGCCAACCGGCTGTTGTTCGACGTCTCGTTCACGCTCGATTCGCCCGAGGGCGAGCAGCTGACCGACGACATGATCTCGATGGGCGAGGTTCAGCTCGATTCGTTCCGCGAGCCGATCGACGGTTATTTTCACCTGACCTACCGCGTTACCGGCGCCGAGGGCTCGTATATCCTGCGCACGCAGGTGATCGACCGGGCCAGCGGCCAGATGGCGGAGTTTTCGCTGCCGGTGGTGTTTTCCGCTGCAGGGTCGGCGCCGGCCGAGAAATAGCCCCGGGCAGGGCTTTACCAGCGCTTCAGCGCGGTTTCGTCACGCTCGGCCGCTTCGACCCAGGCTTCGCCCGTCGCGGTGATTTCCTTTTTCCAGAAGGGCGCGCGGGATTTCAGGTAATCCATCAGGAATTCGGCGGCGGCGAAAGCCTCAGCGCGGTGGCGCGAGGCGGTGGCGACCATCATGATCGTCTCGCCCGGTGCCAGCGGGCCATGGCGATGGATGATCAGCACCTCCGTCAGATCCCAGCGCTCGCCCGCCTGTGTGGCGATGTCGTTCAACGCACGCTCGGTCATGCCGGGATAATGCTCGATCTCCATCCGCGCCAGCTGCCCGCCCGCATCGCGCACGATGCCGCAAAAGCTGACCACGGCGCCGGCGCCCGGGGCGGATGCCGTGAAAGCATTGCATTCGGTGCCGTAGTCGAAAGGCTCGGCCTGAACGCGGATATCCATCACCTCAGCCCCCGGTCATCGGCGGAAAAAAGGCCACCTCGCGCACGCCGTCGAGCGGCGCGTCGAAATCGCTCAGTTCCTGATCCAGCGCCACGCGCACGGCGGCGAGATCGGAAAAGGCCAGCGCGTAACGCTCGCCTTTCGCGCGCAATTCGTCGACCAGCGCAGAGACGCTGCGAGCCTCGGTCTGAAGGGTTTCGCGCGGTTCGCCGATGCGTTCGCGCAGCCAGGCGAAATACAGGATCGTGATCGTCATTCCGAGCCGTCCTTCAGATGCGGCAAAGCCTTGCGCAGGTAGTCCCAGCCGGTAATCGCGGTCAGCGCGGCGGCAATCCAGATCAGGGCAAGGCCGATGGTCCAGACGACTTCGCCGCTGAGATTGGCGAGCGAGAGCATGTTGAGCTCGGCATCGATGCCCGCATCGGTCATCTCGCTGATCAGGGCGTTGTTGCTGGCAAGGGCCTGCTCGCGCACATATTCCAGCCCCAGAGCGGCGAACAGGGTCGAGATGGCGATCATCTGCGCCGTCGTCTTCCATTTCGCCAGCTTGGTGACCGCCAGAAGGCGCGAGGTATTGCCCAGATATTCTCGCAGGCCCGAAACGAAGACCTCGCGGAACAGGATGATCGTCGCGGGCAGAATCAGCCACGGATCCATGCCCGAATAGCCGGTGATCACCAGAAGCGCGATCACCACCATCGCCTTGTCGGCGATCGGGTCCATCATCGCCCCGATCCGGCTTTCCTGCCGCCACAGGCGGGCGAGATAGCCGTCGAAGTAATCGGTGATCGCCGCGACAAGGAATAGAACCAGCGCGAACCAGTCCGCCCAGGGCCGTGCGAAATAGAGGAACATCACCGCAACCCCGGGGGCAGCGAGCAGGCGCAGCAGCGTGAGCGAGTTGGGTAGGTTCCAGCGCATGGGCTGTTGGTAGCCCATGCACGAGGCGTGGGGAAGGGGCCTATTGGGCGGCGTATTCCACTGCGCCCTGTCCCGCCGATCCCGATGCCCGTCCTGCTGCGCCCGGCCCACCGTGATCGTCACGTTTCCCGGCCCCCGCCTGATCGGTTGCCTTTGCCGCGGATGCCCCGGTTGCCGCCTGCGTGCCGGCGCTGCTGCCAACCTTTGCACCACTTGCCGCCACGCCGCTCTTGCCGCCCCCCTTTTCCCGGCCCGTTTCGGCGGAAGCGGAATCACGGCGAGACGTGGTGATCATCGACAGGCTGGTCTGGATGACGACGGCGAGGCTCGACAGGTTCTGCAGGCTTTCGGTGATCTCGGACTGTGTGGTGTCGATCTGGTCCAGAGTTGCCGAGCAGGCCGCTTCGAACGTGTCGTCGCGGCGGCTTTCGACGCGACCGAGGATGCGGATCGTGTCGAGGCCCAGAACGAGACGCCGGATTTCGAAAGCCGAGGCGATCAGCTGTGCCGCCATCTTTCCCGCTTCATCCAGCGAGGCTTCGACCTGAGTCTCGCTCTGGACGCCCAGTTCTTGCACGATGAGGTGTTCGCGGCGCTGTTCTTCCCCTTCGAAGGATGGAGGCGGGCGACGGATATGTTCGGACATTTCCAGATGCAACCGGGCGCAATTGGCAAGGACCAGCGCGCGGCGCACGGCGGCGTCCATCTGGCCGCAGATGTTCTTTTCGCCGGTGACGAAATTGGTCAGCCGTTCGGAGATATTGTCGAAGGACGTCTTGTAGTTCATCGATATCTGGCTGATCGGGCCGCCCTGCGGTTCCAGCCGGGCCGCAATCAGGCGCATGTTCACCGGCAACAGCTTGAGGCTGTCGAACAGTTTGACCAGCCGTGCCTGTTCTTCCAGCGCCTTGGTCAGCGCGCCGACCAATTCGGACAGATGCGTCGCGGTCTTGTCCGGCTGGCGGTTCAGGGCCTGATTGCGCGCGTTGGTTTCATTCTGCAGCGCCGTGCTCATGAATTCGGCGTAGGACTGGAAACCCATATCGTGGAGACGTTCCAGAAGCAGCTCGGCCGCCTTTTCCGAGCTCAGATTCTCGGCCTCCTCGCGCCGCCGCACGCGGGCATATTCGTTGCGAATCTGGTGGAACAGGGGCGACGAGGGCTTCATGCGGACAGAGAAATACCCGCCGTCGCATGGGATCGCCGCGGCCAGAACCCAGTAATAGCGTCCGTCCTGCGAGCGGTTCTTGACGTAGCCGACCGCCGGTTCGCCCGCTTTCAGGTATTGCCAGAAGATGTGGAAGAAGCCCTTGGGCATATCGGGATGCCGCACGATCTTGTGCGGCGCGCCAATCAATTCGCGCCATTCGAAGCCCGACAAACGTTGAAAGACGGTGTTCGCCGACTGAATCAGCCCGCGTTCATTGGTCCGCGAATAGATCAGCTCTTCGGTATCGAAGGGCATGTCCTGCCCGGATTCGCGCACGGCTTGCGCATAGCTGGGTGAGGTCGATGACTGTGACATGAGCGCACGCAATGAGGAAAGACAACGTCCCCACCATGGCGCCTGAACCTTTCCAACCCGTTACTGCCTGCGCGGATCACTCGCCCGTATGGAAGAAATTGTAGATCGTTTCCGCCATGGCCTGCGAAATCCCGTCAACCGCCGTCAGGTCGGACAGCCCGGCCCGCGTCACCGCCTTGGCCGAGCCGAAATGCGCCAAGAGCGCGCGTTTGCGCGCGGCACCAATGCCCGGGACTTCGTCGAGCGGCGTCTTGGTGGTCGTTTTCGCCCGCGCCGCGCGGTGGGTGCCGATGGCAAAGCGGTGGGCTTCGTCGCGCAGGCGCTGGATAAAGTACAAGACCGGGTCGTTGCGCTGCAGCGCGAAAGGGTTCTCGCCTGGGCGGTGGAATTCCTCGCGCCCCAGATCGCGCTCAAGCCCCTTGGCCACGCCGACGAAGGGCACGTCGTCGATGCCCAACTCGGACAGCACCTCGGCCACCGCCGAGACCTGCGGTGCGCCGCCGTCGATCAGCAGAAGGTCGGGCCAGGCCGGGGTCTGGCGGCCGGGATCCTCTTTGAGCAGGCGCTCGAAGCGGCGTTTCAGCACCTCTTTCATCATGCCGAAATCGTCGCCCGGCGCGGTCTTGATGTTGAACTTGCGGTACTGGTTCTTCATCCAGCCCTCGGGGCCCGCGACAACCATCGCGCCCACCGAATGCGCGCCCTGAATATGCGAGTTGTCGTAGATCTCGATCCGCTGCGGGGGCTCGTCCAACCCAAAGGCATCCGCCAGCCCGCTGAGCAGCCGCGACTGCGCCGCGCTTTCCGACATCTTCCGGCCAAGGCTTTCGCGCGCGTTGCGCAGCGCGTTCTCGACCAGTTCGGCCTTTTCGCCGCGCTTGGGGATCGTCAGCGCGACATTGCGGCCCGCGCGGGCGCTGAGCAGTTCGTGGATCAGATCCTCGTTATCGATCGGGTGCGACAGCAGGATCTGCCGGGGCGGGGGCTTGCCGTCATAGAACTGAGCCAGAAAGGCTTCGAGGATCTCACCCTCTTCGGCGCCGGCGCCGGTGCGGGGATAGAAATCGGCGTTGCCCCAGGACTGGTTGGCGCGGATGAAGAAGACCTGCACGCAGGCCTGCCCTTTTTCCAGATGCAGCGCGACGACATCGGCTTCCTCGACGCCCTGCGGGTTGATGCCCTGCGATTGCTGCACGGCGGTCAGCGCGCGGATCCGGTCACGCAGCGCCGCCGCGCGCTCGAATTCCATCGCGTCCGAGGCGTCCTGCATCTCTTTGGCAAGCTCACCCTGAATATGCGAGGTCTTGCCCGACAGGAACCGCTCGGCATCAGAAACCAGATCGCGATAGGCTTCGGGCGTGATGAGGTTCACGCAGGGCCCGGCGCAGCGCTTGATCTGGTACAGCAGGCAGGGGCGCGAGCGGTTGGCGAAAACGCTGTCGGTGCAGGACCGCAGCAAGAACACTTTCTGCAGCTGGTTGAGCGTCCTGTTCACCGCCGAGCCACTGGCGAAGGGGCCGAAATAGCTGCCCTTGGTGGTGCGCTTGCCGCGATGTTTACGGATCTGCGGGAAGGCGTGGTTCTTGGCGATCAGGATATTGGGAAAGCTTTTGTCGTCGCGCAGCAGCACGTTGTAGACGGGCTTAAGCTGCTTGATGAGGTTCTGCTCGAGCAGCAGCGCCTCGGTCTCGGTGCGGGTCGTGAGGAACATCATCGACCGCGTTTCCGAGATCATCCGCGCGATCCGGCCCGAATGACCCGAGGGGCGAGCATAGTTCGACACTCGTGCCTTGAGGTTGCGCGCCTTGCCTACATAGAGCACCCGCGCCTCGGCATCGAGCATGCGATAGACGCCCGGCGATCCGTCCAGCGTACGCACGTAGCTGGCGATCAGCGCGTGGCCCGTAAGCTCCGGGGTGTCAGGCGTCTGGGTCATGGGATGATTCTGCTCTTGCTACGAGTGTACTGCGCCAGAATTCAAGGGCAAAGCTTTCCACGGAATCTGTGGATAAGCCTGTGAAGAGCCTGCGGGCAAAGGCGAGAAACCCTTGTATCGCTGGGCATTCCGTGATGTGCCTAATAATTAAGCGCTTTCGCAAGACATTGATATTGCTCGCGAAAATTATTGCTCGTTACAACCCTCTGAATTTCTTAAACATTTGGTGACGGGTTTGTGACAGCCCGCCGCCCGGTGGACAAGGTGACGCGGGGTCCGCCTGAAAGGCTTATTCCGCGCCCAGGATATCGGGGGTTTTCCAGCCCAGATGCTGACCGCCATCGACGCAGATAAGCTGCCCCGTCACGGCCTTCGCATCCAGCAGATAGCCCAGCGTGGTGCAGATATCCTCGGGGTCGGATCCGCGTTCCAGCACGGTATTGGCGCGTTGGCGGGCGAAATGTTCCTCGGACTGGCGGCTGCCGCGCAGGGTGGGGCCGGGGCCGATCGCATTCACGCGGATCGCGGGGGCGAGGGCCTGCGCCGAGGTCCGTGTGAGCGCCCACAGCCCCATTTTCGCCAGCGTGTAGGTCATGAATTCGGGCGTCAGTTTCTGCACCCTTTGATCGATCATGTTGACGATCAGCCCGGTCGGCAGCGGCTCGCCCTGCGCATCTTTACCGGCAGGGGCCGCCTGCGCCGCGAAAGCCTGCGTCAGCACGAAGGGCGCGCGCAGGTTCGACTCCATATGCCGGTCCCAGCCGGTGCGGGTGGCCGAGGCCAGCGTGTCATATTCGAAGATCGAAGCGTTGTTGACCAAGAGCGACAGCGTTCCGCCAAGGGCCTTGGCGGCGGCGGGCAGCAGCGCCTGTGTCGAGGCTTCGTCCAGCAGATCGGCCTGCAGCGTGACTGCTTTCACGCCCTTTTCGCGGCAGGCTTCGGCCGTGGCCTCGGCCCCGTCCTGCGAGGTGGCGTAATGCAGCGCCACATCCCAGCCGCGTCCGGCCAGATACAGCGCCATTTCGGCGCCCAGCCGCTGGCCCGCCCCGGTGATCAATGCCCGTCCGCTCATACTTCCCTCAGAACATCTGTACGACATAAGCGACATAGGCCGCGATCAGCAGAACGCCAGCGATCCGCCCGATGCTGCGCCCGGTAAAGACGAAGATCCCGAGCAGCGCCGACGAGGCCAGCATGACCCACAGATCCAGCCGCAGCATCGTCTCGGGGACCGGGATATTGCCGACGAAAGACGAAATGCCGATGATGGCCAGCAGGTTGAAGATGTTCGAGCCGATCACGTTGCCCATCGCCACGCCCGCCTCGCGGCGGAAGGCGGCGGCGACGGTGGTGGCCAGCTCGGGCAGCGAGGTGCCGACGGCGACCAGCGTCAGGCCGATCACCGCCTCGGACACGCCGAGCGCCGTGGCGACATCGGTGGCCCCCTGAACCAGCAGGTTGGCGCCGACCGGCAGGCCGATGATGCCGCCCACGAGATAGAGCGCGATGCGAAGGCCCGAAATGCCTTCTTCCGCGCCTTCGAGATCGGGCTCGGCGCTGCGCCGATGCGCGGTGGCGCGGGCATAGCTGGACCACAGCATCACAGCCAGTCCGGCCAGCAGCGCCAGCCCGTGCATCCATCCGAACGGGCCGAGAAAGGCCAGCACCACGAACAGCACGCTCGCGGCCATCATCATCAGGAAATCGGACATCAGGTCGCGCGAGACGGGCACCGCCGCGATCAGCGCGGGAATGCCCAGAACCAGCAGGATATTGGCGATGTTCGAGCCGACCACGTTGCCCATGGCCAGCGCCGGCACACCATCGAGGATGGCGTCGATCGACACCAGCAACTCGGGCGCCGAGGTGCCGAAGGCGACCACCGTCAGCCCGACGATCAGCGCAGGCACGCCCAGCTTAAGGCTCAGGTTCACCGCGCCCTTCACCAGGAAATCACCGGCCACGACCAGAAGGGCCAGCCCGGCCACGATCATACCGAAATCGAAGATCATTGAGAGTTTCCGCAATCCGGGCGCCCGCAGGGTTGCGAGCCGCTCCCAAGGTTAACGCGTTTGCAGGTGGGGCAGCGCAGCCGGTCCAGTGCGGCGCGCGGGCGGTCTTCACCCAGCCGTTTCTTCGGGCGCAGCGCTTTCTGGATCATCCCCATCGCGAGCATGAACAGAAGGAACAGGATGACGACGCGGATAATCATGTCGGATGCGTCCTCACAATCCCAGCCGCGCCCAGAGCGCCGCTTCCTCGATACCGCCCAGCGCATCCTGCGCCAGCGACAGCCCCACGCGCGACAACAGCCGCTTGCGCGGCCCGAAGACGCGGAACCGGGTTTTCTCGCCGTAGCGCGCCTTCAGCACCGGGGTGGCATGGCCGATGGCATCGGCAAGGCCCAGCCGCACCGCCTGATCGCCCAGCCAGAAGCGCCCGTCGAACAGGTCGGTTTCGGTGTTCAGCTTCGCGCCGCGCCGGGCCTTCACATGGTCGATGAACACGCCGTGCATCTGTTCGAGCAGGTCATTGAGCCGCGCGACATCGTCGGGGTTTTCCGGCTGGAACGGATCAAGCTGGCTTTTCGAGCGCCCGGCGGTGTGCACCCGCCGTTCGACGCCGATCCGGCCAATCGCCTGATCCAGCCCGAAGCTGGCGGCGATCACGCCGATGGACCCCACGATCGAGGCCGCGTCGCAGGTGATGTCGTCGGCCGCCGAGGCGATCCAGTAGCCGCCCGATGCTGCCGCATCCTCGACAAAGGCGTGGACCGGCACGCCGGTCTCGTCGCTCAGCCGCCGGATTCGGGCGCCGATCAGCGCCGATTGCACCGGCGAGCCGCCGGGCGAATTGATCAGCAGCCCGACCGCGCGCGGCTTGCCGGTCTTGAAGGCGCGTTGCAACAGCGGGCCGACACTTTCGTCAGACAGCCGTCCCCGACCCCCTGCCGCGATCATGCCTTGTAGGCGAACGAGATTTACCCGCGGCGGACGCTGCATCAGGCGCGCGGGCAGGGAGAGGGCGTATTTCATGCCCTCCGATGTAGGGGCGGGGCCCCGGACCAGCAAGGGCTGCCGTCGCGCGGGGCGGGGAATTTTCCATTCCGCCGCCGCGCCGGGCGGTCAATCTTCGCTGTCGGTTTTGCGGGCATTCTTCGCGCGCATGAGCAGCCCGTAGACCCGGCGCGCATCGGCGATCCGCTCGAAACCCTTATAGGTTGTCGTCGTGCGGTTCCGGCGTCGGCGCCCTCCCACACCGCCCGGACTGCCGGGTACGACGCCCGGAGCCGGCACGCTGCGATGCGACGTGGTTGTCGTGTAGCTCGTGGTTTCGCGGCGCAGCCAGATGGTGCCGGGATTGCCCTCGACCAGCGACAGGGCGTTCAGGTCTTCAAGACCGTGCCGCTCGAGCTTGCGCTTGCCGCGCAGGTCGGTGGCGATAAAGGCCGCGCGGTCGGTCAGCGTGTACCATGTGTTGCGCCGGATATGGGCGTCCCAGATCGGCGCGCCGATCATCATGTAGAGCCCGATCAGCACGAAGGGCACGCCGAAAAGCGGGAAGAAATCGAACCCGTCGCCCGGATTCATCCAGCGCGCAGCGCTGATCCACAAAACCGCGAAGCCGGTAAAGAAGAGCGCGAAGAATAGCCGGAAGCCGAAGAAATCTCCGACCCGCAGCCTTGGGTCGGGGCGGCCCTGCCACAGGATCTGCTCGCCCTCGTCCAGGATGCCTTCCCAGCCCGCCGGTATCTTGTTCATCAATCGTCTCACTTGAAATCGCCGGAAATATCGCGCGACGGTGCCGCGTTCCTCGGGGGCGATCAAGCGCAAAGCGCGGCTTGCTCAGCCGTTCACGGCCTTTCGATGCGGCGCCATCAGCGCGTAGACCGTTTCGGCTTCGGCGATGCGACGAAACCCCACGCGCTGGTATTCGGTATGCTGGCGGTTGGCGGCGCCCTGACCCGAGCGGGTGGTGTAGGTGAAACGCTCCTGCGCGAACCAGACATTGCCGGGCCGCCCCCGCGCGCCTTTCTCAAGCGCGATTCCGCGCATGTCGTCGGTGCCGTATCGGCGCAGCATGCGGCGACCGAAGACCTCGATCGCAACGAAAGCCGCGCGGTCGGTCAGCGTGTACCACGTCCCCCTCCGGATCCACGCATCCAGAACCAGCCGCCCGATTGCGAAATAGAGCGCGCCCAGCCAGACGAGCGCCGTTGTGATCCAGATCGTGACGCTCAGCCCGGCCTGCAGCCAACCCGCCGAGAAGGGCGGCAGGATCGACGGCGCGGCGCCGAGGAACATCGTCACGATGCCCAGAACGAACAGCCCGATCCTTGACTGCGCCTGCCCGATATCGCGCCAGATGATCCCGGTGCCGGGGCGTCCCTGCCACAGGATCCGTTCGCCGGTTTCGAGAAGGCTTTCCCAGCCGGGGGGCGGGTTCGTCATCGGCTACCTGCATCAGATCGGGCGCCCAGCTTCGCGCGGGGCCGGGGGGCGATCAAGTCAGCCCGGCGATCTGCCCGCGCTTGATCGCCAGAAGGTGATCATGGACCAGCTTGGCATCCTCGCCGATCCGCTCGAACCCGATATCCAGATCCTGACTGCGCCCGCCGCGACGGACCCGCATCCGGGCGAAGGTGACGCTGTCCCACGCGGTGCCGATGGGCGAATCGGGCGAAATCGGGAAACTGCGCACGGCGACCCGGCCGTTACGGTCGGATTGCGCGACGATGGCGCGGCGGGTGGTCAGGGCATAGCGCGTGTTGCGCCGCCGATAGGCATCGCGCAGATGCATCCACGGCCCGAGGAAGAACGCCATCAGCCCGAAGAACACCACGCCCGGCAGGACGGCCAGCGCGACGAGCTGCGGCAGCAGCAGCAAGAACATTCCCACAAGGATCAGCGTGCCGAAGCTGAAGCCTGCGGCCAGAACCGCCTCGACCGCGTGACGCCAGACAAAAACCAGCCGTCCGTCGGGGCGGCCCTGCCACAACAGCGTCTCGCCCGGTTCAAGCCGCGCCTGCCAGCCCGCCTCCGGGCCGTTGTCGAGCGCCGCCGCCGTCACGCCGCGCGCGCGGCACGCAGGTTGCGCGCCAGCAGATCCATCGCCGCCATCCGCACAGCCACGCCCATCTCGACCTGTTCCTGAATGACCGAGCGGTTGATGTCGTCGGCAATCGTGCCGTCGATCTCGACGCCCCGGTTCATCGGGCCGGGATGCATGACGATGGCATCGTCCTTGGCGAAGGCGAGCTTCTCGGCATCGAGACCATAGCGGTGGTAATACTCGCGCTCGGACGGGATGAAGCCGCCATCCATCCGCTCTTTCTGCAGCCGCAGCATCATCACGACATCGGCGCCTTCGAGCCCCTTTTTCATGTCGTCATAAACCTCGCAGCCGAATTCCGCGACGCCCGAGGGCATCAGCGTCGGCGGGCCGATCAGGCGCACGCGGTTCTCCATCTTGCCCAACAAGATCAGGTTCGAGCGCGCGACGCGGCTATGGGCGATATCGCCGCAGATGGCGACGGTCAGGCGATGCAGGCGGCCTTTCTTCCGGCGGATCGTCAGAGCGTCGAGCAGCGCCTGCGTGGGGTGTTCGTGCCGCCCGTCGCCCGCGTTCAGCACCGCGCAATTCACCTTCTGGGCCAGAAGGTCGACGGCGCCGGAATTGGGATGGCGCACGACCAGAAGATCGGGATGCATGGCGTTGAGCGTCAGCGCCGTGTCGATCAGCGTCTCGCCCTTTTTCACCGACGAGGTCTGCATCGACATGTTCATCACGTCCGCGCCCAGCCGCTTTCCGGCCAGTTCGAACGAGGCCTGCGTGCGGGTCGAATTCTCGAAGAACATGTTGATCTGGGTGAGACCGCGCAGCGTGTCGGAATGCTTGTCGCCCGAGCGGTTCTGCTCGACATAGGTCTCGGCCAGATCGAGCATCGTGGTGATCTCGGCCGAGTGAAGCGGCTCGATCCCGAGAAGATGGCGGTGCGTATAGGTCATGGGGGCCTCGCTTTGCGGTCTCGGGACTGGGTCCTCGGGGTATAGAAACCGGCGCGCGCGCGGGCAAGGGGTAAGGGGGGCTGCTCGCCCCCCTCGCGCAGTCGCGCTCACCCCCCGGGATATTTGGGGATTAAAGATGGGGCGGCGGCCCTCAGGCGGTGAGGGCGAGGTCGAAGAGCGCCCGGATGTCCGAGACCGAGGTGCCCGCGACGGTGCGGCCGAGTTCCCGTTCGCCCTTGAGCGCGATGATGGTCGAGCGGCGCGGCACGTTGAAGCGGCGCGAGAGTTCGCTGTCACCGTAATCGTCCCAGTCCACGTGGATCAGCGTGAGGTTCTGGTCATAGGCCGGGTTCTGCGCGCGAAGCTCCTCCATCACGCGCTGCTGGCGCGCGCAGGTCGAACACCATGTGGCGTAGAAATCGAGGATGATCCGGTCGCCGCGCTGCATGGCGTCTTCGGCAAGGCCGGGCGCATAGGGGACGAATTGCGCCTGCGCGCCCAGCGGCATCAGGCTGGCGGCGGCAGTGAGCATCAGGAAATCGCGTCTGAACATGGCAAGGCTCCGGTTTGGGGTCAGATCAGGATGGAGAGGTCGTTGAACCAGTCGGGCAGCGTCTGGATGGCCCAGAATTCAAGGCGTTTGTGCAGGCCGAACCAGAGCGCGGTGCCAATGAGCACGAAGCTGATGCCGATCACCGGCTTGGCGCGGGCCGAGAGGCGGCGCAGCAGGGTGGCGCGGCGCGCGAGCGCCTCGCGCGCACCGTAAGCCAATGCGAGCATGATGGTGGACACGCCCGCCGCGAAGGCCAGCATGATCGCCCCGGCCAGCACGAGATTGTCGCCCGTCGAGGCGAGCGCGATGGCGCCGCCCAGCGTAGGGCCGATACAGGGCGACCAGACCGCCCCCAGAAGCGCGCCGCCCAGCGCCATATTCCAGGGCCGGGCGTGGTCAAGCTGCGCGAAACCCGCATCGGCGCGGGCGGCGAACCCGGTCGTGGCCGAGGCGAAGCGGGTATTGAGCGCGGGCACCAGAAGGACGAGCCCGAAGCCGATCATCGCCAGCGCGGCGGCGGCCTCGACGCTTTCGGGGCGCAGGCCCAGCGCGGGGCCGAGCCGGGCGAGCGCGAGGCCGAGAAGGACGAAGCTGGCCGACATGCCCGCCATCAGGAAAAGCGGGCCGCGGCGATCCCCGGCCCCGGCGGAGGCCAACACGATCGGCAGGACCGGCAGGACGCAGGGATTGAGCAGCGTAAGGACGCCTGCGAGATAGCCGAGAAGGATGTCCATCGGGCGCTCCGCTTGGGACGGGTTTCCCTGCGATACGGATGCGCGCGCCCGTTCGTTGCCGCGCGGCGATGACAAATGCGTGAGCGGGCGTCTAAAGCGCCTTCTGGCGCGACGCCGCCAGCGCGCCGAGCAGAAGGAGCGCTGCAGCGGCCAGCAGGCTGGGGCCGATGCTGCCGGTCCGGTCGCCCAGCCAGCCCGCTGCATAGGGCCCGACGGTCTGGGCCACGGCGAAGATCACCGTAAAAAGGCTGATAGCAGAGCCCCAGCTTTCTGCGGGCAGGTTCTGGCGTGTGAAATTGGTGATCGCGGGCGGCGCCATGAAGACGCTCAACCCGAAGATCGTGGCCGAGACGACCAGACCGGCCACCCCCGGCCAGAGCACCGGCAGCGCCGAACCCGCCGCGATCGCGCAGAGCACCAGTGCCAGCGGGCGCCCTGAGGCGTGGCGGGCGAAGATCCCGCGCCACAAGAGCGGCGAGAGGGTGATGCAGCCGCCCAGCAGAATCCAGACCAGCGCGACCTGCAGCGTGCCCGCCGCCTGTTCGCGCATCCATGACGACAGGAAGGTCAGATAGACGATATAGCCCAGCCCGAACCCGGCATAGCCGACGAATTGTGCCGTCATCGCCGCCAGCGGCAGGGGCGGGGCGTCAGCCTTGCGGCGCGGGACGACAGGCGCGCGCCACGCCGCCCACAAGCCCAGCGGCAGGCAGGCAAGGCTCAAGCCCCCCACGATCAGCCATGCCCAGGGCCAGGCGGCGTCGCCCCAGCCGCTGAGCATCGCGGGCAGCGTGGCGCCGCACAGAACGATGGCCGAGCCCCCGCCTGAGCCGAACAGGATGCCGATCCCCAAGGCGTTACGGCGCGGATCCTCGGCCCAGAGCCGGGCGGCCAGTGCCCCGGCGGTCGAAAAGGACAACGCGCCGAACAGGCCGGTCAGGAAACGCCACAGGCTTTGCCACCACAGGGCGGGCACGAGGCCCGTCGCCACCAGCGACAAAGCCGTCACCGCCAGACCGATTGCGAACAGCCGGGCCGGGGCCATGCGGCGTAGCGCCAGCATCGTGCCCACCGCCCCGGCGATATAGCCCAGCGCATTCGCGGTGTTGAGCCAGCCTGCCTGCGCATAGCTCCAGTCCAGATCGGCACGCATCGCGGGCAGGATCAGGCCATAGGCAAAGCGCCCGAACCCGTTCGTGACCAGCACGCCCAGCGACAGGCCGGTCAGAACCAGCCACGGATTGGCCTCGCGGCGCGTCATTCGGGGTCCTCCACGATGTTTGCCGGTCGCACGGTGGTCGCACGGTGGTCGCCCAGTGACACCCGGCGGGGGCAGGGCGGCATGGTGGCGCGCCGCCCTTGCGTCAACAACCCCGCTTGGCCCCGCCCGCGCTTGCAATCACGCCACGTCACGGATAGCAGAAGTCTCGAATTCTGGAGGCCGTCGTCATGCAAGACCTGCGCGAAACCTATCTTGCCCGTATCTCGGGCGCTGCCGATCAGGCGGCGCTGGAAGAGGTACGCCTCGCCGCGCTTGGCAAGAAGGGCGAGATCAGCCTGAAGATGCGCGAACTGGGCCAGATGTCGCCCGAAGAGCGTCAGACCGTGGGCAAGGCGCTCAACGAATTGCGCAACGAGCTGGACACCGCCCTGCGCGCGAAGAAGGCGGCGCTGGAAGACGCGGCGCTCGACGAGCGGCTCAAGGCTGAATGGCTGGATGTGACGCTGCCCGCCCGCCACCGTGCGCGCGGCACGATCCACCCGGTCAGTCAGGTGACCGAAGAGGTCACGGCGATCTTCGCCGATATGGGTTTTCGCGTCGCCGAAGGGCCGCAGATCGAGACCGACTGGTACAATTTCGACGCGCTCAATATCGCGCCCGAACACCCCGCGCGGCAAGAGCATGATACCTTCTTCATGCACCGGGCCGAGGGTGACGATCGTCCGCCGCACGTGCTGCGCACGCATACCTCGCCGGTGCAGATCCGCGCGATGCAGGATCAGGGCGCGCCGATCCGCGTGATCGCGCCGGGCCGGGTCTACCGGATGGATATGGACCTGACGCATACGCCGATGTTCCATCAGGTCGAAGGTATGGCTATCGGCGAGGATATCTCGATGGCCAACCTGAAATGGGTGCTCGAGGAATTCTTCACCGCCTTCTTCGGCACCAAGGTCCGCACGCGCTTCCGCGCCTCGCACTTCCCCTTCACCGAACCCTCGGCCGAGGTCGATATCCAGTGTTCGTGGGAAGGCGGCCAGCTGCGCGTGGGCGAAGGCGATGGCTGGCTCGAAGTGCTGGGCTCGGGGATGATGCATCCCAAGGTGCTGCAAGCGGGCGGGATCGACCCGGACAAATGGCAGGGCTTTGCCTTCGGCATGGGCATCGACCGCATGGCGATGCTGAAATACGGCATCCCCGATCTGCGCGCGTTCTTTGAAAGCGACCTGCGCTGGCTGCGCCATTACGGCTTCGGCGCGCTGGAAGCGCCGAGCGTGCACGCGGGCTGAAAGGCGCGCCGCCGGTGGTCACCCATGTTGTCTTCGACATCGGCAATGTACTGATCGAATTCGACCCGGTGGCCGCTTTCGCGCCCGAACTCGGCGGGCGCGACAAGGCCGACGCTTTCCTGTCGCGCATCGACTTCGCGAGCCGGAATCTGCGCGGCGATGCCGGAACGCCCTTTGCCGAGCTTGCGGCGGAGCTGGACGATGCCGCCGACAGCGCCCTGCTGGCGCGCTATCCCACGCTGTTTCCCCGCGCCATCGCCCGGCAGATCGATGGGAGCTTCGCCCTGATCGACCTGTTGCGGGCACAGGGTCACCCGATCCACGCGATCACCAATTTCTCCGCCGAGACATGGCCTGAGGCCCTGCGCCTGCATCCCCGGCTGGGGCAGGTTTTCGACGTGACGCTGGTTTCGGGGCAAATGCGGATCATCAAACCCGACCGCCGGATTTTCGAAGCGCTGACCGACAGAACCGGCGCCCGGCCCGGGGATTGCCTGTTTATCGACGACAGCGCCCCGAACATCGCCGGTGCCCGGGCCGCCGGCTGGCGCACGCATCTGTTCGACGGGCCCGCGCGGCTGGAGCGGGCCTTGGTGGCCGAGGGGCTGCTGTAAGCAGGGTGTGCCTGCGGTATACGGCATGGGGGCTCTGCCCCCTCGCGCTGCGCGCTCACCCCCCGGGATATTTAGGGATTAAAGATGCGCGGTTAACGCCGTCTTAACGCCCCATCTTTGTTCTCCAAATATCCACCGAAGGGGGGCCGGGGAAGGGGCGTGCCTCTCCCCCGGGCGGGGGTGCGGGGGCCGCCGCCCCCGCTCACGCGGCAGCGTCACGCAAATCGGCCAGAAGCGCGGAGGCGCTCAGGTTTCGGCCGGTTCGTGCGGCCTCGATCACCAGCGCGGTCAGCCGGGCATTGACCGGCGCGGTCCGGCTCAGCCTTTCGGCCAGCCGCGCGACCGCGCCGTTCAGGGCTTCGAGTTCGGGCGCGCGGCCCGCGCTCAGGTCGTCGGCCATGGACGAGCGGGCGAGCGGATCGATGGCCAGCATCCGTCCCGCCACTGTCCGGAACAGAGCATCGGGCAGCCGCAGCACGCGCGGGATCCATGGTGCGGGCAGGGGCGAGAGGCGGGCGAGGGGCTGACCGGCCTCGCGACACAGCGACAGGAATTCCTCTTGCGCCAGCGCAAGGCAGCGACGGTAATCGCGCTGTTCGAGTTGAGCCCGCAGTGGCAGGCCCGACAGCGCGTTGATCGCGTTGTTGAGGTTGAGCATCAGTTTGGCCCAGAGAACGGGCGCCATGTCGGCATGGATTAGCAGCGGCAGGCCGGCGGCGGTGAAGGCCGCCTGCACCGCGTCGGGCACCGGCCCGCTATGCAGCGTGCCCTCGGTCCCGCGGTGGAGCGTGCCGTTTTCCTGCCAGGCGACGTTGAAGGGAACCATACCGGGGACGACCGAATGTTCCAGAACGCGGGCCAGCGTGGCGGCATTGTCGATACCGTTCTGCAGGCTGATGATCGTGGTGCCGGGCGTCATGTACGGTTTCAGCGCCGCAGCGGTTTGGGTGTCGCGGCTTTTCACGCAGACGAGCACTAGGTCAGCGCCGCTGACGCCTTCGGCCCCGGTGGCAAGCCGCAGGGGGCCGGTTTCGACCCGCCCGCCTTGGTAATCGCTCAGCACCAGACCGCGCGACACGAGCGGGGCTATCCTTTCACGACCGATCAGCGTTACCTCGGCACCGCCCGCAGCCAGCATGCCGCCGACAAAGCACCCGATGGCGCCCGCGCCGAATACCGCGATTTTCATGGCTCTTCCCTTTGTTTCTTCCACTGGCAGCGCTGGAGGAAAGCGCCTATATGCCCCGGCATGACCACCACAACCCAGAGCCTCACTTTCCGCAAGATGCACGGAGCCGGCAACGACTTCGTGATCCTCGATTCGCGCGGGCGCGCCCGGGTGACGACGCCTAAACTGGCAGCGGCGCTGGGCGACCGGCATCGGGGCGTGGGGTTCGATCAGCTGGCCGAGCTGCGCGATGCCGACGATGCCGATCTGGTGCTCGATTTCTGGAACAGCGACGGGACCATGGCGGGGGCCTGCGGGAATGCCACGCGCTGTGTGGCGTGGCTGGTGATGCAGCAGCAGGAGCGCGATACCCTGACCATCCGCACCGAGCGCGGATTGTTGCAGGCCGAGCGGCGCAATGGCCGGGTCTGGGTCAATATGGGCGCACCACTGACCGACTGGGACAAGATCCCGCTGAGCGCCCCGCATGACAGCCTGCATCTGCCGCTCGACGGCGATCCTGTCGGCGTCGGCATGGGCAATCCGCATTGCGTCTTCATCGTCAACGACGCCGAGAAGGTCGCGCTGGAAGAGCAGGGCGCGCGGGTCGAGCGCGATCCGCTGTTCCCTGAGCGCACCAATGTCGAATTCGTCAGCCTGCTGGGCGAGGATCACCTGCGCATGCGGGTCTGGGAACGCGGTACGGGTGTGACGCTTGCCTGCGGCTCGGGCGCCTGCGCGGCGGCGGTCGCGGCGGCGCAACGGGGCCTGACCGGACCGCGCGTGGTGCTCGAGCTCGATGGCGGCACGCTCGAGGCCGAGTGGCGCGACGACGGCGTCTGGCTGACCGGGCCGGTCGCGGACGTGTTCGAAGCCGAGCTGACGGCGGATTTTCTGGGCGCGTTATGAGCGGTACCCCCGACATCAAGGCGCCCGTCTTTACCACGCTGGGCTGCCGGCTAAACGCCTACGAGACCGAGGCGATGAAGGATCTCGCACAGGCGGCGGGCGTGGCGAATGCGCATGTCGTCAACACCTGCGCGGTGACCGCCGAGGCGGTGCGCAAGGCGCGGCAGGAGATCCGCCGCATCGCGCGGGAAAATCCCGGCGCGTCGATCATCGTTACCGGCTGCGCCGCGCAGACCGAGCCCGAGACCTTTGCCGGGATGCCCGAAGTCACCCGTGTGATCGGCAACCACGAGAAGATGCAGCCCGAGACCTGGTCGGGCATGGCGCCCGATCTGATCGGCGAGACCGAGCGCGTGCAGGTCGATGACATCCTGTCGGTGCGCGAGACGGCGGGCCATCTGATCGACGGTTTCGGCACCCGCGCGCGGGCCTATGTGCAGGTTCAGAACGGCTGCGACCATCGCTGCACCTTCTGCATCATCCCCTATGGCCGGGGCAATTCACGCTCGGTCCCGGCGGGCGTGGTGGTCGAGCAGATCAAGCGTCTGGTCGGCGCGGGGTACAACGAGGTGGTGCTCACGGGCGTCGATCTGACCTCGTGGGGTGCGGATCTTCCGGCGGAGCCGAAGCTGGGCGATCTGGTGCGGCGCATCCTCAAGCTGGTGCCGGATCTGCAGCGGCTGCGGATCTCTTCCATCGACTCGGTCGAAGCCGATCCCGCGCTGATCGAGGCCATCGCCACCGAGCCGCGCCTGATGCCGCATCTGCACCTGTCCCTGCAGGCGGGCGACGACATGATCCTGAAGCGGATGAAGCGCCGCCATCTGCGCGACGACGCAATCCGCTTTTGCGAGGATATGCGCGCGGCGCGCCCCGACCTGATCTATGGCGCGGACATCATCGCGGGCTTTCCCACGGAAACCGAAGAGATGTTCGCCAATTCGCTGAAACTGGTCGAGGAATGCGGCCTGACGTGGCTGCATGTTTTTCCCTATTCGCCCCGCAAGGGCACGCCTGCTGCGCGGATGCCACAGGTCGCCAAGCCGCTGATCAAGGAACGCGCGGCGCGGCTGCGGGATCTGGGCGCCAGTGTTGCCGCGCGCCATCTGGCGCAACAGGTCGGGCACGATCACCGCGTCCTTCTGGAAAACGCCCGCATGGGCCGGACCGAGCAATTTACCGAGGTCCGGTTCGACAGCGACCAGCCGGTGGGCCAGATCGTGCCCGCACGGATCGTCGGGCATGACGGACAGCAATTGCGCGCGGGCGCGTAAGGCTGGCGACCGCGACCGGGCGCGCTGGGTAATGCGAAAGGAAGGGGGGCTGTCTGCCCCCCTCTTGGCCTGCGGCCAATTCACCCTCTGAGGATATTTCCGGATTAAAGATGCGTGGTTAACCGGGTGTTAACACCCTATCTTTGTTCGTCGAATATCCAAGGAAGGGGCCTGGGGAAGGGCGTGCCCTGCCCCCGAGACCCTCGCGTGGCGGCGTAACGAGGCGCATCAGACCTTTTCCCACGGGACCGAGAACTGGCCCAGAATCTCGGTCAGCTTCGCGTCATCCACCCCAGGCGCGGCTTCGATGCGGGCCACGAGGCCGCGCTTCTTGTCCTCGATCACTTCGGCCACCTTTGCGTCGAGCTTCGCCTCACCGAGCGTCTCGTCGAAGACCCGGGTGATCGCCAGCCGCCGCAGGTCGGGTTTGAAGACCTTGCCGACGGCGGTTTTCGGCAGTTCGGGCAGGATCTCGATGTATTTCGGCACGGCGGCGCGCTCGGGGATGCGGTTGGCGGCATGGTCGGCCAGATCGCGTTCCGTCACGTTCTTGCCGCCCACCAGTTCGACATAGGCGCAGGGCAATTCGCCCGCCTTGGCGTCGGGCTGACCGATGGCGCCGACGAAGGCGACGGAGGGATGGCTGAGCAGCGCCTCTTCGATCATCGCCGGGTCGATATTGTGCCCGCCACGGATGATCAGATCCTTGGCGCGGCCGGTGATCCAAAGATAGCCATCGGGGTCGATCCGCCCCAGATCGCCAGTGCGCAGCCAGCTTCCATCGGCGTAAAGCCCGTCATTCTTGGCTTTCTCGGTATAGGTCGAGCCGGGGATCACGCCGGGATTCGAGATGCAGATCTCGCCGACCTCGTCGGGGCCGCACTCCTTGCTGACCCCGCCATCGGCGTCGTGATGCAGGATGCGCACGCTGCAATAGGGGAAGGGGATGCCGACCGAGCCCACCTTCTTCTCGCCGCTGATCGGGTTGCACGACACAAGGCAGGTGGCCTCGGTCAGGCCGTAGCCTTCGATGATCGACACGCCGGTTGCTTCCTCGAACCGGCGATAGAGTTCGAGCGGTAAGGGCGCCGAGCCTGAAAAGCCGCTTTTCAGGCTGGAGATATTGGCATTGACCGGGCGCTGCATCAGCGCCGAAAGCGCGGTGGGCACGGTGATCACGAAAGTGGCGTTCCAGCGCTCGACCAGCTTCCAGAAATTGTCGAACACCCCGTCACCCCGGTAGCCTTGCGGCGTGGGCATGATCACATGCGCGCCCGCGCAGGTGACCGACATCAGCACCGGGTAGGCGGCGAAGACGTGAAACAGCGGCAGCGGGCAGAGCACCACATCGGTTTCGTCCATCAGCAGCGTCGCGCCGATCCAGCCATTGTACAGAATGCCCGAATGGCGATGCTGGGCGACCTTGGGCAGGCCCGTCGTGCCACCGGTATGGAAATAGGCGCAGACCGGATCGTCCTTGGCCTGATCGAAGGTCAGCCGCTGGGCGGGCTGCTTTTCCAGTTCGCGGAAGAAGCTGAGGACGCGCGCGGTGTGGTGAACCGGGTTCTTGGGCCGGATCAGCGGGATGATCATCTTCTTGAGACCGGTCACGTAGTGGTTGAGATCCACTTCGAGCACGGTTTTCACGCTGGGGGCGTTGCCCACGGCTTCGGCCACTTTCTGCGCCACGTCCGATTTCGGAAAGGCGCGCAGGGTGACCACGACCTTGGCCTTCGTCTCGCGCAGGATGCCCGCGATTTTCTCGGGCTCCATCAGCGGGTTGATCGGGTTGACGATCCCTGCCGTCATCGCGCCGAACAGGGTGATGGCGGTTTCGTTGATCGTCGGCAGCACGAAGGCCACGGTATCATCGGGTCCGACGCCGAGACTGCGAAACAGGTTTGCGGCCTGCGTGACCTTGGCGTGGAACTGCGTCCAGGTCAGGGTTTCGGCATGGGCGCCGTCATCCGAGAAAAGCTGGAACGAGACGGCGTTGCGCCGGCCATGGGTCAGGGCCGTTCGCGTGACCTGATCGTAGACCGTGGCGGGCATGTCGCGGTCGGCCCAGGGCATCTCGGCCTCGATGGCGTTTCGATCCGCAAGGCTTGCGAATTGGCTCGTCATGTTCGTTATCCTCCCAGACGCGTCTGATGCGCGCAATCAATCTTGGCGTGAACGTCAGGGGGATTCAATCGCAACCGGTCGCTGCCGTCGCGTCGCCGGTTCTCAGGTCCGGTGACGGTCGAACAGCGCCACAGTGCGGGCGAGGAAATCGTCGCGAATCTCGGCGCGCTCCATCAGCAATTCGTGCCGGGCGCCGGGATAGTCGACCAGCTCGGCGCCGTGCCAATTGGCCACCCGTGCCCGGATCGCGGCCGGGGCGACGATGCCTTCGTCCCCGCCCAGCCCGAACAGCGCGGGGATCGCGGGCGAAGGCTGGTGCGCAAGGTCTGACATCTCGCGCAGCGCCGCACCCATCCAGCGCAGCGACGGTCCGCCCAGCCCGAAACGCGGCTCGGCGGCGATCTGCGCTTTCATCCGGGCGTATTGCTCGGGATCGGTGGTGAGGGTGTTGCGCTCGAAGGTCTCGGTCGCGATGCCGTAGGTCGGCCCCGTCGTGGGGGCGTATCCGGTATCCAGTCGCAACAGCCGGGCCGCCCCGGCGAGAAGCCCCAGCGCGCGCAATTGTCCCGCCGGGTTCGACAGGCCCAGCATCGGCGCGCTGAAGGCGATAGCAGGCGGGGTCTTGCCGCGCACCAGACCGCGCAGCGCGATGCAGCCGCCCATCGAATGTGCGAGCCATGGCACGCAATCCCCGGCAATGGCGCGGATCGTATCGAGCGCCACATCGAGGTCGCGCTGGAATTCGGCGAAATCACCGACATGGCCCTTCAGCCCGTCGCTGAAGGCGCGGTCGGCCAGTCCCTGACCGCGCCAGTCCAGCGCGAAACTGCCCCAGCCCGCGGCGTGAAGATCCCGCGCCACCAGCCCGTATTTCTCGATATACTCGGTGCGACCGGGCAGGATCAGCACGTGACCCTTGCCGCCCTCGGGCGCGGGCCAGTGGCCCAGCCGGATGCGAATGCCGTCGACCGCCGTCAGAAAGCGCGCATGGCCGCCCGCCGGGCCGCCATCGCCTTCCAGAGGGCGGATTTCAGCCATCGCCGCGTCTCAGCCCAGAACTGACGCGAGCTTCATCGCCTCGCCCATCGAGCCGTCGATCTTCAGCTTGCCCTGCATGAAGGCCATGGTCGGGTTCACGTCGCCTTCCATGATTGCCTGAAACGTCTCGGCCGAGGCGGTCAGCGTGACATCGGTGTCGTCATCCGATTCGCGCACGCCCGCGCCGTCCAGCACGATCGAGCCTTCGTTTTCGATGACGAATTTCGCCGAGCCGTCAAAGCTGTCCACCTTGGCCGAAAGGGCCGCGACGGCCTGGTCGATGATCTCGCTCATTGTGTCTTATCCTGATCGTGATGGGGGAAGGATTGCACGGGCCCGACGACCCCCTCGCTTTTCCGGTCGGGTACGCTATTTTCAGGACTATGGCGCAGGCGAAACGCATCCTCAATCCTGTCGTGGCGGCAACGCTGACGTTAACGTCAATTTTGGCGGCCGCACCGCTTTCGCTGGGGATTTCGGCGGCGATTGCCACCCCGGCCGCAGCGCAGACGAGCGATCTTGCCACGTTGCTCGACGATCTGTCGGACCCGCAACAGGAACGCTGGATGCGAATCGAGCGGCAGATCCTGCGCCAATGGGGGCAGTCGGGTTCGCCCACGATCGATTACCTGTTCCAGCGCGGGCAGGAGGCGCTGCAGGCCGGGCAGGCGGAAACCGCGATCTCGCATTTCAGCGCCGTGATCGACTATGCCCCCGATTTCGCCGAGGCGTGGAACGGTCGTGCCACCGCCTATTTCCTTGCGAATCGGCTGGGCCAGTCGCTGTCGGATATCGAACAGGTGCTGCGGCTCAATCCGCAGCATTTCGGCGCGCTGGCGGGGCTGGGGCAAATCATGGAGCAGTTAAACCGCGATCAGGACGCTCAGCGGGCCTATCGGGCCTCGCTTGCCATTCATCCCCATCAGCAGGGCGTGATCGAAGCGCTGCATCGCCTTGAGCTTGCCTCGGAAGGGCAGGCGCTTTAGCACCGGGCGGGCCGGGGCCGTGCCCGTCAGTGGTCCCCCGTCAGAGACGCCCCGACATAAAGCCCGTGGATCGAGGCAGCAGGCAGATCAATGAACACCAAAAGTCGGGTTACGGCGGTTCTGGGTCCCACCAATACCGGCAAGACCCATTACGCCATCGAGCGGATGCTCAGCCACCGCACGGGCGTCATCGGCCTGCCGCTGCGTCTGCTTGCGCGTGAGGTTTATGACCGCATCGTCGCGCTGCGCGGCCCGTCGGTCGTGGCGCTGGTCACGGGCGAAGAGCGCATCGTGCCTGAGCGCACGCAATACTGGGTCTGCACGACCGAGGCGATGCCGCTCGAAATCGGTGCCGATTTCGTGGCTATCGACGAGATCCAGCTTTGCGCCGATCTGGATCGGGGGCATGTCTTTACCGACCGGCTGCTCAATGCGCGCGGTCTGCACGAGACGCTGTTTCTCGGCTCGGACACGATGCGCGGCGCCATCGCGGCGCTGATCCCGGGCGTGCAATTCGTGCGGCGCGAGCGGATGTCGGTGCTGTCCTATGCCGGATCGAAGAAGATCGCGCGGATGCCCACGCGCTCGGCCATCGTCGCGTTCAGCGTGGAAAACGTCTATGCCATCGCCGAGCTGATCCGCCGTCAGAAGGGCGGCTGCGCCATCGTCATGGGCGCGCTGAGCCCGCGCACGCGCAACGCGCAGGTGGATCTGTATCAGAACGGCGATGTCGATTACCTCGTGGCGACGGACGCGATCGGCATGGGGCTGAACCTCGATATCCGGCACGTGGCCTTTGCCGGCACCTCGAAATTCGATGGCCGCCGGATGCGCCCGCTCAATCCTGACGAACTGGCGCAGATCGCCGGGCGGGCCGGGCGGCACACGGCGGCGGGCACTTTCGGCGTCACCGGTGAGGCGCGGCCACTTCATCCCGAGGTCGTCGAGGCGATCGAGACCCACCAGTTCCTGCCGGTCCGCAAGCTGCAATGGCGCAATGCGCGGCTGGAATTCGGCACCGCCGAGCGGCTGATCGACAGTCTCGAGCGGCCCACGCGCGACGAATGGCTGACCCGCGTGCGCGAATCTGATGACCTGATGGCGCTGAAAAGCCTCAACGCGATGCCCGAGGTCACGTCTCGCTTGCGCAACGCCCGCGACGTGCGTCTGCTCTGGGATGTCTGCCGCATTCCCGATTTCCGCGGGATTTCGCATACCGAGCACACGACTCTCTTGGCGAAGCTCTTCGAGTTCCTGCATGATGGGGGACGTATTCCCACCGACTGGCTGGCGCGGGCGATTGCCCGGATCGACCGGACGCAGGGCGATATCGATACTTTGTCGCGACGGCTGGCCTTTATCCGCACTTGGACTTATGTCGCGCAACGGGCCGGTTGGGTGGATGACGAAAGCCATTGGCGCGGGGAAACTCGCGCTGTAGAAGACCGCCTGTCAGACGCGCTGCATGCGAGGCTGACCGCAGCATTTGTTGACCGGCGCACAAGCGTGTTGATGCGCCGGTTGAACCAGAAGGAGAGCCTTGTGGCCGAGGTGAACGACAAGGGTGAAGTGACGGTGGACGGGGAACTCCTCGGCCGTCTCGAAGGGTTCCGCTTCCGTCAGGACAAGACCGCCTCGGCGGATGAAGCGCGGACCCTGCGGCAGGCCGCAGTGGCGGCGCTGGCGCCCGCGTTCAACCTGCGCGCAGACAAGTTCTATAACGCCCCCGATACAGAGATGGATTTCACCGAGCAGGGTGGCCTGATGTGGGGTTCGGAAGCGGTCGGCAAACTGGTCGCCGGCGCCGATGCGCTGCGTCCGCAGGTGCAGGCTTTCGTCGATGACGAAGCCGGTCCCGACGTGGCCGAGAAAGTGCGCCGCCGCCTGCAGCATTTCATCGACCGCAAGATCGCGGCCCAGTTCGAGCCGCTTGTGAACCTGCAGCGCGACGAAACGCTGACCGGCCTGCCGCGCGGCTTTGCCTTCCGTCTGGTCGAAGCGCTGGGCGTGATTCCGCGCGAAGGCGTCGCAGACGAGGTGAAGACGCTCGATCAGGAAGCCCGTGGCGCGCTGCGCAAGCATGGCGTTCGGTTCGGCCAGTTCACCATCTTCCTGCCCGCCTTGCTGAAACCCGCGCCGACTCGTCTGCGGCTGGTGCTGTGGTCGCTGACCGAGGGGCTTGAGACCTTCCCCGAAAGCCCGCCGCCGGGTCTGGTGACGATCCCCAACCTGCCCGAGGTTCCCGCGCAGCATTACACGCTGTCGGGCTACCGCCCCGCCGGGTTGCGCGCGATCCGCATCGACATGCTCGAGCGTCTGGCCGATCTGGTGCGCACCAAGGATGCGCGCGCCGGGTTCGAGGCCACGCCCGACATGCTGTCGATCACCGGCATGACGCTTGAGCAATTCGCCGATCTGATGCAGGGCCTCGGCTATGCCGCCGAGAAGGGCGAACGCGCGAAAACGCGTCCGCAACCCAGCGCCGAAGCGACCGCCGAGGATATCGCCGCCAAGGCCCGCAGCGAGGCCGAAGCGGCCCGCATCGCGGCGCAGGACGGTGACGAGGCGCCGGAAGCGGCAGCCGACGCTGCCGAAGCGCCCGCCGAGCCGGTGGTCGAAGCCCCGGCGGAAACGGCTCCGGAAACGCCTGCGGAGGAACCCGCCGTTGCGGCTGATGCCGAGGCTGCGCCTGATGCCGATGCCGAGGCCGTGGATGAGACGGAAGTGTTCTACACCTTCCGCTGGTCCCCGCGTCCGCGCAACAATCGCGGCGACGGTCCGCGTCGGAGCGGTGCCCGCCGCGAGCCGGGCACCGAGCAGGGCGCGCGCGACAAGGGCGACCGTCCGCGCCGCGAAGGCGGCAAGGGTGGCAAGTCCGACGGCCCGCGCGGTGATCGTCCCAAGGGCGGCCCGAAAGGTGGCAAGGGCAAGCCGGGCGACAAGCGCGGCCAGCAGCCCCGCAGCTTCTCGTCGGGCCCTGAGCGCAAACGCGACCGGATCGACCCGGACAACCCCTTCGCCGCCGCGCTGATGGGACTCAAGGACAAGAAGTGACCAACGACGCGACCGGCCCCGATAACACGCCTTCGCTGGGCGAGGGGCCGATCCGTCTGGACAAATGGCTCTGGCATGCGCGGTTCTTCAAATCGCGCAGCCTTGCCGCCGCCGCTGTCGGCGGGCCGATGCGGCTGAACGGTCAGCCGGTCTCGAAACCCTCGACCGCCGTTAAACCAAGCGATGTGCTGACCTTTGTTCAGGGCCGGCAGGTCCGCGTGGTCCGTGTGCTGGCTCCTGGCCAGCGGCGCGGCCCCGCGCCCGAGGCGCAGGCGCTCTACGACGATCTGTCGCCCCCGCCGGAACCCCGCCCTGCCGAGGCGGGCAAGCCGCAGGCCGAAGCGGGCGGGCGCCCGACCGGCAAGGCGCGCCGTCAGCTTGATGCATTCCGCGATCAGCCGGATTGACGGCATGACCGAGCCCGTCGATCTCTACGTCTCGTTTCGCAGTCCGTTCAGCGCGTTGGCGATGCCTGATTATCGCGCTCTTGCGCGGGATCTCGATATCGCCATCCGATTGCGTCCTGTCCTGCCGCTGGCCGTGCGCAAGGCGGATTTCTTCCGCCCCGAGAACCGCCCGTGGGTCGAGCATGTGCGCATGGATGCGCTGCGCCGGGCCGAGATGCTGGGCCGCGTGCTGATCATGCCCGACCCTGACCCGATCGTTATCGACCACGCCACCATGCAGGTCGCGGCCGAGCAGCCGCATATCCATCGCCTCACCCGGCTCGGCATCGAAGCCGAGCGGCGGGGCAGGGGGCTCGATTTCGCGGTCGAGGTGCTGGGCCTGATCTTCAGCGGTACGCCCGACTGGAACCGGGGCGAGCATCTGGAGCGGGCCGCGCAGCGTGCCGGGCTCGACCTGACTGCGATGGAGGCCGCTCTGATCGGGGGCGACCACGATGCCGACATCGCCGCCAACCAGCAGGCGCTGGTCGCGTCGGGCCATTGGGGGGTGCCCACCGGCGTGGTCCGCGGCGAGCCGTTCTTCGGTCAGGACCGGGTGGACACGTTGCGCTGGCGGCTTGGCACGCTGGGGATCGGCCCCCGCCCGGGGCCCTGATCGCGGCCCCGGCGTGACCCCCGTGCGCCAGATCGCCCGAAGCCGCCCGTGGCGTCTTGATTGATCCCGGCAACGGGGTTAAGTCCGCCACGGAAGCAACCGCGAGACCCGCCATGACCTATGTCGTGATCGACAACTGCATCGCCTGCAAATTCACTGATTGTGTCGAGGTCTGCCCCGTCGACTGCTTCTACGAGGGTGAAAACTTCCTCGCGATCCATCCCGACGAATGCATCGATTGCGGTGTTTGCGAACCGGAATGCCCGGCGGATGCGATCCGCCCGGATACCGAGCCGGGGCTGGAAAGCTGGGTCGAGCTGAACCGCAAATACGCCGAGATCTGGCCCGTCATCACCCAGCGCCGCGAGCCTCTGCCCAATGCGCAGGACCGTGACGGCGAGCCTGACAAGCTGAACAAGTATTTCTCGGAAGCCCCGGGCGAGGGCAGCTGAGCGCGCCGCCCCGGCGGCGCCGCAACGGAAGGTTGGCCCATAGGCCGGCCAGAGGGCGAAAAGACGCCGTTGGCGCAAACATTCACGTTGCAGTGCAGCGTGGAATCGGATTCCGTGCTTTGATTCGGGGCCGATTCGTGTTACAAGATTGCTACAACAATGATCTGTCCGGCATCCGCAGTGCTGCTCGCCTGTGCGATGTTTTTTTTGGCTCCGAGATTTGATCCGACGGGACGCTTCGGCACCCGTGGGTGTTCTTGACGCCGGAGTTCGGGCACAACTCGAGGAAGCTGAAGAATGAGCAAAACCCGTAAGTCCGACTTCCGCCCTAACGAATTCGTGGTCTACCCGGCGCATGGCGTCGGCCAGATCGTGTCGATCGAAGAGCGTGAAATCGCCGGGATGCAGCTCGAGCTTTTCGTCATCTCGTTCGAAAAGGACAAGATGACCCTGCGCGTTCCCACCGAAAAGGCGACTGCTGTCGGTATGCGCTCGCTCTCGACCCCTGACGTGGTGGCCAAGGCGCTCGCCACGCTCAAGGGCAAGGCCCGCGTGAAGCGCGCCATGTGGTCGCGCCGCGCGCAGGAATACGAACAGAAGATCAACTCGGGCGATCTGCTGGCCATCGCCGAAGTGGTGCGCGACCTGCACCGCACCGACGACCAGCGGGAACAATCGTATTCCGAGCGTCAGCTCTATGAGGCCGCGCTCGAGCGTCTGACGCGCGAAGTCGCTGCCGTCTCGGGCATCGACGAAGCCGGTGCCGCCAAGCAGGTCGACGATGTCCTCGTCGCCCGCGCGGCCTGATCCAGACTGAAATTCCAAGCGTTGAAACCCCGGGCTCAGGTCCGGGGTTTCGCGTTATGGTTGTCCAAATTCTGCCGAAATCGCCTGCCATGGCGGGGACATGGAACGTATCATGGAACGTATCAGTGTCTCGACCGGTGGTCTTTTCGATGTCTCGCACCCGCTTCTGGACGGGTTCTGGATCAGTCTTGGGCATTCGCTGATCCTGCTGGGCGGGATCGTGCTGGTCATGTCCTTTCTGATCTCGGCGCTGAAGCGATGGATCGGGCGGCGTAGGCGCGGTGAAAGACGCGGCCGGAAGCAGAAAGCCCCGGCGGGCCTGTCCGAGTTTGCGCCCGGCAACTTCACCGTTCGAGCGTTGCTCAATCAGACCGAACGCCGCCTGCACCGCGACCTTGCCGATCTTGTGCCGGTCCTGTTCGATCCCGGCGCGCGGCTCCTGTCTCAGGTCAGCCTGAGCAGCTTTCTGTATGCGCGCGAAAAGCGGGACTGGTACACCATTTCAGCGAAGTACGCGGATTTCGTGGTTACCAGCATCAGTTTCGAGCCGCTTTGCGTGATCGAGTATCAGGGCGGCGGTCATTTCGGGACCGATCAAGGCGCGGCGCGGGATGCGCGGCGGCGCGACTGGGAAAAGCGGCGTGCCTTGCGGCTGGCGAACGTGCCGCTGATTGAGGTGCCCGCACGCTATGACCGTCAGATGCTGGCCGATCTTCTGAGCGACGTCACCGGGCGGCGCCTGCAGTCCGTAGAGTGCCGCGTTCCCGTGGATCGCCCGGACTTGCCAGCCGAGGCCTGACTGCTTTATAGCCAAGCGCAATCCCCAAGTCCCCGACACGAAGACGAAGACCCGGAGCGTATCATGGCAGGCCATTCCAAATGGGCCAACATCCAGCATCGCAAGGGCCGGCAGGATGCCGCCCGTTCGAAGCTGTTCTCGAAATTCTCGAAAGAGATCACTGTCGCTGCGAAGATGGGCGACCCCGACCCCGACAAGAACCCGCGCCTGCGGCTGGCGATCAAGGAAGCCAAGTCGCAGTCGATGCCCAAGGACAATATCGAACGCGCGATCAAGAAAGCGATCGGCGGCGATGGCGATGCCTATGAGGAAATCCGCTACGAAGGCTACGGCCCCAATGGCGTCGCGGTGATCGTCGAGGCGATGACCGACAACCGCAACCGCACCGCGTCGAACGTGCGTTCGACCTTCACCAAGAACGGCGGCAATCTGGGCGAGACCGGCTCGGTCGGCTTCATGTTCGACCGTATGGGGCAGATCATCTATCCGGCCTCGGTGGGCGATGCGGACACGGTGATGGAAGCCGCCATCGAAGCCGGGGCCGAGGATGTCGAAAGCAGCGAAGATGGCCATGTCATCTGGTGCGCCTTCGAGGATGTGAACGAGGTCTCGACCGCGCTGGAAACCACGCTGGGCGAATCGGACTCGACCAAGCTGGTCTGGAAACCGCAGACCACGACCGAGCTCGATCTCGACGGCATGCAGAAGCTGATGAAGCTGATCGACGCGCTGGAAGACGATGATGATGTCCAGAACGTCACGGCGAATTTCGAAGCCTCGGACGAGGTGATGGAACAGCTCTGAGCGCAGTCTTTGCGTCGGTGTGGCGGAAGGGGGGCCCGGCCCCCCTCTTTGCCTTGCGGCAAATTCACCCCCGGAGTATTTCCGGCAGACTGAAACGCAGCGCGGTTATGGGCCGATCCGGTAGCGCGTCGCGGGGCCGCTGCCCTCGACCCGGAAGCCGGGAAGCGCTTTCTTCGCCCAGGCCCGCCAGCCGGCCGAGCCCTTGGGCACGGTGTGACCTGCCGCCTGCATCGCGCGGGCGAAGACCTGCGGCGTGACCGGGCCCTTGGCCAGCGCGGCGCGCGCGGTGGCTTCGGGCGCGGGTTTGGGCTTTGGCGCCGCGCTTTTGGATGGCTTTGACGCCTTGGGGAGCGGCAGGACATGCACCTGCGTGAAGCTCGCCCGTAAGAGGCCCGACGCGGCAGGGCCGATCAGCCCCAGAACCGGGAAGCCGCGCGCCGTCAGCGCCTGTACCATCGGCGTGAAATCGCCGTCATTGCTGGCCAGCGCAAAGCCGTCGACGCTGCCGGAAAAGGCCAGCTCCATCGCCTCGACCGTCAACAGCATATCGGTCAGGTTGCGGCCGCTGCCCGCATGAACCGCGCGGTAGCCCGGTTTTTCCAGCCACGTGCCGATATTGCGCGCATCTCCGTAGACCCGCGCCACCGTCACCGGACCCAGCGCGGCGGCGGCCTCGTGGCATGTCGCGGCCTGCCCGGGCGAGACATTCTCGCCATCGACCAGCAGGGCCACGGCGCGGCAACGGGTGAGCGGGGCGGCAAACGGGCTGGTCTGGTTCATGCGGGGCTCAACAGGGTAAAGGAACAGGGTTTTTCAACCCTGGCGGGCGCGCGTGGCGAAAGTGAGGCGGTTCGTTGCGAAGGGGCGGGTTGACCCCACCCGCCGATCTCCGCAGTTATGGCACATCACCATTTCGGAGCATCGGATGCAAACGCGCAAACTCGGATCCTCGGGGATCACCCTTTCGGCCATCGGCTACGGCGCCATGTCCTTCTCGGATTTCTACGGCCCCACCAGCGAAGAGGCCTCGCACGCGATCCTCGACACGATGCGCGCGCGCGGCGTGACCCATCTCGACACCGCCAATGTCTATGGCGCGGGACGGTCCGAACGCTGGATCGGCAGCTATCTGGCCAAGAACAAGGGCGCGCGCGACGACTTCGTCATCGCCACCAAGGCCTCGATCACGCAAGATGCCGACGGCAAACGCCTGCTGCGCAACGATGCCGAGCATCTCGAGAGCGAACTCGAGAAGAGCCTCGAGAAACTGGGCGTCGATCATGTCGACCTGTTCTACATCCACCGCCGTGAAGCCGGGCGCCCGGTAGAAGAGGTCGCCGAAACGCTCGACCGGCTGCGCAAATCGGGCAAGACCCGCGCTGTGGGGTTCTCGGAAATCGCGCCCGCCACGCTGCGGCGCGCGGCGGCGGTCACACGGATCGACGCGGTGCAGTCGGAATACTCGCTGCAGACCCGCTCGCCCGAACTGGGTCTGGTGCAGGCCTGCGCCGAACTGGGCACGGCGCTGGTCGCGTTCTCGCCGGTCGGGCGCGGTCTTCTGACCGATGCGCCGATCCCGCTCGAGCGTCTCAAGGACATTCCCTTCCTCAAGGGCAATCCGCGCTTCTGGCCTGACAATTATCCTGCCAACCTGAAGATCACAGACGCGTTCAGGGCTCTGGCGGCGGAAAAGGGCGAACCGGCGGCGGCCATCGCCAATGCCTGGCTTCTGGCGCAGGGCGGGCATGTGCTGCCCATCCCCGGCACCCGCTCGGTCCAGCATTTCGAAGAATGCCTGCGCGGCGCCGAGATCACCCTCACGCCCGAGGATCTCGCCCGCATTGAGACGGTTCTGCCGGTCGGCTGGGCGCATGGCGACCGCTACAGCGTCGATCAATGGGTCGGCCCCGAGCGGTATTGCTGATCGCCCCCGCGCCCCCGCGACGCGCGCATCTTTAATCCCGAAATATCCTCGGGGGGTGAATTGGCCGCAGGCCAAGAGGGGGGCAG